>JAFLEH010000051.1 GCA_017301995.1 Verrucomicrobiota bacterium | reverse complement strand
CCATCCACCTGGTAGTGCTGCGTGCCGGCCAGCGCAAACACCAGGACCATCCAGTGCGGGTGCCGCTGCTCGCTTCCGGGCGAGGACATCGGCCGCGCCTTGTGGTAGTTGAACCGGCCCAGCGTCATGAGAAAGGGACAGACAAAATTTCATTAGAAAGGGACAGACAAAATTTCATTCCAACGGCAACTCGCTCTCGCTCGCCTCAACCACCGGCGCGGGGGGCATCAGCAAAGGCGGCGCGGGCACCCTCACCTTGAGGACCTCCGCCGGCCATACCGGCACCACCGCCGCCAGCAACGGCACCCTCGTCATCGCCCCCACATCGGGCGGAAGCCTCACCTCGGCATCCTCCGGCTATTCTGCGGCCAACGGCGCAACCTTGCGTTTCGACAGTTCCAACATCGGCGGATCCTACTCGACCTGGAACATCAAACCGGTGAGTGTCAGTGCGGGCGGAACCGTCGAAATCGCCGACAGCGGGGTCACCCATACCGGGCCGACCGCGAACTCCGCGGTCCTCGCCAACGGCGCCCAATTCAGCGGTGCCGGATCGCTCAACAAGGAAGGAAACGGCTCGATCGTCATCAACTCCACCGGCGGGCTGGACGGATTCACCGGCACCCTGAATGTCAATCAGGGAATCCTCAGCCTGCAGGGTGGATCCACCAGCGCGGTCGGCAATTTCATCGTCAATGTCGCCAGCGGTGCCACCCTCGATTTCCGCACCGATGGCCAGAAAACGGGAGCCATCAACGGCACGGGGACCATCATGCGGTCCTACAGCGCATTCGGCGGCACCTTGAGCATCGGCAACGACAACCGCGACGGCAGCTTCAGCGGCACCATTGCAGCCAGTCTCGATGCCAACATGCCGCTCGTGAAGGCCGGCACCGGCACACAGACCTTCTCGGGCACCAACATCTCCTACGTCGCACCGACCACCGTCAACGGCGGCAAACTCGCGCTGCGCAACACCTCCGCCTTCAACAGCAACGTGACGCTGCACGCATCCAATACGGTCACACTCGAGTTGGATGCGCCGGGCAGTGGTGACAGTTGGACCTACAGCAAGCAGATCACCGGCGGCTCGGCAAACGCGACGGTCGAGAAAACCGGCAGTGGCACGGTAATCATGAGCGGCAACAGCTCGTACAGTGGCACCACCACGGTCAGCAACGGCACCCTGACCGCCGGCCACACGAACGCCTTCGGCACGGGAACCATCAACGTCACCGGCGGCACTCTCGCCCTCGGCTCCAACAGCGTCACCAACGCCATCACCCTCAACGGCGGCAAGCTCACCGGCAGCGGGGTTTCGCTCAGCAACGTCACCGTCGGCAGCGATTCTTTCATCACCGGATCCTTCACCGGAACCCTCAACACCGGCACCAACCCGGCCCGCGCCATCAACACCACCGGCGGAGCGACCTTCCAGAATCTAACCGGCCAGGCCACCTTCTCCGGCGGACTGGTCACCCTCACCGGCTCACACACGCCCGGCAATTCCCCGGGCACCCAGACATTCAACGACGGCCTGTCCTATGCCGACAACTCCTCGCTCACGCTGGAGATCGCCGCGGACGGCTCCGCCTGGGATTTCCTCAATATCACCGGCGGCAGCCTGACCTTCGGCAACAACGTCAGCCTGACCTTGGGGCTGTTTGGCACGGCGGATTACTCCACGAGCTTCTGGGACCTCGACCACACCTTCACGCTGGTCAGCAGCAACGCCCTCACCGGTGACTTCACCGGCGTGAACAACCTGCTGGGCGACGCACCGGCAGAAGGCTCCTGGACCTATGGTTGGGCCGGCAACGATTACCAAGCCAGTTGGACGGCAGTGCCCGAACCCGGCGCCGCCCTGCTCGGCGGCCTTGGCTCTCTCTTCCTGCTGCGCCGGCGCCGCCATGGATGAGCCATCCAACGCATCACGACCATCCGTTTTCCCAATGTC
This sequence comes from Verrucomicrobiota bacterium, assembly GCA_017301995.1. Classification (GTDB taxonomy): domain Bacteria; phylum Verrucomicrobiota; class Verrucomicrobiia; order Verrucomicrobiales; family Akkermansiaceae; genus Luteolibacter. The sequence goes on along the minus strand of JAFLEH010000051.1, from coordinate 16,106 downwards.
GCCCGGCAAGACCTTTCTCTCCGTTTCCTTCGCATCACTGATCCTCGCCCCGGTATCTTCCGCAGGCCACGTTACATCACCCCAGACGCTGTTCTTTTCCAACGGGGCCGGGGGAAAAATCCAGATTGATCTCGGCACGGTGCAACCGGAATCCACGGTGGCCACCCACGTGCTCAATCTCGTTGAAGGCCGCGAAGCCGTCGTCGAGAGCCCTAACGGTGCCTTCGAACCCTTCGTCGTCCACTACGCCGAAACCTTCATCGTTCCGGCATCGGTCGGCCGCTACACGATCCGCCCGCACGGCGAATCGGTCGGCCACCGCTGCGCAACCTTGAAGGCGTTCATCCGCTGAGCCAAGCCAGCCTCGCCAACTCGGAACCATATTCCGACTTGCCCCCGGGCAGTGGCCCACCCAGTCTTGCGCCATGATGAACACTGCGTCACGGAGACCAAGGGCGGCGGTCCGCCAGCTTGTCCGCGCACTGCCATGGATACGTCTGGCTTTGCTGCTAACAGGCGTTCTCTGCGCTCCCACCGCCGGAGCGAAGATCCTCTGGCAGCAACCGCAGCCGATTCACGTCCGGGCGAACGCGGTGGAAGTGGCGCACGACGTGGTGCCGCGGGACGATTCGTCGAGCGGCACGCTCTATTTCAAGTTCCGGGTGGATCCTCAATCGGACACGATGTCGAAGCTTCAAGCGAGGGTAAATTATCAAGCGGGGCTGGTGTTTCGTGCGGGTGATCGCGATCACCTCGGCGTGGGAAGCGCCACCGATGCGTGGGGCTACAGCGCGTTTGCCCCGGTCTTCAGGTTTCCCGCTAACAGACCGGGAGAACTCACCCTCCGGACCGACAAGACGGAAGTCGGAGCCCAAACCCCGTATCAGGCACCACGGCGCGGCATTCTCAGGACAATGCTGATCAAGGTGGATTATGTGCCTCACGGCGATGACCTCGTGACCGTGTGGCTGGAACCCCAACTCTCGGCCGGAGCGACCGAGGGAAACCAGCCGGACCAGATCGAGACCCGCTTCAAGGTGGACGCCTCGTTTGACCAAATCCGTCTGGTGCATTCCGGGGTCGGGTCGGGTTGGATTTTTGACGAACTGGCGATCGCGACGGAATTCGAGGATTTCGTGCCGGTGTCGTGGTGGCGGAACGGCTGGTTGCTGGCGCTTCTCGCGCTGGGGGCCGCAGCCATCCTGGCAGCCACAGTGGCGGGCCTGGAACGGCGGCGGGCGCGCCGGCAGTTGGCGGTCGTTGAGCGCGAACAGGCGGTGGCGGCGGAACGGATGCGGATCGCCCAGGATCTCCACGACGACCTCGGCGCGAAGGTGACCGAGATCGTCCTGTTAGGGGAACTGGCCAAGGGGGAAACCGGAAAAAACTCCCTGCTGGAGATCATCGACGGACTGCGGCGTCTTCACGCCAGCCTGGACGAGGCGGTGTGGTCGATCAATCCGCGCAACGACTCGCTGGCGGATCTGTTGGAGTTTGTCAGCGATTCCGCCCAGCGCTTCACCCAGCATGCGGCGGTGGACTTTCATCTGGAAGTGCCCGGCGAATTGCCGGAAGCGGCGTTGTCCGCAGGGCGGCGTCACAATCTGGTGCTGGCGATCAAGGAGGCGCTCAACAACGCGGTGCGCCATGCATCCGCCACGACGATCCACCTGGGCTTCCGCTACGAGGCTCCCGACCTCCGCGTCACCATCGCAGATGATGGATGCGGTTTCGCGGGGGAAATCCCGCCCGGATCCTGCGACGGCCTGCGGAACATGAAGACGCGGCTGGAATCGATCGGTGGCAGCGCCGACATCCGCAGCACGCCGGGCGCAGGAACCGTGGTGGATTTCCGACTGCCGCTGCCCGCCGGACATGGTTGAGGCGGGCCGCAAATCGGTGGTTGCGCGGGGTGCCCCGCCACGCTAGAAAACATGGACATGCGCATGAACATCAAGGTCGGCATCGTGGAAGACAATCGCGGCGTGCGCGAGAGCTGGGCCAGGCTCGTCGCGGCCGAACCGGATTTCACGTGCGTGGGCAGCTTTTCCAATGGCGAGGAGGCGCTTGGGGACTTTCCCCGATCCCAACCGGACGTGGTGCTGATGGACATCCGCCTGCCCGGCATTTCGGGCATCGAATGCACCGCCCGGCTGAAGGCCATCCTGCCCGCGACGCAGATCCTGATGGTGACGGTTTACACCGACAACGAGCATCTATTCGAAGCACTCAAGGCCGGTGCCAGCGGCTATCTGCTGAAATGCACCGACCGCGAGGAGTTGGCCCAATCGATCCGCGAGGTGATGACCGGAGGCGCGCCGATGAGCGGCAGCATCGCCCGCCGGGTGATCGAGGCGTTTCACGGCACCCCGGCCTCGCCGCGCGATGATTCGGGATTGAGCCCGCGTGAGTTGGAAATCCTGGGACTGCTGGCCCAAGGGCTGGTGGCCAAGGACGTCGCCCAACGAACCGGTCTGAGCTACCAAACCGTCCGTGTCCACCTGCGGAATATTTACGAGAAACTCCACGTCCATTCCCGCGCGGAGGCGGTGGCGAAGTATTTGCAGACGAAGCCGCCGCAGCGGCTCTGAACTTGCGGCGCGGACCGGACTACCTCAATTCTACCTCAATTTCACGGTAGCTTGTCCGCACAATCGGCCTTTAGTGTTTGCGGGTGCCCGCGTTGCGCGGGTGCTATCCAATACCAAAGCCCATGAAATACAGTTCCGCGTCCCTGTTCCTCGCTGTCTCGACATTGCTCTCACCACTGGCCATGGCTGCCGACGGCACCTGGTCTGCCACTGCTGGCGGCAACTGGAGTGATCCACTCAACTGGTCCGGCAACGCGATTGCCGACGGCTCTGGTTCCACCGCCTCATTCACCAGCGACATCAGCGCCACCGCCGCCGTGACGCTGGACTCATCCCGCAGCATCGGCAACCTGATCTTCTCCGACAACGGCGCGGCTGGCAGCGCATGGACGATTTCCACCAACACTCTCACCCTCGCCAGCGGCTCCACGCCGACGGTCACCACCACAACCGGCGCGACGATCTCGTCGGTCCTCGCTGGCAGCCAAGGCCTCGCCAAATCCGGCGACGGCACGCTCACCCTCGGCGGCAGCAACACCTACACCGGCACCACCACCATCAACTCCGGCGTCACCAGCGTCGCATCGCTGGCGGCTAACGGAAGCAACTCCGGCATCGGCGCGGGAACCGATGTCGACCTCAATGGCGGCACCCTGCGCTACACCGGCGGCAGCAACGGCAGCGACGGCGGCGCGAAATTCAACCGCAACATCAGCGTGGGAGCCGGCGGCGGCACCATCGATGTCGGAGGCACCGGCTTCCTGTTTTATGCGGGGACGCTCACCGGCTCCGGAACCCTGAAAATCATCGACGGCAGTGGCGACGCCAACAACCGGCAGCTTCTCGTCACCGGCAACAGCCCCTTGTTCAGCGGCAACATTGAGATTGGCAACGGCAGCGCCAACAGCGGCTATGTCCAGCAGCGCTCCAGTGCAGCCAGCCCCTTCGGCACCGCCGGCATCAAGATCAATACCGGCGGCCTGCTGGCTTCCGACGGAGGTTCCACCGCCCCATCCACCTTGAGCAACGCCATCGAACTCAGCGGCGGCACTCTCGCCACCCAAGGCGCGGCCATGACCTACACCGGCAACATCACGTCGAATGGAGGCACCATCCAATCGTTTGTGGGCGGCCAATGGGCGTTGCTCACGGCTAACGGAAATCTAACCGTCAACGCCGCCACCACCCTGAACGGCACCGGCGGCTCCATCCTGATCGGCGGCAATATATCCGGCACCGGCGCATTGTCGGTGGACGGCACCGGCGGCGGCGACCAATGGACCCGCCGCGTCCGGCTCAAAGGCAACTCCGGCAGCGCTTCCGGAACCATCAACGTGATCAACTCCGGCAAGCTGTGGTCGGAACTCACGGCGAGTAACAACCCGATCGGCGACAGCGCGGATGTGAACCTCGCCACCACAACGGCGGTCTTCAACTTGTATGGCCCGGCCGGGAGGAAGGAAACCATCGGCGGTCTCTATGGCAGCGGCACGGTGGATTTCTCCGATGCCGGCGGTGGCAATGCGCTGACCCTGGAGGTAGGCGGCGGTGACAAAGGCGGCAATTTCAGCGGCGTCGTGAAGAATTCCGCCGGAACGCTCTCGCTCTCCAAGACCGGAAGCGGCACGCAGATCCTTTCCGGCGCCAATACCTACAGCGGCTCCACCACCGTCAACGGCGGAGTCCTGCAAGTGAATGGAAGCCTCGGCTCGGGGACGGTGACCGTCAATAACAGCGGCCACTTGAAAGGCAACGGCAGCCTGGGTGGCTCGCTCACGGTGCATTCCGGCGGCGCGATCGAGGCGGGAACCTCCATCGGCGGCTCGCTCACGGTGGAGTCCGGCGGCAGCCTGGCTCCGGGCGACTCTAACACACTCGCCACACTGGATGTCACCGGCGCGGCGGAACTCGCCGGCACGGCGGCATTCGAGATCCAGAAATCCGGCGCCACCCTCACCTGCGACGTCCTGAACGCTGGCGGCAAAATCACCTATGGTGGTCATCTCACCGTGACCGCTACCGGTGACCCGCTGGCTTTGAACGACAGCTTCCAGTTGTTCACCTCGGGCGTGGGTTTTGGCGGCGCGTTCGGCACGTTCAGCCTGCCCACCCTGCCAAACGGCCTGTCTTGGGACACATCGACACTTGGAAGCGATGGCCGGATCACCGTGGTCAACTATGTCGGAACCCCGAGTTTCAATCCCCCGGCTGGAGGCTATGTCGGCGCGCAAAACGTCACGATCACATCGGATAGCGGATCGACCATTCATTACACCACCGATGGCAGCGATCCCTTCACTTCGAACACGGCCATCAGCGGTCCGAGTCCGTTGAGCGGGGTGGTGATACCGCTGAACACGAGCAAGACCATCCGGGCCTATGCCAGCAAAACCGGTCAGGCTTCCAGTTCGGAAACGACCGCTGCCTACACCACCGCCGATTCCGCGACGTGGAATGTGGATGCCGATGGCCTGTGGTCGGATCCGGCCAACTGGCTCAATGGGGTGATTCCCAACGCGAGCGGCGCACCGGTGCATTTCGAAGTCCTGCAGCAAACCGGACCGTCCACCGTCACCCTCGACAGCAACCGGACGGTTGGCAGCCTGACCTTCGGCAACACGAACAACTTCCCTTGGTCGGTCGCGTCTTCCGACGGACGGGTGCTCACCCTTGATGGGCCAACGCCAACCATCACCGTGCTCGACATCACAAGCACCATCTCGGCAACGCTCGCCGGAACGCAGGGCTTGGTGAAGTCCGGCGCAGGGACTCTGTTACTGACCAGCGCCAACACATATTCCGGTGGCACAACGGTTGACGGCGGCGTGCTCGGCACGGGCAGCCTCACCGCGAATGGCGAACCATCCGGTATCGGCAGCGGCAGCGCCCTTTCCTTGAACGGCGGCACGTTCCGCTACACCGGCGGCAACAATGGCAGCGACGCCGGCACAAAGTTCAACCGCGGCATCACCGTCGGCATCGCCGGCGGCACAATCGACATAGGCGGTTCAGGGTTCCTTTTCTACAGCGGAAACCTGGACGGTTCCGGCACGCTGAAGGTCATCGACAGCAGCGGCGACGCCAGCAACCGGCAACTCCTCGTCACCAGCGACAACCCGTCGTTCTCCGGCAACCTCGAAATCGGCAACGGTACGGCCAACAGCGGCTGGGTCCAATACCGTTCCGCCGCCGCCCATCCCTTCGGCACGGGCACCATCACCCTCCTCACCGGCGGCATTCTGTCCTCGGACACCGGTTCGGGCACCCCGGCCGCACTATCCAACAACATCATCCTCGCCGGCGGCACCTTGGGAGCCCAGTATCCAACCAACCTCACCGGCAGCGTCACCGCCACCACCGGCACCACCTCGTCGTTCCAGAACATCGCCGGCGCCAACCTCGTGCTCGGCGGGATCTTGCTGGGCAACGGGACCATCCAGAAAAACGGCGGCACCTGGTCGGTCGAACTGCGCGGCGACAACAGCGGCTTCAGCGGCACCTACGACCACACCGCCGATGGAGCGACGATCTTCTACACCGCCGATTCCGCCAGCGCCGCCGCTTCCTGGAACATCCCGAGCGGCAGCAACACGGCGGCCCGTTTCATGGCCGCCGCCTCTAACGGCACCTACAAACTCGGCGCTCTCGCGGGAACCACCGGCCGCATCGAAAACCTCAACGCCGCCTCCGGCAACTCGGTCTTCGAAATCGGCGCGCTCGGCACGGACACCACATTCGGCGGCATCATACGCAATGGCGGTGGCGGCACCGTCGGCATCAAAAAGATCGGAGGCGGCAAACTCACCCTCACCGGAACCAACACCTACACCGGCGGCACGGTGGTGAACGGCGGCACACTGGAACTCGCCGCGCCGGGCAGCCTGTCCTTCGCCCCCGGTGCCAACGGAATCGTCAACGGCATCTCCGGCAGCGGCACGCTCACCCTCGACGGAACGATCAACCTCACCCTGACCGGAGCCGACACCACCGATGGAAACTCCTGGCCCATTGTCGACGTCACCAACCTGACGGAAAGCTACGGCGACAACTTCGCGGTCGTTGGTTTCACCGAAGTCACTCCGGGCGTCTGGACCAAGTCCGACGGCCTCCGGGAGTGGACTTTCAAGGAATCCACCGGCACTCTCAGTCTCCCCGCCGCAGCGGGCTACGATTCGTGGATCGGCACCAGGTTCCCCGGTGAAACCAACCCGGCCATCATCGGCGCGACTGCCGACCCGGACAACGACGGCGCGTCTAACATCATCGAGTTCGTATTGGATGGAAACCCGGCCTCCGGCACCGTCACCAACGCCCCCGCGGTCACCGCCAGCGGCGGCAACCTGGTCTTCACCTACACCCGCCGCGACGACGCGGAATACCTCAATCCCGCCGTCGGGTTCGACAACGATCTTCAGGGATCCTGGACCACCGCCGTGGATGGCGCGAACTGCACGATCACGGTGGAGGAGAACGGCGCCGCGCCGGACACCGTCACCGTGACGATTCCCAAGGGAGCCAACTCCCGCCTGTTCGCACGCCTGAACGTGATGACTCCCTGATTCATTCGCCGGGATTTCGTGATGCGACCGCATTGGAGGGCGGCCCATCCATGGCGGAGGGTGCCGGATACGCACCCTTCGCCCAATCACCTCCGAAACCATTTCAAAGCCGCAGCCTACCACATCTCTACCACAGTTTTCAGATTGCATATCCGCACCGTCCGGTAACATCCTGCCCTGAAACCCCGCGTCCACATCGTTTCCCAAAAACTTCCGCCCATGAAATACAATTCCGCGTCCCTGTTCCTCGCTGTTTCCTCTCTCCTCTCCCCTCTGGCCAAAGCCGTTGACTACTCATGGAACGGTGCCGCCAACGGCACCTGGAACCTCACCAACACCAACTGGGCAACCGGTGACACCGATCCTTGGAACGCCACCAACGGCATTCTCAACCTCGCCACCTTCAACACCGCCAGTCTCGCCGCCACCGTCAACGGCACGGTCTATGCCAACGGCATCAAGTTCGATGCCGCCGGCTCGCTCTCCGGGGGCACCATTTCCCTCGGCGGCACCTCGCCCACCATCACGACCAACGCCAATGCCTCCATCGGTTCGGTTGTCACGGGTGGCAGCCTCACCAAATCCGGCGTCGGCACGCTCGCCCTCGGCGGCAGCAACACCTACACCGGCACCACCACCATCAACTCCGGCGTCATCAGCGTCGCATCGCTGGCGGCTAACGGAACCAACTCCGGCATCGGCGCGGGAACCGATGTCACCCTCAACGGTGGCACCCTGCGCTACACCGGGGGAAACAACGGCAGCGACGCCGGCGCGAAATTCAACCGCAACATCAGCGTGGGAGCCGGCGGCGGCACCATCGATGTCGGAGGCACCGGCTTCCTGTTTTATGCGGGGACGCTCACCGGCTCCGGAACCCTGAAAATCATCGACGGCAGCGGCGACGCCAACAACCGGCAGCTTCTCGTCACCGGCAACAGCCCCTTGTTCAGCGGCAACATTGAGATCGGCAACGGCAGCGCCAACAGCGGCTGGGTGCAATACCGGTCCGCAGCCGCATCCCCCTTCGGCTCGGGCACCGTCACCATCATGACCGGCGGCGTTCTCTCATCGGATAGCGGCTCGGGCAATCCTGCCTCACTCGCAAACAACATCGTTCTCAGTGGCGGCACCCTGGCCTCGCAAAGCGTCGGCACCAACTACACCGGCTCGGTCACCGCGAACACCGGCACCATCTCGTCATTCAGCACCGGCACTTCCAACATCGTGCTCAGCGGCACGCTGCTGGGCAACGGTGCGCTGCAAAAAAGCGGCGGCTCCTGGTCGGTCGAACTGCGCGGCGACAACAGCGGTTTCAACGGCACCTACAGCCACACCGCCGATGGAGCCACCATCTTCTACACCGCCAATTCGGCCAGTGCCGCCGCATCCTGGAACATTCCGTCCGGCAGCAACGGTGCCGCCCGCTTCATGGCCGCAGCCGCCAACGGCACCTACAAGCTTGGCGCCCTGTCCGGAACCACCGGTCGCATCGAAAACCTCAACGCCTCCTCCGGCAACTCGATCTTCGAAATCGGCGCGCTCAATACCGACACCACCTTCGCCGGAACCGTGCAAAACGGCGGCGGCGGCACCGTCGGCATCCAAAAGGTGGGAAGCGGCAAACTCACCCTCTCGGGAAGCGTCGCCAGCTACACCGGCAACACCACGGTCGAGAACGGCCAGTTGTATTTCAACTTCGCCAGTGACCTCAATAGCGCGACCGTCAACAACAACGCCAGCGTCACTTTCTATCGCGGCGGCAACGGCAGCGCCAACATTTACAGCAAGCTCTCCGGCACCGGAACATGGACGGTCGATGGCCCCGGCGGCGGCGATCAATGGTCCAATCGCGTCATCCTGCGTGGCACCGGCAGTGACAACACCGGCACCCTCAGCGTGATCAACTCCGGCAAACTGTGGTCCCAGCTCACCGCCACCAACAACCCGATCGGCGACACTGCGGACGTGAGCATCGCCACCAGCGCGGTCTTCAACTTGTATGGCCCGGCCGGGAGGAAGGAAACCATCGGCGGACTGCAAGGCAGCGGCACGGTGGACTTCTCCGACGGCGGAGCCGGCAAGGCGCTCACTCTGGAAGTCGGCGGCGGCGACAAGAACGGAAACTTCAGTGGCGTGATTAAGAACTCCGGCGGATCCAGCGGACCGACGGTGCTGTCACTCTCGAAGATCGGCGGCGGCCACCAAATCCTCTCCGGTAACAACAGTTACTCCGGCACCACCACGGTCAGCAACGGCACCCTGACCGCCGGCCATGCGAACGCCTTCGGCACGGGAAGCATCAACGTCACCGGCGGCACTCTCGCCCTCGGCTCCAACAGCGTCACCAACGCCATCACCCTCAACGGCGGCAAGCTCACCGGCAGCGGGGTTTCGCTCAGCAACGTCACCGTCGGCAGCGATTCTTTCATCACCGGATCCTTCACCGGAACCCTCAACACCGGCACCAACCCGGCCCGCGCCATCAACACCACCGGCGGAGCGACCTTCCAGAATCTAACCGGCCAGGCCACCTTCTCCGGCGGACTGGTCACCCTCACCGGCTCACACACGCCCGGCAATTCCCCGGGCACCCAGACATTCAACGACGGCCTGTCCTATGCCGACAACTCCTCGCTCACGCTGGAGATCGCCGCGGACGGCTCCGCCTGGGATTTCCTCAATATCACCGGCGGCAGCCTGACCTTCGGCAACAACGTCAGCCTGACCTTGGGGCTGTTTGGCACGGCGGATTACTCCACGAGCTTCTGGGACCTCGACCACACCTTCACGCTGGTCAGCAGCAACGCCCTCACCGGTGACTTCACCGGCGTGAACAACCTGCTGGGCGACGCACCGGCAGAAGGCTCCTGGACCTATGGTTGGGCCGGCAACGATTACCAAGCCAGTTGGACGGCAGTGCCCGAACCCGGCGCCGCCCTGCTCGGCGGCCTTGGCTCTCTCTTCCTGCTGCGCCGGCGCCGCCATGGATGAGCCATCCAACGCATCACGACCATCCGTTTTCCCAATGTCGCCCGGCAAGACCTTTCTCTCCGTTTCCTTCGCATCACTGATCCTCGCCCCGGTCTCTTCCGCGGCATCAGTGACAACCGAACAACTCAACCCCGCGCGGGCGGATTGGGGCTTCCAAACCATTCCCAAACCCTCGTTCGACGATCTTGGCAACAGGGTGTCTATCAGTCTTGCCGGCGGCACGCTGCACGGATCCAGCGGTACCGTGCAGGCACTGCTCAACGGCCGGGTTTCATCCGCAGGCAACGTCACCTCCCCCCAGACGCTGTTCTTTTCCAACGGGGCCGGGGGAAAAATCCAGATCGATCTCGGCACGGCGCAACCCGTTTCCGCGGTGGCCACTTACTCGTGGCATGAGTATGCGACGGACCAAGGCGCGCGGGCACCACAGGTTTACTCGCTTTATGGCAGCGCCGCCACCACGCCGGATCCCGCCAACCTGGGCGCCTGGACGAAGATCGCCGACGTGGACACCCGCCCTAACAACACAGGCGCGGCTTGGAACGGCCAGCACGGAGCCTGCGTGAGCGACCTCTCCGGCACGCTCGGAACCTTCCGCCATCTGCTGCTGGTCGTGAGCCCCACCCGTTCGCCATTGGAACCCGGCCACCCCGAATGGACGGAGACATTTTTCACCGAGATCGACGTGCATGGCCCCGCCACGCAGCGGAACCCCAACGTGCGGGTGGCGGTCGAACAACGCCGCCCCGCGGATGCCACTTGGGCGTTCACCAGCGTGCCGCGGCCGTCGAAATCCGACGTGGCCACCACCGCTTCCCTGCGGGTGGTCGGCAACACCTTGGACAACGCGGGCGGCACCGCCGCCACGCTGCTCAACGGCCGCCTTCCCGCGGCATCCAACGATCTCACCCAACTGTCGTTTCTCACCAACGCGAACGCCAGCGGCGGCAACGTCATGCTCGATCTCGGCAGCGTCCAGCCGGTGACGGCATTCAACAGCTACTCGTGGCACGAGTTCGCCAACGACCAGGGATCTCGGGCACCACAAATGTACGCGCTCTACGGCAGCGCCACCTCCAATCCCGACCCCGCCGACGCCACCGCATGGACCAAACTCGCCGAGGTGGACACCCGGCCTAACATGTCCGGCGCCAACTGGAACGGCCAGCACGCCGCCTCGGTCACCGCCACGGCCGGTGGCACGCTCGGCGATTTCCGCCACCTGATGATGAAGGTGCAGCCCACGCTTTCCCCGCTGCAGTCCAACAGCGTCTACACCAATACCATGTTCGCGGAGATCGACGTTCACACCGCCGCCACCCAGCCCTTCGCCGGCGACGCGATCATCCCCGCCCCGGTCGCTGTCACCGATGTCTGGATCGTCTTCAAAACCCACTTCGATCTCGGCTTCACCGATCTCGCCGCCAGCGTCTTCACCAAATACCGCACGACCATGATGGATGGGGCTCTGAGCGTGATCGACGACAACCGCACCCAACCTGAAGGCTCGCGCTTCGTGTGGACACTGCCAGGTTGGCCATCGGACCGGCAGATCCTCGGCCCGCTGCAAACAGCTGATCGACGGTCGCGGATTGATCAAGCGTTCAGCGAAGGTTCGATGACGGTGCACGCCCTGCCTGGCACCATGCACACGGAGTCGTTGGAACTCGAAGACCTGGCACGAGGCTTCCGCTTCGCCTCCAACATCGCCCGCAGCTACGGCCGGCCGCTGCCCATTGCCGCCAAGATGACCGACGTCCCGGAGCATTCGTGGGTGCTGCCCACGCTCCTGAAACATGCGGGAGTGAAGTTCCTCCAGCTCGGCTGCAACCCGGCCTGCCAATACCCGCGTTTCCCGCAGTTGTTCTGGTGGGAAGGACCGGACGGCTCGCGCGTGCTCTGCCAATACACCACCGACTATGGCAATGGCGTGACCAAACCCGCCGGCTGGCCGAGCCGCCATCTGTTAGCCATGATCATGACCGGAGACAACCACGGCCCGCCGACCGCGGCGGAAGTCGCCAGCTACAAACAACAGGCCGCCACCGCCAATCCCGGCGCCACCATCCACCTGGGCACGCTCGACGACTTCGCCAATGCCGTGACCGCCGAGAATCCGATCCTTGATGTCGTCCGCGCCGACACGCCCGACACCTGGATCCACGGCACCATGAGCATGCCGGTGGAAACCAAGGCCGCCCGCAACAACCGCCCGCTCGCCCCGGCGCTCGACGCGCTCGACACGCGCATGCGACTGCTAGGACTCAATCCGCCACCGCTCGCAGGCCCGCTTGCCGAAGCCTACGAACACAGTTTCCTCTTCGGCGAACACACGTGGGGCATGAATGCCGAATACGGCCCGCGCAAGCTTTACGGCAGCGCATGGACCGACTGGCTCACCCAGGCCGCCGCCGAACCCGAGCCCGCCAATGGCGACTACACCACCTTGGCCAACGGCAGCAAAAAGAAGTGGCTGCGCTCCTACGAGGATCACAAGGATTACATCCGCAACACCACCGCCATCATCCGCGGCGGGCTCGACACGCGCCTCGGCCAACTCGCCTCCGCCGTCGCCAGGCCCGGCCCGCGCGTCGTCGTCTGGAACCCGCTGCCGTGGACGCGCTCCGGCATCGTCCCGGTCCCCGGCGACTCCGGCAAATTCATCCTCGCCCGGAACATCCCCGGCCAGGGCTATCAGACCTTCGATCCCGCCGAGGCGGTCACCGAAACCACCGCGTCCGCACCACCTGACAACACGCTCGACACGCCATTCTTCACCGCAACCTTCGACCTCGCCCGCGGTGGCATTTCCTCGCTGATCGACAAAACCAGCGGCCGCCAGCTCGTCGATGCCACCAGCAGCTATTGCCTCGGCCAGTTCCACCACGAGCGATTCAGCCGCAACGAGGTCTATACCCGCTTCTTCAACAACTATTCGCGCCTCGGCCTCGGCACCTGGGCGGAAAACGACATCGCCAAGCCAGGCATGCCCGACGCCACCGCCTCGCCCTATTGGTCCGCCACCCCGCCGGGCTGGAGCATTGCCGCCCGGTCCAGCCCGCTCGCCGATTCCGTCGTGCTCACCAGCACCGACCCCCTCGGCCTCGCCGCCGGCTACACGCTGACCTTCACCTTTCCCCGCCATGAACCGCTGGTCGATGTCGAGTGGTCGGTTGCTAACAAGACCGCGAACAAGATCCCCGAGGGCGGCTGGCTGTGCTTCCCCTTCGCCGCCGCCAACCCGCAGTTCACCGTCGGCCGTCCCGGCGGGCCGATCAATCCCGCCACCGGCATCGTGCCCGGCGCGAACCGCCACTTGCTAGGTGTGGCTTCGGGCGTCGCCATCACCGGCGACAACTCGGCCGGTGCGGCGCTTTGCCCGATCGATTCCCCGTTGGTCAGCCTGGACAAGCCCGGCCTGTGGTGGTGGTCCACCGACTTCGTGCCTAACAAACCAACGGTTTTCGTCAACCTCTACAACAACATGTGGAACACGAACTTCCCGCTGTGGCAGGACGGTTCGTGGAGCGAGCGCGTGCGGGTGTGGCCGCTCTCCGGCACCGCCACCACTGCCGCCGAACTCAACGAGCGTTCGTGGGAGGCGCGCGCGCCCCTGCAGGCCGCCATCGCAGATGGCCCGGGAGGAAGGCTGCCGGAACGCGCCTCCGGCTTGTCACTGTCGCGCCGCGGCACCTTGGTCACCGCCTTCGGCACCGATCCCGACGGCATCGTGCCCGGAACGCTGCTGCGCGTGTGGGAGCAATCCGGCCAAGGCGGCCCGCTCACCGTCAGCCTGCCGCCGGGCTTCGGCGCCATTTCCGCCATCCCCGTCAATCTCCGCGGCGAGGCCACCGGAGCCCCTCTGCCGGTCAGCAAAGACCGTCTGACCTTCGCGCTCGGAACCTATCAGCCGGCCAGCTTCGTGATTTCCCGCAGCGTCAGTCCGCAGAACTTCGAGGACTGGCAGTCCCTGCACTTCGGCAGCCCCGAAGATCCACGTGCCGGGGCGACACTCGACCCCGATGGCGACGGCACCTCAAACATTTGCGAGTTTCTTGCCGGCACCCATCCATTGGATGCCGGCAGCGTTCTGCGCACCCTTGACTTGACCCGTGAACCGGGCTCCGCACGCGTCCGCTGGAGCAGTGTGCCGGGACAGGTCTATCAGATCGAGTGGAGTCCGGACCTTTCCGGCGCGTGGCGCGCGGACTTGCCCGGTTCGCGGATTCTGGCGGAGGACACGGTGTCCGCTTACGAGGACCCCACCACGGAGAACGCGCCCCGGCGTTTCTATCGAATCCGTCATGTCCCGATGTGAGGTCGCACCTCGGCGGCGGGCCAACACGAAACACAATGTCCTGTCATATCGGCAATCCCGCTTGTCGGCCCGAGCGAACGCGCCGACAATCGCCCGCTGAAACAAGGCACGCATCCGCATGACCGCAAAACGCCACACCGCCCTGCTCGTCCTCATCGCCGCGCTGGCCACGGGCATCTGCGCGTTCTGGAACGTGGAGTCCGGCCGCACCGATGTGACCGCCAGGCTCGCCGCCGCGATCCGCGACACCCGGCTTTCGATTCCGGTGAAGGACATCGCCCCGTCCACCGCCGCCGTCGTCCAGGTTTCCGTGCAATACGCCATCGACGGCAAGGAACAGGCACCGCTGTTGGTCCGCAGCGGCTCCCCGGATTCCGTGCTGAACCTCAAGAACGACCACCACGGCGACATCCGGATCCTCCGTGCGAAGTTCAGCCCGGCCCCATCCGAATCCACGGGCAGGCTCGTCTTCGCCTGCCTGCTGCTCTACATCGCCGGCTTCGCCTTCGGTCCCGGCGTCTGCCTGTGGTTGATGTCCGCCGAGCTGCTGCCCACACGTGTCCGCTCTCTCGGCATGGGGATATCCCACCTCGAAATAGTTCGCCCGGGTGGTCGTGAGCGGCGGGTTGACCGAGGCGGACAGCAACATGTCGAGATTGCCGGAGATGGAGAAATCCGCCGGCACGCGGATGCCCCGCTCGCGGCAGGCCCGATTGAGGCCATAGGCCATCACGTCCGCATAGCAGACCGCCGCGGTAGGCATGGGGTCAGGCATCAGGTTGATGGCGTCGTGGCCGGCTGAGACGAAGTTGTCGATGGTGACGTTCTCGAAATCGATTTGCGGGGTGATGACGATCGGTTCCAGCCCGGCGCTGGCGAGGGCGTCGCGGTAGCCGAGGAACTGCTCCCACGCGTCGGCATGCAGCGTGCGATGTTCGTATCGGCCGTGGGTGACGAGGACGATCCGCCGGTGGCCGAGGGCTAACAGGTGTTCGGAGCACAAGCGGCCTGCTTCGCGGTTGTTGATGTTGGCGTTGGGGATGCCGTCCAGGAAGCATCCGAACGTTTCCATAAGCGGAATCCGCAGGTTTTTCAAATCCGTTGATAGAGAGATGGGGCCATCGTTGCCGGGATCCACCAAGCAATTGACCAACAGCGCATCCACCTGCCGGTTGAGGCAGTTCCTCAAACATTGCTTCTGGCCGCTTTCGTCCTTGGAGAAAAAGACGACGGGAGAATAGTCGGTGCCGCTGATGGCCTTTTGAATGCCAAGCTGGAACGGGCCTGACATGTGGGTGTTGACCTCGTTGAGCAGCACGCCGATGAGCAATGACCGCTGCAGCATCAGGGCCCGGGCGTTGACGCTCGGCTGATAGCCCAGCCGCTCCGCGGTCTCCAGAACATGCTTGCGGGTGGTCGCGTTGTAGTTGGCCCCTTGGCCGCTGAGGATCATGCCCACGGTGAAAACCGAGACTCCGGTGGCGGCGGCGATGTCTTTGTGGCGGATCAAGCCCGGGGATCCGCCGACCGCCCGCGAGCAGGTGACCCAACAGGACGGAATGATATATGTGGTCCACCGCAACGGCCGCTGCCAGCGGGCGTTCGACAACGCGAAGGCCCAGAGCGTGCCGGAGGAGGCGATGG
>JAFLEH010000050.1 GCA_017301995.1 Verrucomicrobiota bacterium | reverse complement strand
TCCGGATTCGTCCGGCCGGTGCCGAAGGCCGCGTCGGCGGAGCCGGAGCCGCCCGCCCCCACGGCGGTCGCGCTCGCCCGCGCCGTCCACCGCCTCAAGACCGCCGCCGAGGACGCGAGGGCCGAGGCCGACCGGCACGAGACCGGGTTCCTCGCCCACGTCGGAAAGGCCGCGCTTCTGGCGCGGGAGACGGACTGGGGCGGCGCCGCGGCCGACTTCCTCGCCGATCCCGGCGCGTTCTGCGGGGACTGGGTGGTGCGGAAGGTCGCCGAATTCTCCGGTACGGAGCCGTCCGCGCCGCGGTCCCGCGGGTACCTCTCCGGTCCGGACGCCGGCTCCGGCCTGCTCGGGCACCTCAAGGCGGCCTCCGCGGCCCTCCGCGGCCTGGTATCCAATCTCGAGGCCGGGGAGATCGCGGACGGGATCGCGCACGCCGTCAAGACCGCCGCGACCCCCCTTCCGCCCGGGGACGGCGGCAGGGGAGGGAAGGACGGGAACAAGGACAGGGACAGGGGAAAGGACAAGCCCGCCGGCGAGGTGCCGGAAAAGCTCTGGAAGTTCATCAACGAACTGCCGGACAAGCTCCCCTACCGCGGCCGCGAGGAGTCCGTCGCCGAGGGCATCAACGGCATTTACGCCGACGCCGGCAAGTGGGGCTTCGAGCGGAGCCGCGCGCGCACGCCCGGCGCGGTCGCGAAGCTCTCCCCCGAAGAGGAGGGCGAGCAGCTCGTCCGGCGGCGTATTTTCCTCAAGCTCACGACGGGGGACGAAATCCTCTCCCGCGTCGACCCAGCGGAGGTGGCCCGCCACTACAACACCCTCTCGCGGATCGCGCCGGAGGTGTCGCTCGTTCCGGAGGCTTCCCGCAGTTTCCTGCGGAACATGGTGCACAGCGGTGGCGGGATCGACCTGTTCGCCGTCGAGCAGGCCGGCAAGGCGACCGGCGCGCTGCAGAAGGCGGTGCGGCCCGGCGAGCGCTCCGCCAATCCGGCGATCGGGGAGATCCGGGACCGGCAGATGGCCGGAGCGCGCTGATCGCAAGTTCGTGCCGCGATTCTCCAAGCGGATGCCAGGGTACAACGCCGCTGCGGCACAGCCCGAGCATAGCATGGCGGCCGCGAAGGCGATGTTGACCGATAGCAGCCTGAGCATCAGCGACGTGATGGTGGGCGGCCTGAAGAAGGCCGACACGGCACAGCACAGGGACAGTAGGTGGTTCATGGTGGATTGTTGGTTCTCTGGTGATTCTCGCACGATAGCCGGTCTCTCCCGCTCCCGGGCCTCCAGAAGCCCCGTGGGCGTCCGGGGAGCGATCCGCCGCGGTGTCGCGGCCGGCGCCCCTCCCCTGGGCCCGTGGCGGGGCTCCTGGGTGGCGTGGCTGCCCTGCGGGCGTGCCAGCGTGAGGCGCTCCCGTGTCACCCCGGCAGCCGGAGGCGACCGCGCGTCCGGGGTACCCCGCGACTCCTTTCTCCCCGCTCCGCCTCTTTCTTTTATTTCGATGTGGGCGACGGTTCAGGAAACACCCGCCAGAATGAGCGGTGTATTCCTTTGAAAACTGTACACACGCACGATCGGGTGCGTGTACGCTGCGCGCGTACTGTACCGTTTCGGAACAGGAACAGGATTCACTGCGAAATCGGCCATATCGGCCGGGCTTTCTAGCAGTTATCTAACCGGTAGGCGCGCCTCGGAAAAAGAGATCTGACGAAGGCACGAAAAAGAAGCCAAGGTGTTGACACACTAGCTCCGCTGCCGGGCAAGATAGCCCACGATTGCACATTCACGATTGCCCGTTTCCGATTGAAGCGATTGGAGAGGTTGCCTTGCTGCCGGTACGATTGGAGAGCGTTTTAGATTGGCGGACGGATGGCGGGATGGTTCGACTGGACAGGGGGGAACGATTGATGACGACGGGAGGATATGGCGGCCCTGGTTGGCCTCTTGCCGGTACGACTTCCGATTGGAGAGATTCCCTAGGATGGCTGCGACTGGTGCGATTGGACGATTGGCGTGTGCCTCACTACTCGGTTCGATTGGCCTTGTGGCATGCGGCGCTATTCTGAGGATGGCCCGACTGTGACGATTGTGCGACTGCGCTTTCCTGAGGCTCCCGACTGGTTCGACTGATGGCGACTATACCCCCCTTCCGGGAAGGCGAGAGATCCAAACACGGCGTGTACGGAAGGTCAACCGCTTTTTCCAAATTCTTGGAGTCTCGCGCAACACCAGGTCTTTTAGGGAGGATTACGCCCCAAGCTGGGCGTCGCCATGATGCCCATCCTCATGTTGGAATGTCTCCCGGTTCGCGATTCTCTGTAGGCTCCCGAGTCTAGCACCGGTTGGACAAGGCGCGCGCGAAATGGTTGGCGCCCTTCCGGAACTTGTGCTTCTCGTGCTTCTCGTGCTTCTCGGAGGGGGGCTCCACGGATACCCTGCCGACAAACTCGGTGATCGGATGTCTGGAGATCACGAGTCCGGTACCCTCCACGACTCCCGCGCGGCAGATGTACGGGATCTTCATCCCGGGGCGCGTGAACCAACCGAACCGGTTGATGGCCGGCGTCATCATCTCCTCATTCCACCCCGCCCGGATCCTCATCCTGATCCCGCATATCGTGAGGTGCGACGTATTGACCTCGCCGAAGTCGATCGGGTCAGGGAAGCAGTACCCCCGCCACCGGAAGTTACCCTTCCTGTTCCCGACGCCGAGCTGCTCTTCGGCCGTCGCTCTGATGAAGACCGCCTCCCTGAGGGAGTGGGATTTGGCTTGGTACCTCACGCCGCCGACCATGAAGTCCACTTCATACTTGGCCGCGCGCGGACCGCCCTTCGGGCTGTAAAGTATTCCGCGGAACAGCCTGTCCTTGCGCCCGATCCCCTCCGCCTCTCTAAGGTCTTTGCTGGGTTTCATACCGTTGGGGTTGGTGGTTGCGGTGTTCCTGCCCGATTTTTCTCGAGTCGGCGGCTTGGTAGTCTCCCGATTCCCGGGTCCCACGGATAAAAGCCAAGCGGATTTTTGTGGATGACTCTCACGAGGCTTCCTCCTTCCTGTTCGAGGCTTCCGATCCCAGCATCCTCTCAATTTCCTGAGCTGGAACAAGTTCGCTGCCGAAGCCGCGGACCGTGCGAATCGCTCCCTTGCGGACCTGTCTGTAACCCCATGACCTGTGCTTTCCAAATAACGCCGAGAACTCGGCTATCGTGTAACCACGTCTGCTTGGCTGGTTGGTTGAAGGTGGGGAGATGCTGAGTTTTCTACCGCTGTCAATCGTACTGGCAAGGTGATTGCTCACCTCGGATTGGTTTAAGTTCATATTGGGATAATTGAAACGTATATCCACACACACACAAGACCACTGCAAAGAGCGGAGTCGTCATATGGTGGTCGCGGCACGGCCGGTGGGGTTTTGGCCGTAGGCTACGCGATGAGTCGCAATTTTGAACTTTCCGAGGAATTTTCCCGCGAGGACAATTTTGCTAGAACAGCAGGCATTCTCCCTGCGGGAAGGACGGATGATACCTGAGTTGCGCGATCTTGCAAGCGGAAACTCGACTAACCGTATTTTTTCCGTGGTCGCGCCAAAACGGGAGGTCCGATTTTGCAGCGACTTTCACCGGGGGGGGATGAGTCGGTGGAATGGTACATACAAAGCGATTGGGCGAGAGGGACGGTACGGTTCCTCAATTGCTCCCACACTCCGAGTTAGCCGACGATAGAGAGGGGGTGAGAGAGATGCCCTCAAACAATGACCCGCGCCGCTTGCTTTGAACTGTGGTCCGGAACCAGATGCCCGTACACCTTGGCCGCGAGAATACCACCGTCCTTATGCCCGAGCCAGTTCGCGAGGGTGGGAAAATCCACACCGCTTTCGAGGCACCTCGTGGCGAATATATGTCGCAGGTCGTGTACCCGCAAGTGATCGAATCCCAGCCTTTTGCACGCTCGTTCAAGAGCAATCCTCGGACTCCGTAGTGGCATCACCGCGTTCTTCGGAGCACATTCGAGACAGGACGCTCGCATTCGCATGAGCAAATCCTGAGCGGCGGGTACCAAAGGTATCTTGCGCACCTCGTCGTTCTTGGCAATCCGGCGCACGATGTGCCCGTCCCGGATGTCTCCCCAGGTGATAGATAGAGCCTCGGAAATCCGCAGGCCCGTGTATGCGAGAAATTCCACGGTCATGGCGGCGGCCTCCGAGTGGGATTTGTTCTGTGTTCGGATGGACTCGACCAGCCGGGCAAACTCCTCTTTTGTGGGCGGGTACCATTGGCGTTCTTCCGGCTTGAGCCGTTTGAGTGCGTCCACTGGATTGACCGCAGCCTCCCGGCGTTCGATTGCCCGGTTCCAAACGCGGCGCAGCAGAGCCAGGGCCCCATTATGGCGGGTTCGGCTGGCTTTTGCCGCAAACGAGTCCCGCCAGTCCCGAAGCTCCGCCACAGTGACCTTTGAGATCGGTTTGGCCTTGATCGCCACAGAAAGCGAGGCATTGATGCTTTTTGCCAACTGACGGTAATATCTCTGGGTGGAAGGCTTTAGGTCCGCGTCGTCACGCGCCGCTTCCCGCTCTACGGCCTGCCCCAGCGTCTCGGTACCCAAAGCCAGTGGCGCTCCACGAAGGTTCTTCAGGGCGTCAGGGAGCAGGGACACCGCCAGACCATAGTCGGTGGTTTGAAGGCTGCGCTCGACTTGCTTGCCATTGGTTCGTGCACGCACGTAGTAGACTCCGTTCGCATGACGGAACAGGTTCTCAACCTTTGATTTCTTGAGGCGTGTGGTTTTTCGGGTTGCCATTTTCTTCTCCAAGTGTTGCACTTTGTCCGCGAGAGTGTGTGGAAAGACTGAGTGGAAATCAAGCCCGCAGTCCCGTCTTTCCCTAGAAGGGCCTGTAGCTCAGCGGTTAGAGCAGGGGACTCATAATCCCTTGGTCCAGGGTTCAAATCCCTGCGGGCCCACCATTCACAAACGCCTAAATACCAACGCCTTAAAGGCCAAAAAGCGCGCCAAAGTTGACACCCCGACCACCGCCATGAATCCCACTGGCGACAAATTGGCGACCACTCGGGAAACCGCGCTTTCCACCACCCTTCCGGCCCCCTGGCCCAACCCCAAACGCGGTGCCAAAGGCAAACCCGTGGCGGTGGCCCGCTTCGGCTCCGCATCCGTCCCGGTCTATCGGTGCGCGTCGGGCGACCGGATCCGCTTCGCGCTCAGCTACCACCGGGAGGGCCGGCGGATGCGCCAGTTCTTCACCGACCCGCCCCCGTCTCTTGAAACTTCCCACCTGAAACTTGATGCCAGCTTCCACGTCGCGGGACATCTGAAAGAGTGGCATCTGATAGACCTGGCAAGGAACTGATCCCCCCCTGAGAATCGTTCGATTTGCTCATTCGTACCGCGAAATTCGGCACTCCGCGGAAAATGCTCGCCATCTAACGCCAATTCCCTAGCCTCGCGGGTGGCCCGCTGGACTGAGACGGCCCGCATGAAACTCGAAACTACCCGCTTGAATCTCGCCTCCGCCATCGAACGCCTCTACGACCTCAACACCGGCATCATCGGTGTCGGCGGGGAACGCCACGAACGCCCGCACAAACCGCTGCTCCTGCTCGCGGCGCTCGACCTGATCGACGAAGCCATCCCCTGCGCCGAATCCCACAACGACCACCCCACCAACGGCCCTTGTCACGCCATAGCCGTCAGGCGCCGGCGGATCGCCCTCTGCAAGAACCACCACTGGGCGATGGACCGATTCCTTATCGCGCCCGGGCCGGACTACCATTGGCACGCATCTGCGGTGCTTGATCCAAGGCGCTCCAGCGGAGAGGCGGAATTACTCGCACTTTCGAGAAAGCCCCTGCTCCTTCCGTGCGATCAGGCTTTCAACCCTGACGCGGAAGGGCTTAAATGGCGGCTCTCGCAACTGGTCGCGTAGAACCATCCATCCGCCCCCCCGATATTCCCGATCCAACATCGAATCCCGAACTGCAGATCATCATGCGCTCCTGGTGGGTCAATCATAACCACGGAACTGGACAATCTGTCACTCCGGCTTCTGTTTCGCGGCTTTGAAGAGATTCACATTCCGGGAACCGTGAGCGCTTTGCCGTTGTGACGGGGCCCCAGCGACGCCAGATAGGGGACGGCCACTTTCGCCCATTGCTCCGGGGTGGGGTAGCTGCCGGCCTCCGGGCCGAAGCACGAGCGCAGCATGCGGGTGTCGATGATGCCCGGGTTGAGCGCCACGGCGGCGAGTCCGGCGGGAAGCTCCTGGGCAAGCGCGCCGGTCAGTCCCTCGATGCCCCATTTGGTGGCGCAATAGGTGGCGACCTCCGGAGAGGTGGATCGGCCCCAGCCGGATGAGAAGTTCACGACCACGCCCGTGCCGCGCCGGATCATGCCGGGAAGGAAGGCCCGGATCACGAGGTGGACGCCCTTGATGTTGACATCGATCACGCGGGAGAATTCATCGGCGGCCACTTCCCACAATGGTTTGTTAGGGTGGATGATCGCGGCATTGTTGAGGAGCAGGTCCGGTGCCCCGAAGCGCCCAGTCACGGCGCGGGAGAACTCCTCTACGGCATCGGGATCGGTGACATCGCAGGCCTGCACGTGGTGATCCGGCCCAAGCTCACGGGCGAGCGATTGCAGTGCCGCAGCATCCGTGCCGCATCCGGCCACGGTCCAGCCATTCGCGGCAAAGTCCCGGGCCATTGCCCGGCCGAGGCCACGGGATACTCCGGTGATGACGACGTGTTGCATGGCGGCACGATAGCGTTTCGCGGCTCGCAGGCAAGATCCGTCGCACGATCAGGGCCTGGCTGAGACATTGAGCATTTCAAGCCGGATGGTACGGGCGACCGTCTCGGGAAAGTTCTTCCTCGCCAGTCGGATAGAATTCTGCTGTCGTCTGACCATCGCCATGACGACCGAAGCAACGCCCCACCTGCCGACCAACCACGTGTTTGTGGACCTGGAGAATATCAAGGTCATCGACCATTCCGTGATTGGCGGCAAGAATCTCACCCTCCACCTGTTTCTCGGGCCGCAGAACAAGAAGCTGGATGTCGAGGTGGTCGAGGTGCTGTTGGAGCACGCCCGGACCGTGAACATGATCCGCAGCCCCGCGGTGGGCAAGAACGCCTTGGATTTCGTCCTCGCCTACCATCTTGGTCAAGCTGTGCTCGCCGATCCAAAGGGGTACTTCCACATTGTGTCCAAGGACTTGGGCTTTGATTCGCTGGTGGAGTTGCTTAAGTCCAAGCATGTGAAGGTGAGGCGCCACGATGATTGGAGCGGGCTCCATTTCACCGCCACGCCGAAGCCGGTGACCGAGGTTAGGGCTCCCGTGCCCACCACCCCACCAACTGTGGCCGTGGTCGTGGCAAAAGCGCCTGCTCCCAAGCCGCTGTCGAGCGGGGCGGAAAAGGTGTTATCCAACCTGAAGAAGTCGGTGAAAAACCGCCCTCGGCGCAAGCAGACTCTGGTCAATCACGCGAAGAGTTTCCTCGGAAAGGAGACTGCCGCGGACGGGGTGGAGCGGGTGGTCGCCGAACTGCAAAAAGCCGGGCACCTCAGCATCGACGAAAAGGGCACGGTCACATACAAGCTTTGACGACAGGCATCGTCACCTATCCACATTGTCTAACCGACATTAGCTCCCCGACTTGGGTTCCGGGATCAGCGGCTAACACATGGTATCCGGACAGCCCGGTGATGGTTGCATAGTTCGAGATTGTTGCCTGTGCCCCGATGTTCGCCCGCGCCTGCGTCTATTGCGGTGCGCTGAGAGCTTGCACCATATCGTAGCGCACCGCCCTTTCGTCCAGCCACTCTTCCGGGGTGGGCATTTTGGTTGGCGCGCCCTCGGTGCACCTCGGGGACCGAACTGCTGCCACAGCTCGTCGATGAGGTGTGAGGATTTGCCTCCAAAGTGGGACGCTTGTATTGGAATTATTAAAAAAATCGCTAAAAACTTGAATAAGCCAAAGCCTTGTTCAAACTTCGCCGCGTGAAGCGAAACACCACTGGCACCCACCACACCACAGCCGTCGGCGGGGAAGTCGTCCGGGCTTTCGTGCCCTCGCCGCTGCCTCCCGTGCCGCCGTTGGATCTTTCCGGCCAGCGGCAACGCCTGCTTGAACGGGCCACGCTCGCGGTCGGCCGATTGGACAGCGTGAGCACCCTGCTCCCGGATCCCCAGCTTTTCCTCTATGCCTACGTGCGGCGCGAGGCCGTGCTCTCGTCGCAAATCGAGGGCACCCAGTCCTCGCTCTCCGATCTCCTGCTTTTTGAATTGGAGGAAGCTCCCGGCACACCCTTCGACGATGTCGTGGAAGTCTCGAATTACATCGCCGCCCTGGAACACGGCATGGCTCGGCTTCGCGAGGGGTTTCCACTCTGCAACCGTCTGCTGCGGGAAATGCACGCCCGCCTCATGGCCCGCGGCCGTGGTAGCGACAAATCCCCCGGTGAATTTCGCCGCAGCCAGAATTGGATTGGCGGCACCCGTCCTGGCAATGTGGTGCCATGCGTCAATCAGGGCATCGACGCGTTCCGCCGGATCTTCGATCACATTTAGGACGAAGCCGAGATTCACGACATCGGCGGATTGTTTCGGCGCGTCGGGCGCGTGGACCGGGTCCCAGCCGGATGCATCGTAACCAAGTTTGCCAATGGCATCCACATCGGTGCCGTGACCGCAGCCGTAATCGAAGAACGATTCGCCGCGGCGAAGTTGCCCGAGTTCCAACAGGGTTTTGACCGGTTTCGAAAGCTCGCGGCGGACGAGAGCCGTCTTGTGGCGGTGGATTTGCTTCTGGGGCGATGCTGTTAGCGGAGGGGTTGCGGCTTCTATCAGCCGATGTCCTTTGAAGGTGAGTTGTTTCTCCGCGAGGAGTTTCTCCCAGTTCAGTCGGAATCCGATGCGGGAGGTGTCCTCAAGGAGCCCGACCGCCTCCTCTTGTCGGGTGAGTTTGGCGAACTTGCCATTGAGCGGATGATCGGCCGGGATGAAGGTTTCCTTGCGATGCAGGATCGGCGGATTGGCACGGGCTCGGTAATCGTCGCGGCGGGTCTTGCCGGTCACAAGATCAACGATGACCGACTCCGCCAGGGCCGGATGAGGGTTGGCCTCGAAATCCGGATAGGAAAGAAACGAGATTTTCGGCGATGCGGTGTGGAACTTCAGCAGGTTGAATGCGGGTCCGATATTGAGCCGTTTCCGGAGTTCCGCCACGGTGATCCGGAGCGGCGCGGGAACGCGCGGATCGTCGCCTGGATCGAGCAGATAGACCGCGCCCGGAAGACGCTTGCCATAGGGAAGCGATTCGACGGCTTGGCGGTATTCGGCGGCGGTCATGAATCGGGAGGTAGCGGTTCGGGGCCGGTATGTCAAAGGTACGGGAGGGCTTGGTGCGGGCGTCGCGCGACGCAAGCGCGGGTTCGATTGCGGGGTCGGATCCCAGGGCGTTGCCCTGGGCTGTTACGATTCACCCCGTTGGGGTGAGGGTTTGCGCGGTGACTTGTCCGGTGACGTTACGGTTGAGCTTGGTTTGGGCTATGCGCGTTGCAAGCGCGGGTTCGTTTGCGGGGTTGGATCCCAGGGCGTTGCCCTGGGCTGGGATGATTCACCCCGTTGGGGTGATGGGTTGCGCGGTGCCTGGGGCGGTGATTCACCCCGGTGGGGTGAGGGTTTGTCCGGTGACGTTACGGGAGGGCTTGGTGCGGGCTTCGCGCGTCGCAAGCGCGGGTTTGTTTGCGGGGTCGGATCCCAGGGCGGTGCCCTGGGCTGTTATGATTCACCCCGTTGGGGTGATGGATTGCGCGGTGGCTTGGTCGGTGACGTTACGGGAGGGCTTGGTGCGGGCTTTGCGCGTCGCAAGCGCGGGTTCGTTTGCGGGGTTGGATCCCAGGGCGTTGCCCTGGGCTGGTATGAGTCACCCCGTTGGGGTGATGGATTGCGCGGTGACTGGGGCTGGGATATGTCACCCCGTTGGGGTGATGGGTTGCGCGGCAGATTCCAGACCGGCTGGCAGGGGTTGGCTCGAGAGCGTGGCATGGGCTGCGTGTCGGCATGAAACGGGCGGTATCGCTGTGCCGGAGGCGGTGGTCAATGCCACCACCCCCTGCGGGTTTTTGTTTTGAACCCGAAATCGGAAGTTGGCATGACCCGTGCATCCATTTTTCCACTGCGAAACTGAAAATCACTGATTCCACTGAAGTGATCTTTGATTTTTGGGAAATCCTCCCCATTCATCGAACGGTGCTTCCCCATTTCCCTCCAAAAAATCAGTTTCCTCAGTGGATCCCAGTCTCTCAGTGGTAAATCGAGCGTCCAAACTACCCTGAACTTCGGATTTCGGGTTGAAATCGCATCCGGATGACTTGACCGAGGGTGTCGGTGGCAATAGTCTGGCGACGCTCCAAATCGCAGCATGAAAAACCCGGCATGAGCCAGCGGCAGTTAGTCATCGTCATCAGCCTAATGGTCATGGGAATGGCCACGGGATTTTTGTGGCTGCTCATCCGGCCGCCGGGTGCGGTGGTGGTGGAGCGGCGGGTGACGGATGTTGCGGCGGAGCGGGCCGCGGGGACCCTACCCAAGGAGGCGGGGGGCGCCGGCGCTCCCGAGGCGGCATCCGGGAAGGTGGACATCGCGGGGAAGCTTGCGACATTTGACGGCAAGCCGGGCCCCGAGACCGCGAGTTGGCCGAGATTTCGCGGGCAGGATTTCAGCAACGGCGTCGCCGGCCCGCCGGTATTGGAACATTGGCCGGAAGGCGGTCCGCCGGTGGTCTGGCGGACGAAGGTGGGGCAAGGCTACGCGGGCCCGGTGGTCCACGGGGGGCGCGTGTTTCTGCTCGATTACGACGAAAAGGAGGAAGGGGATTCGCTGCGGGTGTTTTCGCTGGCGGACGGCAAGGAAATCTGGCGGCGCACCTACAAGGCGCCGATCAAGAAGAACCACGGGTTTTCGCGCACCGTGCCGGCGGTGACGGACGATTACGTGGTGACTCTGGGTCCGCGCTGCATCGTCATGTGCAACCGCCCGGCCACCGGTGAGTTTCTCTGGGGCATGGACCTGGTGGCGGAATACGAGACCGAAGTGCCGCTCTGGTACACCGGACAATGCCCGTTGATTGACGACGGCGTGGCGGTGCTGGCCCCCGGCGGCACAGCCCTGCTGATGGGGGTGGACTGCGCGACCGGGAAAGTCGTCTGGCAGACGCCCAACCCGGACCGCTGGGGCATGTCGCATTCTTCGGTGGTCCCGGCGACCCTGCTGGGGCGCAAGACGTATGTGTATTGCGCCAAGGAAGGAACCGTGGGCGTGGCGGCGGACGGGGCGGACCGCGGGCAAGTGTTATGGCGGACCAGCGCGTGGGCCCACTCGGTCACCTCGCCCTCGCCGTTGCCGATCGACGGGCGGCGCGTTTTTGTAACCGCGGGTTACGGCGGCGGAAGCATGATGCTGGGCTTGAAGGAGGCGGACGGCAAGATCGTCGCCGAGCCCTTGTATGAGCTGGACAAGGTGGTGTTCTCCTGCGAGCAGCACACGCCGCTGGTTTGCCGCGACCACCTGTTTGCCGTGCTGCCGAAGGATGCGGGCGAGTTCCGCGCGCAGTTCGCCTGCATGGATTTCAACGGCAAGATCGCCTGGACCAGCGGCAAGACCGAGCGTTTCGGACTCGGGCCGTTCCTGCTCGCCGGCGACAACATGTTCATTCTCGACGACGACGGCACGCTGTCGCTGATCAAGGCGTCCACCACGGGCTACGAGCGTCTGGCGCGGGCGCGCGTGCTGCACGGTCGCGAGGCTTGGGCCCCGATGGCGATGGTGGACGGCCTGCTGATCCTGCGGGATTTTGAGGAAATGGCCTGCATTGACGTGCGGGCGAACCAGAAGTTGACCCTCAATAGTGGAAAGGAACCCTAATGCCCGCTCCGGAATCAAAAACCAACACGTTGACCCGCCTGGAATTCATCCGCCAAGGCTTCGGCCGGCTGGCCGCGCTCAGCCTGGGCGTGATCGGCGGATTGGCGGCCTTCGGGACCCGCAAGAAGAACACCGTCTGGCAGATCGATCCGATGAAGTGTACGCAGTGCGGAAAATGCGCCACCGAGTGCGTGCTGACGCCCTCGGCGGTGAAGTGCGTGCAATCGTATCCGATCTGCGGGTATTGCCGGCTTTGTTTCGGCTACTTCCAGCCGAACGCCCCGGAATTGACCTCCGCCGCCGAGAACCAGCTCTGCCCGACGGGCGCCATCGAGCGCAAGTTCATCGAGGATCCCTACTGGGAGTACAACATCAAAGAAGACGCCTGCATCGGCTGCTCGAAGTGCGTGAAGGCCTGCGAGATGTTCGGCAACGCGTCGTTCTACCTGCAGGTCCGCCATGATATCTGCGTGAACTGCAACGACTGCTCGATCGCCCGGCAATGCCCGTCCGATGCCTGGGTGAGGCTGCCGGCGAGCGATCCCTACCTGCTCAAACACCAACTGCACCCCAAGACGCAGCTTAGAATGGACCTTCCGGAATGGACCAAACAGAAGAGTTAAGTTGTGCGGGCCGGGCTTGTGGCCGGCTGATGCCACCGCAGGCGCCGGCCTCGCTGTGGCGTCGCCTTGCCCGTGCCTTGGTGCTGCTGGCATTCGCGTTGGGCGTGCCGGGGTGGGTGACAACCGCCTCCGGGGACGAGATGCGCTTTCCCGCACCCACCTTCACGAACGGCTACAAGCTTCCGGAAACCACCGTCCCGGAGCCCACCTCGCAGACCCAGCAGTGGATCGACGTCGGCGTGCTGGTGGCGGCCCTGAGCCTGGCCTCGTGGCTGGCGATCCGGAAACGAACCCGCAAGGGCGTCTTCGCCCTGATGATGTTCAGCCTCATCTACTTCGGGTTCATCAAGCAGGGCTGCGTCTGCCCGATCGGCGCGATCCAGAACGTCACGTTGTCGCTGTTCGATTCGAATTACGCCGTGCCGATGACCGTGTTGGTCTTCTTCATCACGCCGCTGGCGTTCGCGTTGTTTTTCGGCCGGGTGTTTTGCGCCTCGGTGTGCGCGCTCGGCGCGATCCAGGACCTGGTCATCCTGAAGCCGATCAACCTGCCGCGGAAACTCACCATCGGCCTCAGCATGATTCCCTATGCCTATCTGGGCGTGGCCATCCTGTTCGCGGCCACGAACACGGGCTTCGTGATCTGCCGGTATGACCCGTTCATCGGGTTTTTCCGCCTGAGCGGCAACGCGCCCTACCTCTATCTCGGGGCTGGTTTTCTGCTGGCGGGGATGTTCATCGCGCGGCCGTATTGCCGGTTCTTCTGCCCGTACGGGGTGCTGCTCGGGTTCATGTCGCGATTCGCGCGGTGGCACCTCTCGATCACCCCCAGCGAGTGCGTGAACTGCCGCCTCTGCGAAAAGTCGTGTCCGTTCGATTACGTGGAAAAGCCGAACGTCGGCCTGGCCCGCGAGAATCGCGCGGTCGGCGTGCAGCGGCTGGGCTACCTGTTCGTGATGTTGCCGTGTCTGATTGTGCTGGGCGGCTGGGTCGGCCACCGGCTTTCGGTGCCGATGTCACGCTACAATCACGCGGTGATGGTGGCGGAGAATCTGCTGATGGAAAAGGCCAACCCCGGCATGACGCCGTCGCTCGAGACCACCACCTTCCGCACGCAGGGCACTCCCGAGGAAAAGCTGATGGCCGAGGCGCGGCTGGTGCGGTCCCGGATGAACGCCGGCGGCTGGTTGTTAGGCGGCCTCCTCGGGCTGGTGTTCGGCACCAAGCTGATCGGGGTCTCGATCTCGCGCACGCGGAAGGACTACGAGGTGGACAAGACGCATTGCTTCAGTTGCGCCCGCTGCTGCCCGTATTGCCCGAGCGACGCGATTCACAAGGGCAATTTCGTGCCGGGCAATCCGGCGGATGATGGCGCGCTGGCGCTGGCGAAGCAACAAGGCACCACCCCCGAGGCCATCGCAAAGGGCAAGTCCTCATGAAAATCGTCATCATCGAACCTGATACCAAGTCGGTGCCCTACCAGGTGCTCCGGGTCACGGGCTACGTGGCGGCCGTCTTCTCGCTGATCGTGGCCATTCTGCTCATCGCGAACAACGTCAGCGTCACCCGCCTTGATCCGGTCCACTCGCCGGCCCTGGTCAAACTCCTGGACGAATTGAAGGCCAATCCCCGCGATGCCGCCATCCGCGAGGAGATTCGCGAGCTCGACCTGCTCTCGCGCCAGGCGTTTTTCACCAGCCAGCATTTCACCCATGTGGGCGTGGCGCTGCTGGTGGGCGGACTGGTGGTGACGGTCATTTGCTTCAAAACCCTGAACGCCTACCGCGCCGCGCCGCCCTACCCGGATTCCAGCGATCCCAAGCAAGACCTGGCAGCGACCGCCCTGTGGGCCCGGAAATCCGTCACGGCCGTCGGGTTGGTGCTGGTGGGTTTTGCCTTGGTGCTGGCCTTGCCGTGGAAGAGTCCGCTGGATGCGCCGCCGCAGGAAGGGCTGGCAACCGCCGAACCGACTCCGAAAGCGCTACCTGCGGATCCCGCTTCCGCGAAAGCCGCGGATCCCGCGACGGCGGCCGCGCCCGTCACGCCCCCGGCCGCCACCTGGCCATCCCCTGAAGAGCAGTTGGCGCAGTGGCCGTGTTTCCGTGGCGCCGGCGGTGGCCTGGCGAAAGCCGGCAACGTCCCTACGACCTGGGAGGCGGAAAAGGGTGCCGCCTGGAAGAGCGAGGTGCCCTTGCCGGGAATGAACTCGCCGGTGGTCTGGAAGGATAGCGTTTTCGTGTCCGGCGGAAACGCGACGACCTGCGAGGTGTATTGCTACCACGCCGGCACGGGGGAACTGCGGTGGAAAAAGACCCTCGCGCCGCCGGCCACCCCCCCGAAAGAACCGATGGAAGTGCCCGAATTCACCGGTTGCGCGGCTTCGACCATGGCGACCGACGGCACGCGGGCCTTCGCCATTTTCAACAATGGCGAGCTAGCCGCGTTTGCCATGGATGGCACGCCGCTCTGGCAACGCGGTTTCGGTTTGCCGGAGAGTTTCTACGGCTACGCCTCGTCGCTCGTGACATTCGAGGACCTCGTCATCGTGCAGATGGATCGCGAAACGGACGGCTTCGTGCGCGGAATCGATGCGGCCACGGGCAAGGACCGGTGGAAAATTCCGCGCGAATTCGGCTGCGCGTGTACTTCGCCACAGATCGCCCAGGGACCGCAGGGCCCGCTCTTGCTGACGGCGGCAAAGCCCTGCCTCGTCGTCTATGATCCGCGCACCGGCAAGGAACTGTGGCGGGCCGAGTCGCTCGAGGACGCCGATCCCGGCGTCAGTCCGGCCTACGCGGATGGCGTGATTTACACTGCTGCCGAAGCCTCGGTCGTCGCCGCCATTGATGCGGTGAGCCATCAGGTGCTGTGGACGGCGGACGACTACATCCCGACCATCTGCACGCCGTTAATCACCAACGGTCTGATAATTTACGGCCTGACCGACGGAGGGATCGCTTGTCTTGATGCGAAAACCGGCAAGGTGCTCTGGCACGAGGATACCGACAGCGGCTTCTACGCTTCCCCCGTGCTGGTGGGGGAAATTGTCTATCTGGTGGACAAGAAAGGGACCTTCCACATTTTCAAGGCCCAGCGGAGCGGTTACCAGTCGGTGGGGTCGCCGGTGGTGGGCGAGGAAGTGGTCGCCACCCCGGCGGTGGTGGGCAATGGCCTTTTCATCCGCGGCACCAAACACCTTTACCGATTCGGCTCATGAGTGAATGTG
Organism: Verrucomicrobiota bacterium; assembly: GCA_017301995.1. Taxonomy (GTDB): domain Bacteria; phylum Verrucomicrobiota; class Verrucomicrobiia; order Verrucomicrobiales; family Akkermansiaceae; genus Luteolibacter. The sequence continues at coordinate 6,563 of JAFLEH010000050.1, read as the reverse complement.
GTGCCAACACGTGCGGGGAATCTTGCCGGAACAACGGCAAGGCCGGGGGCATCGCGCCGATTGACCTCGCGGAGGTGGACGCGATCGTCGCCGGCATCGGCCGCCGCCCGGAGGATCTCATCCCGCTGCTCCAGGCGATCCAAAAGCGCTACAACTACCTGCCGAAGCCCGCGCTCGAACGGCTCTGCGAGATCACCGAGATCACTCCCGACGCGGTGGACGGCGTTTCGACCTTTTACTCCCAGTTCCGCCATCATCCGGTGGGCAAGCACATCATCCGGACCTGCACCGGCACGGCTTGCCACGTCAGCGGGGCGCAAACACTGTATGAAACCTTCCGGCATCAACTGAAAATCCCGAACGGTGAGCACACCGATCCGGACGGCGAATTCACGGTGGAGGAAGTCGCCTGCCTCGGGTGCTGCATGCTGGCGCCCGTGGCACAGATCGACGACGTGATCTACGGCCAGATCGAGACCTGGAAAGTGCCCGATCTGATCGCGGACTTCCGCGCTTCCGACAAAGTCCGCCGGAATGCCGAAGACAATGGGAGCAAACCGTCGGCCCGGGATTCCGTCGGCGAAGTCCGCGTCTGTCTTTGCTCCAGTTGCGTTGCGGGCGGCTCGCGCGGCGTTTACGAGGAATTGCTCCGCCAGGCGGAAAACCTCGAACTCCCGGTGAAGGTCAAGGACGTCGGGTGCACCGGCATTTCGTTCGACACGCCGTTGGTCGAGTTTCATCTCTACAACGACAACCGCTACCGCTACGGCAAGGTGGATCCGGTGGACGTGCGCGATTTGTTGCTGCGCCATTTCCGGCCCACCTCGTGGTGGAAACGGGCCAGTGCCAGGGTCTTCCACATGCTGGAGACCCTTTTCACCGACGAATCGTGGGTGCCGCCGACGCGTTATTCGCAGGACGTGCGGCACGGCGTCGAGAAAGCGTACATCGGCTCCCAAGTGCGGCTCGTCACCGAGCACGCCGGCACGCTCGACCCGCGCAGCGTTGACGATTACCTCCGGCACGATGGCTTCAAGGCGATGGAACGGGTCCTCAAGGAACTCCAACCCGCGGAGGTGATCGCCGAAATCAAGGCGAGCGGGGTGCGGGGCCGCGGCGGCGCGGGTTTCCCCACCGGCATGAAATGGGAACTGACCCGCGCGACGCCCAGCGAAATCAAATATGTCATCTGCAACGGCGACGAAGGCGACCCCGGCGCGTTCATGGATCGGATGATCCTCGAGTCATTTCCCTACCGCGTGCTGGAAGGCATGGTGATTGCGGCCTTCGCGGTTGGCGCGAATGAGGGGTTCCTCTACATCCGGGCGGAATATCCGCTGGCGACGAAACGCATCCGCGAGGCGATCCGGGTTTGCGAGGAACGCGGCTTGCTTGGCGACAACGTCATGGGCACCGGGTTCAGGCTGAAGCTCAAAGTCGTCGAAGGCGCGGGGGCGTTCGTCTGCGGCGAGGAAACCGCCCTCATGTCGGCGATCGAGGGTGGTCGCGGCATGCCGCGTTTCCGGCCGCCCTTCCCCGCGCAGTCGGGACTTTGGGGCAAGCCGACCTGCATCAACAACGTCGAGACCTTCGCCTCCGTGCCGTGGATCCTGCGCAATGGCGCCAAGGCATTCGCCGCCTACGGCACCGAGAAGAGCAAGGGCACCAAGACGTTCGCGCTGGCCGGCAAGGTGCGTCGCGGCGGGTTGATCGAAGTGCCCATGGGCATGACGATCCACGAGATCGTGAATGACATCGGCGGCGGCGTACCGGAGGGACGCAAGCTCAAGGCGGTCCTGATGGGCGGCCCGTCCGGCGGCTGCGTGCCGACGCATTTGGCCCACACCCCCGTGGATTACGAAGCCCTGAAATCCGTCGGCGCCATCATGGGTTCCGGCGGCATGGTCGTGCTGGACGACTCGGACTGCATGGTGGATGTCGCCCGCTATTTCCTCTCGTTCACGCAGGACGAATCCTGCGGCAAGTGTACCCATTGCCGGATCGGCACCAAGCGCATGAAGGATGTGCTCGACCGTTTGTGCCGCGGCAAGGGCCGCAAGGGCGACCTCGAAACCCTGGAGGCCCTCGCCTCGATCACCATCGACGGCAGCCTCTGCGGCCTGGGCAAGACGGCACCCAACCCGGTCCTCTCCAGCCTGCGGTACTATCGCGACGAATACGAGGCGCACCTCCGCGGCGTATGCCCGGCCCGCAAGTGCAAGGGACTCGTGCAGTATTTCATCACCGACACCTGCTTCGGCTGCACGCGCTGCTCGCAAATGTGCCCGACGGATTCCATCCCGATGAACCCCTACCACCACCACGTGATCCAGGAAGCCACCTGTACCCGGTGCGACATCTGCAAACAGGTGTGCCCGGTCAACGCCATTGAAGTCATACCGATGTGAAACTGACCATCGACAACCGCGAACTCGAGTTCGAGGGCGATCTTTCGCTCATGGAGGCGGCGAGCCGTCTCGGCATCGAAATCCCCGCGCTCTGCTTCCGCGAGGGCTACGATTATTTCACCTCCTGCATGATGTGCATGGTGAAGGACCAGACGACTGGCAAGACGCTGCCGGCCTGCTCCGCCCGGGCCGCCGACGGCATGGTGATCGAAACCCAATCCGACGAAATCCGCGCCTTCCGCAAATCCACGCTCGAGCTGCTGCTCAGCGATCACCTGGGCGATTGCGAAGCGCCCTGCCAGCGGCTTTGCGGGGTCCACAACGAGGTGCCGCAGATCATCCGCGACATCAAGGACGGCCAAATGGACGCCGCCGTCGCGCACCTGCGGCGCGACATGGCGCTGCCGGGCGTCCTCGAGCGGTTTTGCCACGCGCCGTGTGAGAAAGGCTGCCGCCGCGGTCTCGTGGACGAAAGCGTTTCCATCCGCGCGCTGATGCGCCATGCCGCCGAGTGGGATCTCCAGAACCCGGAGCCACACGTGCCGCCCTGCGCGCCGTCATCGGGCAAGCGCGTCGCCGTCATCGGTGCCGGGATGACCGGGTTGTCCACCGCCTATTACCTCGCGCAGTTAGGCCATGCGTCCGTGGTGTTTGAGAGGGAGCCGCGGGTGTTGCCCCGGTTGCGCGCCGAGCACGGCCCCGACGTGCTGCCGGATTGGGTTGTCGAGGGCGAGGTGCGCTTGCTGAACCGGCTGGGCATTGAAATCCGCACCGGCGTCCGCATCGGCGCCGATCTTTCCATGGCGGAGATCCGCGGCGAGTTTGCCGCGGTGGTGGTGGCGTGTGGCGCGCTGCCGGTGGAGGAACTTGAGTCGCTGGGTGTGCCGGGCAGCGCCAGGGGCGTGACCGTGGATGCGAACACCGCGCAGACCCAAATCGAGGGCGTGTTTTCCGGTGGCAGCGCGGTGAAAAAGGACTCGACGATTTTGAAATCGGTCCAACAGGCCAAGGCGATGGCTACCTGCATCAGCCAAATGCTGGGCGGACGGACGATGTCGGGAATCGCCGAGATGTACAACCACATCATGGGCCGCCTGCAACCCGAGGAGTTGCAGGAATTCGCCAGCCACGCATCGCCCATCCCGCGCGTCCGCTCCGCCGACGAAGGACACGCGGCCTTTTCCAACGCGGACGCCTCCCTGGAAACCGGGCGCTGCATGCACTGCGACTGCCGGGCCAACCGCGACTGCAAGCTGCGCATCTATAGCGACGAGTACAGCGCCGTGCAATCCGCGTTCAAGGGTGAGGAGCGCATGCCCTACGTGCAGGTGAACCGCGACACCGGCGTGCTCTACGAGCCGGGCAAGTGCGTGAAATGCGGCCTCTGCGTGCGGGTCACCAAGCAGGACGGCGAGCGGTTCGGGTTCACCTTCGTCGGCCGCGGATTTGAAGTGAAAGCCGCCATCTCCCTGGACAAGTCGCTCGAGGAGGGGTTGCGGAAAACCGCCGACAAGGTCGTCGAAGCCTGCCCGACCGGCGCGCTGGCGAACGCCGGGGAGTGAGCGATGTGAGAAGCCGAGTTCAAACTGATAGAATATCAACATCATGAGCACTGAAAAAGAAGGACAATTTCGCCGCCGCGGGTTTCTCGGCGGGGCCTTGGTTGCGGCCGGGGCGGCCGCCGGATGGGTGGTGACCCGGGTTATCGGACCGCAGGACCGCGTCAATCGCACGGCTGCGAAGCTGGATGACCGTTTCACATACGACATCAGCGAATTCGAGGAAACGGAGCCGAATCTCCTGATCTTCGAGCCTGCCGGGGACTTTCCCGCCACCGTGGACCAGGCGAAGCGCGTGGCCTTTTGGGATGGCCAAGGCATCGTGGTCAGCGGCGAGAACTCGGTGGCCATCCACGGTGCCGAAGGCACCATGCTCAAGCAGTGGCGGCTGGCGGAGACTCCATACTGCCTCCTGCCGCTGGATAAGGACTCGCTGCTCGTGGGCTACGCGGATCATTACGCCATCCTCGACGCCGATGGCAAGGAGCGGTTCAAGTCTCCCAACCTCGGACACCGCACCTATCTGACCAGCGCGGCGGTCTATCAGGACCGGTTGTATTTTGCCGATGCCGGCAATCGCGAGGTCCTCGTCTGCAAGCGCGAATCCGGCGAGGTGGTCAATCGGTTCGGAAAGAAAGACGCCGACCTCGGCAACCCCGGATTCAACATTCCCAGCCCCTATTTCGCGCTGGCCGTGGCTGCGGACGGCAAACTCCGCATCGCCAACACCGGCCTGCTCCGCGTCGAGACCTACTCGCTCGACGGCCGCTTCGTCTCCTCCTGGGGCGCGCCCGGCATGAAGGTGGACCGGTTCTGCGGATGCTGCAATCCGGCCTACTTCACGCTCACGCCCGCGGGCGACTTCATCACCAGCGAGAAGGGCCTCGCCAGGATCAACGTGTATGCGGCCGACGGGAGCTTCAAGGGCGCCGTGGCCGGTCCCAACATGCTGGTCACCGACAAGCAACTCGCCAAGCGCGCCTGCACCGACTGCACCGTGGGCGCCGGCTTCGACGTGACACTCGATGCCAATGGCGATGTTCTAACCCTCGACCCCTACCGGAAAGTCGTTCGCCGCTTCCGCTCCAAAAACCTGTCATGAATCCCTCCACTCCACTCGATCGCCGGCGGTTTCTGCAGGCTGGAACGCGCTACGTTTTGCTCACCGCCCTGGGCGGCCTGGCGGTCGTGGCCGAGGCGAAGCGGCGGCGCTTGAGCAACGATCCGAACTGCATCCGCCTCTGGACCTGCGCGGATTGTGTCGAGTTCGGCAGTTGTTCGAAGCCCAAGGCGCAGGATTTCCGGCAATCCAACGTCCTTGACAGGGATGAGCGAACGAACCCCCAGCCCAACGATAAACGATAAGCCCTAGATACGAAGTTGGGAGCTACAGTGCGCTCCCGTTGAACCGCTGAACCGAGCGTCCAAACTACCTCGAACTTCGGATTTGGCTTTCGGTTATGCCGCGACCGGGATGGCAAACGGCGGCTCCAAACAGCCACGGTCCAGAAGTTATGGGCATTGCGCGCGCGCGGACCGGCGCGCCGGTGCCGGATCCGGCAAAGGAATCCGGGATGGTCAAATGTCCGCCAGAAGGCACCGCTAGACCGTTAGGCCAAGGCGAGCAGTTTCGCTTTCAACTGATCCTTGGTGACGTTGGCGCCGACGATTTGGTCGCGCACCTGGCCGCCCTTGAAGAACAGGAGGAACGGGATCGAGCGGACGTTGTATTTGGCGGCGAGTTGGCGGGCTTCATCGACGTTCACCTTGCCGACTTTGGCCTGGCCGGCGAGTTCGGCGGCCACTTGGTCGATGACGGGGCCGATCATTTTGCAAGGACCGCACCATTCCGCCCAGAAGTCCACCAGGACGGGCAGTTCGGAGTTGATGACCTCGGATTGGAAGTTGGCGTCGTTGAATTGAAGGGACATGCGCGGGAGTATAGTCAGGTGCTCTGAAACGTCAAGGGCCGCGCCGGGAAAACCGGAGCGGCCCTTGGAAACGGAATGGAGCGAGGCTCAGGTGAGCGAGATGGATCCGGCCAGATAGGCGAGATACAGCACGCCGCCGGCGAGCAGGAAGTTGATGATCGGAATGGCCATGGTGATGGGATGGGGTTGGAGGTTTGATCGGGCTGGAAAACCGGTCTATCAGGCGTTCGGCTCGGCTTCGAGCAACTGCTGGTAGTCGCCCTTGATGAGCGGATCGCGGTCTTCGGCATCGATCCAGGTCTTGGCGATGTCGAACTGGAAGTAGAACAGCACGCACGCGGCGATGAAGCCGACGATGGAGAGGAACTTCACGAAGCCGCCGACGCCGCTTTCCTCTTCGTCATCGCCCATTTCGAAGGTGGCCATCTGGGAGACCGAACCGGAAGTGGGGTTGAGCGGTTGGGTGGGAGCCTGGAGTTGGACGGTGGCCTTGGGAAGGCTGGGAGCGCCGCCGCCGAGCGGTTGGGTCGCGGTCTTGAGCGCGATCGTGGGGGCGCCGACAGGAGCGGACGAGGTGGCGAGCTTGATGGTGGGGGCCGGAGCGGGCGCGGTCGGCGCGCCGGCGGGCTTGAGAGCGATGGTCGGCGCGGGTGCCGGCGGACGCG
>JAFLEH010000005.1 GCA_017301995.1 Verrucomicrobiota bacterium | reverse complement strand
GCGAATACAATAAGACGTGCGGCCCGTTTGTCTGGACGAAAGGTCCAGAGAAACTGCGGCGCATCGTCCAGTTGACTCAATCATATCAAAAACAAATGCACACGAACTAATGGAACGTTGCACTAGTATTCATGACAAGAAATAAGAGAATGAGAATGTCCGGATGTGCGACTTCAGGGTTCAGATCTGAGATGTGGCGAACATTTGCCGATCCCGTTCTGTCAGGCGATGGGGGGTGCGCCCGATGACACGGGATACGATGTCCCAGAACTCGACTCCTCGGCCGTCCATGTAGTTCTCCCCCGGGAACACCAGGTCGACATCGGTCGCCACCTTCAGCCCCCCTGTGACGATCATGGCCGCCTTCTCCATCAGGTGTCGGACATCCATCAACGCCTCCTCCCAATGGTCGATGTCCAACTCGACAAGGAGGGCATCGTGGACCGGGGCTACAACACGATAGCCGGCCTCCTCCAAAGCAATGACAGCGACGCGGAGGATCTCCCCACCGGCGGCCTGCACCGGGAAATTGGCAATCGAGTTCGCGCTGTCCCCCCGCTTTGCCTTCCGGGTCCAACCAAAGCGTGTTGCAAGGGCGCCACCGCACATGACCTCGTCCACAATAGCGCTGCGCCAACGCCAGTAGGCAGGGTAGGCAATTTGGTGAGCGATGATCAGGCGGCGCGCAGCCGATGTCGGGATGCCGAGGTTTTGGGCCAAAGTTTCGTCGCCGATTCCATACTGAATCGCCAGCGCCGCCGTCTTGTAGGTCGCCCGCTCGGACGGATGGCTCTTCTTGGTAGCCCCCTCCGGCGCGGCACCAGAGCGGACGGCGAAAGCCATGTAAGGGTCGCCAGTCTGATAGTCCTTCATTAGAGCCCCGTCACGCGAAAGTGCGGCGGCGAGGCCAACCTCCTGTGCGGAGAAATCGATGTAGGCCAATACCGTCCCGGCTTCCGCCATGATAACCGACCGCATCCATGCGCTTGCGCCGAAAATGTAGCGGCTGTTGGAAGGCTGGTTTCGGCCCGTATCCGACGCGAAGGGAGACAGCATGCAACGCAAGCGGCAATCGATTCCGAGAGGAAACTCAAACTTGCGGCCTTGTCCCCGGAGCTTGCGTGCGTATGCCATGGTTTGCACTGCTGGATGACGGTCGGCCATCTTCTTGAAGGTGTCCCCATCAAGAGCGGGGGCGCCGTTTTGCAGTTTGGGCCATGGTATGTGGGAGTCGGCACACCATTGGCGCCAACCGTTTGACGAAAAGCGCCCCCCGGTATCGATGACTCCGGGATATTCACCGCGCGCCTTCAGCCAAGCCGTGTCGCGGATCAGCGGCATTGATTCAGTTAGTCGGCGAACCAAATCCGCATCGGCGGGGATGCCGCGCCTTTCCACTCGCGCCAGAGCCTTGAGATAACGACCGCGGAGCACTGCCTCCTGGGGGGCAACACGAGACTCCAGTGTTTGCCAAATGGCGCGGCCTGTTAGGACGTCAGCCAAGCAATAGCGCATCAGGTCCCCCCGGCTGTGTTCCGGGATCTCGTCTTCCATGGCCAAGTGGCGCATGGCCTCCTTGTGGTCCGAACTCATGGTGGGGATGCCGAGTTGGGTGGCAACTGCGAGTAGACCCCAGGAACCGCCGGAGGTTGGGACTTGCCCCCGCGCAACCCGGACTTCGGGCAGGGTGTCAATCACCTCCGTGGGCAGTTTCCAGCCAAGTTCAAGGAAACAACCCAACTCCGCGAGCGCATAATGCGCAATCATGCGGAAAGTGTCCGGGAAGGGGCTGGGAATCTCCAGACCGTCCAGCCAGATGGCGTCCTCCTCTCCGGTTTCCATGCAGTGATATGCGACACACCACGGACGCGGATTGCTTCCTGGGCGACTGAGGAATTCAAAATCTGCAATATATGTTAGCATAACATTGGAAGAAGCATCCCCGGTCCGCTGGTGAGGAAGCGGACCGGGGACTATCTCCATCAGTCGGTCCCCAGAAGCGCGCGAACAACCGGGTGGTCCAGGGTGTCGATGATCTCGATGCCGCCGGTCTTTGCCACAAAGCGCATCATTTCGCTGGGAGTAGAGATTTCGGTCGACCACACCGGATCGACCTGGGCGGATGAACGGCGATAGAGATCGTAGTCGTCTTTGCCCCACGAGATGCGGATCCATTCGCGCGCGGCCCTCTCGGCAGCGGCAAAAGCCGTCACGTGCGCGCGGTGTGGTCTGCGCTCTGTCGGGACGGGAACCGGCCACACAAAGTGGCCGCCGGAGTAGTTGGTGGCCAAACTTAGCTGCACATACCTGACGACATCCCGCAAAGGCTCCACCACCTCGGGGAGCACTATGTAGTGCGCATTTTCCTCGCGAGCCTCGTAGATGTAGACCCGCGCGGAGATTGTTGGATGAACTCTCACCCATTCGTCGCGTTTGGGCTTACGGACTAACAGTGATGTCAGCAGTTTCTCGGAGGCGACGATTTCGTCGATAGGTCGGCCCAAGGCCGCCAAGTCGTCGAAGATATCGCGCTTTTTTTGCGTGACTTCCTCGGTGTTTTGGGTATGGTCCTTCCCGGAAGAGGACTCGTTTTCGTCGACGGAGGGCCCTTCCGCAGGCGGCACCGTTTGCTCGGTGCCGCCGATTTGTTCTTCGCCACCGTGATGACGCGTTTCCCCGCCTTCACAGAGGCGGCCGGCGTTGTCTTCGCCCGATTGGGGCACTATTTTGTTGTTCATTTTTTTTGTTGTTTCCCGAGGGTGTTCTTTCTCAGCCGCACGCTCCCAGGTTTAGCGGCTGAAATTAGAGGGGGGGGGGCCTGACAGTCCTTCAATCGCGTGTGCGACGTCGTCGGGCCGGAAGCGCACGCATTTCCTGCCCAGGCGAATGCAAGGGATTCGTCCTTGGGCCGCGAGTTTGAGAATGTAGCGCGCGGAAACGGAGTAGCATGCGCCGATGGCTCGGGCATCGACGATCACATCGCTTCGAGACGTGCAAGGGACGCGAAGCACAGGGTTCGCTGGTGCTTGTAACGCCGTTGGTAGTGGTGTGGACTGAATGTGCCGCATGGCGCGAATATGCCGCCACCGCCCGCCACCCGTCATGCCTGTTAAATGACGATTGAGCCCACTTCTGGCGTCACAGAATTTTCTTGACTTCGGTGCAGACCCGCTGCGGGTCGCCGCCGGATCGGCATGGATACTTGCTGCTGACCCGGCTCCGCAGGTCGCATCGCGCAATCACGATGGTGTTGGGTTGATGAATTCCCGGGCAAGCAATTCAAACCCTTCCTTCAAGACCCTCCTCAATGCAGCCCTCACGGATCCCACACCTTCAACCCGATCGCTGATGCACTTGGGCCAATGATGATTCTCGAAATCCCCCGCGCATTCCGCCGCCGCCAAGGCGTAAGCGGCTTCCATCCACCTGTCGTGCGAATCTGGTGCCAACGCGGGAAGGAGTGCCGCTTTCCTGCGCCAAATGTTCCGGATGGTCCATTCTTCTCTTTGGCCGGGAATCGGGGGTGTGATTTTTGGGGATAGTCTCCTGCTCCTCGATGGTGCCCCCCTGATTAAACTGTCGAGGTTAGGGATGTTTTCCTCCTCGGCCTTTCGCAATTCATCCAAATGGCTTTGTGCTTTGGGTGTCCTTCTCTCCTTATCCAGTATCATGAACAGCGACAACGCTATCCGGCTAGGCCCATCGTCTCTACTGCCGGCAGGCAGCAGCCCGAATGGGGTCGAAGACCCGATGTTCAAACCGGGGGCGAGGTCTGATATTTTTGAATCCCTTCTAAGATCCAAAGCGGAAACCACCAGTGGCCACTCCTGCGCCATACATGCCTCTTCCTGAACGAGTTGAGCACGCCACTTTCTCAATCTCCGTTCAATGAACCGGTCGCACAAGTCGCTCACTATTTGCATCGCCTCGCCCGGTGGTTCGGAATGTCCGACCAAGAAGTCCAGTGGGAAGTTAAACCGGGCATTCGGCAATTCTGCTAAGGATTGCCGCACCTCTTCAAGTTCTGCGGGACTAGCGTCCTCCATTATCTCAAATAGAGCTCCGGCACTTTTATTCAACATTTCCCTCCATTTTTCAGGCTGTTCAGCGCCGGTCCCGGATCGGATTGTGCCAACGGACCGCTGTTCCGTTTGCTCGCCTTGCCTTGGAGGGATTGGAATTGCGAGACTCTTAAGCGTTTCCGCTGCCCGCCGACCGACGAAGATCAGTTGCACAATCGCGTCCCTGTTTCCAAGGAAGGCGAGATCCGCGACATCATCCATCCAATCAGACAGAGAGTCGGGGTCCTCCCGGGAGGGGATCCCGATGTCTTGGGCGATTACCCCAGCTAGCTCGCCAATGTCTGCGGACTTGATGGCCATTTTGAGTCCCTTTATTGCCGAGTCCAACGCGGCACCTCGTTCCCTAGCATTCATGGCAAGCAGTTGGTGGAGAATCTTGTGATAGGGCGGCGACGGGTTTTGAAGGATGGATTGAAAGAATCTCCAGGGCATCCTTCCTGGTGAGGCGGGAAACGTAGTGTTTCCGGAGCATGTCGTGCCCCCCGCTATGCCCGAACTTGAAAATCAGTTCCTCCAGCGGGGTTCCAATTGCCACCTGGACGCTGGCACATGTGTGGCGGCAGGCGTTCGCGGGCCATGCCCCCCGGGTCGGTTCCGGGGGATCATGTAGCAGCCTGGCCGAAACCTCCCAGCCAGCACGACGGCGGACGGATTTCGAAACGTCCGTCCAGTTGGCCGGAACAATAAGTTGATCCGCAACTGCCCCTTCCCGGTAGACATCCAACCAGGCCTTTAGGCTGGCACACAAGGGAATCAGGCGTCGGCTGTGTTTTTTGGCGACGTTCCTCCCGATCTCAATATGCTCCTGATGGACATTGGCCCATGTGAGCTTTTCCAATTCCGCCATCCGCACACCACCAAAGACCGCGATGGCGTATGCGACCGAGGCGCCGGCCCCCTCGGACTCGGCGGCCCTGAGTAGTGCCTCCACATCGCCAGGTTTCAGAATCTGGATATCGGAATCATCCGATGCGCGGACTGTCTCCAGAGCTTCGATCACCCCGACGTCGCACCATCCGCGAGGAGGTTTCGCGGCCCATCGCCAGAAAGCACGAAGATTCGCGCGGTGCATGCGAGCGGCCGTGGCTCCCTTGTTGCTTAGAATCTCCTCGAAATCCGATGTCTTGAGGTCCGCAAGAATTCGAGGATTGAGAGACTGGGCCACTTTCTCCAAGGTGTATTTGTAACTGCCAACGGTGGACTTACGCAGATCCTCACGCGCGGCGAGGTAGGTCTTCACGGCTATCTCGAAGATTTGGCTGCTGTTTCTTTCCACCCATGCCTTGCGGTAGGCCTGGGCGGCGTCAACTAGGTTTGCCCCGGTGCCATCGAGCAGCTTGATGGCAGCCAAAGCCTGATCCGCCACGCGCGGAGGCAAAACGGTCGCCTTTTCTCCATGAGCTTTGTAGCTGGTCCTGAAGGCCGATGCTTCACACAAGGCGGCGTCCCGCGTTCTGAAATACCGACGCTGAAGTTTCCCCGTGTCTGAGATACTCGCGGGCACGTGTAGGAGCCACCCCCGTGGGGTGTTGCGCACCTGGAATTTCGGGCATCGTGGCACACGGGATTTGTGCATTTATCGCAGTTAAAAGTCAAGAACATACCGTCCATGGTCTCCACGTGGTATTTTAATGAACTGAAAATCAGTGTGGTATGAATGCCCCGAGCCTCTAAGGATCTAGTGGGGTAACCCGTGGAGGTTCGAGTCCTCTTTCGAGCACTTCCCCTTTATTTTCAAAGGGTTACGGCGGAAAATCCCGCCTCGGTTGACACCATTTCCAGCGTCATGGAAGACCCTGGCGACAAAATGGCGACAACTCAGGAGGCACCCACTTCAGCGGTCCTCAATCCCCCGGCCCCCAAGCGTGGCAAGCACGGCAAACCCGTTGCCACCGCCAAATTCGGCTCGGCCAGCGTGCCGGTTTACCGTTGCGACTCCGGCGGCCGGGTCCGCTTCGCCATCTCCCATTACCGGGACGGCAAACGCCTGCGGCAGTTCTTCACCACCCTCGAAGCTGCCAAAAAGGAGGCGCAGTTCGTGGCGCAGCGAATCCAGGCGGGCATGCAGCACGTCACCGACATCAAGCCGCACGAGCGCGACAATCTCAAGGCGGCGGAAACCCTGCTGGCGAAGCTCGGGATTCCGCTGTTCGCCGCCGTGGAGGATTACGTCCGTGCCCGCGAGCTTGCCGGCAGCGAATCCCTGTCGGTTATGGCGACGGAATACGGCAAGATGTTCGGCAAGATCGTCCGCCGCGCCACAGTGCCCGAGGTGGTAGCCGAACTGCTCAAGATCCGCGAGCAGGACGGGGCCAGCGCCGCCTATCTCGGCCAGCTCCGCACCACTTTGAACCGCTTCGCCACCCGGTTCCCCGGACCCGTCCTTGAAGTGACAGGCCCGGATGTGGACGCCTGGTTGCGCGGTCTGGAAGTCACGGCTGTGACCCGCAATTCCATGTTGCGGTGCATCAAGGTGCTCTTTTCATTCGCCAAGGCCCAGAACTACCTGCCCGACGAGAAGACCACCGCCGTCGAGCAAATCCAACTCGTGCGCGTCAAATCCGACGATGTGGTGATCTTCACCCCGGCGGAGATTACGAAGCTGCTCCACAACGCGCCGCCCGAGCTGGTGCCCATCCTCGCCATCGGGGCGTTTTCAGGGATCCGCATGGCCGAGCTGAACCGGCTGGACTGGAAAGCCGTCGATCTGGACCGCAGGATTATCGAGGTGCGGGCCGGCCAAGCCAAGACCGCCTCCCGCCGGGTCATCCCGATCACCGACAATCTGGCCGCGTGGCTGACGCCGCTGGAACGGAAGGGGAAGATCGTCCGGACCAAGGAGCTGCAAACCCATGTGCCCGCGCTGGCCCGTGCCCTCAAGATCGACTGGCCGCGCAACGTGCTGAGGCATTCGTTCATCAGTTACCGGATCGCCGTGGTCCAGAGTGCCGACCAGGTGGCCCTGGAATCTGGCAACTCGCCGTCGATCATCTTCAAACACTACCGGGAGCTGACCACGCCTGAGATCGCGGAGAAGTGGTTCGCCATCGTGCCGAAGGATGGCCAGTGGGAAAACCGGTTCTTCTTCGACCGGAAGAAAGGACGCGTGGTGCTCAACGGCGTCGCCACCGAATGACCGCCCGTTCAAACCGCGCGCCAACGGGGCTGATTTTTGCCTAACGGTGCGTCTAACCAACGCGGATGGTGGATGAGAGGGCCGGCCATATTGCCATACCTTGTGCGGCTGGCACGTGCTCCCACGCAGCACCAAACGCAAAATCCGGGGCTTGGAATTCTGGTTCCCAACCCCGGATCCGCTTTTGTGGCATTTCCGCCCGCCGTCAGCCCTTGAAGCTGGAGTTTGGCTGGCCGTCGTCGAGCAGGTCTCCGATCCGGTTCACCGCGTCCTTGAGGATCGAGGCGGCGGCGAACACGATCACCCCAACCTTCGGATCGACGAACGGAATGACGTTGAGGGCGGATACAAGGCCGGCGACCTTGCCGACGAAACTGAGGTATTTGAGCGCTTTCATGGTGACCTGGGTGTGGTGTCAACGATTGCCCCTGTCGGTCAGCCTCCGCTCGATCAACAAATGGGATTCTTCAGGGGACTGGATATCACCGACAATTTCTTATCTTCCACTTCTAGGCGGTTCACGCTGCCCTGCGCAAGCCCTCTTAGGTGGACGCGGCAGTTTGACCCGACTTTACACCAGTGCTTTTTCACTCATTCCACTCAAGCCGGTAGAACCGCCGGCCGTCCGGTGCCAGCGGTTCGCTCCAGGTGCCCGTGGCTGTGGTGGCCGTGAACCGGTGGGCTTCCTCCCAGGTTGCCAAAGCGGCGGAGCGCATGATCCGGTATTCGCGGCTGGGGACGAGGTTGGTGAAGTTGAGTTGGGCGGTGGTGGGAGTGACCGTGCAGGCAAGTGCGGGCTGAGCCGGCCCGGGAACATTTGCGCGAAAGAACGCTTGGGCTGTTGATGTCGTAGTATCGGTGAACGTCGATCTGGGGGAGCTACCAGCTACCAAGTATCCTACAGGCTTGCCATTATATAGAACGATAGCTCCTGAATCACCAGAAGAAGCAGCACCTGGATTAGTTGATGTGAAGTTGGATCCAGAACCGGCTCCGTATAACGCATCACTAAAAGAACTACTCGGGGTAACTGCCCGCATTTGAAAAGCTCTTAAGAAACCATCGTCAGAATATTCCCCCGAAGATAGCGTGGCTCTACCGAACCCTACACATGTCAATATTGATCCATTAGGGATTGCAACTGGCAGGGTGGACATTTCAAAGAAAGGGCCATCAAATGTTCCAGCGGTTGTCAAAATGGCACCATCAAAAGCTGTCCCTGCCAACATATCAGGGTGCCCTCCAGCGCCCCAGCTATCATGTACAACATAACTAGTTACGGAGGTCGAAGAAATCGGCGTATTAAAATTCGCGCCACCCACAACAGTGAGGCTACCCGCGTCTCTAAATCCGGAATTGGAATCAACAACGTGAGCTGCCGTCCAAACCTTATTGGGGCCTACCACGAATCCGGATGAGTAGCTGACCGTGCCAGTGATCGAATCCCTGCATCCAATCGCCACTACTCTATTAACATACGGAATGGCAGGCAAAATATAATGATCCGTTTCGGGAACGGCTGGTAAGGACGCGCCAGGAGCAAGCATGACGCACGCCCCTCCTTGCGGCATCGGCAGTGCGAGAGCGAGAATTGCGGCTGTGAGGCGGTGTTTCATGATTCGGGACCTTATTGGTTCCACTCAAGCCGGTAGAACCTCCGGCCATCCGGGGCCAGCGGCTCGCTCCAGGTGCCCGTGGTTGTGGTGGCCGTGAATCGGTTGGCTTCCTCCCAGGTTGCCGAGGTGGAGGAACGCATGACCCGGTATTCGCGTGTGGGATCGAGGTTGGTGAAGGTGAGTTGGGCGGTGGTGGGAGAAGTGATGAGCTTCACTTGCGGCGGCGCTGACGGCGAGGCTACCGGCTGGACCGTGTTGGCCAGGTAGTCGAGGAAGGCCTGGTCCGCTTTGTGATAGGGATAGAAGATGGAAATGGTGGAGAAATCACTGCCTATGATGGTGCCAATATTTTGCCATCTGCCAGTGGAAGGATTGAATTGCTTCACGCTTCCACCGGAGTCCCTGTCGTTAGCAACTCCGGAATCATGTTGGTCTGCGAATAATCCTAAATCATCTGCTGGGTTCCAGCCCGGCACATTGGCCGAATTATATCTGGCGTAAAAGCCCATCACATATCCGGCATTTGGCAGAGTGCCTTCCGCCAAGGAACTCGGCAGTCCAAATCCGGCGAATAGGATAGGATCGCCGTCTCGCGGTGCTGCACCAAGCGTGAAAACCAGATTGGCTGAAGAAATCCTTCTATCCAGTCTCAAGAACGCATAATCAGCGCCTCCGTTGGTGCCTGGTACATAGGTGGGGCTGATGAATATTGACGAAACCCCAGCGGTATCGCCGAGGTCGCTCTTATAGCTCGTGCCATTCCCAACGGTCATGTTGGCGATACCTATAGTGCCCCCCGGGAACCTTATCACGTGAGCGGCGGTTAATACCCAATCGTAGTCCCTGCCTCTTATCAGTGTTCCTGAGGCATAAACTGAATTTGTATTGACGGTTCCTTTGTACCACACCGTATCCTCCTGAGCGGCACCAAGAGCCTGAGCAGCCGGAATGTCGGCAGCGGTGGGGACGAATGCCCCTTGGGCATTCCAGATCAGAGCAAGCGCGGCCACCCCACCCGCAAACGAAACCCACGCCCGGCATAGGAACGGCGGGGAGAACTTCGATTTCTTGATTGGGAGGCTCGTCACGACGGGACTTTATGGCAAATTGCCTGCCATGGCAAGCCTACCAGGAAGCCAAGCGTCCGCTACCGTTGGCTGGAGCTGGCGTGATGGTCCCACCTTACCTCCGCCGCATCTTCCGCGCCATCGCCACGAGCGAGAGGATGCCGACGGCCAGGCCGACCAAAAGCGAGGCGATCCGCAGGTGCCATTCGATCTGTTCCTGGAACGAAGTGACGACGCCCAGCAGCGGGGAGGCGATGCCCACGACGGCTTTGGCGGTGTATTCGATGTCGATGTTGATGGGAATGCGCATGACGGGTGTCAGAATTGGATTTCGATTGCGGCGCGGGCGGTGTCATCGGCGGCGGATTTCACCGCGTTCTCCAGGCCGACCTTTTGGAGCCAGAGCGCCTGATAGATCCCGCCGTATTGGACTAGCAGGGCGCGGACGTGGTCTGTCGGCAGGGTGTGCGGCTGGCCGTCCCGGTCGGCGATGGCGGTTTGCTCCGGAAGCATCCCCATCCGCTCGGCCTCGTTGAGCATGGTCAGCAGTTGGGTGAAGGCGGTGCGGTCGGAGTCGGCGGCACGCAGGGTGATGCCGGCCACGGTAATACCACGGCGGATGCGGGCGGCGAAGGCACCGTCGATGCGGGCGAGTGCGGAGCGGAGGTTCATGGAGGTGGGCTGGTGTTGACGGGGGTTCCGAGAAGTTCGAGGCGGCGGCCGGCGGCGGGCATGCCGATCCAGTCGAGCAGGCCGTTGATTTCCGCCGGGTCGTTCATGTCTGCCGTGTCAATGTGCCGGACCATGCCGGGGAACCCGGCCTCCAGCGCGGCAACATGGTCGCGGCACCATGCCAGATAGGCCCGCACCCGGTCCTCGCGCTCCGGAATGGAATCGAACTTGGGCAGGGCCTTCGACCATCCCCGGTGCGGCCACCCCTCGGGCGGATCGGTGACGAACGGGTCGTGCTGCTGCCGCTCCAGTTGCGCCAGCCACGAGGCGGCCAGTTCGTCGGTATCGCGGTCGGTGATCTCGGAGGTGCTGGACAAGTCCATCGTAACCGAAGCGCTGAAGCGGCCCGGAGCGGAAGCGAAGACGATCGACCTGAGCCAGATCGACTTCGCGGTGCTGGAGAAGAAATTCGCCAAGACTCCTAACAAGAACATCGAGGCACAGAAGCTGCGGGCCCTGATCGAGCGCAAGCTGGACAATCTGATCCGCCTGAACGCCAGCCGCTACGATTTCCTCGATCGCTTCCAGAAGATGATCGAGGCATATAACAGCGGGGCCTTGAGCATCGAGCAGTTGTTCGCGGAACTGGTGACCTTCACCCGGGAGCTGAACGAGGAGGAACAGCGGCATTTCCGCGAGAATCTGAGCGAGGAAGAACTGGCGGTGTTCGATATTCTCACCCGGCCCGGCCCGGATCTGACGCCGCAGGAAACCGAGGCGATCAAGAAGGTGTGCAAGGACCTGCTCGCCAAGTTGAAGACCGAAAAGCTGGTGCTTGCATGGCGGACCAAGCGCACGACACGCGCGGCGGTGCGGGTGGAGATCGAGAAGATGCTCGATTCCGGGCTGCCGGAGAAATACACGACGGAGCTATTCGAGACAAAGTGCGGGGCATTGTTCCAGCATGTGCTGGAGAAATACCCGGATCAGGGGGCGAGCGTGTATGCGGCGGTGGTGTGAGTCCTGGCGGTGTTGCCTCCCCAGAATGTTGGGTGTCGCCCGGGATGGCCGGAAGACAACTGAGGATTGCCATTTTCAAACAATCCGTCAAGGCAAAGGGAAGGGGAATTTGATGGCAATTTTTTGAGTTAGAAATCGGATGGAATCGACTTCGTGAGGTCACGAAAACGGATGCATCATCCGGCATCCGGCCCGCGATTTGCCGGATACCGCCGTCTATGTTAGATAGACGTTTGACCGTGATCACGACCATCTTCGGCGGCGGAGGATATCCCGGATTCGGAAGCCGAATTTGGATGCTGGAAAAAAAATCTGAAAAAAGTTGAAGATTTTTGTTGACGAATTCGTTATATGATCACAATACTCCGCCGCCAACACAAACCATGCGCTCAAACCATCCATGCCCCAATCAACCGCAGCCGACCCGGTGGTCGTCCTGTTCGGGGATGAACTTGCGCATGCGAGAGTTCCTGTTCGGCATTTCCTCCGACGGCGGAAAACCGCAACCTGGTTTTGTCGCGTGGTATCTAACCAAGGAGGCAGGCAGGTAGTTCAGAATCCGATTCACATCGACTTTTCCGAGCACCCTGCCCGCTACCAAGCCGGCGGGGTTTTTCTTTATTCCACAAGGCCTGCGGGCCACCAAACCAACCACAACCCACTCAATACCACCACTGAGACAATCTGATCCACCCATGTGGGCGTGAAAAACCCCGCCGCCAGCGGCAACTGGCGGCGGGGCGGAAACGGTCACCATCCAGCAAAGTCCCTGACGGAGACGTCCGTGAGCCGGCAACCGCAATGACGGTCGCAGCTCATGCCACCCCTGTCAAGCGAGTTATCATCGGATAACTGGCTACCCGCGCTGTATGGTCCGCGTTTTCCCCGCCCCTGGGACAACCATCACAAACCAGAGGCTTTGCATGTTATGATATATGATATCATGGCAGCAGGGGAGGTGTGCCTGAAACACCGAAAGATCCGCCGTGAAAATCTCCTGCGGGTGCGAGTTCCTCACCGGACTGGCAGCGGTGTTTGTTTTCATATATAAGGGTTGTTAGTCACGTAAAGACCGTGAGCTGTCTGTAAAACAGCCGCCCGATGGGCCGGCGCCGGAGCGTTACCGGCACAACCCACCATTATTTCAACCGCGGGGTAGCCAAGAGGAAAGGCAGCGGCCTCATACGCCGCCCATGCGCCGGTTCGATCCCGGCCCCCGCCATCCAAATCATAAGACAGAAGACTGTTAGACAAAAGACAGAAGACAAGAATTCGCATTTCATTTGCGCTTCTTGAGCCGCTTTCTGTCATTCCTGCATATTCGCGCGCGAGGAAGACAGCAATCCGCCTCGCTTGGGACGAGGAGACACCCGGGGCAGCACCGGGGCGCGCGACCATTCTCAAGACAGAAGACCTGAAGACAGAAGACAGAAGACAAGATCCAGCACTCTATGTGCGGTTGATTGGCATCTTCCACCAATAACCAATATCAAATATCCAACAACTATCCCCGCTGATGTCAAAGCAGCATGCCCGCCTGTTAAGCGGGTCGTCGTGGTGCGAGTCCACGGCGGGGAGCCATTTTCCCAATGCTCCATTGGTGTATCAGCTAACATAGCGGCCTTTCACGCCGCAGCAGCCGGGGCGGCACCGGCATGGAGTGCTGTATTTCCATAGCTTCCGAGGTGTAAGAGTCCTGCACACCGCCCTGCGAAGGCGGAGGATCGAGGTGCAAGTCCTCGCGGAAGCACCATTTTCATCGCGCATACGGTGAAGGCGACGAACCGCTGGTCCGCAAAACCAGTTCACCCGGTGCGAGTCCGGGATGCGCGTCCCTGTTTCATCCAGCCCCGTAGCTCAATCAGCAGAGCGTCCGACTTTGACTCGGAAGGTTGGCGGTGCAAGTCCGTCCGGGGCCGCCATTTTTTCCCGGCGTAGCCCAATTAGCAGAGGCACTCCGCTCAGACCGGAGCCAGTGCGGGTGCGAGTCCTGCCGCCGGGACTTCTCATGATCGCTCCCGTTGCCCAATTGGCAGAGGCGGCCGCTTTAAACCCGGCCCGGTGCCGGTTCGACTCCGGCCGGGAGCACCTGTCCAGATGTCTTGCCCGCGTAGCCCAATCAGCAGAGGCACCGGCTTCAAACACCGGCCAGTGCGGGTGCAAGTCCCGCCGTGGGCACCAAGGAACGTGAACCGGACCAGCGCGCCGGGTTTCATCGGAAGTGAATACGTCCCGCTCAGATCGGGATGGGGAGCATGTCCTCCGCGTTCCGCCATTTTCAATCCAGGGTCGCGTAGCCCAACCTGGCAGAGGCACGGCGTCGAGAACGCCGCGAGTGCGGGTTCAACTCCCGCCGCGACCACCACCTACCAAGCTCCATTGGTGTATCAGCTAACACAGCGGCCTGTCGAGCCGCGGCAGCCGGGGCGGCACCGGCATGAAGCGCCACCATTAGGAATGGTGACCATGATGTAACAGCAGCATCCGGCCCTGTGACGGCCGTTGTGCGGGTGCGAATCCCGTTGGTCACCCCATCTTCCATGGACCCGAAGCTTTGAGAGCGAAGCATCCGGCTTTTAACCGGACGAGCAGGGCGCACATCCCTGCGGGTTCACCACCTTCCGCCGGCAATGAGGCCGCGCCAGCCAACAAACAACAGGCCACCACTCGCGCCGATCATCCATCGAAAACAAACACCGCCATTTGGTCATTCCGGAGGCTCCGGTTTCATTTCAGCCACTCTCAGTGATGAAAGCTCCATAACCTATCCGTCCATCCCCATGAAACACCTCCTTCACCTATCCACAGTGCTCGTGTTGAACCGCAACTGGCAGGCGATCCATGTCAAGACGCCGGCCGAGGCGTTTTGCATGATGGCGTCCGGCAGCGCGACCGGTCTCGACGTGCAGGGCGATGACCACATCATTCCTGTTAGCTGGGAGGACTGGCTCACGCTGCCCGTGCGCGAGGACGACAACCAAGTCAACACGCCGCGCGGTCCGGTGCGGGTGCCAACCGTCATCGTCGCGGCCAACTATGCGAAAGTCCCGCTGTGTCGCCCACGCTTCGGCAGCCGGGGGATTTGGGAACGCGATGGTGGGATCTGCCAATACACCGGCCGCAAGCTCGCGCCGGGTGAAGGCAACATCGACCACATCGTGCCGCGTTCGCGGGGAGGGGATTCCAGTTGGGAGAACTGCGTGCTATCGCACCGTGAAGTGAACTCCCGCAAAGGTGACCGCCTGCCGCACGAGGTGGGTCTGCGGTTGGTCAAACACCCGTTGGTACCGCGTGCGTTGCCCGCGACCGTCCTCATCCGCAATCCGCACGACATCCGCGACTGGCGGCACTTCCTCAAACGGTGAGCGGCTGGGCGCAATCCGAAGGCATTGGGCGAAACCGGCGGATCGGAGGTGGCTTCCGGGGATCCGTAGCAATCAACCATCAGATCGGTACGACGACGGGAGATGTGGCAGGCCGCAGGGTGGGGGACCTCAGACGAACCGGATGCAGCACGGATAGCGGTACCACTCGCCATTCTGCCCGGCCACGGCCGCCATGATCTCGGCGATCAAGGCCAGGATTCCAACAACAGCGATCACCGGGATGAGGAGAAATCCGATGAACACGAACATCAGGACGAACGTCGCGATGCCGAGCGCGAACATCACCACCATCAGCGTGATTTGGAAATTGAGCGCCTCCCGTCCGTGATGATCGACAAACGGCGAACTGTCCTTTTTCACCAGCCACAGCACCAGCGGCCCGAGAAATCCGGTTAGCAAGCCCAACAGATGGCACAGCATCGCCAGGGTGCGATCCTCGGATGACGGGCCGGTTAGCGGCTGGGGCGGGGGAACCACCGCATACGGGTTGCAGGGGATATTCTGCGGAACCGGAGGCGGAGAGGGCTGGGGGACTGGCGGCGGGTTGGTTTCGTTCATGGTTTGCCTTGGGTTAGAAATTCAACCAGGTCGGTGCGGGTTTTCCTGAGATCGGGCGGATTCAGATAGAACATGTGGCCGCCTTCGTAATGCACGGTCCGGATATTGCGTAAGGTTGACTCGGGCAGATTGAGCATCTGCCGAATCGAATGGGCGACATTCTCAGGCGGCGTCGCGAGATCGGTGTGGCCGGCCATCACCAGCACCCGCAGATGGGGGTTCTCCCGCATCGCGCCTGCCAAACGAGCGCCGACATTGACGATTTCGTTGTCTGCGTCCCAATTCCATCGCCCGATCCGGCCGCTCATCACTTCGTAGGGCCGGTCCTCGCGGTATCCGATCTCGCGGCCGAGGTAGTCGAGCGCGGCCGTCGAGAATGCCCCGTAGGCCAGCTCGAACGAAGGATCGCAATCCGGAGAGGTGGCCGTGCGGTCGGATGCGTCCCACGCGACCCGCGCGTCGAATCTGCCGATGATCTTGCCTTCTTTGCGCAGCAGTTCGGCACGGAAAAGCGTCGGCCCGATCCGTAGATCGTGATCGGCCCAAACCCCGGCATCGATGCCGGTGAAGCGCGCCAGTTTCGTGGCCAGGGTCTTTTTCGCATCCGAGCCAAGGCTGTTTCCCTTGAGCAGCGCGGTCGAATAATCGCCAAACGCGAAATCGGCGGCCTCTTTGACCAGCGCGTCGCGATCACCGCGGATCTTGCGGTGGAAATGGGCGACCCCGGTGTAGGCGGGCAGATAGACGGCCGCTCCGAGATCGCCGCCCAAAGTGGAGAAATCGAGCAATGACGAGAGCAGCACGACGCCATTGAGCATCATCCCGTGACGGGATTGCAGATAGCCTGATAGACCGGCCGCACGGACGCCGCCATACGACTCACCTAGCAGATATTTCGGGGAGTTCCAGCGCTTGTTTTCAGTGACCCAGCGGCGTATGAAATCGCCGACCGATTCAACGTCGCCGTTCAAACCATGGAAATCCGCCGCCTTGGACTCGTTCTCGGCTCGGCTGTAACCAGTTGAAACTGGATCTATGAACACCAAATCGCAGACGTCGAGAATCGACTCCGGGTTATCGACGACGCGCGCGGGCGGCATGGGCGGAGCCGTGCCATCGCCAGGTAGGTCCACACGTTTGGGACCCAGCACACCCAGATGCAGCCAAACAGCGGACGATCCCGGCCCGCCGTTGAACGCGAACATCACCGGACGCGGAACCGCCGGATCGGCGTCGGTCCGGACGTAGCTGACGTGAAACACGGATGCGCGCGGTTTTCCGTCGTCGCTCTCGATAACAAGTTTTCCGGCAGTGACCTCGTACGGTATGTCGTTTCCGGCGATGGTGATTATTGCTTTCTTGGAGACCGGCTTGATCGGCTTTGATTCGGCTGCGGGCGGGTTCGGTTTTGCGTCCGCCTGAGGTTCGGCGGGACCCGCGAATCCGGGAAGTGTCAGAAAGGATCCGAAGGCAAGGATGAGTGCTGCATGCATAGGGCGCTGGCATTCTAAGCGATGCAAGGCGTGTGTCCAGTCTGGGGATTTCGGGCCTTCTGCGCCGGAAGAAACGCAGGCAACCGGTGGAGTATGGCCCATTTCCCAAATACAACTTGTTACAATGTATGTAATGCGGAGTCCGATATGGAGTTGATCCTGGGTGGGTTATGAAATCCGGACTTCGCATCTCCCCGAGGTGGCGCGCGCTCGCAAAGGTGGCGCGCTCTCGATGAGAGCGCAGGAGAATGAAACGGCGAATAACCGACCGCGAACGCTCCACTCATTCTCCCCCCGTTCTCCTGCGGCCCCGGCGGTGCCGCGCTACCTGGCGAACTATTCCGGGATGTGGTCCGTGCAGTAGTCCCGGCCATCTGGTCCCACGCGGAACTCGAGTTCCGGGTCGCTGGAGTCGGTGCGGTCACAGACGGCACAGCGGTAAAGGGCCGACTGGGCCGATTCGCGGACGGCTTTCTTGAAATTTCCGGCGTGTTTGGATGTACCGAGGGTCTTCCGTTTCAACAGCCTGAAACCGGCCGGAATGCCGACAAGGACAACGTAGTTTCCGAGGCCCAGCATCGCGATCAGCGCGAAGTAGCCCGCCACGAAGAACTGGCCCTTGAGGGAGTATTTCACTATCGGATAGAGAATAATGCAGGCGTAGAGCAGCGCGATGAACCTGGCCTGCATCGGGATGATGAACTGGAACCGGAACTCATAGCGGGGAAGGATCGTCGCAAACGCGAAAAACGCCGATTCCAGCAACGACCAGCCACCCATCCCCCCGAGCACGTTCCCGCCGATGCACCCCAGAGTGCCAAGGTAGAAAAACAGGCTGGTTTTCGCTTTTCCCCACGTTTGCTCCAGGACCTCGCTCGTCATGAATGCCACAAGCACCGTGAAAACCAGATAGATCACCTTGACGGGGTGGCGCGGGTCCAAATAGCCGGCGCTGAACAGGCAGGTCACACACCTCCACCATTCGTGGCGGACAAACACCTCTTCCCAACCGAAGCACAATTGGTCGGGCAGGTCGGGCCTCAAGAGGATCAGCGCACTGGCGAGAACCTGCAGGATCGCGTAGTACCTCAGGAACCCCGGAAACGACAGCCAGCCGAAGCGGCGCTCGAAATTGTTGGAAAAAACCATCGCGCCGGAATGATGGCGCGCAATGGCCGGTTGACAAGTCCCGGCTTTCTGCCACAGGCTCCGCCCGTGAACGATTTGCAACACTCGCCTCTTGAGGCGGCGCACCTGGCATTGGGTGCCCGTCTTGTCCCCTTCGCCGGCTGGAATATGCCGGTCCAATACACCTCGATCATCGATGAGCACCAGGCCGTGCGAAACAAGGCCGGAATCTTCGATATTTCCCACATGGGCCAGTTCTTCGCCAGTGGCCCGGACTGTGCCGCATGGCTCAACGGCCTGCTCACCAACAACGTGGACCGTCTGGCTCCCGGCCAGGGACAATACACCCTGATGCTCAATCCGCAGGGCGGCGTGATCGACGACCTGATCATCTACCGCACCGCCGAAGACGCGTTTTTCCTGGTGGTGAACGCCTCCAAAGTCGATGAGGACTACGCGTGGCTCACCGGCCACTTGGCTCCGGGGATCGAACTGCGCAACGAAAGCTCCGCCTGGGCCGGTATGGCCGTTCAGGGGCCGGACGCTCCCGCCGTTTTCGCCGCCGCCTGCCCGGGCGAAACGCTGCCGCCGCGAAACGGCTACGCGGTGACCGCCTCCGGAGCGATCGTCTGCCGCACCGGCTACACCGGCGAGGACGGATTCGAGTTTTTCAGCCCGAGCGCCGATGCGATCCCGTGCTGGGACCGTTTCATCGCCGCCGGAGCCGCCCCGTGCGGGCTTGGCGCGCGCGACACGCTTCGCCTGGAAATGTGCTATCCGCTCAATGGCAGCGACCTCTCGCCCGAGCGCACGCCGATCGAGGCCGGACTCGGGTTCTTCGTGGATCTGGAAAAACCGGAGTTCACCGGCCGCGAGGTGCTCGCCCGCCAGAAAGCGGAGGGTCCTGCCGTTAGACTGGCCGCCATCCAATACACCGAAAAAGGAGCCCCGCCCCGCGCGCACTACCCGGTAACCGACGAGACCGGCGCCGTGGTCGGCGAACTCTGCAGCGGCGTGCTTTCCCCCTCGATGATGACCGGGATCGGCATGGCCTATCTGCCCGCCGCACTGGCGAAACCCGGAACGCCATTGAAAATCGACGTCCGCGGCCGGCTGTTCCCCGCCACCGTGGTCAAGAAACCCTTCTATCGCAAATCCTAACCGAAACCCCCAGGCATCCAACCAACCTACCCGCACCGATCATGAATGTTCCTTCCGATCTCCGCTACAATTCCTCCCATGAATGGCTCCGCCTCGAAGGCGATGTCGCCACTGTGGGCATCACCGACCACGCCCAGGCCGAACTGACCGACGTGGTGTTTGTCGAACTCCCGTCAGTCGGCCGCGCGGTCGATATGGGCGATCCCACCGCGGTGGTCGAATCGGTTAAGGCGGCCAGCGACATTTACGCTCCCGTTTCCGGCGAGGTTGTGGAAATCAACCCTGCTGTGGAAGCCGATCCGGCCCTGGTCAACACCGATCCCTACGGCAACGGCTGGCTGTTCAAGCTCCGCGTGAAAAGCACCGCCGACGTGGACGGTCTGCTGGATGCGGCTGCCTATACGGCGCTGATTTCCTGACCAAGCCGGCCGCGCTCCAACCGGAGCATTTCACCGCCAAGCCGCCAAGGGGATTGAAGATCTCAGATGGCGATTTCTGGATGCAAAGCGCCCCGTAGCCGCGCTCGTGAGAGCGTGGCCTCCCAGGCGTTCCTCTGTCGAAGAGTGTCGCCGCCAAAACACCAAGGAGCTTGAGGATAGAGGATGGACCAATGGCCGGTCCCATACGCACGGCAGGAGAGAACTGCCTTGCGATATCAACGAGTTCCGGCCAAATTCCCGCCGAGCACCCGTCCGGATATCACGTTCCGAAACGCTACGGATCAATCCTGTTGGGCAGAATACCCGCATGACACCCACACACCAAAAGAAAGGCCGTTTGCGATCTTCCGTGCCATTCCTCCTTGGCGCACTGACGGGTGCGGCGATTATAGCGGTTTCGATAATCACGCTCGGCATGAGCTTTGGTCCGAGTGGTTTTCCGTTACTACCAGAAAGTGCGAGACATCATACCGAAGATGTAGCGAGGCTCGCTCCATTTCCGAGGAGAACTTCCGAGTTATCCATGGCCTCAACGGGCGGGCCTTTTGCCAGCAAATTTCAGATTTCCTTCTTCGGCGACATCGACGAGATTTCGAGGTGGGTTTCCTCTTGTCCTGGCGTCCAAGACCCTGAGTGTCTGCCTCATCACAACGACGATGGATCCATTCTCTACATCATCCCACAACGACCACCGGTTTCTGAGGTATCCACCTCGTTGCTTCATCATCCGGATCGAGGCACCGTGATCGTCACCGTGATATACGGCTGAACATAAATTCGCGTCAATTGGCGTCCATTCGCGGTTCCATTTTAGGTTTATCGCCTATCGGCTAGACTGTGGGCGCCCTGTGATTTCCCCACACCGGGATCACGCGTCCAGCAGCAGCCCCACCGGCGATTGCAGGGCCTGGCAGAAGGCGGATAGAAACGCGGCGGCATCGGCGGTTGGGATGATCCGCGCGTCGTAGGACAGCGCGATCCGGGCCATCGGGCGGATGGCGATTTCCCCGTCGCGGGCGGCCGGGCGCTGGCGCACCGGATGGATGGCCAGTGCGGCGCTTTGCGGCGCGCTGAGCGCGGGTGTGGAATTGTCGGGACCATCCGGGCCGTAACAAATGAGCGTCATCACCCCGCCATGAAGTTCCGGAAGGGTTAGGGTGCCGGCCGCGGCCTTGTCGGATAGATCGCGGAGCGCGGCCGCCAAATCCGGGATTGCCAGATGGCCGCAATCGCGCACAACCGGTTGGAAACGCCCGGACGCGCCCGCGATTTCCACCGCGATATCGGCGGTGGCGGCGGTGACGCATTCGTCGCCTTCGATCCGGTTCATTAGGCTCGGAACCTGGGAAAGTCCGCGTGCGGCGGCTTTTGTCAGAAACGGTGTCAGGTTCAGATCCGATCCATATTTCATCCGGAACGCGCCGGCAACCTGATCGTGGAGGTCGTTCAGCGCGGCGCAGTCCAGCTCTCCGAAAATCGTGAGTGTTGTCGCATGGAGCCGGGCGTGGACCAACTGTTCCGCCAGTCGGATTTCTAACTGAGAGAGCGGGCGCCGGGTGGGATTCATCGGGGGAAATTCGGGGAAACGAGGGGTTGGAATTCGCTGAAGGCCGCGGCGGCCAGGGATTTCTGCTCGCGGAAATGGATGGCGCGCGCGCCGGTGGCCGGGCTGGCGGACGCGGGACGTCCGACGTAGCGGATCCGCCCGGCGGTGGCCAGATCGAGGATCGGCGCGAGATGGTTCCACGCGCCCATGTTGGCGGGTTCCTCCTGGAACCAGATGAAGTCCCGCACGACCGGATAGGGAACCAGCATCGCCTCCAACATTTCCCGGTGGAACGGATGGATCTGCTCGATCCGGAGGATGGCGGTATCGGTGAGGCCCTCCTCGCGGCGGTGGGCATCAAGTTCGTAGAACACTTTTCCCGAACACAGGATCACCCGTTTCACCGCATCCGGATCCGCGGCGGGCATGGGATCCGGCAGCACTTCCTGAAAGCACGAGCCCCCCAGAAACTCGCTGGCGGACGACAGCGCCTCCTTGCGGAACAGCAGGCTCTTCGGGGTCATCAGCACCAGCGGCTTGCGGATCGCGCGGTGCTTCTGGCGGCGGAGGATATGGAAATACTGGGCCGGCGTGGTGCAGTTCGCCACGATCAGGTTGTCGCCGGCGCACAGTTGGAGGAACCGTTCCAGCCGCGCGCTCGAATGCTCGGGCCCCATGCCCTCGTGGCCGTGGGGCAGCAGCATCACCAGGTCGCTCGGCGTCTGCCATTTCGCTTCGGCGGACGCGACGAATTGGTCGATGATCGTTTGCGCGCCATTGGCGAAATCCCCGAATTGCGATTCCCACAGCGCCAGCATCGCGGGATAGCCTAACGAATAGCCGTAGTCAAAGCCCAGCACCGCGAGCTGCGAGAGCGGCGAGTTGTGGACGCTGAAAAGCGCCTGTTCGCCGCCGAGATGGTTGAGCGGAATATAGCGGTCGCGGGTCTGATAATCGTAAAGCACCGCATGGCGTTGGGAAAACGTGCCGCGCCGGCTGTCCTGCCCCGACAATCTAACCGGGGTGCCTTCCGCCAGCAACGTTCCGAACGCCAGCGCCTCCGCCAGTGCGAAGTCGATGCCCCGGCCTTCGGCCAGCGCCTCCTTGCGGGCCGGGAAAAACCGCCGTGCCAGCGTGGGGTGCGGCGTGAATCCGTCCGGCAGCGAAACCAGCGCCTCCCCCACCCTGCGGAACAAATCCGCATCGACCCCGGTGGCGACCGGGGCGTGCGAATACGGAGGCTGGCGCACCGCGGTGGAGCCGGTGAATTCCGACCGGTCGCCCGCTTCGCTGAGTTCGGTCATCCGCGTGTAGCCGGCCTCCAGTTTCTGCCAGATCGTTTCCTCGATCGAATCCGCCTCCTCGGCATCGATCAAGCCCGCCCCGGTGAGCCGTTGCTTGAGCGCCTGTCCGAATCCGTCGCGCGCGGCGATCTCGCGGGTCTCCAGCGGTTGGGTGAACGCCGCCTGATCCGACTCGCTGTGGCCCTGCCGCCGATAGCAAACAAGGTCCACCACCACATCCATCCCGAAGGTCTGGCGGAACTCCAGCGCGAACCGCGCCGACCATGTCAGGGCATCCGGATCCTCGCCGTTCACATGAAGAATCGGCGCGCCGATCATTTTCGCCACATCGGTGGCGTTCTCCGCGGTGCGGGCGTCGGCGGTGGTGGTGGTGAAACCGATTTGGTTGTTGATCACCACGTGGACCGTGCCGCCGGTCCGGTAGCCGGTTAGCTGGGAAAGGTTGAGCACCTCCGCCACCGAACCCTGGCCCGCGAACGAGGCGTCCCCGTGCAGCAGCAGCGGCAGCACCCGCTTGCGGGCGGTTAGAGTGCCGTCGTCGCCAAGCACCCGCTGGCGGGCGCGGGCCTTGCCTTCCACCACCGGGTTGACCGCTTCCAGGTGGCTGGGATTGGCCGCCAGACTCACGCGGACCCGTCCATCGGCCAGATCGCGGTGGTTTTCGTAGCCGAGGTGGTATTTCACGTCGCCATCGCCGGTGGTTCCGTCGGGGATGTAGTCGGAGGTGAACTCGTAGAGGATGGTGGTTAGGGTTTTGCGCAGGAAATTGGCCAGCACGTTGAGCCTGCCGCGATGGGACATGCCCATTTCGATTTCCTCCACTCCGGCGGCCGGGCATTTTTCCAACAGCGCGTTGAGCAGCACCATCAGCCCCTCGGCCCCTTCCAGCGAGAACCGTTTCTCCCCGAGGAATTTCCGCCCCAGAAACTGCTCGAACGCCTCCGCCTCAAGCACCCAATTCAGCACCCTAACCGCCTCATCCGCGTCCGCCGGGGCCTCGTCGGCGCGCCCTTCCGCACGGCTCCGCACCCAGTCGAGGACGACCGGATCCTGAATGTGCATGAACTCGAAACCGATCGCGCCCGAGTAGGTCCGCGCGAGCGCTTCCGCCAGATCGCGCAGCGTGATTTCCCGTCCGTCGCGAAAGTCCGGCAGGGTCACGGCGCGGTCCATTTCCGCATCGGAAAACCCGGAGAGCGCCTTCGCGAGATGGGCGTTATCGCTGCCGCGCCGCCCTAACGGATCCACCCGTGCCTGGGTGTGGCCGAGCCTGCGGAAGTCCTCCACCAGACGCCTCACCCGGCCGGAAAATCCATCGTCCCCCCCTACCCCGGCGGCTTCCACGCGGACGCGTCCGAGGTCGTAGCCTTCGAAAAACGCCGCCCAGCTAGGGTCCACCGATGCCGGATCGTTTCGCCACGCGTCGTAAAGGCGCGCCAGAGCGTCCGCGTCATGGCGGAGGGCAAGGCTGGCGGCTGCGGGCGGGCGGTTCACGGCGGGAATCATTCGGCGCGCGCATTTCCGGCTTGGCCATGCGCGCAAACCGCCTAAATAAGGGGCGCGCCCCGCCGCGTCAATCGCGCATCCGGGTCCGCCCGCCGCCCACGCCATGATCGAAGCCTCCCACCTGACCAAGCGCTACGCCCGCCACGAAGCGGTGCGGGACATTTCCTTCACCGTCTCGCAGGGCGAAATCGTGGGGTTTCTCGGCCCCAACGGTGCGGGAAAAACGACCACCCTGCGCATGCTGACCGGCTACCTCCCGCCCACCTCGGGCAGCGCCAAGGTGGCGGGATTCGATGTCTTCCGGCAGTCGGTGGAAGCCCGCCGGAAAATCGGTTATATGCCGGAAAACGTACCGCTTTATGGCGAAATGAGGGTTCGCGAATACCTCCGCTACCGCGCCCAACTCAAGGGGCTGTCCAATGGTGACGCCCGCCGCAGGGTCGGCGAGGTGATCGACACCTGCGGGCTGGACTCGGTCCGCCGCAAGATGATCAAAACCCTATCCAAAGGCTACCGCCAGCGGGTCGGACTGGCCGACGCGCTGGTCCACGAACCGGAATTGCTGATTCTTGACGAGCCGACCAACGGACTCGACCCTAACCAAATCCGCCAGATCCGCGAACTGATCAAACAGCTCGGCACCAACCACACCGTCCTCATTTCCACCCACATCCTGCCGGAGGTCGAAATGACCTGCAACCGCGTGATCATCATCGACGGCGGGAAAATCCGTGCCGCGGACACCCCGGCCAACCTGATCGGCCGCATGCGCTCCGCAGGACGGGTTCAGGTGGAGATTCAGGCCGACCCCGAGGTGGCATCCGCGGCGCTCTGCCGGATCGAAGGCATCCGCCGTGCGACCCCCGAACCGCTGGACGACGGATGGGTGAAATTCTCGCTGCTGGTGGAATCCGGCGCCGATGTTCGCGAACCGGTGGGCCAATTGGCCTCTCAATACGGCTGGCCGCTGCGTTCGCTGTTCCGCCACGATGCCACGCTGGAGGACGTTTTCGTGGAACTCACCCGCCGCGATTGATCGCGGAGCTGTGATTTTTCGAAGGGAAAATCGCGCTCGCTTCTGGACACGGCGCGGGTCCTCTACCAAACTACGCCCACGACCATGCGAATTTCCGACCGCTACATCGGCAGGCAGGTGCTTTTCGGCACGCTGTTCGCGGTGCTGGTATTGAGTCTGGTGCTGGTCCTGGGCAACCTCTTCAAACAGATCCGCCCGCTGCTGGTGGATGGGCAGGCGCCGCTCTGGCTGGTGCTCCGTTTCATGTTCAACGCGCTGCTGGTTTCGCTGATGTTCTCGGTGCCGTGGGGATTTCTATCAGCCGTGCTGCTCACCTTCGGGAGGATGTCGTCGGCCCAGGAAATCACCGGTTTCCGGGTGGCGGGCGTGAGCCTCACCCGGCTGGTGCTGCCGGTGATCGTCCTTGCGGCGGCGTTTTCCGGTCTCGGGCTTTGGCTCAATATCCAGGTGGTGCCCAGAGCCAAGGCCTCGGTCCAGGAGGTGGTGTACAATCAGGTGAAACGCGATCCCCGCGCCTTGCTCAGCCCCGGTATTTCCAACGCGAACTTCAAGAACGTGAAGATTTTCATCGAGGGGCAGGAGGGCGGTTCGCTCGTCGGCTTGCACCTCTACAAAGTCGATCCCAAGGCCGAAGCGGACCTGTCCAACATCGATGGAATCCGGCCGAAGGCGGCCATCCATGCCGGCAAGTTCGTCCTGGTGGCGAACGACGACGTGAACAAGGAACTCCGGCTGAAACTCTATCAGGCCGACATTCTCGTCCGCAGGGAGAAGGAACAGGAAAAGCCCGAGGGAACCGCTGCGGCAGATCTCCCTGAAGACAAATCGCCTCCGGAAATCGTCACCGAGATGTTCTACTCCGCCGAGGTGGAGCCTTACAAACTGCCTTACGGCGATGTCCTTTTCCAGAAGACCAAGTCCTCGGCGATGACCAACGCCCAGATCCGCGAGTTTCTGGCGCGGCGTACCGATCTGCCCGAGGAATTCCGCATTCCCTATCAGGTGGAAATGGTCCAGCGGTATTCGTTTTCGATGGCCTGCCTGGCATTCGCGTTCGTCGGGATTCCGCTAGGGATGCAGTCGCGCCGCAAGGAATCCTCGCGGGGGCTGATGATGAGCCTGGTGGTGGCGGGCGCCTATTTCCTTTTTTCGGTGCTGGCGGATCAATCGGGCAGCGTCGCGAAGGCGACGGCGGTGCTGTGGGCACCCAACGCGGCGTGCGTCCTCCTCGGGTTGTGGCTTTTCAAGCGAACCAAGTTCAAATAACCGACCCACCACCATGAGCGCCCGCGATTTCCTCGGCAAAATGTCCGGCAAGCTCCGGAAATTGGCGGGCGCGGAGCAAGTGAGCTTCGCCCCATGGGTGGAATCGGTCCGCAATTACAGCCTGCCGAAAATGGGCAACGACGCCCGTGCCGCCGCCAATGTGACCATGCTGGCGCTGCCGCAGGCGATCGCCTACGCCACCATCGCCGGGTTGCCGATCATTTACGGCATCCTTTGCGCCGGCGTGGCCGCCACGGTGGCCCCGTTTTTTGCGGGATCCCGCCACACGATCCTTGGCCCCACCAATGCCACCGCTTTCATGTTGTTCAGCTTCTTCTCGATCACTCCCGCGCTGGCCAGCCGCGCCGGGGAGCTGGCCGCGCTGTTGGGCATCATGGTCGGGATTTTCGCGGTCGTTGGCGCGTTTCTGCGGCTCGCAGACCTGCTGCAATACGTTTCCCGCAGCGTGCTGGTGGGCTATATCGCGGGCGCGGCCGTACTGATCATCGCCGCCCAGGCCGGGCCGATGTTAGGGCTGGAGGACTATCTGAGCTCGAAGTCGAACGTGAGCTTCATCAGCCTGGTGATCGGCCTGTGCCACGGAATATCCCACACCCAATGGCAACCGCTCTTGATCGGAACCTCGACCATCGGCATCTATCTGCTGATCCGGAAAATCCGCCCCACATGGCCCGCGTTCGCACTCACGCTGGTGCTGACGTCGCTGGTGTTCGGGCTGATGATCCGATTCGCGGTTCCGGCATTCCTCGGCGTGCGGACCTTCGCGTCGTTCGGCATGAAGGACTTGGTGCCGGAACTCCCCGACCTCTGGCACGCAGGGATCTTCGACGATGTCTCAAATCTGCTAGGCGTGGCGCTCGCGGTGACGTTTCTGGCGTCACTGGAAAACACCCTCATGGCGAAAACCCTCGCCTCGCGGACCGGCGAACCGGCGGATCCCAACCAGGACATGTTCGCCGTCGGCATGGCCAATCTCGCCTCCGCGTTCACCGGCGGCATGCCGGCATCGGGATCGCTCAACCGCTCGATGCTCAACTACGATTCCGGCGCGGCCACCCGGTTTTCCTCGCTGTTCGGCGGCATTTACACGCTCGCCTTCGCCGTCGCCATCGCCGTGGCCGCGGATTGGGGCGTCCGCCTGATCGACTATGTCCCCAAGGCCGCCTTGGCCGGCATGGTGATCGTGGTTTCCTGTTCGCTGTTCAATCTCCGCCACATCAAAATCTGCCTGCGCTCCACCGGCGATGATGCCACGGTGCTGATTCTCACGTTCATCGCCACCATCCTCGCGCCGCTCCATGTGGCGATCTTCATCGGCGTGGCGATTTCCATCGGGCTGTTTCTCCGCAAGGCGAGTCGGCCGTTCCTAACCGAATACGAATTCAACGAAGTGGGCGAACTCCGTGAGAAGGGCGACGACCAGAAACGTTCGATCCCGGCGATTTCCATTGTCCACGTGGAAGGCGATCTGTTTTTCGGAGCCGCCGAACTGTTCCGCACCCAGATCCAGCGGACCATCACCGATCCCCAGTTGAAAGTCATCATCCTCCGGCTCAAGAACGCCCGCCACCTCGACGCCACCAGCGTGATGGCACTGGAGGACCTGGTCCATTTCATGCGCGAGCGCCAACTCCATCTGCTTGTTTCCGGCGCCACCGACGAAGTCCACCGCGTGCTCAAGAACTCCGGCATCCTCACCACCCTCCAAGAGGGCTGCAACACCGAGTTGGGGGAAACCAACATCTTCCTCAACTCCCCCGCCAACCCCAACATTTCCACCCGCGACGCCCTCAAGCGCGCCCAACAGCTCCTCGGCACCGACAAGGCGGACGTCCGGATCTTCTTCGATCCCCACAAGCGGTCCTGACAGGCCCGCGGGCACCCACTTTCCCAAAACGCAAGGGAAAGTGGAGCGTAGCGGATTCGAACCGCTGACCCCTTGCATGCCATGCAAGTGCTCTACCAGCTGAGCTAACGCCCCGTAACGGGTTGCGGGCGGAAGATGCACGTTCCCCCGGTGGCGACGCAAGCCGATTTTTCGAAAAAATCGCGAATTCGGTGTTTTTCCCGCGATAGCCCGCATCCGGCGGGTGCCGCGGCCTAACTAAGAGCCGATTTTTCCGGTATCGGGGATGCCGTTCACCTGCCTGAGCAGGCCGAGCGGGTTGGCGTTTTTCAAAGCGGCGGGAAGCAATCCGTCCGGGGTGTTCTGAAAGGCCACCGGCCTCACAAAGCGCAGGAACGCCCGCGGGCCCACGGCACCGAACCGCGCGTCCGAAGTGGCGGGCCAAGGACCGCCGTGCTGCATGCCGTCGCAGACTTCCACGCCGGTCGGCACGCCATCGACCACCACCCGCCCGGCAATATCGGCTAGATCGTCGAGCAAGTCCGCACCCGGATCCCCCACCCCGCCGAACACCGAGGCGGTCAGTTGTCCGCCCAGCGACCGCAGCACCCGCCGGCATTCGTCCACCCCGGCACAGCGCACGATCAACGCGAACGGCCCGAACACCTCGTGCCTCAGAACCGGGCTTTCCAACACCGCCGCCGCATCGGTTTCCGCGAGCACGGGCCGGCCGTTTCCAGCGTCCGCAAGCGCCGTGACCGCCGGATGGGCCAGCGCATTCCGGCAGCCGTCGGCGAATTCCTCCGCGATGCCGCGGTGGAGCAGCGGCGCCGGTGCCACCCGTCGGATCTCATCCGCCAGTGCGTCGCGAAACAGATGCGCCCCAGGAGCCTCGCAGAGCAGCAGCAGTCCGGGTTTGGTGCAAAACTGGCCCATCCCCTGGGTGATGGACCCCGCCAGCATCGCGGCGATTTCAAGCGGTCGCCCGCGCAGCGCGCCGGGCAGGATGACCACCGGATTGAGGCCGCTCATTTCGGCGAAAACCGGGATCGGGTCCGGACGCGCGGCCGCCGCGTCCATCAGCGCCCGGCCGCCCGCATAGGATCCGGTGAAACCGACCGCCCGCGCATCCGGATGGCGGACCAACGCGACGCCGATCCGCGCGCCTTCGCCGTGAAGCATGGCAAACGCTCCCGGCGGCATCCCGGTTTCCCGCAGCGCGGATGTGATCGCCCCGCCGACGATCTCGGACGTTCCCGGATGCGCGGCGTGGGCCTTGACCACAACCGGATTGCCCGTGGCCAGCGCGGAAACCGTGTCGCCGCCCGCCACCGAATACGCCAGCGGGAAATTGCTGGACCCGAACACCACCACCGGACCGATCGGCACCAACATGCGCCGCAAATCCGGCTTCGGCAGCGGTTGGCGATCAGGCACCGCCGTTTCGATCCGCGGATCGCGCCACGATTCGGTCCTCGCGATTTCCGCATACATCCGGAGCTGCCAAAGCGTGCGCGCCAACTCGCCGCGAACCCTGGATTCGGCCAGTCCGGCCTCGTGGTCGATCCGTTCGATCAGCGCGTCCTCGCAGCCGGTCAGAATCTCCGCAATACGTTCCAAAAACGCCGCCCGATCCGCCCCCGGCACGCCCCGGAATGCCGGGAAATCCCGTCGCGCGGCCGTCATCGCCAGATCAACCTCCGCTAACCCCGCCCGATGGAAAACGCCGGGAAGCTCCCGCTGGTCGCGCGCGCACAACGCGCGAAACACCCCGCCGTCGCCGGCATGGAGGCCGCCATCTATCAGAGAATGTCCGTGGAACGCGTTCATCTGCGGATATTTCACAATCCAAACCGGTCCAACACCAACGCGGCGCATCGGTCCGCCTCGCGGAGGACGTGGGGCGGCGCGGCAAGTGCCCGGGTGGCGCGCCACTGGTCGTGATCGGTTAGGAAACCGCGATCCAGCAGATCCGCCATGCCGCGCAGGACCCTGGAATCCGCCGACTTGCGCGGCACCGGCAGCAATCCCACCCGCGCGCCGGACGAGAGCGCTTCATAGACCATCGACACCGAATCCTCGCTCACCCACACCTCCGCCGCCTCGCCGAGACGCGCGGGCACCCAATCGGGGCCGGTGTCCTCGTGCGACCAAACCTCCACGCCCGCCAGGCGTTCCCGCAGTTTCACCAACATCCCCAACGGCGTCCTGCGCGAGGTGGTGAGCCGCCAATAACCGGCGGGATTTCCGGCGGCGATTTCCTCCAACCGGCCTAACATATCAGCCTCGTCCCAGCCGTGGCTCGCGGAGGGGCCGCCGACCAGCAGCAAGCCGCCTTGCCGGAGGGCACTGGGATCGTATTTCACGCGGTTGAGCGCGCCCAGGGTGGTGACCACGTTTCCGCCGGGCGGTTTCCCCGGGAAATCGTGCTCGGGAGCCACGCACAGGCCGAACCAACCCACCGGCAGGCTCGGTTTCATCAGTACCACCGACCGGCATTTCATCCGGGAGGCCAACCGCCACAGCGTCCAGTGGGTGCCGTGTCCGGCCGCCACGATCAAATCCGGTCGCGGGAAACCGGAAGTCTCGCGCAGCGCGTGTGAAGCCCGGC
Source organism: Verrucomicrobiota bacterium (assembly GCA_017301995.1). GTDB lineage: Bacteria > Verrucomicrobiota > Verrucomicrobiia > Verrucomicrobiales > Akkermansiaceae > Luteolibacter. The sequence goes on along the minus strand of JAFLEH010000005.1, from coordinate 247,293 downwards.
ACCAGCGCGAAACGCCCGCCAGCGAAATGCGGTGGACCTCGCACGCCCGCGCGCGCCCCAGCGCCTCGGCCAAACCGAGCGATTGATTCTCGTGCCCCGGTTTTCCATCGCCGAGCACCCAAATGACCAAGGGACCTGCCATCGTGCCCGCGCAGCATGCCACGCCGCGCCCTTCCGGGCAAGCCCGGCCTGCCAATCGCCTTGGATTCAAGAATGGAAAAATATTTCGGATTTCTTAACGATCCGGTTGCAAGATCGTTCCGATAGACCTATCTTGGCGCGGCATGAAATACGTACTGATCGCGATCTCGGCAATGGCACTCACCAACTGCAACACCATGATTGGCATCGGCAGAGATACCAAGCAAGGCTTTGACTGGTGCAGCCGGAAAATCCAGGAATCCCAGAACGGCGGCGGCGGTGGCGGTCAATACGACAACGCCCCGGTTTACTGAGTTTCCACGCGTTTTCCGTTGGTCCGGCATCCGGCCTCGCTCCCGCCGGAGGGCGTTGCGTGCTCCGGTCCTCAATGGCGGCAACACGAGCATCCGCCGGGGTGCTTGCCCGCGGGAGGCGGCGCGGGTTTCTGGGCCTTCGTCATGCCCATCGGCGCGAATCCTCCCACAACCACCCGCCTCACCGGCACCCCGCTGTCCGGATGATGGGTCAGCGGGGCGTCTCTCATGCTCTGTTTCACTTCGAACCGCTCCGGCGCGGCGGCCGGATCCTCGGGCAGGGTTTCGTACAGATAAGTGGGCATGGCGTGTGCGGCCGGAATATCGGCCCGGCCAACCGCCATGTCAAGACTACGCCCCAAAACCAAACCGCCGCACCCGATCCTAACGGACCGCCGACTTCAGTCGGCCCGGCCGCAGGCCCTCCTCGGCTGCCATCAAAAAGCCACCCTCTCCACACAAAGCACCCGATCCTAACGGACCGCCGACTTCAGTCGGTCCGGCCGCAGGCCCTCCTCGGCTGCCACCAAAAGGCCACCCTCTCCAAGCAAAACACCCGATCCTCACACCTCCACCCGCGAATCCCGCGCGCTCCACAGCACCCCCGCCGCCCCTCAGTTCCCTCCCATCCTTGCGCCTCTCCCGCTTGGCATCGCCGAACACAAAAACGCCGGTCCACGACACGGGAACGCCCAGACGCTTGCGCCACCAAACAAATCAGCCTCCGGAGAAGGAGGCCGTACCCTGGCAGGGACTGAACGGAGTGAAGTCAATCGCAGTGGCAAATGACGGGGTTGTCGGTCGAATCCTTCCCACCGGCTGAGAAATCGTTTGCCGCTCACGCCCCGGATCCACGCCGCCCCCCTCAGTAGCAAGCCCTTTCATTTCTATCATTTTGGGAAATTGCAATTCTCACCCTGCACGCCTATTTTTCCGGTTCCCATACATACATGTCAGTTGGCTTAACCTCTATATATTTAGGCCGCAGTCGCAGGAAGTCTGGAATTCCCTTTCCAGGCTTCCAGATTCTTGTTCCCCTATTCAGGCCGGACCCGAATTCATAGGTGCTTGAGTCAAGATATATTTCACCATAATTTCCTGGGTCAAAGGGCAGCCAATTTTCGAGAGGAGTCGTTCCGTCGACCATCAGAGACGGCGTAACACGCACCACGAGCCTATCGAGACTTCCACATGACACCAGCGGAAATCGCTTGCACGCGAACCTTGCACCGGGCTTGAGCAAAAGAGCGTGGAAGCTGTCTTCACTCCCCCTATTTCCCAGGAACTCGATCAAGCGAATGGTACCATGCCCCATAAGCTTTGTGCAATCTATGCTACTCTCTTCTATCCCGCACGATTCGCCAGATGACATATAGTGAAAATCCTCGGGAAACTGTTGATCTGGGCTATCCGACCACACAAACCATAGATCAAGATCACCGTAATTTTCGATACACATGTCAAAAACATTCTCCTCCTGCGGCGGCTTCAAATGCTCTGTTCGAACAGAGACTCGGTGCAAATTAATTCTGAATTTCGGTGTACTGTCATGTTGAAACCTGATCAATCCCCCATAGAATAGCACTATTACAAGAACACCAACCGAAACTAGGATCAGCTTCCAAGATCGTTGCGACGCACGCAGACGTACATTTGGCTCGTTCATGGCGTGAAGATCGGTTTCATGCTCGCGGTTACGGTCTTGCCGGCTTTCGCTTTCACCTTGAGGCAGGCGAGACGTTTTCATAATCCCAATGTGGTTTTCAATTATCGTTTCGTCCAACCGCAGCGAACGAAGCCGGCAATCCGCCGCAATTGGCACCCCCTAACGGATACTCGCCAGTTTCGGGCCGGTTTGTTTTGCGACGGTGGTGCCGTCCACCCAAGAACTGCCTATCATGGTGGCCCGCGGGTGTTCGGGGACGCCACGCTCGTGGTGATGGATCATCGTGACGAGCATGTCCACCGCCGCCTCGCCCACCAGGTCGTTGTGCTGGTGCATGCCCGCCCAATCGCCGTGGTCGTCGCGCCATTCGTATTGAATGAGGCCCACATCGTCGGGCACCCGCTTTCCGAGCGCCTGGAGCCAGCGCCGCACTTCGTGATAGAGGGTGAAAATCACATCCGGCTTGGTTTCCTCCAGCCACTCCGCGAACACCTTCGGATTCTGGCGGGCGGCCGTGACGCTGAAAAACGGGCGGGTCCGCTGGCGGGGCGGCACGAAGCGGCTCTGACCCGTTAGAAAACCCGCCGTAAAGCGCCCTTCCACCAATTGGTCGATCACCTCGTCCAGCACCAGCGCCGGCCGCCGGTAGCCCAGCGACACCGCCTTTTCGAACGCCTCCAGCGCCAGCGCATGGTGGTCGCTGCACGCGAACGACAGCGTCGGTTCGTGCAGCCGCACCCCGGTGATCACCACCGGAAATTCCTCCCACAGGCAGGAAAGCCGTTCCGGCAGCCGGTTCTGGTGCATCAGCCCCACGATCAGCAGCCCGCGGATGTTCCGCGCGCGCAAGATCGATAGCCAGCGCGCCTCGGTGAGTTCGGGGTCGTGCAGCCAGAACTCGTCGAGCCCGTAGCCGAGTTTAGCCGTCCGCCGCACGCAACCTTTCACATAACTCGGAATCGTCGGATGCGTCCGGAACGCTTCGCGGTCGCGGTAGGCGTTGATGATCGCCAGCGTGGCCTGATAGCCCGGCGCGCGGCTCTGCCGGAGTTCGGACATCAGGTGGGCCACCGTCGGGTTGAGGTTGTAGCCCATTTTCACCGCGATTTCGGAGATCCGGTTGCGCGTCTCCTCGGCGATCCGGGGGCTCCCCCGCAACGCCAGGCTAACCGTGTTCTTCGAAACTCCGGCGGCTTTCGCCACCTGCGCCATCGTCGGTGTCCTCATGCGCCCCAGTTTACGCCGGTCCGACGGTCTGTCGATCAAAAAAGATGACGGTAATACGAGGTCGGGCTTCCCACAGCGGGTCCAAACCCGGTATTCCTCGCTGCGTCATGCCCTACACGATTGGTCTGGACTACGGAACGAACTCGGCGCGCGCCTTGGTCGTTGATTGCACAACGGGACGCGAACTCGCCACCGCGGTGGTCGATTATCCCTCGGGGCACCAGGGGATTTTGCTAGATCCCGCCGATCACCATCTGGCCCGGCAGCGGCCCGCTGACTATCTTTATGCCCTCGAACGCGCCACCAAGGAGGCGCTCACGGCGGCTTGCGCGGCGGACGCTTCGTTTTCTCCGCAACAAGTGGTGGGCATCGGCATGGACGGCACCGGATCCAGCCCGCTGCCGGTGGATGCGAACAATCGGCCGCTGGCCGACCAACCGGCGTTTTCCAACAATCCGAACGCCCAATGCTGGCTTTGGAAAGACCACACCAGCATCCCCGAAGCCGCGGCGATCACCCAAACCGCCCGCGAGATGCGACCTCAGTATCTGGCGAAAATCGGGGGCACCTATTCGTCGGAATGGTTCTGGGCGAAGGTCTGGCACTGCCTCAAGGTGGATCCTGCGGTATTCGATGCCGCCCACTCGTGGGTGGAGCTATCCGATTTCGTGCCTGCGGTGCTGGCCGGCGTCACCGATCCCACCGCCATCCGCCGCGGCGTGTGCATGGCCGGTCACAAGGCGCTTTATGCCGAGGACTGGGGCGGTCTGCCGGACAAGGAGTTTCTAACCGCACTCGATCCCAAGCTCGCCGCGTTGCGCGACCGCCTTTATGATGTGGCCTACGACGCCTCCGCCATTGCCGGAAATCTCTGCCCGGAATGGGCCGCCAAACTCGGGCTCCCGGCGGGAATTCCCATCGCCATCGGCGAAATGGATGTCCACTACGGCGCCATCGGCTGCGGTGTGGACGAGGGCACGCTGGTGAAAGTGATCGGCACCTCCACCTGCGACTGCGCGGTGGTTTCCGCGGAAAAGACCGTGGCCGATATCCCCGGCATCTGCGGCATTGTGAAAGGCGCGATCCTCCCCGGCTATTTCGGAGTCGAGGCAGGGCAATCCGCCGTGGGCGACATTTTCAAGTGGTTCGTGGAAGGCGTGCTGGGCGATGCCTCGCTGCACGCCGCCCTAACCGAAGAAGCGGCCGCGCTCAAGCCCGGACAAACCGGACTGCTCGCGCTCGATTGGAACAACGGCAACCGCACGATCCTCGTTGACCAGTTGCTAACCGGACTGCTGTTGGGCCAGACGCTCTACACCACCAAGGCGGAGATCTATCGGGCGCTGATCGAGGCCACCGCGTTTGGCGCGCGCGCCATCGTGGACCGCATCCGCGAATACGGCGTGCCGGTGGAGCGGATCGTATGCTCCGGCGGCATCGCGGAAAAGAACCCGCTGCTGATGCAGATCTACGCCGATGTGACCGGCTGCGAAATGCGCGTTTCCAGATCCGCCCAGTCCTGCGCGCTCGGCTCGGCCGTGGGCGCGGCGGTGGTGGCCGGCATCCATCCGGATTTTAAAACCGCACAAGCCGCGATGACCGGACTCAAGGACCTGAGCTACCGCCCCGATCCGGCCAACCAGGCGATCTATCAGGAACTCTACGCGCTCTATCGCGACCTGCACGACGCTTTTGGCGGAGTCACCCCGTCCGCCAGCCTCGCGCATGTGATGAAAGACCTCCTCGCCATCAAGGCCCGCCAATGCCGCTAATGGGGCTGCGCCTCAGACACAAGACTGCAAGACTCAGAAAGAAGAAATTCACCAACCAAAATCAATCCGCACCATGTCCGACATCAACAAATTCAAAAACCTCGAAATCTGGTTCGTCACCGGATCGCAGCATTTGTATGGTCCAGCCGCCCTCGAACAGGTGGACAAGCATTCGAAAGCCGTGGTCAAGGCGCTCAACGCCGCCGGCACGCTGCCGCACAAGATCGTCTTCAAGCCGGTCCTTAAATCGTCGGCCGAAATCAGCCAGTGCGCCATCGAGGCGAACTCCGCACCCAACTGCATCGGCATCATCGCCTGGATGCACACATTTTCCCCCGCCAAGATGTGGATCGACGGCCTGCAGGTGCTCCGCAAGCCGTTGGCAGACCTGCACACGCAGTTCAACCGCGACATTCCGTGGGGCGAGATCGACATGGATTTCATGAACCTCAACCAGACCGCGCACGGCGGCCGCGAGTTCGGCCACATCGGCGCGCGCCTGCGCCTGCCGCGCAAGGTGGTGGTGGGGCACTGGCAGGACCCGGAAGTCCACGAGCGCCTCGCCGCATGGGCACGCGCCGCCCGCGGATGGAACTGCTCGCGCACCCTCAAGGTCGCCCGCATCGGCGACAACATGCGCCATGTGGCGGTCACCGAAGGCGACAAGGTTTCCGCGCAGATCCGATTCGGATGGGAAGTGAACACCTTCGGCATCGGCGATCTGGTGGCGAAGATCAACGCCCAGCCGAAAGCGAAAATCGACAAGCTCTGCACGCTTTACGAGGAGAAATACCGCGTGGCTCCGGAACTGAAAAAAGGCGGCGCGCGGCATGAGTCGCTGCGCGATTCGGCGGCCATCGAACTCGGCCTGCGGGCCTTGTTGGAAGAAGGCGGATTTACCGCGTTCACCACCACCTTCGAGGATCTCCACGGCATGAAACAACTGCCCGGTCTCGCCGTGCAGCGCCTGATGGAGGACGGCTACGGTTTCGCCGGCGAAGGCGATTGGAAGACCGCCGCGCTGGTCCGCATCATGAAAGTCATGGCCGACGGCCTCAAGGGCGGCACCACTTTCATGGAGGACTACACCTATCATCTCGACCCGAAGAATCCGCTCATTCTCGGCGCGCACATGTTGGAAATCTGCCCGTCGATCGCCTGCGAGGTTCCGAAGATCGAGATCCATCCGCTCGGCATCGGCGGCAAGGAGGATCCCTGCCGCATGGTGTTCGACTGCGGTCCGGGCATGGCGGTCAACGGCTCGATCATCGACCTCGGCAGCCGCCACCGTTTCCTCGTCAACGAGGTGGAATGCGTGGCCCCGAAAAACAAACTGCCCAAGCTCCCGGTGGCCCGCGTGCTTTGGAAACCCCTCCCCGATCTGAAAACGGCCACCGCCGCATGGATCTACGCCGGCGGCGCGCATCACACGGTGCTGTCCTACGCGCTAACCACCGAACACCTCGAAGACCTCGCGGAAATGGCGAAGATCGAACTCTCCGTGATCGACAAGGCAACCTCGCTCCGCTCCTACAAGAACGAACTCCGCCAGAATGATCTCTACTATCATCTCGCGCAGGGGATTGGGGGCTAACGCCGATAATTAGTTATTGGTTATTAGTTATTGGGAAGATGCTTCGCTCCCGGGTATCGCCAATCAATCCGCATTTCCAGTCTTCTGTCTTCTGTCTCAACGTCTTCTGTCTCAATCCATGAGTTATCGATCCATCCGTGAAGAATGCCTCGCCGCCAACCTGGCGCTGCCGAAGACCGGTCTCGTTGACCTGACATTCGGCAATGTTTCCGTGGCCGATCCCAAGCGGCGGGTTTTCACCATCAAACCAAGCGGCGTGGATTACGACAAACTCACCGCGGATGACATGGTGGTGCTCGATTTCGATGGCAATATCATCGAAGGCACACTGCGTCCGTCGTCGGACACACCCACGCACCGCCATCTTTATCTGCATTTTCCCGGCATCCGCTCGGTGGTTCACACCCACTCGCGCGCGGCGGTGGCCTTCGCACAAGCGGGATGCGACCTGCCCTGCCTCGGCACCACCCACTGCGACTACTTCAACGGCGCGGTGCCCGTCACCCGCGGCATGACGCCGGAGGAAGTGGCCGGCGATTACGAATGGGAAACCGGCAAGGTGATCGTCGAGCGCTTTGCCGGGATGGTTCCGCTTGACATCCCCGCCGTCCTTGTCCGAAACCATGGGCCGTTCGCGTGGGGACCGTCCGCCGCCAAAGCGGTGGAAACCGCCCAGGCACTCGAAATCGTCGCGGACATGGCCATCAGAACCCTCTCCATCAACCCCAACGCCATCCCCGCACCCGCGCACCTCCTCAACAAACATTTCACCCGCAAACACGGACCCAAAGCCTACTACGGCCAAGCCTGACCCCGATCTAACCGAACAACCCCGCAAAACCCGCACCAACACAACAATATGCAACTCGCCGACTGGATTGTAATCGCCCTCTATTTCGGGCTCATTGGCTTCGTCGCCTGGTGGTATGGCCGCCAGCAGAAGGACACCACCGACTTTTTCCTTGCCGGCCGAAACGCCGGCTGGATCACCATCGGCGCCTCCATCTTCACCTCCAACATCGGCTCCGAGCACATCGTAGGCCTGGCCGGCCAAGGCGCCGCCACCGGGATGGCCATGGCGCATTGGGAACTCCACGCTTGGGTCCTCATCATGCTCGCCGGACTGTTCGTGCCGTTCTATTACAAGTCCGGCGTCGAAACGATCCCGCAATTCCTCGAAAAGCGCTTCAGCGCCCTCACCCGCTGGGTGCTCTCACTGGTTTCGTTGGTCGCCTATGTTTTCACCAAGGTCAGCGTGACGGTTTACGCCGGCGCCATCGTGTTCCAGGCGCTGTTGCCCGAAGTCAACATGAACCTCGGAGGCCTGCACCTCGACGCGTTCTGGATTGGTGCTTTCACCACCGTTATCATCACCGGCCTATACACGGTTTTCGGCGGCATGCGCGCCATCATGGCCACTTCCACCCCGCAGGCGCTCATCATCCTGTTCGGTTCATTCGTCATTACCGCGATCGGCCTCGGCCGGTTAGGCGGCGATGCCGGCGTGGTTGCCGGTTGGGGCGAGATGGTTACGACCTGCAAGTCCAACGCGGAGAACTTCGCCCTCTGGCGGCCGCTTTCCGACCCCGGATTTCCGTGGCTCGGCGTGCTGATCGCCTCGCCGATCATCGGCATTTGGTATTGGTGTACCGACCAATACATCGTGCAGCGCACGCTAGCCGCCAAGGATCTTGCCACCGCCCGCCGCGGCGCGCTCTTCGGAGGTCTGCTCAAGGTGTGGCCGGTGCTAATCTTCCTCATCCCCGGCATGATCGGTTGGACGCTCGATAAAAAATTCAACCGCGGCGCCTCCGATCCGCAGCTCGCCGCGCAATATGAGACCACGATTTCCGGTGAGGAGAAATCCAAAGTCACCGCCGCCGCCAATGCCCGTCTGCGCGAACTCAACGACACCAAAGACGCCGGTGGCAAACAAGGTTTCTTCATCCAACGCGAACTGAAGGACACCGAGATCGTCGAAAACGGCGTGAAAAAGACCGTGAAAGCGTTCGCCATCCAGGGCGACCAGGTGTTCCCGACGCTCGTCACCCGCCTGCTGCCCGCCGGAGTTCGCGGTTTGATCGTGGCCTGCCTGCTGGCCGCGCTGATGAGTTCGCTCGCCTCGCTGTTCAACTCCAGCGCAGCGCTCTTTACGGTGGACGTCTATGAAAAACTCCGCCCCGGCCAATCGCCCAAACACCTGCTCAATGTCGGCCGCATCGCCACCGTGGTGGTCGTCGGCTGCGGGATCATCTGGATCCCCGTGATGAAGCAGATCTCCGACGGCGGTCTCTATCAATACCTCCAGAGCGTTCAGGGCTACCTCGCTCCCCCGATCACCGCCGTGTTCCTGCTCGGCCTGTTCTGGAAGCGCATGAACTCCGCCGGCGCCACCGCCGCACTGATTATCGGTTTCGTCCTCGGCATGATCAAGCTGACCCTCCAGTCGTTCTACGGTGCGGCCGAGGGCAAACTCCACGATCCCGCATTCCTCGCGGCCATCGGCGACTTCAACTTCCTCTATGCCACCGGCGTGCTCATGCTCATCAGCGTCATCGTGATGATCGTGTTCTCGCTGATGACCCCTGCTCCATCCGAGGAAAAGACCCGCGGCCTCACCTACGGATCCATCCACCACCTCGCCGGCGACGAAATCAAAGGCAGTTGGGACCTAGGCAACAAGCTGATGGCCGGACTCATCCTCCTGCTCGTCGGCGGCATGTACCTCTACTTCAGCTTCTGGCTCGGCTGACACCAGCCCCGCAAGCCAACCATCCAACCACCGCCACAGCGTGGAAACACCTGTGGCGGCGTTTTTCATGTGTCCGCCAACTTCCGAGGGTCGCTCTGCGTGCGGTTCCCGCCCTTCGCATGCCCTTCAGTCAGGCTTTCAGGAAACCGCGTGGATTCCGATTTTGTGTCTAATGCAAAGTTGGGCGACGGCTTCCTTTTCCAGCAGCAGCGTACGACCGGCCTCGATGGCGATGCCGGATATCCCGGCCTCGGCGCAGGTTTCGATGGTCTGGCAGCCAATGACCGGGACATCGAAGCGGAAATCCTGATTGGGCTTGGAGACCTTCACCAGCAACACGTCCTTGCCCCTGCCGAGTTCGCCGCCGCGCCGGATGCAGGCGTTGGTGCCCTCGAACGCCTCCACCGCCAGCACGGTGCCATGACGCACCACCACCGTTTGCCCGATGTCCAGCGCGCTGGTCGATTTGGCGATGCGGAACCCAAAGTCCGCGTCGGCAAGCTGGCGTTTGCCAAGTGCCGGACCACAGACATGGCCGGGGCCCGGAAGATGATCCTCCAGGAATGTGGTCGCTGGGAGCAGGGTGATGCCGTCCTTCGCCAGTTCATCGGCGATTCCGCCAAACAGGGTCTCCGCGTTTCGCTCCGGCAGCCGCGCCAGAAGCATCAGCGTGCGCAGATCGGGCCGGAGATCAAACAGGTTTTTCGGGGCGATTTGGCCGACCATGACGGCCTCGGTGGCCTTTTCCGACCGGAAAAATTTGATCATTTTCCCCAACTGTCCGACCCGGAACCACGCGGACGCGTCCACTTTGGCGGCGTTCTCCGGTTTCGTTTCGTTTTCGAAGGCGGCCATGACCAGACGGGCTTCCGGCGCGCGCGACCGTGCCGCGGCGACAAACGTCTCCGGATAGACTCCGTTTCCGGCGATGATACCGATGGTGCGGGGCGCTGGCATGGCTGGCGGTGAAACGATCCCCCGGAGACCCGGACTCAGGAAAAAAGTAGCGGCTGTGGGACTCGAACCCACACTCGTAAGAACTCGATTTTGAGTCGAGCGCGTCTACCAATTCCGCCAAGCCGCCTTGGGTGCCGGGAGGATGCGCCGCATCCCGCCCGCTATGCAAGCGGATTTTCCGGAGAAATCAATCGGCCGCCGGTTGGGTGACGAACATTTCCCGAAATCGCCCCAAATTCGCGCTTGGCAGCGCCCGCCAATCCGGCACACTCGCGGCCCCATGCAAACCGCTTCTTTTCTCAAGGAACTCTTCGATCTCTCAGGCAAAACCGCCGTCGTCATCGGTGGCACCGGCGAACTCTGTGGCACCATGGCCGTGGGCCTGGCACGCGCCGGCGCCGAGGTGGTCCTCGGAGGACGCATCCCGGAAAAGGCCGAAAAACGCCTCGCGGAAATCGCATCCCACGGCGGCAAGGGCTACTTCGTCCCGGTGGACGTGACCTCCCGCGAATCGCTCCAGAGCATGCTCGATACCGTGCTCGACCGCTCGGGCAAGGTAGACATCCTCATCAACGGCGCCGGGGTGAACTCCCCCACCCCGTTTCTCGATGTGACGGAGGACGAGTTCAAGCGGATCATCGACACCAATCTATCCGCCGTATTCCGCGCCTGCCAGGTGTTCGGCGAATATTTCATTGATGCCGCCCACCCGGCCTCGATCATCAATCTGGGCTCGATTTCCGGGCTCTCGCCGCTTTCGCGCGTGTTCACCTACTCCGCCTCCAAGGCGGCGGTCCACAACCTCAGCCGAAATCTGGCCCGCGAGTGGGCGGACAAGGACATCCGGGTCAACACGCTGGTCCCCGGCTTCTTCCCCGCCGAGCAAAACCGCAAGGTGCTCGACGAGTCCCGCGTCCTCGACATTCTCCGCCAAACCCCGGCCTCCAGATTCGGCGACGCCCACGAACTCATCGGCGCCACCCTCCTGCTGGCCTCGGCCAAAGCCGGATCCTTCATCACCGGTATCGAACTCGTCGTGGACGGCGGCTTCAACGCGATGACGATCTGATCGGAGCCCGCGGTTAGATGACTGCCTCTCCGCGATGCACGGTGATCTGCGGGAACGGAATCGTCCAGTCTTGGGCGACGCAAACGTCGGTGCATACCCGCTGGATCATCCGTTCGATCTGGCGCAGCCGCGAGGCCAAGCCGCCGGCACAATCGACCTGGACCAGATAGTCGAGGGACGATGAACCCGCCTTGGCGAATTCCACCTGCACCGAACGTACCAGATCGCGGCCGAACTCGCCGATCACCGCGGCGGTCAACGCTTTGGTGAAAATCCCGATCACCTCATCCGTGGCGATCGGCAAATGGGCGTAGTCGATTCCGAAAACCGACGAGACCCGGAATCCTGTTGATAGATTCTCCGGACGCTCGTCGAGAAACGAAGCGGTCGGATAGGTTTTCAGGCTGCCTCCCAGCTTGAGAACCACCACGCGCTCGGGTGTTTGGCTGATCACCTTGCCATAGGTTCCGTCGGACATGATAACCCAGTCGTTTTCGTCGGTTGGAAACCACGGTTCCTTGGCCTCCGACTCGCGGGAGATCATCGGCAGCACCTCGCGCACCGGCAGGCGCAGCTCACCGCCCGCCAACGCCGGATTGGAGAAGGTGGAGAACACCCCGAGCGATTTCACCTTCCACGGGATTCCCTGATAGACCACCCGTTCCCCTTCGCGGACAGCCCCGAGGTTGAGGATCAGCCGGATCTGGTCGAAATACGGCGGCAGCGCGGCCTTGCCACCCCACGCGGCACCCAACAACAGAATCGCCGCGACGGTTAGCAGCAGCCAGTCGCCGCGCACGTAGAACACCAGCAACACCCCACAGATCGCCACCAGAAAGGCTGCCGCCACCGCCGTCACATCGGCCAGGCGCCCCATCAGCGTCGCGCGGCTGCGGCGCTTCAGCGGACCCACCCGCCACAGCCATTGATAGCTCTTGCGCACCAGCACGAATCCCGCCAAGGCCACGATCAGGGCGATCAGCAGGTTCAGCCCCCTGCTCCGCCAGAAACCGATGAACATGCGGGAAACCGTCTCCCAAAGCGACGGCGTGAGCCGCTCGCGTTCGGCGATTCGGACGGTTAGAGCCTCCACCTGCCCCTTGGCATCACCCCGCCTACCGTCCCAAATGCGTTTGGCCTCCTTCAACTCCTCCCTAACCTTCGGATCCTCCGCCTTCTTCAGCCATTCGTCGATCCGCTCGACCACCACCGACGACTTCTCCAACCGTCCCTGCCAGTTTTCCAACCCGCGGCGGAGTTCCTCCATCTCGCGCGGGCGCGCGGTCGCGCCGCGCAACTCTCCCAGGATCGGTCTAACCAACTCCTGAAGTTCCTCCTGAATCGTGGACTCCTTTCCGCGCTCGGTCACCTCATCATACTGCGCGGCCTCCGCGCCCCCCACGACTTCCTGGAAATTCCCCCGCAGATCGCGGACGCGGGAGCGCTCGGTCTCGATCCGGGCGTTGATCTCGGTTTTGCGCTCCTCGGACGTCGTTTGTTTGAGTTCGGCCCGGAGTTTGTCCACTTCCGCCAGTGCTCCCGTTAGGGATTCGACTAGGGATTTCAGGCTACCCAGTTTCCTCGCGTCCGGATTTTCCTGCGCTTCCGCGGCAGGCACCGTTTGCCCGTTGGCCGCCTTCTGAGGGGGCTTCACGGCCGTCTGTCCGTACGCGGAAACCGCCAGCACAAGCCATCCAATGATCCAAAGCGCACGCATCATGGCGCGACCTTGAACAGTCCGCTCCGGAATGCAATCCGGAAGCGGAATATTCATCCGCTGTCAGCCAACTCAGGCGCGGCGGCGGCGCAGCGCCAATCCGAGTGATCCCAGGCCGAGCAACAACGCGGAGGACGCTTCCGGAATCACCTTGAGCGCCACGTCGTTGCCTCCGGTGAACGATGCCGCCCCCGAATCCGCGGTGTAGCTGATCCTGAAATCGGTGCCACCCACATTGAAGACCGATCCTTCGGATAGGCCGGCGAAATTACCCGACACCGGATCCGCGCCATCGTTGGCGACGATGAAGAACAACGAGTCCAGCGAGGGCGTGTATCCGAGGTTCACACTGAGCAGGCCGGCCAGCGAGACCGAGCCGGTTACATTCAGTTGGTCGTATCCCGATCCCACGGTGTCGCCGTTGATCTCGATGGACAGTGTCGAACCCGATTCCAGGCTGGTGTTGCCGGCGTTGAGGATGCCTGGGCTGTTGCCGGGGGCCACCGTGCCGCCCGCCGTTGCTGTTAGCGCGCCGACCGTTCCGATGCCGCCAAGTGTTCCGGTCCCGCCGACGGTGGTTAGAACACTGGTGGAGACGCTACCGTTGACCACCAGCTTGCCCGAGTTGACGGTGGTCGCGCCGGTGTAGGAGCTGGCATTCGTCAATGTCATCTCGCCCGTTCCGGTCTTGGTCAGGCCGCCGCCACCGCTGAGGATTCCGGAGTAGCTGGCGCTGGCGCCGTTTCCACCGACGGTTAGACCGATGGAGTCGGTGCCGTAGATGTGGTTGTATGGGTCGTAGCCGGTAAGCACCACATCGGCCGATCCGGAAAGCGAGCCCAAGGTGGCGGTGCCAAGGCCCGTCTTGAACACGATCGGGCTGTTGCCGAACTTCCTTGCGGATCCCGGCACATTCGAGGGAAGGACAACGGAAGCGTTGGCCAATGCGGTGCTGCCGTTGACGCCCAGATAGACACCACCTTCGCTGGCGGTTGTGTTCTGGTTGACGGTGATGGTTCCGGAGTAGCTGTTGGCGTTGTTGGATAACGCCACGAACGAGGTGATCCAAGTGTTGCCGGTAGAAATGCGGCTGTGCTGGATGGTCAGAGCGCCACTCCCGCTCACCACGCCATCGATGGACAATCCCTTGTCGCGCTCGGCGGCGCTGTTGTTGCCGGCGTTGTATGTGGAACCGAGCGTGCCGCCAAGTCCCGTCACATCGACATTTCCGGTCAGGTGCTGGTTGCCATCGTCCGCGAGGATCGTTCCGCCATTCAGCGAGATTTGGTTTCCGGTGGTGGAAACGTTTTGGTTGCTGGTCACGAAATAGCCGACCCGCAGGGTGGCGTCGGCGTTCACGGTCACGGCACCCGAACCGAGGTTGGTGTTGGTGCCATTGGCGCGCCCCATGGCGATGGTGCCCGCGCTGATGGTTGTGCCGCCCGTGTAGGTGTTGGCCCCGGTGAGGACAAGCAGGCTGGTGTCGGATTTTGCCAGAGAACCTCCGGATACCACGCCATCGACGGTGCCGGCACCGGTCAGGGATCCGCCGTTCAGATTGAGCGCGTTGGCGATGGTTTGGCCGTTGAGATTGAGGGTGCCGCCGTTGAGAGTGGCGGTCCCCGTCCCCAGCGCGCTCGCATTTCCGAGGACGATGGTGCCGCCGTTGAGAGTGGTGCCCCCACCGTAGGTGTTGCCGGTTGCGAGGGTGAGCGCGGAACTGCCGCTCTTGGTGAGCGTGGTGGCGGCTCCGGCGATGCCACCGACTCCGGAGAAACCGAAGTTGTTGCCGGAGCTTTCCGAATTGACGACGATCGATCCCGGCGAGACGGTGGTTTCCAACACCACGCTGGTCTGGAGTCCGGCGGTGTCGTCGAAGGTGACGGTGTCTCCCTGGTAGTAGCGGTCGGTGGAGCTGGTTCCCGTGTTATGCCAGTTGAGCGAATTGAGAATGTCCCAAGCCGAACTGGACGTGGAATTCCAATTCAAGTTCCCGGATGCGGCTCCGGTGTAGGTGAGATTGAGTTGTCCGGCGGTGGTCGTGTCGATCGTGATGGCCCGGCTCCCTGCGGCGAAGCTCGCTCCCCCGGTTAGCCCACCGCTATAGGTGGCGAAGGTGTAGGTGGTGGCTGGCGCCGGAGTACTGGAAAAGCTGGGACTTACGATAACGGTTCCGCTTGCTCCGACATTTCCCGTCACGGCGAATAGATCGTTGATACCGCCACCGGTGGAGTTGTTGGAACCGTTGAGATCGAGGGTGAGGGTTCCGCCCGCTAGGGCAAGGCCGTTGCCGATGGTCATGGTGCCGTAGCTGCCGATCCCACCCGGCAGGAGTTGGCCGGAGGAGGTTACGGATCCGGCGATCGCACTTCCGCCGGCCAAGGCCGCGCCGGATGCCACGGTGACACCGGATGTGGCGAGACTGCCGCCGAGCGCCAGGGTGCCGGCGTTTACGGCAGTAGCTCCCGTATAGCTGGCCGCCGCCGACAGGGTCAGGATGCCGCCACCCTGCTTGGTCAGTCCTCCGGTGCCTCCGTTCTGGAGGGCATCGACAATGGTGATGTTGAACCCGTTGCTATCCACGACCGCGCCGCCATCCTTCACATAGACCTTCTGATTGGCTCCCCCCAGATCAATGAAATTGGCGGAAGATGCGGCGGCCCGGATCGTGCCGCCGTTGAAGTTGAAGGCCGCGGTGCCTCCGTTGTTGTTGGTGATGACCTGCCCGATGGTGAGGACCCCGCCGTTGAGGTTGAAGGTGTTGTTGGCCGCGCTGGTGCCGGAGTATTGAAGATCGACGACACTGGTTCCGCTGTATCCGCCGGTCTTGTTTCCGGCCCATCCGGTGATGGCACCACCGTTCAAGGTGACCACGCTTGTGCCGGCGGAGGTTCCGCTGGTGCTGAAACGGATGTCGGTGTTGGTGCTCAGATTGAGTGTTCCGCCATTGACCTCCAACAGACCCGAGGCGGTGTTGTTCTGGTTGATGATCAACCAGCGCTCCGTGGCGGTGGCCACGTTGACCGTCCCGCTGTTGATGTAGAGCTTGCCCTGACCGGTGCCGGAGTAGCCCAACACGAAGTCCCGCTCGAAGTTGGCCGTTCCGCCACCCACGTTGATGACTCCTACCGCGCCATCCGCCATGCCGAGACGGGTTTGGCCGCTGCCAGTGGTGTTCTGCGTGAAGGTCGAGGTTCCGTTGAGGTTGATAGAGATGTTCGAATTGGCGGACTCTGCAATGTTGACCGTCGTGTTGGCGATGATGGAGGACGTGTCATTCAGGGTGACCGTTCCCTTGGGACCTGTGCTGGCGTTGCCCGCATTGAAGCCGCCACTCATGTTTGTGGCGCTGACGGAAGAACTATTGTTCAGAGTCAGGTCTGAGGAGACCGTGCCCGTGCCGTTGCCTCGTCCGACGCTCAGCCAGGAGACCCCGGAGACCACGGTGCTGTTACTCAGGTTGAGCTGGGTATTGGTGCCAGCGACATCAAGCCCGCCGATCACAATCTCGGTGCTGTTGTAAGCGTAGGTTCCGGCGGTCATGTTGGTGACGCCCTGCTTGAAAACGGAGCCGAAAGAACCGCCGTAGCCGGTAGGACCCGACTTCAGGTTTCCACCACCACTAAGAGTCAATGTCCCGGTACCGGTCTTGAGAATGGCCAGGGAGGCGGCGTTACTGGGTGCGGCTGCCGCCTGCATGTCCCAATTGCCGCTGCCGCCAAAGGATAGGGCGGCTGCTCCCGCGCTGGAGACGCCGAACGAAACATCGGACCGGATGGTCGCGGTGTTGGAGGAGTTGTTGGTGAAGCCATCAAGAGCGTTCTGGATCGTAATGTTGAAGCTCGGGCTACCCGTGCCATTACCGAGAACGAGTGCCCCCGCTCCGTTGGCAATGTTCACACCTGAGGAATTGAGGCGCAGGTTGTTTGTGAGGCTGCCACCGTCAATGGTCAGACTATCCGTCTGGGCGGATGTCATGGAGAGTGACACACCGGGCGAGTTGCCCAGATTCGCCGCATTCACCAAGTAAGTCAGGCTCAGGTTGCCGGCCACGGTCCCGTCAAACTGCATCACGTCGGAGGTCGTGCCGTTGGGCAGGGCGTCCGCCGACCAGTTGGCAGCGGTGCCCATCTCGGAACTTCCGCCTCCGCCGTCCCAAGTCAGGGTCGCCGCTTGGCCTGGGTTCAGCATTGTACATGCCCCAACGGCAAGACCTACGGCGACTTGATGGAATGGACGATATTGGCGGGGTTTCATGGCAGAATTGCTAGGTTGGAATTGGAAAGATCGGTTTGGGTTTCGGAAGGCTATTCGGCGATGGCCACAGGCATTGGACGGCCGGAACTCATCAAAGGGGAACGAAAATTAGATATTACGGTCACATCAAGGATGGGTCCGGCCGTTGCAAGAGACCGGACCCATTCGCGTGGTGTGTTATGGTTTGGTGGAGGAAACACGATAGAACGCCTTGTCGCCGGTGATCGGGATCGTGACCGTGATCAGGTCTGGATCGGCGGCGTTTTCAGCGACGGTATAGTTCGCACCACTGGTCGCGCCGATGGTGGCGTAGGTATTCCAGGTGCCGGTGCCGAGATTCGGGCTGGTCTCCACCTTCACGGCAACCTCGGCTTCCGAGTCGTCGCGGCGTTTGAAGGTGAGGATCAGGTTGGATCCGCTGCGGGTCACACTGGGAGCCACGGCCGCGCTATTGGCGAGCGGGTCGCCGTCAAGCACGAATTCGAGCAGGTTGTTCAGACCGTCAGCGTCGGGATCCTGGGAAGGACCATCGTTCACTCCGGCGGTAAGCCCCTTCATGCCCGCCCACGCGGCATAGCCGGAGGGTGCCGCCACCGCCAACGTGAGCGCGCCGGTGGATTCGGAGAAAGTCCAGGTGTTGGCACCGTCAACCAGTTGATGGACGCCCTGTGATACTTCGGTGAAACCATTGACGGTGAAAAGCAACGGATCGAAGTTCCGCGAAGAAGTATCCACCAGCGTCCACGAGTTGCCGTTGGCCAGGGCGGCGCCACTGAGGTCGATGGTGAAATCTCCATAGAGAAATGCGGATCCCGCGCCAGTCAGCTTGTTGCACACGCCGTTCGCGCCCGGAACAAACTTGAGGCCGGCATTATCCGCCAACACGAGCGTCGTTCCGGAACTCACCGTGCTGTTTCCGGTGTAGGTGTTCACCCCGGTAAGCGTGGTGGTCCCCGCGCCCGAGTAGCTGACACCGCCGCTCGTATTCGCCACGAACGACGCGGATCCGCTGACCGATCCCGTGTTTCCAACCCCGCCGCCGCTGAGGGAGACGGTGATGTTCATGTAATCCACCCCCGGATTGGTGATGGTGATTCCGGTCAGATTGCCGCTCGGGTCGATTTCCGCGACCGCGGTGGCACCCGTTCCGTCTCCTCCGATGGTCACGACCGGCGGCGCGATGTAGCCGCCGCCGCTGACCGTCAGGCCCGACGCGCTGACGCCGTTGCCGGTGGGCGCCTCAAGCGCCTGAGCGATCGTGACGGCATTGCCGCCGTTGTCGATGGTCCCGCCTCCCGGATAGACGTAGGCGTGATTGAGTCCGGCGACGAACGCGGTGTTGGCGGTGTTTGCGGCGAGCTTGCCACCGTTGAAATTGAGGGTACCCGTTCCGGCGCCTTTGGCCACCGCCTTGGTGGTAAGGGTGCCGCCCAGAAGATTCGCGATTCCATTGCCGGAGGCAAGGCGCCCCAGTTGCACGCCGTTGTTTCCGGCAACGATGGACACCGACGCGCTGCCGGATAGATTGAGGATTCCGGTGCCGTTTTCACCGAGCCACAGCCCGAGGTCGCCGACGCTGGTTTGGTTATAGCTTGCCGTACCGGACAGGCTGATGACGCCGACCGAACCGGCGCCCGCACCGGATGTCACCGGGCCTAGCTGGTTGAAGGTTCCCCCGGCGAGATTCAGCACGGCTGGGGACGCGTTCAAGCCGAGCGCCAGGAATCCGCCAACCGTGGTGGTGCCGTCGGTCTGCACCATGCCGCCGTATGCTCCATTGCGGCCGATTCCGAGCTGCATGTTGGTGGACAGCGAGCCCGAGTTCAGTTTAAGCGCTCCGGCACCCGTCGCATTGCTGCCGATGTCCAGAGTGCTCCGCCATGCATCGGTGCCAGCAGCGCTCCGATTGTTGTAATTGACCGTGGCACCATTGATTTCAAGCACCGCGTTGGCACCTGCGGTGTTGCCGATGATGGAGGTCAGCCCGGTATTGGTGCTGCCGTCGTCGTTGCCGCCGCCGTAGGTGCCGGCGCTAACAACGAGCTTGCCGCTATCAACCGCAAGGTTGGCGGTGGCGTTGTTGGATGGATTCGTCAGCGTGAGCGTGCCGCTTCCGCGCTTGACGATACCCAACTGCCGCGTGTGGGTCCCGTCGTTGTTGCGGATCAGCAGATTGGACGTCACATCGGACGGGCCATACCAGAACGTCCACTTGGTTCCGACATTGCCGGCGTTTTCCAGGATGCCGGTTCCCACCGGCGCGGCTCCGAGAAAATCCTGGTTGGTTCCCACGATGCCGTTCTGAACATCGAGATTTCCGCCGATATTGCCGCCATTGACGACCAGTGTGCCATTGCCAGTCTTGGTTAGTCCATATCCTGCCGCGGCATCGCCGATCGCTCCCACGTAGAGTTTGTTGGCCAGAACATTCACCGTCCGGGATGCTGCGAGCGCCACCGCACCGTTGCCCATGTTCAGGGAGTTGGTTCCGGTGAACGTCACATCGGCATTCCATGTCTGCGGCTTGTTGCCGGTCATGACGACTTCCACGCCGCTGGTGTTGTCGAGTGTTCCCCCGTTCAGCACAAACGTCCCCGGAGCCGCTCCAAGCGCGCCGGCACTGTTGAGATTGAGCGTGCCGGAGGTCAGGGTGAAATTACCGGTGAAAGTGTTAGCGCCTGAAAGCGTCAATGCGGCACCGCCAGCCTTCTCGATCCCGCCCGCGCCGGAGATCGGATTCGGATAGGTTTGGGCGACGACCGGATTCAGGATCAGGCTGCTGCTGTTGGAGATTTGCGAGCTCGCCGCCACTGAACCTGTCACCTCCAAGGTCCCGTCGTTGATGGTGATCGCACCGGTGGAGGTGTTGTTGGTCGCTATCGTGACCTTTGCGGTGCCATTGAGAATGATACCGCCCGTCGCCAGACCGAAACCGCCCGTGCTGGACAGCGTGTAATCGTTTCCGCTATTGGAAAACACGACCGCACTGGGACTTACATTCTCCGCGAGGTTTACGGTGAACAGAGACGCCGAGTCGTCGAAAATCACCGGGCTGTTGGTGGAGAACTCGATACCCGAACCTTGGTAATTCCAGTTCTTGGCGCCACCAATCGGAGTCGTCGTCCAGTCGGAGTTCACGCCACCGGTCCAAACCAAGGACTCGCCCGTCACACGGATCGCGATCGCGGTCCCCGTGTTCACCAACTCCGCGGACTGATTGGGATTCAGGTTAGGCACGGGGCCCAGCGCGAAATGTGAGGCATCGGCGACACCATAAGTGCCATAGGTGAGAACCGGGTAGTCGGTACCGCTGGTCCAGAAACCCGACGAGTTGGTGGCATTGATGGTGATCGGCGACGTACCGGATGTCGAAAGCGTTAGAGCGTCGATCGACTGGTCCACGCCGGTGGCGTTGGTCCTCACGTTGAGCATCGCGGCACCACCGAACGTGAGGGTTCCGACACTGAGCGTGCCAATGCCGCCGTTGCCCGCGCTGATGGCGTTCGAAGCGGCATCCGCCACGATGAGCGTATCGATGCCGCCGGTGCCATCCACGGCTCCTGAGGTCAGGGTGACTGTGGGCGTGATGGCCGTGCCGCTTGTCTGGAGAAGTTTCGCTCCGGTGCCATTGATCGCAATGGCGGCGCTTGTATTGATGGAAGCTGCCGCTCCCAGTGCGAGTGTCCCGCCGTTCACGGTGGTGGCGCCGGTGTAGGTGGCCGCGGATGACAGTGTCAGCTTGCCGTTTCCTTGTTTGGAAAGGCCACCGTCGATCGCGTTGTCCCCAGCGACGTTGCTATGTTGGAGCGGTTGTGCGATCGTGACATCGAAGCCGTTGGTGTCAATGACGGCTCCGCCGTTGCGGAGGTTGGCAAAAGCGCTGCCCGTGCCCAGACTCATAAACGCCGCCTGGTTTCCGGTCGCTTTCAGTGTGCCGCCGTTGAAGTTGAAGGTGCGTGTGCCATTGTTGGTCGTCGAGATAATCTGGGGAACGGCCAAAGTGCCTCCGTCCAAGTGATAGGTTGTGTTCGACGCGGCCGCGCCTCCATACATCATGTCGAGGTTTCCGGTACCGCCCACAGTGGTCGCCAGATCGCTGAAGAATGTCACGTTGCCTCCGCTCTGGGTAATCACATTGGCACCCGTGCCTGTCCCCCGGTTGAACTTGATCGAAGTGTTCCGATTCAGGTTCAGGTTGCCGTTGCTGATGTTGACCACACCTTTGGTGGTGTCCCAGTAGCCGACATGGAACCAGCGTGTCGCCGTTGTGCCGGCGTTGAAAGTGCCTCCCGAAATATTGAGTGTTCCGGTATTTCCGGCACCGGCGTAGCCGATGATCACGTCACCCGACGCCCCCGCGTTGAAGGTGCCGCCGTTCACGGTGACGGTTCCATTCACCAGCGCCTGATTGTTATTTCCGCGCCCGACGGTTAGCGCCCCGGCATTTGCGGTTCCTCCGCTCATGTAAAAGGTTCCGGTGGCCGTGTAGGCGCCGTTGGTACCGGTCGTTCCCACTCGCAATTCCCCGGCGCTCTTGTTGAAAGTTCCCCCGGTCATGTTGATGGTGCCCGTGCCGTTGTCGCGCCCGAGACTGAGGAATCGCGTCGATGCGTCGGTGAAGGTGGCTGTCCCGTTGATATTGATCGTGGCCGCGCCGCCGAGTCCGAGGTTCCGCTGGTTGTCGGACCCCGGAGTGCCGGTCATGCTAAAACTGGAACCATCGTTGAGTGTGAGCGTGGCGGACGACGCGTTGGACTCCGCGATGTGGGCCGTGCCGGTGAGGGTGATCGAGGAGGTTCCGTTTAGGGTGGCCGAGACCTTGGGACCTACCGTGTTGGTTTGCATCCAGCCCATGCTGATATTCGCGCTCGAAACGGTAGCGGCGTTGTTGAGAACGAGAGCGCTCGTGGCGGTGCCGTTGCCGTTGCCCTTGCCGATGCTCAACCAGTTAACCGCGGTTAGAGCGCCGCCATCCATGATGAGTTGGGTATTGGTGCCCGCTCCGGTGTCCAAGCCTCCGACCGTGAATTCCTTGCTATTGCAGGTGTATGTACCCGCGGTGATTCGGGTGGTTCCCTCCTTCAGCGCGGCGCATTGCACCGCTCCAAACAACGCGAGGCCGGCATTGTTTAAATTCCCTCCGCCGGACAAACTGAGTTCCCCTGTTCCGGTTTTCATCAGCGCGAACTGGCCGGCGGCGACCTGAAGCGCGTTGCCGACACTCCAGTTGCCCGATCCGGTGATGTTAAGCGCGTGGTCTCCTCCTCCACCCAAACCGAAAAGCACGTCTGAGCCAACCGTCGCCGCGGCCGTCGAATTGTTTGACCAAACATGGGTTTGGTTGACCGCACCACCCAATGTGATTGCAAACGCGGTCGCTCCCGACCCGGTGCCATTTCCCAGTGCGAACGCACCGGATCCGGCATCAAGGGTCACATTGTTGATCCGGAGCGCCGTGTTGGTGGCGGAATCGATGGAAACCGAGCCCGTCTGGGTGGCGGTCAGATTGAGATTGATTCCCGTGTTTCCCGCGACGCCTCCGAGACCGGCGGCATAAACGAGCGACAGGCTGCCTGCGGCGGTGCCGTCGAAAACCGCGGTGTCGGGAGTCGCGACGTTGGGCAGGACATCACCGGTCCAGTTGGTGTTGAGTTCCAGCGTCGTGGCGTCACCGCCGCCGTCCCAAGTGATATTGGCGGCTGAGGCGAGCGGCGCGAGTCCGGCGACGATAAACGGAAGAATGGATTTCGCTTTCATGGGTTGGTGGTGGTTGAGGCTTTGGCTTTGATGGATTCGCCGTTTGCTAGACGCGGAGATCGGAACGGGCTAAGTTCCGGGAACAACGAATTTCCTTCCGCCGCTTGGCGATGGGTTCAATATGGGCGCATTCAGGCACCCGGTCTTGCAGGATCCTGTATGACAGTCATACCCTCACCCTGCGGCAACATCCCGAAACCGGTGGAATTCCCTAGGGAAAACAGCGTTCAACTTGGAAAGCAAAATCGCCCGCACGAACCCGCGCCCGGCAGCGATTTTCCTATCCGTTCACTTGCCTTCCGGTGTCTCGATGACGATTCGCGGGAAGACCGGCTGGGGTTTGTCGATCTCGTGGCCGTCGGGCAGGAGGCCCCATTTCAGATCGGATAGACCGAATGATCCGAAACCGGGAAGTTTGAGTTGGGCGGCCAGTTTGGAGGCGGCGTCGGGCAGGACGGGCGAAAGCAGCACGGCACAGTGGGCCACGCTTTCCGCCAGATGATAGAGCACGGTCGCCAGTCGGTCGCGCAGTTCGGGATTTTTGTTAAGTTCCCAGGGTTTCATCCGTTCGGCATAGCCGTTGCAGTGGACCACGTGGCGGTTGATCGCCTCAAGGGCGCGGGAGACCTCGAAGTCGTCCATCGCCGCTTGATAGGCGGCGGTGGATTCGGCGAGGGATGCCTGGAGAGCGCGATCGTCGTCGGTTTCCGGGCCGCCGGTGCGCAGGATGCCGCCGGTGAAGCGTTGGCTCATGTTCAGCGCGCGGTTGCAGAGGTTGCCCAACTCGTTTGCCAGTTCGGTATTGAACAGCATGATCAGCCGCTCGACATCGAAGTCCGAATCGCGGCCGGTATGGATGTCGCGCACCAGATAGTAGCGCACCGCCTCGATGCCGAAGCGCCCGGCAAGTTCCGCCGGATCGACAATATTGCCTAACGATTTGCTCATTTTCTCGCCGCTTCGGTTCCACCATCCGTGGACCAGCAGGCGCGGCATCAGGGTGTCCGGGAACCCCATCGCGCGGAGCATGCACAGCCAGTAAATCCCGTGGGCGGGCACCAGGATGTCCTTGCCGATGATGTGGATCGGCCGTTCGCCTGCGGTCCAGAGACGGGAGAAATCCGGCAGTCCCGCATCCGCGGCGGCCCGATAGCCGGCGAATGATATGTAATTGATCAGCGCGTCGAACCACACATAAGTCACGAACTCCGGATCGAACGGCAACTCGATCCCCCAGCGCAGGCGCTCCTTGGGCCGTGAGATGCATAGGTCGGTGCCGGAATTCCGATCCAGGGCGTTGAGCAACTCCGCCTTGCGGAAAAGCGGCAGCACGGCGTCCGGCGTGGTTTCCAGATAATCCTTCAGCCAGGCGGTATGCTCGCTCAGTTTGAAATACCAGTTCTCCTCCTCAAACAGCACCACCTCGCCCCACTCGGGTCCGAAATTTCCGGACTCGTCGCGGTCACGGTCGGTTAGAAACTGTTCCTGCCGCACCGAGTAGTGCCCGGAATGGGCTTTCTTGTAGAGTTGCCCCTTTGCCTTGAGGTCATCCAGGATCGCCCGGACGCAGGCTTTGTGGCGGTCATCCACGGTGGCGGCCCATCCGTCGTAGCGGATCCCGAGGGTTTCCCAAAGGGCGAGAAACCTGGCGGTCACGCCCGCGACGAACTCGGAGGGCTCGACACCCTCGCGCTCGGCGGTTTGCTGGACCTTCTGGCCGTGCTGGTCCACGCCGGTTAGAAAAAACGTCTCGTCGCCGCGCAGGCGGCGGTGGCGGGCCAGCACGTCCGCCAGAACTTTTTCGTAGGCATGGCCGATGTGCGGCGCGCCGTTGGTGTAATCGATCGCGGTAGTTAGATAAAACACGGTGGGAACGGGGTGCGGGATTGAAAATGCGGTTGGAATAGGCCGTGGCGCCGGATGGGCGGCGGCAACTGGCTGAAATCGCGGGGTGCCCGCCCGACCGATCGAGGGCTATTGGTGCTTGTAGAGCTGATCGACCTTGGCATCGTCCACCTTGGCCGCCAGCCATGCGTCGAACACCAGCGTCTCGTTGGAGTTATTGGCCATCGTGACCTCGGAGTTGAGCGTGGTTTCGGCATTCGGATCCTTGGTGACCTCGCGCTTGACAACCTGGACGACGAACGCGCGCTCGGATTCGACGATCACATCGGCGAAAGCACCCGGATCGACCTTTGATGCCGACTGGAACAGATTGGCCGGCTCGGTGACCGCGTCCGGACGGCGGGCGCTGGTTAGATCCGTGATCGACTTGCTTTCCACCATCCCCGCTTCTTTCGCGGCATCGGCGAACGGTTTGCCGGCGGCGACGGACTCCTTGATCTTCTTGAGCGCGTCTTCGGCGGCGGTTTTCATCGCGGCGGTGGCCTTTTCCTCGATGAGCTTGGCACGGGCTTCGGCACGGGCTTCGGCGAAGGTCTGCTCGCGGACCTTTTCCTCACCGTCCATCCGGGCGATCAACCACTGTCCGTCGCCAACGGGAATCGGCGGGGTGAATTTGGAAAGCGGATCCTCGGTGGGGTGGATTTTGAAGAGTTCACCCACGGCTTTGCCACCCAGGCTGGACGCACGAATGGTGAGGTCGATTTCCGACGGTGGTGCCTTTTCACTGAACAGGTCGGTGGTCTTCACCTCCCATTTGTAGGCGTCTTCGGCGGCGAGCTGTTCGAGGGTCTTGCCTTGGGGTTTTTCGGCTTCGGCCACCAGCAAATCGTAGAAGGTGTTCACGGTTTCATCGGTCTTCCGCTGGGCGGCCCGGCGCTCGTCATCATATTTGGCTTTTTTCAGGGCCTTTTCCTCCTCGCGCTTCTTCTTGGCGGCCTCTTTGGCCTCATCGGTGGCCGCGGCGTCGGCGATGGTTTCCTTCGGATCCTCGTCGGCGGGTTCAGGCGGGAAAACCGGGGTCACCACCACATAGGAAAACTTCCGGCGCAGCTCGGTCTTGAAGGCGTCCTTGATCGGTTCCCAATACGCCTTGATTTCCTCCTCCGTGGGCTGAAGCTTCTCCTCGAACGGACCGAGATCGACCCTGGCCAGTTCGACGGCGATTTTTTGATTCTTCAATTTGGATTCGAGCGCCACGGTGTCGCGGTCGGCCACCACGCCGGAGGCGAGGATGTTCTTGAGTTTGCTGAGTGCCAGCATGTCGGCCGCAAGGTCGAGAAAATCGTTTTCGGTCATGCCGAAGCGGCCGATGGTTTTGTCGATGAAATCCTTGTATTTTGCCTCGTCGAAGGTGGCCCCGGTCGGATTGGGCGCGGCGGCCGTATCCGCAAACGCGCGCATTTTCCGGATGTAGGCGGAAACCTCGTCGTCGCTGGGGTGGATGCCGTATTCGTCGCGGGCGTTGCGCAGGATCACGCGGCCGACGAAGAACTTCTCCGCCATGTCGCTATCGGCCGACGCGCCTTTCGCGAGTTCGAAGATGAACTGGAATGCGGCGATGTCGCCCATCGACTGCAACAATCCCACCGGACCGGAGGCGAGTTTCTGGAAATCGCGGCTGGTATAGGTTTTTCCGGCCACGCCGAGCACCGAGCGCGGGCCGCCCGCCGAGTTTCTCCGGCCGCCGTAGAAATCGCCGAAAACAAAGGCGGCGGCGACTAGGATGAGCCCGAGGACCAGCAGGGTGCGGTATCTGTGAAGTTTTTCGATCATGCGTTCAAGCCCGCTGAAGGTTCGGGCGGGCGGACTCTATGACCGGAGCGGTGCGGGAATCAATGGCAAATTCGCAAGCGGCGGAGATTCCGGCGGCAAAGCGCGGGATTTCGGGGTGGAGCGCGGTGGAGAATCCCCGAGATGCGCCTTCAATTCCTCCCCATGATGCTGTTCACATCCTTGATCTGCATCTTGCGCTGCTCCTGATAGCCCATGATTTCGGGTTCCGGGTAGGTGTCGCGGCGGTTCTCCGTCTTGGCGTCGGCGGTTTTGTCCATGCGCTTGCCGGATGCCTCGCGGGCCTGGGCGGTCGGATAGGTGCCGGTGCCAAAGCGTCCGGTGGGCGCCTCCACGGTGCCCTCTCGGGCGCCTTTGTTCTGGTCGCGCGCGGCGGTTTTCAGGCGGCTGGCATCGGTGTTTCCGGTGTAGGGCTTGCCCTCATAGGTTTTTCCACCCCACCACTTGGCCTTTTGGAACCGCTCGGTTTTGAAGGCTTTCGGCTGATTGGCTTCGCCGGTGAAATAGGCCGACTTCCGGTTGGTTTCGGCCACGTTCATGGCCCGGACCTCGGCGGGCCAGTTGCCTTTTTCGTCCTGCTTGAGGGCTTTGGAAGAATTGAACTTCTGGTTCATCGTTTGCTGACCCAGCGGAACGACGTTTTCCTCCTTCTTCGTGGCGCAGGAAGCCACGAGCAAACAAGGGACAAGACGGATCAACAGACGCATAGGGAAACTCCTCCGGGCGAGACCCTACTCCAGATGATCGGAAACGCCAGCACGAACTGCTAACCGCCCAGCGCCGCGCGGCGGATCCGCCCCGGCGACTTGCGGAGAAAGCGCCGCGCCAACTCCTCGAACTGCTCGGAAAGGTCCGTCAGAAACAACTCCAGAGTGCCCGCGTTTCCGGCGGGTGCCAGCAGATCCAGGCGCTCCAGTTCCACCCGCAAATGCTCCGCGCAGGTGGTTGCCGAGTCCACGAGCCGCACGTCCGGCGGCAACAATTCCCGCAGCATGGGCACCAGCAGCGGATAGTGGGTGCAGGCCAGCAGCAACGTGTCGATCCCCTTCTCCACCAGCGGCTCAAGATAGGTCCGCAAAACCTCCCGGGTAGCCGGGTGGTCCAGCCAGTTTTCCTCGATCAGAGGCACCAGCAGCGGTGCGGGCTGTCCGTGGATCATCAACCCGGTGCGGCGCAGGGCCAGCGCGTGCTGATAGGCGTGCGATCCGATCGTCCCGCGGGTGGCAATGATACCGATCCGCTCGGCGCGCGGGTCCGCGAGCGCCGCCTCCACGCCCGGTTCGATCACCCCCAGCACCGGCACCCGGTAGTGTTCGCGCAACTGCGGCAGCGCGTGGGCGGTGGCGGTGTTGCACGCGACAATGATCGCCTTGACCCCGTGACCCAACAAAAACCTCACGTCCTCGTCGGCGAACTGGCGGATCGTTTCCGGGCTCTTCGATCCATACGGGAGACGAGCGGTATCCCCCAGATAGACGATGTTCTCGGCAGGCAGCAACTCCTGCACGGCCCGCACCACCGTGAGGCCGCCAACACCCGAATCAAAAAATCCCAAGGGAGATGAATTCACGCGCCGAGTGTGCCCGATCCCCAACCGACCGCAAGTGAGAATCCAACCGCCGGCGCCACGGCTTCGCCGGCAGTCCGACGCGAACGCCATCCGCCGCGCCCGAATGCCCGGAACCCGCCCGACGGCTTGCGCATGGCGCTGAATTGAAATTTTCCCGCCATCGGGCTTGGCGAAGCGCGGAATAACAGACATAATGCCGCCTTCCCACCATGCTAACGCTCAGCCACACCGATTCCGGATACGCCACCTTCGTCCGCCGCCTGAACCGCCGCGCCCTGCCGGAGCCAGGCGTGCGCGACCTTGTGGGCGAGATCATCGCGGAGGTGGCGGCCAATGGCGACAAGGCGCTCATCGCCTACACCAAGCGGTTCGACGGCGTAACTCTCAAGCCCAAGCAGTTGTTTGTTAGCGAAGCGGAATTCGACGCCGCGGACCGTGCGGTTGACGCGGTCACGCGCAATGCGGTCCAGCGCAGCCTCCGCAATATCCGGGCCTTTGCCAAACGCAGCCTGCGCAAGGACTGGAGCGCCCGCAACGCGGAAGGCGCGGTTGTTGGAGAGCGGTTCACCCCGTTCGACCGCGTTGGCGTCTATGTGCCCGGTGGCAAGGCACCGCTCGTTTCGACCGCGCTGATGACCGCCGGCTTCGCTTCCGCGGCCGGGGTCCCGCAGATTCTGGCGGCCACTCCCTGCGGACTGGATGGCACCGTCAATCCCGCGCTCCTCCACGCGCTGCGTGCCGCCGGCGTGACCGAGGCGATCAAAATCGGCGGCGCGCAGGCCATCGCGGCCATGGCCATCGGAACCCGCACGATCCGTGCGGTGGACCGGATTTTCGGGCCGGGAAACCGTTTCGTGGTGGAGGCAAAACGGCAGTTGGTCGGCGCGGTTTCCATCGATCTGCTGCCCGGTCCCAGCGAAATCCTCGTTCTGGCCGACCGAACCGGAAACCCGGACTACATCGCCGCGGATTTGTTAGCCCAGGCGGAGCACGGCGGCGACAGCGTGGTCGGCTTCGCGACCGATTCGAAGCCGCTCCTCAACAAGGTCAGGGCCAGCATTGAGAAACAACTCCCCTCCCTTTCGCGTGCGAAAATCATCCGCGAGGTGCTCAAGCGCGGCACGTTCCTGCTCCATCTGAAATCGTTTGCCGAAGGGGTGGAAATCGCCAACACCTTCGCGCCCGAGCACCTTTCCCTGATCTCCGCGAACGAGGCCCGTTGGCTGCCGCAGATCCGCACCGCCGGCGCCATCTATCTGGGCAATCACTCGCCGGTAGCGGTGGGCGATTTCCTCGCTGGCCCAAGCCATACCCTGCCCACCGGCGGCGCGGGACGTTCGTTCTCCGGCCTCCGGGCCGACCAATTCCAACGCCGCACCAGCATCGTCCGCCTCGACCGGAAGTCCGTAGCCAAGTCGCTGCCGGTGGTCACCGAGTTCGCCCGCATCGAGGGCCTCGACGCCCACGGGCGATCCACCTCCATCCGACTCGAACCATGAGTTCCGGCCAGCGACGCACCCGAATCCGATCACCGCGGGTGGCATTCACCTGCCCGGCGTGCCAGACCCAGATCGACTCGGTGGACCGTTGCCCTAACTGCCAATTCACCGGCGCCGACACCATGCGGATGTTTCCGGGTCCCGTGCCGGAAATCCGAACGATGAATGACCAGGCGGATCTGTTTGATTCATCGGCGCTCAAGGTCATCGACCGCTCGCAAAACCGCCTGGTCAGACGGTTTCCGCAATTCCGCTGGAGGGTCTGCACCGTCAATCTCCCCGCTGAAACCAACTTGCGGCTCTACGGTTTCTGGATGCTCAATGTCCTCCCTATCCAGCCCGAGGAGTCCGAATCCGATCGATTGTGGACGGTGTTGTTGGTCATCAATGTGGCCGCCAACCGCGCGGCCGTCGCCACCGGATACTCCGCCGAACCATGGCTCGGAAACGACCAGTGGGACAAAGCCCTGGCGGCGATGATTCCCGCATGGAAAGACGGCGACTACGGCAAATCGGTCGCGGCGTTTCACGACACCGCGCGGGTTCTGTTGGAAAACTCATGGCGGCATGCCGAGGCCGTTCTATCCGGAAAATCCGCGTGATGAAAACGACCGTCTTCTTTCTGGCAGCCATCCTATCCGCCATCACGGTCATGGCGGCGCCGCCGCCACGGCCCGCCCCGGCGAAACCAGCGGCATCCGCCGATTTCGAATTCGGAGATCGTCCTCCGGACTCGGTGTTTGATCCCGCGAACGTGCTGAAACCGGAAACGGTTGCGATGATCGGCAAGGAACTCGAAACCATCCGCGGCAACGAAGGCGTGGATATTCTGGTCGTCGTATCGGACCTCAAGGGAGCGCCTCCGGAGCATGTGGCCAAGCGGTTCGCCGAGGCTTGGTGCTCGCCGCTTTTCCACTGCGTGGTCCTGCATTCTCCGGGCGATCCGGCAAGCCCGTGGATCCTCCCGGGCGGCAAGCTTCTCAAACGGTTTGCCGCCGAACCGGTCAAACGGCAGATCGCGGACGCCTGCCATCGGGCGGCTCTCGAGCCGAACAACGACCGCAAGGTTTCCGCCGCCACCACCGAGGCTTCCGAGATGCTCCGCATCTGGCTGGGCGACAACGCCTACTGGGCCTATCAATACCAACAGTCGTATCGCGAGAACCAACAGACCCTCATGCGCAACGCGCGGATCCGAAAGCTGGCTCTGCCGGTATCGGCGGCCGCGAGCGTCATATTGTTAGCATGCGCCGCCCTCGTCCACCAAGGTATCCGCCGCCGCCGATCCCTGGCATTTCCGACTCCCCGCTGGCAAAGGCGCCTCGGCGCTCCCTATGCCGGCGGCAACGACTCATCCATCCGCCTTTCCCAAGGCGCCCCTCCCTCCACCCCCCGATGAAAACATACCCTAACCACACCCTCCCGGCGAGCCTGATCCTCGGGTCCGCTCTTTTCCTGGCGGCTTGCGACCGCAAACAGGAAACTCCGGCGACAGATTCACCTCCCACGCCGCCCCCCTCTGAATCCGCAGGCGATGTTCCATCCGAAATCCCGCTTCTCCCGCTGAAAAAAGGCGACCACTGGAACTACAAGGTGTCCATTGAGGTCAACGCCAAAGACCCGTCCGGCGCCAATTCGGACACCAAAACCTATCAATCCGTCCGCACCTATCTGGGCAAGCTCAAACCCGTGCCCGACAAACCGGAAGTCGATACCTTCGAGGTGATCGTGCCCGATTCTCCGGTCGAACGGGAATTGGTCGAGATCTATCAGGACCGGATTCTCATGCGCGGTTCCGTCAAGCTGGTCAAAGGGGAGGACCCAAAGCTGATGTGGCTGGACCCGCCGGTGCCATTCGTTCTATCCAACATTCGCGCGGGCTCGTCGCTGCCATCGCTGACCGTAGCCCAAGGCGAGTCAAGCCGCGGCATTTCGGTGGTCGGTCGGGAAGATGTCACCGTTCCCGCTGGAACCTATCATGCCATCCGCCTGCTGATGACCGGAAAGGATTCGGGACTGGAACTGCGTCGCACGATCTGGTTCGCGCCGGGAATCGGCATCGTCAAGGAACAAACCTCCCGCTACACGGCGGAAACCCTGCTGTTCCGCCAAACCCAGGAACTTACGGAAACCAACCGGCGCAAGCCCTAACCGCCATCCGTTTCCGATGCCCAACGCGCTCGCGGGCGAGACCTCGCCCTACCTGCTCCAGCACGCCCACAACCCGGTCGATTGGCTGCCATGGGGCGATGAAGCTTTCCGCCGGGCCCGTGCGGAGGACAAGCTGGTGTTTCTATCCGTCGGTTACTCGACCTGCCATTGGTGCCATGTGATGGAGCGCGAGTGCTTTGAGAATCCGGCGATCGCGGCCGTCATGAACCGCTGCGCGATCAATATCAAAGTGGACCGCGAGGAACGCCCCGACATCGACGCCGCCTACATGGCATTCGTCCAAGCCACCACCGGCCAAGGCGGATGGCCGATGAGCGTGTGGCTAACACCCGATGGAAAGCCGGTGACCGGCGGTACCTATTTTCCTCCCGAAGACCGTTACGGAAGGCCGGGGTTTCCACGCATTTGCGAGGAACTCGCCCGCCTCTGGCAGGAGGACCGCGAACGCGTTCTGGAAAGCGCCGACCGCGTCATGGTCCACCTACGCGGGCAAACCGCAGCCGTTCCCGAGCCGACAGGGGTCGCCGGTCCGGGCGTGTT
The DNA here is from genome assembly GCA_017301995.1 of Verrucomicrobiota bacterium. Classification (GTDB taxonomy): domain Bacteria; phylum Verrucomicrobiota; class Verrucomicrobiia; order Verrucomicrobiales; family Akkermansiaceae; genus Luteolibacter. The sequence goes on along the minus strand of JAFLEH010000005.1, from coordinate 214,593 downwards.
CGACGAGTATCTATCAAACTGTGCGAGCGCCCACGATGCCTCGTGCGGAGGATTCGGCGGAGCGCCGAAGTTTCCCCGTCCAGTCGTCCTGCGCGCGTTACTCCAAATCGCGGACCGCCATGGGTTGGCAACTCCTGATGGCGCGCTCGCCGCCGACCTGGCCTGCCATACGCTCCGGGCGATGGCCGCCGGCGGCATCCACGACCACCTTGGCGGCGGGTTTCACCGCTATTCGGTGGACCGCCATTGGCACGTCCCGCATTATGAGAAAATGCTCTACGATCAGGCGCAACTCGCCCTCGCCTATCTCGACGCGTGGCAGATCACACGCGATCAGGTCCACCGCCTGACCGCCGAAGACATCTTCCGCTATCTGCTAGATACCCTGCGCGATACGGGCGGCGCCTTCCACGCCGCGGAGGACGCGGACAGCCTGCCGACCGCCGCCTCAAAGCACAAACTCGAAGGCGCGTTTTGGACATGGACGATGGACGAAGTGGCTTTATCGTTAGGTACCGATGCCGGATTGTTCGCCGCCGCCTACGGTATCGAACCCGATGGCAACGCCCGCCCGGAAAGCGATCCGCATGGCGAACTCGCCGGACGCAACACACTCTATCAAGCCTCCACTCCGAAAGACCTCGCGAATCGGTTCGGTCTTTCCGAGGATGATGTCCGCCAGCGCCTGAAAGCGGCATCGGACACCCTGCTGGCGGCCCGCGCCAAGCGTCCCCCGCCCCATCGCGACGACAAGATTGTCACGGCGTGGAACGGCCTCGCCATCGCCGCGCTCGCCCGTGGCGCGCGAGTGTTGGATCGCCCCGATCTCGCCCAAGCGGCCGAAACCGCCGCCGGTTTCATCCGCGACCACCTGTGGGCCGATGGCACGCTCTATCGGAGTTTCCGCGGCCGCCGCGGCACCGCCTCCGGGATCCCCGCGGATTCGGTGTGCCTCATTTCCGGCCTCATCGAACTCCACGCCATCCGACCTAACGGCGATTGGCTCGCCTGGGCGGCGGAAATCCAAGCGCATCTCGACGCCACCTGCTGGGACGATTCACTGACGGGCTACGTAATGCGCCCATCCGCAACCGGAGAAACGCTTCTGGCCATTCGCGACGACCACGATGGGGCGGAGCCCTCGCCCAACCACCTCGCGGCGGAGAATCTGCTGAAACTGTCCGGGTTGTTGGATCATCCGGGCCATCTGCGCCGTGCGGAAACCCTTCTCCGGGCCGGCACTCCGCTGCTGGAATCCCATCCGTTTTCCGCACCGGTGCTCGTCGCCGCGCTCGATCTCCACCAGCGGGGCGTGATAAAAATCCAGGTTCCCGCCAACCTTCCGGCGGCAACCGCCGTCCCGCTGCGCGAGACCTATCAGCCACGCGCTGTTCTAACCAATGGTGACGGTCCGGACGTCATCGCCTGCGAGAACAACGTCTGCCGGATCTGGAACGGTTAGGTAACCCGGATGCCGGATCACGGCCGCCGGGCCATTCCGCCATCATCCAGCGCGATGTTGTAGGCCGCGAAATCCGAGATCTCGAGTCCTCCACCCACCCCGCGCGGGTCGATTCCGAGGAATACGCGCGTTCCATTTCCCGCAGCGGGATCCCGGTATATCGAGGACGGGCTCAGCCCCCAGTCCGCGGATCCGGCGGGCTTGCCATCCACAAACAAATCCGCCCGCTTTCCATCCATCCGCAAACCTAACATAACATCGTTTTCTTCTCCGACTCTGGAATTCGAACGAATCACGGTGGAAGTGCTCCCCTCGCCATTCAACATCACGGTGGGCTCCCCGCGCCCGCTGATTCCCATCAAAACCGATTCGCCCGACGGATTGCTAACGGAAAACACCGGCTGCCCGCCGCCACGGATTCGGCGCACCACCATCGTCCATGTCGCCCCAGGCGAATCCACCACCGATGGATCGATCACCACATATTGCCCGGCACCATCCAGCCGGATCGCGCCGGCGGACCGGACCACCTTGCCTCTCACCACCGCATGCAATGCGCCGAACCGATCGAGCGCCTGACCACCCGTGGTCTCGTCGAACGGATAGGCTGCCACCAATCCGCGCGGTTTCGTCAGTTTCGCCGCGAACTCCTCGAAATACCATCCGCCCCAAGGAATATGATGGAAATGGACGCCATCGTTCACCGTGAAATCCATCGCGTAATCCCCGTCGAGGATGGCGAATCCGCCCGCTTTCGCATTTCCGATAGGTGCCGAAACACCGCGGCACCAGGCATCCCCCGAGAGTTCCTGACCTTCCCCAAGTTCCGCAAGATCGGCGATCCGCGCGCGGTCGAGAACCCGCGCCCTACCGGATACGACCGCGTGATTGCGAACCCGTGCATCCCCCGACACCACCGCCTCACCGGAAACGACCGCATTCCCCGAAATGATCGCCCGATCCCTAACCGTAGCGCCATCGCGCACCACGGCCCGATCCAGCACCCGAGCATTTCCTAGGACCTTCGCGTGGTCCAGCACCCGCGCGTACCGCGAGATGTACGCTTCCGGCGCCACCGTCGCGGTGCGCGCCACGAACCCGCCGCCGTTGGCATGAGGCTCGCCATCTCCCGCGTTGGCCGGATAGATCCGTTCCGCCGGGGCGGCGTTGCGCAGGGAGATTTCATAAGGATACCTCCGGTGCTCCGGATGCCGATCCATCGCGGTGTCGGGAGTGGGGCGCGGATAGTGCAAGCCGGGATCGTTTGGAGTGGCTACGACAAAGATAACAAGCTTTCCTGCTCCTGGCGGGACGTCGAAACGTCCGGGACCGGGTTTGAAAATGGCGCTGGAAACAGGTGGTCCGCCGTCGCGCAAGGCAACGAAACCCCACCGCCAATCGGCTCCCGTCGCAACCTCGATCCCAGTTAGATTCGCCTCCACCACAGGACCGGATGCCTTCAGTTCGTGCACGCACCATCCGAATTTCATCGGCGCCTTTGCCAGAGGAACGGCATACACACCCGGTCGGTCCGCCACCGGCTCCAGCGGAGCCATATATCGGAACCAGCGGATCCTCCCCGCTTCGTCCGCGCCAAAGTGCGTATCCCTAAAGTACTCGCCGCCGGGGAAGTCAAACGTCACCCACGACCTCGCCATCCCCGCCGCCACCTGATCCAATCCCACACCCGCAGGCAGCAGTTTGGCAAGCCGCTCCCACAGATATTCGTCCCGTTTCCCGGTTCGCCACAGTTTGCCCGACATCCCTTCGGGAAGCCCCAATCCATCAGGATCGCTGTCCAGATAGAAATACGGACGGTAGTCGGCATAAATCAACCGCGGGTGATCCTGGAAATAGTTGCTCCGTAACAAAACGCCGAAATCGACCGCATCTCTGCCCGTGTATTCCCCGAAATGCTGGTTCCGCCGGCATCGCAGATAATTGGCGTGGGACTCCCAATGGCATCCGTTGAGGAAATCGAGCTGCCCGGCCTGCACCGTGTGGGAAAACTCGTGTGGTACCGGATTGCCCCAACCTTCGTCTCGCAGTCCGCCCTCGGAAACATTGAAATGCGGGGGATCGCCGCCACTCATCCAGAAGCCGCCGTGCCAAGTGATGTGGTTGATCTTGCGCCGGCGGGTGGACGCCGGATTCTCACCCAGGCAGGGATCCCTATAACCTAGCAGATTCACCGCGGTCTGCCACGTTTCCTCCAACATGCGCAACGCCCGGCGCGGCATCACCGCCGGATCGAATCCTTCTTTCTCGTGCGACGGGTGCCACCAAATGCATCCGTGTTTCGATTCGACCTTCCGCAGTTCCCCGATCTTCATTCCCGGCTTGAGATTCAGTTGGAGATTCGGTTCGACCGTGTCTCCGGGACGGTCTCCCACATTGACCCGCCCGACCGCCACCGTCCCCGCCCGCGATCCACCCGACTCCACCACCAACGCCATCCGTGTTAGAAAACCGCGCCACCGGGGCACAAGGCCGACGTCCAAGCGATACCGGTGCATGGCTCCGTCCGCTATCAAGGATGCCGGTGGAAATGAGATTCCGGATAGAGGCTCCCCACCCTTCGGGGCTTCCGCGGAGAACTCCAACGTCACCTTGCCGGCGAATCCGGCGGGCAGTTGCAGGTCCACATCCACGAAGTCCCGGAATCCGAAATCCAGATCCAATCCCGCGTCCGGAAAGGTCACACCAAACCGTGCGGACCCACCCGCTTTCAACTGGCCGCCGGCCTTGCCATTCGCGATTTTCGTCCCTTCCATTCCGCCAAGCTCGGATGCCATCCGTTCCTCCCACCGCGCGACTCCCGAAGCTCCGGACAACTCATCCGTCACACCGGCGGCAACCGCCCGCGGCGAAAGCGGATAGACAGAAGCCGCCGGACAGAATCCTGCGGCTATCAGAAAGTATCCGGCACCCGCGATCAACATGCGGACCGAACGTCGTGGGTGGCTTATCGACATAACGAATGGACGGCCCTACGTGCGGGTTCGTTCGGATCTTTCAAATGATGGTACGGCGCGCACACCGCGTTACCTCATAACTCCAGCATCGGAAAACCGGCAATATGACGGTCACATCAAAAAGCCCCGCCAAACTCCGGAAATCCGAAAACCGGCGACCGCGGCGCGCGTAGGTCTTTCGTCAAAGCCACCCAGAATGCCCATGAGATCCCAATCGCCCCTTTTCCGTTCCGCCTGCGGTCTGGCGTCCGCGCCGCTGTTAGCCGCCGGCTTGTTGGCCGACGCCACGTTGTCTCCAGCAACCGCCGCGCCGGATGCCCAACCCGCTCCCACGATCACCGTGGACGCCGCGAAAACCGGTGCGCCGATGGCCCCTGAAATCTACAGCCAGTTCATCGAACACCTCGGCCGGTGCATCTATGGCGGCATCTGGGCGGAAATGTTGGAGGATCGGAAGTTCTACTTCCCGGTGACCGCGGACTACCATCCCTATCGGAAATTGGAGGACACGCCCTATCCGGTCGTCGGCGCCTCGCCTTGGCAGATCATCGGCGCCCCCGACACCGTTGCCATGAGCGCGGACAAGCCGTTCGTCGGCAAGCACTCGCCGGTGGTCCAGCCGGGATCCGGTATTCGCCAGTTGGATCTTGGACTGACCGAGGGCAATGAATATCCCGGCTACATCTGGCTGAAATCCGCCGGTCCGGGTACCGCCACCGTGGAGATCTCGCTGGTATGGGGTGAGGGAGACACCGCCCGCCAGCGCCTCCGGATCGAGGAAATCGGCGGCGAATACGCCAAACGGGAGTTCCGTTTCAAAGCCGGAGCCACCACCGACAAGGCATCTATCGAAATCCGCGTTTCCGGCGCTCCGGTCGCGGTCGGCACCGCTTCGCTGATGCCCGCCGACAACGTGGAAGGCATGCGCGCGGACAGCCTGGCCCTGCTCAAGGATTTGCAGGCCCCGATCTATCGCTGGCCGGGTGGAAACTTCGTGAGCGGCTACGATTGGCGCGATGGCATCGGCGATCGCGACCGGCGTCCGCCGCGCACCAACCCGGCGTGGACGGGCGTGGAGCACAACGACTTCGGGATGCACGAGTTCATCCGTTTCTGCCGGATTCTCCAGACCGAGCCGTGGATCACCGTCAACACCGGGTTCGGCGACGCCCACTCGGCCGCCGACCAACTCCAATACTGCAACGGCCCCGCCGACAGCCTGTGGGGCGGCCGCCGCGCCTCTAACGGATCAGCGGCGCCGTTCGCGGTGCGCTATTGGGGAATCGGCAATGAAATGTGGGGAAAATGGCAACTCGGCCACATGCAGCTCGAACACTATGTGATCAAACAGAACTGGGTGGTGGACAAGATGCGCGAGGTGGATCCAAACATCATCTGCATCGCGTCCGGAGACATGGGCAACGGATGGAGCGCCGGCCTGCTGAAAGGGTGCTCGGACCACATGCATTTCATCGCAGAACATTTCTATTGCCAGGAAAAGCCCGACCTTGCCGAGCACATGCGGCAGATTCCCGACCGCATCCGCCAGAAGGCTGAGTTTCATCGCAAGGCGCGCACCGAGATCCCGCAGCTCAACGGCAAGGACATCCGGATCGCAATGACCGAGTGGAACTACTGGTATGGCCCGCACGCGTTTGGCGAACTCGGCACCCGCTATTTCATGAAGGACGCGCTCGGCATCGCCGCCGGACTGCACGAGTTCGCCCGCCAGAGCGACATCGTCGGATCGGCATTCTACGCGCAAACCGTCAACGTGATCGGCGCGATCAAGGCAAGCCGCAGAAACGCCGCGCTTGAGACCACCGGACTGGTCCTGAAACTCTATCGCAAACAGTTCGGGCGGATTCCGGCGACCACCGTCACCACGGGTTCCATCGACGCCCAGGCAATGTGGTCGGATGACCGCAAGAAACTCACCATCGCCGTGACCAACCCCGCCCTAACCCCCGTGGAGGTGCCGCTCGCGGTTGGCGGCGCCAAGCTCAAAGGCACCGGCACCCGCTGGGAAATCGCCTGCGATGATCCGATGGCTTTCAACGACCCGGATGCGTCACCCGACAAGATCAGGATCACAGAGAGTGCCCTAACCGCTCCCACCGGAAAGCTCGCGCTGAAGCCGTGCTCGGTGACGCTTTTCTCCTTTGACGTCGAGTGATCCAACCGTCACTTGAGCCACGCGTCCACCCACGGGGCGACGCGTCCGGCGATGTCCGCGGCGAACCATGCGGCAAACGCTCCGGCCACCACGTCGAGCGTGTAATGCGCACGCAGCACCAGCACGATCATCACCTCGCCCGCGGCTAACAAAACCGCCAGCGCGCCCAACCACCCGGGTGCGAGATGGCAGACCTCGATGGCTCCCAACACCGCCAGCGCGGTGTGCCCGGAAAAGAACAGATCGTTGCCCACGCCGTAGGTCACCAACAGCGTCGGGAACCCGGGATCGCGCCAGATCATGCCGGGAGGCGGCGGCAATGGGCAAAGAGCCTGGCAGATCTGCCGCATGCTGAAAACGATCAATACCCCCAGAAACGGCGCGAACGTGGGACCTAACACCGATGCGAGGATCAGAAACAGGCCCAACAAGTCGATCCCCAGCGAGCTAACCACCAATGCCCGGTCGGCCGCCGCGGGATGGGTGTGAAACCACGCGTGCCATCGGGCGGTTAGACGGTGAACCCCATCCTCGATGGCGTCCCCGCCACCGCTCCGCGCGCCCAGCCAGCGCTGGGTGCGGAACCAAATCACCAGCGCCAGGCCGATCACCGCCACCCGCAATCCCACCGCACCCCAACCGGGGCCGGACCATCCGGAAAGTGCGGTCGCCAGCGTTTCAGAAACCATGCTGCGCCACCTTCCGCTGGGATTTCGATTCCTCCAACATTCTCTCCATGCGGTTCCGAAGTTCCACCGTCACCGGGTCCTCCGCCCGGCCCCGTTCCCTCGCTCCTCCCACCTCGATCCCCTCGCCCACTGCAATCACCGCCCGCAGCGGCGGATGCGCGCGGGCCACGTCCGTTAGATCCTCCTCAAACCGCTCCACCGTTTCCAACACGCGCTCGACCGTCGGCTCCGCGATGTAGTCCCCCGGATAGCACCAGAGCTGCTGCACCAGATAGAGTTCGGCAAGCTGCCGCCAGCGGCGGGCGCGCTCGGACTCGGCGAGATCATTTCCCACCAGATCCGGCAGGATCGCCGCGCGAAGGCGCTTCACCCGCGCCATCGGGTCGCCGTCGTTTCTGCCCGCGCACCACTCGCTTTCCAACGGATCCAACAGATGATCGATCAGCCGCTGCAGCCGCTGGCCAACCGTCCCCTGCTGGGGCGATCCCAGAAACTCGATTTCCTTGAGCGCGAGAAGCGCCACCCCCACCCTGCCGATCCGATCCAACAACACGCGCCCGGTCTGCGGCTGCCACGACAGGCGGTTCTCGATCTCCGCGAGCACCGGTTCGACCGTTGTCGCCAGATCGCCCTCGAAAAAGTAGCGGGTGAACACCGGATGAACCATCACTTTGCCATCGGCGCGCTGTTTCGCCGCCGTGCGGGCCATGAACGCCGGTCCCTCCATGAATGGCACCATCCGGTCATTTGACCGGGTGATGAAACCCTCCGCGAAGATCACCAGCGGGCGCGCGCCGTCCACCATGGTCTGAACCGCGCATTTCAGCGATTCGCGGTCCATGCCCTCGCGATAGACGCTGAACGCGCCGACCCGCGGCAGAAGGAACCGTTTCATCCCGCTTTCCATGAAAAGATGCCAACTGGCGATGGTGTGAAACGGCCGGTCCACCGCCCGCGCCAGCGAATCCAGCACCAGCGGATCGCACGGCCGGCAGTGGTTGCCCACCAGCATCACCCCGCGCCCGGCAGCCAGCGATTCGCGCAGCCTTTCCTCGCCCCGGCACTCGACCGCCCGCACCCCGAAGTCTTGCAGCAACTGCCGCCCCACCATGCACCGTGCGACCCACAGCCAGAACCGGCTCACCCGCGGCGGGATGAACTGATAGGGTTTGTCGATCACGATGTTCTGCATGCGGCGTGCATACGGCTAGCGGCTGCGGCCTCCCCTGTCAAGCGGGGCGGTGGGTCGCAAGCGAACCGGGACAGTTTGCGACGGAGAAAACAGCTAAGCCCGAAGCCCAAAACCCATGATCGTTCGGGCACCCGGTTTCCCACTGAAGCACTGAGAATCACTGAGGCCACTGATGGATGAATATGATTTCATGCCCCTTCTCAAACATCTTATCAGTGAAATCAGTGGTTCTCAGTTCCTCCGTGGAAGAACCTGATCGCGCTGGTCCTTCCAAATTCCGATTTCGGGTCAAATTCCTGCCGGGGCGCCTGGGAGCGGGTGGTCTTCCCAACAAAAAACACCGCCCCGATTCCGGAGCGGTGTCTTGGAGAATTCGCGAATCGCGAACCGCGCGGGGCGATCAGCGTTTGGAGAACTGGAAGCGCTTGCGGGCGCCGGGGCGGCCGGACTTTTTGCGTTCCTTCATCCGCGGGTCGCGGGTGAGGAAGCCGAGCGGCTTGATGACCTTGCGGTTTTCCGGGTCCACCTGGGTCAGCGCGCGGCTGATGGCGTGGCGGATGGCGATCGCCTGGCCGTGAATGCCACCGCCTTTTGCGACCACATTGAGGTCGAACTTGTTCATCTGGGCCAGCGCCTGGAACGGAGCGAGCATGCTGTTCTGGAGTTCGGCGGTGGGGAGGTATTCCTCGAAATCCCGTCCGTTGATGATGATCTGGCCGGTGCCTTCGGTCATCCAAACCCGGGCAACCGCGTTTTTGCGGCGGCCGGTAGCGCTGTTAATGGTGGTTGCGGTCATGTGGAAAAATGGGGGTTACTTGATTTCGTAAACGGCGGGCTGCTGCGCCTCGTGCGGGTGGCTCTCACCGGCATAAACCTTGAGCTTGGTGTATTGGCTGCGGCCCAGACGGGTCTTCGGCAGCATGCCCCAGACGGCGCGCTCCACCAGCAGCACCGGACGGCGCTCGCGCACTTGGCGCGGGGTTTCCACCTTCTTGCCACCAACGTAGCCGGAGAAACGGGTGTAGATTTTCGCCTGCTCCTTGTTGCCAGTCAGCACGACCTGGTCGGCATTGATCACCACGACGAAATCGCCGGTGTCAACGTGGGTGGTGAAAATCGGCTTGTTCTTGCCGCGAAGCAGGCGCGCTGCTTCCACGGCGACCTGGCCCAGGACCTTGTCCTTGGCGTCGATCACGTACCATTTGCGCTCGACTTCGTGCGGCTTGGCGGAAAATGTCTTCATGTGCTTGAGGTTGGAGGCTTCGGGCGGCGGGCCGTTTTGCTGCCGCGTGGCGAAGGGGCGCGCACTCTAGGGACCTACCCCAGCGCTGTCAACCGGGAAATCCGCGATTTTTTCCAAAATCCTGAAATTTTCACGAATCCCCGGCAATCCGCTCAATTTCCGCGTCCTTTGTAGCTAACAAACGCGCGCATCATCCAGCCGAGGAACAATCCGCCCGCCAGCACCACCGAAAACTCGCGCATTCCCAGGACCCTCAGCGGCTCGTTCATCCCGAAAACCGCGGCAAGCGTGGCCACCGGGAAAAAGAACGCCACCAGCCGGTTGAGCCGTTTGGCCTCCTCCGTCGCCTGGTTGGCTTCCTTGGCCTGCCGTTCGCCGGTCTCGGCCACCGTGAATTCCAGCCCGGTTCTGGCGTCGTGGATCGCCATTTCCACCGCCCGCTCGGAGCTGATCGCGTGGTCGCGCAGGACGATCAGGTCGCGCTCGTCGGGGCGGGCCTTGCGCAGATCCTCCATCACCGCGAGCATGTTGCGGCTGGCTCGGTGCAAGGGGTTCAGCTCGCGCATCACCTCGTAGTATTCCCGGGGCGTGCTCGCCGCCTCGGCGCGTTCGTCGAGTTGGGTGGCGGCCTTCTTGTAATCGGACATCAGCGCGTGCAGAGCCCCGATTCCGCCGCTGGTGGGGAAACTTTTCCACTCGCCGTCGGGGCTGCGCCAGAAGACGGCCGGATGGCGGACTTCGTCGTGGTCGGCCTTCGGCGGGAGGTGGAGAATGACCAGCAGATGGCCCTCGGCATCCATCAGCCGCTGGCGGCCGGATTCATTGCCCAATCGGCGCCGGATCGCATCCGGAAGCGCCCAGGTTTTCGGTACAAACGGCGGAAGTTGCGTTTCCATGGCCCGCGTTCTACCCCAAACCCGGCCCCGCGCGCAATTCCATTCCTTGCCGCCATTTCCAACCGCCAGCCGCTTCGAGACATTCCTGACCCCCGACATGCAATAACGGTTGCCAAGCGCCCCCCGTTTTTCTATCTCCCACCGCCGGAAATCAACCCCCGCGCCCTTCCCTCCCGCTCTCGCATTCCCTCTCGCCTCTTGTTTCTGGTCTCTTGTCTCTTGATTCTTGTCTCTCAATCCCCATGACCCGCGAAAACCTAGCCGAAGTCCTCGACGAAATCGCCCTGCTGCTCGAACTGAAGAACGAAAACCCGTTCAAGGTCCGGGCCTACCGGCAGGGCGCGGAGACTGTTAGAAGCCACGACGGCGACATCGTGCAGCTCGCCATCGACAATCAACTCGACGGCATCAAGGGCATCGGCGAGGCGTTGCGCGACAAACTGCACCTGCTGGCGTCCACCGGCACCCTGCTCTATCATCAGCACCTCCGCGCGGAGTTTCCGCCGGGGATTTTCGACCTGTTCGAACTCCAGGGCCTCGGGCCGAAGAAGATCAAGACCCTCCACGAGACGCTCGGTATCGACTCCATCGCCGCGCTGAAATCCGCGTGCCTCGACGGGCGGGTGGCCGCCCTAACCGGTTTCGGTGCGAAGACCCAGGCGAAGATCCTCGAAGCCATCGGTCTGCGCGAGAAATTCGCCGATGCGTTCACCCTGGCGGCGATCAGCCCGCTGGCCGGAGAAATCCTGGACACTCTGCGACTCCATCCGGAGATCTCCCAACTCGCCATCGCCGGTTCGTTCCGGCGCTCCAAGGAAACCGTCCACGATCTGGATTTCCTCGCGGCCACCAAGTCTCCGGCGCTGGTTTGCGAGGACTTCACCACCCTCCCCCAGGTCGCCTCCGTCATCGCCTGCGGCGAAACCAAGGCGTCCATCCGCCTCCACAACGGATTGCAGTGCGATTTGCGCGCCGTTTCCAACGACCAATTCCCCTTCGCGCTCCAGTATTTCACCGGGTCCAAGGAACACAACGTGGCCCTCCGCTCGCTCGCGCTCAAACAAGGCTACAGCCTCAACGAATACGGCCTAACACCCACCGGTGATGCCACCCCGCCGCCGCCCGCCATCCACGAGGAGGTGGATCTCTATCACGCGCTGGGCCTCGATTTCATCCCGCCCGAACTCCGCGAAAACCACGGCGAAATCGAGGCCGCCGCCAGCCATACCCTGCCGCGCCTCATCGAACTCTCCCACCTCCGCGGCACCTTCCACAACCACACCACCGCCTCCGACGGTCTCCACACCCTCCAGGCCATGGCCGACGAGGCGATCGCCATGGGCCTCCAATACCTCGGCATCGCCGATCACTCGAAGTCCACCTATCAGGCCAACGGCCTCGACGAATCCCGCCTGCTCGACCAAGTCGCGGAAATCCGCCGGCTCAACTCCACCTTCGACGGGTTCCGCCTCTTTGCCGGATCGGAAGTGGACATCCTCAAGGACGGCAGCCTGGATTTCGACGACTCGATTCTCTCCCAGCTCGACTACTGCGTCGCCTCGGTCCATCAGTTTTCCAACCAGACCGAGGACGAAATGACCCGCCGCATCTGCCGGGCCATGGAAAACCCGCACGTCACCATGCTGGGCCACCCTACCGGACGCCTGCTGCTGAAACGCGATCCCTATCCGGTCAATCTCGCCAAGATCATCGACTGCGCCGCCGCCACCGGCACGATTATCGAGCTGAATTGCAGTCCGTTGCGCCTCGACCTCGACTGGCGCTGGTGGCGCCGCGCCCGCGACCTCGGCGTCCTGTGCTCGATCAACCCGGACGCCCACTCCACCGCCCGGCTCCACCACATCGGCCTCGGCGTCCGCGTCGCCCGCAAGGGCTGGCTCCGCCGCGAGGATGTCCTCAACACCCGTCCCACCGCGGAAATCGAGGCGTTTCTCCGCACCCCGAAACACCAACGCCGCCCAACCCAGGCCTGATCCTCCCGCAGGACACGGGACCGCAATTCCGAAATTTCGGATTCCAATCGAATTTAGGGATTGCCAAACCCGCTTTCGCCCGATAGCTTCGCCGCCCACCCCAACCCGGACAGGTGTCAGAGTGGTCTAATGAGCACGCTTGGAAAGCGTGTGTAGTCGAAAGGCTACCGAGGGTTCGAATCCCTCCCTGTCCGCCATCTGGTTGCAATGTTGACGCAACCTATTCAGAATCAGTCACTTGTGACACAAATGGACAAGCCGTGACAGGCTTTCCACACAGAATTCCACACAAGTTGACATCAAGACCGGGGCCTATGGCTCCGAAGAAGAAAAAACGCCGCAGCAAGGTAGTTGAGATCGGCACCGGCCCGACCCGAGTCCGCATCTACACCATCAACCGCAAGGACGGATACGAACAATTCACGCTGGCATGGAAAGAAGGCGGCCGCCGCCGGACCCGCTGCCTCGCCTCGCTGGAAGAGGCGCGGATGATCGGTCAGCAGACGACCGTGCGGTTGGCGAACGGCAGTGTTGCCGACGAGGTGACCAAGCGTGATATGGAACTGCTCCGCCACTGTGAGCGCACCGCGCAACAATTCGGCGTCAGCCTGACCGCCGCCATGGACGAATGGGCGAGCGCACGGAAGACCGCCGGGGAGATCCCCCTATCCGATGCCGTCCGCTTCTACGCGGCCAACCGGATCGACCTGCTCGCCGTGAGAACCATTGTCCAGGTGGCCGACGAGTTCGTGGAATCCCGGCGCGGCAGCGGTGTCACCGAAATCTATGTCCGGAACTGCAAGACCAGTCTCAAACGGTTCACGGACTGCGTGAGGGGCAATATCGCTGATGTCACGGTTGCCGACATCAACCGGTTTCTCAAGGGGCTCGACGGTCTGGGGCCGGTCAGCCGCAACGGCATCCGCCGGAACATCGTGACCATGTTCGGTTTCGCCAAGCGCCACGGCTACCTCCACCCCGACCGCAGGACGGCCGCGGAACAGAGCGAGTCGTTCAAGGAACCGGAAACCGAGATCGAAATTTTCGCCCCGGATGAAATGGAGAAGATCCTGCTGGCGGCCCACGCCCGCATTCTGCCACTCATCGCCATCGGGGCGTTCGCCGGCATCCGTTCCGCTGAAGTCTGCAAGCTCAACTGGGAAGACATCAAATGGGACCGGGGGCACATCGAAATCGCGGGGAAGAAAGCGAAGACCGCCGCACGGCGGTTGGTCCCCCTCCCGGACAACCTCAAGGCCTGGCTTGCCCCGTGGCGGGACGAGAAAGGACCGATCATCACGATCAATGACCCATCCGGCGCCCTTGGCGACACCGCCGTGAAAGCGCGGATTCCCGGCGGATGGCGTCAGAATGCCCTCAGACACTCGTTCATCAGCTATCGCGTGTCCATGACCGGCGATGTGGCTCGGACCTCTCTGGAGGCTGGCAACTCCCCGAAAATGATCTTCCGCCACTACCGGGAGATCGTGGACGGTGATGAGGCGAAAGCATGGTTCGCGATCACACCGCCGGAGGGCTGGCTGCCGGAGGGGCTGAAGTGGAGCATTCGCGAGCGATTGGCAAAGCTCCCGCTCCGCCAGGACGTCACCCCGAGTTGACACACCGCAAGTTGCGTGAACACGCACCCAGCCGAACCAACACTCGTGAAAAAGAAGGAACTTGCGAAACGCCTGTCGGTCAGTCCCCGGACCATCGACGAGTGGACGCGCAAGCGGATGATTCCCCATCTCGCGGTGAATGCGCGCCTCTACCTCTATGACTTCGAAGCGGTGCTGGCGACCCTGCGCAAAACCTATCATGTGAATGCCGCCGGTTGAGATAGCCCACGCGAAATGCCTCCTGACGAATCCCGCTCGTCAGGAGGCATTGTTTTTTCCGGGTATGAGCGTTCTCACCGCCGTCGCATCTTCCGCACCATCGCCACGAGCGAGAGGATGCCAACGGCCAGTCCGACGAGGAGCGAGGCGATCCGCAGATGCCATTCGATCTGCTCCTGAAAGGACGTGACAACACCCAGCACCGGCGAGGCGATGCCGACGACGGCTTTGGCGGTGTATTCGATGTCGATGTTGATGGGGAAGCGCATGGCGGGTGTCAGAATTGTATTTCGATGGCGGCGCGGGCGGTGTCATCGGCGGCGGATTTCACCGCGTTCTCCAAGCCGACCTTGTGGAGCCACAGCGCCTGATAGATCCCGCCGTATTCGACGAGCATGGCGCGGACTTGGGCGGTCGGCAGTGCGTGAGGCTGGCCGTCCCGGTCGGCGATGGCGGTTTGCGCCGGGAGCATCCCCAGCCGCTCGGCCTCGTTGAGCATGGTGAGAAGCTGGGTGAAGGCGGTGCGGTCGGAGTCGGCGGCACGCAGGGTGATGCCGGCCACCGTGATGCCACGACGGATGCGGGAGGCGAAGGCACCGTCGATGCGGGCGAGTGCGGAGCGGAGGTTCATGGGGTCGGGCTGGTGTTGACGGGTGTTCCGAGAAGTTCGAGGCGGCGGCCGGCGGCGGGCATGCCGATCCAGTCGAGCAGGCCGTTGATTTCCGCCGGGTCGTTCATGTCCGCCGTGTCAATGTGCCGGACCATGCCGGGGAACTCGGCCTCCAGCGCGGCAACGTGGTCGCGGCACCACGCCAGATAGGCCAGCACGCGGTCCTCCCGCTCAGGGATGGAATCGAACTTGGGCAGCGCCTTCGACCATCCCCGGTGCGGCCATCCCTCGGGCGGATCGGTGACGAACGGATCATGCCGCTGCAGATCCATTTGCGTCAGCCATGAGGCGGCCAGTTCGTCCGTGTCGCGGTCGGTGAGAACCAGTTTCACGGGATACCCCCGCGCCACGAGCCAGCGGGCCATCCCCGCCGCCATCCAGACGTGGCAGGCCGAGAAGTCGCCCACGAACCGGCGTCCGGGGCGCTTGGTGACGAGCAAGCCCGCGAACATCGACACGTCCGGCAGATTGAGCAGGACCGGCGAGTAGCTCTCGTGGGAAATCCACGCCCCCGGCTGCATGTTGAGCAGGGTCGCCATGAAGGCGGTGCCCGAACGGCCAGGCCCGACGCCGATGACTACCACCGGCTTTTCCCCGTCCGGCAATGGCTCCGCAACCGTGTCGGCCGCGAGAAACGCGTCCATCTCCCTCGCCATCACCGGAGAGGTGCCGCCGAAATGCCCGGCCGGTTTCGGATTGCCGAACAACACCACGTCCGCGCCGTCCTTCAGGGCAGCCAGGTCGCGGCCGTCCTTGTCGTGCAGCCAGCGGGCTCGCTTCTGACCGAAGTCCATCGGCCCGAGTTCCAGCGTCTCCTGGCTGATCAGGAAATCCTCGCACACCGCCAGTGGGGCGCGTTGCCGGTTGGAAACCGCGATGGCTCTGGACAGCGCCGCCGTTTCCGGTTGTTGGGAACCGGCGTATTTGGACGCCACGAAATCGACCACCCAGCGCCGGAACGCGTAGCAGGGTCCAAAGACATGCGAACCCGGCTCGCCGAAACCCGTGCCCAGCAACGCACCGTCTTCCACCAGCGGCCGGAGCACGTTGGAGAGCGACAGCACGAGCGTGTCCGGATCGATCTTGAGCACCACCTCCGCGTCGCCCGCGTGGTCGGACATGATCTCCATCTGCTCCGCGAACCAGCGCACGCCCCGGAGGTTGCCGAGACGCGGCTCGGTGGAGCGGACCACCCGGACACCATCGGCGGCAAGTTCGCCGCGCGTGATGTCCGGCAGTGGAGCGTTGCCGTCCTCGACGACGACGAACGCCGCCTCGTGATCGCCTTTCCCGGCGCGGGCTGCGGCGACGCACCGCGACAACAGCGGGGCTTCCGGGGCATGGGTGAAGATGAAGCAGGTCGTTTTCATGGGATTGGATGTCAGTAGGAGCCGGAGCCCGAGCTTCCGCCTTCGATATGGAGATCGCCGCAGACCGAGACGAGGTCCGTGTCCAGCACGCGGAGAACCGCCATGCCGTGCGGATCCAGCCACACCTCGCCGCCCGGATTGGTCCGTCCCAACTGGGAAGTCAGGACCGGATAGGTCGAACCCGACGCCACGAACACCGAAGCGCTCGGGTCGCCGTTGAGAACCGCGAATCCCGGAAACGCCCACGGGCCGTCCGGTGCCAGCAGGATGTCGGTCCAGAATGTCGGATGGACCGACGCGATATACGCCACCAGGTCGGTCAGCGAATACCCGTAGTGCGAATACTCCCCATTGAGAATGTAGAGCGCCATCCCCTTGAAATGGGCCGGAAGCGGATAGGATGAATAATCGTATGGGGCGGAAAGCGACGCCCTGACCCCTTCCGGGACGCGCTCCCAAGCCCCGCTCCGGTTCATGGCGATGAGTTCCGGAACGGATAGGGCCGGGGTGCCCAACGCGCCGATTGCCGATCTCGCCGCCGCCTGCGACGCCGCCTTGAGCACATTGCGGCCCGTGGCGGTGGCGTCGGAAATCATCGCGGCCGTGATCGCGAGTTGCGAGGCTGGCACCTTGCCGCCGGAATCCAATCCCGCGTATCCGTTGGCGACGCCCTTGCGGGTGACCATCTCGATGTTGCCCGGTGCCGGATAGGCTGGCTCGGCGTCGGTCGGCACGCCCTCGGTGCCCCGGTTCACGTCGTTTTCGACAACCACGGTGAACGTGCGGGTGCTGGTCGGTTGTCCGCCGCCCTCGCGCCAGGTGATCTCGCCCATGAGCGTGATCTCGGAAAGTTCGGTGCCGGTCGGGGATCCGACCTGCAACGCGCTGTCAAGCTCGGTCGTGTTGAAGCTCGGCGAGCATTGATAGACCGGGTTGGTGGCTCCCGGCGCGGGCATCGTCCAGTCGTCCGTGTGGACCAGATAGCCGACATCGAAGCGGTTGCGCGGCTTCACGCCGAAACGGATTTCAAGGGCCGCCGCGTCGCCGATGCTCGTCGGCGTGGTGCCGTTGGTCAGGAACGAGACTTCCAGTTTGGCCGCGTCGCCGCGCTTGAACCGCAGCGAGGTGACCGGGTTGCGGAATCCGGGGCCTTCGATCAGTTGGAGCGTTTCGAGATCAACGTGGAGCTTCACGCCCGATGCGCCGCTGTCAACCGGCGGTCAGGTCACATCCCGCGCCAGACTAACCGACTTTTCGATCAGATCGTCCGGGGGATCGCCCTCGTCCGGATCGGTGGTGCCGACAAACATCCCGCCGCGCCAGTGGAGGACGCTCTCCACTTCCGGGGATTCCATCACCTTGCGGCCGTCCGCGTCGAACGAGGCGTAGAGGATCGTCAGGTTGAGGTTGCCGCCGCCACCGGCTGAAATCTCGATCTCGCCGCCGTTCTCCTCCGCCTTGATAGGCGCGATCCCTTTGATCGTCCTGAACCTGTAGGTGTTTTCCTCCTCGTGGTGGTCCTTGAACACGCGGGCTCCGGTGCCGGTGTTTTTCCCGGTCCACAACTGCGCCCAGTGCTCGATGTCGCTCTGCTGATAGACCCGCACCCTCGGAACGCCGCCGTCGCTCTCCAGCTTGAACAGCCTGACGAAACATTCGCCCGGCTGGCCTGACCCGTCCGGGTCCTCCGGATAATAATGGACGCCGTCCTTGTCCCCGGAGGAAATGACGATTTCCGGATCGCCGGTGACGGTGCCGTCCGTGGCGGTGGTGACGCGGCACCAGGCGATGCTGCCGAAACCCATGGGGATCTGCGGTTTCGGAATCGCGTCGAGGGCCGTGCCTGAGAATTTCGGCATCCGGAACTTCACCGCCGGATGGGACTCGGTTTTCGGCAGCCGCTCGATCACCCATCCCTCTTTCATCGTGACCAGATAGCCGCCGCCCGATCTGGCGATGGCGATCACCGAGAACGGCGGATGGCCCGGTATGGAACCGGCCGGTTTCGGCGACGAATAGGCGAAGCCGCCGGATGACGAGATGAACTTCAGTCCGTCGCCCGGTCGCGGCGTGCGTGCGGCCACGGCGTCCAACAGAAGGTTCCAGTCCTCCGCCATGACCGGGTCGCCTGGTTTCTTTTTGTTGGGCAGTCTCATGGCGGTCAGTCGTTGTAGATTTGGACGTCCCATCCGCCCCGGTCGCTGGCGAGCCATTCGTTTTCGAGACGGAACGATTTGCCGTCCTGGGTCTGGGTGATGCCGTTCTTGAGCCAGTTGCGGTCGCCCGCAAGATCCGGCGCGGGACCGGACGGAGTGGCGATGTTGCCGATGTCGTTGAGTTCGGCGGCGGTGGCCGGTTTGTCGCGCACCCAGCTTTCGCGCCAGGTCACGCGGGGGCTGTAGTAGGTCGTCTGGCCGCGGTCGATCTTGGCGAGCGCCTCGATCCCGAGTTCGGTCTCCACCTTGTCGCGGAGCTTGTTGCCCTGATCGTCCTTGTCCTTGCCCGACATGATCTGCTGGATCGCCTCGCGCTCGGTTTGGGGGATGTCCTTGTAGCGGACATGGGACAGCAACGGTTCCTCGCTGAGCGAAAGGCCCATGGTGTAAACCGCGTTGGCCTTTTCGTCCTCCGGGGTCTTTTCCTCGGCACCGGCGTATTGGCAGGTGATCTCGGCGAGGTCGCCCTCGGTGAAGGTCGCCGTGACCTGCGAGATGGTGATGAACGGCACCTCCGGATGAGGGGTGCCCGGACGGGGCATCAGCGCGATGGCCGAGGCGCGGTGGCAGAGGAAGATCTGGGTCGCGCTCCACTTGCCCTCCTTGTCGATCTGGAGGGTGTATCCCGGCTGCGGATAGAGCCGGCCCGGCTGGATGGCGATATGGTGGGGCATCTCTCCCCGGCGCGCGGAGTCAACCGAACGCCGCCACCGCGCCACCGCCGCCGAGCTTCTCCACCTTGCGGTTGAGGTCGGTTAGAAGCCGGTTGGTTTCGCCGGTCAGGCGGTTGTTCTCCCGCTGCGCGTCGAGGGCACCCGTCACATATCCGCCGCCGCCCACCTTGCCGAGCGAGGTCACGATGGGGGCGAGCCTCGCCTCGCTGGCTGCCTGAGCCGATTTGCCGGATGTCCCGGCGGCCTTTTCCGCCGCCTTCGCCACCTGCTTCGTTTCCTCGGGCTTGGGCATCGAATCGCGGATCGAGCCGACCACCCGCGCCATGTCATCCTTGAGTCCGGAGGTGTCTATCAGGTCGTCGGTTCCGAAACTTCCCGCCTTTTCCGCCGCGTTCCTGGCACCTTCCGCGAGGCCCACCGCGCCGCCGCCCATCAGTTCGCCCGCCGCCACGGTGATGCCGTCGGCGATGCCGCGAAGGCTTTCTTTCTGGGCTTCCAGCAGGGTTCCGAAATCGTCCGTCACGTCGCCCTCGCCAAACCCCAGCAGTTCGTCCATGCCGGGAATCTTGAGCAGTCCCTTGAGGAGTTTCGCGGCAACCCAGTCCATTCCGGCTCCCAGATAGGCGATGGGTGCCTGGAGGGCGTTGAGCAGCGCGGCACCGAGTCCGGCGGCAAGCCCTAGCATCGTCTCGCCCAGGCCCTTCCACATCGCGCTGTCGGTGATGAGATACCAGAAGAACGACACGGCGAGCCGCAGTCCGCTCACCAGCGAGTTGACGGCCACCGCGAACCCGAGCTTGAGGGATGTGGTGACAAGTTCCATGACTTGCCCGCTCTGGAACGCCGCCATCACGAAGCGGATCGAGTCCCTGACCGCCGCGCCTGCCGCCGCCGCCATCGGGGCGAGTTTCGAGATCAGGCCGACGGCATCGGCGATGAGCGGGCGCAAGGCGTCATTGATCGGTTGGCCCAGCGTTAGAAAAACTTCATTGATAGAGTCCTTGAGCGTGGAGAACAGGCCTGAGGTGGTTTTGCTCTGCGCCTCCATCATGCCCGAGAACCTGCCGCCCTGCGAGGTCATGTCGATGAACGCCTTCTCGATGTTGGAGAAGCCGACCTGGCCGGATTCCACAAGCTTCTTCACCTGCGAGTCCGACACGCCGAACTGCTTGGCGAGTTCCTGAATGATCGGGATGCCGCGCCCGGTGAGCTGGTTGATGTCCTCGGCGAACAACCGCCCCTGGACCCGCGCCTTGCCGTAGAGTTCGGCGATCTCGTTGATCGGCGCCTGCACGCCTGCTGACACGTCGCCGATCCGCCGCAGGGTCTCCGGCACCGAGTCGGCGGACTCACCGAAGGCAATGAGCTTGCGGCCGGCATCGGCCAGTTCGGGAAACTCGAACGGGGTTTCCGCGCCGAGCTTGCGGAGCTTGGCCAGGGTTTCCTCGGCTTTGGCTGCGTCACCGATCAGCGTGGCGAACGCCACCTTGGTCTGCTCGAAATCCGCCGCGGCCATGACCGACTTCATACCCACGCCCATGGCAGCGGCACCACCGGCCATCGCGGCACCGATGGACGCCTTGAACGCAACCCCGGCGACATCGAATCCCTTGCCCAGCGCCGCCGCGCCGCCCTTGCCGAGTCCCGCCAGTCCCGCGCCGGTGAGTTTCCCCATGCGCTTGGCCGACGCGGCGACAAGTTCGGTGGCACCGGCCATGGCGTGTTTCAACGCGGTGATGTCGGCTCCAAGGGTGACGGTGAGGGCGCTCATGCGCCGGGGGCGAAGTCAACAGCGTGCGCGAAGACGTCGCTGGATTTCACCTCGCCGCGTGAGTTTGCAAAAGCTTATCTTTCTTGCTTCTGGCATATCCGACAATCTCCCGTGCCCTGGCGCCAATATCCTCATCATGCTTGACGAGGAACAGGTCAACTCCGTGCCTGGCACACGCTTCACTCTTTTTCCGGTCCCTTTCCTGAAGGATGCCGAATCCCTCATCCCCACCAAAGAACCCAACGGGCTCGTAGTGTTGCAACCCCATGTATTCAACAGCGATCGCAACCTCCGGAACATATACATCCAGGTGTTGAGGCGAGATCCAAGTGGGCTGGGCGTGTTGCTGAACCCGCATTCCCGCCAGTTGGCGTTTCAGAAGTTGGAAAAGCTGGTTTTCGGAAACCCACGCCGTTGATCCGATCTCCCTCTTCCACCGGGCCTGCAGCCATTTCGCGGCCACATTCAAAAGCTCGTTCCATTCGGCCATGTTTCTCGGCGATTCAGGTGTCCGCTTCGTTTCGCCGCCGAACGCATGCCTGACTGGCTGCGGCCTTCCTTCGCGCCACACGCCGGCGACATCCTCTGCCATTGCCGCACCCCGCCCCGAAAGCCAATCCGTCAGACGCATTTC
Source organism: Verrucomicrobiota bacterium (assembly GCA_017301995.1). Lineage (GTDB taxonomy): Bacteria > Verrucomicrobiota > Verrucomicrobiia > Verrucomicrobiales > Akkermansiaceae > Luteolibacter. The sequence goes on along the minus strand of JAFLEH010000005.1, from coordinate 192,793 downwards.
CGCCCAGTCGCGGAAGTACGCCAACTTGCCGATCCCGAAAAAATCCTGAACCGATCCGGGTTCAAGGATCGCGCTGAGAGAGCCCATCTGTTGAAAGAGACCGGTGACGATCTCGCAGCCGGTCAAAGGCAAGCGTTGCTCAAACTTGATTTGGAGGAGCTTTCCGAAGTGCCTTTTGTTCATGACAGGATGGCTGCCATACAGCCGGGCCATGCGCTCCGGTGAAGCATCAGACGGCGCGAAGCTATCATGGCCCATTGCCGAGAACAGGAAGGAATGGCTCACCGCCGTGATCCCTGAGCGAGTGACAATCCCGATGAATTCGCGTAGGGAGGTGTCATCACCGGTGTTCCCGAATCGTTCCAGATGTTCCTGCGCCTCGACTAACAGGTCATCGCAGTGTTCGATATAGTTCAACACATCGAGGGAGCGCGCTGTCCGGCCCCGATGCAATGCCTGCTCAACCGTGACAGGGGGATTTTTGCCGGGGCGCGGCGTGCATCTCTTTTGGATCTTCCCTACTGTGGCCTCTTGGGCGAGTGTCGGGTTGGAAACAAACGCGTTCCAAGACTTCGGCGACAAACCGAATGCCGACGACAAGACTTCCAGAATGGTCGAGGGCGTCTCCTGACCGAGCTTGAGCAACGCGATGGCCAGCATCTCCAAAAAGGGACTGGCGGCGGTTTCTGAGTTTCCGCAACAAACCCGGCCTTCACTGAAACCCCGGCTGAATGGCGCGCCCGTGAACCGTTGGACAACTTTGTCCCATTGCCCTTGATGGAACGCCAGCTTGATGAGCCGGTCATGATCCAGCTGTGTTCGGTAGGATTGAGCGCCGCTTTTCGGAGTCAGATAGTGCCCTTCGGCGGAAGTCAGATCCCCTTGAATCCAGCACAAATCGCCAAGCTTCCGCTGATGGTCGGTGGCCGCGTAAGCTTCCTTGGCTTTTTCAAAACACCCGCACGCCATGTGAACATCGTTCAGATAACCGGCATGGCAGGGACGGTTGCTATTCAGTGCGACAAAAAGTTTCTCGAATGGGAGGAACTCGCTTTCGGGGGTCTGGGCAAGGATGGCGAAAAGCAGGTTCTCGGCAATCGAATAAGCTCCCATGGAAATCGCGTCGTTGGCATGCCATATCTTCATTACCCCAGCTTTAGCATTTGTCGTCGGGCCACAGGCTAGTGTGCCTTTGCGCGGAATCAAGCCGAATTGCAGGCACTCACCGATACACCAGGTGTCACAATGGCCGTCCCCACCGTTCCCTCAACGTCTCCAACTGTTCCCGCAGGCTTATTCGCGCCTCCCCCGTGCTGCTCCAATGCGCCCGCACGCCATTCCGCCGCAGCAGGCAGTGCTGGTATTGGAACAGCCGGGCCAGCGGCATGAACAGAATCCGCTCCTCGGGCCAGCCTGTTTCGGCGGCGATGGCGAACACCTGGGCGGCTAGGAAACCGGGTTCGTCGCAGGGAGCGGCTTTTTTCCGCCGATGCCGGCCACGGGATCCACCTGCGCCGCCTCCAGTTCACGGCTTTGTTCCTCAAGACGCTTGAACGCGGTCTGGAAGTCGGCCGGGGTCAGACCACCGCAGAAGATCAGAGCGGCTTCGCGGAACGCCTGGTCGTCGAACGACGAACGCACCACCTCGGGCCACGGGGCGCAGTGGGCATAGACGAAACCCATCAGGGCACCGGTGAACTCGGGCGTGCCTTCGGCGGGCGTCTCCCCCTTGACCAGCGGGTTGCCGGTGCGGAGCAGCACATCGTAGCTGGCCAGCGATAACGGGCGCATGGCGTGGCCGCCGACGATGGTCTCAATATCGTGGAAGGCGGCGGATAGGTTGGATTGGCGGTCGGTGTCGTTCATGGGAATTTCAGAGGTAGCGGAGGAACAGGTCTTCGGTGGCGGGGCTGGCGTCGAGCGGGATGAAGGCGATCTTGCCCCGGCGTTTGATGCAGGCGAGCGGCACGTCCTGCTTCACCTTGTCCACGAGCCGCTCGCGATTGAGCAGGGCGCACTTGATGTAAGCGAACGGATGCTCGGGGTTTGCGATGTGCCAGCCTTCGTCATGCCATGCGGCGATCAACTCCTTGGTCTGGAACTTGCCACATGGGCTTTGCGGCTCGAAGAACCAGACGGTGCGCTCGCCGCGGATGCCATCGCCGACCACGCGGACGAACGGCTTTTCGGCGAGAGGAATGCCGACAGCAGTCAACGCGGCGGCGAGGCAGGTGTTGCTGGTGGCGGTGGAGGAAATATGGGAAACGGCGTTCATTCGGGGATCTCGGAGTTAGAGTGGAGATCACGCCCCAAGCGTGATGAAGGGATAGTGGGTCGCGGTGATGTCGATCTTCTCGAAATCCTCGTTGTTGAGGCTGCGGCTGATCTGCATGACGATGGTGGTGCCGCCGGAGGTGGGAAGGTGGTCGGGGATGGCGTTGGCAAGGGCCAGCGAACTGCCGAGCTTGCCGTTGAACGCGGAGGTCTTGGGCACCAGGCCGGAAAGTTTGACCTCGGTTTTTCCCTGATAGAGCGAGAGACCCTGGATTTCCCCACTGATGTTCAGAACCGGCTTGTCCTGGATGGAGAAGTCGAACGATTGGTCATAGAGGATGATTCCCGACTGTGCGGTCGTGATACCCCAGTTGCCGGTGATGCCAAGAAGGTTAGCGGACATGCCACGGGCCGCTTGTCAACCGCGCTCACACCGCCGACACCACCGCGTCATACCCCAACACGGTTTCACGGCCGCGCGCCTCGTCGGGAGTCGTGGCGCTGTCGCGGGGAATCAGGGTGTGAAGGATGAAGGTGGCCGAGTTGAGCGCCGTCTGGATGGCTGGCTTGTTGCGCAGGATCGTCACCAGCGCCGCCGCCCATTCCGCGTGGGTTTCCGCCGGGGTGTCGTCCACTTGGGTGAACAGATGGACGGTCAGCTTGACCATCGCGGTGTCCGGCATGGACGGATAGGGCTTGGACTCGGTGGCATCGAGCACCACGCACGGGCGCGTGCGGAGTTCGTCGCGGCGGGCGACATGGATTGGCAGGTCGGCGGGAAAGCCATCGGGACGATTGGCGTGCAACCAGGCGGCGAGCTTTGAGGTGAGTGCGTCTTCGATCAGGTTAGGCATGGTGCCCCAGTGGCCGCGTCAACCGGCGCGGCGGCGCAGGGCGCTATTGGTCCGGTCGGCAATCACCTTCATGGAGGTGACCAGCGCTTTGCGAAGCCGTCCCGCTGCCACTTCAAGCGCAAGCGTGATCCCCTTGTGGGTGCTCACCTCGTCGATGTAGTCGAGCCGGTTGACCAGCGTGACCGCAGGCTTGTCGCCGGTCCTGACCGTGGCGCTGCCCGGTGCCTGCTTGTGCCGGGTCACCCACTGTGCGGCACCCCGCACCTTGCCGCCGATGTTTTTGGCGGCGTTGAGCCACGATCCCTTGGCGAAGCCGACCCGCTTCTGGATTTTGGCGACATAGGAATCGAGCGCTTTCGGGCTGGTAACGATCTGGGCCGGGACCTTCCGTTTCACGTTGCCGTGGCGCCCGGTGCGGCTTTGCTGATGGAGTTTCGGGTCCAACCGGCCGACCGGCAGGCTTTTCCACGGCGAGTTGGAGGAACGCAATGCCTGCCCGGCCCTGGCAAACCGGCGGTTCTGGATGTTGGCCCAAAACCTATCGGCGGCGGCCGGATCGGACGCCCGCGTTTTCTCGTAAGCGTCGGACGGCACGGCGAACACCTTGTTGATGTCACCGGCAACCGCCTTTTCGCCCTGCTGTTTCGCCTTTTCGGAAAACCCGAACGGCCGGGTGTTGCGGGCGAGTTCCACGGCCAGCCCCCGCGCCTCCTGTTTCACCAGAGATTCGAGCGTGCGGCCGACCTTTTCCGGGTAGCGGCGAAGCAGGCGGGCCACGTTGAACGCGCCCTTCATCCGGGCCGTGAAGCGGATTGCGTCGTCACTCATCGGTGCTGGTCAGGGTGAGGGTTAGGAGTGGCGAGCGCGGATGATTGGAAACCCGGCTGATGCGGTATCCGGCACCGTCCACCTCGATCTTCTCACCGAACTTCGGCAGCGCGGCCGGGAATGCCAGCTTGGGCACCCGCACGCTCAGGTCTGGGGACTCCAACATGCCGCCCAAGTCGATCTGCTGCTCGTTGCGGATGCGGCTTGCCAGCACCAGCAGGTCGATGCCCTGCCACCGCGCCATCACGCCATGCTCGGTGAGAAGCTGCCGCAGGTCGGATAGAATGTCGGATTCAAGTCCCATGCCCGTGCCGCACTGTCAAAATGAAACACCCTCCCCGGTTGCCCGGAGAGGGTGAGTGTTATGCAAACAACCGCACATCACCCGATGCGAGGAAATGGGCTAGGAATACTCGCCAGCGACCAGATTGACCCGGCAAGCGGCGGTGCCGTCCAACTCGATGAGGCCGGGCCCCTCGTTGACCACGAACACGGTCGGCGCGTTGGCCTCCTTGGTGGCGGCACCGACCGGGATTTGGCCGGCGGTGGCCATCAGGTGGACCATGTCGCCGGGCGCGAGGGCCAGGCCAAGGTTGGCGTTGAGCGTGATCGACACCCCGGCCTGCACCGAGGCGACCACGCCGCGGATACCGGTGCCGGTGACTGCGGAGAACAGCACCACCACATCATTGGCAGCCGCCCCGGCGTAGGGCACGCAGTTGATGACGGTCTGGTTGGCCGCGCTGGTGGCGGTGACGACGGTCGATTTCGACGGGAGCTTGAAGGTGAGCAGCGAAGCCGCCTTGTCGGAGGTGGCGCTCACATACTGGACGCGGATGCGGTCGCGCCCGCTGGCGGGAACGACGACATGGCTGAGGGTGGATCCGGCGTTGCCGGTGAAGCTGAACGGAATCATGGTCTTGATTGGCTGGGGGTTAGGGTTGGGTGGCTCACGGTTTGACGAGGCGCTTCAGGGCGTCGGATTTGCCAACGGTGAAGCCGTAGAGGCATTCGATGGTGACGAAGACCTTGTTGGCGCGAGTGTCGGTGAAGCGCAGGTAGCCGAAGGTCATGCCGGTTTGCGGATCGGTGACGGCCCCGGACTGCTGGTATTCGGCGACCGGCTGGAGGTAGCGCATGGCCACCGCCACCGCGCTCGGGTGAACGGCGAAGCCGACGAGCTTTTCCGCGTGGTCGGCGGGAATCACCACCGTTTCGTGGAGGTCGAAACCCGCCAGCCGCCTGATGAGTCCCTCGGTGACACCGGGGGCGCTCAGGTTGAGGTTGAAGCTCTTGGCGACCACATCGTCGGCGAGCAGGTTGGTGTAGTAACCGGCGTCGAGCACCAGCGACCGGGGCGAGGCCGGCATCTTGGCGTTGCCGCACGCCTCGCGGATGTTGAGCACCTTCTTGTAATCGAAGTTGGTGGCGGCCACCGCCGGGATGGGAACGCCGAAGTTGGCCAGGGTTATGACCGTCATAATGTCGAGCAGCACATCCTGGGCGAGCTGTTGGGCGGCGGTGCCGACCAGGGTGTCGAGCAGATCCATGGCGGTTTCCGAAGCTTCGCGGGCGGTGACGTGGACCGTCTTGAACTTGTGACGGTTGAGCGTCACCGGGATGGTGGTGACGGTCGAATCCGAGTTGGCGGTATAGTCACCCGCGAAGTCGCTCGACCCGGACGGAGCGCCAATGAGCGGCACGCGCACGGTGTCGCCCTTGTCAGCCTGCTGGGGACCGAAATTGGTGGAGAACGAGGTGACGGGCATCAGGTTCGCGGTGAAGGGCATGAGCGCCTTCTGGGCGACCTTGATGTCTTTGACATTGGTGAGGGTGTTGGACATGGTGTGTTAGGCTTGGATGTTGGACTACTGGCGGAATCAGGCTTGGTGCTTGAGGATGAGGGCTTGTTGTTCGGGGGTGAGCTTGCGCCAGAAGACGGTCTGGGCGGCGGGATCGGTGATGGCGGCGAATTGCGCGTGGAGTTCCGCCGCCTGCGGTTGGTCACCCGCGGGAGTGACGCGGGCCGGAAGCGTGGTGCCGGTGGAGGCGACGACTCGGGCCACCTCGGTCTGAACACGGGTGTCGAAATCGGCCTGGGCGGTCTGGAGTTCGGTCACACGGGTTTGCAGCGCGGCGGCGTTGCCGTTGGCGGTGTCGCGCTCGGCCTTGAGCGTCTCGATTTCGGCGGTGAGGATCGCGGTTTGGCCGCGCAGCGATTCGGCATTGGCCGAGGCTTCGTTGAGCAGTTCGGTTTGCGCCTGGTGGTCGCGTTGGAGTGCTTCCAGTTGGGCCTTGGTTTGGGCGAGGATGTCTTCGGGTGCGTTCATCACCCGTGATTTCGTGTCAACCGTCGCATGGAAAACGCGGAGGCGGCGCATGGCTTCGGCACGGTCCGGAACCATACCCGCGATGTTGAACCGCTGCGCCTGTTTGCCGCTGAAGGTTTGGCCTTCCATCGCCTCTGCCGGGATGGACCGCTTTTTGGCCAGCACGGCGGCATGGAACTCCCCCGCGATCTCGGCGAGGTTGGAATTGATCAGGTCCCGCTGGGCGTCGGTCAGGGACGTGCCGGGTGCGCCGATGGATTTGTATTTGCCGACCGCGAACACCTCCACTTTGATCCCCTCGCTGGCGAGCGCGGCGGAATCGTCGATCACCACCTGCACCACGCCGATGGACCCGACCTGGGCGGATGGCGTGGCATAAACGGCGCAGGCCTGTGACGCGATCCAGTAGGCCGCCGAACACATGAGTCCGGACGAAAACGCATAGACCGGTTTGTTCTCATTGATCGCTTTGACGGCAGCGGCGAGTTCGGGAGTGCCGGCCACCGTGCCGCCGGGAGAGTCGATGTCGAGGAACACCGCCTTGATGTCGTCGCGCTGGTTTGCCTCACGCAGCGCCGCGCCGATTTCGTCGGAACCAACGGCCCCCATCAGCACGCGGGCGAACAGGTCGGGTTTGCGGAGGATCGGTCCCTCGATGGACACGACACCGACGCCGTTATCGACGCTGAGCAGCGGGCTTTGCGGTCGGGACTGGGGCAGTTGGCCGCCACGCTCATTGAAGGCACGGACGGCCAGCGCCATCGAGCGCAGGGCTTCTGGCTGGATCAGCCATTCACGGGATTGCAGGAGCGGATTCACCCCCCGGCGGCGGTGTCAACGGTCTGGCGACAAACATCATCACGAGGCAGCCAGACCTGCTACCTTTGTCGGGTTCAAACTCAAATTTGCCTATTGGTGCGTGATTCGATAGAATCGCTTTGGTGATGATGCCTGAGTTGACCAGGACATTAGCGCGCCTATACCGGAGATAGTGGATCCGGTATTCGTCCAGCTAACAAGGTCCTCGGATTCCTGGATCTGATATTGCACATTGGCGATGCCATGCCATTTGATAACGAAGTTCGCGGAATCAACGCCGGAAAACGATTCCACAACTGTCGGAGTCGAGGATGCCAGATCGACCTTGTATTTGCAGAAGGATGTTGGCATAGTCCCAAAATGATTCGGGTATCCCGAAAGCGTGTAGAATGCCGTTGGCGTGCAGAGCGATCCGGGCGGAACCAAGGTATTGGAATTGTATGCCGAATCGTCCTGGAACATCGCGATTCTCTCGTCGTTCCCCAGTGTTATGGATGAGAAAACCGGAGATGCTTTTGCGTTATATGTGAAGACTTTCGTGACGGAAGTTGGGCTACTCCAATCCCCATCAGCCACAAGCACGGCGGCATCGGACGTCACATGGATAATTCTAAGTTGGGTATTTGTAGTGCCCGCCATGTTGTCGCTGACCCATGTTTGTTTTCCATTCGGGTCCAGCATGGCATACCGGAGTTCATGAACTCCCGGAGGATTGGGCTGGGAGCGAACCTCAAGAATCGCATGTCCAGAGGCGGCGACCTTGGCCTGACTGATGACGAACGACTGGCTGGGCATCCCAATGGTCGATCCATCGAAGGTAAACTTCCATTCGAGCGAGATGCCTCCCTCGGTTATTGGCGCACAACCCAACATGACGGCTGTGAGTAGGAGTTTGGATTTCGTGATCATTGTGGGGGTGAACTGGACTTGATTCCTGAGAATGCACCTAACTGTGCTTATATCTCTCGGCGACAAAAAGACCAGTGTGCAGCCCCTTTGTCCAGTTTGTTTCGTCGGTATATCTGAGGAATCTCAAGCCTGGCGTTGCTCCCGTATCGCTGGCTTCCACAGCATGTCCACCGGCACACCGTATTTCAGGGCGGTTTCCAGGATCATCTTCGCGTCGGTCGCGCGGCGCTCGATCTCCTCGCCGAAGTCCGCACCCAGTTCGGCATAGTGGTCGCTGAGCGTCTTGAGGCCCATTTCCACGTCGGCGCGGTTCTGTTGGGCTTCGCGGCCCGCGTCCACGGTGATCCGGCGGGGTGGCACCGACGTGATTTTCCACCATCCGGCGACGGGCGGCAGCAGGCCGCGGTCGATGGCGTCGCCGATCACATAGGCCCACACCGGCTGGATCAACCGCCGTTCCAGAATGAGCTGGCGGAACGAGAACCGGCGATCCGCCTTGGCAACGATGAGCCGAACACCCGCGCCACCGATCTTGCTGGAATCCGCCGCAAACTCGAAGGGGATCACCCCGAGCGCTGCGTCACGCCGCAGGTGCTCCAGGAATCCGGTGAAAGTGGGGCTGGGGCGGTTCGATTGGAAGCTGTCGAGCGACTCGTCGGGCTTGAGAGCAACCAACTTGCCGCCGACGATGCGTTGAAGCGTGACCGGGTCGCTGGCCTCGCCGCCGGTGCTGCCGCCGCCCACCACGAAATCACCGTTGTCGTCGATCTCGCCACGGGCGGTTTTCAGCACGCGGGCCACGTCGGCGTTGTCTTTGACCGCGTGTTTCTCCAGGGCGAGCAACTCCATTTCATCGAGCACATGGTTGATGGAATGCTGGATCGTCGGATGCGACCGAACGCCGCCGGCCCACTCGGGCTCATGGATGTGAAGAATCGCCTCGGCCGGGAGATCGCGGACTTTGCGGCCATCCTCCAACACCCGGTAGAACACCGGCGCCCCCCACGCGTCGAGGCCAACGCCGTCGATGGTTTCTTTTGATCCGAACTCGTCGCCGATCCGGTGGGACTCGATCAACTGGATGCGCGGCTCGCCCTCGGCGTCGCGGGTCTTGTGGACGAAATACTCGCCGTCGATGTCCACGCCCCGGCACACCAGCGACTGGCATTCGGCGAACGAAAACCGGCGCGTCACTTCGCAGCGGGCGGCCCACAGGGAAAAGAACTCCTCGGCTTTGCGGTTCCACGCCGGATTGCCCGACTGTGCCTGGACGCGGATGCCGTCGCCCGTGGAATAGATTGCCATGTTGGCGACCAGCTCCCTAACGAATCCGCTGTTCTTGTGGAGGTAGCGTGCCTTGCGAACCAGCTCGGTGCGCACGCCGGGGGTGAGTTCGTTGCGGGCGTCGCTCGGCGAGGCACCCGGCACCGCGCCACGGCGGGGCGACCAGTTGGCGGCCTCAAACGGCGAACCCCACGCCTTCGGAACGAGGACGGGGGGCAGCAGCAGGCGAACAATGGATTTGAGGCGGCTCATTTCGGGAGGTATCCGGAGATGTAGGAGGCACCGGCGATGCGGGTTCGGCCGTAGGTGGCCGGGTCAAGAACCCGGAGCGCGTGATCGCATTCCTCAAGCACCTGGTCAACGGGCAGGACGAACTGCTTGGACACCGACGTTTCCGCGTCGTTCCAGTTCATGATGGTCTTGCCCTCAGACAGCAGATCCTTGGCGCGCTGCTGAATGACAAGCACTTCGGCGACGGTGAATCCGGTGATGAACAGTCCTCGGGCCATGTGTCGATTGGGCTTGGGTGCCGGTTACTGACCCTGCCAGGTGGCGTTGCTGCCGCGCGTGTCGATGTGGACGAAGCCGGAAGACGGATAGAAACCCAGCCCGCCGGTGAACTTGCCGTCCTTGCGCCATGCCAGAAGAACCGCATACACAATGCCGCTCCGCACGCCATCGAATGCGATGTCCAGGGCGTTGAACTGAAGGTGCTGGCTCAGCGGTGCCCCGCCCACCGCCCGGTTGTATTCGGGCGAACGGTAGGAACTGAGGATTTGGCAGGGTTTGCCGAGGTGTCCGCGCAGGGCGTCCACGATCCTCAGCGTCGGCACCAGGTTGTCCCACAGCTTGCGGGGCGGGGTGCTGTTTTTCACCCCCTTGCGCACGGCGGCGAAGTAGGTGGTGAATTCGCTCGCGCCAAAGTGGCGGAACTTTTGGGCATTGAACCAATCGGTGAAAGTGTCGGCAGGCATGGCTTACTTGGAGGTGCGGGGTTCGACGGTGATCTCGAAGCGGCCGTCCGGATGAACCGTGATCCGGCCGTCCTTGTTGGAGAAGGTGCCGGAAACCGGCGGCGGCGTGGAACACGACGCGAGGAAGGGCAGCGACAGCACCGCGAGCGCGAAACACAGCACGCCGAGCTTGAACGACTTGTTGGGTTTGCCGTCGTCGAACCAGTCGCCGAGAACCACGACAAGTTCTTTGACGGCCAGCGCGGCGGGACCCGCGGCGAGCAGGTATTTGGCGGTCAGCGGATCGAACACATTGGCGACGCCGGCCAAATCAAGCGCGGCCACGGTGGAGAACATGGAGCCGACTGCGGTGAGGAAACGAAGGATGGTGATGTTTTTCATGACTCCCCGTCCGCAGTGTCAACCGGCGGGATGGCGACCGCCTCGCGTCCGACGATCTTGAGCATGGTCGCCGCGGTCGCCTGCATCGACTCGCAATCGAAGTAGTGGTTCGGCCGCGAGCCGATCTGCTTCCACATCCACTGGCCCTTTTCCTTGATGCGCTGCTCGCTCTCCATCTGCGCCAGGTAATCGTCGTCGATGTCGTCCGGCACCTCCCAGGTCGGCCCCCGGCTCGCGTCCTGGTTGCGCCGCAGACGGGCGAGCGTGTCCTTGATGTTGAGGTTGCTCCAATAATGGACATGGCAGGACTGCTTGTGCGAGAGCACCACCTTGCGCCTGGGCGAATAGAACCGCTGGACGGTCTTGCCATCGCGGCCCTTGTGCGGATAGACCGGGCGGCGGTCGCCAATGAGCGCGACCCAACCGCGCTTCGCGCACTCCCGATAGACATCGTAGGTCGCATAGCCGGCGTCGAGGAATACCAAACTCGGATGCACGCCGAAGCGTTCCTGCATCACGTCGATGTCGGTGAAGGTCAGGATGCGTTCGTTCCACATCAGGCGGCTCGATCCCTCGGCCGACCACGAGCGGACGACCAGGAACAAATGATCCATCTGGCAGTCCACCGTGATGAAGCGCAGCGGAATGAGGCCGGTGCGCTCGGGTAGCGGGGCGGCGAGGATGGCGCCGGTCTTCGGGTTGATCGCGCCCTCCTCCTCCCACGTCTCGCCCCGCTTGTAGCCGGACTTGGTGATCTCCAGTTTGTAATCCTCGACATATTCACGCCACGGTAAACCAAGGCGCTTCTGATAAAATTGCTGGAGCAGCGAGACATCGCCTTTTCTCGCCGCCGTCTTGGCCCGCAGATAGAGTTCGGCTAGCTGGCCCCAGCTCATCGCGCACAGCGCATTCCAGTGGAAGCCGACATTTTCCTTGGACGCCTTGGGATTCTTGGCGACGAACGCGCCGGTGGCGTTGAGTTCTCGGCGGGTCCGTTCGCCATCCTCGAAGTAGTGGTTGCACGACTCGCAGCGCAGCGCGGTGGTGCGCCGAACCTCGTCGAAATCCCACTCGCCGAATTCATCGCGGGCTGACTTGCTCCACTCGACGCACTCCCACTTGAACGGCTGCCGGTGGCCGCATTCGGGACATGCAAACGTCCATTCGCGCTGGTCGGTCGTTAGGAACTTGCGGTGGGTGTCGTCATCCTCCTCGCCGCCCTGGCTCATGAAGATGCATTTGCCAAGCCAACCGAAGGCGGTGACGCGGGCTTCGGCCTCAGCCATGTGCCCCTCGGGCCAACGCCAGGTCTCATCGCCGACCAGCCAGCGGATCGAGCGGCGCTGCAGGTTGGTCTTGTTGTGGGCACCCAGAATCCACAGCACCATGCCGTTGGTGAAATGAATCGCGTTGTTCTTGCGCTTGTGGCGGTGGATGCCGGTGGGCATGAGCCGCGCCACCGGCTGGCATTGGTCAAACAACTTCTGAAGCCGTGCCTCGGAATAGTCGCGGGCATCCTCGTCGGTTTGGTCGAGCCAGAGCGTCGGGCCCGGGAGGTTGGTGATGATATAGCAGAGCGTGAGTTCGGGTGCCGTGGTCTTGGATGACTGGACCGACGCGATGATGGACACGAGCCGGATGCGCGGATCGACCAACGCTTCCATGACCTCGCGGATCCAGGGCGAGTTCTCAGCACGAAAGCGGCCGGGGTTCGGAGAATACGGGATGCCCTCGACGTGATCCTCGCACCACGCCCACGGCGGCCGGCGGTCGGGCGGCTGCCATGCTTCGCGCCAGATGTCATGCAGGGCTCTCATGATTCGTGGAGGCAGCGGAGAACTTCGTCAATCGCCTTGCGGCATTCCTTCTGGATGCCGGTGGCGTCGAGACCGGACAGGATCGGCGGCAGTTCGTTTTCAAACTTGGCCCGGAGGATGGAGGTGGCCTGGGCGACGAGTCCGATCCATTCGGTGCGGACCTGATGGAGCGGGACATACTCGCCCTTCTTCACCGCGATGCGCAGTTCCCGTTCCTCAACCTCGGCCAACAGCTTGCGGGCCTTGAGAGCCTCCTCGTTACCCAGCGGAACCTTGCCCGCCTTCAACCCGCGCACGCGGACAAACTCCCGCCAGTCGGCGACCGGCCACAGTCCGTTGGAGAGCGGCTTCGGTGAGCCTTCCATCTTCTGCCAGGTGGTGAGCGTCCGGCGCGTCACACCCAACACCGCGGCAAGTTCCACCAGGGTCTTGGCATAGGCGAGTGACTCGCTGCTGCCTGCGGCCAATGATTCGATGCGCGAACGCTCGGCCACGGTCAACGGCTTTCCCGCCGCAACCTTCTTCACGACATTTTGGAAGTCGGCGTCGAGGATCTTCCCCGCGACTTCCGGGTCGAGCACCTGCCTGCCCTCGTCGTTGGTTCTGGACTTGCTCATGGCTTGAGCGCCACCCATCCGGCGAAGTTCAGGTGCCGCCAGAAACAGTCCACCGCCGCGAATCCCTCCTCGCGCAGGAGTTCCTCGTTCCAACGGGCGGTCACCGGCACGAGCACGCCTTCCAGCGACATCCGTTTGCGGTCGATCTCCCCCTGTGAGTAGCCGTTCTGCCGTTTGATCTCAAGGAACAGGTCAACGAACGCCTCGTCGAGTTCGGCGGTGGCACCGAGCACCTTCTCGACCAGCACGAAGGCGCCGCCTGGCGCCAGCGAGTTGAACACGCGGCGGATGATCCGCTGGCGGTATTCGATGGGGGTGAACTGGAGCGTGAGGACCGAGAGCACGAGGCTGGAGGTCACGTTAGGAAACTCGTGGCGCAGGTCGGCACGGGCGATGGTGACGCGGTCACCGTGCGGGTGGCCGGTGAACTGCTGCCGCGCCGCCTCGATCATCGGCTCGCTGATCTCCAGGCCGATATAGTCATTGGCCGCGCCGAAGTTGGAAACGAACGGCAGCAGCGCCTGACCGCGGGAGCAGCCCATGTCGATGATCGCCGTGCCGGGTTGGACGAACCGGTTGGCCACCTCAAAGGTCACCAGTCGCATCGCGTTGTATTGCGGGATCGACCGCTGCAGCATGTCGTCGAAAACGTCGGTCACCTGCTTGTCGAAACGCCACGGTCCCTCGGGCATCACATGGTCAACTGGGGCTTCACTCATGCCCCGGCGCGGGTGTCAACGCGGCAGCCGCTTCACGATGCGCGTTCCTTCCGTTAGGCAAGTGCCTTCCCCGGTCACCCAGAAGCACGGGATGGCAAACCGTGCATACATTTCACGGGTCCGCGGGTTACTCTCAATCGCGATGTAGCGGGCGTGCTCGCCGTGGATCGGAAACACATCCTTCTTGAGCAGATGTTCCTTGATCGCCGGAGGATTCCACCAACCTGTCGGGGCGAAGCACGCGTCCTGCGGCCGCCAGCCGGTCTGCTCCTCGATCCGGTCGAGCGTCCTGAGCATCCAGGTTTCCGGGCGTGCGGTGATGAGCACCACGGTATGTGGCCGCACCAGTTCAACCAGCCATTGCCGGTATTGCTCACCGGCAAGGCGCTTCTCCATGCGTTCGGGCGTGGTGCCGTGCTTGGGCGAGTTGGCCACCAGGGTATAGTTGAGGTCGAGCAGGATGATCATTTGGTCAAGGGAGTCTGAAGACGTTGGCTGAAAGAGTCCATGGCGCATTTCACCAAATCCATGCGGCTGCCGTCCGGATAGGGCAGGTCGAATTCGAACTGGATGGCGGCACGTAGGCGGGCCGGATCGACGGGCCGCGCCGACGCGCAGGCGGCGTTGATGTTGTTGGAAAAGTCATCGACCTTCACTGAGCGGAAGAACGGACCGAACAGCTCGCGGAATTCTTTTTCGGTGTGATACTTCTGGACCTTGGGTTTGTCCTGGAAGTCGCCGATGCGGATGCCCGGCTCATAGTCGAGGCGGAATGCGATGTTGCCCGCGTTGCTTTCGTTCATGAACGCCTTGCCGTTGACCTGCCGCCAGCCGGACTCGCCCGCCGACGAGGCACAGGCATAGACCTTGGTGAACGGGCGGCACAGCGCGGCGCAAATGCAGGCGATGTGCTCGCGATCCTCGCGGAACGGCACCGAGTTGAGCACGCTGGCGATGAAGATGCTGGTCCAGTCCTTGCCCGCCGCCACTTCGGCCAGAAAGGCGCGGGTGAGTTCCACTCCCTCGGCCTTGTTGATGCCGCCGGGGCCGAGCCGGTAGGGCTCGAACGGCGTGCAGTCGATGCCCGCCTGCCGCAGCAGGAAGGTTTCCGTCAGGTGGCCGGCCCCGAAATCAAGGATGGTGCTGCCGTGTTCCTTGATCCACCGGGCGCGGTCGGCAGGTTTGGCGATGTCGAAAGTCTTGCACGGCTTGGCACCATGGGTGGCGAAGATGAAGCCGTTGCCCAGCTCGCGCCGCACCCGCCGCGCCCGCCGAAACGAATTGAACCGCAGCATGTCGGCATAGCGGGTATGGATGTCGAAGTCCATCGACAGCAGGTTCATCATGGCCCGGGCGAACTCCGCCTCCCGGTCGGTGACGAATACCACGGGTGCGAACGCCGCGCCTTTCTCGGCCAGCATTTCCAAGCGGCCGATGCCGTTGATGACCGTGAGATCCTCGCGGCAGACGAGGGGCATGAGGATGCCCTGGCGATGCAGGGTGTTGGCGAGGTTGCGGGCGTATTGCAGCCAGCGGCCGGAGTTGACCTTGCAGAGATCCTTCACCGCGACTTCCGCAGGCTTGAGGCAGCGCAGGAAGCCGTCGCTGCCGACCGGCTTGTCGGGGATGCCCTCGGCGAGCTTGGTTAGGTCGAGGGATTCCAGGTCGCGGGTGACCTTGCCGGGGGTGTGGTGGAAATCGAAATCATTGGTCGCCCGGTTGAACACGATGTTGAGCGCCTTGCGCTGGTCGAGGTCGAGCGCCTTGGTCCGGAACACCGGAACATGCGTGGCACCCATGCGGTGGGCGACAAGGTGCCGTTGGTGGCCTGATAGAATCTCGCCATCCGTGTCGGCGAAGATCGGGGCGATGAATCCGAGCTTGCGCAGCGACAACTCAATGATGTCGAGCCGCGCCGGATCGGCCGAGCGCGGATTGTAGGTCGATGGCCTAACGGCGGCGATGGGTTCGAGGGTGATTTTCATAGACCGAGGCGGATGCGGATTTCCTTGAGCACGCTTTCCTTGTCAAAACCGGCGTCCTGTTTCACGCGGTCGCACCAGGCGATGAATTCGTCCTGGCTGATGCGGAACCGATAGAGACCCACGGCGACCGTGACATCGCTTTTGTCGAGTTCCTTGTCGTGGCGGTCATCCTCGTCGTCATCGTCATCGCCGCCGTCCGGGTTGAGCAGGCTCTCAAGGTCGGCGGGCTCGAAACCGGCGAGGATCGTATCGAAATCCACCGCCTTCCACTCGCTGGCGATTTTTTCGAGTTCGTTCAAATCGACCGTGGCGAGTTCGGCCAAACGGTTGTCGGCGACCAGCACGGCCAGTTCGTCGTTCTCACTGGCGAAGTCCTGGTAGTCCACCGGCACGACCTCGACGCCGAGGTGCTTCGCGGCCATCAGCCGGCCGTGGCCTGAGACGATCATGCCGCTGAGCTTGGACACCGTGATCGTCTGCCGCCAACCGAAATAGCGGATGTTCTTGGCGAGCAACTCGATCTGCCGCTGTGGGTGCGTGTTGGGATTGCGCGGGTTGGGCTTGAGCTCGCCCACCGGCACCAGCTTGTCATAACTGCACCATACTTCGATGCCATTGGCGAGGGTGCGGGCTTTGGGATCATCGGTCATCGCCCGCGTTGATGGTGTCAACGGCATGGCTGACTTGGGCGACCATCGGCAGGATCACCCGCCACGCGTCCGGCGGGCACCAGCCCAGCGCGAACCATTCCCGTTCGCCGCACACATCGCGCCAGCGCACGGTGACGGCGGTCTCACGGCGCATCCCCGACGCGCGGAAGCGGAACACGGCGCGGGACAATCGGCCCTTGCGGTCGAAGCGGAGTTGTTGGAGCCGCGCTTTCATGCCAGGCCCTCCGCATCCAGCCAGGTTTCCAAATCGGCGAGCGCGGCCCGGACGCATCCACCGCTGCCCACGGCGATCCGCGCCGCCGTCGCACGGTCCACCGGCCAGTGGCGGCGGAGCAGGGCGGCAATGTCATCGGTGGAGGGCGACATGAGCTTGATCGACTGGAAGCGGGTCTGAAACCGCTCGGTCAGCAGATCGAGTTGCAGGTTGCTGGTGCCAATCACCGCCCGCCCTGGCGGCAGCCGGTCGAGGTAGCTCAAGAGCAGGTCCTGCGCCTCGCGGGTGCAGCGGTCCATCTCATTGATGATCCGCACCGAGTAAACGCCGAACAGCGACAGGGTGCCGAGGCCGGCCACCCACTGCTTGACGACGTCCACGGTGACCAGCCTGCCGTTGAATTCCTCGACGGCGAGGGCACAGCCGGAAAGCTCGGCGGCCACCATGTCCGCGATGCTGGTCTTGCCGACACCGGGCGGGCCGTAGAGCAGGAGCTTCACCGGAACCGCGGGATTGGCGCGGAGGTTGCGGGCCTTGGCAACAAGGCGGCTGGCGACGGT
This sequence comes from Verrucomicrobiota bacterium, assembly GCA_017301995.1. Taxonomy (GTDB): domain Bacteria; phylum Verrucomicrobiota; class Verrucomicrobiia; order Verrucomicrobiales; family Akkermansiaceae; genus Luteolibacter. Next base: position 175,557 of record JAFLEH010000005.1, on the reverse strand, counting down.
GGCGGCGGGGCCGCAGAGGTCATCGGGTCCGGTCGGCCGCCACGCCAGCGGTGGCGTTGTGGGGCACGGTGCCGGGTTGGGGAGAACTTTGAGGGGTCGTGGCATGGGGATCTCTGGTTAGGGTGGTGAGGGCGTTGGCGACGGCATCCGCGCCCCGGCGGTAAACCGTGACGGCGAGCAGTTCGCCATCGACGGTCACCGACCAGAAGCGGGTTTGATAGCCATCGGCCTTGCGGTAGCGGGCGACATGCACCTTCATGGTTAGAAATTGTAGTCGTGAAAGTGATGGCGGCCGGGAATCACCCGCTCACCGCCTGGCGTCCGGTAGCGGCCGTCCTTGCGGAGCCGGGCGCTGTGGATGGTGCCGCCGGGATCAGGCTGGTAGGTGTAACGCTGGTCGGCATTGTCCACGCAATGGCCGGCGAATCCGCCGGGGATGATCTCCGGCTTCCAGTCGTCCAGCGTGGCGATGTCGCGCTGAATCCAGATGGTGATGCCGGAGGGGCTGACCCGGACCACCGTGCAGGCGGTCCGGTCGCTGTGGTGGCAGATGGTGGCACCATCGCCGGGTTTGGGTGTCCACTCGGGTTGGCTCATGGTGGCGGCGGTTATTTGTTCCAGCCCTCGCGGCGGGCCCGGGTCTTGACCGAGTTGGGCGAGAGCCCGAACTTCTCGGCGGTCTGCTTGATGCTGCGGCATTCGTTCCAGTAGGCCCGGATTTTCGCCCAAAGGTCATCGCCGTGGCCGGGATTGCCAACCTTGGGTCCGGCATCCGGCTTGGGCTTGGATTTCTTCGCTGGCGCTGAGGCGGGGTTGGGGGCGGGTGCCGGTTCGGCTTCTGCGGGTGTCACCGTGGTCTCCGACGTGTCGGCGAACGCATCAAAGCGTCCGGCGAGCGGCGCGGGATCGGGCTGCCTGAGCGGCACGATGTTGGGTGCGGGGGTGGCCGGCACGCCGCCGCTGGCGAGGATCTCCGCGACAATCTCGCGGATCAGCGGCACCGGGATTTCGGTGATGGTGAAGACCAGTCCGTTGAGGCTCTTGCGCCCGACGGACTGCTTGAGGAACTTGAGCGCCTCGCCGCGGGTGCGCCCCTGGTAGCGGCCTTCGAATACGTTGTTGTCCTTGTCGTCGCAGACGATCCAGTATAGTTTGTTCATTGTGGTGTTAGGTTGGGGTTAGCGGTTGGTGGTGATGTTGCCGTTGGAATCCATTCCGACCTGCGCCAGCAGCAGGCCGGTGCGGGTGCGTTTGCTCATGAAGGCGGTGAACCCGGACGACGGGTCCGGTCCGTTGGGCGCGACGCGCACGACCCGGAAGCCGTTGCGTTCGAGTTTGGCGACGCCCTGTCGCATGGCGACGGGCAGCGGGATGTTGGTTGGTGTGTTCATGGTGTTGTCTTGTCTGGTTAGGGGAGAGTTGTTTCACCCGGCGAGCGGGCGGTTGATCTGGATGGTGCGGCCCTTGGTCTCACCGGCGAAGTAGCTCGATGAGTCCACCCGGCGGGCCCGGGCGGCGCGGGTGCGGAGTTTGCCGTAGTGGTCATCGACGTATCGGGTGATGGCCGCCTTCTGGTCCACGACCGCCAGCGCGTAGGCGTCGCGCTGGTTGCCAGCGTAGGACTGCTCGGCCCGTTGCTTCGCCGCCTTGAGTTCGGAGTTGATGCCGTCGCGCAGGCCCCGGTAGTAGGACGCCCTGTCGGGGTTGGTCCGCGTCCGCTTGAACTCGTTCCAACAGCGGAAGAATGTCTCGCGGAGGAAGTTGAACGCATAGATGGCGAAGTCCACATCCTCGGGGGCACCGATGATGTCCACCGGGGTGCCCCTGCCACCGGGCATTAGAATGATCCGCACGTTGAAGTGGGCTTGCAGCAACGAGAGGATCAGCATGTCGGCGGGGTTGAGCGTCTTGGGCAGATCGACCTTGCCCTTGTTCACGGTGAAGGACGCGGTGGACGATTCGCCATGTTCCATGCGGAACAAGACCGAGTCGATGTTGTGGCGGGTCATCAGTTCCTGAGCCTTGGCCAGCGCCACCTTCGCCTCGTTCTCGGTGGAGCCGCGGGAGCGGTCTGCCAGTCGCAGGAGCTTGCGGATTTTGTCCAGAAAGTCGGATTGTGGTTTCATGGGAAGTCGTGGTCCGTCGTTAGATTTCCCCGTCGGGCAAGCCCGTGGTGATGACATCCACCGGGATGTGGGTGGAGCCACCGGCGTCGCAGAGGTCACGATAGCGAATTCCCGCGGCCTTGAGTTCGGCGCGGGCCGTTTCGATGTCGTCCCAGTCTTCGAGCCATTCGCGGCGGGGACGCCCGGCGAGCACCGATCCACGACCGTAGGTCGAGTGGCCGTAGAGCGTCGGGCGGCCGTTGCTGTAGGTTTCTCCGCGTCCTGATTCGAGAGTCAGGTTTCTGTATCGTTTGATTTCGGCAATGTCGTTTTTGTTCATGGTGTTTCAGTGGTTGGTGGTTGCGTGTTGTATCATTTCGGCGGTGACCAGTTCGGTTGGAATGATCCCTCCGTGCGGCCATTCGACAGGCCGGATGAATCCACGGTCGCCGTTCCATTCGGCGATAATGTGGAGATTGTCGTCACCATCCCACTCGGGACGGATCATGACCAACATGCCGGTTCTGAATGGGGAACCATCACTGTTAGTCGCTGTTGCTATCATCGTTAGTGATCTGTCATATTGGTCGATCATGTCCATGTCTTTTTTCGTCATTTTTTGCATATCGGGTTAGATTCCGTTGATCTCGCGGTCCGTCTCGCGGATGGCTCGGAGCACGCCGTCATGGCGGGCGCGTGACACGTCGTTGGTCCGGCCGCTCCAGTTGTCGTCGGCACCCCGCATCGCCTGATCCATCAGCCAGGCTTGGATTTCACCGGCCCGGTCATTGGCGTTGAGGTGGATCACGGTCCGGAACACGGACAGGCGGCCTTCGAGTTCGGCAAGGGTGTTGAGGCGGCGGGCCAGGGACTTTGCGTCGGCGGACGGGGCGTCGCAGGCCAGGGCGGTGCGGGCGTCGGACAGGCTCACCTCGGCGGTGTCACGGAGGCGGGTGATGGCCGCCAGCGTGGCGGATTCCAGTTCGGTTAGTAATATTGCTTTCATCGTTACCGATCTGCCATGTCGATCAGTTGTGTCCATGTCATTCTTCGATTTCCGTCGTGTTTTTTATCTGTCAAATATGGCATGTTAGGAACACCTGGCACGCGTCCTGCGGCACAGGATTCGTGCCAATCCGCCATCATTCATGCCTCCGAAAAAAAGACATATATTGATGAAGAAAGACATGGACAGTAGGTGGCACCATGGCAGATATTACACATGACAACGCCAACCATGGACCGCCGCTTCGGAGTCGAGATAGAATTCCTCTCCACCATCACTGTCGATGCCGCCCTCATGAGTCTCAGGGCCGCCGGGATCCGGGTCGAATACATGGGCTACACCCACCAGACCACGCCGCAGTGGAAGATCGTCACCGACGGCTCCTGCGGTTACGAACTGGTCAGTCCGGTCCTCGAAGGTGAGGCAGGTCTTGAGGAAGTCCGCATCGCCGCCGCCGCACTGGAAGCCGCCGGAGCCAGGGTCGATAGAACCTGCGGATTCCACGTCCATTTCGACGCCAGCGCGATGAAGCTCAAGGCCGTCAAGAACCTCTTCAAGCTCTGGCTCAAATTCGAGGATGTCCTCGACACCTTCCAGCCGCAGTCCCGCCGGGGCAACGCCAACACCTACTGCCAGTCCAACCTCAAGGACCAATGCCGCGACGCCGCCGGCCACCGCGACGCCTGCATGGCGATGTTCGAGGCCATCGACGCCTGCAAGGACATGGACCAGATCCGGGACCTCTATCCCTGCCGCTACCGCAAGCTCAACATCCACAGCTTCTTCCGCCACCGCACGCTTGAAGTCCGGCACCACGCGGGCACCACCGATCCCGAGAAGATCACCAACTGGGTGCGCCTGATGGCCCGCATGTTCGACGCCGCCGAAGCCGCCGCCACCGTTAGGAACCGCCCGCAGGACACCGGCCTCGGGATGTCCCGCATGAAATGGTTCTGCCAGGCGGTCAACGCCACCGGCCTCGTGAAATTCTACACGGCACGGGCAAAGAAGCTCGCCGCCTGATCCACACTTTCCCTACAACACCACCATGAACACCAAATACCACACCATCGACGGGGCGGCCTTCACCGCCACCGACCCGACCGACCTGATGACCCAACTGCGGGCCGACAGCTTCAACCCGGAGAAGGATCTCAAGTCCTACTGCCGGGCCACCGCCCGCGCCAGCAAGATGCAGAACGGGAAACCGCACCGCCCGTGGCCGCCCGCCGCGCTGGTCGAAGACCTGATTGCCTCCGGACTCGTCACCCCGCAACCCAACCCCTGACCGCCATGCCATACCACCTGATGCAGCCGCGGTTCCCGGTCGGACGGACGGTCGCCACTCCCGGCGCCATCGCACTCGGGATCGACCTGGCCGCCTACATGCGCCGCCACCACTGCGGCGACTGGGGCGACCTTTGCGACGAGGACAAGAGGGCGAACGAGGAGGCGCTGATCCACGGGTTGCGGATTCTCAGCCACTACAAGCTCGGCGGCGGCCGTCGCCTCTACATCATCACCGAGGCTGACCGCTCTCTAACGACCGCTCTCCTGCCTGAGGAGTACTGAGCCAGGCGACAATCCGCTCGATCAGGCCGATCTCCAACTGGCGTTCGGTCAATCGCAGGACCGTCCAGCCAGCAAGCGCGGCTTCCAGGTATTTCTCGGCATCGCTGGCGTAACCGCCGCCCCTGGTGTGCCGGCCACCGGCCCGCATGAAGATACCGCCCTCGATCTCAATCAGGGTCCGGCTTTCGAGGTGGCCGAAATCCGCCCGCCACTTGCGGGTGGGATGGAAGCGGACTTCCCGCTCCAGGGGTGGGCCTCCGGCAACCCGCCAGAGGAAGAGAAACTGTGATTCGAGGTTGGAGCCTGCCATTTGACCGGGCCGCCAAGTCAACCCGCCAATGGGAAATTTCCCACTTCACAGGCGGTGCAGCGATGGGAAGTACGACCCCCTCTTCCCACATTTTCGGGCTGTGATCCGGAGCCAGGAATCTCCGCAAACCATTGATCCATCAGGGTTTTCTGCGTGTCTGGCGGGGCCGTCTGACCCTCCGTTATGTGGGAAGTGCAAATGGCACATTTCATACAAAATGGACACGGGTGGCGACGTCCCGGCCTAAGTCGTTGGTCTCCAATAGATTCCTTCCATGGCCTAACACATTGTGGCGGTTAGAGTCAGCCGCCGCCTCATCCACGAGGGCGACGATGTCGGGCGTGATGTCGATGCTGGTCTGGCCTGGGAGATGGACCGAGAACCTGCCGCTTTCCTTGAGGAGCCGTGCCAGCCGTGATACGGGGTTGCTCATTTGAGGTGATCGCGAGTGGTTGCCGGGGTGGTCTTGCGCCCGTTGAACTTCCGGGTGCGAAACTCGCGCGGGGTGATGAACTTGCGAAGTCGCGGCTTGGGATCGGGGCCGTAGCTGTTCCAGTTGCCCATCTCCGCGAGGAAGATGACCAACATTTCCGAGTTCCTCCTGATGATGTCAGCGCCGGGCATCTCAACGATCAGTCCGGTCGGTTCGTCCCCGACGATCTCCATGACCGTATGTTGTTGCTGCTTCCATTCCTCGATCTCCCGCTCTTGGCGTCTGCGGTATGCATTCGCCATCTGACACTTATGGTGATGTCTTTCAGCCTCGCGATATGCGAATGATGTTGGATCTATCTGTCTCATCGGTTTGCTGGATTGAGAGTTGGTTGCGGGGGCGGGACTTGAACCCGCAGAGGCGAGGGTATGAGACTCGCTTGGAACATTCCTCCCCGCGTTTGATGGTTAGAGCGCCTCGTAGATGTCGAGGATCAGCTTGAAGTCCTGCTTGACGTTCGCCCGCTGCTCCGGGTCCCACTTGTCCACCGGATCATCGGCGGTGGTCTGCTTCCACCAGCGGATCAGCCGGTTGATGAGCGCGAGATGGGTGACGACACCGCGGTCCGCAGGGTCCTGCTCCATCTCCTGCTCGGTGGCGAGCCTGCCGAAGTTCATCGACTTGCGCAGGCGGGCGACGCTGAGGTTTTCCTTCTCGGCTGTTTCCAGCCATGTCCGCTGGGCCTGCGGATCCTTGCATTTGGCCACCACCTTGTGGTGGGTGAAATCGAGGTTTTCGTTTCGAAACGAAAAGTCGATCCGGCGTGCCACATACGAATAGTCCGCCAGCGTTGCGTATGACAGGCCGGTCGCCCGCAGCGCCTCGTGATACTTCTCGCCATAGCGTGTCTCGCCGTAGTTGATCCAGTCGCCGACGATGAAGCCGATGGACTTCGCGACGGGGGCCAGTTCGTTGCCGAGCGCCTGCCATTCCTCGAAGGTGAGTTCGCCCCGGATGTCGAGGCCGGTCCTGGTGATGGTGAATTTCCTGCTCTTGATGGCGAGGATCGGAAGCGTGTTCATGAATTGTTGGAGCGGTGTCGTTTGAGTTGCGCCTTGCGGTAGGTTTGCCGCGCCCGCTTGCTGCGCATGGCGCGGGACGGTTGGAGATTCAGCCGGTTGGTGATGTCAACACAGCGCTTGGAGACGGCGGCCCGCGTGATGCCGTGGCGGTTGGCGATCTCGGTCATGCTGTCGCCCGCATAGACCCGCAGCCCCAGGGCGATGGCCAGGCACTCGATGGTGAGTCGCGTGTTGTCCTCGGCGACGATGTCGGCGACCAGGTGCCGGAGAATCCGGGTCGCGGTCCCCATGTCGTTGGCCGGAGCCGCCTCGTCCGGCTCGTGATCGACCAGCGCGGCGATGTCGGGCGTGTGGCTGGCGGTGGGAGAGTCGGCGATGTCGTGATCGGGCGCGCCGCTGCCGTGACGCTGCACGCAGGGTTTGAGCACACCGAGCTTTTCAGCCTTGCGACGCTCTTCGGCGGTCATGGATTTCACCCACGCCCCGTAATCGCGTTCGTATTCGGCGTCCCGCGCCGACTGCCGTGATGCGTAGTCGTCGCGTTTCATTTCTCGGCCCAGGTGGTGCAGATGTTGGCTTCGACTTCGACCGGCACCTCGGGGAAGAGGGCGGACATGGCATGGACCATCGCGCCGATGACAAGCTGTCGGCATGGTTCGGCGGATTCCTCCGGACACTCGACCACCAGCTCGTCGTGGACGGTGGAGACGATGGCGGCTCCCTCGGGCAGCCTGTCGGCAAGAATGGCGATCGCCTGCTTCATGCCATCGGCGGTGCCGCCCTGGACGGGCGTGTTGACCAGCGCGGTGAACCTCTCCCATTCGCTGGCATCTCCGGGAATCAGCCGCCGCCGGCCGGTGCGGGTGCGCACCTCGGTGACACCGGCCTCTGCGCGGTTGTGGCTTTCACCGTGCCACTGGCGCAGGCGGGTGTAGGTCCGGAAGAACGCGGCGCGGATCGACTGGGCCTGGTCGTCGGCCAGGGTGACGCCGTAGGAGGCGGCGGCGTAGCGGACAAGTCCCGGAGCCGACTGGCCGTAGAGCAAACCGAAGTTCACCGCCTTCGAGAGTTGCCGGTCGCCTTTGGTGACTTCCGCCTCCGGCTTGTCCAACACGGTTGCCGCGGTGAGCCGGTGGAGGTCGGCACCCGCCTTGTAGGCGTCGATCATCCGGTGCTCACCCGCAATCGCCGCCGCCGCCCGCAACTCGATCTGCGAGTAGTCGGCAATGACCAGCTTGCGGCCTGCGGGAGCGGTGAACGCCTCGCGCAACTCGCCGCGCCCGATGTTCTGCAGGTTCGGATCCTTGGATGAGAAACGACCGGTCGCGGTGCCGGTGGGTTCGAACCGGGCATGGATGCGGCCGTCGCTTTCGATGTGGTCGAGGAGGGCTTCCGCCTGTTGGGCACGCTTGCTCGCCTCGCGGTGGTTGAGGACGAGAGGCACCAGCCTGCCGTCGTCCGCGGCCTTGAGCGCGTCCTCCTTGGTTGATGCCAGTTCGAGACCCGCGGCACGCAGCGCCGTGAGAAGTTGGGCCGGGCTTGCCGGATTGATCGCCGGGTTGCCGAGGGCCTGCCGGATTTGGGCGGTGGCCTCCGACTCCTGCCGCCGAGCCTCGGACGCCACCTCGTCAAGCCGCCCGCGGGACACATGAATGCCGGCCGCCTCCATGTCGATCACGCACGGCTGCAGGCGGCTTTCCAGATCCCACGCCATGTCGAGACCGGTCATTTCAATCTCGTGCTCAAGAACGCCCAACAGGTCGTGGAGGTGGGCCACGTCGCGGGCGGCGTAGGCGAGCTGGTCGTCGGTGAGCAGCATCGAGCCCCAGTCCGAGCGGCTGTGGTCGGCGGCGGGTCCGATCCCGAGATACCGCTCAAGGCACTGGTCGAGGTTGTTGCCGGGTTTGGTGCCAGCCGCCAGCAGACGGGCGGCGGTGAGCGTACAACGGATTTTGCGGACGTTCAGGGCGCACTTCACCCGGAGCCACAACAGGTCGAACTTCGCGTTGTGGGCGATGATCTCGGCGGATTCCAGCAGCGGCTTGAGCGGTCCAAGGTCGTTGCCGGTCGCCCGCAGGTCGATGGTGTGGATCGTGCCGCCGTGGCGCGACAGCGTGAGGAGCCGGATGTCGCCGCGCCACGGGTTCAGCCCGTCGCCCTTGCGCGGGCCGTAGGTCTCGATGTCCAGGGCGATACGGATCGCGCCCGCGAGATCGGCCGCGACCGCCTCCAGCCCCTTGCGGGAGGTGTGGACAATCGGAAGCGGGGATGTGGGGACGTTGGGTGATGTTTTCCCACCTCCCCCATACGGGCGTGTAAAATCATGTTGTGTGTTTTCACTCCCACCTGATTTTCCGGTCTCTATGCATGCGAGAGAAAAACATCCCCCAATGTCCCCACATCCCCGCTTTTCGGAAGCCGGAACGCCGTCCTGCGGGAACTCGGGAGCCGATTCCTCGCCGTGACGGAAGAAAAGATAGTCGGCCCGGTTGCGTGACGTCTGCCTGAGGCGGAATGTGATGCCGCCCAACTCGCGCCCGTCGAACCTGACGAGAAGCTTGCCGAACGAAATCAGGCCGCGCCGCTGGGTGAAGTCGATCCAGTCGAACAGGTCGTGGACATCGGCGTCCTGCTGGATGAATTCCTGAAACCGTGACTTGATGATTTCCTGGTCGCCGAACCGCTCGAAGGCCAGGGCGAAAAACCGGCGCATGGCGCGGGTGTTCTGGTCGCCGGACGAATTGCTGTCCTCGTGCTTCAGGCACGGGTCACCCAACCCGCAGACGTGGAAGATGCCGCCTACGACGCGGCCCCATTCGGGAAACGAGGTGAACGGCGAGGGGCCGGCCGGCATCCCGGCGCGCACCCATGCGACCACCATCGCGTTGACGGCCGAGAGCAGGTCGGCCCGGTTGCGCATGATCCAGCCGCGGATGTCCGAGTGGCGGTAGCGGTGCCCGTTGATGTCCTCGGGTGTGAACCGTAGGCGGATCCGGCGGCAGCGGCGCTCGATGTCCGGTTCCCATGTCGCGTTGTTGGCGGAAAAACTGAACTCGGTTTCGTTGGGCAGGCGCAGGGTTTCGCTCACGCCGAGCCGGCGGTCCTCCCAGACGCCCGAATTGTCGGTGGCGGCTTCGAGCGAGGCATAGCGGACATGCCCCTTCATGTTGGCCAGGTGGAAGAACCGGCTGCCGGCCATCAGCGCTGAGGTGATGCGTTTGCGCATTTCCTCGTCGCAATCCTTGGAGAGCGGGGCGCAAATGATCGACCGCCCGGTATAGAGAACATGGGTGACATCGGCGCAGGTGTCCTTGCCGCAGCCCTCGCGGTTGCCGTCGTAGATCCAGAGCGGGGCGCGCCGCCACCCCATGAGGCCGCGGCAGAACGGGGTGATGAGGCGGGCGAGCGCGTGGGTGCGGGCCTGGTCGTCGTGCCACCAGAAGCCGCCCCGGTCGGGAGTGGTCAGAAGTTCCCCGGCAAGCAGGTCCAGAGCCTCGTCCAAGTCCATGAGGCGCAGCTTCGGCGCCCTGAGGTTGAGCCAGGTGCCGAAGCGTTCGTCGTAGCCGCTCTCCGGATAGATCAGCCTGCCGTCGCGGTCGAGCATCGGCGTGGGAACATCGAGCACCCGGGAAATGCCGGGAAGGCAGCCGGTGAAATGTTGGCTCACCGAGATCACGCGGGCGTCGTGGTCGCTCATGCTTTTGGGCAGAAAGATCCGGTCGCCGGCCTCGTCCTTCTCCAGCACGCCGGTTTCGACCGACCGCTCGATGGCGGTGATCAGGCCGGTCGGGGTCAGCGGGTTGAGCATGTGGCCGGGGATGGCGCCATCGGGGGTGGCCACGGACACGACCGCGATCTCGACAATGCTGTTGCCGAACCGGAACAGGTCGAGGTGGGGTGCGGTCGCGGTGCCGATCTCCTGCCCGAAAACCCCGTGCGCCCTGCCGGTACCGGGGAGCACGATTTTCGGCCGACCCTCGCTGTTCTTGCGGCCGGGCTCCCAGACCCGCAAGTCGGCGCAGTGGGCGGCGATGATGCCCGGCTGACGTTCCTCGGCCCACTCGACCAGCTCGCGAATGCCCCGCGCCTCGCAGTGCGAGTGGAGGCAGCGGAACCCCGGCATGGTTTCCGGCTTGTTGAAGATCACCGTGTCGGTGCCCGCACCCTGCATGTCGCCGGAATGCTCGTGCTCCCACGGGCAGGCGACCGACCATTTCGATTCGTCGGGATCGACGCATTCGCCCAGGCGGCCGAGTTCGCCCATCACCTTGACCAGATCGAGGGTCCGCAGGTCCTCGCGCCACTTCGACCACCACGGCTTTTCCTTCGGCGGGCGTCCCCGGCGATTCGGCTCCCCGACACCGAACCCGAACCAGCGGGCGATGTCGGCCCAACGAACCTCGGGGATCGGGCCGGTCACCTCCCAGGTGTAGCGGTGGCCGTTCGGATGAACCGAGGGCGAGAGCACGATGTTGAGCCCGTCCTTGTAGAGTTCGGCGCTCACCGCGTCGTTGATTGCGACGGCCGGCGCTTTTTTCGCGGCGAGGATTTCGGCAGGCAAGTCCCGGCAGATGAAGACAAGGTGGACGCCGCCGCCCGTGCGCTCGCGGGGCACATTCGCCAGTTCCGGCATGCCGGCCATCCATTCCTCCACCGACCTGCCGCGGTCGCGCTTCGAGTCGAGGTCGATGTGGACGAACGGCGGGCGCACGACGCAGCCGAGGTTGTGGCCGCTGCCGCTGCCGAAGTGGGACTGGATGAACTCGGGCGAGATGTCCGCGACGCGGTGCTGCGGCCACCCGCGCAGAACCGGTTTCTTGCCGCGTGCCTTTTCATCGCCCTTGTCCGGCCCATTGAGCGGATGCACGGCCCAGCCGAGCGTGTCGGCATAAAAGCGTGCGGCCGCGAGGCGGTCGAGGTTGTTGATGTCGGCGGGAATGGTGGCAACCGGACCGCTGCCAACCTTGCTGCCACTGCTGCCAACACTGCTGCCATGTTCTGGCAGCGGTGCCATTCCGGTGGTGCCATTTTTGGCAGCGGTGCCATTTCCGGTGCCATTTTCGGATGCGGTGCTGCCAACTTTGCTGCCACTGCTGCCAACCTTGCTGCCATTTCCGGGTGCGGTGCTGCCAACTTTGGTGCCACCGCTGCCAACCTTGCTGCCAATTTCAGGTGCGGTGCTGCCAACTTTGCTGCCAATTTCAGGTGCGGTGCTGCCATTTTCGCTACCACCGCTGCCAACCTTGCTGCCATTTTCGGGTGCGGTGCTGCCACGCTGCCAACCTTCTCCCGACGACCGGCGGAAGATGCTGCGCTCGCTCACCCCGAACCGCACCGCCACCTGCCGGAGCGATTCCCCGGTGGATTCGTAATGGGCGCGGATCGCGACCCAGTCTGGGGCATCGTCATTCATTCGGCGCACCTCCCCAGAATCGCGTCGAGTATGATCCGGCCGCGCCGATCCTGGTCAGCCTTCAGGGTGCGGGTCGCAATGACCGACCATGCGTATTTCGGATAGGATGGATCATCCGCGAAGATCGGCCAGGCCCATCCGGGTTCTGCGAGCAGCCGCGCCACGCTGGCACCTGTCTCTGGTCCGAATTCATCCTGATGCAGGGTGAATTCGAAAGGGTTGATGATTGCGGAGCGACTCTCCGGCAACAGGATGCCGCAGGTGATGCGCCACAATCCAAGTTCGGGTTGAAAGCTGTTCACCCGGACCCCCATCACAGGGTTGGAACCGAAGTGGATCGTGGAACTCCGGGTGCGGGTTCGAATGCCGGCTGCGGTCAGTCCGTTGCGAAGTGCCCGCACCAGTCGCAGTTTGGATGCCTTGGTGGAGGGTGGCGACGGGACAGGTGGAAGTGGCGGGTGGTTCATGGGTGGGTGGAATTGTGGAAGTCGATGGCCCGCTGGGAGACGAACACGCCCTTGGGCCAATCCTTGAGGTGGAGCCCGTCGAGCGTGCGGACGCGGGAAAGGGCGACGTATGCCTGCCCGGGCTCGCGGGCGGCGCGGATGTCAACGAAGGCGGAGTCGAGCGTCAGGCCCTGCGCCTTGTGGATGGTCATGGCATAGGCCAGCCGCAGCGGAAACTGGGTGAAGTTGGCGCTGGCGTCGTCGTGCGGGTCGTAGTTCCAGGTGTAGGGTTCAACGGTGACGATTCCGCCGTTGGACTCGACCATGATGCCATCGCGACCGGTTGCCACCACGGCACCGGTCTGGCCGTTGACGTATCCGTCGTCGGGCCGGTTGACCGTGAAGATCACGCGGGCACCGGCCTTGAGCCTGAGCCGGCGGGGCGTGAGCAGGTTGTTTTCGAGGAACGAAACATGGTGCGGAGAGCCGGACGTCTCGGCCTCGCCAACCCATTCCTCACCGGGAAGCTCGCCCAGGCAGTAGTCGTTCCACCGATCCACCTGGGTGTTGTGCGTCAGGAGCCGCGTCAGATCCCGCTCGGGGAACAGGGCAACGCGGGGACGGAGCATCGCCGCGACCCCATGGTCGATGCGCCCGACCCGGAATGCCGAGAGCGCGGCGGCGAATCCCGGATCGTCCTGTCGGCGGATGGTCGTCAGTTCGATGGTGTGGAAGCCGGCCCCGGCCCATGCCCGCGATGCGAACGCCCAGTCGTAGTCGGTACGGATGTCGGTTCTAACGGGCGGCAGTTGCAAAAAGTCGCCGGTCGAAATGATCTGGATGCCGCCGAACGGGCGGTTGTCGCGCCGAATTGCCCGGCAGTGGAAGTCCAGGTAGTCGAGCAGCCTGCCGGGGAGCATCGAGATTTCGTCGATCACCAGACACTTGGCGCCGCGCACGCGGTTGAAAGCCCGGCGGACACCCGGCCGGTTGTCCCGCGCCAGGGTGTCGAAGTAGTCGCGAAAGTCCTCGCCGGCCTTGGGGCCGAGAAGCATGCCGCTCCAGCGGTGGATTGTCATGCCCCCGACGTTCAGGGCGGCAACGCCGGTCGAGGCCGTGACATCGACATCTTGCCGACCGGCGGTGAATTTGTCGATGTTGAAGCTCTTGCCGGTGCCCGCGGGACCGGTCAGGAACGTGTTCCTGCCGGACCGGGCGAGGGCGGCGAAGCGTTGTTCGGGGGAAAGCGGATTTGTCATCGGAAATTGTTGTTAGAAACCGTCGGTTGACGGGAGCGGGTTGGGCCGGCGGCCCGTCGCTGCGGCGGGCAAGGGGGCGTCGGCCACGGGGCAGTAGCCGCGGGTGAACACCCACAACTGGCGGGCGGCCAGGAACGCCCGGAAGCGGGACGGCGCGTCCAAAGGGTCCCAGACGTGCTCAATGACGGGCACCGGCTCGGTGGAGCCGATCACCACGCTCGCCGTCTCGGCGCAGGAATAGGCGGGCTCGCGGGAGGCGAGCGCCTGGCGGTATGCCTCCAACTGCAGCGGCCAGATGTCGTGGAAGATAGGGGTGAACCGGCCGGCCCTGCTTGTCCGGGTTTTCTGTGTCTTGAAGTCGATGACCGTCGGTCGTCCGGTGGATCGCAGCGTGGCGATCAGATCGACGCGTCCGGCGAACCCCCATCCGGCGTGGGCGACGGCGGCCTCGACCGCGTGAACATCCCCGACCTCGGCGTCGAACCATTCCCGGGCGGGCTCGAACAACCGTGCCACGTCCGGATGGGCGGGGACCGCGCCGGACCGGGCGTATAGCTCGATGGCGCGGTGGATCGCGCTGCCGAGGTCGGCCGCGTCGCGCTCCCGCCGGTTCATTTCGGCGGCCACGCGGCGGGCGAAGTCGTCCGGCCGCTCGCCATTGCGGCGCGGAAAACTCAGAACCGCCAGGATTTCCTGCTCCTGCCGCCACGCGTCGAGCCCCGGCCGGGCGAGCACCGATAGAACATTGGTGACGCTCGGATAGAGTCCGAGCCTGCGGGCGTCCCGCAGGGTGGTCGGCCGGGTGCCCTTCCCGTCGGCACGCGCCACTTCGTGCATGGCGGTGCCGCTGGGAAGGTACCAGTGCGATCCTGAGTCTGGCCGGACGAGGAGCATCGGTTAGAACGGGATGTTGTCGTCCTCCTCAAGTCCGATGCCCAGCACCTCGGCCGCCCCGCGCAGCGCCGCGATCAGGTCGCGGTCGGCCTTGAGCGGCTTCGGGTTGGCCATGGCATCGGGCAGCCAGCGGTTGATCAGCGCCTCAACCGCCCCTTGGTCGAGGTCGCCGAGGTCCAGCCCTGCGTGCTTGCCGACGTGGACCTTGGCGCGCCGCCAGTCGGAACCGTCCCCGTCACCGCCGGAAGCGGCGCGGAACTGTCCGTCCTTCGACTCGCGGTCCTGGACGCGGATGTATTTGCCGCTCGGCTTGAGCGGGTCCTTCGAGCGGTCGGGCCGGATCAGGCCGATGTTCGCAAACACCTTGCCGTCCCATTCGTTGTGGACCACCGACACGCGGGCGGGCCGGCCAACCAGGGATTCGGTGTCGAACTCGGTGTGCTCCTGTGCCGTCAAGTCGCGTCCGAACCATTGTTTGAGAAAGGCGCGGAACGCGGACTTCTCGTGCAGGCTCGGCGTGAAGTTGCGGCTGTGCAGCAGGAACGGCCTGCCGTCCTCGCGCAACTCGGTGGTCTCGAAGACGATCCGGAACGTCTCGCGGTCGCCAAATTCGCTCTTCGTCCTGCGCGGCGGGGTGACATCGACGCAGATCGCCTGGCCGTCGAATTCGGGATGGGGTTGGTATTCGGGCTTGTTGCTTCCTGATAGTTTCATGGTGGATTCGGTTGGTTGGTCTGTTGATAGGGTGGAGGCCGCGGTGTGGTTGTCCCCGTGTCCCGTGCGGCCTGCCTCGGGCCGGAACACGGGAGAGGGGTCACATGGGGGAGCCGGGGAACTCGCGGCTCAGGTCGGCGGCGGCGCACGCGGCCGCATCGCCGTCGTTGTGGTTGGCGAGGTCGGCCAACTGGCGGGCGCGCTCGTCGTCGTGGACGGATGCGCGGACCTCAGTGGCACGCAGGTCTGCGAGAACCTGGGGCCAGGCGAACCGCACCTTGCGATTCCCGGCGATCTTGATGAAGGAGAGTCGGCCGGTCCGGCGCATCCAGCGCACCGAGGCGACGGTGGTTTTCAGGCGGATGGCGAGTTCGGTTTCCGTGAGAAGGTCTGTCGGAACTTGGGGTGTGGCGGATGTGTTGTGCATGGTCCTCGCTCTGCCCTTGTGTGAGTCCTCACAAAATCCTCGAAATTCTTCCGATAAAATTCAAAACGGGCCTGAAAAGCGCGGAATCCATTGATTCTGAATGATCTGCCTCATGAAGGGAATCCGCGTGCCAATGTGTGAGATGTCTCACACATTGGGTGTGCGGACTTGGTTTTTGAAAAAGTGTGGGAAGTTTTTGGAAAAATCGGTTGACGTTGGCAGGCTAGTAAGCAATCCTGCATACATGCCTGACGAAACGCTTGGACAAATACTTGGGGAACTCCGCCTGAAGGCGGGCATGTCGTTGCGCGAGATGGGCGAAAAAGTCGGTGCCACGGCCCCTCACATCCGCGACGTGGAGCAAGGAAACCGCCAACCCTCGGAGGCGCTGGTCGAAAAAATGGCGGTGGCGCTGGGGGTGGAACTCGACGAATTGCTGCGCTACTCGACCCGGCCGCCCGCCAAGCAAATGGAAGCGCTTATCGAACAGGACACCGAATACAGTCTGGCGTTCCGCAAATTCGTCGATGCGGTGCGCGACAAGAACATTCCCCCGTCCAAGATTCTCGACATCTCAAAAAAACTGCCGAAAAACCCATGAGCGCCGGACCCAACGCGGCCGGTCCGTTTTACCGGCGTCTTTTCATCCCAGAAGCCAATCTGGAACGCATTTGCAGCGAGGCGCTGGCTTCGGTTGACCTGTTGCCCGAAACACCCGGTCCGGTTAGGATCGAGCGTTTCATCTACCTGCATTTCAGCATCGAGGAGGAATACGAGGCGATGCCCGACCACATCATGGGCTGCGCGAAATTCACCCGGCAGGGTCTGCGGCGCATCATCGTCAACCGGCAACTCGCCGAGCAGGACGACCCGGTTAGCAAAGTCAGGGTGCGGTCAACCCTGGCCCATGAAGCCGGCCACGGGTTGTTCCATGCTGGTCTCTTTGTGGAAAAACTCAGTCTCGAAGCGGAGGGGCATTTGTTCGGGAATGCGGCGGCGTTCAACAGCGTGACCGGTGAAGGATTCGTCTGTCGTGCGGAGGCGGACATTGAACGCGTTCCCCATTTCGAGTGGTGGGAATATCAGGCCAATTCCGCCATGGCGGCGCTGTTGCTGCCAAAACACCTCATCATCCAAGCGGCCCGTGCGCGGCTGCCGATGGTTCTGGCCGGTGCCGGTTCGTTTGATTCCCGCGTCCGCGAGGCCGAGCGCGAAATTGCGGCCGTCTTCAACGTCAGCCGCCGGATGGTCTCGATCCGTCTCGGCAAATGGTGGGTTGAACAGGCCCATCAACCCTCGCTTTTCTAACTTATCTCCCCCGCAATCATGACCAAACCCAAAATCAAACGCTTCGGCAATCCCGAATTCCTCCGGAAAATCAAACCCCAGACGCTGCTCAAACTGTTGTGCAAGTTCGACACCTTTTTCAAGGGGCGTGGCTTCAATTCATCCGGCGCGGACCTCAACCAACAGCAACTCGACCTGTTGTCGGCACTTGTCGTCGCCCCGCCGAGCACCTGCCCCGGCGGATTTCTCGATGCCGTGGACATGCTCGACACGCTCACTTCGTCGGCGGGCCTTGATGAACTGCGCATGGTGGCCGGTGATCTGGTCCGCAAGGTCCGCGAGCACGGCGACTCGGCCGGTGACATCGCGCTGAAAGTCTGGCTGCTCGATCCCCGCGCCATCGAGCGCATTTACACCAAATTCAGCATCGACCGCGGCCGCACCATGAAATGCTACCGCCCCGCAACGGGTCTGCGCCCGGTGGTGCCGGACCGCGCCGTCTGCCAGGCGATGGCGAAAGACCTTGAATTCGGCTGTGCCGATTTGTTCGACATCCCCGTGTGCGAGGTCATGTCGTTTCCCGAAACCGACGGCCATGCGCTACTCATCCGCCATGGCGACCACGTCAAACGGTTCGAAATCCTCGACGATGACAACCGGCGCGACACCAAGGCGCTGCGACCGCTCAAGCACGATGTCGCCTTCGTTTACAACACGGGTGAGGTGCTGCTGTCCGGCCGCAGCGACGAAGTGAAGGAAACCTACCGGCAGGTTCTGTCCGCGCATTTGTTCGGCGGGGTCGGGCAACTCAAGCCGTCGCAGCGGTTCACCCTCGATCCCCTCCGTCATGGCCGCGAAAGCCTGCTCTGTCCCGACCTCGACATGGTTGCAGGCTCGCGACTCCGCGAACTCCAGTTGCGGCGGAAGGGCACCTCCCGCGTGATCACCCTCCGCTGCGACGATGTCTTCGACGAGATCGAGGAACACGGATCGAACTATCTCCGGCCTTTCGCGCTGGTTCGCGCACGGTTCGCGCTCCATCTGCATGGCGACAGGAGAAGCCCCTCGCTGCTGATTTCCCCCGACGATGACGTGATCCGGGGCGACATCCACCATCCGGTCGCCAAACTCTGGCTGGATTCCTGCCCCTTCAATCATTTTCCCGCCCATGCTCAGGTTCTGGCAAACAATTGACCTTCTCGGCGTCCCCGGTGCTCCGCGGGTCTCATGGCAGGATGCGCTCGGCGATGGCTTCGAGGCTTGGCAACCGCTGTTGCGGGCTTGTGACACCGTGGCTTCCATGCTGGACCCGGAGTTTCCCGGCGAAGTCCTCGATCTGGAGGAAACGCACACCGGGGATTTCCTCGGCTTTAGCCGTGCGATTCCGTCGCACCGCCCACCCTTGGCGGTCAAGCGCGACCATTGCGTGCGATTGGTGCCCAACCTGCGGACGATAGCCCAGTTCGTCGGGCAAAAGTTGGGTTTCACCCCGGAGACATCACCGCGCAAATCCGCGTTCGGCTTTCACGAGATCGGCTGCTACACTTCGGAAAAGGACGATCCCCGCTCCGTGCATCTGTTCATCCCGGACTCACGGGACCGCCAATCCGCCTTGCAGTCGGGCATTGTCGGAGCCAAGACCGGCATCGTCCTGCTGCCAACCTCCGCCGGCTTCACTCATGAGGTCGGCAGAATGGCGGCGGATCTGGACGTTCATGTCAGAGTGCTTGCCACCGCAGGCGGGCTGGATAGGCTCTCCACCGCTCCGCCCAAGCGGTCCGGTCGCCTATCGGGAAAACCCACCCGCGCCCCCATCTTCACGCCCAAGGAGGACTGGCAGTGGAAGCAACTCACCCTCACCATCGAGCGCGACGGCCTGAGATTCCAGATTCGGGGAGAGCACAGTTTCCAGCCGTGGGCGGCGCTCAAGCTCAAACCGATCATGGCCGGTCGGCAAAACGAGACTCTCAAACTGCTGGGCCATCTGGCCAACGGCAGGCGGATCACTCAGCGCCGCAGCGATGTCACCGCGAGACAGCAGGTTTCGGTCGCCAGGAAGTTTCTCCAGGAACTGATCCCCATCCGCGACAATCCGTTCAGGAAGTTTAGCGACGGATGGGGAATCGAGTTCCGCGTGGACGGTGCCACCGCCCGCAAACAGGTTGCGCAATGGGAGGCCGATGACGAACCGGAGGATTTCAGCCCCGACCGGCAGACATCCGCCATTGATCCCGAGGACATGGCGGGCTATTCCATCCACAAGTTCTGACCCGCGCCGGGAACAACAATCACCAGCAGACTTACCCACCACATGCCCACACTCAACTGGATCGGCAAGGAAGCTCCGAGCATGTCGCATGATCGTTGAAACGGAAGCGCAACGGCACGTTGTTGGGAGGTATCCAAGGCGCGGATTCCGGCTATGCGTGAGGCGGCTTTCCGGCGGTTGAGGTTGGTGCTGGGCCACTGAGCCGAGAAGCCGAGTGGACCTATATTCCCAGTTGGGGTGGGTATGACAACTACTGTTGGACAGCGCTCGGCCTTATTTCAATGGAAACGACATCGCAACTGGAACAAAACATGAATAAATGTTAGACGGGGATGAAACGGAAATGCCGCAAGTTGGGTGCTCACCACGATCAAGAACACTCACCTCGACATGAATATCGCAACCGGAAACCCTTCGGACAAAGCACAAACCGTTACCAGTAGCGGAAAGCACCAAGTCGCGCCGTTCAGGTCTGTCGAGCAGACGAACGATCTTTGCCGCATACTTCTTTAAGAAAGAACGCTTCAATGGGTCAGCCCTCCTTCGGCATTCGCGTTCTTGTAGCATGGACCAAAAGGAAGTTGAATCTCAAACTGGCTCCCCTTCTTCCCCTGAATCCAGCAGTTAAGCTGGACATGGCTCATCCAGCACCTTCGCACCCGAAAAAATGGAGGACTTTTAGTAATTGTTGGAATAATGAATGCGTGATGTGGCTTGTGTATTTCGGGCTTTCTGCACCTGATACATTTAGCTTCCCGCAATAATCGTTTCAAGAAATTGTTTGCTACCAAAAGCACCTCCGCCTCACTGGCCGCAACTGGGATGTATATTGCAGCCGCCATTGCCGCCCACGCCGCAACCGTGACTTGAATCCCTGCTTCTTGTGTCATTCCATCAAATTGATTGATCAGAGCCTGCCCCACTTCAATGCTCCTCGGGGAATCAACCGGCTTTCCTTCGTCATTGATGATCACCGGATCCAAACTCCCAGCCGGACGCTCCCATACATCGTCATGATCTATGTATCTCTCACCAAACCAGGGATTGATCTCACGCACATGTCTCTTAATTATCACACCATCTTTGTTTCTATAGTAGCGTCTGGAGGGGTCCGGGTGAGGGATATACCGACTCGGAGCAGGAAGTCCCCATTCGCCAAGAAGGTCAACTGAGTTTACGCCATCATTTCCGACGAACGCGAAAAGGTTGAGTCCGCCTCTCTCCCCAATCGGATCCCGCGACGTCCACCGTCCGAGACCGGGGTGGTAATAGCGATACCCGTAGTTATAAAGTCCGGTTAGGGCGTCGATGAACTCCGCATGATAGAGGAAGTTCCAGCCGCACCCGCTGTTGGCGCGGACGCTGAAGTCGGGTGCGAGAACCGTGACCGGTCCGAAGGCGTCGTAGCGATAGCGTTCGGTGACGGTGCCGGATTCGTTGATGATGGCGGCGGGATCGAGATAATCCCGCAGCACGAAGCGGATCTCGTCGGGGGTGCCGGTGGAGGAGCGCTTGCGGCGGATGAGGTCCCAGCGGTCGGCAGGATTCCAGACGTATTGCGCCTTGACCGCGCCGGACACGCGTTCCTCAATGGCCCGCCATTGGCTGTTGAAATAGAAGTGGCGGGTCTCGGCGGCGGTCTCGGTAACGATCCGCCGGGTCAGCGCGTCGTATTGATAGGTCGCATCCACACAGGAGGAACCGGAACTTGATGACGATTCCGATGACGAGCCGGAGGAGGCCGAACCGGAAGACGACGATTCCGAGGAAGATGACTCTGACGAACTGGAACCAGACGACGAGGATTCCGATGAGCTTGAATCCGATGAACTGGAAGAACCGGTGCTGGAGCGCACGCTGACAAGCCGGTTCCACGCGTCCCATGTGCAGGCGAGGCCGGAATCCCAGGCACCGGGCCGGGGCATCACGGTCATGTTTCCAGCCTCGTCGAACTGTGGCTGGATTACGCCGGTGGGGGCGTTGAACGAGATGATTTGATTGGCGACATTGTGGGTCCGGTTCTGATCGAGCCAAGGGCTTTCCGAGGTCGTGTTGCTCCAGTTGCCGGTTTGGTCGAAGTAGAATGTCTCCTTCTGTTGGCGCGTGGTGGCGACCACTCCGTTGTAAGGGTTGCCGGTGAGATCCCCGCGGTCGTGCCTGGTAACCTGCCGCAGTCCGTCGTACCAATAATAGCTGTCCTCGGTGGCTACGGCAGGGGTGAGGGCATGGGCGAGCGTGTTGCGCTGCCAGACGATGCCGCCGGAACGGTTGCGCCCGTATTGGGTGTGGACCTGGTCGGTGCCGCTGTGGTGCCAGAGGGTTTCCACCAGACGCCCGAAGCGGTCAATGCCGGGATAGCCTGCGGCAGCCGTGCCAAGGGTCTGCTCGGCAATGGTGGCGGAGGCATGGTGGATTCCCCTGTCCACCACCGTGCCGAGCCCGAGATACTTCCACGATGCGATGGCGGAACCGGATTGGCTGATCCGGTCGGGCCGACTCAGCGCCGAGGCCTGGGCTGAGGTGTAATCGGTGGCGATCATGGTCGCGCCGTCCGGATAGGTGATGCCGGTGGGCCGGATCGTGTTATCGCCGCCGGAAGCGTAAGTGTATTGGACCTTCGGACTGCCAGTGGCGGCATGAGCGCCGTGTTCCTGCCACTCGGTGGTCGGCTGGTTGAAATCGTTGTAGCCCCAGGCGACCTCGTTGAGAACGACGGTGCCGGATGCGTTGGCCGAGGTGGCGCGCACCCTCAGCCGCCGTTCGTTATAGCCGGTTTCCAACCTGCCTACCGTCGTGGCCACGCCGGAACCGAAGGTGGTCACCGTGTCGGCAAGCGGGGCTCCGAGCTTGTCATATGAGTAGGCGTGGACGGTGCCGTTCTGGTCGGTCATCGTGATCGGCTGACCCTGGCAGTTGTAGGTGTAGGTAACGCGGTCGCCGCCACCACCGGGATAGATCTTCTCTCGCAGAAGCCGGTTGCTGTTGAGTGCTGATCCCTGGCCGATGGTCACACCGTAAATCCACTCGGTGGTCTGCGTGCCGGTGGCTGGGTTATCGCTCAGTAGCTTCGCCAGCGCACCGGCGGGGGTGTATTCGTAGCGAGTCGTGCGGGTTGCGCTGTCGGGCGCCGACCAGTCTTCCATCAGAGTGGTCCTGCGGTCGGCCGCGTCGAAGGCGCTGTTGGTGATGATCGCGTCGGGCGCTGTTTGCGTGACGGGGTTGCCGGCGGTGTCGAAGACGGTCGAGTTGACCAACACGGTATCCGAACGTGGCGGAACCGTTCGCAGGCGGGTCCATCCGCCGCTGCCGTTGACGCAGGTGGCGCAGTCGCTGGTCCCGTAGTCGGCGGTGGCGAAAACGCGCCCCAAAGCGTCCGGATAGCTTGCCACATAGGTGGTGCGGGCCATTTCGGCGGTCAGGCAGCCCAACGTGGTGTCTGGCAGGGTGTCGAGTCGCTGGCGGGTGATCGTTGCGATGGAGTTTCCCGCCCGGTCCCATTCCATCTTCCGCTGCTCCATTACGACGGCGTCGGACACATCCGCAGGGTTGTAGTCCGGAGAACCGCTGCTGGAACTGCTGCTGGAACTTGACGAGGACGAGACGGGTTCGTAGGCGGCGAAGGTTTTCACGGCCCGCCCCACGGCGTCGTAGGCGGTGGCGGTGAAGAGTTTGCTGCCGGAAGGCGCGCTGCGGGCTACCCGGCCGGTAGCGGTGTACCAGGTTTTGGAAACCTGCGGGTTGCTGGCAACGCCATTGGAAGCCACCGCATAAACCGCGGATTTCCAGGTTCTGCCCAGAGGGTCATACGATGAGGTACGATAGCCGGTCCGGTTTGTTACGGGACTGGAGATGGTGTAGCTCGTGTGGTAATCGGACACCTCGACGACCTGATTGAGGTTGTCATAGGTGTTGACGGTGATGAGCGTCCACAAGCCGTCACCGGATGACGAAGACGAGCTGCTGGAAGTTGGGAAGCCATCGTCCTTCTCGACCTTTGTGGTTCGTTTTTCCAGACGGTTGCGCCAGTCGTATTCGAAATCGGTGACGCGGTTGTTGGAGGTGCTGCCGTCAACGGGAAGGGAGGCCCGGGTAAGGTTGCCGCTGTCGTCAAAGTCATTGATCCTGACGGTCGTCATCGCATTGGCTCCGACAATCCCAACCTCCTGAACAAGCGGCCAGCCGATGGCATTGAAGGTGGTTCTGTCGATGGTGTCGTCGGGGTCCGTGGTTTGGTCGGCCCTTCCCAAAGCGTCATAGCTGATGAGAGTCCGCGCGTAGTCCACGTCTTGTGTTCCGTAGCCGGTGTCCGGAATGTGGAAATAGGTCCGCCGCTCCTTGACCAGGGAAGATTTGTCGGTGAGCGCGAGCTGCCAGCGCAGCCAAGTACTTTGGTCAAAGGTTTTGTCGGGAGATGGGATGGGGGGCTCGGATTCGGTTGGGGAGTAAACTGCGTCAATGGTCTCTGACTGCCCCCAGCCGGAATAGCCGGAGGGAGGGGCGACACAGGCGCGGGTGATGGTCACCGGTCCGACGATTCGGTCGCCTGCGGCACTGCGGTAGCCGCTGAAAGTCCTCCGCTCCGCCTGCGCGTCCTTGTAATAGGTCCAAACCGCCGTGCGGATGTCAGTCGGCGTGCCGCTGATGTCTATCTCATGTGTCGGACCGAGGGTCAGCACCTCGCGGCCAAGGTCGTCGATGACGTAGTCGGTCACAAGGTTCATATGACCCGCGTCCTGCTTCATGCTGGTCATGCCGCCCTTGGCCTCGTCATAGGTGAATTCCGTTACGGTGCCACCCTCATCTGTGGTGGCGACGCGGAACCCGCGCGAGTTGAACTCGTCCACCGTGTTGTTGGAAACGCCGCTGCCGTTTTCCTCAACGGGAACGGCCGGCAGTTTGGTGGTGCGATAGCGGTATTGGAAACTGTCGGCGAACCAGCCGCTGTAAACGAAGGAGGTTGTGATCGCGTCGGTGCTGGTCCCTGTGCCGTTGCGATAGATCGTCCGGCTGGCTGGCAGATAGATCGTGCCGAGCGAAGTGGGCCGCGCCTCGTAGGTGGTGGCGCTCTGAGGCACATCCGCCCCGCCGGTCCCCTTCCGGATGATTGTCGAAGCCCGCCGCCCCGTGCCGTCATAGCCGTAGTCGGTGATCATTCCCGCGCCGGATCTGAGCGTAACCAAGCCAGCCGTCGATTCGTTCACCGTGGCGATGGCAGCAGCCCCGGCGGAGCGCACCAGCCGACCGCTGCCTTCCTGAAACTGCTGATAAAGGCGGTTCCAGACCTTGGCGGGCATCTCGGCTGGATCCTCCACCCGGGCCAGCATCAACTGCCCTATCCGGTTGTAATAGTAATCCCGAACAGCTACGCCCGTGACACTGACACGGGTGCGGCGTGTCCACGCGTTGAGGGATGTGGTGCCCGGCGAATTGGTTTCATAGGACATTTCATAGACGACGGAACGGCCGTTCTTATACATCCTGGAAACCCGCCCGGATGTGTATTCGTATTCGGCCGAGGCATATTCGTTGAGATCGTTGGCCGGGGCGGTGGCCGGGTCGGGGGTAGTGGTCGGGTTGTTGGCCTTCATCTGCCGCCATTGTTCCGGTCCGACCACATGCCGAAGCCGTCCGTCGGCATGGTAGGAATACCGGATTGCAGAAATCGGCTGCGAACTCCACTCGGGACCGCCGGTCGCTGCGGTGTTCTCAAACTCCATGATCGTCTCCAGGTTGCCGCCCGAGATCGAATATCCGTACACCAGCCTGCGCACCGGCCGGGTTCCCACGCTGTACACCACCTCCGTGATCCTGCCGCCGCTCCAGGTGTAAACATAGCTGTTCGAGCCGCCGGACAGGTCCACGTCGATCCGCTGGAGCTTGCCGTCGCCGCCATACGAAAAGTTCATCACATTGCTGCAACTTCCGGCCACCGAGCGGACCACTCCGTCCGTGCTGAAGCAGACTACCCGCCCACAGGGTTCCAGCAGACGGTAGCCGGCAGCCCCGCATGAGGACGATGAACTGCCAGACGAGGAGTTGCCAGACGATGAACTTTCGGACGATGAGCTGCCAGACGATGAACTGTCAGACGATGAACTGTCAGACGATGAACTGTCAGACGATGAACTGTCAGACGATGAACTGTCAGACGATGAACTGTCAGACGATGAACTGTCAGACGATGAACTGTCAGACGATGAGCTGCCAGACGATGAGCTGCCAGACGATGAGCTGCCAGACGATGAACTGTCAGACGATGATCCACCGCCGGACCATGCGAGCGTCAGCAGGCTGAAATAGCGGGTCGTGTAGGTTCCGCCCGCCGCGTTGAAATCGAATGCCACCGCACGGTTTGGACCTCGGTAGTAAACTGGCGCGGACGCAGGGCTGGATCCGCTTGGACCCACCAGCCCCGCCAACCCTCCGCACAACCAGGAACCTCCAAAACCGGCACCCGCCGCGCCGCCCGTCGGATCATAAACCAGTCCGGTGTCCAGCGGCAGCCGCGCCCCCGCCTGCGGAGGCAGGCCGATGCCCGAAACCAGCGGCAGGCCCAGCGAGGGATCGAACCCTCCCTGCGTCCCGCCGGACGGAAGTTCCAGCGGCTCGGTGACTGTCACTCCGCCGTAGCACTCCTCGCCACACTCGCATTGATAGGCGCCCAGATAATCAAACACCGGCCACGACGAGGAGGATGACGACGAACCCGAGGAGGAGGAACCGGAAGAATCCGACGACGATGAACTGTAGCTGCCGGAAGACGAAGCGGAGTCCGAGGAACTCGCGGAATCGGACGAGGGAGAATCGGAGGAACTCATAAGGCCAAAGGGTAAGTCGATGCCAAGCTGGCCCGACCGACGGATTTGTCAAGGAATTTTCTGAAAAATATTTGCAGTCGCTGAATTGGTCGGATCATGCCGCCCCCGACCAAGCCAACATTCAGGAGGCCTGTCTTCGGATGGACATTTTCAGCCGCCGCTCTTTTCACTGTAGCTCTTTTCACTTGCCTGCGGTTCGATTTCAGGTAGATCTGTTCCGCAAGCCCGATCCCGGCATGGGCGGGCGGACCCTGTCCAACTTGCCATGGCGCTTCCGATTCCACGATTGTTTGTCAACGGCTTCCCCGGCCTTTACGGCGGGGCGGGCACCGAACTGCATCACCAGATCCTCGCGTGGAGACACATGGGCCTTGATGTGCATCTGGTTCCGACCAACGGCGGCTGGCGCGGCGAGCCGCTCTATCAGGAAATGTGCGGTCTTGGCGTCACCATCCACGAGTCCGGCGACTGGAGCGCGGTCAGCCCCGGCGATCCGGTGCTTGGATTCTGCAACGCCGAATTTCTTGCCGCGCTGCCGCTCATCCGCGAGCGCACGCGCCGCACGGTGTTCATCAACTGCATGACGTGGCTGTTTGAGAAGGAGCGTGAGGCGATGTCCAGAGGACTCATCGGCATGTTTCTCTATCAAAACGAGGATGTCAGGATCAGGCACATGGCGGAACTCTCGGCGCTCAACCCCGATCCGGAGATCCGCTATCTAACTTTCGCCCCGCATTTCGACGTCGGCCGGTTTCCGTTCATCGCATCGCGCGAGTCCGAGTTCTTCGGTTGCGGGAGGATTTCGCGGCAGGATGCGGACAAGTTCGCCCGCGACACGCTGCATATCTACGAGTATTTCGTAGCTCCCAAATGGAAGCGCGGGTTGTTTCTCGGCTTCGACCGGCGCAGCGAGGGCAAAATCGGCAAACCGTTTTCCTGGATTCGGACCGCCCGCGACCACAACGAGGTTTCCCAGCAGGAATTTTACCGGCACTGCGAGATCGTGCTACAGCCCAGCGACACCACCGAGAACTGGCCGCGGATCGGTTTCGAGGCGATGGCCAGCGGCAGTGTGCTGGTCGTGGATGACCGTGGCGGGTGGCAGCGCATGGTCGAGCACGGCAAGACCGGCTGGCTGTGCCGACACACGCGCGACTTCATCTATCATGCCAGCCGGATGGCCTACGAGCCCAACCTGCGCGCCGACATGGCCGAGGCCGCCCGGCTCCGCGGGCTCGAACTGGGAGGCTTGGAATCGTCCGTTGCGAGCTGGCATGAGGTGTTGGAAGAAATTGCGAAAATGCCGGAATAGGCACTGAATCCCCACCATAAAGGACAACCCATGCCAACAATGCGCGATGATTCTGCAACGGGCACTCCGCTCATTCTGGTGGGCATTTGTAGCTGCCGTGCCAACCGCGTGAAGCGCGATGCGGTCAGGGAAACGTGGCTTTCCAGCCCAGTGCCAGGAATCGAGTGC
This sequence comes from Verrucomicrobiota bacterium, assembly GCA_017301995.1. Taxonomy (GTDB): domain Bacteria; phylum Verrucomicrobiota; class Verrucomicrobiia; order Verrucomicrobiales; family Akkermansiaceae; genus Luteolibacter. Next base: position 148,042 of record JAFLEH010000005.1, on the reverse strand, counting down.
CGGTTCTTTGTTGGCGGCGGAGCCCCCCTTGCAGACGAGCCGGACGTGATGGCTGTGGCCGCAGCAGATGATTACGATCACCTGCCGATGAAAGTCCGCGCTTTCTTTGCCGCCGCCCTGGCACTGAGCGACTTCGAATGGTTATTCAAATGTGACGATGACACCTATGTCGCGCTAGACCGGCTCCACACGCTGATTGACGGAGACCATGAGTTGATCGGCAACGAAATGATAGAGAGCCGGGGATCACCAAGCGGCGGTGCCGGATACCTGCTATCCAGGCGCATGGTGCGAATACTTGCTGATTCTCATGGTTTGCCTGATACCGGCGCGGAAGACGTGATTGTGGGTGAGGCTGCCATCAGCCACGGTGCCCGTGCCGTGGGGACTACCAATCTTTGCTGGGACCGTTCGCGCGGTCCCCTGCCGGAGAACGGCATTGTCACCTCCCATTGGTGCCAGCCAGAGCACCTTCGGGCGGCGCATGCCATACTGCATGAGCGGCCCGACGAGATCGAAGCAGTCCATCCGTGCTGGCACGACCGGATCAGGTTGTATCCGTCAGGTCATCTTGCCCGGTGCTCGACGCCATGCCGCGGGCGATGGACTGAAGTCGCGGGCGGCGGTTTGCATTTCGACTGGTTCGACTGGGGGACGGAGACGTTCTTTCCGTCAGGTGGGATCTATTACAAGATTAGCCCGGTTCCCGCAACGGCGCATCCCACCGGTTCCAGACTGGCGGACAAGACCATATTCGTCCACGCCGTTGGCCGCACGGGCAACCAGCTCTTTCAATATGCCTACGGACTCCACTTGCAACTGAAATTCGGCTGCTTGCTGCGGGGCAACCTCCGTCTTCTTGCCGGAATGCAGGGTGTGCCGGAGGAATTGGCGCATCATGAGCCGATGGGACCGGCCGCTCTATTGGGCGAAGTGGACGATGATGCGGCAGACAGGTGCCTCAACAATCCCCTGATGGCTGGGGTGGAGTTGCGTGGGATGTTTCAATCCTACGGTCATTTTGAGGGGATCAGGACGCATCTCCAGGCCATCCTTGGACCGGTCGCCAAGCAGGATGCGATCGGCGTGCATGTGCGGCGCGGCGACTATCTGAGATCCGGTCACTTCATGAATCTGCCTGTCTCCTATTATGCAACCGGGGTGCTCCAGATTATGGCCAACCATCCGGGTGATTACCGGGAGATTGTGGTGTTCTCCGACGATCCGGCCTGGTGCGCGGACCATCTCATCGCTGAGCTTGGTAAAATCCTCCCCGCCAGAGTCTATTCCGGGGGAGAACGGGACACACTGCGGGAAATGAAGTCCATGCGCGGCATGGTGATTGCTAACAGCACCTTCGGCTGGTGGGGGGCGTGGCTGGCCGATTGCGCCACTGTCTATCCAAGAACCTGGCCGGTTCCCGGAGGAGGCTATCAGCCTGCTCTCGGGTGTTCGCTGCCCCACTGGAAACCCTGTTCCGACGGATTGGCCGACACGGTGTCGGTCAAGGAGCACACCCTCAACGCGGAATTACTCCGGAACGGTCCCCTGAGCGTAGTGGACCTTGGGGCCTGCACTGGCGAATTCACGGATGAACTCAGCCGCTTGTTCCCCATTGGGGCGGCGGTTTTGGTCGAGGCCGCAGTTTCGAATTTCGAACGGATGCGGCCGGGCCCGAACCGGTTGCTGCTCAACAAGGCGGTGGCCGGTCGAAGCGGGATCCAAGTCCCGTTCACGGAAGACACGGATTCTCCTTACAACGGGTCGCTGGTGTTCAACAATTTCAGAAGTCCGCAGCGCCACAAGGTGGAGACCATCTCGCTTCAGGACATCCTCGGTCTGATGGACCACGCGGGAGAGATAGACATTCTCAAGGTTGACATCGAGGGTTCCGAATATGAATTGCTGCTCAACGCCCGTGCCGAGGATTTGGGCAGATTCCGCCAAATCAGCGTGGAGTTCCACGATTTCATTGACAGTTCATTAGGTCACTTCAACGCTGCAATCGAACAGCGACTCAGGTCGCTTGGGTTCGCGGTCGTCAGGAAGGGCACGAACTACCTGAAAGGCTCGGACTATTACGACACGCTGTTCTACCGACCGCTGACTACTTCCGAATCCGAGGTTGGCCTTCCAGACAGGCAAATCGCCAAGCTGCTGGCCGGAACATGGGACCAGTACAACAACGGCGTTTACTCCTGCAAGAAGACCTTTTTCGAGGATGGACGGGTTTGTTACGGGGCGCGTTGGACCGTCGGGCTTGACGGCACGATCCGGTTTGGCGAGCACCGGGTGAGGCTCACGCCCGGAGGAGAACTGGTGGGAACGGCTGGCAACGGAGTCGATCTGCACTACCTGCGCTCGGTCGGACAGCATGGCACCGTGCGGGGCAACCCGGAGGTGTTGCACGACATGGTTCCCCCTGAGATTGACAGAACCAACCCCATTGACTTGCTTGCGCATCTGGTTGAAAACGAACTGGCCGCCGAACTCGTCCGTTACGGACCCGACTCCGACGGCGGCTATCATGTGCCGGCCGGCATTGATTTCAACAAGATTTTCACCATTGGGGTCGGGGATGACATCGGTTTCGAGACCGACTACGCCAGGTCGCATCCGGAGGCGGTATTCGAGCTGTTTGATCACACGGTGGCGGTCCTGCCCGATGTGCTCCCAAATTCCACGTTTCGTCGCACGGGCGTCGGATATGGAGGGGCGTGCAAGCCGCTCCCCGAACTGCTGGAGGGCAGGATCTCCGCCTCTGACACGGCACTGCTCAAGATTGACTGCGAGGGCGGCGAGTGGAATTGCGGTTTGGAACACCTCAGGTTCGACGGAATTCACACCCTGGTGCTGGAGATCCATGACATGCTCCGCCCGGCCGATCCGGCGCAATCCGCCAGGGTTCTGGCCGCCATCGCTAACAATTTCGCACTCCTTCACGCCTGCCCTAACAATTGCGAGCCGTCCGGCACCAGGCGGGGGCACGTGTTGACCAACTGCATCGAACTCACCCTCGTGAACAAGGCTAGAACCACCAGCCTCGTCTCGCGGGTCGCCGGATCACCGCCTTGGGTCAGAAATGTGCCGGGCAATCCGGCTGCCGAATTGCGGATTGTGAAACGGAGGGAGCGCATTCCGACCATCGTTTCCGCATTCTTCGATATCGGAGCGTTTCAAAAGGGGGCCGAAGGAATCCGCACCGGAGCCACCTATCGCAAGTGGCTGGTCAATTTCGCAAGGATGGAAAACCCGCTCGTATTCTTCGCTGGATCGGAGGACGACTCGCAACTGATGCGGCGAATCCGCAGCGGCACACGGCATCCGACCCGAGTGGAGTTGGTTGGCCGGCACAGCCTCCGGGCATTCAGTCAAATCACACGCGTGGAGGAGTTAATCCGCAACGCCTCCTTTCCTACCGCGCACCCGAACACCACAATAGCCGAATATTCTTGCGTGCAACATGCCAAGTATGAACTGATCCGCCATGCGCTCACCAGCGGTTGGATTGACACCACCCATTGCTGCTGGATGGACTGCGGCAAGATCTTCGACGTGCTTGGCCTGCGGGAGGATTGTTGCTATCAGCTTCTCAACAGGCCGGAATTGGGACCGGGAGTCCATTACTCGAAGGTTCGCCCCTGCTTGCCGAGATCACTTCGCGAGATTCAATCCAACAACGGCGGGGATGGCGAATATTGTCACGCCGGAGGCTTCTTCTATGGCGAGACGGAGGCCATGGATAAATGGTGCGCGCACTATCTGACACACGCCTTGCGCTATCAGTCTGAGGGCTATGTCTTCAATGATCAGGCCACCCTATATGCAATGATGACCGAGGGGTTGGCAGACAACGTCACCGCCCATGTCTTCCCGGAACCATGGTTCGGCTTGTGCAGCCACCTGCTCCGCCCGGTGCGCCGATGGAATGAAGTTGCGCCAGTCAGCCAGACCTGAGATGATGGCTGATTCCCCGAGTTGTCCGCAACCGGCTGATCTCGATCATTTCCGTGACACTTCTGGAATCCGAGAATATTGTCCCACCATGCCAGGCAAACCAGGAATCATCAACATCACGGGCATGCGCGGTCGCCGGAAGGGCGGGCTGCCGCCCGCCGTCTCCACCCCGCCACGCCCCGAGAGCCTCGCCGCCGGAGTTGCGGCATTTCTCGAAAATTTGAGCGCCCGCGCTTATTCCAAGGGGTCCGTCGAAGCCCACCACTGGGCGCTGAGAGGGTTTCTGGAATGGTCAGATGGCCAGGGGCTGACCTCGGCGGCAGCCTTCACCCGCGCCACAGTCGAGGAGTTCCAGATCCACCTCCACCACTATCGGTCTCCACGCACCAAAGAACCGCTGGGGGTAAATACCCAACTCGGACGGCTTGGCTGCGTCCGCCGCCTTTTCGCCTGGCTCTGTCGCACCGGCACCATCCCGGCGAATCCCGCCGCCGATCTGGACCTCCCCCGCAAACAAGCGCGCCGCCTGCCCAAAGCCCTCAGCCCGGAAGAAATTGACCGCTTGTTCTCTCTGCCCAACCCCGCCGACCCCATGGGACTGCGCGACCGCGCCATTCTCGAACTGTTCTACGCCACCGGCATCCGGCGCACCGAAATGACCGAACTCGACCCCGGTGACTACGATCCGGACTCCCGGACGCTACTGATCCGCCATGGCAAGGGTGACAAGAGCCGCTTGTTGCCCGTGGGCGGCCGAGCCGCCTTCTGGCTCGACCGCTATCTCGCCGAAGCCAGGCCGCTTTTCGACCACCAGCCGAATGAAACCGCCCTGTTCCTTAGCGGATATGGCACCCGCATCACACCGGCCTATCTCGGGAATTGGGTCGCCGGACAGATGAAAAGGGTCGGCATCACCAAACCCGGCGCGTGCCATCTTTTCCGCCATTCGTGCGCCACGGACATGCATCTGGGCGGCGCGGACATCCGCTACGTGCAGGAAATGCTGGGTCACGCGCGGCTCGAAACGACCCAGATCTACACCCATGTCAATATAGTCGCGCTAGCGGGCGTACACGCGCGCACGCACCCGCACGGGCTTTTGCCAAATGACCACGAGCACGGGTTCAGGGAAGCGGTGGTGCTGGATCCTGCCCCGGAGGACCCCGAACCCACGCTGGATTCCGAAGTCCCGGACGATTTCGCTTGCGGACCCGAGGCTGGGGTGCTACCCGTCGCATCAGACATGCCAACGTCGCTTGCCAATCCGATTCCCGCCCCACGGATGGTCCCCGAACCACCCGGTGGCGAAGATAATCCCCCGGAAGCAGGTCCGCCCGCCCCTCCGAAGCGCCCCCCGCCGCCGTCCCCATGGAATCCACCTAACCCATTGGCATCCAACGCCTTGCAACAAGACGATAAGTCGTCTCCAGGAGCGCATGTGGCTTACTACGGGTATCGCTACTACCACCCCGGCCTCGGACGGTGGATCTCAAGGGATCCGATTGGGGAAAGGGGCGGGGTGAATCTGTACGGATTCGTGGGAAATGGAAGCTCTTACAAAAGCGATAATCTTGGCTTAGCAGTTACTCACGTGGACGGCATCGGACTAACTGCCTCATCCAGTGACAACGGAACATGCTATTGGAATTTTTTCTTGGGTCACGGGGACCAAGCCGCAGCGTGGATTGTAAAACAAAAGGCCAGCGGATTTGGGGGTAAGTGCAACAAATTCGGAGTATTTTCTTGCTTTTCAAAGTATAACAACACTTTGATTCCGAAACATAATATTATTCCGGGCCTTCTGGACTTCCTAAGAAACTCGGATCTATTCGAAGAGCTTCCAAACACACCTATAGTCGAGGAGGAAATCCGTCAGAAGATCCGGGATAAATATAATAAATTAGGAATCAGGCCACCGCAGACCGACGAAGAATGGGAAACAACTGTGGTATCTTTCGACGACGACATGAAAGTTCTTGATTTTGTGCGTCAAAGTGCTGGATCCGCATGTGGGGAGTTACGTAAGAAGCCCTGTTGTTGCAGGCGGATTTCAATACGTGTTGAGTGCGGAGATGACACGGTTACTAGTCACGCCACTGCCCTTTCGGATCCAGTGAAAGTTAATGAGAAAATATGGGTTCTAATGAAGTTGCGTTTCCCAAATGGATCGACGCCCGAGGAATATCAAAAGATTGCCCGTGAGGTTGCAGATAGCCAACTTCAGGAAGCCCAAAATAGTCCGCGTTGGGTATGCGGAAAGTCCATTGATGTCGAATGCAAATGAATTCTCGAATGGCGCTTTGTGTGATCTGGTCACTGTCTGCTTCGATTCTTCCGACTTGTAGAAATGAACAGCGTGCAAAGAATGAGGTTCAAGGTCGCAATATTCCAGTGGGAGGCTGGGTTGTCACTCCTGGACACTACAATATTGATCCAAACGCTACAATCAGGCAGTGCCTCTCATTGGCCGGTGGACCCGCCAAGAAAGACATTGGCGGTGGAGTCATGATGAAGGCAAACTTTGTGAAATTAGTCAGCCAAAGGGAGCATTCAGGCTCGGTGGTTATTATTGTGAGGTTTGATAAGTGGGATGCTAAACTTCACGAATTTACGGCATTTCAGGATCTGAAATTTATCGAAGCCGACGTTGGATACCACTGAGGTGTGAGCGAGTTGCAGCCTATGGATCGGTATGGAACTCTCAAGCCGGCAGGGAAATGAACCCTCGCGCCAAACCAATAGCGATGGCCGTGCCAACCTACGAAGAAAAATGAAATCGGAACAGCTTCTCGACTTTGAACGCTCCCTTTTTCGGCTCGACCCTCCGAAATTCGGCGCGCCGCTCTTTCACACTGACTACGCTTCCTCCCGGCAATCCAAGACCTACTTTTAGAGCAGCCCCTGAAAAACGACCTTGATCGGCGGCGGGGATGTGACAGATAAGGGAGGATTCCACACGGATTCCACACAAAACGCAGGGGCAAGTCGCGATAACTTGCGTCACCCCGGAAAAGCCACAGCAGCAAGAATGCCCATGAAGACGCAGAATGACGCAATGACTACGGAGCCGCCACCCGCTCCGCCAACTGGTCATCTTGTGACCGTTCCTGCGTCTTTCTGCGTATCTGCGGGCTTTCGTGCGTCTCTGGATTCTGTTGCTGATGCATGGTTTTGCGTGGTTGAACGGTGATTTGTCAGAAATCCGTCAGAAATCGGGGTGTCATTCTGTCGTGGAATTGGGCCGGAGTTGCACCCCGACGATCCACCGCCCGGCCCGGACTCGGAGACCGATCCCGGCGGGTTCATCGGGGCGGTTCTCAGGAATCCATCCATCCGTCACACATCTGCCACATCGCCGAATCGGATCAAGGTCATTTTCACTTTTTTAAGGTTTCTGGTTGACAACCGCAGTTCTAGGGTCGAAAGAAGCCGCGCCACTAATGCGTCACGCCCTTGTCAAATGGTTCCTCGTGTTCAGCCTACTCCTAGGGCTGTATGCGCGGAGCTTTGCACAGGATCCTTGTGAAATTGCGGCGAAAGTTCATGCTGCTGGAAAATGCCATGTGGAGCACAATGAGTGTCCCCCGGGTGATCCGGACCATGACGGGCAATGCCCGGCAGACCATCACAATCATCACGGCATCTGCGGTCATTCCACCCCCTTCGTTGCGGCGGAGTTCGACTTGATCGGGATGAATCTGCTTCGCTCGTCCGACTTGCGGCTGCGCCACGAAGAGGACGAGGTCCCGGAGGGTCCGTATTTGGAAAAGGACATTCCACCGATTATTTGAGCGTCCGTTGACGCACCCTCGTGCCCAGTTGGCACGGGTTCATCATGCTGGCTCCAACGGTTTGGAGCAGCCTCCCGCGATTCGTGCTCTCGAATTGCATTCACCTCAAATAGTCACCACCCTATCTATGTCGATTTCCAAATATCTTCTCATTTTCACCTCTCTCCTCGCCCATGGCATTCGGGCCGAATCTTCGCTGGTTCTGACACTCGACCTGCTGGCAAATCGGATCCACCGACAGAATCCGGATCTTGCCGCCGCGCGTGTCAGCATCCAGGCAGCCTTGGGCCGGGTTCGGCAAGCCGGACGGCTTGCCAATCCGGAACTCCAATTACCCATCGAACACACCCGCATCGACGCACTCCGGGAATTCCATCTCGCATCCGCCCGTCACCAAGCCGCCATCGGCAAACCCTGATTCCTCACATGAAACTTCAAACCATCATCCTATCCGTTCTACTCGCCGCCGTTCGCGCCGAAGAGCCTTCAGCTTCCACCACCATCATCCGGCTTGACGATGCCGCTATAAAAACCCTCGGCATCGAAACCGAGGAGGCTACCGAGTCAGATTTCGAGGAGACCGCGTTCGCTTTGGGCGAGATCGTCGAGATTCCTAACCGCCATTCGGTTTTGAGCAGCCGCATTCCCGGCCGGATTACTGCGATCACGGTCCAGGAAGGCGACACTGTCACCGCAGGCCAGCCGCTCCTTACCGTGGAGAGCCGTCAGCCCGGTTATCCGCCGCCGTCAGTCCAACTCAAGGCACCCATGGGCGGCCTTGTCGTTCAGTCGCACGTTCGTCTTGGCGAACCGGTGGAACCCGACAAGGAACTGCTGGACATCTCGGATCTGGGCGAAGTGTGGGCCATCGCACGGGTGCCGCAGCATCATGCGGGCCAGCTCAAGGCAGGTTCCCACGCACATCTCATCGTGCCTGCGCTCGGGTCCGAGACGATCAAGGGGGAAATGTTGCGTTTTGGCACCACTGCGGACCCCACCGGGGGCACCATCGACGCAGTCTTCCGGGTGGACAATCCAGAGTTGCGGCTGCGCCCCGGAATGCGGGTCGAGTTCAATATCGTGCTGAGCAGTCGTGCGGGAGTGTTGAGCGTCCCACGCGCAGCTCTACAAGGTGGTCCGGCAAACCGGCATGTCTTTGTCACCGATTTCAATAGCCCCAATTTGTTCCATCGCACTCCCGTGCGTGCGGGCCAAATCAGCGGCGACCGCGTGGAAATCCTCAATGGGATATTCCCCGGCGAAGAAGTCGTTACGACAGGTTCATATCCGCTGGGTTTCGCCGGTGGTGGGGCGGTTTCCGCCCGGGAGGCCCTGGAGGCTGCGCACGGGCACAAGCATAACGAGGACGGCTCCGAACCAAGTGCCGCACAGGAGGCTGCCCAGAAGGCGGAAAAGCACTCGGATGAGGGGCATTCTTCCGGCGCTCCTCCCTGGCGCGAACGCGTTTTCATGGCGACCACCGCCGTTTTGGCCCTGCTGCTCGTCGTGATGTCCTTCATCAAGCGCCGCCCGGAATCCACCACCACCGAACCTTCCTGACTCCATGCTCAACTCTCTGATCCGTTGGTCTCTGGCCAATCGCGCGCTCATTGTCTGTGCAGCCATCTTCCTGTTGCTCGCCGGTTTCCGGACCGGGAGCGGCTTGCCTGTGGAAGTGCTGCCCGATCTAACCAAACCTACCGTCACCATCCTAATCGAGGCACCGGGCCTGTCACCCGAAGAGGTCGAGGCGCAAATCACGCAGCCGATCGAAAGCTCGCTCATGGGCATCGCCGGCCTGAACCGACTGCGCTCCACCTCCGACATCGCGCTTTCCCTGGTGTTCGCCGAGTTTGATTGGGGCACGGATATTTTCCGGGCACGGCAGTTCGTGCAGGAGCGCTTGCAAGTCGCCCGTGAATCGCTGCCACCGGGCACCCAGCCCTACCTGACCCCGGTCGCTTCACTGATGGGAGAAATCTTACTGATCGGCATCCGCAGCAGCGATGGCAAAACCCCGCCGATGGAGGTTCGCTCGATTGCCGATTGGACCGTCCGCCGTCGCCTGCAATCCATTTCCGGCATCGCCGAGGTGCTCAATATGGGCGGCGGAGTCAAGCAGGCCCAGATCCAACCTGACCCGTGGCGGATGCAGGCGCACAACGTCACTTTGGAAGAACTCAAAACCGCAGCCTCTCAGGCCGCCAGCAACACCACCGGCGGTTTCATCGGCTCAGGGGCACAGGAAATCATGGTCCGCAACCTTGCCATGACCACCGATCTGGAGGAACTCGCCCGAACCGTCATCAAAACCACCAAGGACAGGCCGGTGGCCATCGGCGATGTCGCCACCGTGGCCTGGGATGTTGAACCGGTGCGTGGCAATGCCGCCATCGACGGCACGCCGGGAGTGATCATGAGCGTCACCAAGGCTCCCGGATTCGATACGATCGCCCTAACCGAAAAAATCGAGGCGGCCATCGCCGAACTGAATCCGACCCTGCCATCCGGAGTCCAGGCCACCGTGCTGTTCCGGCAACGGGATTTCATCGACCATGGCATCAGCAACCTGTCGGAGGCGATCCGTGACGGAGCGATCATGGTCACCATTGTGCTGTTCCTCTTCCTATTGAATTTCCGCACCACCTTTGTCACGCTGATGGCCATGCCGCTGAGCTTCGCGATCACCCTGATCACTTTCAAATGGTTCGGACTCAGCGTCAACAGCATGACCCTCGGAGGGTTGGCCGTTGCTATCGGCATGGTGGTGGATGATGCCATCGTGGATGTCGAGAATGTCCACCGGCGCTTGCGCGAAAACGCACTCCGGCCGAATCCAAAAACCAAGCTTCAGGTCATCGCCGAGGCATCCGGTGAGGTGCGCAATTCGATTTTCTATGCGACCGTCCTGATTATCCTCGTTTTCCTTCCGCTGTTGGGCCTGGCTGGAGTGGAGGGCAGGCTGTTCGGACCCATCGCAATTGCCACCATCATCAGCATGGTCGCATCGTTCTTGGTTTCGCTCACGGTTATTCCGGTGCTTTGTTCCCTGGTCCTGCGGGATCCGGCCAAAGCAAACGCGGCCAACCCGGCGGCGAAAAACCACACCGAGGGACGCTTGGTTCGCATGTTGAAATGGCTGCTGAAAAACACCCTGCTCCGGCTGAGCCTCGACCATCCCTTGCTCGTGCTGGGTGGAGTAGCCTGCATGTTGATCGCCGCGTGCTCGCTCTATCCGCTGATGGGCAGGGACTTCCTGCCGGCGTTCCACGAGGAAACCGTCATCATTACCACTGGAGCGGCACCCGGCACCGCCATGGGTGAGATGGAACAATTGGCCGCCGCCATCGAAACCAAACTGCGGCAGGTGCCGGAAGTCAACCACATTGGAAGACGAATCGGCCGCGCCGAGCGTAGTGACCATGTTGTGCCCATCTCCAACGCGGAATTCGATGTGGATTTCAAAGAATCCTCAAATGGTCGCAGCCGTGAGGAGATCCTCGCTGACATCCGCGCCCGCGTCCGGCAGGTTCCCGGTTCATTCAGCGCGGCAGCGGGACCACTATCGCACCGCATCAGCCACATGCTCAGCGGGGTATCCGCACCCGTTGCCATCAAGATCTTTGGTCCCGACCTTGAGAAAGCCCGTGAAATTGGGACCCGGATTCAGGAGCTTGCCCGGCAGATTCCGGGGCTCGAAGACGCCAAACTCGATCAGCAAGCCCCCATTCCGCAACTCCGTATCGAGGTGAATCGTGAGCGGGCGCTGGCCCATGGAGTGACCCCGGGAGCTATCAATGATGCCCTCTCCAGTCTGTTGGGTGGCGAGACAATTGCCCAACTCCGGGACGGCCAGCGCACCATCGATCTCGCCATCCGGCTACCCGAAGCGTGGCGCGAGAACCCGGCGCGCTTCAAGGAACTGCCGATTGAAACGCTGGGTGGCCAGCGGATTCCACTTGGATTGGTAGCGGACATTCGCGAAGCGCAAGGTCCCAACGCCATTTCCCGCGAGAACACCCAGCGGCGATTCATTGTTTCGATCAAGCCCACGCGCTCCGATGCGGGTGAACTGGTTGCCAAACTGCAGCGGCAGGTGACCGAGAAGATCACGTTGCCGACGGGTGTGTTCATCAGCTACGAAGGAGACTTCCAAGCTGAGCAGGCGGCAGCCAGGCGGATTGGGCTGCTTTTCGCAGGAGTCGTGGGTGTGATCACCATACTCCTGTGGCGTTTTTTCAAGAGCATGTCGCTCGCGCTACAAGTGCTGGTGAACCTGCCGCTGGCATTGATGGGCAGCTTGGTGCTCACCTGGTTGCTGATCGGCAATATCTCCATCGCCACCCTTGTCGGCTTTATCGCGGTCGGTGGCGTGGCTGCCCGCAACGGCATTATGATGCTCTCCCACTACCTGCATCTCATCCGCCACGAGGGCGAGGGTTTCACCCGCGCCATGATCGAGCGAGGCACCCTCGAACGCCTTGTTCCAGTCAGCATGACCGCGCTGGCTGCGGGCATCGCTTTGGTGCCGCTCATGCTCGCCGCTGGCGAACCGGGCAAGGAAATCCTCCACCCGGTGGCGGTCTGTATCGTCGGCGGGTTGGTCACTTCCACCCTGGTCGGCTTCGCCATCACTCCCGCCCTGTTCAGGTTGTTCGGCCGCCGCGCCGCGCTCCAGACTCTCGACAGCCCCGCAAATCTCTGATTGGAACCAAACAAACAACACAACAAACAAACAAACGAAAGAGAACATAACATGAAACAACTGCTAAACAGCCTGCTTGCCGGAGCCACCCTGGCTTTGATCCCAACTGCAATCGCCGCCGACGGCCATGACCATGCCAAAAAAGTGGCTGGCCCTAACGGAGGACTCGTCATCACCGCCGTGGAACCCCACTGCGAACTGCTGGTCACCCCGGAACGGAAACTCAAGATCACCTTCCTTGGCGACGACAACAAGCCTGCCGCCCTCAAGGACCAGTCCGCCACCGCCACTGGCGGGGATCGGGCCAAACCCACCAAGTTCACCTTCGTCAAGGCGGATGGTGCGCTGGTGTCCGAACAAGCCCTTCCCGCCGGTGAATCCATCCCGCTCATTCTGCAAATCAAGACTGCGCCGGATGCAAAGTCCGTCACCAAGCGGGTGGCTCTCAACCTGGCAAACTGCCCTGGTTGCAAGCTCGCCGAATACGCCTGCACTTGTGAGTCTCACGGCGAGAACGAGAAGGGGCACGAGGGTCACAACCATTGATTCACTGTTGACGAAAACTGCGCCCCCTTCCCGCGGTGCATCGCGGGAAGGGGGCCATCCCTTCAACCACCAAATTGCAATTCGATGAACCTATTGATCCCTCTTACCATTCTAACGCTTGCCTTCGGACTTCCACTTGCTGCGGATGGAGCCGCTCCCCATGTAGGTGTTGATGTGAAGATCAGCAACAAAGCGGACTTCAAGGACATCAAGGGCTCGTCGTCCAAGACCAAAACCCAGAGCCGAATCCTGACCACCACGCTCTCGAACTTCGGCAAAGACGCAGTGCCGGATGTGCAGGTGAAATGGTGGATCTTCGGCCACAACATGAAGGACCACGGACTCATCATACTCAAACAGGGCGAAAGCAAGGTCGTCGTGCCCGCCAGGGGCAGCGTCGAGGTCTCCTCCCCGGAGGTCACAGTCACCGGGACCCGCGAACACAATGTCTCCACCCGCAGCGGCCGTGGCAAAAGATCCCGAACCTCAACCAAAGAAGTCCCTGCTTCGGGCCAGGAGTATTACGGGTACGCGGTCGAGGTGGTTTCAGGCAGCACCCGGATCGCCGCCAAATACAGCAACCCGAGCATCGAGAAGGAGCTGAGTCCCCGCAAGAATTGACCACCCATCCACTCACCCAACACGAATCCGAACAGCAAACATCATGAAAGAAATCAAGGCATATCTCAGAAAGCACATGGTCGAACACGTCATTGATGCCATGAAGACTCTCGATGACCCGCCCGGATTGACGCTAAGCGATGTGCGCGGCCTGGGTCACACCGAGCAACCCGAGCCTCCGGCCCAGTTTCTGGAACGGGTGAAACTTGAGATCGTCGTGCCGGATGAACGGGCCGACGAGATCATCAGGATCATCGCAAAAAGTGCCAGAACCAGTTATCACGGCGACGGGTTGGTGTTCGTCTCCGATGTCGAACGGGTCGTGCGCGTGCGAAATGGCAGCGAAGGCCCGGAGGTTCTTTCCTGACTGTCCGAGCGCAAACCACGCCGCCGGGAGCAGAATCAATCGAAGCCATGAAAATATTAGAGAAATCAACTCACTGCGGCTGCGAACACGACCACTCATCCAGCGGACTCCCCCGCAAGACCCTGATCGCCGCAGCCGGACTCCTCACCGGCCTCGGCTTGCTGCTGAAGTGGGTGGACACGCCGGTGCTGTGGCAGGCGGCCTGTTTCGCGCTGGCGACCCTCGCCGGTGGCTTGCTCGTTTTCCCGGCGGCTTGGAAGGCCCTGCTGAAAGGCAAGCTCGACATGAATGTGCTGATGACCGTGGCGGTCGTCGGCGCATGGCTCATCGGCGAGCAGGCCGAGGCGGCGGCGGTCGTCTTTCTCTTCGCCCTCTCCGAATGGCTGGAAACGCTCAGCGGCGAGCGCGCCCGCAATGCCATCCGCTCGCTCATGTCGCTCGCCCCGGAAACCGCGCTGCGCCGGGCGGCCGACGGCTCGACGACCGAGGTGCCCGCCGCCGAGATCACCGTGGGCGAGACCATTCTCATCCGCAGCGGCCAGCGCATCCCGCTCGACGGCGAGGTGCTCTCCGGACGCTCGGCGGTCAATCAGGCACCCATCACCGGAGAATCCGTCCCAGTGGAAAAGGCAACGGGCGATCCGGTGTTCGCGGGCACCGTCAATGGCGAAGGCTCGCTGGAGGTTGCGGTGCGCAAGCCCGCCTCGGACTCCACCCTGGCCCGCATCATCAAGCTGGTCGGCGAGGCCGAAGGAAGCCGCGCCCCGATGCAGCGCTTCGTTGATCGTTTCGCGGCGGTTTACACCCCGGTGGTTTTTGGCGTCGCCCTCTTCTCCGCTGTGCTGCCGCCGCTGTTCCTCGGCGGAGGATGGGAAGATTGGATCTACCGCGCGCTCGCCTTGCTGGTGATCGCCTGCCCTTGTGCGCTGGTCATCGCCACCCCGGTTTCCATCGTCTCCGGCCTCACCGCGCTCGCCCGCCGGGGCGTGCTTGTCAAGGGCGGTGCCTACCTCGAAGCCCTCGGCAAACTCGAAGCCCTGGCCGTGGACAAGACCGGCACCATCACCGAAGGCCGCCCGCGGGTGGTCGAAATCATTCCCTTTGGCGAGACCGATCCTGACGCCATCCTCGCCCTCGCCGCCGCCATTGATGCCCACTCCGAGCACCCCATCGCCCGCGCCGTGGTCACCCACGCCGAGGAGCGCGGGCTTAGCCTCCCCGAGGCCACCGAATATCAATCCCTCGCCGGGCAAGGCGCCGAGGCCAATGTTTCTGGTCGGCGCCATTTCATCGGTAACCACAAACTCGTCCACGGCTCCGGTCTCTGCGGCGAAACCATCGAGGCCAAGCTGGCGGAGATCGAGCAGCGCGGCCTCTCGCTGGCCGTGCTTGGCCGGTATCCCGGCGACGGCACGAAGGGCGAGGTGCTCGGCGTCCTCGCCATCGGCGATGCCCTGCGGGAAAACGCCCGCGAAGCACTCGACGACCTCCATCGCGCCGGTCTCATTCGCATCGTCATGCTCAGCGGCGACAACCAGCGCACCGTCGATGCCATCGCCCGTGAGGCCGGCCTGGACGAGGCCATCGGCGACCTCATGCCCGAGGACAAGGTGCGCCACCTCAAGGAAATGATCGAACGCCATCGCGCGGTTGGCATGATCGGCGACGGCGTCAACGACGCTCCCGCCCTGGCCGTGGCCTCCGTCGGCATCGCCATGGGCGCGATTGGCAGCGACACCGCCATCGAAACCGCCGACGTCGCCTTGATGAAGGACGACCTCGGCAAGCTTGCCGACGCCATCCGCCTCGGTCGCCGCACCTTGCGGATGATCCGTTTCAACATCGGCTTCGCCCTGCTCGTGAAGGCGGTCTTCCTGGTGCTCACCTTCAGCGGCCACGCCTCGCTCTGGCTCGCCATCCTCGCCGACACCGGTGCCACCCTGCTCATCGTCGCCAACGCCCTGCGCCTGCTAGGGCGACCCGGAAATTGACAAATTTCCGAATCGGCGTGTTGTCAATCTCAACTTGAAAATCATCGACCAACGCACTCTGCCTGCCGGCATTTCCCGCGCAACCTTCACCACTCCATCACCAGCGGCGCATCGGCATTAACCTGCCCA
The DNA here is from genome assembly GCA_017301995.1 of Verrucomicrobiota bacterium. Taxonomy (GTDB): domain Bacteria; phylum Verrucomicrobiota; class Verrucomicrobiia; order Verrucomicrobiales; family Akkermansiaceae; genus Luteolibacter. The sequence continues at coordinate 131,935 of JAFLEH010000005.1, read as the reverse complement.
AACCCGCCACCGCCAAGCCTTTGACCAATAAAGAACCATGAAAATGAACGCCACCCAAATCCTCGCCGCCATTCCGGCGCTTGCCATCGCCCTCTTGACTGTCGCCTGCGTGCAATACAATCCGCGGCCGCTTTCCGGGGTGGCCACCAGCGCCTCCTTTGCCGAACGATCATTGGACAATTCCGGCCTGCGCGGTTTTCTAACCACCCAGCGCGCGGGCGATTCGTGGTCGGTGGACAAGCTCGCGCTGGTCGCCGCCTTCTTCCACGGGGATGTCGCCGTGGCACGCGCGGAAGCGGACGCGGCGGTGGCGGGAATCACCACCGCCGGCCAGCGCCCGAATCCGGTGCTATCCTTCTCCCCTGGCTACAATACCAGTTCCAAGGGGATTTCCCCATGGATTATTACGCCCTCGTTCGATGTGCCGATTGAAACGGCGGGCAAACGCCTGATCCGGCTCGATCAAGCGCGGGCCGAGGCGGAAGCCGCGCAACTGAAAGTCGCCGCAGCGGCTTGGGAGGCGCGGACCACCGTGCGCGATGCGATGTTGAAGCGCTATGGCGGGAATGAAATGGCGGTCTTGCTGAAGGAGGAAATCGCCCTGCATCAGGACGCCGTGGCCAACCTCGACGCGCTGGTGAAGATGGGTGAGGCTCCCGCGTTCGAGGTGACTCAGCTTCGGCTGTCTCTGAATCGCGCCGAACTCGTGCTGCACGACGCCGAGAAGCAGGCGGCAACGAGCCTGGCCCGGCTCGCGTCGGCGGTTGGCGTGCCGGTTGCCGCCTTGAGCGCGGTCACGCTGGATTTCTCGGTGTTCGGCTCCTTGCCGGCCGTTCCCGGGACTGCTGCACGGCGGACGGCGCTGCTTCATCGCAGTGATTTGCTGGCCGCTCTGGCAGACTACAAGGCCGCCGATCACGCGTTGCGGTTGGAAGTGGCGAAACAATATCCCGATGTGCGCCTCAGTCCCGGTTATGAGTTCGATCAGGACGAAAACAAGTGGTCGATTGGCCTCAGTCTGGAACTTCCGATCCTGAACCAGAACCGCGGCCAGATCCTGCAGGCGGAGGCGAAACGAACGGCTTCCGCCGCGAGATTCCAGGCGAAGCAGGCAGCCGTCTTCGGCGAGATTGAAGTGGCCCTCGCCGCGTATCGTGCCGCACAAACGAAGGTTGCCACCGCCGACCGACTCGCAATGGACGGCAGCCGTGCCAGCGAAAAGACCGAGGCCATGGTCGCCGCCGGAGAACTCGGCCAACCGGACCTGCTGCGCCGCCGCATCGAAGCCAGCGCCGCCAGGCTATCCCTATTGCAAGCCCGCATCGAAGCGCAGGAAGCCCTCGGCCAGCTCGAAGCCGCGTTGCAATTGCCGCTTTCAAATCCGTGAACCATGCCACGGGACAATCACCCCAGCCTTAGCGTCACCGTCAACGGCGGCAGCCGCGCGAGCCCGACCCACATGAGCTTTGCGAAGTTCTTCGTCCTCCTGAACGCCCTGCGCCTGCTGGCCTACCCGAGCAAAGATGAGTAGAAGGCATCAGCGCATGAAATCCTCCGGGGGAGTTGCCCGACGAAGGCGGAAGAACACGCCGGTTCCCGAGCCATGGACGGTGAAGGACCGCGTGAAGGTGTTCGGAGCGTTCGCCGCCGTGCTGCTCTTCTTTTTTGCGATACCGGCCTCTCAATCTGTGATGATGGAACGAAGAATTGTCAGCGAGCGACTTTCTCACTGGAAGTTTCGGTTTCATCTTTCCGAATCCGAGGTTCAACGTCTGCGTGAAATCGAGTTTGACTTTCATGGTTCGGGGTTTTCATTCATTGAGCCTAAAAGGTCGCTCCAGCAGGTTGAAGACCACAAGTGGGAACTATCCCGGGCAATGAGTCCAGAATCCGCGCTGGATTTCATCAAGCACCACGAAAAATGGAACCCGTGCGGCAGGTAGGAACCTGCGTTTGCATGAACGCTGTCATGTAAAAAGAAAATCTTTCTGTAGCTCTTCAGGTTTCCTTGGAAGAAAAACGGAGAAAAAACGGAGCTTGACATCTACAGACTTGATACGACACTACCCCCGCTTTGAGCGTTTTCTTCCAACGTATCCTGCTCGCGCTCCTGCTGCTCTGCGGCAGGAGCTACAGCGTGTGCTACGATGCCGGAGGCAATTCATTCATCTGTGCTCCGTTGGTATCCGCCCTGGCGGAGGATGACGGTCACGATTCCTGCCCGTGCCCCTGTGGTGAGGACGATTGCGAGGAGCATGAAGTCGCACCCGAGATGCTGCCCGCCCAGTCGGTTCAGGTTTCAGAACCGACAATTTTCCCGGTCTCCAACGATGACATGTCGTGGCTCAACACGGGAACCGACTTGTCTGCCACCGCGCTCACGCGAGCGTTCGGCCTCGCGATGGACGGACTCGATCCCGCGCCCGGCTTGAGGCGTGCGATGCTGACCGGCGTGGTCATGCTGGTTTAAGAGCGGCTGCCTTACTGGTTCCGCTGTCCTTCGTTCCGTGCGCCCTTGCGCACCCGTGAGGGCATCCGAACCACCCCCGTCTGGTGGCCGTCGAGCGACGGTCTTCCCGCCCGTTTTGGGCAAGCTCTTGATTTCACACCCGCACTCCCATGCATTCCCATTATCTAACAGTTCTCATTCTGCCAGTCGTCCTCGTTTCCTGTGCCGGAGACGGGCCGTCCGCCTCGTCTGGATATGGATCCGCCGCCCTTGGACAGGAAGAACCCCTCGCTTCCTTGTCCGCTTCGCCATCACCGCGAGGGCCGGTGACGCGCGAAGAAGCCGTCCGCCATGCCCTTGCCCGCAGCCCTTCCCTGCGCTCCGAACTGGCCGAACTCCGCGCCCTACAAGCCGAGATCGTCCAAGCGGGTCTACCGCCCAATCCGGAGATCGCGCTGGAGATCGAAAACTTCGGCGGCAACGGTGCCACGCGTGGATTCGATGGCGCTGAGATCACTTCGGGGCTCACCCAGAAAATCGAAACCGCCGGCAAACGACCGAAGCGCGCCCGCGTCGCCTCGTTCAAAGCCGAGGCCGCACTCGCAGAGGTCGCGGCCACCAAACGCGAAGTCGCCATCGCCGCAGACCGCGCGTTCACCACCCTGCTTGAAACCCGCTCCATCCGCGAATTTGGCGAGCGCAACCTCGCCCGCGCCGAGGAAAGCCTGAGCACCCTCAACACGCTTCTCGAAGTCGGAAAAGGCAACCGCATCGATGTCAACCGCGCCATGCTCGCGGTTTCCGCAGCCCGCGAGCAACTGTCCGAGGCACGCAGCGCCGAGGAAAAGGCAGCGTCGGATCTGAGCCTCACCTGGGGCGGCGGATCATCCGACATAAGCGCTCATGGAGAGCTGATTGCGCCAGGCGGCAAGTCACCGGCTAGCGGTGACGCGGTCATTGCGCGCCACCCGTCTGTGCGTGCCGCCAGCCTTCGCATCGCCCTCGCCGAAGCCACATACGAACTCGAAAAAGCCCTTCGCATTTCCGATGTGGAATTCGGCGTGGGAGCCCGACAAATGCGCGATGCCGACGAGACCGCCGCCGTGGCCGGGCTGAGCATACCGCTGCCGATCTTTAACCGCAATCAAGGCAACATCCAAGCCGCTGCCGAACGCGTGAAGCGTGCGCGCGAAGAATCGCGGACAACCGAAAGCGATCTGCGTGCTCGCCTCGAACAGCTCGACGCCGAACTCCGCGCGGCACGCGCCCGGGTTGCTGAATTCGACACGCGCACGCTCGACGCCGCGCGCAAAGCGCTGGCTGACACTAACGAGGCCTACACCGCCGGAAAAGCCTCCCTGCTGGAGGTGCTCGATGCCCGCGAAACGCTCTTCAACATCGAACGCGGGCGCACTCGCGCCCACGCCGATCTCCTCCGCTCACACCGCACCCTGGAAATTCTCACCCGTCCGTAAGTGACGAAATCCACCGACCATCGAACCATCAACCACTAAAGACATGAAAACACCAAAGCAACTCATCTACACGTTCATCCTCGGCCTGCTCGCGGCCTTTCTCGTCGGCTGCGGCGAGGATAAGGGAAGCCCCTCCGCCAGCACCCCTGAGGCGAAATCAACTCCCGCCGCCGCAGAGGGCGGCGGTATCGAGGTTCACGAGATCTCGGCCTGCCCCACCGGCGAAGGCTGCTTCATCTGCGACACCTCGAAGCGCGAAGCCGGTCGCCTCTGGTGCAAGGAACACCACCGCTACGAGAACCGCTGCTTCGATTGCCATCCCGAGCTAAAGGAGAAAGGTCGCCCCTATTGCACCGAACACGGCGTTTACGAAGACGAATGCTATCTGTGTCATCCCGACCTGAAGAAGACCGGGGCCTCCGTCGCGAAAACCTCGTCAAACACCAAGCCCGCCGAGGTGCTGATGTGCAAGGAGCATGGCGTACCGGAAGCCGAATGCGCCGTCTGCCAGCCCGAACTCGCGGCGGGACTTGCCCCCGGCCAGAGCCTCACAATCCGCGTCGCCTCCGCCGAGGCCATGGCGAAAGTGGGCGTCGAGGTTTCCCGGCCCACGGCCTCGACCACCAGCGCCGCCATCGAGGCTTACGCCACGGTTGATTACAACCAGAACAGGGTCGCGAAAATCACGCCCCTGGTCGAGGGCATTGTCCATGAGATCTCGGCGGTGCCCGGCCAGAGGGTCGCCGCCGGGGAAATCCTCGGCCAGGTTCATTCGCCCCAGTTCGCCGAAGCCAAGAGCCGATTTCTCTCCGCCGCTGCGGAGCGCAAACTCGCCCGCCTGCGGGTCGGGCGCGAACGCCAGCTCGCCGCCAAACAAATCTCAGCCGCCTCTGATCTCGAAACCGCCGAGGCCGCCGCCGAAGTCGCCGAGGTGGACTTCGCCGCCGCCCACCAACGCCTCCTCAACCTCGACCTTTCCGAGCAGGAAATCACCGTGCTTGCAGAGCAAGGCCTTCCCACCGTCATGCTGACTCTCAAGGCACCCTTCGCCGGCACCATCGTCGAGCGTGAAGTCGCGCCCGGCGAACGCGTCGCGCCCGGCGACGTGATCTTCAAGCTCGCCGATCTCTCCTCAATGTGGCTCGAACTCTCCATTCCCGCCCGCGCCGCCGCCCCGCTGAAAGTAGGCATGCCGGTGCGCGCTAGCTTCGCCGACCTGCCCGGAACCGTCATCGACGCGGAACTGATCTGGATTTCCAGCGCCATCGACGAAAAGACCCGTCGCATCCGCGCCCGCGCCTTGGTGACCGATCCCCCCCCCGCGCTGCGCAAAGGACTCTACGGCGAGGCCAGCATCATGCTCACTGCGGATTCGCCCTCACTGACGGTGCCGACCAGCTCGATCCAAGAGATCGACGGCGTCCCGTTCGTGTTCGTCCGCAAGGAACCAGCTCTCTTCGCCGCGACACGGGTGGAATTCGGCGGACGTGCCTCCGATGGACTCACCGCGATTCGCCGGGGACTCAACACCGACGATCAGGTGGTCACCGGCGGCAGTTATATCCTGCGCTCTGAATTCCTCAAGTCGCTGCTCGGCGCGGGATGCGTCGATGATTGAGTTCCGCGCCCACCGCCACTGCCGCTCGGCCTATTTTTACATCAATCCTATTTCCAGCACCCATGTTTGCCCATCTCTTTCGTTTCTGCCTCACCAACCGCCTGCTGGTCGTGCTGTTCACCGCGCTGTTGATCGGCACCGGCATCTGGGCGGGGTCGCGGGTGCCGGTAGATGCATTTCCGGACACCACCCCGATCCAGGTCCAGATCAATACCGTGGCGCCCTCTCTCAACGCGGAGGAAATCGAGCAACAGATCACCCTCGCCGTGGAGCTCGAAATTTCCGGCCTGCCAGGACTCACAAGCGTGCGCTCGGTCTCGAAGTTCGGCCTCTCCCAAGTGGTCGCCACTTTCAAAGACGGCACCAGCATCGAAACCGCCCGGCAATATGTCTCCGAGCGGCTGCTTTCGGTCGAGCTGCCGGAGGATGTTGGCGTGCCGGAAATGGGCCCCATCTCCACTGGCCTCGGCGAGATTTTTCACTATGTTCTGAGCAGCAAAGACGGCAGCCGAACGCTCGAAGAGTTGCGCACCATCCACGACTGGATTGTCAAACCCGAGCTACGGAAAGTCTCCGGCGTCGCCGAGGTCAACTCCTGGGGCGGCTACGAAAAACAATATCACGTCGTGGTCGATCCCGACTCGCTCTTGAAGTTCGACCTTTCCCTCGAAGACGTCATGCGGGCGCTGCGCGACAACAACCGCAACGTCGGTGGCGGCAAAGTCACCATCAGCGGCCGCGACCTGCTCATCCATGGCATCGGACGGGTGACTTCGATCAAGGAAATCGAGCATATCGAGGTGGCCTCAAGCGAAGGATCACCCATCCGTGTCGCGGACATCGCGGAGGTGCGCATCGGCCACGAAATCCGCCGCGGCGCGGTCACCGCCAACGGCCAAGGCGAGGTCGTCCTCGGGCTTGCCTTCATGCTCATGGGCGAGAACGCGCAGGAAGTCACCAGCGCCCTCAAGGAGCGCCTGGATGAGATTCGCCCTTCGCTTCCCGATGGCGTCCATCTCGAAGTGGTTTATGACCGCACGGAACTCACCGCCTCGGTGCTGGACACCGTCTCCCATAACCTCATCGGCGGCGCCGTGATGGTAACCCTCATCCTCCTCGTGCTGCTGGGCAACGTCCGCGCCGGCCTGCTGGTCGCTATCTGCATTCCGCTGGCCATGCTCTTTGCGCTGCTTGGCATGAACTACTTTGCCATCACAGCGAGCCTGCTCAGTCTTGGCGCGATCGATTTCGGCCTCATCGTCGATGGCTCGGTCGTCATGACCGAGGCCAATCTGCGCGGACTTGCCGAGCGCACTCGCGCGGCTGGCCGCCAGCTCACTCTGGCTGAGCGCTTCGATTGCATCATCGCGTCAAGCCGCGAGGTGGCCCGTCCCATTCTCTTCGGCATGGGTATCATCACCGTCGTCTTCCTGCCCATCCTCACCCTCGAAGGCACGGAGGGGAAAATGTTCCGGCCCATGGCGATGACCTTCATCCTCGCCCTGCTCGGCGCGATCGTCATCGCGCTGGTGATCTCGCCGGTCCTCGGGCATCTGTTCCTGCCCCGGAAATTCAAGGCCGAGGAAGGCTGGTTCGCTCGCGCCCTGACGAGTGGTTACTCAAAAATTCTCGGCGGCGTGATGAAACTCCGCTGGGTCGCGCTTACCGTGGTGCTCGCCATGCTCGTCGTCACCGCATTCCTCGGCACCCGTCTCGGCGGCGAATTCATTCCGCGTCTCGGTGAGGGCGCCATCGTCGCCAACACGATCCGGCTCGCCGGGACCTCGCTCGAAACCTCCGCCGACTATAACAGCCGGGTTGAGCGCCTCCTCAAGGAGAAATTCCCCGCCGAGATCCGACATGTCTGGAGCCGCATCGGCTCCGCCGAAATCGCCACCGACCCAATGGGCACCGAGCTGACTGACATTTTCATCTCCCTGACCCCTCGCGAGGAGTGGACCCGCGCCACCACCCAAGACGAGCTGGTCGCCGCCATGCAGGAAACCGTCTCCACCCTGCCGGGCGTCAACATCCTCTTCACACAACCGATCGAGATGCGGCTCAACGAAATGGAATCGGGTGTCCGTTCCGACGTCGGGATCCTGATCTTCGGCGACGACTTCGCGACCCTCACGCGAATCAGCGATGACATCCAGCGCGTGCTCGTCGATATCGATGGAGCCTCCGACGTGTCCGCCGACCAAATCACTGGTCAGCCCGGCCTGCGGATCGAGCTGCGTCCCGATAAAATGGCTCGCCTCGGCGTGTCCGCCGCCGAAATCCTCCCCTACATCGAGGCCATCGGTGTGCTGCGCGTCGGCGAAATCTACGAAGGCCAGCGCCAGTTTCCACTCGCCGTGGTCCTGCCGGAAAAATTCCGCACTGAAATCGAAGCCGTCCGCAACCTCGTCATCCCCACCGATTCGGGTTTGCGCATTTCCCTCTCCGATGTCGCCGATGTGACCGAAACTCCCGGCTCTGCAACCATCAACCGCGAGTGGAGCCGCCGTCTCATCCGGGTGCAAACCAATGTCGACGGCCGCGATGTGGTCTCCTTTGTCGATGAAGCCAAGCGACGCATCGCCGAAAAAATCGCCCTGCCCGATGGCTATGTCATCGAGTGGGGTGGGCAGTTTGAGAACCTCGAACGCGCCCACAACCGGTTGCTGGTCGTGGTGCCCGTGACCATGGTGCTGGTCTTCGTCCTGCTCTATCTCAGCCTGCGCAACTTCCGCGATGTCACCCTGATCTATCTCGGCATTCCGTTCGCCTTGGTAGGCGGTGTGTTTTCCCTGTGGCTGCGCGACATTCCTTTCAGCGTCAGCGCTGCCATCGGCTTCATCGCCCTCTTTGGCATCGCCGTGCTCAACGGCCAGATCCTCATCGAGGCAATCCGCTCCAACCTCCGCGACGCCACTGATCCCATCCGAGCGGTGCGCGACGCTGCCAGCCGCCGTCTCCGCCCGGTCCTGGCCACCGCCATCACCGACGCCATCGGCTTCCTGCCCATGGCCCTCTCCACCGGTGTCGGCTCCGAAGTGCAGAAGCCGCTCGCCACCGTCGTCATCGGCGGCGTGATCACCTCCACCGTGCTGACCCTGCTCGTGCTGCCCGTGGTTTACCTGATGGGCCGCCCAAAACAACAACCCGAATTCAGTGATGACCTGTGAGCCTAACTAAATCTCTAACTAACAAAGCACGAGCCCTTCAACCGCTACCGGGCGCTGGTGCTGCTGGTCATTGCCTGCCCCTGCACTTTGGTGATAGAGAAGTATCGCCTAAAGCGCCACAAGGTTGTCGCCCTGGACGATGAGATTCCCGCTGCCGGGATCACCGCAAGCGAGGTCCGGCACGTCCTTGAGCAGGTGGAACGGCACCTCCTGGTGATGTTTGACGACGGCATCCTTGCCGATCCAGTTGAGTGTGGGCATGAATTGAAGGTGAAGATGGCCGGAGCCTAGCCGCCTCCGGCCCTGATCCGCAAGCTAATTGCGGCATTTCGGGGCCGGCGGCAGAGTCACGGGCCAACCTACAGAAGCGGCACGACAGCGAAACAACTTCAGCTCGGCTAGACCCAGTATTTTTTCGGGCTTTCCTCATCGACATAGAATTCGATTTTATGGCGTTTGAAGCCTTTGCTGAAGCCCAAAGGCGTCCAGTTGCCGGCTTTGTAGATGGTGCCTTCGTGAAGCTTCGGATCGCTGAAGCTCTCGGCGAGGAGGGGACGGTATCCGTATTTTTCCTCGAAGTGATCGGGGAGTTTGCGCAGGCCGAGCCCCATGCAGCGGGTGGCGAGGTTGGGTTCGCGCCGGGATTCCAGGACGAGAAATCTCCTCAGCTGGGTGACGAGTGGCAGGCGGCTGCCTCTGGTGAGCGGATCCCAGTCGATCCCTTCAGACCATTAATCCGCAGAGTTTTAACCGAGGCACGCCCGAAGGGACTCGAACCCCAACCTGCTGATTCGCAGGAAACTGGCGGAGCGGGTGGCGTCTCCGTAGTCATTGCGTCATTCTGCGTCTTCATGGGCATTCTTGCTTCTGTGGCTATTCCGGGGTGACGCAAGTTATCGCGACTTGACCCGGCGTTTTGTGTGGAATCCGTGTGGAATCCTCCCCTATCTGTCACATCCGCGCTGCCGATCAAGGTCAAATTTCTGCAATATCCTCCTGGGCTCGATTCTCCGTTCGAAAACTTTCCGCACCTCAGGATGGCTAATCAGGGCTGCGATTCAGTGTTGGTGCCGGAAAGAAAAAAAAGCGAGGGCTTGTAGCGGGACCGGTGTTCTACGCCGTGAGAGGGTGATTCAAGGTCCTCGAACTCAACAACCAACAACCAACAACCATGAAAATGAAAATCGCCCAAACGACAGCGACCATATTGGCCGCAATAGCCCTCGCTTCCATCGCCTTTGCCGCCCCCGATTACGGTCCGAAGCCATCCCGTAAATCGAGGTCCCAGCCAACCCAAGGTTGCTGCGTATCGGCTCCCTGCAAAGGGGTGGATTGCTGCACGACAAAATCGGTCATGACCGGTTACATGGGAAACCACAGCCAAATCCCCGTCTACAAGAGGGTGATCGACTGCAAAGGGAACTGCCCGGTGACGGTCAACAACCAGCGTTCCATTTGCCGCAAGGGTTCCCGCGCATGAAAGGGCTGTCTGCTAAAGCACCGTCCAGAGGGTGTGCCATCTGGGCGGTGCAATTTTCTGAGAGAAAGTCGCTAAACTGGTGTATTCTAAATAAGGAAAGATCACCGTGAAATCAAACGATCCGCTCAACACCTTATTGAAAGCCTGGAATCCCACCCCAAAAGTGCCTGAAAGTTTTCGGGCCGGTGTGTGGGCTCGCATTCCCGCTGTGGAAGGGGAATTGGCAGCATCCAAGGTCTCTCCGGGTTGGCGGGCACCACTTATGGCAGCCGTAGCGATGGCAATTGTCGGGGTCTTCCTCGCTCATCTGGTGGAGTTCAAGCCCGACGCCAATGGCCGCGACGCCTATTTTGCAAGAATCAATCCGTTGGCCCAATCGCGATGAAAGCAACCAGTATGTGGATACTGCTCGCCGTTGCAATCTTGTCGGGCGTCGGTGCCTTCTGTGTAACCCGAACGATAAGGAGCCACGAAGGGGGTGCCGCCCATCCAATGAGCTACGCCACTGCCGGACGACCCGGTCCGGCGGAAGAGGTTGCCTGGATGAAGACTGAATTTGGCTTGAGCGACACCGAAATGCAAAAGGTTGAACAACTGCACATTTCCTACATTCCCCGTTGTGATGAGAATTGCCGCCGGATCGAATTGGCCGGCGCAAAGGTGGCTCGGTTGGCGAAGCAAGCGACCGGGATGAACGACGATCTCGCCGCCGCGATCCGGGAGGAGGAAAAGGCGCGTGCTGATTGTCGGCTTGAGTTGATGGAGCACCTCTACAAAACAGCAGCGGCAATGCCGCCTGAAGCGGGCAAAAAATTCCTCCAATCGGCGATCCCGACGGTTTGCCCTACCGCACATCCTGACATTCACGGGGCGATGGCACACTGAATTCGACTTCTCGCTCCGATGCCCGATCCATCAAATGACCCAGATGACGCATGTATGGCACGGCTAGCGGCAGGGCAGGACCTGGCGCTTGACGAACTGATGGGCCGGTGGTCTGCGAAGCTGATTTCCTTTCTGACGAGGCTAACGGGAAGCCATGCGACAGCTTGCGACTTGGCACAGGAAACATTCGTCAGGCTTTACCTGTCCCGCGCCCGGTTCCGGGCCAGCGGAACATTTGGTTCCTTTCTGTTCCAAATTGCTTCGAACCAGGCCAAGAATCATACCCGTTGGAGGCACCGGCATCCTGAAGTGTCGATGGATGATGAGTTTCTATCCGATGCAGTCGGGGGCGAACATGCCGTCCCGGACAGGGAGGCCGAAACTAGCGAAACCGAGGCCGCTGTCAGATCGGCTGTGCTCGCGCTGCCCGAAGACCTCCGACAACCTCTCGTTCTCAGCGTCTATGAAGGCAAGGACCAAGCGGAAATCGCCGCAATCCTGGGCTGTACCCGCAAGGCGGTTGAGATGAAGATCTATCGTGCTCGCCAGATACTACGCACGCGACTTGCAGCCTTCATGACGGAATGAGATGCTCTGAATCCCGACATTGCGCTTTTCTCCGGAAACCCGCTACAAGATTCAAATTGAAGGTCGAATGCTCGCACGTGAGAAATTGTCTGAGGGTTTAGCAACCGGTCGGTGTATCTCACTAGGAGAGGCATCCAGTTTGCTCCTCCGTCACCATCCACAACACACCCAATGAAACTAATTACCACACCCAGCAAGGCCGCTCTGAAATTCGGCATCATGATTCTCGCCCTTGCCGGGACATTGGTCCTCGCCAGTTGCGGAGCCGATAGCTACCCGTCGAGCAGATTTTCCGAGCATCAAGGAGGATGCCACTGATACATTCCATCCACATCCCGCATGTTCGCGGAAATGTCCCCATTCGACCCTCGTTTCCCGAGGGAAGCTGTTGCCGCAGCCTTCAGGGCGGCGATGGGTTCGCTCACGAGAGTGGATCATCGGCTTGCAGCGGCAATCGCCGACACCTTGGCGCGGCCAGTTTCATCCGATCTCGGTGTCGTCACATTCCGTATTGGATTGGAAGTGGGTTTGGGGGCGAAGGTGGGAATAGGGCTGGCTTGTGGAGTGGCCTATCTGCGTACTGCATTGCAAATACTTGACGACCTTCCAGTTTTTAACGGCTCCAGATTGCGGCAAGACACGCCGTGTCTGCACATCCGGCACGGCGAGAAGATCGCCACGCTCGCAGCTCTGGCGTTTCTCAACCGTGGAAGCACCCTGTTGTGGAGCGCCATGCAAGACGGTCCCCACCCGGATCGTCTGCGTAGGGCGAGAGGACTGATAGAGGATTGTCTCGGATTGCACGGCTGGATCGGCGGCCGGGCCGATGAATTTGGTAAATGGCCGGAAAGGCAGAATTTGAGACAGGTTTTTGCGGTAGCACGCAAAAAAATCCCGTCAATGGTGCGGTTGTCGGTGATGCTGCCCGCGCTAATCGGAGACGCATCCGAGCGTGAGATTATGCTCCTTGATCGCCTGGCGTTGCTGCGGGGACTGGCACATCAGGTCGCGGACGACTTGGAGCACGCACGCCGCGGGATGCATGGGAACAGGATGCCATCGGGCACATGGCGACCGAGCTTTGTTGCGGCCCAAGGGGAGTCTGGGGCCGTGACCCTCTTCCGCCGCTTGGAGAGGATGGCGGACCGCGTGGAGCGAATGTTACCGGGAGAGTCCTTGCGGTGGGGGTCGGTTAGGGAATTGCGGCCCCTGTCACCGCTGGAATTACGCGCTCTCGGCACCGGTGGCGAGTTGTTCTGACCAAACAGCGGGGGTCCCAGGTTAGCTGCACTCCGGAGCCGATATGTGAGCCCATCCCGACTAGCGTGCGCCGTGTGTTCGCAGTCGCCGTTGCTTCCAGTCTGGCTGGTGTCTGACGTGCGCTGCTTCTGATCCACACGAACCAACTCACTCAACTTCCCCGCGTCGGCGGCTGGAGTTGGGTTTACCCCGCAGCACTCGCGCTGCGGGGTAAACCTTCGGCACCGATGCCTGTCTGGAGTCAATGCCCCCCGTGCCCGCCGCCGCCTCCGCAGCCCCCGCCTCCGCAGCCCCCGTGCCCCTCGGATTTGGCGGCTGCCTTCTCGACCAGCTTCATGCCGCACTTGGGACACTTCCCGGGTGCGTCTTTCACCACCTCCCCGTGCATAGGACACGTATATTGCGGAGCTTTTGCCTGGTCGGCGGCCACCACCGATCCAGTGCCTGGAACTGCGGCAAATACCGGGATTGTGAGTCCGGCGACAAATACGGCGGCCACGATGTTTGTGATAATTGATTTCATGTTATTTGTTTGTTAGTTACTGTGTTGTTTGCTCTTGGTTAGCGTCCGGCGTCCAGACAGGGAAATCGCTCCCTGCCAAATGAGGCGTGCGGCGTACCGTGTGATACCCCTCTTGATTCCATATCCCTCGAAAATAGGAATTTTCGAGGGAGTCAATGATGATGCCGTCCGGGTGGGCGGCTCCGAACGAGAAGAGATTTCAAAAATCGTGAGGGATTGTAGCGGGAACGGTGTTCCACTCAGTGAGAGGGCGCAACAAGACCCTCGGAATCAACAACCAACGTTCATACCAATCGAACAACATTATGAAGAATACCCGAATCCTGATCACATCCGTTGCCGCGTTCTCGGTACTGCTTTCTGCCCCACTGCGTGCGGAGGGCGACAAGCAACCTCCCAAGGGGGGGGACACCAAGGAGCAAAAGGAGACCGTCAAGCCCTACAAGCTGACCACCTGCATCGTGTCCGACGAGAAGCTCGGCGCGATGGGAGAACCCTTCGTCTTTGTCCATCAAGGGCAGGAAATCAAGCTGTGCTGCGAGGGATGCAAGAAGAAGTTCGACAAGGACCCGGCAAAATTTCTTAAGAAACTTGCGGGCAAGTGATTTACCGTCGAGCGTTCCACTCTGCCAACCCGGAGCGCCTGTTCAGGGAGTGGGCGGGCCGATCTGCTTGGATGGAGAAATATCGAGCCCGCCTTACCCGTAGCCGCTACCACTATTCGCGATGCATACCGAACCCCATAAAATTAGCCGACTGATGGTGAATTGGCTGGGCGTCCCCACAGCGGCAGCCCTGCTCCTGTCCGGATGCACTGGATTTTCCACCGACAGCGAACGGCAGGCGCAGGCCAGGCTCACGGCGCTGTCCGGCAAGTACCGTCCGGGTGACCGCAAGGCGACGCTGCCGGCGCTCGGCCCAAGTTCCCCGCTCCAAGCATTTCTCAGGTTTGCGATGCTCAACCAACCCCGCGTGGAGGCGGCTTATTATGATTACGCGGTCGCGGTGGAAGGCATCACGGTGGAACGGTCCCTGCCTGACCCCCGCCTGACTTTCGAGTTGGACATTCAGGATGTCCTCACCACGGTGATGCCAGGCATTATGACGGACGTGCCGTGGACGAGCAAACTCCGCATCCGCGCTGACAAGGCCTCGGCCGAAAGCGAGGCGAAGCTCTTCGCCTTCGCCGCTGCGGTGTTGCAGGCCGCCTTCGATCTCAAGCGGCCCTATTACCAACTGCACTTCCTCGACGAGCGAATCCGCATCAACCGTGAAACACTGGCACTGATGGGCGAACTGGAACAAATCGCCCGCGCACAAACGGAGGCGGGCAAGGTTACGCTGCAGGATGTTCTGCGCACCCAAATCGAGCAGGAACGGCTGCGCGTGGAAATCGCCAACCTGGAGGATTCGCGCAATCCGTTGCTTGCCAAGTTCAAGGCCGCCCTCGGCTTGCACGGCGGCCAGCCGAATCCCCCGTTCCCGCAGCGGTTTGAATCCACACCACTGGACTTAACCTCCGAGAGACTTTTCGCCAAGGCGCTGGCCGTCAATCCGCGACTCAAGCAAATGGAGGCCGAGATCCGGATGGCCGAAGCCGACATCCGCCTGGCGCACCAGAGCAAGTCGCCTGATTTCAATGGCGGCCTTGAGGTTGACGTAAAGATGTCTCCGGCGGTCTGGAGACCGACATTCGGCATTACCCTGCCGATCTGGAGGGACAAAATCGCGGCCGAGATCGCCGCCGCACAAGCCCGCAAGAGTGCCGCCCATGCGCGGTTGTCGGCGGAACAAATCCAGTTGGCGGTTGAGTTCGCCGACAAGTCGTTCATGTTCCGTGAGGCGAGTCGCAACCAGAAGCTTCTGACCGACTCGCTCCTGCCGAAGGCGCGGCAGGCGCTTGAGGTGGCCCGCTCGGGCTACAGCGCGGGCAAGACGGATTTCATCAACCTGCAGGAAGCCGCTCGGGCGCGCCTTGAGTTCGAACTGGCGGCCACGGACGCGGGCGTGAACCGCGAACTTGCTTTGGCCGAGGTGTCGCTGGTGATAGTGGGGATCGCGCCATCGGGAACGCCCATGCTGAAGCCTTCGGAAGTTGCCGCTCCGAACTCCATTCAACCCGCCAAAGGCAGGCCGTCCCGTCACTGATCACACCAACATCACCTATGAAAAGCGGTATCTTTACACTTATCATGAATGTGCTTATTCTTGCAGGTCCTGCCTGGCTGGCCGGATGCAATCGAGCCGATCACGGACACTCCGACGGGCAGAAATATCACTGCCCAATGCATCCGACCGTTGTCCAGGACAAGAAAGGCTCCTGCCCGATTTGCGGCATGGACTTGGTGCCGATCAAAGAGAACGAACCGTCCGTCAAGGAGGCCGAGCCGGCCGAAGACGAGAAAATCGCCCAAGTCAAGGTCGGTCATTTCTATTGCCCGATGGAGGCGGAACATGTGCAGGAAAAGCCCGGGAAATGCCCCCTTTGCGGTATGAAGTTGGTCGAGAAGAAACCGCAAGCGACAGCGTCCGCCGCCCCGGTGCCGGGGCTGACGACCGTGGCCATCACTGCCGAGACGCGGCAGCGAATGGGCCTGAAACTCGGAACCGTTGAGAAGCGGGCGTTGACCGGGTCCGTGCGCACCTCGGCCAGGATCGTGGCCAACGAAACAAGACAGCACCGGGTGACGACCAAGATCGAGGGCTGGGTGGACAAGTTGTTCGTGGCCACGACCGGCCAGGCGATCAAGAAGGGCGATCCGTTACTGACCGTCTACAGCCCCGATCTGGTTTCGGCACAGGCCGAATACCTCATCGCGCTCGCCGGGGCCAAAACCCATGGCGGAGAAAGCCTGCTGGCGGCGTCCCGACGGCGGTTTGAACTTTGGGACATCAGCGACGAGCAGATCGACCGACTGGAAAAGAGCGGCAAGCCTGAGAAGTATCTCACGCTCGACGCCCCGGCCAGCGGATGGGTGACAGAGCGCATGGTGTTGGCTGGCCAGAAGATCATGCCGGGCGAGCCCCTCATGGTGATTTCTGACCTGACGGAAATTTGGGCCGATGCCGACATCTATCAATCCGACTTGCCGCATGTGAAAGTGGGAATGCCGGTAGAAGTGACGCTGCCATACTGGCCCGGCCAGGTCTTCACGGGCCAGGTCAGCTTCATCACGCCCACGCTCAATCCGATGACCCGTACGCTCAATGCGCGTCTGGAAATCCACAACCCCGATCTGGTGCTCAAGCCCGAGATGTACGCCACCGCAATATTGAAGCTTGAGCACGGAGAGAAGCTTGCTGTGCCGACATCGGCGGTGCTATTCACGGGCACACGCAACGTGGCGTTCCGTGACGTGGGCGACGGACATCTCGCCCCCGCCGAATTAAAGCTCGGCGCACGCAGCGGCGATTACTACGAGGTGTTGGAGGGGCTGAGCGAAGGCGACAAGGTGGTCGTTTCGGCCAATTTCCTCGTGGACAGCGAATCTTCGATGAAAGCGGCGGTGGAATCTCTGATGAAGGGAGGCGGTAGTGGCGCGGAGGCCCAGCCAGGACACGCGGGTCATTGAACAACGCCACTACGAAAGGAAGACGCCAATGAGTTTACCCAGTTCCTCTTCTCCTGATTCTCAGACGCATCGCCATACATTTGTGGGCAAGATCGTTTCGTTCTCGGCCCATAATCGGCTGCTGGTCATTGTGTTTTTCGTGGCGGCACTGGTATTTTCCGTGCATTCGATGCGCAACATCCGGCTGGACGCCATTCCCGACCTCAGCGACACGCAGGTCATCGTCTATACGAAATGGGACCGCAGCCCGGACATCGTCGAGGACCAGATCACCTATCCCATCATCACTGCCTTGCTGGGCGCGCCGAATGTGAAGGCGGTTCGCGGCTTCAGCGATTTCGGTTTCTCCTATGTGTACGTGATTTTCGAGGATGGCACGGACATCTACTGGGCGCGGTCGCGGGTGATTGAGTATCTATCAAAACTGCAGGGCACCTTCCCGACGGGGGTGTCACCACAACTAGGGCCGGATGCGACGGGCGTGGGCTGGGTGTACCAGTATGCGCTGGTGGATAAATCCGGCAAGCATGACTTGGCGGCCCTGCGGACTTATCAAGACTGGTATCTGCGCTACGCCTTGCAGAGTGTGCCGGGCGTGGCCGAAGTGGCCGGCATCGGAGGGTTTCAAAAACAGTACCAGGTAAGCATCGATCCCGCGCTGATGCAGAGCTATCAGGTTTCGCTGATGGACGTGGCAGAGGCGATCAAACGCAACAACAACGAGGTCGGCGGCCGTTTGATCGAGTGGGCCGGCAAGGAGTTCATGGTGCGCGGCAAAGGCTACGTGAAGTCCACCGAGGCGCTGGAGCGGGTGGTGGTCAAGACCAACGAGAAAGGCACTCCGGTCCTATTGCGGGACGTGGCCCACATTGCGGTGGGTCCGCAGATCCGGCGAGGCGTCTCGGACTTCAACGGATGGGGCGACACCGTCGGTGGCATTGTGGTGATGCGCCACGGCGAGAATGCGCTGAACGTGATCGAGCGGGTCAAAGGCAAACTGGAGACGATGAAGGCGTCGCTGCCGGAAGGCGTGGAGATCGTCACGACCTATGACCGCTCGTCACTCATCAAGGAAGCCATAGCGAACCTCAAACACGAACTGATACTGACGATGATCGTAGTCAGCCTCGTGATTTTACTCTTCCTCAGTCACATTCCATCCGCGATTGTGCCGATCATCACCATTCCCATCTCGGTGGTACTGTGTTTTATCCCGATGTACTTCCTAGGCATCAGCTCCAACATCATGAGCCTTGCCGGCATCATTCTGTGCATCGGCGTGCTGGTGGATGGGGCGATCGTGGAGGTGGAAAACGCCTATAAAAAGATCGAGCGCTGGCAGGAGGAAGGATGTAAGGGCGATTTCCACAAGGTGCGGTTGGAGGCGCTGATGGAGGTCGGGCCTAGCGTGTTCTTCTCGCTGGCGGTGATCGCTGTGTCGTTTCTGCCGGTGTTCACACTGCTGGATCAGGAGGGGCGGCTGTTCTCTCCACTGGCGTGGACCAAGACTCTGGCCATGGCGATTGCCGCACTGCTCGCCGTGACCCTCGACCCGGCGGTGCGAATGCTCTTTGCGCGCTACAAGCCGTTTACGTTCCGCCCCCGGTTTTTGTCGAAATTCGCCACCACGGTGCTGGTGGGCCGTTACTACGCCGAGGAGAATCATCCCGTCAGCCGCGTCTTGTTCCGGCTGTATGACCGGCCTTGCCGCTGGGTGTTGCGCCATCCTTGGCTGACCCTCGGCGTGGCGGGGGCCATTATGGCGAGCACGGTTCCCGTGTACTTGAAACTTGGCAGAGAGTTCATGCCACCGTTGTACGAAGGGACGATCCTTTACATGCCGACCACCGTGCCGGGGTTGTCCGTGACGGAGGCGAGTCGCCTGATGGAATTGGAAGACGGCATTCTGAAGGGCTTTCCCGAAGTCGTCAGTGTTTTCGGCAAGGCGGGCCGAGCCGATACCTCGACCGACCCGGCGCCGTTCTCCATGATGGAAACCACCGTCATGCTGAAGCCGATGCGCGAGTGGCGTTTCAAAGAGCGGTGGTACTCGCAACGGGCGCCGGACTGGCTGAAAAAGGTGCTGGGCCAAATCTGGCCGGAACACATCTCCTACGAGGAACTCATTGCCGAGATGGACCGCGCCCTGCAACTCCCCGGCAATGTCAACGCCTGGACCATGCCCATCAAAGGCCGCATTGACATGCTCTCCACGGGCGTGCGCACCCCCATCGGCATTAAAATCCTCGGGGCCGACCTCCAGCATATCCAGCACGTCGGCGAACAAATCGAAGGCAAGCTGCGAAAAGTGGCCGGCACCCGCAGCGTTTTCGCTGAACGCTCGGCTGGGGGGTATTTCGTGGACATTGTGCCCAAACGCGACGAGATCGCCCGCTACGGTCTGACGGTGGACGACCTGCACGGAGTGATCATGACCGCCATTGGCGGCGAAAACATCGCAACCACCATCGAAGGTCGCGAACGCTACTCGATCAACCTGCGTTACCCCCGCGAATTGCGGGCGGAGCTGGACCAACTCCACCGCGTGCTGGTGCCGGTCATGAACGGCGCGCAAGTGCCCATGAGCGAGCTGGCTGACATCACCCTCACGTCCGGCCCTGCGATGATCCGCAACGAAAATGGGATGCTGGCCGGTTATGTGTTCGTGGACATCGCTGGCCGCGATGTGGGCGGCTATGTCGAGGAAGCCAAGAAAATGGTCGCCAGCGAGGTCAAACTGCCGACTGGCTATTCGCTGATCTGGAGCGGGCAATACGAAAACATGCTGCGCGTGCGTGAGCGGCTGAAGCTCATGATCCCGGTAACCATCGTGCTCATCCTGGTGTTGCTGTATATGAACACCCAGAGCGCCTTCAAGACCTTCCTTGTAATGCTGGCCGTGCCGTTCTCGCTCGTCGGCGCGGTGTGGTGCCTGTACCTGCTTGACTACAACATCTCCATTGCCGTGTGGGTCGGCATGATTGCCTTGATGGGGTTGGATGCCGAGACAGGCATCTTCATGCTTATGTTCCTGGACCTCTCCTATGACGAAGCCAAGCGAAAAGGGCAACTCCGTAACAAAGCCGAGCTGATCGAAGCGATTGTCCACGGTGCCGTCAAACGCCTGCGACCGAAACTGATGACTGTGAGCGCAGCCTTCATCGGTCTCATGCCCATGATGTGGTCAACCGGCACCGGTGCCGACCTGATGAAGCGCGTCGCCGCCCCGCTGGCCGGAGGGCTGGTCACAAGTTTCGCCATGGAACTTCTGGTGTACCCGGTGATTTATCTCCTCTGGCGGTCGTGGCAAATTAAGCGGAAGCCGGTGGCCGGGTTGCCGGCAGAGGCTGGGAGCGATGTGATTGGCGCTACTTCTTCATGAGCACCATTCTGAGATCCTCGAACTCCCCGGCCCCTATTTCCCTCGGCGCGGTCGTCAGCTTGAGTGGGTCAAGGGACCGAAGCCTCCGCGAAAGAAATGGGCGGATCTGAGCCATCAATTCGCGGATTGGGAGAAGGATGCCCATCTGGCCGCGCACGCTGCCCCGCCACAATCTGCGGACCAGGCCGTAAGCCGTGAACCATCCTCCTGAAATTTGATCGGGAGGGACTCATCTGCCATGACCTGCTTCCAGAATCTGCCGGACATCCAAAGCATCATCCGAAAAACGCTTTCCGGATGGCATCTCGGATTTTGGTCACTTCTCCCGACCCTTTGATCATCTCGAAAAAGCACTGGCCGCCGCTGCGCTCCTCCCATAGCTTGCCGAGGCGTTCCTTTTCTTCGGAGTCCTTGTTGGTGGAGCGGTCTTCGCCCTTGTATTCCACGGCGAGTATTTTACCGTTGGTGAGCTTCGCGACGAAATCCGGATAGAAACGGTCGGTGCTGGTTTGGAGCCAGAACGAATGCACGGGCTGACGGTCGAGGTTGCGGACCCACCATTCGATCTCGGATTGCTCGTCGATGAACTGGGCGCAAAGAAACTCCTCCTTGGCTTTCCCCTTCTCCGTCTCAGCCTCCAGTTCGCCCACCTTCTCGTAATAGTGCCGGACGAAATCCCCGCTGCGCGGGCAGATGGTGCGGGCCGGGTAGGCGTTGGGATCGTAAACGAAATTGTAGCCGCCACCGACCCGCACCTTGACGACCTCGTGCTCGCCGAAAAGCGCCGTCTGGTATTCCTGCCGCCGCGCCTCACGCCTCAGCGTGGCGAGGACCGTTTCAAGCGAGCGCCGCAGGTCGAATCGCTCACGCACGAGCCTACCAAGCGGGACACCATCCAGCATCCGCTGGATCACGGCGTCGAACCAGGCACGCGCCACCCCGGCATCGAGGTCGTCATGGGGGATGTTGCGGTCGAGCCATGACACCAATCGGATCGCATCCCAGTTTTCCCGGACCTCAATCAAACGCATTCGGTCGGCGATTTCCGGCAGTTCGCGGGTCACGACATTGCCGTCCACCACGTCGATAATCCCGGAGTTCCGCGCCTTCTCGGCACGGGTGAGCGTCGGAATATCGTTGTCCCTCGGCGGTAGTGGCGGACGCCATTCGGTTTCCAGCCAGATTCCCTCGTCGGCGGGCAGGATCTCACCATCCAATTCCAGCATCATCTGCGGAATGGCGAATGGTTCCTGCCGTTCCGCCGGACTGGCCATAATGGTTTCCTGCATCCCGAGTTGGGCGACTGCGGCACGGATGATCTCCTTGGCCTCCGGGTCCTGCACCGCATCGACCAGCGCCTTGAGGGATTTCTTGTCGGGTTTGCCAGAGAGGGTGACTTCCCGTTTCTCGGGGTCATGCTTCACCACATGATTGCGAGCCGCGGGTGGCAGGGAAGCGAGGGGGAAATCCTCGGGCAGGGTGACGGTGACGCAGCGTCTGCCATTGGCATCGAAATCAAACGCCGATTGTTTCTTGCGCTGCACGAAGAACTCCCGCGCTTCTTTTTCCTCGTAGCCGGACTTTTTGACGAGCTGGTCGCGCAACTGGTTGGCCGCCAGATAGAAATTCGGACTGCGGACGAAGGCGTAGGCGCGGTTGAGCGCGGGGCGCTGCTTCTCCTTCGCCTTGGGCATGCGCAGGATGCGGCCCAACATCTGCTCGACCGCCGTGTTGCTGCTCAGGTTGGCGACGCTGCAAAGGACATAGGCGAACGGGCAATCCCAGCCCTCCTTCAAGGCGCTCTGCGTCACCACAAAACGGATCGGGCAGTCCTCCGCGTTCAGGTCAACATCTTTCAGTCCCTTCTCATCGCCAGTGTGGACGGCGATTTGATTGGCCGGAATATGATGCTCCTCACGCAAGGCCGCTTCCAGCACCTCGAAGGTCAGCGCATCCGGGCGGTCCTTGCTGTGTGGTTCGGATTGGAAGAGCAGGATCGGGCGGATGTATTCCTGAGTCGCGGCACGCTCCAAGGCAGCCTCCGCTTCCAGTGCCTCCCGCTGGGCGATGGCGGCGGCCATGATTTCCTTGAAACCCGGCTCGGCGGTTAGTTCCACCGGTAGCTTGATCATCTTCTCCGCCTTCAACTCCATCGCGGAAACGCTCTGAAGGACATTGCTGGGAGGGTATTCCTTGTGGTCAGTAATGGGCGTCGCGGTCAGTTCGACGATGGCACGCGGCTGGAACCGCTCCAAGGTCTGCAAGCTCAGGTTGCTGCGGGCGCCGTGCGCCTCGTCCACCACAACCAGCGGCCGGTGCATCCGCAGCACATTCACGAGGCTGTGTGGAAAACCTCCGGGAAACGAATTCTTCACCTCCAGCGGGATGTGGTCGAAGTGGGACATCAGCCCGCCGCTGTTGTCATAGACGCGCCTGCCGTCGGTGGACTCCACCCGATAGGCCTGGATGGTGGAAACGATGATCGTAGCCTTGCCTGCGATGACATTCGGTTGGATGCCAAGGGCCTCGGGGCCGTCGTAAATCTCGACATCGCCGAGTTCGTCGTCGAGCACCCGCCGCAAGTCGCTGCCCAGGTTCTTCATCAGGTTGACCGTCTGCGCCTTGATGGCCTCGCTGGGCACCAGCCACAGCACCAGCGGCTGGTCTTCGTCCAGCAGCTCGTCCTTGAATACCCGGACCGCCCGTGCCCCGATGACGGTCTTGCCCCCACCCGTGGGCACGCGCAAGCAGACGAACGGCATGTCCTCCGGCAGTTCCGTCCCGTTGTCCAGCGCCCCGACCTTGTGATAGGGATGTGCCATGCCGTGGAGTTCGGATGTCGCCTCAATGAACGATGTCTCCGGATTCCCGCTGACCCGGCACTTGCTCCAATAGACCCGGAGCGATCTCAGGGTTTCGTTCTGATAGTCCTTGTGTCCGTAGCGGTCGCTCATGAGATGCGGAGGTGGTAGGGGATTTGCTTGAAGTCGATTCTGCCGCGCTTGAGCCGGGCCGGGGAAAGTCGCTGGGATGTGCCATAGACGACGGTTTGCTCGACGCCCTCGTGGCCGGTGTTGATTTCCTCGATCACTTGCAGGGTCTCCCGGCAGAGCGCGTTGCCGCCGCCGATGCTGCGGTCGCTGAGGATGCCGTTGTAGAGCAGATAGATGGCCTTGCCACGGTGAATGCCAAGCAGAGGGGTCTTTGCCGATACCCGCTCCTTGGGCAGTGGCTCGCCGGTCTCGCTGAAATAGACATGCCGCGCCAGTTCGGCAAAGCGGACGGTGTCTCGGATCTGGCCGGTTTCGTCGAAAAGCGCATCGCCAAGTGTCACATAGCGGAATCCACCGCCAAGGCCGCCGACTTCTTCGCCCTTGGTGTTGGTGTAACCTTCTGCCACGCGACGAAACCGTTCGGCAGTTATTTCGCGCACAACCTTTGGCTCCATTTCAACGAGGATAACCTTGCGTGGTTCCAGTTCAGGATTTGCAGCGTTCATTTTCAAAACCGCATGCCCCGTTGTACCGCTCCCCGCGAAACTGTCCAAAATTAGATCGCCGGGGTTCGTCGAGATTTGCAGGATACGCTCAATCAAGCGTGTGGGTTTCGGGGTGATAAACACGTCATCGGAAGTATCAAATTCGACAGCGCTCAATAGTTCCTTCTTGGCTTCCTGCGTGTGCCCAACATCTCCATGAAACCAAAGGGTCTGCGGCACGATCCCGGCCTTGACATCAGACAGGTAGCGCTTGAGACGTGGCATATTATCGCCGTTCGCCCCCCACCAGATTCGCCCCTCTTGATCAAGCCTGAGAAAGTTCTTCTCCGCAAAGCGCCAATACATGCCTTTTCCAGGACCTTCGATCACACGTCCAGAAGGGCATGTAATTGGGTAAGTTCCATCGCCATAGTAGTTCCGTGCTTGCAAGTCCCCTGAAGTCCAAGGGCCTCGTTTGTCGTTATCGGGATTTTTGTATCGTGCAATCGCGTCGTCAGAACGTGCCACAAGGTTAGGCCTCCATGTCTCAGCCTTTTTAGCGAAGATAGCGACGTAGTCGTGGTCTTCTGAAAAGTGTTTGGCCGAGTTCTTGGGGGCGAAGTTCTTCTGCCAGATTGCTGTTGCGATAAACTGGAATTGCACCTCTTCCATCACATACCGAAGTGCGTGAATCTCATTGTCATCAAGGCAGATAAAAATTGATCCGTCGTCTGTGAGAAATTCGCGCAGCAGTGCTAACCGCGGGTACATCATGCACAGCCAGCGGTCATGCCGGTCGAGGGTTTCCCCTTCTTTGCCGACCGTCTCGCCGAGCCACTTGCGGATGGCGGGACTGTTGGCGTTGTCGTTGTATGCCCAGCCCTCGTTGCCGGTGTTGTAAGGCGGGTCGATGCAGACGCATTTGACCTTGCCCTTGTAATAGGGAAGCAGCGCCTTGAGGGCGACGAGGTTATCGCCTTCCACGATCAGATTGCCGCTGCCGGGGTCGCCGCAAGCGAGGTCCGGCATGTCCTTGAGCAGGTGGAACGGAACTTCCAGATGGTGATTGACGACGGCTTCCTTGCCGATCCAGTTGAGTGTGGGCATGCGGGGGTAGTGTGATTGATGGTCGGGAGAAAGGGAATGAAAACCTATGTTTGGAATGTGCGATAGTTTTCCTCGGATGGATCGAAGGCGGATCTGGGGGCGTCGGGTTGAAATTCCTCGTCGTCGTCCCCGGCTTCCCAATGGGCGACTTGTTTGCGGGCGGCGGTGCCATCGACGCGGAACTCGACGCCCCAGCCGTCGCTGAATTTCTTGAACGGATCATCGTCCCTGATCGGGATCAATTCCTTGAGAAACTGCCGCGCCTCCGAGATTTGCTGCCGGGCGTTCACATCGGCGCGCCGCTGGGTGAGGCGTTCGCCGTTGGCAAGCCGCCCGAGAATGTCGAGGGTGGCGTTGGGCTGGCCGGACATGACCGGCCGCATTCTGAGTTCCGCCCATGACTGGAAGCGGGCTTCCCCCCGGATGGCGAATTGCAATCCGTCGCTCCGCATGACGATGGTGAGGTCTTTCCACCGCCAGCCCTTCTTGGGAGTGAACAGCGGCGTGCGGACCGGATTTTTTCTGCCTCGGACGCTCCGCGTGGGCGGCGCGATGGACAGCCGGTCGAGGCCGGTCCGGGTGGCGAGCACGCGGACATGGGTGGCCCGCTCGGCCGCGAGGGCGGCAACCTCGGAGGTATAGCCGGCGGCGACCGGGAGCAAGACGATGCCGTGAGGGGCGCAGCAAATCCCGGCCTTCATCACGGCTTGGCGGGAGCGTGCATCGGGGATGAACAGATGGACGGGGCGCGGGTTGTCGCGATCCAGTAGCAGGGAGCCGACTTCGTGAAAGCAACTGTCACTCCATCGCGGGGATTCGGCGGCTTCGAAGCCGAGTTTCCCAGCCAGCAACGCGGCGAGCGCCCGCAGGTCCGGCGCGAGCCTAACACACAGCGAGCGATTCACGCGAAGCGGCGGGCGATGGGCGGGAATGGCCGTGCTGAATGCGATGAAGTCGCCCGTGGAGGGTTTTTCAAGTTCGAGGATTTCACCGGGAAAATCCGGGTCTTCGATGGAGTCCACGGTGTCCCGCGCCTGGAGGAACCCGCACCATGCATCGAAATCATCGGCAAGGGCCGCCTGCCACGCGGCACGGGTGGCACCGACCTTGCCGAACAGGTCAATTGTTTGCCAGAGCTTGAGCATGGACGGAAAGGAGATTGAACGGGCAGTGGTCCAGCCAATGCTTGGCCACCGGATGGTGGATGTCTCCGCGAATCGCATCATCCTCGGGGGAGATGAGGACGGAAGGCGATTTCCGTTCGCCATCGACCCGGATGGAAACACGGGCGCGCAACAGGTTGAAGGCGCGGAGGTAGTCCGAGCCGTGTTCCTCGATTTCATCGAAGACATCGTCGCAGCGCAGGATGACCATGCGGGAGGTGCCGCGCCGCCGCATGTGAAGCTCGCGGAGAAGCGGCACCGCCGCCATGTCCAGATTGGCACCGCAGAGGCAATCGCGGCCCCGGCGGATGGGATCGAGGGTGAACCGTTTCGAGGGCTTGAGCAGCTTGGGGTCGCCGAACAGGTGTTTCGAGAACACCTGCCGGTAGGATTCCTTCACTTCCTCGCTGCGGCCGGACAAGAGAACCTCGCCGGAGTTGTAAACGAAAGCAACATCGTGCTTGAGCAGGCGCAAGGCTTTGGTGTCGCGCTTGTTGTCATCATCGAGGATCTCGAAGCGTTTGACATGTTCGCCATGGCGGATGAGGAACGCGTGACCGTCATCGTCGTCAAAGGCCATCACCTCGCAGGCCGGGGTGTCGAAGAGGTCCGAGCAATCGAATTCGAGGTCCTTTTCCATCGCCCGGCAGACGGCGCGGACGGGTGCCACCGGACGGTGATCCTTGCCGGGGCTGTAGCATTTCATGGTGCGGCCACGGTCGATGCTGAACTTGGTGTAGATCTGTTCGATGGCGTGGCGGTCGATCAGCCAGACCTTGAGCGCGATGTCGCCTGCGGTGTCGCCCGTTTCCTGAACCTTGCGCACCAGGTCGCCGGCCACCATGCGCAGTTCGTCGAGACCCGCGGTCGAGGCGAGCATGTCGAGCATGTCCACCGCATCAAGCAGTGGTCCGGGACAGGTGCTCGGCGGCGAGACGATGAGCGCCGCCAACTGGTCGAGTTGCGCGGGCTTGAGGGTGGATCCTTTCAGACTGATGCCGCGTGCCTTGAAGAAGGGGTCGAATTTCAGCAACAGCTTGAGCAGCGACTCGGGCTTGATCTTGCGGAGGAAATCGGGGTTGCCGAAGCGTTTGATTTTGGGTTTGGCCATAATTGCAGGGGGAAAGTGGAGATTGTTGGTTAGAAAAGGGACGGTTGGGTGGCTTGGTCGAGCCACCATTTGCCGAGGCGGATCGAGACCATGCGGCGGCTGACTTTGAACAGGGTCGCAAGTTCGCGCTCGGCGGCGGCCACGCGTGTTTCAAAGGTGCCGGTGCCGGACAGGACTTTGGGCAGGTGGGCACGGGCGGCCTCTACCACGAGGTGGAGCGGCAGCAACAACGCGGCCATGGCGAGATTCGCCTGATATTCCCACCACTCGAATTTCGGCACCTCCGTCATGCCGGCCTCGGCGCGGCACATGAAGCCTTCGTTGCTCACGCTGTCAAAGATCCCTTCGCCATTGTCCAACAGGCGCGTCATGGCGTCGCGTTCCAGCTTTTCGATAAAAAGCGGGGTGTGAAAGAGTCCGTGACCCGCCTCGTGGGCGAGCGTGGAGCGAACGCGGACGCGGCTCACCGTGTCGTCCTGCTCGGCAAGGTCCTGGTTCACGATGATCCGGCACAGGCCGTTGCGGGTGAATTTGGCACAGCCCATGATGTGCGCGGGCAGCGGCTTGTATTCCTCCTCGAAGCCGAAACTGAGGAATATGAACCGGTCGATGCGGACCGGGCCGGGGCTTTCGGGAAGCAGCTCAACCGAGGCAAGTGCCTCGCGGCAGATGCGCTCGATGTGTTCATCGGGGAGGAAAAGACGCCGGCAAAACGGACCGGCCGCGTTGCTGGCTGGACTCATGGTTTTTTCGGCAGTCGCTCCGAGATGTCGAGGATCTCGGACGGGGGGATTTGATTGTCGCGCACCGCCTCGACGAATTTGCGGAACGCCAGACTGTATTCGGTGTCCTGCCCGATAAGTTCCTCCATCTGCCGGGCAGGCGGACGGGTGGAGTAGCGGAGAAGTTCCTCCAACTCAACCTCCAGGGCGGTGGCCATCTTCTCAAGCAGGGCCTCGGACGGCCGCCGGTTGCCCTGCTCGACATCGCGGATGTGGGGCGCGGACGCGCCAACCAGATCCCCCATTTCGCGAAAGGAAAGTCCCTTCGCGAGGCGGAGTTCCTCAAGTCGCTGGCCCAATGTTACGTCAGACATGTAAGCAGAGTAGCTTCGATGCCGCGCAGCGTCAAGCCTGTTTTCACCATTTCCCGCCACTTTTCCGGTGTGAGAGGTGCGGCGGGTGATGTGTGAGAACTCTCACACCTGTCACAAACCGTCCGGAGGCTGCGGTAAGATCGGCGTTTTTCGTTGCAAATCCAATGGGTTACGGAAGTTGAGCGGGAGGCTGGCGGCAGCGTGTCGGGTGCATGTGTGAGAACTCACACAAGAGCGAAGCGCAGACCATGAACACCGCTTCACCCGACACCACCCACGACCCAACGCAGCTTTTCACCGAGAGCGAGGTCGCCGCCCGCCTGAAAACCACCGTCGCCTCAGTGCGCTGGATGCGCCGGACCGGCCGCCTCTCCTTCATCAAGATCGCCGGGAACCGCAAGGTGCGGTTCGCCTGGTCCCAGGTCCTCGAAGACCTGCGTGCCACTGAGGTTCGCGCTTCCGCCAACGGTGGCGCGGCGGCGCGGCAGTTGACGCCGACCGCAACCAACGGCGGCAGCCTTGCCCGTGCGAGCACCCCGCTCCCGGTCCCCGCCCCCGGTTTCGTGGCTTGACCCTTCGACTCCCCCACTCTCTCTCATGAACACACACACCAACAACCAAAACGGTGCCCTCGCCATCCGCCGGGGCAGAATCAACCGGCCACAGAAGGCCGTCATCTACGGGCCGGAAGGCGTCGGCAAATCGACGTTCGCCAGCCTGACACCGGACCCCGTCTTCCTTGACACCGAGGGCGGCACCCACCACCTGGATGTCACCCGGCTCGACGCGGCGGCGACTTGGGACGAAATCACGGCGTCAGTCGCCCAGCTTGCCAAGGCCGACCATCCGTTCAAGACGCTGGTGATCGACACCGCCGACTGGCTGGAAAAACGGCTCTCCGAACACCTCTGTCGCAAGGCTAACAAGGACAGCATCGAGGATTTCGGCTACGGCAAAGGCTGGGTCCAGCTCACCGAGGAGTTCGCCCGGTTCCTCAACTCGCTCGACGCCCTGCTCGCCCGTGGCATGAATGTGGTGTTCCTCGCGCACGCCACGGTTAGGAAATTCGAGGCCCCCGACCAGGCGGGGTCGTATGATAGATTCGAGTTGAAATTGAGCAAGCAGACGGCACCGCTGCTCAAGGAATGGGCCGATCTCGTGCTCTTCGCCAACTACGTCACCAAGATCGCCGAAAAGGACAACGGCAAGGTGCGCGGCGTCGGCGGCAAGGAACGGGTGTTGTTCGCAACCCACACGGCGGCCTATGACGCGAAAAACCGCCACGGGCTGCCGGACAAACTGCCGTTCGCCATCGACTCGTTGGCACCGGTGTTCGGTGCGACTGCGGTATCCCCCACCCAGGCGGCCGCGGCTCCGGCCAAGTCCCTCGCGGATCGGATTTCAGAGACCTTCCAGCCGCTCGCCGACATGGCGAACGTGGTCGGGTTCCTCGTCGAACGCGGCAAGCTCGCCTACACGGCGGAGGGTCCGGTCGAATCCATCGACAACCTGGATCCGGCCTACGCGGCACGGATGTTGGCCGATCCGAAGCGCTTCGTCGCCACGGTGAACGAATGGGTCAAGGGGAAGGAGGCGACCAAGTGAGCGCCCTCCGTCCATCCAACCTGCCGAAGCTGGCGGTGTGCCCGTGCTACGAGAGCAATCCCGTGGCCGGCCCCGCCGCCGAGCGCGGCACCCTGCTGGATTCCGCGTTCCGCGCCGAGCTGCTCGGCCTGGAGGAACGCCTGATTATCGCCAACAAGCTGACCGCCGATGAAATCGCCGCCGTCGCCTGGGCGGTGTCGATGGTGCGGGCGATGTCCGGCCGCGAGCGGGTGCTGGCCCGAGAGGACGATTGCCGCGTCAAAATGTTGGGACTCAGCGGCACAGCCGACGCGGTGGTGCCGAGCCGGCTCACCCACTTCGACCTGAAGACCGGGATGCGCCGCAACTACCGCGAGCAGATGGCAGCCTACGCGCTCGGTTTCATGGAATCCCAGTTTGCCGACGAGTGGACGGCCCACCTGTTGTTCTGCGACCAGCGGGAAGTCGAGTCATTCAAGTTCACCTACGACGAGGCCAAGGCGATTGTAGGCGAGGTCATCGAGGCGTTCTACGATCTGAACAAGGCACCCAACCCGTGCGAATACTGCGGGTGGTGCGCCAAGACCGAATCCTGCACCGCACGCCGCGCCATTGTGGCGGAAGCTCTGCCGGTGGCGGATCCCGGATTTGATTTCGAGGCCGTTGCCGCCGACCCGGACCAACTCGGTCGCTTCCTCGCCGCCTGCGCGGTGGTCGAGGATTTCCGCGAGCGGGCGAAGCAGATTGCCACCGACCGGATCAAGGCCGGAGGTGCGGTCACCGGCTGGAAGCTCGTCACCCGCAAGGGCTCCGAGTTCGTCGATTGCGAGACGGTCGGCCGCCATATCGGCGAGATGGGCTTCGGTCCGGTGCTCGCCGCCTACGGCAATCTATCAGCCACCAAGTTCCGCGACCTGTGGAGCCAGCGGATGCCGGGCGAAAAGCCCTTCCCCGACGAGTCGGTCAAGCACGCCGCGCCATCCACCTACCTCAAACAATCCAAACCCAAAGCGAAGCCATGAAATCCAACGACATCGACCGGCCGGTCGTCCGGAAAACAGCGGCCAGGGCATTCTATCTGAAAATGTCGGCCGAGTGGCTGACCGGCAAAAAGCGGGTGCCCTCAGCGGTGCTCGCCGATGCCGAACAGGCGGCGCGCGGCGTGCTTGTGCGCCACGCCTGTCAACCGAAAGCCCACATCAAGCTCCCTGCGCCCGAACGCGGAGCAGCATCCCTCTCAACCAATACCCCAACCTAACACAACAACTAATCCAACACCATGCCTACCTATCAAGCCAACACGCCCACCGAACGCCCCGACCATGTCGAACCGGGCGATTACGAGGTCGAGATCGTCGATGCGATTGAGACCCTCAGCAAGAGCAACCACGAGATGATCGAGCTGAAGCTCAGGACATCCGCGGGCAGCTACCTCTACGACTTCCTGGTCTTCATTCCGTCCGCGTTCTGGAAGATCGACGCGTTCCGCGCCGCCACCGGCGAGACCGTCGCTCCGGAGCAGGATGTGGAAATCGTCGCCGACGATCTGATCGGTCGCACCGGCACCGCCCGCCTAGCCCTTGAGGAATACAACGGCAAGAAGCGCAACAAGGTCGCCGCCTGGCTGACCGGTAACGCGAAGCCCGCCACCCAACCCCAAACCGCCAATCGCAATGAAAACGAACCATTCTGAAACCAAATTTGAACAACTTGCAGTTCGTATCGGCGAATGGGCGATCCTCCGGGATTTCAAAGACAGCGATGTCGGGATAATCGTGGAGGTGATAGAAACTCTCCACGCGGCCGAGGAGGCACTTTTCCGGGCCGGATTTCTCGCCAAGGCGGTCTATGACCCTAGCACCCTCAAATTCTCATGGACGACTGGCAAGGAACAACTCGACCGGTCGGCCGCATTGGAGGTTTTGAAGCAGAGTGCCAGGGATGTCGTATTGGTGATCGAAGAGACTGTGTTTGGCCCCATTCCGGGAGCACCCAAACCTGAACCATCTCAGAATTGGTTCTACCTGATCAGGTCCAACGGCGGCAAGGTGACAATCGAGTCACCGTTTCCCCTCAACATGCATGAGATTTGCGGGTTTGCCATCCGCCAATTCGTCCGGAAGGGATTCCGTTTCGGCAGGATGCTGGAGATTTCGAGCTGCGACGACCAGTTCGTGCCAAAGGACACGGTCTCCTTTTCCCTCAGCGATGAACTCATCAAGGCGGGGTTGGTTGAACAAGAAAGGCGGAGCGTATGAGCGACTCTCCCAAAATGGGTCTCCGCGCCTATCAGATGAAGGCCAAGCAGGACATCCACAAGGGCTTTGAGGAGTTCGACCGCCAGCTCGGCGTGCTGCCGACCGGTGCGGGCAAAACGATCCTGTTCAGCGCGCTGGCCCGCGACTTGCAGCCTCAGCGCACGCTCATCCTCGCCCACCGCGAAGAACTCATCTTCCAGGCGGTGGACAAGCTGCGCACTTCGACCGGCATCCAGGCCGAGGTCGAGATGGGCGAAGACCGGGCGTCGCTCGATGCACCGGTGGTCGTCGCCTCGGTGCAGACGCTCATGCGCGAGCCGCGCCGCAGTCGGTGGCCGCGGGACCATTTCGGACTCGTGGTCGTTGACGAAGCGCACCATACGCTCGCCGACAGCTACCTCAACACGCTGCGGCACTTCCACGATCATGCGAAGGTGTTAGGAGTCACGGCGACCCCTGACAGAGGTGACAAAAAGAATCTCGGCCGGTACTTTGAGAATATCGCGTGCGAGATCACCTTGTTGGACCTGATCAAGCAGGCGTGGCTCTCGCCGATCCGGGTCAAGACGGTGCCGCTGCAGGTGGACCTGCGCGGTGTCCGCACATCGGCCGGCGACTTCAGTGCCGACGACCTCGGCCACGCGCTGGAGCCGTATCTCGAACAGATCGCCGACGTGTTGGTCGAACACCGGCACCGCAAGACGCTCGTGTTTCTGCCGCTCATCCGGGTTTCACAGTTGTTTGCCGACATCTGCCGTGAGCGCGGGTTGTTGGCGGAGCATGTCGATGGCCAGACGAGCGAGCGGCAGGCGGCGCTTGAGCGGTTCCGCCGCGACGAAACGCGGGTGCTAACCAACGCGATGCTGCTGACCGAAGGCTATGACGAGCCATCGATTGACTGCGTGGTGTGCCTGCGCCCGACCAAGGTGCGCTCGTTGTATTCACAGATCATCGGCCGCGGCACCCGCATGTGGCCCGGCAAGGATCACCTGCTGGTGCTCGATTTCCTGTGGCAGTCGGTGGAACACAGCCTGGTCAGTCCGGCACACCTGATTGCCGAAGACGAGGAGGATGCCCGCGCCATTGCCGAAAAGCTCGGCGGTGAAGGCGACCTCGAAGAGGCGCGTGAAGCAGTCAATGCCGACCGGACGCGCAAGCTTGCCGAACGGCTGCGTGCCAACCGGACACGTCGCGGCAGCGTGCTCGATCCCCTGGAGCTTGCGGTCACGCTCAACGAGGCGGCCCTGGCCGAGTTCGTGCCGACGATGGCGTGGCAGGGGCAGGCACCCACCAGCAAGCAACTCGATGTGCTCGGCAGGTTCGGTCTCGATACCACCGCCATTCTCAGCAAGGGGCATGCGTCCCTGCTGCTAGATCGGCTGATCACCCGCCGCCAGCTAGGGCTTGCAACGCCCAAGCAGGTGCGCGTCCTGCGCCGCCGGGGGCACCCCCACCCGGAAACCGCCACCTTCGAGGAGGCCGGCGAGTTCCTTGATGCCTGTTTCTCGACCCGCAACTGATCCCATACCATGGCCCGCTATCGTTCGCCCGGCCTTTCCATGGCCCTGCCGCGCCGCACGCTGGAATACCTCCAGCGGGGCGCGAGCGAGGGCATGCGCAACGCCGAACTCTTTGATGCCACTTGCCAGTTCCGCGATGCCGGCCATTCGTTTGAGGACACCGAAGCGCAATTGCTCGCCCGCGCCCTGGCGGATGGCCTGACCGAGTCCGAGGCACGCACGACGATCCGCTCGGCCTACGCCCGCTCGGCGCGGGAGCCGGTTGGCCCCGGAACCAAGGCCGATCATCATGCATCGCCGCCAGCCGCACCCAAGCCGGCCACCCTGCCCGCGCCGGTCGATGATGGGTTTGTCCGGTTGTTGGACGCCTGCTTCCGCGACGGCGAGATTGTCGCGATTGCGCCTGCCGCCGAAAACGACGAGGGCGAGATCGTCCCCAGGCGGGGCATTACGCTCACGGTTGCCGAATGGAAAGGCCGGGTAGCGGCGAAGGGCGGCATTGACCGGGTGTTCGGCACCAAACTCGGGCTGTTCCTGCGGATCAATCCGATGACCAAGGACGGCGCAAGGAACGAGGATGTCACCGCGTTCCGCCATGTGCTCGTGGAATTCGACCGCGACAAGGAAGGCAATCCGATCCCGAAGGCCGAACAATACCACGCCATCCTGGCCAGCGGCATGCCGGTGGCCGTGCTGATGGACTCGGGCAACAAAAGCCTGCACGCGTGGATCCGGGTCGATGCGCCCGACGCGGCGGAATACGACCGCCGGGTCGAATTGATCTGGTCGTGGTTTTCAGGGATCAACCTCGACCGCCAGAACCGGAATCCCTCCCGCCTGTCACGCTGCCCGGACGGCTGGCGCACCGTGGATGGCGAGGTGCGGCGCCAGTCGCTGCTTGCCACCGGCTTTGGTGCCGAGTCGTGGACGGCATGGGAGGCGGCACATGCCGGTTCCGACCTGCCAAACATCGTCCCCGGCCATTCGTTCATGGCGAAGCCCGAGGCCGAGCCGCCGCAGTTGATTGATGGCGTGCTGCACCAGGGCGCGAAGATGGTGTTGGGCGGTCCGTCCAAGGCCCGCAAGAGCTGGTCGTTGATCGACCTCATGCTCTCGGTATCCACCGGCTCCCCGTGGTGGGGATTCTCGACCCGGCGCGGCAGATCGCTCTATCTGAACTTCGAGCTGCCCGCGTTCGCGCTCCACTACCGCATCAGCTCGATTGCGGCGGCGAAAGGGATCGACGACTTCACCGGCTTCGACTTGTGGAACCTCCGCGGTCACGCGACCGACTTCTCCGCCCTGATCCCGAAGATCCTCGGTCGCATCCGCGACACCGGCTATTCGCTCATCCTGATCGACCCGATCTACAAGGGGCTCGGTGCCCGAAACGAAAACGATGCGGGCGACATCGCCAGTCTCTTGAACGAGGTCGAGCAGCTCGCCGTCAAGTCGGGGGCAGCCGTGGTCTTCGGTGCGCACTTCTCCAAGGGGAACCAGGCAGGCAAGGAGTCCATCGACCGAATTGGCGGCTCTGGTGTCTTCGCCCGCGATCCTGATGTCATTCTAACCATGACTCCCCACGAGGATGAGGACGCCCATGTCATCGACCTCACCCTGCGTGCCCTGCCGCCCGTCAAGCCATTCGTGGTGCGCTGGAACGTCTCGGTGTTCATCAACGACCGCGATGCCGACCCGGCGAAGCTCAAGGCCGTCCAAGGCAACGAAAAGAAGGAGAAGGCCAAAGCCACCTACAAGATGGGCAGCGCGGCGGACCGATACGCCCATCTCGTTGAGAACATGCCGCCGCTGCCCAATGGCAGAGTGCCGGAGGATTCCGAAGTCCTGGCGTTCATCAGCGACCGGGTGAACGAGGCCGGCGGCAGTTGCTCCACCAAGGAAGCCCAACGGATCTTCTACTGTCTGGCGAACATGAAGAAGGGGTCGCCGCTCGTCTTTGACCGATCAACCCGCCTTTGGAGGGGGCGCAATCATGCAATTTGAACCCACACTCTCCAGGGGATTTGAACCGATCCACCTAACAGGGTTCAAATGGTTTGAACCCGCTCGATCTAACGGAACCGGCGTTCTTATAGTCAGGCACCTTACTGGCATCCTGACAGATTCTCTAAAGAGAATCAGAGCGCGAATCGGTAAACCTGATTTCGCGCGCTCTGGTTCGCCTTTTAGGGCACCAGCGCAGTCATTTCTCCATCGCCGGAAGGGAGGTTCAAAATGAACTCCGACGACTATGCCAAACGGCAGTCCCAACGCGACGCCCAGTACGAACGCGAATACGAAGCCTGGGTGAAGTCGATGACTCCCTCAGAGCGCAGGGAGGCTGAAAAGCTCGGTGTGCTCAAGCCATGCGTGCAACGCCACGGCAACGGCGCGCCGGAACATGACATGGCTGACTCACCACTTGCCAGTCACGAACCGGACATCGCGGCCCTGGTCGATCACGAGGAAGAGGAACCCGAGACCCACTCGATGGGAAGCGCCACCGAGATCCTGCGGCATCTTGTGGCGGACATCCTCAGCGAGGACAACACCCGCCTAACCATGGACTGCCTGGCGATTGCCCTGGGCCTGCGAGTCTATGCAGGCGACAGCATGACCAAGATCGCCAAGCGCCACGGCATCTCCCGCGCCGCCGTCTCCAAGCGCTGCGTTGACATCACCGAAAGGCTGAAGCTGCCCCCGTCCAGGGCGATGCGCAGCGAGACCGCCCGCAGGACCTACCGCAACTCTCAAATCAAACGCTACCGCACCGAAGATCAATGAACACCCTCGCTATTCACGACCCCAAGTTTTCCATCACGCCCACCGGCATCCAATTCAACGAAGAGCTGACCTTTGAGGAATGGGACGCACTCGGACAGAAGCTCGCGCCCATCGGCAAGTCTATCGGCTTCATCATCGGCGACTGGATCAACTACGGTGAAGCCCAATACGGCGAAATGTATGAGGATGCCTTGGATAGAACCGGAATCGATTATGGCACGCTTCGCAACTACGCCTATGTCGCCCGTCGAATCCAATTGTCATTACGTAATGACAATCTCGGTTATTACATTCATGCCACGGTCGCCAAACTCAAGACCGACGAGGAAAAGCAGCATTGGCTGAACATGGCGGACAAGCACAAGCTCAGCGTCCGGCGCTTGCGCAAGTCCATCAACTTCGGCCGCCTGGCCACCGAGGAAGAAGTCCAGGGCGATCCTGCCGACAAGGGTGTCATCACCCATCTCGCGCTCATCAACCGATTGCTCCGCTGGTGGAAGCAGACCACCGCCGACGATCCGGTTGACCAGTGGGACGAGGAGCAGCGCGAGAACGTCAAGAAGGACTTCGGCAAGCTCATTGCGATCTACGAAGCGCTCTAACACCCAATCGCGGGGAGGAATGGTTCCAAGCGAGTCTCATACCCTCGCCTCTGCGGGTTCAAGTCCCGCCCCCGCAACCAACCACCAATCCACAGCCCAATTCATGAGACAGATAGCACCATTGGCGTTCGCATATTCAGAGGCTGAACGACGCGACCACAGGCGTCAGATGGCGAATGCATACCGCAGGCGCCAAGCGCGCGAGATCGAGGAATGGAAGCAACAGAAACATACGGTCATGGAGATCGTTGGAGACGACCCAACCGGACTGATCGTCGAGATGCCTGGCGCTGACATTTTCAAGAAGAACTCGGAAATGTTGGTCATCTACCTGGCAGAGATGGGCAACTGGAACAGCTATGGCGACGATCCCAAGCCGCGACTTCGCAAGTTCATCACCCCGCGCGAGTTCCGCGCCCGGAAGTTCAACGAGCGCAAGACCACCCGGGCAACCACTCACGATCATCTCAAATGAGCAACCCCGCATCACGGCTGGCACGGCTCCTCAGCGAAAGCGGCAGGTTCTCCGTCCATCTCCCAGGCCAGACCAGCATCGACGTCACGCCAGACATCATCGCGCTGCTCGGTGGAATTCAAACCGAATTGAAACCGTCAGGCGA
Source organism: Verrucomicrobiota bacterium (assembly GCA_017301995.1). Lineage (GTDB taxonomy): Bacteria > Verrucomicrobiota > Verrucomicrobiia > Verrucomicrobiales > Akkermansiaceae > Luteolibacter. The sequence goes on along the minus strand of JAFLEH010000005.1, from coordinate 94,210 downwards.
GGCAAGGAATCTATTTGAACCTGAGACAGTCGGCAGGGACCTCGCCACCCGTGTCCATTTCCCGTGAAATGTGCCAATGGCACTTCCCACATAACGGACCCTCCGGATGTTGACTCCGGGCACCAGGCAACATGGCTCAATCCCGCTTGGAATCAAGGTTTCTCTTCCTCTGGCGCGTTGCCGGAGGCCCTCCCCTGGAGCGGGAAGTACGCTTCCACACTTCCCGTCGGTGGCGGGCGGATTTCGCGCACCTGGACAGCCGCACCTTGATTGAGATCGAGGGCGGCATTTTCCTCGCCGGAGGTGGCCGGCACAACCGGGGCGGCGGCTACGCCAAGGACGCTGAGAAATACCTGGAGGCCGCCCTCGCTGGCTGGCGGGTCCTGCGACTCACCGCCGCCCAGTTGGAGATCGGCTTCATCGAGCGGATCGTCGCGCTGATCAATACTCCTCAGGCAGAAGGGCGCATGTTGAGTGCCGGTCCGCTTCCGTGATGATGTAGAGTCGCTTGCCGCCGCCGAGCTTGTAGTGGCTCAGAATCCGGTCGCCGTGGATCAAGGCATCCTCGTTCGCCTGCTTGTCCTCGGCGCACAGGTCGCCCCAGTCGCCGCAGTGGTGGCGGCGCATGTAGGCGGCCAGGTCGATTCCGAGGGCGATGGCGCCGGGGGTGGCGACCGTGCGGCCGAGCGGGAAGCGCGGCTTCATCATGTGGTATGGCATGGCGCTCAGGAGTTGGGTTGCGGGGTGACGAGTCCGGAGGCGATCAGGTCTTCGACCAGCGCGGCGGGCGGCCACGGGCGGTGCGGTTTCCCGTTCTGCATCTTGCTGGCGCGGGCGGTGGCGCGGCAGTAGGACTTGAGATCCTTCTCCGGGTTGAAGCTGTCGGCCCGGAGCTGGGTCATCAGGTCGGTCGGATCGGTGGCGGTGAAGGTCGCCCCGTCGATGGTGTGGTATGTCGTGTTCATGGTGAGGTTGTAGGGAAAGTGTGGATCAGGCGGCGAGCTTCTTTGCCCGCGCCGTGTAGAATTTCACCAGTCCGGTGGCGTTGACTGCTTGGCAGAACCATTTCATGCGGGACATCCCGAGGCCGGTGTCCTGCGGGCGGTTCCTAACGGTGGCGGCGGCTTCGGCGGCATCGAAGAGGCGGGCCATCAGCCGCACCCAGTTGGTGATCTTCTCGGGATCGGTGGTGCCGGAGTGGTGCCGGACTTCAAGTGTGCGGTGGCGGAAGAAGCTGTGGATGTTGAGCTTCCGGTAGCGGCATGGATAGAGGTCCCGGATCTGGTCCATGTCCTTGCAAGAGTCGATGGCTTCGAACATCGCCAGGCAGGCGTCGCGGTGGCCGGCGGCGTCGCGGCATTGGTCCTTGAGGTTGGACTGGCAGTAGGTGTTGGCGTTGCCCCGGCGTGACTGCGGCTGGAAAGTGTCGAGGACATCCTCGAATTTGAGCCAGAGCTTGAAGAGGTTCTTGACCGCCTTGATCCTCATCGAGCTGGCGTCGAAGTGGACATGGAATCCGCACCGCTTGTCCACCTGTGCCCCGGCGGCTTCCAGTGCGGCGGCGGCGATGCGGACTTCCTCAAGACCGGCCTCGCCTTCGAGGACCGGGCTGACCAGTTCGTAACCGCAGGAGCCGTCGGTGACGATCTTCCACTGCGGCGTGGTCTGGTGGGTGTAGCCCATGTATTCGACCTGGATCCCGGCGGCCCTGAGACTCATGAGGGCGGCATCGACGGTGATGGTGGAGATGAATTCGATTTCGACTCCGAAGCGGCGGTCCATGGTTGGCGTTGTCATGTGTAATATCTGCCATTTCACCACCTACTGTCCATGTCTTTCTTCATCAATATATGTCTTTTTTTCGGAGGCCTGAATGATGGCGGATTGGCACGGATTCTGTGCCGCAGGACGCGTGCCAGGTGGTTCTAACATGCCATATTTGACAGATAAAAAACACGACGAAAAACGAAGAAAAACATGGACACAACTGATCGACATGGCAGATCAGTAATGATGAAAGCAATATCACTAACAGAACTTGAAACCGCCACGCTGGCGGCCATCACCCGCCTCCGTGACACCGCCGAAGTGAGCCTGTCCGACGCCCGCACCGCCCTGGCCTGCGACGCCCCGTCCGCCGACGCAAAGTCCCTGGCCCGCCGCCTCAACACCCTCGCCGAACTCGAAGGCCGCCTGTCCGTGTTCCGGACCGTGATCCACCTCAACGCCAACGACCGGGCCGCTGAAATCCAAGCCTGGCTGATGGAGCAGGCGATGCGCGGGGCCGACGACAACTGGAGCGGCCGGACCAACGACGTGTCACGCGCCCGCCATGACGGCGTGCTCCGCGCGCTGCGCGAGACGGACCGCGAGCTCAACGGAATCTAACCTCATACGCCAATGAACATCGACTTCACCAAATGGACCGACGCCCAATTGAACGAGGCTCTCCGCTTCGCTGACTCAAGCCCGAGCGGGCAGGCACTCCTCGCCGAAATCGACCGTCGCAAACAGGCCGGGACATGGCTCACGGACGGCTCCATCGAACGGGTCGCCGCGATCATCGCAAGCAACGCCAAGAACCGCCGCCGCCGCGATTGACCCACCACTCACCATTATGAATACCACCGCACAAGCAATCGCAATCCGGCCGGCCATGCTGGCGAAGAACTGGACACCCGGCACCCGGCCCGATGGTTGGTGGATGTCCGAAAAGCTCGATGGCGTTCGCGCCATCTGGGACGGCGAACACTTCCGCTCCCGTAGCGGCAACATCTTCCATGCCCCGGCATGGTTCAAGGCGGGGCTGCCCGCGCTGCCACTGGACGGCGAGCTGTTCGTCGGGCGCGGGAAGTTCAACCAGACGGTGTCTATCGTGCGCTCCGCCACCGCCGACTGGGCAAGCGTCCGGTTCCTCGTCTTCGACCTCCAGACGGACGGCCCGTTCGAGGACCGCTGCCGCACACTGTTGGCTCTTGATCTTCCGGCCCATGTTCAGATAGTCGAGCAGGTTCTCTGCCGGTCGCAGGCGGCACTGGATGAATTCGAGCGGGCCATCCTGCACCTCGGCGGCGAGGGCGTCATGCTTCGCTCCCCGCGGTCGCCCTATGACGCCAAGCGGTCCAGCCACCTGCGCAAGCTCAAGCGGTTCATCGACGACGAGGCCACCGTCATCGGCCACCAAGACGGCGAAGGCAAGCACGAGAACCGGCTGGGTGCGCTGGTCTGCCAACTCACGGACGGCACCCGGTTCCGCGTCGGATCAGGATTCACCGACGACCAGCGCGAGGCACCTCCGCCGATTGGATCGAAGATAACATTCCGCTACTTCGAACTGACTCCGGATGGCGTGCCGAGGTTCCCGACTTTCCTTGCGGTTAGGGATTATGAATAGGCACTCAGGGCCGAGGAAAAAAAGACGAAAAAAGACATGGACATGATCGACCAATATGACAGATCACTAACGATGAAAGCAACAACTCCATCCACCACCAGCCTAACCGATCTTGGCACATTCTTCCGCAACATCGACACCGATGCCGAGCCGCTGATGAAAGCGGCGGACGCAGCTCCGCTGATCGACCAAATCCTCACCAGGGGAACCGCCGAAGTCGTCACTTCGCCACTCGACGGACGCCGCATCGGACATGTCATCACCCTCGGTAATTGGACGCTGTTCCTGGCGTCATCACTGATCCCCGTCGGAATGTCCTTCAACATCACCAAGGACCTTCGCATCACCTGTCACCTAAAGTCGATCCGGCAGTTCACGGCCGTTCTGGTCCGCGAAGGGCAGGACCGCCCGGCCTATGCGGGCACCGACTTCACTTTCCGCAATCTCCGCTAACCCTAACACCCACGAGATCCCATGAAACCACAATCCGACATTCTGGACAAAATCCGTAAGCTCCTCCGCCTGGCCGACCGCTCCCGCGGTTCCACTGAGAACGAGGCGAAGGTGGCACTCGCCAAGGCGCAGGAACTCATGACCCGCCACAACATCGACTCGGTTTTGTTCCGCATGGAACATGGTGAATCGGCCACCGCGTCATTCAAGGTGGACAAGGGCAAGGTCGATCTGCCCAAGACGCTCAACCCCGCCGACATGCTGATCCTCTCGTTGCTGCAAGCCCACTTCAACGTGCGGACCATCCTGATGCCCGGTGGCAGGGGCACCCCGGTGGACATCATCGGTGCCCCCGAGGATGTGGACTTCGCCATCTATGCCTTCAACTTCCTCCGCGAGACATTCTTCCGCTGTTGGAACGAGTTCAAGCGGACGCGGACCAACCCCGACAGGGCGTCCTACTACCGGGGCCTGCGCGACGGCATCAACTCCGAACTCAAGGCGGCGAAGCAACGGGCCGAACAGTCCTACGGCGGCGATCAACAGCAGGCATACGCGCTGGCGGTGGTGGACCAGACGGCGCTTATCACCCGCTACGTCGATGACAACTACGGCAAACTCCGCGCCCGCGCCGCCCGGGCCCGCCGGGTGGACTCATCGAGCTACTTCGCCGGTGAGACCAAGGGCCGCACCATCCAGATCAACCGCCCGCTCGCCGGGTGAAACGACTCCCCCCTAACTAAACACGACACCACCATGAACACACCAACCAACATCCCGCTGCCCGAACCGATGCGCACGGGCGTCGCCAAACTCGAACGCAACGGCTTCCGGGTCGTGCGGGTCGCCCCCAACGGACCGGACCCGGAGTCCGGGTTCACCGCCTACCTGAGCAAACGCACCCGCACCGGCCTGCTGCTGGCACAGGTCGAACTCGACCGCAACGGCGGCGTCACCACCCACCGCTAACCCCAACCAAGCCATGACTCTGCAACAAGCCCGCGAATGGATGCTCCGCCAATGGAACGCCGACGAGGACGGCACCGACCTCGATTGGGAAGCCCTGCTGGACGCCCACGAGGCGCTGCTCGGCAGGCTTCCCGACGAGGAAGAGGACGCCTTTGGCAATCTCAAACGCCACATCCAAGCCAATTCTGAACCCCAACCAACAACCCCAACCTAACACCACCATGAACAAACTGTACTGGATCGTCTGCGACGACAAAGACCACAACGTATTCGAAGGCCGCTACCAGGGCCGCACCCGCGGCGAAGCCCTCAAGTTCCTCAAGCAGTCCGTCGGGCGCAAGAGCCTCAACGGACTGGTCTTCACCATCACCGAAATCCCCGTGCCACTGATCCGCGAGATCGTGGCCGAGATCCTCGCAAGCGGCTGCGTGCCGGCCACCCCCTCACCGAACATCGTGCCGCTCAGGCAGCCCGATCCCGCGCCGCCCGCCGGACGCTTCGATGCGTTCGCCGACACGCCGGAGACCACGGTGACGCCTGCGGAAGCCGAACCGGCACCCGCCCCCTCGCCAGGGAAGAAATCCAAGCCCAAGCCGGATGCCGGACCCAAGGTCGGCAATCCCGGCCACGGCGATGACCTCTGGTCGCAGATCCGGGCCTACTGGAACGAATGCCGCAGCATTAAGCAGACCGCCGAGAAGTTCGGGCTCTCGCCCAACTCGGTCAAGACCCGGGCCCGCCGCGAGGGCTGGAACAAATAACCGCCGCCACCATGAGCCAACCCGAGTGGACACCCAAACCCGGCGATGGTGCCACCATCTGCCACCACAGCGACCGGACCGCCTGCACGGTGGTCCGCGTCAGCCCCTCCGGCATCACCATCTGGATTCAGCGCGACATCGCCACGCTGGACGACTGGAAGCCGGAGATCATCCCCGGCGGATTCGCCGGCCACTGCGTGAACAATGCCAGCCAGCGATACACCTACCAGCCTGACCCCGGCGGCACCATCCACAGTGCCCGCCTCCGCAAGGACGGACGCTATCGGACGCCCGGTGGTGAGCGGGTGATCCCCGGCCGCCATCACTTCCACGACTACAACTTCTAGCCATGAATGTTGATGTCGCCCGCTACCGCAAGGCCGATGGCTATGAAACCCGCTTCTGGTCGGTGACCGTCGATGGCGAATTGCTCGCCGTCACGGTTTACCGCCGGGGGGCGCAAGCCGTCGCCGACGCACTCACCACCCTCAACAGAGATCCCCATGTTACGACCCTTGAAGATGCTCCCAACCCCGGCACCGTGCCCCACAACGCCACCGCTGGCGTGGCGGCCGACCGGGCCCGATGACCTCTGCGGCCCCGCCGCCACCATCGCCGCCCGCCTTGTCGCCAAGGCCCGCAACCTCCGCGCCAATCCCGCGGTTCCCGTGAAGCTCCTGCTCTACGGCCCGCCCGGTGTCGGAAAGACCAGCATCGCCGACATGGTGGCCGCCGAGCTATCCGGCTGCCCGCTGGCGGTTGAGGAATTCAACGGCAGGCTGGTCACCGTGGACGTGGTCAAACACTGGATGGCCGGCCTCGGCACCCTGTCGCTGTTCGGCGTTTACTCGGTGCGGATCATCAACGAGATGGACCGCTGCACCCGCGAGGCGCAGGATCTGCTGCTCAGCTACCTCGACCGGTTGCCGCCGGGACGTGCGGTGATCGGCACCAGCAACCTGCAACTCGATCTTCTAACCGAGCGGTTCCAGACCCGCTTCCAGTCGATCAAGCTCATGTCGCCCTCCACCGATGACATTGCCGCGCTGCTCCGCCGCCACTGGCCGGTGGACCGGGCGACGGCGGCGCGGATTGCCGTGGGCAGCGGTGGCTGCGTCCGGGCCGCGCTGGCTGATTTGGAAACCTGGCTGGATGCGGAGGGACTGGCATGAAGGCGCGGCTCCAACAACTCGCCTTCGACCGCCGTGGTCGGCTGTCCCGCGCCGTGTTCCGCTTCCGCGAACCGGGGATGCGGCGTGAGACAGCCGTCACCGTGCAATGGCGCGATGTGTGCGGCGAGCGGGAATGGTTCGCCCTCGGATGGTGCCCGCCGGACGCGTGGCGGGTGATCCTGCCGATGCTCGCCCAAGTCAGCCATGCCGTTGACACCATCAACGCGGGCGATGACCGATGACCCCAAAGCCCGCACCCTCGCCAATGGCATCGAAGTATGGTGCAGTTATGACAAGCTGGTGCCGGTGGGCGAACTCAAGCCCAACCCGCGCAATCCCAACACCCACCCGCAGCGACAGATTGAGTTGCTCGCCAAGAACATCCGGTATTTCGGCTGGCGGCAGACGATCACGGTCTCCAAGCTCAGCGGAATGATCGTCTCCGGCCATGGTCGGCTGATGGCCGCAAAGCACCTCGGTGTTGAAGTGGTGCCAGTGGACTACCAGGACTTCGGTAGCGAGAACGATGAACTGGCGGTGCTGGTCGCCGACAACCGTTTGGCAGAACTCGCCACCGTCGATTTGAACGAACTGGAAAAAATCGCCAGCGAGTGGAAGGCGGTCGATTTCGACACCATCCTCGCCGGGTTCGAGCCCGCCGATCTTGATGGCCTGCTCAATCCAGACGGCGGCGATGACGATGATGACGACGATGATCGCCATGACAAGGAACTGGACAAGAGCGATGTCACCGTGGCCGTGGGTCTCTATCGGTTCCGCATCAGCCAGGATGAATTCATCGCCTGGTGCGACCGGGTAAAACAGGACGCCGGTTTTGACAAGGAGAGCGTGCTCAAGGAAATCCGCATCCGCCTCGGACTATGAAAATCACCCTCGAACCCATCGACTCCATCCGGCCCAGCACGTACAATCCCCGCTCGGCCGATCCGGCGCGGCTCGACATCATTGAGTTGTCGCTGCGCAAGCTCGGTTTCATCGCGCCGATTTTCGCCGACACGGACGGCGAGATTCTGTCAGGCCACCAACGTCACCTTGTCGCCCACCGCATGGGTGCGACGCATGTTCCTGTGTTCCGGACCAAGGCGCTCGACCTCGACCAGCGCAAAGCGCTCAACATCGTGTTCAACCGGGCGACCAATGATTTTGATTTCCACCACACCCCCGGCAAGGTCACCCGCGACTTAGAGTCGCTCGACCTGACCAAGCTCGCCGAGGGCATCCCCGACAAGCCAGTCGGCAGTGACGGATTCCTGCGCTGCCTCAAGCCTGCGGAAGTCGCGGTCAAGGATCTCTGCAAGGTCAACTCCGGCCGCTGGCTGCAATACGCCCGCAACCTCGCCAACACCCTGCATCGCCAGGGGATCGTCATGCCGCTCGTCTGCCGCGAGGATCTCACCGTCATCAACGGCATCGGCAGGCTCGAAATGCTTGCGGAAAAGGGCGCGGCGTTTGCGCCGGTGGTGTTCGTCACCGACCAGGAGGCGGAGTTCGCCCGGGCCATGATGAACCTGCTGTCGATGGACTTTGACATCCACACCCGCTATGCCGACATGCTGCGGTTCAATTCATTCCGGCGGGCGCGGCGGGTGCGGCGCGAGCTGGGCAATGGCTTCATCTTCGCCACCCATGGTGCCAAACCCTGCAAGACCTTCGACATTGCCAAACCCGCCGACCGTGCCCGGTGGACCAAGGAACACGGGAACACCATCCTTGATTTCGGGGCCGGCCACCTGACGGAAACCTTCCTGCTGCGGCAGGCCGGCATCGACTGCACGCCGTTCGAGCCCTACCGGCTCGGTCCCGGCGGCATCAACAAGGCCGAGGGCGTGGAACTCACCCGCGCCTTTCTGGCCGAAGTGGCGGCGGGCAAGGACTGGACGAGCATCTTCATTGCCAGCGTGCTCAACTCAGTGCCGTTCCGCGAGGACCGCGAACACATCGCCTGCCTCTGCGCCGCGCTGTGCCGCCCGTTCACCAAGGTCTATGCCTGCGCCTCGTCGGCGGGCGAGTCCGGCTGGCGGCAGGTCAACGGCAAGGCGTTCATGAACGAATCTAACGCGGGCAACATCGCATTCCGCCTCGACTATGAGCCGGGCATCCGCATCGGCGACTTCCAGGACAAACCCAAGGTCCAGAAGTATCACACGATCCCCGAGTTCCGCGAGTTGTTCGGGCCTTTCTTCCGCTCGGTGAAGGTCGATGACTTTTCCAACAACATCAACGCGGCATGTGCGTCTGCGCGGCCCGTCGATCCGGCCCGCCTGCGTGCCGCCATCGAATTCGAGTTCGACCTGCCCTATCCGGACGGCAGCCGCATGGATTTGGTGAAATGCGCCATGGACTCTTTCAGCCAACGTCTTCAGATTACCCTATGATCATCCTGCTCGACCTCAACTACACGCTGGTGGCCAACTCGCCCAAGCACGGCACCACGCCCGAGCGCATGGAGAAGCGCCTTGCCGGTGAGCAATACCGGCAATGGCTGGTGGAACTGGTGCGTCCGCATACCGTCGTTCTCATCACCGCGCGGCCCGAGACATGGATGCTGCGGACGCTCGACCGGATAGAATCTGAGACCGGCTGGCGGCCCCAGGATGCATGTTTCGCCCCGACCGGTTGGTGGAATCCTCCGGCGATCAAGGAGCATCTGCTCAAGAAGGACGTGTTCCCGATCCACGGTGAGCACGCCAGCTACATTGCGATTGAAAGCAATCCCCGGACCCGCGAAATGTATTCGCGGTTTGCCATCCCGTGCTTCTGGGTGACCGGGGAAGGCACCTGCCTAACGGAAGGCACGCGGATCGTGAAGCGGCTGCCGCGTTGAGGCCGGTCACTCCCCGGCACCACGTTCGACCAGGCTCTTTTTCCAGTCGCCTTCGAATCCAAATGTTGGGGCATTGATCGGTTCGGCAAACCAGAAGTCGGTGAATGCCACAACATTCGGCGCGGGAAACCAATGCGCTTCGCCATTCTTGTCCACCGCCCACCACCGGGCGTTCTTAGGAGCCTTGGACCAGTCGATCTTCATGGGTGGAGTTTAACACCGTTGCGCCCGCGGCGCAAGAGGATGCGTACAACCCTAAGTTGACACCCGCTCCGGGGCATGAGTGACACGGATCATGTGATGCCCGCCGGCCCCTGGCAGTTCGACAAGCAGGTGACCGACGTCTTTGACGACATGCTGCAGCGGTCGATCCCGCAATACAACGCGATGCGGCTGGTGACCTTCGAGGTCGCAAACCGGTTCGTCAAACCCGGCACGGCGATCATCGACATGGGCTGCTCACGCGGCCAGGCGCTGCTGCCGTTCGTTTCCAACTTGGGCGCGGCCAACGATTACATCGGCTTGGAGATCAGCGAGCCGATGATCGAGGCGGCGCAGCAGCAGTTCACCGGCCACCCGCACGGCGACCGCGTCACCATCGCCCGTGCCGACCTGCGGCACGAGTTCCCCAACGTAACCTCCAGTCTCGTGCTCTCGGTCCTTACGCTCCAGTTCACCCCCATCGAGTACCGCCAGCGGATCATCCGCCGCGTTTTCAACTCGCTGGCGCCGGGCGGTGCCTTCGTGCTGGTTGAAAAGGTGCTCGGTGCCACCGCGGAACTCGACGAGGCGTTCGTTGACCTGTTCCTGGAGATCAAGCGGCAGAACGGCTACTCGCAGGGCGAGATCGACCGCAAGCGGATGTCACTGGAAGGCGTGCTGGTGCCGGTGACCGCCCGGTGGAACGAGGAACTCCTGCGCGAGGAGGGCTTCGCGGCGGTGGACTGTTTCTGGCGGCACCTGAACTTCGCCGGGTGGGTGGCGGTAAAACCATGAGCCGCCCCCTCCAAGATTCGATCTCGACCGAGACTGCTGAAAAGGTCTTGCAGGCCGACCTGCAGAATCTCGTGAAGAAGGTCGCGGCGGGCAAGCCCATGACCGTGGCCGAGCGTTCGCGAATCGAATCCCTGGCTGCGGGCAGCAATGATTCAATGGCCTATGCCAAGACCCTCGTGGAATTGGCCGCAGTGTTAGGCGTGACGCGCCGCACGCTCACCACCTGGCAGAAAATGGAAGGCTCCCCGAAGCCGCTCTCCAACGGCTTGTGGCCGGTCGCCGACTGGCGCGAGTTCGTCCGCGTGCGGGGTTTGAAGGCGGGCAAGGTTCCGCTCGGCAACGAAGAGGCGCTCAAGGCCCGCAAGCTGTTGGCCGAGGTTGAGGAACGGGAATTGCGCATCGCGGTGAAGAAGGGCGAGTATGTCCCGCTCCATCAGGTCCGCACCGAATGGATCGGCCTTGTCGCCCAGGCCACCTCCATCCTGCGGGCGAAGTTTGAAAACGAGCTGCCGCCGATCCTATCCGGTCTCGACGCCACCGGCATCCAGAAGGAATGCCGCAAGGCGATTGACGAAGTTCTCCGCTGCCTCCACGAATCATGAAAGCCCTGCATGACATCTGGCGCGAAGCATGGCAGCCGCCTGACCGCCGGCCGCCGTGGGCGTGGTGTGAGGATCACGTCGAGGGCATCCCGTATTCTCCGAATCCCGGCCGCTTCCGTGCGGAGAACTCCCCCTGGATCCGCGAGGTCATGGAAGCACTGGTCGATCCGCGCATCCGGCTCGTGTCCATTATCGCGTCCGTCCAGTCATCCAAAACCACGGCACCCGAACTCACGCTCTGCTATATCATCACCAATCTCCCGGGCCCGACGCTGTGGCTCGACCAGACCGACGAGGACGCCCGCGACTATTCCGAGGCACGGCTCCAAAAGTTGTTTGACCAATGCCAGCCGGTGGCCCGGCTCATGCCCACCGGCATCCACCGCCACAAGCGCAAGAACAACGCGATCCACTTCACCAACGGCATGGTGCTGTGGATTCTGGGTGCCCACAACAAGACCAACCTGCAGCGGCGTTCGATCCGCTGGCTGGTCGGCGATGAAACCTGGCGTTGGCCCGAGGGGCACATGGCCGAGGCCGAGGCCCGCGTCACCGCCTTCGGCTGGCTTGGCAAATGCATCTTCATGAGCCAGGGCGGCGAGGAGGATGACGACACCCACCGCAAGTTCCTAACGACCGACCAGCGCGAGTGGACGTTTGCTTGTCCCGAATGCGGCCACCGGCAGGCGTTCAAGTGGGAGTGCGTCGAGTGGAGCAAGTCGGCCCGCGACGAATTCGGCGAGTGGGATTTCGACGAGGTAAGGCACACCACCGCGCTGCGCTGCGAGTCGTGCAACCACTACTTCGAGGATGGCGACCGGACCCGCCGCGAACTCAACGCCACCGGCGCGTTCGTCGCCAAGAATCCCAAGGCGTCCAAGGAAAACGTCGGATTCCATTGGAATGCGCTGTGCGCGATGAGCTGGGGCCAGCTCGCCGAACTCTATCTGCGGGCCAAGACGGCGGCACGCAAGGGGGATGTCTCGCTGCTCCAGCAGTTCTATCAGAAGCGGCTCGGCCTGCCGTGGCGTGAGTATGTCGAGGATTACAAGCTGGAGATCACGAAGTCCGGCTACAAGCGGGGCGAGACGTGGGAGGAGGAGGGCGCGATCAATCCGAAAACCGGCGCCATCCTCGCCGCCCCGCTACCCGAGCGCACGGGCCTCATTCCGCTGCGCTTCATCACGGTGGACTGCCAGATGGACCATTTGTTCCTCGTGGTGCGGTCGTGGTCGGCCGAGGGATCGAGCCGCCTGATGTGGAACGAACGCATCCTGACCTTCACCGACATCGACGTGATGCAGGAACGCTTCGGCGTGCATCCGAGTTTGGTATTCCTCGACGCCGGCTATGCGACCTACGACGTTTACCGCGAATGCGCCAAGCGCGGTTGGGTTGCGCTCATTGGCGACCGCCGTCCGGTCTATCCGCACAAGGGCCGCGACGGCAAGATCGTCCAGCGGTTCTACTCGCCCAGGCGCAAGGTCGTGTTGTCGCACAAGCAGTCCTGCCACGTCCATTATTGGAGCAACCTCAACATCAAGGACACGCTCGCCCGCCTGCGGCGCAACCAGGACGCCAGCCGGGGGCCGACCTGGGAGGTTCCCGATGACATCGACGATGATTATCTCGCACAGATGGAGAGCGAGCAGCGCATCAAGGAAAAGGGCCAGTGGATGTGGAAGCAGATCGGCTCGCGTCCGAACCATTACTTCGATTGCGAGTCGATGCAGGCGACCGCGGCGACCATGCTCAAGATCGTCGGGCGCGAGGCGGTTGCCGCCGCCCCGGGAAGTTCTCTCACTTCCGTCAATGACTTTTCGTGATTTTTTCTCCATAACTCCGTGGCAGTTTAGGTTGGGTTGATTTTGAGCACCCATGAACCGTGATCGAGTTGGTTCCTGGTGTGGAACGCCGCTTCATAGGCGCTGCCGGTTTGCCACATTTTCCAGAGGATCTTCAGCCACCTCTGGCCGAGATTGCGCAGGGCACAGGCGTGGCTTTGGCCCCGCTCGCGTTGCGCCTGGTAATAGACGCGCGACCATGGGCAGCGTTGGGCGGCCAAACCGGCCCAAAGGTGAACGGCTGCGCGGAGGTGTTTGTTGCAGGAACGCCGGACCTGAACCTTGTGAATCTGGCCAGATTGATAGCTGACAGGTGCCGTGCCCGCGTAGCATTGGAGAGATCCCGCACTGGCGAACAGGTTGCGGTCGGGACCGATTTCGGAAAGCAGCCGTGGCGCAAGCCTGGGGCCGGCCCCAGGCAGCGATTTGAAGATGTCACGGTCGGGATGCTGCTCGAAGAGCAGCTTGATTTGCGCGTCGTAGAAGTCGATCTGCCGCTGCAAGACCCGCAGCATTTCACAGAGGCTTTTGGCCAGCATCGCCTTGGCGGAGGTAACGGCCGGACCGGCAACGAGTTCCCCAGCGCGCGCGAATACCTCCATCCGCTTTTGATAGGTTTCCGGGCGTGACAACCGATGAACGTGAAGGAATTTTTCCCAGCGGCGTTTGCCCGCCTTGGCCAGTGTCGAGGGATCAGGGAACATCTCAATGAACGCCCATGAAGATGGAGCCGTCCAATCGTCAAAGGCCTCAAGCGCTGCCGGGTAGTATTCGCGCAAAGCGGCCTGCAATTGGTTGAGGAGCATCACCCGCTGCCCGATCAGAGTGACCTGATCGCGACACAGCAGGCGTAGTTTTTGCGTCAGTTCGTCGGGGATCTCGACTGGCCGCCAATCGTTTCCCTCGCTGCGCAGCGCACACGCCAGACACCACGCGTCGAGCCGGTCGGTCTTGGTTCCGCTGGATACCTTTCTGGTGCGGTAGGCTGCCGAGTTTTTTGCCGGAACGACATAAACAGTCGCGGTAGACAGCAGCAACTGCTCGATGACCAGTCCCTGGCCACTCTCCACGGCAATCGCCAGCACGGGGTATCGTGCCAGACGCTCGCGGAACCTCAGCCAGCCCTCGGCGGTATGTTTCACCGTGATTTCCTCGACAATCTTGCCGGAGGCGTCGATCACCACCACTCCATGACTGTCCTTGGCCCAATCAACCCCAGCAAAGTGGGTGAACGAATCGAATTGTTTCATGGTTGTTTGTTGGTTCAGGATTTGAGGCATCCGCGCCTTACCCGGCAAAGTCGTAACTATACGATGGCCCTCGCGGAGCGCAGTTCTCTCAGACTTCACGCCAGGTGCCACCGCTGCGGCCGGTTTTCCCGGGGAGGCCCTTTCGGGTCGGTTGACACCTGACCGTGCCGCAAGCGGGGCGTTGTGGACGCCGCGACCATTATGGCACGGCGCCGAGTTATTCACAACCTCCCGTCGCGTCGCTTTGGGGGCGCGCTCCGCTCGGTCGTGAATAACGTCGGAGGGGGTATAGTTGACACCCCGGACGGGGAGTCATGAAAAACATCACCATCCTCCGCTTCCTAACCGCCGTCGGGTCCATGTTCTCCACCGTCGCCGCGCTCGACCTGGCCGGCGTCGCCAATGTGTTCGAGCCGTCCACCGCCAAATACCTGCTTGCCGCGGGTCCCGCCGCGTTGGCCGTGAAAGAACTCGTCGTGGTTCTTGGCGATTGGTTCGACGACGGCAAGCCCAACAAATCGTTCAAGGTCGGCGTGCTCTGCTTCGCCCTCGCGTTGCTGTCGCTGCCCTTCCTTACGTCGTGTGCCACGCCTCCGCCGGTCACCGGCACCTTCGCCAACAAGGACGGCCGGATCATGGTCCATCCGGACGGCCGCTTCGAGATCACCGTCGAACCCCGCACCTCCAAGTAAGCCATGCCTGCCGACACTTTCACCGATTGGTTCAACGCCCAGAATTTCCGCCACTTTGGCGCGGGCGAGTTCACCTCCTACTTCGCGGCCGTGCGCAAGGGGGTGAAAAACAGCACCCCGCCCCGCAAGCTGTGGGACAACCTGGTGCCGACGCTGAGGATCGTGGACGCCCTGCGCGGACACCTCGGCAAACCCTGCCGGATTCTCAGTTCCTACCGTTCGCCCGAATACAACCGGGCGGTGGGCGGGGCACCGCTGAGCCAGCACCTTCAGTTCAACGCCCTGGACATCGCCTTCGATGGCGTGCGGAGCGGGATTGTGTATGCGGTCCTTCTGGCCTGGCGCAAGGACGGCAAGTTCACCGGCGGGCTGGGTTTCTATCCGTCGTCGGGCTTCGTCCACATCGACACGCGGGGCAGCAACGCCACCTGGCAGGGTCAGTAACCGGCACTCCAACCAGACCGACACATGCCACGTCCCATCAACACCTCCACCCGAATCGGCCAACTGCGAACCATCCTAGGTCTCAAGGCCCGGGAATTCTCCACGCTCGCCGGAATTTCGTTCGGCACGCTCAGGCTGGTAGAAGCCGGATACAACACCCTTTCGACCGCAACGACTGAACGCATCGCCTTCGCCACCGGGGTTGACCCCCAATGGCTGCTCGGCAATGGCGAGGATCTTCAACCGACATGGTTCGATCCAAAGGCAGGAAGAACCGCCCCATTCACCCGCGACGACTTCACCGCCAATCGGGAAGCACTCCCCGCGGAATCTATCGGCCCGGTCCTTGAGACGGTGATTCGTGCCAGTTCGCTCAAGGTGCTCGCGTCCTTGCGAGATGCCGCACGACATAACACGCTCGGTGCCGCCCTGTATCTC
Source organism: Verrucomicrobiota bacterium (assembly GCA_017301995.1). Taxonomy (GTDB): domain Bacteria; phylum Verrucomicrobiota; class Verrucomicrobiia; order Verrucomicrobiales; family Akkermansiaceae; genus Luteolibacter. Next base: position 78,350 of record JAFLEH010000005.1, on the reverse strand, counting down.
GTGGATCGTCTGTTGCAGGAGATGCCTGACAAATTGGGCTGGTCCGCAGAGGATGCCGAGAAGATGCGCCGCGCCCATGCCTCCGAAACGGAGTCGCCCCGTTGACAATCCTATTGAAGCATGGCCCGAGGACTCTTCATCACCGGATTCACCGTCTCCGAAGTGCTTGCCATCCAGGCGAGGGCGAAGGAACTGCTGCTGGAAGGCAAGACCATCATGAACTGGAATGATGCGGAAACGTCGGTGTCCAAGCAGTTCACCATGCCGGTCGATCAGGTGCTTGAGGAATGCGGGCACGCGCTCCGGGTTCTCGACCCCGAAACCTACGGCCGCACCCGCATCGCCGGTGCCTCCTACATCTCCGGATACCTCCCGAAATGAGCCGCCTCAAATCCATCGCCCGACTGCTGCTGCCCCCCGTCCTCGTTCCGAAGGCGTGGGGTTCGCCGTATGAAGCGGCCAACTGGTCGCCCCGCCGTGGCACGGTGCCGGGGGCCTCGCCAAGCGACGCCCGCAACGAACTCACTCCCGGCGTGCGCACCGAGCTGGTCCGCAAGGCACGCTACCTTCACAAGAACAGCGGGTTTGTTAGGGAGCTGGTCGCCAACATGGCGATCTATTCCACCGGCGACGGCATCCGCGTCCAGGCACAGTCGGGCAACCCTGAGTGGAACCGCGCCGCCGAAGAATACTTCGCGTTGTGGTCGGCCCGCTGCGAAGTGACGCGCCGGTTTTCGTTCGAGGAATGCCAGGCGCTGGTCTGCCGGGGGATGGACATCGACGGCGAGTATTTCATCCACAAGACCCGCGACGGCGAGGGCGAGCCGCGCATCCAGTTGATTGAAAGTCACCGTATCGGCGATGAGTTCGGGTCGAAGGAAACCATCGACGGCGTTGGCCTCGACGCGTGGGGGGCGCCGGTGTTCTACCGGGTGTTGGAGGATGGAGGCATAGCCAGTGATCTCCCGGCCGAGGCGATTCTTCACATCCACGAGCCGGAATGGGCCGGTGGCGTGCGCTCTCATCCGACGATCCAGCATTCCATCAACCATGTGCTCGATGAAATGGAGTTGCTCGCCCTGGAAAAACACGCGGTCAAGGACAACGCCGATGTTGCCCGCGTGCTCAAGACCGCCCGTGGCGAGATCGACGACAGCGGTGATTTCGTGGTCGGTGGCGCGGCCGGCACCGGCGAGGCGAGCGACCCTGTTTCGCTGCAACGAATCGTCGGTGGCAAGTTGGTGGCCCTCAAGCCGGACGAATCGCTCGACAGTTTTCAATCCAATCGACCCAGCCCCACCTTCACCGGATTTCTGGAACATCTGCGGCGGGACTCCGCCCTCGGTGTGATTCCGTTCGAGTTCGCGGCGGATTCCAGCAAGGTAGGGGGAGCGGGTGTTAGGCTCATTGTTGCCAAAGCCGACCGCAGGTTTTCGTTCCGCCAGATGATTCTTGAACGCAGGCTCATCAAGCCGGTATGGGCCTATGTGATTGGCGATGCCATCGACCGCAGGTTGCTGCCTCCGGTCGCGGGATGGTGGAAAATCTCCACGGTGCCGCCAAAGCGGGTGACCGTGGACGCGGGCCGCGAAGCCCAACAGAACCGCGCCGATGTGGAAATGGGCCTCAAGACGCTCAGCGACCACTATGCCGAGCTGGGCGCGGACTTCGGTGAAGAGATCGAGCGCCGCGCCGCCGACGCGAAGGTGATTCTGGAAACCGCCGCCAAATACGGTGTCCCTGTGGACATGCTCTGGAAACCTTCAGGCGGATCCGCTGCCAGTGTCCCGCCAAAATCGTAGGGAGCATGATGCCGCGTGCGGGAGTCGAACCCGCATCTCCGGTCGCAGGACCGGACGCTACCCCAACGGGATCACAGAGATGCAACCCTGATCGCCGGTATTCATTCCCGGTTACGCCAACGCGGCGGCAGAATGATAGTATTGGGATAGGCGATTCGCAACTTGAGTTTGATTGCGCCTTTGTTGACACGACCGCCGGGGCGTGAATCCGCTCCTGCAATCCCGTGAATGGCTGATCCAGCCCGAAGCCCTGCGCTCGATGGCGTTTGCCGTCCGTGCTTTCAACGAACGCGGCGGCCAACTGCCGCAGCCCCGTCCGCAAAGCCCGCTGCTCACCGTTGAGGACGGCATCGGCACCGTGTCCATCGAAGGACCCATTCTCCGCAAACCCGGCATCTTCGCGCGCGTGCTGATGGGTGCCGTGGGCTCCGAGGAAATCGGTGATGCCTTGCGCGAAGCCGGTGAGCGCGACGACATCCGCGCCGTCTTTCTCGACATCGACTCACCCGGCGGGACCGTGGCCGGCACTCCCGAGTTGGCCGCCGCCGTCGCCTCTATCAACGAGCGCAAGCCGGTCTATGCGTTCTCGTCCGGCTTGATGTGTTCGGCGGCCTACTGGATGGCATCCCAAGCGCGCGCGATCTACGCCACCCCCTCCGCCCAGGTTGGCTCCATCGGCGTGGTGCAGGCGGTGATCGACGATTCCGCCGCGCTCGCCAGCGAGGGAATCAAGGTTGAGGTGTTTTCGGTCGGCAAATACAAATCCATCGGGGCACCCGGCACATCCCTGACCGACGACCAGCGGGACCTGATCAACTCCAACCTTGCTGAGATCGCCGGGGAGTTCCATGCCGCCGTGCTTGTCCGTGGCCGCTCGATCCCGGCGGAGGCCATGGAAGGCCAGACTTTCAGCGGGCGACAGGCCCAACGGTTCAACCTCGCGGGAATGGTCCCGGACCGTGCCGAAGCCATCCGCCGCCTCCGCGTTTTCCATGCGGCGGTTGACAAGGAATCCCAGTTGATGAACGCACCCGAAGACATCCTCGCCCAAACCAAGGCCCAACTGGAAGCGCTCCAGCGCGACCACCAGGCGCAAACCGAACTGCTCAACGAAGCCTCGGCCAACGCCGATTCGTTGCGCGGCCAAACCGAACTGCTTACCGCCGAAATCGAGACGCTCAAGGCCGAGCGCGACACCGCCACGGCCGATGCCGCCAAGCTTCAGGCCCGCGCCAATGAACTCCAAGCCCAGGCCGCCACCCTGCAAACCCGCGTGACCGAACTCCAGGCGTCCCAGGCCGATTTCGACACCCGCGTCCAGACCGAGGTGGCCCGGGTCGTCGCCTCCACCGGCACCACGCTCCCGGCCCGGGTCACTCCCGCCGGTGACCAACCGCAGGCGACCCAGCTTCACGCGCAGTTCGCCGCCATCACCGACCCGGCCGCGCAGACCGCCTTCTGGCGCAAGCTCACTCCCGAACAACAAGCCCTCATCCTCAAGCACCAAGCCTAACCAACAACCCGCATCCTAGCACCAACCAACCACTACCATGGCCAACACCCTCACCAACGTCAAAGACATCAAGGTCGCCCAGCGGGCGCTCATGCCGTTCATGGCACAGCTCCTGCCCGTCACGGCATTCTCTCTTGATTTCAGCCCCGCTCCCGCCGAGAAGCTCGACACCGTGCGCGTGCCCCTTGTCGGCGCGCCGTCCGCATCGAGCGATTTCGCCGGTGACTACACCGCCAACGCCGACTCCACGGTGACGGTCGCCCCCGTCGTGCTCAACCGCCACAAGTTCAAGACGGTCCATGTCAGCGCGCGGGATTCGGCGGAAACCGCCCTCAACACGCTCGAAGCGCTGGTCGAGGCGGCCGCCCAACAACTCGCCCAGGATGTGCTCGTGGACATCATGTCGGTGATCACCGCCGCCAACTTCGGCACCCCCGGCATTCCCGCGCTCGCCGCCAACAACTTCGATTACAAGAAGGTGCTCAACCTGCGCGAGGCGTGCGGTATCGCCAAGATGCCGCCCAATCCGCGCTCGTTGGTGCTCGACGCCGGTTACTACACCAACCTGCTCGCCGACGAGGTTGTGGCCAAGAGCTTCAACCTCAATCTCAACGCTCCGGCGGTGACCGAGGGCATGGTCCGCCGCCTGGCCGGTTTCAACCTCCACGAGACGAACACCATCCCTCCCGACCACGCGGAGAAGTTGGTGGGTTTCGCGGCCCATGCGAGCGCGATCGCGGTGGCCATGCGCTACCTCCAACCGGTTGCCGAATACCAGCAGGCCGGAGCCGTCACCGATCCGCAGACCGGCATCACCTTCGGCTACCTGCGCTTCACCGACACCCGAGCCAACAAGATCTTTGTCACCATCGAATGCCTCTACGGCTTCGTGGCGGCCAAGACCGACGCCCTCAAGCGCATCGTTAAACCGTGAGCCAACCAACCCTAACCCCCAACCAATCCAAACCATGATTCCATTCAGTTTCACCGGCAACGCCGGATCCACCCTCAGCCATGTGGTCGTCCCCGCCAGCGGTCGTGACCGCATCCGTGTCCAGTATGTGAGCGCCACCTCCGACAAGGCGGCCTCGCTGCTGCTGTTCAAGGCCCCGTCGAAATCGACCGTCGTCACCGCCACCAGTGCTTCCAACCAGACTGTCATCAACTGCGTGCCCTATGCCGGGGCGGCGGCCAATGATGTGGTGGTGCTGTTCTCCGCGGTCACCGGCACCGGCGTTCGCGGCGTGGTCGCCTCGGTGCAAGCCGGGGTGTCGATCACCCTCAACGCCAACCTCGGCCTGGCCCTCGCTCCAGGCGACATGGTCCACCTGATGGCCACCGCCGGCCAAATCCCGGTCGGTGCCGCCTCCAAGGAAACCAACGCGCCGACCGTGTTCGTGGTCAATGAGGGACCGGCGCTCATCGAGCTCGACGGCACCGCCGCCTGCCGGGTCAATCTGGTCGCTGGGGAGTATTCCTAACCCATTTCCTTGCATCGGGTGATGTGCGGTTGTTTGCATAACACTCACCCTCTCCGGGCAACCGGGGAGGGTGTTTCATTTTGACAGCGGGACAGGGGCATGGGACTTGAATCCGACATTCTATCCGACCTGCGGCAGCTTCTCGCCGAGCATGGCGTGATGGCGCGGTGGCAGGGCATCGACCTTCTGGTGCTGGCGAGCCGCATCCGCAACGAGCAGCAGATCGACCTGGGCGGCATGGTCGAATCCCCGGACCTGAGCGTGCGGGTGCCCAAACTGGCGTTCCCGACCGCGCTGCCGAAGTTCGGCGAGAAGATCGAGGTGGACGGTGCCGGATACCGCATCAGCAGGGTTTCCAACCATCCGCGTTCACCACTCCTAACACTCACCTTGATCAGCACCGATGAGTGACGACGCAATCCGCTTCACCGCCCGGATGAAGGGCGCGTTCAATGTGGCCCGCCTTCTTCGCCGCTACCCGGAGAAGGTCGGCCGCACGCTCGTATCGCTGGTCAAGCAGGAGGCGCGAGGACTGGCGGTCGAACTCGCCCGCAACACCCGACCGTTCGGGTTTTCCGAGAAGGCGAAACAGCAGGGCGAAAAGGCGGTTGCCGGTGACATCAACAAGGTGTTCGCCGTGCCGTCCGACGCTTACGACAAGATGCGGGCGTCCGATCCGGCCGCCGCCGATAGATTCTGGGCAAATATCCAAAACCGCCGGTTTGCCAGGGCCGGGCAAGCGCTGCATTCGTCCAACTCGCCGTGGAAAAGCCTGCCGGTCGGCCGGTTGGACCCGAAACTCCATCAGCAAAGCCGCACCGGGCGCCACGGCAACGTGAAACGGAAGGTCCCGGCCCAGATCGTCACCAGCCCGAAGGCGCTCGATTCCTATGTCGCCAAAATCCAGAAGCGGGTCGGCTTCGCCAAGGGATCGTGGATCAACGCCGCCAAGAACATCGGCGGCAAGGTGCGGGATGCCGCACAGTGGGTGACCCGGCACAAGCAGGCTCCGGGCAGTGCCACGGTCAGGACCGGCGACAAGCCAGCGGTCACGCTGGTCAACCGGCTCGACTACATCGACGAGGTGAGCACCCACAAGGGAATCACGCTTGCGCTGGAAGTGGCGGCGGGACGGCTTCGCAAGGCGCTGGTCACCTCCATGAAGGTGATTGCCGACCGGACCAACAACGCCCTGCGCCGTCGCGCCGGTTGACGCGGGCACCGGGGGCACGATGCCAAACCTGATTGAAGACGCACTCACCTCGAAGCTCGCCGTGTGGCTGGACGCCAACCGCCCCGAAGGCTTCCCCGCCGACCTGCCAATCCATGTCGCCCGCCGCGACGAACTACGCACGCGCCCATGCGTGGTGCTCGACGCCACCGAGGCCAAGCCCTATCCGTCCATGCCGGACACCGCGATGGTCAAGCTGACTGTCCATCTGTTCAGCCAGATGGACGACACTCCGGCGGAAACCCACGCGGAATGGGCGGCGGCGCTGGTGACGATCCTGCGCGACAAGCCTGCCATCCAGACGGCGCTCAACTCCACCACCTTCATCCTTCACACCATTATTCCCCGCGACAGCGCCACCACTCCGGATGAGGCCCGCGGTCGCGAAACCGTGCTGGGGTATGACGCGGTGGTGTCGGCGGTGTGAGCGCGGTTGACAAGCGACCCGTGGCATGTCCGCTAACCTTCTTGGCATCACCGGCAACTGGGGTATCACGACCGCACAGTCGGGAATCATTCTCTATGACCAATCGTTTGACTTCTCCATCCAGGACAAGCCGGTCCTGAATATCAGCGGCGAGATTCAGGGCCTCTCGCTCTATCAGGGCAAAACCGAGGTCAAACTGTCCGGCCTGGTGCCCAAGACCTCCGCGTTCAACGGCAAGCTCGGCAGTTCGCTGGCCCTTGCCAACGCCATCCCCGACCACCTTCCCACCTCCGGCGGCACCACCATCGTCATGCAGATCAGCCGCAGCCTCAACAACGAGGATTTCGAAAAGATCGACATCACCGCGACCCACTATCCCTTCATCACGCTTGGGGCGTGAGCCCCCCACCTAACACAGAGATTCCGAAATGAACGCCGTCTCCCATATTTCCTCCACCGCCACCAGCAACACCTGCCTCGCCGCCGCCCTCACCGCCGTTGGCATCCCGCTCGCCGAAAAGCCGTTCGTCCGCGTGGTCGGCGATGGCATCCGCGGCGAGCGCACCGTCTGGTTCTTCGATCCGCAAAGCCCGTGCGGCAAGTTCCAGACCAAGGAATTGATCGCCGCATGGCATGACGACACCTGGCACCTGGCCAACCCGGAGCATCCGTTCGCGTACATCAAGTGCGCTCTGCTCAACCGCGACCGCCTGGTGGACAAGGTGAAGCAGGATGTGCCGCTCGCCTGCATCAAACGCCGGGGCAAGATCGCCTTCATCCCTCTCAACGCCAGCCCCGCCACCGAAGACCTGTTCCTCCGCTACCTCTGAAACTTCCATGAACGACACCGACCGCCAATCCCACCTGTCCGCCGCCTTCCACGATATTGAGACCATCGTCGGCGGCCACGCCATGCGCCCGCTATCGCTGGCCAGCTACGATGTGCTGCTCCGCACCGGCAACCCGCTGGTCAAGGGAGAGACGCCCGCCGAAGGGACGCCCGAGTTCACCGGCGCCCTGATGGGTTTTGCCTATGCCCACTGCGCCCCGTGGCCCGATGTGGTGCGGGCATCGTTCAACGATCAGGCGTTCCGCGAAGCCGCTCTGATCTTCTGCGGCGGCCTGACCCCAGCGGATTTCCAGACCGCGTTCAAGCGGCTGGAGGAACAAAGCCGTGAACTGGAGGCGGCGCAGGTCGATCCCGTGGCCGGTATCGGCGGAAAAAAGCCGCTCCCTGCGACGAGCCCGGCTTCCTAGCCGCCCAGGTGTTCTCAATAGCCGCCGAAACCGGCTGGCCCGAGGAGCGGATTCTGTTCATGCCGCTGGCACGGCTGTTCCAATACCGGCACTGTCTGCTGCGGCGGAATGGGGTGCGAACCGTTGCAAGCTCCTGCGGCCCCACCCACGAGGTCCTACGCTCCGCTCTCGACGAGTTGCGAAAAGCATGGTACAGTTGAGCCGTGGACGATCTCTCAAAATGGCTAACGAATTGGATTGCCTTTGCGCACGAAGCAAGGGAGCGGATTCAGGCTACGCGTGGAAGCAAAATTGATCCGTTGGATTTCCAGCAGAACTTGGCGAGGGTACTAGGAAAACGTAGCTGTATGGACTTGCTCTATGGGGAGTTGCCTACAGTAGAAACGGCTATTCACCTGCTCTCTGCAGTTGAATGGGAAGACGTCGGACAAATAATAGTGCTCGAAACGGTTGCTCTTGATTCCTCGATTTTGCCTGAAGGCATAGAACGGCTGATCACTGAGGAAACGGTCAAGCACAAGGGAGAGCAGTGGGTCATTCACGCTAACGACGCTGACCCATTCCCATCGAACCCACATGCACATAACTACGATAGTGGGCTGAAGTTGGACCTTGGAACCGGCGCTCTCTACAGAAAGAGAACGCATGTAGATTCCGTCCGATGCAAAGACCTAAAACTTCTGCGTGATAAGATTAGAACTCGTCCATTGCCGGATCTTGCTTGCTAGAAAACAAGCTGATTCTCGGCACAATTTGACGCCGAGAAATCTTCAGGCGGATTACAAACAGCCTGAGGAAAAGAACCAGTGACTAGACGCTGCTAGCATGAATGCACCTGGGGGTGGTTTGCCTAATGTGCATTCGCTATCCCTCTTTGGGTCAAGTTAATGTGATTGAAACTCGGGTATTCGATGGATCCATCGTGCCGATAATCTCCACAGATGCATCGCTAGGCAAAAGCATCCATTGGGGCTTTCCGAATGTCTGAGGATAACCGATTCCGCCATCTTCATGCCATCGGCAAGCAAGGCTGAAATCGCTATTTCCTTCCCAATGTCCGCGTGCTACGGCAAAACCGCCCTTGTTGTAAACAATGTCGTGGACGTTGAACTTACTTGTGCTACTTATCATATAACTACTTTTGTTATCTCTTGGTTAACCGGGAGATTTCTGAATGCAACTGCGCAATCCTGCTGCCTCCCGGAGGGCTGAGTGTCGTGCAGCGGCGGTTCCTCGGTCAAGAACAATTTCAGGATTATTTGAAGGGGTGAAAATCACATCACCCGGTTGACTCCACCCCCGGCGCATGAGCGCCCTCACCGTCACCCTTGGAGCAGACATCACCGCATTGAAGCAGGCGATGGCCGGTGCCACCGAACTTGTCGCGGCGTCGGCCAAGCGTATGGGGAAACTCACCGGTGCGGGACTGGCGGGACTCGGCAAGGGCGGCGCGGCGGCCTTGAGCAAGGGGTTCGACCTCGCAGGCGTTGCATTCAAAGCGTCCATCGGAGCCGCGATGGCGGGTGGTGCCGCTGCCGTGGGCGTGGGCATGAAATCGGTCATGGCGGCGGCGGATTTCGAGCAGACCAAGGTGGCGTTCGCCACGCTGATCGGTGATGCCGGAAAAGCCGAGGAAACCCTGGCCAAGCTCCGCAAGCTCGGCGCGGAAACCCCGTTTGAATTTCCCGAACTGGCCGACGCCGGCCGCAAGCTCATCGCATTCGGTGAATCCGCCGATTCGGTGCCGGAAACCCTGCGGCGCATCGGCGATGTGTCGGCGGGCGTGCAGGCACCGATCAACGAGATCGCCGAACTCTACGGCAAGGCGCGGGTCCAGGGGCGGTTGTTCGCCGAGGACATCAACCAGCTAACCGGGCGCGGCATCCCGATCATCCAGGAACTCGCGAAGCAGTTCGGCGTGTCCGACTCGCAGGTCAAGAAGCTCGTGGAATCCGGCCAGGTGGGCTTCCCTAACATCGAGAAGGCGTTCATCGACATGACCTCGCGGGGCGGCAGGTTCTCGGGCATGATGGAGGCGCAGAGCAAGACCACATCCGGCCTGTTCTCCACGCTCAGGGACTCTATCAATGAAGTGTTTCTCACCCTCGGCCAGCCGATCAACGACGCGCTCCGTCCGCTCATGGCCGATGCCATCGCGATGATTGGCAAACTGGCCCCGATGGCGGCTGCGGCCGGTGCGGCGGTCAGGGATGCGATTCAATTCGTCATCGCCGCCTTTCAAAGCGGCCAGGTGTTGGACTTGGTCGCATCGTCGCTCAAACTCGGATTCGCCGTCGCCATCAACTCGCTGGTGAGCGGACTGCGGCTCGCGGTGTCGTTCTTCTGGTATCTCATCACCGACGGCGCGATGTGGAAGGGGCTGGGTGAGACGATGCTGGGTCTTGCCGCCGGGCTCGGTGCCGCACTGCTCAACGCCTTCCAGATGCCAATCGCCTATCTGGGTGCCGCAATGGACTGGGTGGCCGCCAAGCTCATCAAGGGGCTCCTGAAAATCCCCGGCATGGACGAACTGCTGGGCTTCGGGGAGGGTGATGTGACGGACGACTTCGGCACGCTGCTGGAGGCCCAGAAGGAAAGCCTGCGCGGCATTGCCGACGGGATCACTGTGGCGGCGGGCGAACTGATGGGCAGCGGCGCGGCCGGCCTCGGGGAAAGCGTGAAATACGCGGCGGAAAAGGCCGGCAGCTTCGGAACCGACGAGCTGGTGGATACCTCCGGACTCAAGGAGGACATCGCGAGGGTGGTCGGCTCGATCCGCGACGCCATGCCGAAACCCGACGAAACGAAACAGGTGGCGAAGGCGGCGGAGAAACCGGCGGGTGAATCCAACAAGCCCAACGCCGCCACCACCGCCGCCCGGCTGGAGCCCATCGTGACCTCGCTCGGCAAAGTCGGCGGCGGCGGGTATTCGACCGGCGCGCTCGACGCGCAGCGGGAGAACAACCGGCTCACCGGTGAAACCAACCGGCTGCTGACCGACCTCAACCGCAAGGTGGACAAGCTCGGCGGCGGTGCCGCAGTCGCGGCGTTCGGTTGACGCGGTGCCAGTGGGCAAGATGCCCCACCATATTTCCATCCAGCCGGGAAAACTCTATCCGCAGCCGGGATACACCCTCCAGATCGACAAGGAGGGCAAGTGGACGGCCACCCAGATCTTCCTTTGCCACCGCTCGTCGGCCGTCGCCCTCATGCCGCGCCCAGGCACCCGCCATCCGGAAGTGCCGTTCATCGAAATCTCCCAAGTCACGGCCACCTTCACCGAGGGCGACCTCGCAGAAATCACCTGCCAGTATGCGGGGGCGGAGGAAAAGGACGAGGAAAACGAAAAGGCCAACGCGGTTTACACCATGGGCCTGTCGCTCTCCGAGGAACCGCTGCTCTCCCACCTCCGCTACAAGGACATCCCGCAGAAGGAACGCGAGGCGATCCAGCTCATCCAGTCGGGCAAGGACAAAGACGACCAGGGCAACAAGCTGCGCGACAAGGTGGAGAGCGACCGGGGCAAGGAGGCGCTCGGCAAGATCGACCGTGGCCAGACGAGCTATTACAGCCCCCGCGTGACCTGGCGCGAAAGCTGGGTCCGCGACCGGCCGGCTTCCGCCGCCGAACTCAACGACATCGGCAACATCGCCACCCCGACCGGTCCCGCACCAGCGTTGGCGGGTGGCCGCAACTGGCTTAAGAACGGCATCACCCAGACTCAGGAGGGCAAGGCGTTCCGGTTGGAGAACGAATGGCTCGCCAGCGACAGGGGCGGCTGGGACGCCCAAATCTACAACGACTGACCGCCATGAGACTCCCGCAGAAAAAGAAACCCGGCGATCCTATCATGGCAGAGGATTGGAACCTTTTGCTAGACGCCATCGCCGCCCGCACGCCGCGCCCAGGTGACGGATTGAAGTTCATCTCGTCATCCGGCGGCTTCGCCTATGCCGCCCCAAAGCCTCTCGATGCCCTACCAGGCCAGCCGCCGTTCTCTGTCATCGGCATCGCCAAGTCGGGCGGCGGTTACAAGGTCACGATCAAGGAGGGTTGGGTGATCGAGCGCCAGCCGAAGACCGGATCAAAACCGGCGGTGAAGTTCCACATGCCGGAGTACGGCGGCAAGGCGCTTGACTCAATCCCCAAGCCGGAGATTCAGATGTCATTTGGCGACATCCTCTGGTGCCGGGTCCAGACCGATGACGAGGGAATCATTTCCTGCAAGCCGCAGATCATCGTCAGTTCCAGTGACAAGGACGGGAACCACTACTATCCCGAAGACCCCGAGGGCTCCGGCGGTCCCGGCGACTACTACGTCAAGCTCCTCAGACTCGACAACGACGGCGGCGTGCCACGGGTCAAGGTCTATCAGCAGAGCGACATCGAGCACTGGGCGCAACTCTGGACCGGGCAGAACGTCGGCTATCACGCACGCGTCTATAAGGAACACAGGGAGGATGAGAACATCTACAAATTCCGCACGATCAAGGGCACCTCGCCAATCCACGTCACCGAACAGGGCGATGTGATCGACGTTTCGATTGATCCGGACTACCCGCCGCCACCGCCATACATTCCGCCGGAATATGCCGAAACCGGGTCGCTGACCTTCCTCGACTGCGATGGCGTTCCCATCGAAGGCAAGAAGATCGAGTGGGAGGACGGCCTGGTGAAAACGGCCGGGGACATCACCATCGAGATTCCCCCGTGCGACGAATACGGCGGCCCCTATGGTGGCGAGGGCATAACCGGAGCCACCGGCGAACTCATCATCCGCAGCGACCGCCCGGACCTGACCTATCCGGACAACATCGTCGGCTATGTGAAGGCCGAGAATGGCATCGTCACCGAGATTTTCGGCGATGTGCTGGTGTGCTGCCACCCCGACACCCCGTCATGAACACCGTCTGCTCCGTGCTATTCTCGTACTCCCGCGACTGCGGGCTCGTCGTTCACACGGCGGCCCGGGCGCTGGACCTTGGCTGTGCGGTCACCGTGGCAGACGACGCCCGCGACCCGATGCCGGGGGAGGTATGTGATAGCCTCCGCGCCGCCGGATGCCGGGTGGTGGCCACGGATTTCAACCGCAAGGGCAACCTCAACGGCACCGAGTGCGCGGTCGGCATGTTGGACACCTTTCGCGACGCGGCGACGGCCCACGGTGCCGATACCGTCATCAAGCTCGACCCGGACATGTGGCTCGGTTCGCTCCGCTGGCTGCCCCAAGCTGGGGAACCGGGCGCGGTGTTCTCCTGCAAGGGCGTCATCATGGGGGCCTACGCCATGCGCACCGACACCATTCCGGCCCTGCGGCGCGGCGTGCTTGAAACCAAATGGAGTTGCCGCGTAGCGGAGGCGTTCGCCATTGGCACCAACCTCAAGCGGCAGGGCGCGGTCGTCCATCCGACACAACACCGACTCGCCGAGTGGACGCCTGAACTGGATGTCCCAGCCCACGACATCGTGCTGATGGCCCGCTGGCCACGCTGGGCACGCGAGGAGGGGATGCGACGGTTGACAGCGGCCCAACGGGCGTGAAGCTCTACGTTGATCTTGAAACGCTCCAACTGATCGAAGGCCCCGGCTTTCGTAATCCGGTCACCTCGCTGCGGTTCAAGCGCGGCGATGCGGCCCGGCTGGAAGTGGCTTTCCTAACCAACGGAACCACGCCCGCCACCATCGGCGACCCGGCATCCCTGGAACTGCGCTTCGGCGTGAAGCCGCGCAACCGTTATGATGTCGGCTACCTCGTCCACACCGCCACATGGACCCTGCCCGCGCCGGGAGCCACCAGCCCGGTCTATCTGTGCGCCCCGAGCTTCAACACCACCGAACTCGATTCGGCGTTGCAGGTCGGTTCGTCCACCGGCACCGAGCTTTCGGAAATCACGCTCATGGGTGAGATCACCTGGCGCGAGGGAAGCGCAGAACCGACCAGCACGCGCACCTTCACAGTCGTCGTGGAAAACGATGTGAACCGTGGCACCGAGGGTGTGCCGACCAGCGCCGAACCGGCCTATCCTGCGCCAGCAAACATCGAATTGACCAGCCGCAAGGGAGCGGCGAACGGGTATGCCGGACTGGATTCTGGCGGCAAGGTGCCGGCCGCCCAACTTGCGATCACCGCCGCGTCGATCTCGGATTCGACCACCACCGGCCGGGCGCTGGTCAAGGCGAGTTCGGCGACGGCGGCTCGCAGCACGATCAGCGCGATGGTGGCACCGACGGCGAACGGATCGAAACTCACCGCGCTCAACGAGTCGCTCGCATGGGCCGCGATCAACCAGGCGTATCGGGCGGTGCTCACCTCGCCGTATGACTATGCCACCTTCCCGCTGCCGCCGTTCTTCAAGGGGCTGGCCCTCTATGTGCTCGACTATTACTATGCGTATTCCGGCTACACGCTCGCCGATCTGGTGAGTTACATGGAGTCCTATCACAGCGGCACTTTCTGGTCGGACGTTCTCAACTCGGGCACGGGTGATTGGTCATTCCCCGGCATCGCGGTGCTCAATGCCAACAGTGGCTCTCCGGTGCCGCTTGGTGCCATGTCCTATTGGCCGACGCTGTCCAGCCAGCCGGGACGTCTCAACCCCGGCTCGGAAGTCTGGCTCGATCCCCGTGGCACGGCGGTCATTCGCTTCACCGAATGGGGGGTCGCGTCTGTCCAGGGCGACCTCTCCACCACCGGCGGCACCTACGGTTCCTACTGAAATTCCCACAACTCATGAAACTCACCTGCTTCATTTTCACCCATGCGCCCGAAGCCCCGTTGCTGTCGCGCTGCATCGCCGCCGCCCGTCTCGACCAGGGAATCCACGAGGTTTCCTTCGTCGTGGCCGAGGACGGCAACTCGCCATTGCCGGAAGCCGCCCGCACCGCTCTAACCGCTGATGGCATCGCGGTCGTGCGCACGGCCACCCCGCGCCTTGGGAACTTGCGCGGCGTGCGCTGGTTCGCCGAACAGATGACGGCCATGTCCGATCATGCGGGCGATGCCGAGGTGGTGCTCAAGATCGACCCCGACACGCTGGTCCTGTCGCTGGCGAATGTGGTCAAACCGTTGGTGGACGAACCGGGATTGGCGGGCGCGGGCTACGGCCGGAACGAGAATTACGTCTATGGTCCGTGCTACGCGTTCCGCCGCTGGATCGTTGACGCGCTCGCCGCCAAATACAACCGCCTGGCCGAGAGCCTGTCCGACGAGTTGCAGGACGCGTGGCTGCTCACCAACCAGGGGACCGTTTCCCGACCGTTGCACGAGGATGTGATCATCAGCCGCGAGGCGCTTTCCTTCGGTCCGCTCAGCTTCGCCCAGAACCGGGTCCGCTGGATGCACGACCGCGACGGCCGCGACATGGCGGCGGTGAAGGGGCAAACCGATGTCGTGTTGTTCGGCAACCCGAGTCCGGTGAACCACGCCGGGGGGGACGCCCGCCTGGCCATCGCCAAGATCATGGACGCGTTTCTCGCCGCCGATACCGTCGCGCCGCCGCTGGGCGACGATCAGAAGCCGGTGGTGGTGCTTGGGTTGGGGCCGGGGCGTTCGGGCACCTCGTTCATGGCAACCCTGCTCAACATGCAGCCGGGTGCGTGGATTTCGCATGAGAGCTATTCGCCGGTCCTGCTCAATCTGCCCAACGTGGACGGGTTCGCCAAGCGTCTCGTCGCCGACCGTCCGGGCCGCCATTTTGTCGGCGACTTCACCCCGGCGAACACCTGGATGGCTGCGGGAATGACCCGATGGCTTGTGGCGCAGGGTTATCCGGTGAAGCTGGTTGTCACCGACCGCGACACCGACGAACTGGCCGCCTCGTGGGTGGCTCAACTGGAGCGGCAGCAGCACGACCCGTTCGTCACCGAACCGCCCGAGGGCTGGACCCACCGGGGATGGTCGAAGGCACTACCCAAGTTCGACTCCATTCCGGAACGCGAGGCCAGGGTGCGGGCCTATCTGGCGTGGTGCCGCGATCATGTCGCCGCGCTGGAGGCCGAGTTCCCCGGCATGGTCCGGCACATTGACACGGCCGACATGAATGATCCGGCGAAAATCAACGGCCTGCTAGACTGGATCGGCATTCCCACCGCCGGCCGCCGCCTCGAACTTCTCGGAACACCCGTCAACACCAGCCCGACCCCATGAACATTCGCTCCGCACTCGCCCGCATCGACGGCGCCTTTGCCGCCCGCATCCGCCGTGGCATCACGGTGGCCGGCATCACCCTGCGTGCCGCCGACTCCGACCGCACCGCATTCACCCAGCTTCTCACCATGCTCAACGAGGCTGAACGGCTGGGGATGCTCCCGGCTCAAACCGCCATCGCCGACCGGGACGGCCAGCCGCACACCCTGCCGACAGATCAGGTCCGCGCCATCCTCGTCCAGTACGGCGGGATCTATCAGGCGCTCTGGCTCCAGAGGGTCGGGCTGGAGAACGCGGTCAAAACCGCTCCTGACGACACCGCCCGCGCCGCCATCGCAATCCAATTCTGACACCAGCCATGCGCATCCCGATCAACATCGACATCGAATACACCGCCAAAGCCATCGTCGGCATCGCCTCGCCGGTGCTGGGCGTCGTCACCTCGTTCCAGGAGCAGGTCGAGTGGCACCTGCGGATCGCCTCGCTCCTCGTCGGCCTCGCCGTCGGCATCCTCTCCGTGGTGGCGATGGTGCGGAAGATGCGGCGGAGGTGAGGAGTTCAACGTCATTGGTGAGGCGGCGGCGCGCAAGACTTCGATTCATTTTGGCAGCTTATCGCCGTCGCCTCGGCCGTCTTGTTCGTCATTCTTTTTGTCGGAGGAATCTCGAAAGCCCGCTACCAAGATCGCGATCAAAGTCGGAATAGCGATCATCATGAGGAAGATCATCAAAGTCTGTGCACTTAGTGGACCGGAAATGATCCGAAAACCAACTGTGTAGAAAGCGGCACAGACGGCAGTCGCGTAGATCAGCGTGGCCGGAATTGTGTTGGTCTTCCACCGCGCGATCACCGCCAGGCTACCAATAGCAATTGCTAGGATCAGGCAGCCTCCAGCGCCGTAGCTCATAAAGGTGCTGATCGAACCTAGAACAGATCCAATAAGGGCTAGTCGTAAATACGATTGGCTGCGTCTCACAGGTATTTTTTTTGGGGCCTTCGATCAAATGGCTGCGATTACCGTCTTTCAGTTATTGGACGAACAGGTGAGTTCACCGACTGGTCGGAATTGGGGGTGGAACAACGACCGGTCGTTGAGCCGGCAGAACACCGACCCGGAAGTGCGGACTTCGTCCATCGACGCTTTGAAAGGTCGTTTCTCCCAGGCGCGGCCAGTAGCTCCAGATGTTCTCGCTGCCGCCGACGGGAACAATGAAGGCTACCAGCATGCCCCCAGTTGAATTTTCATGGCCAAGAATGCCTCCCGTGGCGCTGGTGCGCAGCTCGTAGCGGTTGTGCGACACCCCTATGAAGGCTCCATCGATTCCGCCGCAAAATCCCTGGGAGCCCATCTTGCGGACGATCATGCCGTTGATGAAATCAAATTGAACACCGCGCCGCAGGTCGGCGGATTGGATCACCTTTCCCCGGACGTCCAGGAGCCGCAGATGCATTAGCTCGCCATCCGGGCTGAACCGAATCGCCAGCCGGTCGCCGTCATACTCCAAGTCGTCGTCGCGCCCGCCCGTGAGAAAGTGATAGAACCCGCTGCCGAAGTCTGATGGCTTACCGGTTTTGTAGTCGTAGCTCTTGTTTCGATACACCCCGGCAAACTGGCTCAGCGTGGCCGCCTGCACCGGCTTGGGCCATGATCGATGCGCGGGTTCATTCACGCAGCCAGCCACAGCCGCCAGCAGTAACAGCGCCACGGCCTTCAAGAGTGGATTTATGGTGAGCATAAAAGTGATCGCACAAAATCTCTGCCAACAGGTGAGTTCTGACCGGTCGGCTTTGGGGGTGGAACAACGACCGGTCGTTGAGCTGGCAGAACACCGACCCGGAAGTGCGGAGTCCGCCCATCGACGCTTTGAAAGGTCATTTGCATGAACAACCGGTAGCACGCCGCCAGCCGTCCCGCAAGCGGAATCGCCAGTCCCTCTTGAGCCGTTGACACCGCCCCACTGGCACCATGAAATCTCTCGAATATCTCAGCTTCGCCGGCGACTTGTTCGGCTCATTATCGAACGAGCATGCTCGTATCGAACAACCCGAGCTTGTCGGCTTTGAGAGATCCCTCCTCCCAGTTCCCATAAACGCCAATCAGTTTGTCGCCGTCCGGGGTAATCGAAAAAGTGCTGAAACCGCCGTTCTCCGGGCCTGTCACTGCGGTCAGTTTGCCCCTCGTCAAATCCCATACCACCGCATGTTGCATCATGTATTGGTGGAGGAATAGATGGCGACCGTCCCGGGTCAGGGTCAGTCCGATGGAGGACATCGGTGGCTTTAGGTCAATGGTCCGCGTGATCTTTGCGGAATCCACATCCCACAAT
The DNA here is from genome assembly GCA_017301995.1 of Verrucomicrobiota bacterium. Classification (GTDB taxonomy): domain Bacteria; phylum Verrucomicrobiota; class Verrucomicrobiia; order Verrucomicrobiales; family Akkermansiaceae; genus Luteolibacter. Next base: position 60,166 of record JAFLEH010000005.1, on the reverse strand, counting down.
TCAATACCAGTCCAAGCAACCTTGTCGGGACTCCGCTGGCGAAACACAAAGAGCGTCTTACCGCCCGCATCGAATTGGACGTCGAAATTCTCCACGATCTCCGTTAGTTGCCTTGTCTTGCCGGTATCCGGCTCCACTAGAACGAGCTTGGTCGGATCACCCTCCTTTGCGGGCAGCGCTATCACCAGTAGGGTTTTGCGAGCACTGAGCGGATAGACAAGAAACCCAACCTTGGTAGAAACAAAATCAAGACCCGCTTGGTGGACCTCACCATGCTCCAAATCCCAATACACCGCCCCAAAATCGCGTGACCCTCCGGCCATCCGCTTCCCGTCGGGTGAAGCATGAAGCGATCCCACAGGCTTATCCTTCGGTGAGTCATAGCGCTGGATCCTTTTGCCTGTTGCCAAATCGTAACGACCCGCCGAGCCATCTTTAAGTTCTTCCAGCACGACGCTCTTTCCATCCGGAGCTATCACCAACATGCGCTGCATCGCCATTTGTGGCCATTCCTGTAGGCGGGTCACCTTTCCGGTGGCAAGTTCCATGACGGAAACCCTTGAAACACTGCTTCCGTCCTCTTTGCTGGCGAGTTCGTGGAACACGAGGTGCTTCGCATCCGGTGAAACGCTCACACCCCGGATTTCTCCCTTGACTGGAATAGAGAATTCCTTGAGTGGCTTGCGGACGGCGGTATAATCGCCGTGCAGGCCACCCGAAGTGTCTTCGGTCACCGCCCCGGTTCCCGAATCGCCATCGCTCTTGGACGCTGTATCGCCTTCACCCCGCACCGGGGCTGTCAGGAGCATGCCAGCGATGCCAATTATGGAAATGGCGGCTTGAATGCACTGGTAAGCCTTGTTATGGGGTGTCAATTTTAAACATGGGTTCATGATATTTTTTTCGACGTTTAGGTTCACCGACCGGTCGTTGAGCTGGCAGAACACCGACCCGGAAGTGCGGAGTTCGTCCACTGACGCTTTGAAAGGCCAATCGCATGAACAACCGGTAGCACGCCGACAGCCGACCCGCAAACCAATTTTCACCCGCACCTGCCGCCAGCCGTTGACATTCCGCCCCGTGTCACCATGAAAGCACTCAAGTATCTCAGCTTCGTCGGCAAGGTGGCAGGTTTCGTTTCCGCGCTCAACGTCATCCCGTTTGTGGACCCGCAAGTCGGGGTGATCGTGTTTGCCGCCGCCTCGATCCTCAAGGACGCGGTGAACCGCATCGGCGACCTGCTCGACGACGGCCAGCCCAACCAGAGCTTCAAGGGCTGAGCGGCAGCCGCATTTCTGGCATCACACAAATCCGGGGTTGGGAGCCAGAATTCCCAGCCTCGGATTTTGCGTTTGGTGCCCGTGGCGGACGGTCAATCCACCGATGACGTAGATGGCGATGTGAAACCGAGAGTCGTCACCTCGTTCCAGGAGCAGGTCGAGTGGCACCTGCGGATCGCCTCGCTCCTCGTCGGCCTCGCCGTCGGCATCCTCTCGCTCGTGGCGATGGCGCGGAAGATGCGGCGGAGGTGAGGAGTTCAACGTCGAGGTGTGGCAACCTGCTACCGGGAGTGCCACTCCACAATAGGGGTGAGGGTTGTAGTTACGAGGGCCATTTTGACTCGGGGCGGGTAGCCGGTTGTCCACCACCGTTTATTGTCCGCTTGCCGTTTCGTTACGGCTTAGACGCATGTGGAACCTGCACCGGCTCTTGTCAGGGCTGATCCAGAATGTCCAATCTTTGTAGGTGTATGCGGCAGAACCATCCCTGTCATCCTCTGGGGTTCTAGTCAAATGGGCGACGAATGCATCGTGATCGGAAGCATCAAATTGGAAGGCACCATTCGATATGTTGAGGTCGAGATCATTCGTCATCGTGATCCCCTTGCTTGATGTCGGAACGATCTGAGGAAGCCAGCCACGCGCAAAAGGACGGTCAGCTTCTGCGTCTGCTCTTGTAGGGTAGGACAAGGACGCTGAATCATCGCAGCCCACCAGGAGCGCCGAAGCTACTGCAAGGATTGCGACAAGTTGTGGATTCATATTTGAAGCGAACGTTCTCTCAGCGGTAGCCGGCGTGGAGCTTTTCCGGTGAGATGTAGTCCTTGTTTTTCGGGCTGTGTCCATAGAAGTCGATCTTCTGTCCCTTCCTGAATTCGAGGATGATGCGGTTGAACTGCTTCATGTATGGTTCGGCAGATTGGATATAGGGGTCATTCTGTCCACTCACTCCATGCCAGGTTACATCCGTGCGCTTGTGGCCCTTTTTGTGTCCAGCGACTCCAGGTATCCAAAAGTCCTCCTTCGAGAAATCGGCCAATCCCATCAGCTCGAAATTACCCTTGGAAATTTGGGTTCGTGCCTCCTCGACTGGGTCAGACTTTGCATACCATGAGGTGCCGCACCCGGAGAGAGCTAATGCGATCAGGCAGAGGCTGATTGTCTTGTGCATGATATTATTGTCGCCGTTAGATGTGCGCCCACCGGCTCGGTTGAATAGAGAAAAAAATGAAATTGAAAAGCTTATGACCGGTTGGTGCGCCACGGCTTCTTGTTCGGTCCTAGGTTGCGCAGCGGATCGCTCCCTGTAGCCGAACGGATTCAAGCTATTTGCGTTTGAGTGTGATGGTAATAGGGGTCACGCCGATGCGGTGTTGCTCATCTACCATATCCGGCACGGTCAAAATTGTCTTCTGATACTCCGGGTGAGACGCTTCAAATTGGTATGCCGAGGAAATCTTGGGAGCAACGAGATCACCCGTTAGGGCATAAACGCTCATGAGATAAAATTCCTTATGATCCCTGACACTGAAACGGCCAGCGTCGTCCGTCTTCACTTGCGTTTGCGGCACATAGCTCCACATTACGGTTGCGTTTGGAATAGGCTTGCGGGTTTTCGAGTCCACGACGGTTCCGGAGACCGCCGAAGCCACGGTTTTGGCACCAGGGACGGGAACGATAATGCAACCCGATAGGTGGAGGCAAGCGGCCACGGCAAATGTTCGAATTAGGATCTTCATAGGTTCACAAGTGGGAAGTATATCGGGCGATTTATTTCTGGACCGAGAACGATCAAATGCAGGCACCCGGCCAAATCGTCGGTGCTGAGATGTGGTTGAGAAGCGACTGCGGGTTGCCTGGCATGACTTGTTCGGAAATGGATATTTACTGCTCGACAGATTTGATTCGAAGGTAGTGCGGATTCGGGTATCTCACCCCTTCCGTGCCAGTTTGGAGGATGAGAAGATTGGTAATTTCGATGCGCCTCCCATTCAATTTTCCACCAACTATTGTGGCTCCATACTCGATGTTCAGATATTGTAGCGTTGATGAATCCCTATAAACCCATTGCGGTTGAATAATGGTTCCTGAGGGAAGAGTGGGATCCATTGGGTCGGAAAGGTTAGGGGCGGCAACCCGCATGTCCCATCTGGCCTTATCATACAAAGATGATCCGGCCCACATTTTTACGGGCTTGACCAGTTCATATTGGCCAAATCTGTCAATATTTTTCCAATACGACTTATTCCACGAAATGTCTTTGTGGATCGTGCATCCGCAGTATGCGAATGATGCCCAGAATAATAATGCTCTGGAAAGTGGCTTTATCATATATCCGAACAGGTGAGTTCACCGACCGGTCGGTTTTGGGGGTGGAACAACGACCGGTCGTTGAGCTGGTAGAACACCGATCCGGAAGTGCGGACTTCGTCCATCGACGCTTCGAAAGGTCGTTTGCATGAACAACCGGTAGCACGCCGCCAGCCGACCCGCAAGCCAATTCTCAGCCGCCAATTCTCAAAGATACCCGCCCATTGCTGCGATTGGGTTCACACCCGGCTGACCGGCTCCACCTGGTATTGCTTCCGGATGGCGGCCAGAACCTCGTCAAAGTGGAAAAGGTAGAACCGCGGGGTGACCTGGAGGTAGGGGATCACGCGCTTCGCCACCCAGTTGTCGATGGTGCGGGGGCTGACCGACAGGCGCTTGGCGAGTTCCTTTTTCTTGACCAGGGTGGGGGCCACGGGGCCGGCGGTGCCAATCTGGCCTACCGGCTCGCTGGTGTTCATGGTCGCTTGGTTTGCTGTGCAGATGGTGACTTTCATGGTTACGCACCGGTGGCTCTGTCAACGCACAGGTTTTACTTACGTAAGGAAAACTCCCGAAGCCGCGCACGGAGCCCCAGTGGCAGATCCTTCGGCAGCCACCCCTCGGGCGGCGTGACTGCGAACCATGCCTTCGCCGTTTCTTCGTCCACGATCTCCCGGTAGTGGCGGAATACCATCTTCGGGGAGTTGCCAGCTTCCAGAGAGGTCCGGGCGACATCCCCGGTCTCCGCTACCCGATAGCTGATAAACGAGTGTCTGAGGGCATTCTGACGCCATCCGCCGGGAATCTGAGCTTTGACAGCCACGTCGTTCAGTGCCCCGGACGGGTCCGACATCGTGATGATCGGGCCGGTTTCCTCCCTCCACGGTGCCAGCCATGCCTTGAGGTTGTCGGGCAGGGGAACCAACCGGCGGGCGGCGGTTTTGGCCTTGCGGCCGGCGATCTCGATGTGGCCGCGGTCCCACTTGATGTCCTCCCAGTGGAGCCGCCGGATCTCTGCCGACCGGATGCCGGCGAACCCGCCGATGGCGACCAGCGGCAGGATTCGGGCATGGCTGGTCAGCAGCAGCCGTCCCATTTCCTCGGGCGTGAAGATCTGGATCTCGGTTTCCGGCTCCTTGAACGATTCGCTTTGCTCGGCGGCGGTCTTCCGGTCGGGGTGGAGATACCCCTGGCGCTTGGCGAAGCCGAACATGGTGACGATGTTGCGGCGGATGCCGTTCTTGCTGACCGGCCCCAGCCGTTTGAGCCCGGTAAGGTATTGGTTGATTTGGGCGACCGTGACCTCCGAGATGTTGCCCTTCACCTTGTCGGTGAACCGCTTGAGGTGGTGCGTGCAGTGCTGGACGTAGATGGCGCTCACGCCGCTGACCCGCCGGGATTCGATGAACTCCGCGGCCACCTGGGCGGTGGATTTCACGGCACGCAGGTCGGCGCGGTTTGAGTTGTAGAACCGAATCGCCTCGGAAATGGCAATGGTGCCAACTGACTTCCTGGCTTGCGCCCATTCGTCCATCGCGGCGGAAAGCGTGATTCCGAATTGCTGGGCAAGCCCCTCGCAGTGCCGGAGTAGCTCGATGTCGCGTTTGGTGGCCTCATCGCCGACCTTCCCGCCGTTGGTCAGCCGCACGGTGACCTGCTGGGCGATCATCCGCGCCTCATCCATGTCCCCGAAGCTCTTGAGCTTGCGCCGCCCGCCCTCTTTCCATGAGAGGGTGAACTCGGGGTATCCGTCTTTCCGGTTCATCGTGTAAATCCGGACCCTGGCGGGGCCATTGCCGATCTCAACCACACTGCCGCGACGCTTCTTTTTCTTCGGAGCCATAGGCCCCGGCGGCGGTGTCAACTTGTCGGAAAAAGTGTCAGAAAAGTCCCCGGCTGCTGCCGCTATACGGCTGTAACTAGCTTTATTATCAATGCTTTGTGGCGGAGTCCCCACCCTCTCCGCCACGACCCCACCCTCGCAACGCGGGGGTGGGGTCGTGGCGTTTCAGGGATGGTGAGAACTGTTGAGCGCGGCAAAATTCGAACGCCCCGGGAGCGATAGCGACCTTCGGAAATACCGGTCGGCGGAGGAGACGACCGCACTCGGCGTGGACGGAGCGGAGCGCAGTCAATCCCTCCCTGTCCGCCATTCTTCGCTTCCGTGCCGGAAGCTACGAATGCCTGCCCTTCATAGCGTCAGCGACGAAGGGGCAAGCCATTGAAAGGTGAAACGAAGCGAAGAATGCCCTTCGTAGCCGTGGCGAAGAAGGGCTGCTTTAGACAGCAATGGCCCAGCTAACCGAACAATCCCATTGTCATGCACTATGCGTACATCCTACAGTCCGTCTCGCATCCGGGGAGGTTTTACTACGGCAGTACCTCGGATCTCAAAAACCGGATTGCGGTCCACAATGCCGGGGGAAATGTCTCCACAGCGCCATTCCGCCCGTGGAACCTTGCGTGGTATGGGGGTTTTTCGTGCAAACAAACCGCCACCGACTTCGAGCGATATCTTAAAACCGCTTCGGGAAAGGCGTTCGCACGGAAGCGGTTGCTGTGACACGGACACCCCACACGGTCTGATCGGAGCGAGGACAATCCCCTCCCGCGGGGGTGGGGTCGTGGCGTTTCAGGGATGGTGAGAACTGTTGAGCGGGGCAAAATTCGAACGCCACGGGAACGTTAGAGACCTTCGGAAAAACCGGTCGGCGGAGGAGCTGACCGCACTCGGCGTGGACGGAGCGGAGCGCAGTCAATCCCTCCCTGTCCGCCACTTCCCAACACTTCCCGCCCGATCTCATTCCTTTGCGTTCGGGAGGACCATGGTGTGAATCCTTCCGTAGCCCTGAGCCATCACATCCTGAACGGGCGTGAGGAGGGGCTGCGGGCCTCCCACCGGGGGCAACAGCGCTTCTGACTATGGACTCTCCGAAGATCGATTGCGGCGTTTGGCAAACCAAGCGCGGACTTCTTCCACCGTGGCAATGCCGTCGCCGTCGGTATCGACTTCGGCAAACGATCCCGGCATCGGAAACTCTTCGCGGGTCAGCTTTCCGTCGCCGTTGCGGTCGAACTGTTTGAATCGATCTTCGATGCTTCCACCGCGCCGGGGAGTGTCGGGATTGCCGGTCGCGCCTTGCGTGCGTGCGTCTTGCCGACGCCACTGGGCGGACATCATCTGTTTGTCCCACGCGGCGAAGGCGGCTTGGAGTTCCTTCAACTTCGCCGGTTCCTTCGCGGCGAGGTCGGTTTTCTCGCCGATGTCGTCCTTGAGATGGAAAAGTTCCGCTTCGCCGCCGCGCTCTTGCACGAGCTTCCATTCGCCGACGCGCGCGGCGTGTTTTTCTCCGGCGCGCCAGAACAGTTGATCGTGCGGACGGCCGGACGGTTTGCCGGTTAGAAACGGAAGCAGATTGACGCCGTCGAGCGGTTTGTCATCCGGCCGGGTAACGCCCGCGGCGGCGAGCGCGGTGGCGTGGCAGTCGAAGCCCATGACCATCTCGCGATTGACCGCGCCCGCAGGCAGTTTGCCCTTCCATTGGGCGAGGAACGGCACGCGGATGCCGCCCTCGTAAAACTGCCCCTTGTAGCCGCGCAAGGGGTCGTTGCGCGAGCTGGTCTGCGGCGTCGGGCCGCCGTTGTCGCTGTAGAAGAAAATCAGCGTGTTCTCTTCCTGGCCGAGGTCGCGGACTTTGGTGAGCACGCGGCCGACCGCGTCGTCCATCGCCGCGAGCATGCCGGCATAGGTGCGGCGCGTGCCGGTGAGGTCGGGAAAACGCCCGGCGTATCGGTTAGGGGATTCCATCGGCGCGTGGACGGCATTGAAGGCGACATAGAGGAAGAACGGCTGGTCCTTGCTGCGGTCGAGGAACGCGACGGCCTCTCGCGCGAAGGCGTCGGTGAGATATTCCTTCTCGTCTTTCACGACCACGCCGTTGCGGATGATGGGGTCGGACTCGCGCGGGTTGTCGGGTTGGTAGCTGCGCGCGCCGCTGAGGAATCCATAATGGAAATCGAAGCCGCGTTCGTGCGGACGCAGGCCCTCCTTGAAACCGATGTGCCATTTGCCAACCATGCCAGTCGCGTAGCCGGCGGTCTTGAGCCGCTCGGCCAGCGTCGGTTCGGTGCGCGGCAGGCCGAAATTGTCGGCGGCGAAGCGCTCCGGTCCCGAGTTGTGCTCAAAGCCGAAGCGATGCTGGTAACGCCCGCTCATCAGTCCGGCGCGCGACGGCGAACACACGCAATGGTTCGCGTAGCCGTCGGTGAACCGCACGCCGTTCTTCGCCAGCGAATCAATGTGTGGCGTCGGGATGTCCTTGCAGCCGTTGGCGCCGATGTCGGCATAGCCGAGGTCGTCGGCGAGGAAGATGACGATGTTGGGCTTGCGGTTACCGGCGTGGGATGGCGCTTTGGTTGTGTTGGCGGGCTTCGCTCCCTGGAGATTCAGCGTGTGTGCTTGGTCCGCCTTCACTTCGGCAAATGAAACCATCCTGCCGCTCGGCAGCGTAACCTTCACATCGGCAGCGTTTGCTTTGCCGAGGCCGAAGTGGGCTTCGAGCGCGCCGCCACTCTTGTAGCTGTGGTTGGCGTGAATCCAGCGGTATTGCTTTTTGCCGTCCGCGGTGATCTCGATTCGCGCGCCTATCAACTCTGCGTCCTTCACGCCGCTGAAACGCAGGTGGAGCCAGTGGTTTTCCTTCGCGCCTTGCAGGCCGGTGTTCCAATAGACCTTGCTCTCGTAGCGTGCGAGGCTGAGTGCGACCCCGGAATTATCGGGATCGGACGCGATCACGAGGTCGAGCAAGCCGTCGTTGTTGAGGTCCGCGGCCTCGCCGCAGATGCCCATGCCGTCGAGGCCACTGAAGGTCGTCGGCTTGGGCTCGAAAGTGCCGTCGCCGCGATTCATGAACAGGATCGCGCGGGTTTCGAGGTTCGGCGATTCGTGGCGGTCCAGCACGACGAGATCCTGCCAACCATCGTTGTTAAAGTCGCCAAAGATGGCATCGGCAAAATAAGGTCGCCGATCGCCGGGGTTCACCGGCGCGCCGGGACGACCCTGCGGCTCGGGCATTTCGAAGAACTTGCACCAATCGCGATAGACCCAGTTCAGCGCCGACAGTCCGGCAGCTTCGGTCATTTCCTGAAACTGAAAGTTCCCCTTGTTCCGCCAGAACCGCCCGCTGACATATTCGGTGCGCGGCGCCCAACCGGGACTGGCCGGGCCGACGGCAAGCGCATCGAGCAGGCCATCGTTGTCCACATCGGCGAGCGAGATGTAAGGCAGGCCCGGTGCTTTCCCAACCGGTTCGGTCGTTTTCTTGTCGGCGCTGAGTTTCAGGTGTGCTTCGCAGGCGAGACCGTTGTTAGTGATTTTCTCGAACTGAAGTTTGCCGGTTTCGGCTAGCAGGTTCTTCCAACAGAACACGCCCTGCCGGTATTCGATGGGCGAATACGGTGCCGCCAAGTCGAGCACATCCACATGATAGGACTGGATGAGATCCAGGTCGCCGTCGTTGTCGAGGTCGCGGAGGTTGATGTCGGGACCGGCCTTGTCTTTGGCGCTGTCGTGATGGAAGCCGCCGAAGTCGGGCACGCGCGGCGTGCCGCCGATGTCTTCGAAAGGAGGAAGGATGAGGGATGAAGGAAGAAGGACAGCGGACGCAGTCGAGCGTGCCTGCCCAATTTCATCCCTTATCCTTCTGCCTTCATCCTTCGTCACATAGAGCCGGCTGTGCGGCACGCCGCCTTGCGCGTCCTTGATGTTGTCGCAGCCGACGGCGATATCGAGCCAGCCGTCCTTGTTCACATCGCCGAGCGATGGTTGCCGGTTATAGGCTTTCTCGTTCTGGATGCCCATCTTCGCCGAGACATCGCGGAAGGTGTCCCACGCGCCCTCGCTGAGGTAGAGGCCGTTGCCCAGCTTCTGGTCACGCGGGTTCGACTGTCCGGCCGACATCTGCGCGTGGCGGGTGACAAAGAGATCGAGGAAACCGTCGCCGTTGAAGTCAGCGAGGTTGGGCACTTGTCCACGCCCGAAACTTTCCGGCGACACTTTCGAGTCGAGCAGTTTGATCGGGTGCGGGTGGAACTTGAAACCGCCGTCGTTGAGGAACACCCGCAGCTTCTCGCCCTCGCCCCAGCGTCCGCCCGTGCCGCGCGGCGCGGAATAGGTTGCCACGATGTCGAGCCGTCCGTCCTTGTTGAGGTCCACGATGGCCATGCCGTTCATGCCTTCCTGAATGCTGGTGAAGCCTGGCACGACGATGCTCTCGAACAACTGGCCGCGTCCCGCCGCATCGCGAGCCGGATCACCGTCGGGCATTTTCTTCAACGGCGGCTCGCCGGGGCGTTGCTCGGCGATCTCCTCGGTGTGCGCTTTCGGCTTGATGTCGCCGTATTGATCCCGGATGCGTTCAAGAGGGGATTGGCGGCGCGGGGAGGCTTGCCCCCTCGGTTCGCCGGTTGCAGCTTTCTCCCTCTCCTTTTGGGAGAGGGCCGGGGTGAGGGTTCTCGCAGATTGGATCGCCTCCGGCGGCGCTTGCTCAATGTGGATGCGGTTGCCATCGGGATCAGTCACGAGCAGGCGCTTTTCGCCCTCAACTTTCGCGCCGCGTTTGATCAACCCTTCGCGCGCGGCGGTAAGATCGGCGACGCGCAAGGTCACGCTGCGCAATCCAGGCGCATCCGGCCCCGCGTCGGCGTCGCGCGGACGCTGGCCCTGCGGCGCGGAGAATTTCACGCGTCCCGCACCGGTGGCGAAGAGATACATTTTCATGCTGAACGGCGGCGGGAGGTTCCACGGATCGAACTCCTGCAAGCCGAGGGTTTCGCCATAAAACTTCCGCGCCGCGGCCTCGTCGCTGACGCCCATGCCCCAGATCAATGTTTCGCCCGACGCGCTGCGCGGCACGCCCATGATCTCGACGATGTTATTCTCGGGATCCCGCGTCATGCTGACATTTCCGCCCTTCATCGGCGCGGGATAGCCGGCCTTGACGAGTCGCTCGCTGATGGCAGCCGGGTCGTTGAACCAAAGCGAGAACCAGCGGAAGCCGTTCGACGCCAGCATCTGCTTCATCGGATTGCCCGTGGCGGGCGCAGGCTTCTCGCCCGGAACTTTGCGCAGCCGCAGATAACTGCCCGCCCACTCCAACAATGCGCCGCTGGCAGTTGCCTGCTCCACTACCCGCATTCCGATGCCGTCGCGGTAGAACTTCACGCACGCCTCGACATCGCGCACGCAAAGCTCGAACACCGCGTCCACCGAGGTGAGTTTACCAGTTGCCAACGGTGCCGCCGGCTGTTCGGGGGCGGCAGGCCGCGCGGTCCGCCGCGCGGCCAAATACGACTGCGCTTCCTCGACGGTTAGCGAGCCGTCCTTGTTCGTGTCGATCTCGTCAAAGAACGGCAGCGAACCGCCCTCTTCCCGGCTGACCTTGCCGTCGCCGTTACGATCAAGTTGCCTGAACCGCTCGGCGAGGCCGCCGCCGCGCGCAGGCTGCGTTTCCTGCGCCGAGAGAGTGAGGCAGGCGAGAATGGCTGACAGACTGATGGTTGTGATGGTGCTTTTCATGGCATTTTCTTGGTGATCGCCGTGCGGCAGCGGTGAAGTTGCGAAGGACCGTCGCCGACGAGGTTGTAATAGACGAATAATTCGTGCTCGCCGATGTAGCTTTCGGGGTCGAGACGACGGGCGGGCTTGTTGGTCAGCGCGCCATCATCAAGGCGGCGGATCAGATGGCGGCCGTCGGGCGAGAAGCCGAACAACCAGATGGAGGTGTCCTTGTCTTTGTCGTCACCGGCTTGGATGGTGAAGTAGGATTTGCCGAACGCGCCGCGCCCACCATTGACCGGCTCGACGGATTTGAGCGTCTGGTGCGGCGCGGCGGCCGGCAACGCGAGCGTGGCGATGCGTTGCCACGGGCTGCCGTCGCGCTTCACATCGCGGTAAATGGCGAGCGCGCGGCTGTCCACATTCGCGCAGAGCAGCAGTTCTCCCCCAAATTCCGGCGCCTGCCAGAGCCACGGGTCGATCTTGTTGCCCTCGTTGCCGGTGATGACGCGGGATTTCCCGGAGTCGGTGTCCACCAGCGTGACCTGCGACGGCTCAGTCTGTCCGGGCCGTGCGCGATAGGAGAAGGTGATGAGCTTGGTGTGGTAAGCCCAACGCGCGACGATCATGCGGTCGGTGAACGGTTTCAGTTGGCCGGGATTATCCTCGTCGAGCCACGCGTCCGCATTGCCCGCCGCGCGCGGTTTGCCGCGATAAACGATGACTCGCGTCGAGGCCAGCGCCGGGTTCACCGATGGCTCGCAAATCCAGTTGTGGATGTCGGTGTCGTGGGTGAGTTGCGTTAGGCGCGGCTTGTCCCACGGCGGCTCCGCCCGCCAGAGTTGGCCCGTGCCTTGGGGGTTGTCCCGGACATAGAACAGCGCCGGGCCTTTGGCGTCGAGGCCCCACTCCGGGCCGTTGGAATATCGTGACCACTTCGAGATGCCGGTGTCCACGCGGTGGTCGCTCCCGCTCGCGTTGCGGAACAAGCCGGTCACCGGGTCAAGCGCGCCCATCCAGATTTCGGCGCGCGAATCGAGGAACACCACCAAGCCTTCGGTCTGGAGAAACTCGGGATCAATGTAGGCCGCCTGCGCATCGCCCATCCGCACATCGTCGGGAGTGAAGCCCGTTAGACCCGGTTGCGCGGCACCGACACCCAGGACGGTCTTTAAAAACGCGAAGACTTGCGCCGCGACTTGGTCGTTTGGTGTGCCGAACTCCAGCGCAATCTGCATGTGCGTCTTCTCCGGCGCGGCGACGACCTCGGCGGTGACGCCCGCCGCTTTCAGCTTGGCGACGAACTCCTCGGCATCCGTTTTCCGGCTGGGATTGCCGTGGGGTTTCTGGCCGCCGCTGTAGGCTACAATCATCGGTGGAATTCGCTTGTCCTTGGCGACATGGGTTGCTGGGGAGGCTTTCGCCCATGTGGCCGGATCCTGCGTGAACGGAGCGGCGTAAAGCTCCGGCAGCTTGCCACCGAAACGCGCCGCGAACCCGCTCAGATCGTAGGCTTCGGTATCGAGCGGCACAACCCCGCGCAGCGCTGACAACGAAAGTCCGTGCGCCTTGAGATAGCTTTCGTCGGTGCCGACCAACGCCACGAGATGCGCACCGGCGGAATGGCCCATGAGAAAAATTTTGTCCGGTGCCGCGCCGTATTCCTGTGCGTGTTTCCGCAGCCACGCAATGGCTGCGGCCACATCCTGCGCCTGCGCGTCGAATTTCACCGCCGGCACCAGCCGGTAATTGACCGCGGCGACGACATAACCCTCGCGCACAAACGCCGCCGGCAGGCTGGCGACCTGCGCTTTGTCGCCGCGCGCCCAGCCGCCGCCATGCACCCAGACGAGAATAGGCGCGTTCGTCGCGTTGGGCGGCGCATAAATGTCGAGGCTCGTCAGATTCGGCTCCACGCCTTCAATCTTCGCGTAAGGCAAGTCGAGGACGGTTTTCATCGGCACGCCGCCGGCTTGCAGCGCAGCGGGATTCTGGGCCGGGCTGCTTTGCCGGCCACCGGCGTAAAACGCTCTGATCTCCTCCAGCGTCACAAACCCATCACCGTCCTTGTCCATCTGCTTGAACTGCGCGACGGAGAATTCTTCCGCGCTCAGCTTGCCATCGCCCTTCCTGTCGAACTGCTTGGACTGTTCGGCAAGGCCACCGCCGCGCGCGGGCTGCGTTTCCTGCGCTGAATCCGTTAGGCAGGCAAGGAGGGTTGAGAGGGTGATGAGCGGGATGATCGGGTTCATGGGTTCTCCTCCAGGGTTGCTTTGTAAATCCACGCGGTATTGTGGTTACTGCGGTTGTTGGCGGCGCCGTCGTAGCCGCCGGTGTAGAACTCGCGGGGATTCCACGGGGCAAATTCAAGGGTGCGCGTGGAGAAGAGAAGCGGATGCGGATTGAGCTTCGCATCAAAGACACGAACCGGCTCGTGGGTGGCATCGGCGTGACGAACCATGAGCCAGGCGGCCTGCATGTCGTCGGGCTTGACTCCGGCGACCGTCACCCAGTGGATCGGCTTGCCGGTGCGGGGATCGGTCCCCGGCTCGAAGCGGTTGTAGGCGACGAGTTTGCCGCCGCGAAAGCCGTCGAGCTTGTCTTTGAGAAAGGCGTCGGACTGGAGTTCGAGTTCGACCGCATAGTTGTTTGCTGGATCAATGCGCAGGATGCGGCCTTCCTGCTCGCGCGAGCCTAGAATAATCTCGTGCTTGCCGCCCTTCGGGTCGGGCACGGCGGTAATGCCGCGCAGGCCCTGGCCGGCTCGGTCGCCCGTCGGCTTCCATCGAAAAACCTCGTGCCACACCGGATTCGGTCCGTCCTTGCGTTCCACGAGAGAAGGCGAGATCGAGGCGTAAGCCTTCCCACTCGCGACACAGAAACCCTGGCAGCGTCGGAATGCACCGCCATCGAAGTCGGGATTAGCGTATTCCGGCTTCGGATTCCAGCGGATGCGGCCCGGTGCCGTCGGGTCAAACACACCAGAGAAAACCTCACCCGCGCCAGTTCCGGCAAAGACATGGTCCACGCCCGTCACGGTGTCGCGTTGCTGGCCGAAGGCGCGAATGTAGGCGCGCTTGGAACTGTCAGCCACGCGACTCTCGACCCATTGCTGATTATCGTCATCCCGCACCCAGACGCTGAGCGGGCCGCCGCGATTGTGCGCTTCGTTCAAGCCCGCGTCGGCGAGCAGCAGCTCCACGGGCTGAGCCAGCTTTTTCCCCACCCCATCGGTCGTGAAGGTGACCGGCTCCATGCAATTGACGCGGAGAGCGCCGGGAAAGTTGCGATCCACTTCCCAGGCGGCATCGGGGCCGCGTTTGACGAGAATCTGCGCCCCGGGCTGCGGGTCGCCGCCGGGTTGGTCGGTCCAGTAACCGAGCGCGGCGAAAAGCTTTCCATCATGGGCCGCCAGCCGCATCGTCTCGGTGCCGCCCATGAACTGCCCGTGGCGATCCTTCGTGCCGGGGAAGTAGTCTTTGGCAAAGGAAACCCCGAACGCGGTGTCGCCGGCGACGCGTGCAGATGGTGGCACGGAAACTGGCGCTGCTTTCGCGTCCAGTTTTGCGGGAATCTTCGTCACGTCCTCGCCTTTGAGGAACCGCAGCACGAGTTGTCCGAGCGGATGATCCTTGTCCGCCGCCTTCATGCCAATTTCGCTGTGCGTCAGGGTGATCGTGTCCACGGCGCGCGATGGTGCGCCAGCCTTCGTCAGCGCCTCAGCGAACGCCGGCGCGAGTGCATTGGCGGCCATGCGCGAGCCGGTGAAGAAGAGCAGCATGGGAGGAATGTCTTTCCCCGAGGCAACATGCGCTTGCGGCGAGGCATCGCGCCACTGCTCCTCCGTGTCGCCAAACGCATTGGTGTAAAGCGATTTCATCCCCGCGCCCTGGCGGTCGCTGGCAAACTCCTTGATGAAGCGCGGAATGTCGTAAGCCGCCGTGTCGAGCAGGATCGCGCGTTTGAGAATGCGCAACGGTTTACCCTCGGCCTTCAGCCGCGATTCGTCGGTGGCGATGAGCGCGGCGAGATGCGCGCCCGCGGAGTGGCCCATGATGTTGATCTGTGACGGGTCGCCGCCGTGTTCGGCGATGTGGTTGTGGACCCACGCCACAGCCTTGGCCACATCTTGGATGTTCGCGGGATGTTTGCCCTCGGGGGTGAGCCGGTAGTTGATGCTGACGAAGACAAACCCATGCGCGCAGAAGTGCGCGGCCGGTTGCGAGCCGACACCAGGATTCGACTTGTCGCCGTTACGCCAGCCGCCGCCGTGGATGAAGATGATCACCGGTGCGTTCTTCGCATCCTTCGGAGCATACACATCGAGCGATTGCGACTTCGCCTCCACGCCGTTCATCGTGGCGTAGCGAACATCCAGCTTGCGGACGAGTTCCGTCGCGGGCGACGACGGAGTGGCGGGTTGCGTGGTTGATTGTGGTCGCCGCTGCGCCATGCCCGCCTGCGCTTCTTCGCGAGTGACCACGCCATCCTTGTTCTTATCGAGTTGGTCGAACAAGCGCGGGATTTCATCGCGCGTGAGCTTGCCATCGCCGTTGCGGTCGAGTTGCTTGAACCGCCCGGCAAGGCTGCCGCTCGAGGCTGGCCGGGGCGATTCCTGCGCCCAGAGAGTGAGGGCGGCGAGAATGACTGACAGACTGATGATGGTTGTTTTCATGGTTTGTCCTTCTTCGGGGCTGGCAGAGTGCCTTTGTAGATCCACGCGGTGTTGTGGAAATGCCGGCGCTCGACGCAGTGGCCGGCGAAATACCAGACTTTGCCGCGTTCCTCGGCAAACGGTGACTCGATGATCGTGCGGACACCGTGCAGGCTTTGTCCCGAGGGCAGGCCGCCTTCGGGATAGATGGTGCCGTGCGCATAGGTGCCATCGAGCTTGCGCACGAGGAACCAAGCGCCGTTGTGCGGCGCTGCCGGGTCTTGCGGGTGCATGATGTAGGTGGTGACCAAATGCATCCGCTCGCCGGTGCGGGGGTCGGTGAAGGGTTCCAGTTGGTTCATGATCGCGCCGCTGACCCACAAACCGGCATTCGGACGACCGCCGAAAAGGCACTGGAAATATTTCATGTAGTTCAATTCGTCGGTGGCCTGTCCGGTCGCGGGATCGATCCGCTGGATGAGCGGCGGGTCTTCGAGTCCGCCGATGATGACCTGTTTGCCCGGATGCTGCGGGTCAGGCACGACGCTGAGCCCGCGCATCAGATGCTCGTTGAACCGCGGCCCGTCGAACGGCCAGCGATAGACCAGTTCCCACCGCGAATCCGCCCCATCCACGCGGCGGAACAATCCGCCGTCACGGCGGATTTCTTCGGCGGACACATTGCCGCGCATCGGGTTGACGCCGTTGTTCTCGACCAGGCCGCCGGCGACATAGAGCGCGCCGTCGCACTCTGTAAAGGTGACGAGCCGCGCCGTCTTTGGCAGGCCGGGATCAATCTCCCATTTCAGATGGCCGGGCGCAGTGGGATCGTAGGCCCCACGATAGACGCGGCCATCGCCCGCGCCGGCGAAAAGGTATTGGCGGCCGGTCTTGGCATCGGTGTGCATCACCAACGCGCGCACATCGCCCGGCGAGCCGCCGACGGCCTTGGCCATCGTGTTGATAGTCCACTTGCCAGTGGCATCGTCGCGCACGGCAACGGAGATTGGTTCGTCTTCGTTCACGCCCCACGGCTTGACTTTCTTCCACCACAACCCGGCGACGAGCATCGTCAGAGGTTTCGCCAGCTTCCGTCCGTCAGCATCGGTGGTAAATGTCGCAGCGACCAGTGTGTCCACGCGGACATAATCGGGAAACGTTGCGTCCACCATCCACTTTCCGTTGGCGGAGTCTTTGCGCACGACCTGGGCACCCGGCGCGCGATGTTGCGCGGGGTCCTGACCGAAATACCCCACCGCTCCAAAGAGCTTCCCGTGGTGGGCAGCGAGCCGCAGCAACTCTGTTCCGCCGAGCGCTTCACCGTTTACATCCTTTGTGCCCGGCAGGTAGTCGGGCTGGAAGGTGAACTTGAGCGTCGTTTCCTTCGGCTCAATGTCCGGTCCCCACTTCGGATCAATGGGCCGTGTGTTCGGAGGAATCCGCTTCGTTGTTGCACCGGCCGCGCGCGGCGGTGTGGACGCCGGCTGCTTCTCCTCGCCCGCCGCTCTGCCAAGCAAACCGGCGAGTGCCGGCCACTGCTTGGAAGCCGCGCGGATTTCGTCCTGCGAGAGCGCCCCGTCCTTGTCCGTGTCCGCCACTGGCAGCAACCGCGCGAGGCTAGGCATCTGCTCCACTTCATCCCCACTGAGTCTGCCGTCGCCGTCGCGGTCGAGTTGTTGGAAGCGGTCGGCGCCCGAGGTGGCTTGCTCCGCCCTCGCGCACAAACAGACGCACAGAATGCTGATGGTGATCGCGGGAATCGTTTTCACGGTTTGTCCTTGAGGTTTCCTTTGTAGATCCACGCGGTTGGTCCGGTGGCACCGGCCCCGCGCGCGCCGGTCTGGTCGAAGCCGCAGAAGTAGAAGACGCGGCCGGCTTCCTCGGGGAATGGCGACGGGCAGATGCTGCGGCAGCCGCGCAGTCCGTATTGCGAATTCGTCAGCGGGTTGTTCTCGTCCCAGATGCGTTGGTAGCGATAGCTGCCGTCGGCGTAGCGGACGAGATACCACGAACTCTTGCCGATCTCGTTGGCTTCGCCGTTCGGGTCCACCAGCCAGAGGCCGATGAGGTGCGCCTTCTCGCCGGTGAAGGGATGCGCGACGGGCAGCATGTCGTTGTAGGCGAAGGTGGAGATGCCGACGGGGCGGCCCCACTGCTTGGCGAAGTAATCGCGCACGTTCAACTCGACCGTCGTCTTGAAGTTGTTGCGCGGGTCGATCCGCTCGATTGCCGCGTCGCGCGTATCCCACGCGACCAGCAGCACCTCGCCTTTGCCGTCGGGCGCGGGCACGGCGGTCATGCCGCGAAGCTGTGCGGTGCGCAACGACCGACCCGGCTGCTGCGGGTCTTCCCATTCCTTGATCGGAATCCATTCCCAGCGCGCGTTCGGCCCGTCCACGCGCCGGAACAGGCCGTGGTCTTTCACGGGACGTTCCTTGAATTGCCGCACGTCTTCCTTCGTCGGCCCGTAGGCCACGCCGACATATTGCACGCCGTTGGCTTCGGCGGCGCAGAGGAAATGACCAACCAGCTCGTCGAGTTCCGGTTTTTCGTCCCACGCGATCAACCCCGGCTGCGACGGATCATAGACGCCCCGGAAAAGCCGTCCGCTCGCCGAGCCGGCGAAGACGTAATGCACACCTGTCACCCGGTCCACATGATCCCAGATAGTGCGGACATCAGTGGTGTGATTCACTTTGTCGCGGTTCCAGCGGTTCGTGGAAAGAAGCGACTTCGTCCATTGGCCGGTCGAGTTGTTGCGGGAGAACACGACCACGCCGGTGTCCTTTTGCGAGCGCCATGTGCCGGTGCCGCACACGAGAACGGACACGGGTTTGGGCAACTTGTTGCCGCTGCCGTCGGTGGTAAAGCTGACGGATTTCATGAAGCTCAGTCGCATGAAGTCGCTGCCCGCCTCCAAGTCCACTTCCCACGGACTGGTGGCGGACTTTTTCACAAGCACCTTGGGGTTCAGGTCTGTGAGACGCTTCGACTCCGGCATGTAGCTCACGCAGCAGTAGAGCATGCCGTTGTGTGGCACGAGCGCGTTGGCCTCCGTCACCTTGGCGAGCGCGCTCTCCGCCGGCTGGCGGCCGGCGAAGTAATCGGCCGCAAACTTGAAATCGAGGAACGCGCGGGCGGCGGGCGGATGCAGTTCCGGTTCCTTGCCGGTCACTGGGCGCGATGGTCCTCGCGCCGGGCCGCCGCCGCTGAATGATTTCGCGGCTTCCTCCAGCGTGACAAAGCCGTCGCCGTTCGCGTCCATTTGTTTGAACCGCTCCGCGTTCGGCAGTTCTTGCGGGCTGAGCTTGCCGTCGCCGTCCCGGTCCAGGCGCTTCAACATGTCTTGCATCTGCTGCGGAATCTGTTGCGCCCCCGTGCGGCCGGTCGCCCGCCCGCCACTGACGCCCGCCGGCGGCAGACCGACGAACTCCAACAGCGCGCCGCCGGGGCCGCGGATGATGAACAGGCTGGCGACGCCTTGATGACTGGCGAGCGGCGCCGCTACTTCGACGCCGTTCGCGGCGAGCGCGTCATGCAGCGCCTGCGTGTCGCGGACGTTGTGGGTCACGTAGCGGAAGCCAAGCAGGTCGGGAATCTTGCCCGTGTCCGATTCGCGTTGGCCTTTCGGCGCCCAGCATTTGAAGACCGTCGCACCGGTGGTGAACCGCAACTCTTTCTCGCCCGGCAGCACGCGGCTCGTCGCTTCCGGCAATTCCTGCGCGCCGTAGACGCCGGTGAAGAACTCGCGCGCCTTCGCGAGGTCCGGCACCGTGAGACCGATCTCCAGTTCCGGCGCCGTGCCGGGTTGTGTTTCGACGAGTTCAAACGCGGTGCCGTCCGCGTTGCGCGCGAGCGCCCAACGCGTCGTGCCGGCTTGCTTCACGTCTGTGATCTCGAAGCCGAGCCGCTTCAGTCGCGCGACGGTGTCGTTGAGTTTTTCCACCGGAATCGTCAACACGCGCAGCCCGTTGCGGGCGGCGATGTCGGCTGGCAGTTTCGCGGGCGGCTGAGAATAGACGCGGACCTTGACGGTCGAGTTGCCCGCCGTGAACAGCAACATCCGCATCGCCACTCCTGCTGCGCCGCCGCGTGGTTCGCCGCGCGCGGCCAACCCGATGCCTTCGGCAAAGAACTTGGTCGCCTGGTCCGCATCGCCGGCGCTGAGGCAAACCTCCAACGAGGGCTTGGTGAGCGACGTCACCGCCTTTGTTGAGCCAGCGGCAGCGCCCCGAGCGGCAGTGGGCGGGACCGACTTTGGCGCGACGGTCGTGGCCGGTGCGGGATTGGATGCGGTTTGCGGTGCCGCGGGCGAGTCGGCGGCGACCTTGATGCCGGTGCG
Organism: Verrucomicrobiota bacterium; assembly: GCA_017301995.1. Lineage (GTDB taxonomy): Bacteria > Verrucomicrobiota > Verrucomicrobiia > Verrucomicrobiales > Akkermansiaceae > Luteolibacter. The sequence goes on along the minus strand of JAFLEH010000005.1, from coordinate 40,025 downwards.
GGCACGGTGGAGGGTGTTGCCGAAGGTGTAAAACAGGAAGACCTCGTTCGCGCCGACGTAAACTTCGGGTTCAAACCGGTAAGCTTTCGCGCCACTGACGGCCCCGGCGTCCACGCGGCGGGCGACGCGGTGCGAGGCATCCTGGCCGAGGCCAACAATCCACATGGCGCAATCCACGTCCTGCGGCAGAACGCCCAGGCTGCCCGGGCTGTGACTGGACATTTGCACAGCGAGGTAAGTCATCCCGCCCGCTTGAAAGATCTCGGGCGAAATCACGTAAGGGTGTTCGGGATCGGGGGGCACGAGATCGGCCCAGGGAGCGTAACGGGTGCCGTCGGAACGAAAGACGGTGAACCGGGTGCGATCCATCACACACCCGACCAGAAGCTCGCCGTTCAGTTCCGGCGCCTTGAAGGCGTGAAGATTGTATTTGGCGCCGGGGTGGCTGGTCAGCACGGTGGCGGTGCCGGTGGCGGTATTGAAGCGCGCGAGTTCCGATTTTCCCTGACCGACGAGCATGGCGTAAACGAAATCCTCCGTGCCCTCGATCCAGGAAGGCGCGGCGGCCGCGCCGTTGAATTGCGGAAAGTCGTGGACGGCATCGGGCGCGGTTTCATCCGCCCAGCGCGCCGGTCCACCTTTGCGGAAACGAGGGGCCGGGATGTAACGGTAGATGACCTGCGTCGTGGGCCGCGATGCGTCCTTGCGGGCGATCACCATGATGGCGCCTTCGCCATCGGGACCTGTGAGATGGGTGAGCGGTGCCGCTTTCACTTCGCCCGCTAAAAGATTCGAGGCCCGCCAGCATTGCACCACGCCATTGGTGTCGCGCTTGGAGTAGAAAACAGCCGCGCCCTCGCTGTCCAACCCCCATTCCGGACCGTTGGTGGTGTCAAACTGGGGGCCGATCTTGGCGGCGTTGGTGTCCACCAACAAATCCTTCCCCGTGGCGGAGCGCAACAGGCCGGTGAGGGGATTCAGCTCCGCGATCCAGACCTCCTGAACGCCGGTGCCACCGGTCTGGAACACCATGCGATTGACCTCCGAAAGAAACTCGGGATCGGCATAGCTGATGCCCAGCTCGCCGACGGCGACGTCGTCCACGACGAACCCGTCCGGCTGCGCCAGCCGCGCGGCGGCGACGGGCGCATCCGGAGTGTTGGTGGCGGGAGGGTTCGCCGGCTGCGCCGCCCGCCGGGAAGCGAAATACGCCTGCACTTCCTCGGTGGTTAGAAGACCATCTTTGTTTCCGTCCGCCGCTTCAAAGAAGGGCAGCGAACCGCCCTCCTCCCCGCTGACTTTGCCGTCGCCATTGCGGTCAAGTTGTTTGAATCGCTCGGCGAGGCCACCGCTGGCGGCGCGTTGCTGCGTCTGCGCCGAGGCGGCGAGGCAGACGAGAAGCGTTGAAAGATTGACGAGTGTGACGATGGTTTTCATGGCTTACTGTTTTTGATTCCCGTGCGGCAGCGGCGCAGTTCGCCGCGACCGGTCTCGGGGGCCTTGCGCTCGTAGTAGATGAAGACTTCGTCCGTGCCGACGAAGGACTCGGATTCGTAGCGGGTGGTCTGAATGCCGCTGACCGCGCCTTCGTCCACGCGGCGGACAGGGCGATGGGCCGGGTCTTTGCCGAGGCCGAAGACCCAGATGGAGCCGTCCTTCTCGGCGCGTCCGGTTTCGCCGCGGTTGCTGCCGGGCGTTCTGGTGGCGTTGAGTGAGAAGTAGGAAACGCCATTTACGCCGGTTTCCGGCGCGATGGGTTCGCAGGAATAGATGTATTTGAAGGGCGAATCCGGCGGCAGGCGCAGCTCGGCGATCTTCTGCCACGGGCGGCCGTCTTTCGTAACGTCGCGGTAGATGGCGAGTCGCTGGCGGTCAATGTTAGCCATCATGAGCAGTTCGCCACCGAACTCCGGCGCACGGAAGCCGTAGGTGTCGAACTTGTCGCCCGGCTCATCGGTGACGATCTGGCGTTGGCCGGTGCGGGTGTCGAGCAGCACGACCTGTGGCACGCCGGCCTTGTCGCGCGGCGCGTAGCCGATGTGATGCTCGCCGACGATGCGAGCGATGCTGTGACTGCCGCGCCAGTCGGGCAGCGGATGGAACTCGCTGGGCTTGGCGGCCCACGCCCACGCCACGGTGTCCTGCCCGGGCACGTCGAGGTTGATGTAGAAAAGCATCCGCGTGTCGGGCGCGGTGGCGCTTTGTGAAATCAGCGCGCCGCAATGGCCGCCGGGTTTCGTGGTGAGCGGCTCCGGCACATAGCGCCCGTCCTTCTCGATGGCGCGCCACATCTGGCGATTGCCCTGCGCGTCCTCCTTGGTGAAATAAATCGCCCAGCCATTGCGGTCGCGGCCCCACTCCGGTCCGTTGTGCGACCACCAGCCGCCGTCCTTGAAGCAGGGCGAGACCTGCTCGGCCACGGCGAAGTCGCGGCCCGGGGCGTTCTTGAGCAGGCCGGTGAGCGGATCAATCTCCGCCACGCTGATATTGAGCTTTCCCCCCGCGTAATCCCAGTAGGTGACGCGATGCTGCACGTCGTTGAATTCCGGATCCACCATCGGCTGGCCGGGCGGAGAGACGCGCACATCCTCGACGGTGAAATCCTGTTTCGTCGCCAGCGCGGCGGCGGCGACCGTGATGCCCGTGGCGGCGCGGCGAAGGCCGTGCTGGCCTTGGGCGCGGTCGAAGAAGTTGTAATAGACGAAGACCTCGTCCTTGCCGACGAACGGCTCGGGTTCCATCACCACCGTAGGCACGCCGGTGGCCGCGCTGTGGTCCACGCGGCGGACGAAACGGTTGGCCGGGTCCGTGCCGAGTCCGAGCACCCAGATGCTGCCGGGGGTGTTGCGGTCCTTGCTTTCGCGCGCCAGCAGCGAGAAGTAAGAGACGCCGCCAACACCCGTGGCCGAAGCGATGGTTTCCGGCGAAGAGATGAACCTGTAGGGTGCGTCATCCGGCAGCGTGAGCGTGGCGATGCGCGTCCACGGCGATTGGCCGTCGCGTTTCTCGTCGCGGTAGATGCCGAGCGCGCGGTTGTCCACGTTGCACACCAGCAACAGCTCGCCGCCGAACTCCGGCGCGAGGAACAGGCCGGGATCGTCCTTCGCCCCGGTGTCCGCCGTGAGCACGCGCACCGCACCCGTGTCGGCGTCCGACATCGCGACCTGGCCGTGCGGCGCGCCGGGAGGGGTTTGCACGAACAGGAAGTGCGGGGAGACCGCGCTCCACATGCTCATCTGCCGGTAATCAAAGTTGACCAACTCGCGCGGCGCGCCGGGCTGGTCGAGGAAGATCCACGCGGCCTTGGCTTTCCAGATCGGCCAGTCGTGCGTGTAGGCGATGCGCGGCGGTTTGCCGTCCGGAAACCGGCTGGGCATGTTGCCGTAGCAATCGTAAGGCTGCCGCGTGAGCTGGGTGACGACGGACTTCCCGTCCACGAGCCGCCCCGCCCACTGCTGCATGATGCCGGCCTGGTCCGCCTTGGTGTAAACGACGAGATGCCCCTTGTCGTCGCGCGTCCACTCCGGCCCGTTGGTGGAGAACTTCCGTCCCTGCGGCGGGCGGTCGAATATGAGCGTGATATTCTGATCCATCAGGTAATCGCGGCCCGTCGCCGTCTTGAACAAGCCGGTCGCCGGGTCAATGTCGCCAATCCAGACGCGGTTCTGCATGTCCTGGAACACGACTTGATTCGCCGATTCACTGAACTCCGGATCAATGTAAGAGCCGCCGACCTCGCCGACGAACGGCGCATCCGGCACGAAGCCATCCGGGGCGACATTCGGCTTGGAAGCCGGCGCGTGTTTGGCCGGCGTGGCGGGCGTCGGTTCGGCGGGTTTGGCAGCGGGCCGACGGTTGGAGTAGAACAGCGTGACCTCTTCCAGCGTCACCGCGCCGTCCTTGTTTCCATCCCACTGATCGAACAGGGGCGACTGTCCCGCCTCGGCGCGCGTCACCTTCCCGTCGCCGTTGCGGTCGAGTTGTTTGAATCGTTCGGCGAACGGCAATGGCTTGGTTTGGGCAATGGTTTCACCGCAAAAACATGCTAAGGTCCCGAGGGCTAGAGGAAGGAGGGCGTGGTCGAGTTTTGGATTCATGGTTTTCAAGTCAGTTCGCCGACACGCTGCCGCTTACAGGAGTGAAGTATTCCAGGTAGCCAATCATCATTTCGTCCACGGTTTGCGGTCCCCATTTCACGAGCCGGGTCGGGTCGGGGTTCGCCCGGTTGGCCGAGCTGTTGTCATACACGGCAGTAACCTTCACCGTGCTGCCACGGGGCAGGAGCTTGGGCTGCTTGAGGTCGTAGCGCATCTGCCAGTTGAAGTCGTAGCGCGGGATGTCGAGCAGCGTCTCGGTCTTGCCGTCAGGGTGGGTAACCTCGTATCGGAAAGCCTTCCCGCGCATGTGCATGTGCGCCATGAAACTGGTGACCGGCATGTCAAACGGCACCCGCTGCGTCTGCGTCTCGACATGATGCGCGGCGCCCGGCGGGATGGCGATGCGCCGGTTGGCGACCCCGACCGTCCTGACCTCGTAACGGGGGGCGGTCTTCGCAAACACGAGGCCCAGGCGAAGTCGTTCTGTTTTCGCCTCGCCGCTGGGCGTGTAGTGAATCTGGAAGCTGATGCGCGCCCCGGCCGGCAGCTTGCGCGCGAAGCCAGGCGGATAGACACACGAACCGTTGCCTGGCACATATACGGCCCAATAGCCCCCGGCGCCTTCACCGACATTCCGAACCGCCGTGCCCGGTTCATGCACCTGCACGATGACATGATGCACCACATCGCGCGCGCTGGGCAGGATTTCATAAGCCGTCACCCAGCGGTCCTCCGTGAGTGTGGTCTCCACCACATCGAGCTGATAGGGCATGAAGCCGGTTGCCTTGATGTCGTAGGCGCGGCTCAAGGGGACGATGAGATCCGGCTGGCCGATGTTCCATTCCTCGGGATACACGCGCTTCGCGGGTGCTTCGGCGGCGTCGCCCAGCGGGCGATCCTTCGATTCGATCCACGCCAGGAGATCGGCCTTGTCGCGCGCCGAGAGCGAGATGTCGTTGGCCCACCGGCTCGCGGCGGCGTCTTTCTCCGGCGCGGCGAACCACGGCGGCATGGTGCCTTCCGTGACGACGCGGCGGATGACCTTGGCGCGGTCGGTGACTTCCTCGATGTCGTCGAGGGCGAAGGGCGCGATGCCGCCGTCGCGATGGCACTGCACGCAGTTCTGTTGGAGAATCCGCGCGACATCGCGGTGATAAGTGACGCCGGTGTTCGCGGTTTTTGGCGCGTCTTCGAGGTCGAGTTCGCAGCCGGGCGCGACGGTGGCCTGCACGGGCGGCGTCTCGCTTTGCAAAAAGGCCGCGATGGCGTCGCGCAGGTAGGGGTGACGCGGGGCGTCGAGGTTGTAGTTGATGCCATATTGGTCATCGAGCGCGCCGCGATAGAGCAGCGTGCGGCGTGTATCGAGCAGGAATACCTCGGTGGTGGTGCGGGCTTGCAGCGCGGCGGCGAGTTTCTTGTCCGTGTCATGCACATAGTCCGTTCGCAGACCGGCGGCGGCGAGTTGCGCTTTGATCTCATCGGTGGTCTCGCTGACAAAAGGATTCACGAGCAGCAGGCCGATGTGTTGCGCCGCGAATTCCTTCGCCAGCACGGCGAGCGACGGCAGGTAGCGCTTGCTCACCGGGCAGGTAGCGCTGGTCATGGCGATGACGAGAGCTTTCCTGCCCTGCATGTCCGCGAGGTTGCGGGCCGTGCCGTCGAGCGTGGTGAACTTCGCGTCGGGAATCATGCGCCCGATGCCCGCGTCACCGGGCTTGAGAACCTCCGGGCCGCTGGTGATTTTCTTCAAATCCTCCGCGCTCAGCGGAGGCGCGGTCTCCGGCAATGCCGCGCCGCCGCCGCGCTTCGAGCGGGCGGCGGCGGCTTTCACACGCTGGATTTCCGGCACATCGGCGACGCCGTCGCCATTCGCGTCCACACGCTCAAACCACGCCGCGCCCGCCGCCTCCTCGCGGGTGATCTTGCCGTCGCCATCCGCATCGAACTGCTTCGCGATGGCCTCGATTTGTGCGACGCGGCTTCTCTTCCCGGTGTCGTCGGGTGTGGGCGTGGATGGCGCGCTGTCGGCGACCTGCTGATACTCGGCGGGCGTGATGGCGCCGTCATGATCTATGTCGAACCGCGCGAACGCCGTCGCATTCGACAATTCGTCCGGCGTCACCTTGCCGTCGGAGTTTTTGTCGAATTGGTCAAAGACGCCGGGTGCTTGGGCGACAACCCAGCCGGTGCTGATCGCGAAGGTGGCTGTGGCGATGAGGATCGTGAATGCGAATCTTACCGGTCGTTGAGGGTTGCGGCTGTGCATATGTTTGTTGGTGAGCGGTCGCGGTTTAAGTGTGGAAATGGCTTTTTGAATTGGGATCATCTGCTTGCCGCTGGTTTGCCGAGTGCCCTCGTCTCCTCTTCAGTCACAAAGCCGTCCTTGTTGGCATCGAGCCGGTCAAACAATGTGGCGGGGAGTTCGTCGCGGCTCAGTTTGCCGTCGTGGTTATTGTCGCGCTGTTTGAACTGGCCGGTCATGGCGTTGCCGGCCCCTTGACCGAGTCCGCCCATGCCGCGACCGCTGGCAATGCCGGCGGATTCGTTGACGAGTTGTTTGAAGGTGCCGTAGGTCGGGGCGCGGTAGCGCTGGGTTTGCACCATGAAGATGGCAAAGAGCTTGTTGGTGCGGTCGAGCCAGAACTGCGTGCCGTTCGCACCGCCCCAGGAGTAACCGCCTGCGCCGTCCACCGCGCCGCCCAGTCCGTATTTCTGGCCGAGTTCGGGCTTGAGCTGGTTTTGGAACATCAGGTCCACGGTCTCGGGTTTCAGCACGCGCACGCCATCGAGTTCGCCGCGATTGAGCATCATGCGGCAGAATCGCTCGTAGTCCTCGGTGCTGCTGACGAGGCCCTGGCCGCCGAGGAAGAGTGTGGGTTTTTCGGTGAGCTGGGCGGCCTCGCGTCCGCGTTCGAGGACGCCGGGCTTCGGTTGCTTGTAAATCTGGCAGATGCGTCCGGTGTTTTCGGGATGCACCCAGAAGTCGGTGCTGGTCATCTTCAGGGGACCGAGGATGCGTTCGCGCAGGACCACATCGAGTGGCTTGCCCGTGACGGCTTCGATGTAGCGGCCCAACACATCGATACTCGTGCCGTAGGAATAGCCTTCGCCGGGATGAAACTTGAGCGGTTTGGCCGCCAGCGATTTCGAATGGGACTCCAGATTCGTGCGATCACTCCAACTGGCGGCGCCTCCGGCGAAGGGACCTTTTCCGATGTCGCCATAATAAAGGCCACTGCTGTGGCTCATCAGCATGCGCGGCGTGATCGGGCGGCGCGCGGGGATGAGTTGGCCGTTTTCCAACACCTTCGGCTCGGCCCACTCGGGGCAGTGTTTGGAAATCGGCTCATCGAGAGTGAACTTGCCTTCGTCAAAGAGCGCCATGGCGCAGGCGGCGATAACCGGCTTGCTCATGCTTTGCAGACGGAAGAGCGCGTCCTCTGACAGCGGCTTCTGCGCCTCGATGTCCTGCCAGCCAAAGGCCTCGAAGTAGCCGCGCAGGCCATTGCGATGAATCAGGCCGATGACGCCGGAGACGTCCTTGTTCGCCACAGCCTGCTGCAGCGCGATGTCGAGTTTCAAGAGCACCTCGGGCTTCAAACCGGCCTTCGCGGCTTCATCGCCATGGGCGCGGGGCTTGAAGTCGGATGCGGCGGCGGGTGTTGTTGCAGGCGCGGGCTTCTCCGTGGTGCCGGTGGAAGGCGTGGCGCCTCTGCCAATGGGCTTGATCTCCGCCGCTTCCTCACGTGAGAGCATGCCATCGCCGTCCTTGTCGTGTTTCTTGAAAACGAAGGGATAGGGAAACTCTTCCCGGGTCAGCTTGCCGTCATTGTTCTTGTCGAGGTGCCTGAAGCGCTCGGCGAGGCCGCCGCTATGAGCGGGCTGCGTTTCTTGCGCTGGGAGGTTGATGCAGGTAAGGAGCGACAAGCAGATGAGCGCGTTGACCTTCATAGGGTGGCGGTTGAGAAGCAGGCTTATTCCCGGGGTGCTTCCCGCAGGCTGTCGCGGTAACGGAGCCGTCGGTCCTGAGTGGCCTGCCAGAGTGCCTTGCGCTGCTCGGGCGTGAGTTTGGACCACATCGTTTGACGGTGGCGCGCGATGGCGTCGGTCACGCGCTCCTTCGCTTCCAGCCGGATGCCGTCCAATTCGGCGCGCAGTTCATCGTAGGACCTGCGAAGCTCTTCTTGTTGCTCCGGCGTCGCTTGGATGACGGCGAAGTCATTGGCCATGCGGCGGTCCAGCCATCTCTCGATCCACTGCCCGCCGCTGGCGACCACTGCCGGTCGGTGCGCAGGTCCGACATGGCCCGACATGGCAACACCACACACGCTGCCTAACAGGAATATTCCGGCCAGGCACAGCGAGACTTTGACGAGAGGTTTCATGTTCATGGTTCGGGGGAGATGGGGAGTTCGGATTCAAGCATCAGTCCGGAGATCATCTCAGCCTCGTCCGGAGGCTCGGCAGCCGGTGAGCCCAGCAGCACGCAGACCAGCGTGACCACCGCAGCGACCGACAGCGCGACCAGGGCGGAGCTTTCCCAGAGGGAAGGACCGGTGCGTTCGCGCATGCGGGTCAGCACGCGGGTGACCAGCCCGGACGGCAGTTGATCCGGCGTGAGAGCGGATTCCATCCGCGCGGCGGCCGCAAGTCGTTCAAGGATTCGGGACGGGTCGTTCATGGCAAGTGTCCGGGGTGATGTGGCTAAGCAAATAAAGTCCGCGGCGGCGGGTTGGTTACATCATGAGGGTGAAAATCCGCGCTCCAGCTTGCCGAGGGCGGCGTGGAGTTTCTTCCGGGCACGGAACGCCCGCACCTTGACCACCACCCGGCTCAGCCCGGTGAGACGGGCGATTTCTTCCATCGACTTGCCCTCAAGGTGCAACAGGGAGAGAATCAAACGGTCGTCCGCAGCCAAGCCATCGAGCAGCTTGTGGAGAACGGAGCGGGCGTCACGCGCGTCGATGGTCTTGCTTCCATCGTCCGCGCTGCTGGCTTGCTCGACGGCCCGTTGTTCGCCTTCGCCCAGATCCGACCACCGCAGTTCAGGCCGCCGCGACTGCGAGCGCCAGCGCCGGCGGCAGACATTCAAGGTGATCCTGGAGACCCAATGTTCCAGCGGAACCTCGGTCAGGCGGAACTTCGGCAGGGCATTGAACACCCGAAGGAAAACCTCCTGCTCCAGATCCTCCCAGTCCTCCTTGCGGCTCCAATGCCGGCGGATGATGTCCGCCACCCTGGGGTGCAGTGTTTCCATCAGGCGTCGCGCCGCGGCTTCGTCGCGGTGTGACAGCCAGGCGGTTACATCTGCGGAATGTTCGGATGGATCGGCTGGCGTCACTGGAGTTGGAACCACCAAATGGTCGCAAAGTTGCAGATGTGCCGCGCCGCGATCCAAGCGGTTGAAACCTCCAACGGAACTCGCTTGGACGGGGTGGAATCCACCTGTGCGAAGCAGGGGGCGGGATCAGAAACGGACAACCGTCCGGCGGTGGGCCGCCGGACGGTGCGGGTGCAGGAAGGTCGCCGCTTGGCCGGGATTCAACGGGACTGGCGGTTCTGCCAGGCCTCGCGGGCGGCCTTGCGCTCCGCTTCGTCGAGTTTGCCGTCGCCGTTGGTGTCGAACTTGTCTTTCGCTTCTTTCCAGCGGGCTGTGATCTGTTCCTTGGCGGCTGCCCGTTCGGCGTCGTTGAGGGTGCCGTCACCGTCGGTGTCGTGCTTCGCGATGAATTCCTGGCGGTTTTCCTGGAACTTCGCCTTGGCGGCGGCGCGTTCGGCTTCGCTGAGCTTGCCGTCGCCATCGGTGTCGGCTTTGTGCAGCATGTGGGCAAAGAGCATTCCCTTGAGGAAAGGGCGTCGTGCTGCGTTCGGGTTCTGGTCTTGAGCGGCGAGCGGGCCGGCAAGCGCGATTCCGAGCGTGGCGGCGAGGATGATTCTGGCGGTGTTCATGATGGTGATTTGGTTGATAATAGCAGGAGACGGATTTCTGCCGTCACGATTTCTAAACCCCGGCTGGCTGCACCGGTTACATTGAATTTAGCCCTTGATCCAACTTGCCAATCTGGCGGAGGTGTGATGGATGGACGAGAACCTTGCCAACCCCGCCAGCTATCCCGGAACACCGGAGGTTGTGCGGCAGTCGGAGAGGGGCGTAAATCCTCCCGCGATCCACGACAGAATCCCCGGATTCCACACGGATTTGACGGCAGGAGAGGAGTTTCAGTCAGGTCGTCCATCTCCGGCTTCGCCTCCGGTTCAGGCAAAACGACCGTTCATGACCTCACACCCTGCGTCACCCCGGTCAACAACGCACAGATGCCCATGAAATCGCAGAAATACGCGCACACGGCACGTCGCCTTGCCGCTCCGCCACTTCCCACGGCTTACCGCCGTTTTGCGGCAAGGAGTTCATTTCAAAAGGATTGGACCTGCGGCGACTTCAGTCAACGGGATCGGGCGAGGGTATAGAGGAAGGCGCCTTCGCATTCGAAGGTCGGGCAGATGGCGTGGCTTGATTTTTGCTGCTATTTGAAAAAGGTCTCCACACCGGCGAGGTCCGGTTCATCCTTCATGGCCTGTGAGTAGATGTAATAGGGTGCGCTGGCGTAGCCATCGAGATTGCGTAGTTTCACCAGTGCGGCGCGTTGGTCGGCGGTGAGGGTTTGGTTCACCGCAGCGAAGGCGGTCGCGTAATACCAACTCATTTCGCCATCGAATTCTCCATAACGGCGGCCGAGAGTCATGAGTTTCGCTTTGTTCGGTTCGCCGCCGGTGAGCAACTTGCGCAATTCCGTGGAGATTTCACGCCGGACCTTGATGGTTTCCTGCAGCGCGGACTTCTGTTTGTCGAGAATGGCGAGGATGTGCCTGCGCTGCTCTTCGGTCAGCACCTTTTCGACGAACGCCTCACCGCTGTCACCGGTGACCGCCGTGCTGATATCGAAATCGCGTTTCCCCATCGCCGGCATGTCCTTCATGTAAAATCCACCGAAGTAGGTGCCGTGGCGTTCCGGGCAGAAATAGGTGTCGGCCCCGATGTTTCCGGCCGTCCAACTGAAATACTCGCTGGCATAGGTCATGTTTGCGACGTTGAACAACTTCGATTTGCCCTTGCCGCCGCGCTTGAGCTTGTCGCGCTCGTCCATTTCCGGCCAGGTGTTGAAGTCGCCGAATTTCATCTTCGCGAAATAGTCCTTTTGTCCGGCGTCCAGCGAGTTGTGAACCTGGGCCATCACCTCCGCGCGACGGATGCTCAACTCCATGTCCTTCTCAAAGATCTTTGCGGTGTGGCGCACGGTCGCCTCTTTGGAAAGTCCCGCTTTGCCTCCGAGATGAAGCCAGAAAGCCTTGATCATCGGCAGGCGCAGCTTTGCGAGTTCCTCAAGCTGTGGTGCCTGTTCCTCGGCCAGAGCGGAGAAGAGAGCCTCCTGTTTGTCGTCCAGCACATGGAACACATTGCCCGCAACCCGGTTGAGGAACATCGGGTTGTGTCCCTTCTGCGCGGCGTCGATGTCGCGCATGTATTGGAAGCCAAAGTAGTCGCACACCTTGCCCGGCGGGATGAAGGTCGAGGCACCGAAATCCCCGGTGATGAATGCCAGGCCGCTGAAGGCGATGGTGTGAAGCTGTGCCCTGTCGGACACGGCCTGTTCGATGGAATACTTCTGCGCCACGGTTTCGCGGCGCGGCGGTCTCTCACGGGTTTCGCCCTTGCGGTCCGGGCGTGGCTGCTGCGGCGGCTCCTGGGACATGACCGGAGCGACCGCCAGCAGGGTTGATAGAAGCAGGATGGATCTGGTTTTCATGGTTGCTTATGGGTTCGTGTTTTGTCGCGGCCCTTGTTGTCGCGTTTGCTGGCGAGTTCGGGATCAAACGAAGGATTGGGTGGGAAATCACGAGGCGCACCCGTTGCGGCCTGCCATGCGTGCAGCCTGGCCAGGAGGTCCCTGGCCCGGGCCGGCTCGGTCTTGGTTAGGTCATCGGCTTCACCGGGGTCGTTCCGCAGATGATAGAGTTCGCTCGTTCCGGACTCAAAGAACTCGATGAGTTTCCAGTCTCCGTTGCGGATGGCGCTGCACGGCCCGCTGCCTCCGGTGTAACAGGGGAAGTGCCAGAACAGATCACGCTCCAGCGTTGACGACGCGTCGCGCAGCAGTGGAACGAGACTGCGGCCGTCCACGGATTCCGCCGGTTTCCGCCCGGCGAGATCCATCACGGTGGGAAACCAATCCATGCTCAGCGTCACGGCTTGCGACACACCCGGCCTGATGCCCGGCCCGCGAATCACCGCCGGCACCCGCAGGCCACCTTGATAGAGCGTGCCTTTCCCCCCGCGCAACGGCGCGACGCTCTGACGTTCGCCACCATTGTCCGAGGTGAAAATCACGAACGTCCGCTCCGCCAAGCCTATCTCCTCCAGTGCCGCGAGTATCCGCCCGACATTCGCATCCATCGCCTCCACCGTCGCCGCCAGTGCCGGGTCCGCCACACCAGTGCGCGATTTGTATTTCGAGAGAAGATCCGGTTTCGGGTCGAACGGCGCGTGGACATCGTGAAACGGCAGGTAGAGGAAAAACGGACGATCCTTCACCGAGTTCACCCATTTCAGCGCCGCGTCGGTTAGAACATCCGGCGAATAGGCACCCTTCGCATCGCGATACGCATCCTTTTCAAACCCAAGCTGCTTCGGCTCCATGAACACATCGAAGCCCTGCCCGGTCGGCGTTGTCGGGCCGCGGCGTCCGCGTCCCAGATTCCACATGCCGAACATGCCTGTGACATATCCCGCCGGCTTGAGCGCCTCAGCGAGAGTCACGCACTCCGTCGGCAGCGCTTCGCGGCTTTCCGCCGCCATGATCTTATGATGAGGCGAGCCTGGCTTGTGCCGCTCATCCACCACCGTGAACACTCCATGCCGTGGCGCATACTGCCCCGTTATCAAACAAGCCCGTGTCGGCGCACAATTCGGCGCGCTCGCGCAAGCCTGCGCAAAGACCACACCCTCGCGCGCCAACCGGTTGAGATGGGGCGTGTCGGTGTGCTTGTTTCCGCAGAACCCCGCGTCATTCCATCCCATGTCATCCGCCAGGATGAAAACAAAATTCGGCGGTGGCTCGGCGCATATCCTTATCGGTGCCAATATCGAAGCAAGGAACAGCCATAGCCTCCATCGGGCGGGGATATCACTCATTGCCGCCTCCCTTCTTTCTTGGCGCCTTTGTCGCCCTTCCTGCGCACGGGTTCATCACCGGGTTTGTAGTCGGGATTTGGCTTTGGCATCGCTGCGCCGACGGCGACAAGGTAGGATTTCAGGCGGTTGCCGAGGTCTGCGGTGATTTCGGGATTCGTCTTGGCGATGTCGTTGCGCTCGGCAAGGTCGGTCTTGAGGTTGAAGAGCATCCGTTCGCCGGTTTCGTAGAACTCGAGCAGTTTGTAGTCGCCATACCGGATGGCCGAATGCGGCGTGTCGCCCTGATAGTGTGGAAAGTGAAACACCAACACCTCGCGCGGGCGCTTCACCGGCGCCGTCGCTCCGGAGAACAGATGCGAAATGTCACCACCTTCCAATTCCACCGGAAGTTTCTCCTTCACTCCCGCAAGTCGGCAGAATGTGGGAAACAGGTCGTAGCCGACAACGGGCTGATGACACCATGAGTTCGGTTTGATTCCCGGTCCACGCACGATGAATGGCACGCGGATACCACCTTCCCAAACTCCGCCCTTTCCGGACCGCAATGGACGCGCGTCACCGCGGCCACCGCCGCCGTTGTCACCCATGTAAACAACATAGGTCCTCTCAGTTAGACCGAGCCGGTCGATGTGGTCGAGGAGTCTTCCCACTCCCGTATCGAGGTCCGTGGTGATGGCCGCACGCGCCGGATCGCGGTGCATTTTTCCGGGTGGTTGCTTGTCGTAAAACTCCCGTGTCGTTTTCAGCGCGTTCTCAGGCACATGCAAGGCGTGATACGACATCTGGAGGAAGAAGGGTTTCCCCGCCTTTGACCGCTTTTCCATGAATGCCGCCGCACGTTCCGTCATGCCGAAGATGTCCACGGGATTCGGGTCCACGAAACGGTCGGCATCGCGATTGCCCGTGTCGCCATCGCTCTCATCGTAGCCATGCTGCGCCGGTCCGCCGCCACCGAGGTGCCACTTTCCATAGTGCGCCGTCGCATATCCCGCGCGCCTCAACACCTCGGCGACCGTCGTTTCATCGGCCCGTATGCTCTTGCGGTTTTCCGCCTCTATCAGCCTGTAGCCTTCTTCCGCGGGCGCGGCCTTTGTCCAGCGGAGTGCCGCAGGGTTACGCCCTGTTTGCAGGCTGATTCGTGTCGGCGAACACACCGGAGCCGGTGCGTATCCGGAGCTGAACCGCATCGCCTGCGCCGCGAACTTCTCAAGGTTGGGAGTGCGGTAAAAATCGCTTTTCGAATTGGGCATGTCCGGGTGCATCCGCACCGAAAGCCCGTTCCAGTCCTGATCGTCTGATAGAAGGAGAATGATATTCGGACGCGCGGGGACATTCGGTTCCGCAGCTCGGGCGATGAGCGGAAGACAGGCGAAAAGCAGGAGGCGGCAAAGGTTGGATGTCATGGTTCCGCAAGGAGGGTTCGTCCGGGTTCGTGATGGCTCGTGTGTTGGAAATAGTCCGGCGCCAACGGTTCGGTGGAACGGAGAATGATCGCGATGCTCACGGGTCCGCCGTTGCCACGGGGCAATTGGTTCAGGATCATTCTCTGGATCAAACCGTTGTCCGGACTGAACCAAAGTTCGATTTCGCGTGGCCCGCCCTGTTCGTGCGAGCGCCTCAAGCCGCGGAGCTTCCAGGTTTCGCGCGAACTCCGGTCGAGCCACTCGATCTGATAGAGACGCCTGAGTTGGTCGAGTTGGGTGCGGAGGTCCAGAAAAGCAACTTCGCCGTTGGGATCGAAGATCGCACGGCCAAAGCGATTCAGATCCGGGCTAACGCGAACCGGGCCATCGCCCTTCATGCTCCAGCTTTGTGTGCCATCGCCGCCGATGATCCGGGTTTCGCCATTCGGCAGAGTCTGGCGGAGGACAAACTCACCGGGACCACGAAGCCATAGCGTCGCGCCATCGAGATGATTGGCTGGTGGAAAACGCCCGCGATCCGAGCGCGAGGCTCCTGAATCGGGACCGGCGTTGATCACCTCGATCGTGTAGGAGCGATCGCGTGCTTCATTCATGGCGGCGATGATACGGTCGAGAGCCGCCATGGCATTGGTGGGCATGAAAGTGAGGATTGCGATGCAGGCGACAATCACCGCCGCCGCGGCGGGCAGCCAGAATCCGGATAGGCGGCTTGTTTTCCGAACGGAAACCTTCTCCAGGCTCCCGAAGAAGGCATGGGGATTTTCGGCCATGGCACCGGCTTTTGCCTCGCGTGCGAGCATGCCATGGAGGGCGGCGTGATCAAGGAAACGGCGACGGTTGTCCGGCGAGGTGGCGAGGAGGCGGGCGAGTTCCGCGCGCTCGTCATCGTCCGCAAGGTCGTGGAGAATGCGCAGCGAGAGATCGTCAATTGCGGGAATGGGATCGATTTCGCTCATGGCGTTTGACTGGCGAGGGTTTCGGAAATGCAGATGAGGAGCGCCTGATGGGCGTGTTTGAGCATCTTGTAGACAGCCATCTGTGTCCGGTTCGACGCAATCGCGATTTCCGCCACGGGGATCGATTCCTGATAGCGCATGCGGAGCACGGCCCGCTGACGTTCGGTCAGCCCCTTGAGGCATGCGCGCAAGGCGTCGAGCCGTTCGTCATGGCGAGGTGCGTCATCCGCAGCCTCGGAGGCCAGGCGGTCGAGGGTTTCGTCGTCGAGTGGCAGGGGAAGTCGTTGCTGCTTGCGCCGCCATTCCATCGCCAGCAAGCGGGCGTATCCAATGCCCCAAGCGACGAACGGGCGATTTCCGTCATATTCATCGAATTTCCTCCACATCCGCTCCGCGAGTTCTTGCAGCAGGTCATCGGCCGCATGGGGATCATGCGCCAACGACATCAGGAACCCGTGAAGCGCCGGTTGGGCGGCCACGAATTGCCTGGTGAAGGAGAGATGGGGATCGGATGAAGGATGCGGCATGGTGCTCACACGGTATTGTCGCCGGACTGAGGAAATTAAACCTGGTCCGGTGAAAAATGTTTGCACCTGATTGCGATCCGACGCGACCAGGGATGCGGAGGCACTGGGGATATTCTTGGCCCTGAAGGAGTGGAGTTGCTTGGGATCCTAAGACCGTTCATCACCATGCCAGACTGCCAGACAGCATCGGCTAGGGCACTCGCCCGGACATTGCTGGCAAATCTCGATGTGGGCATCGGCCGCATGCGGACATTGGGGGTGAAAATTCCATCCGGAATCCCGCTTCAGCGTGCCCTGGCGATCTCCGCAAAAAAAACGGGCGCCATCGCTGGCACCCGTTTCAGAATTTCCCTGTCTGCAAGAACCGGAGGGATCAGCCTTCGGTGGGAGCGGCGGCTTCGGCGGCGGCGGCGGCGCTGCCGATCGGGGTGTAACGCCAGCGCACTTTGTTGCGCTTGGACGCGGTACGGAGCTTGCGCTGTTTGCGCTCCGTGGGGGTCTCAAAGGAACGGCGGCGGCGCATTTCCTCGAGAATGCCTTCGGTATCGAGTTTGGTCTTAAGACGCTTGAGAGCCCGGTCAACGGGCTCGCCTTTCTTCATGGTCACTCCACGCATGCGATTTCGATTGAGTTGGTTGTGCTGATTGGTTCTTGCGGACGATTGGGGCGCGGGAAATGAAGGATTTTCGGCCGGATGTCAAGGAGGAACCGAAAAAATTCCCGGATTTTTCAACCGATCCAGGCGAGAAACTCCTGGTTGCCGTCGGTCCCAGTGATCGGCGACGGAATCACGCCCCGCCATTCCCTGCCTTCGGAAAGCACGAATTCCCGGATTCCATCGACCGCCCGTTGGTGCAGTTCGGGGTCGCGGACGATGCCTCCCTTGCCGATGTCCTCGCGGCGCAGCTCGAACTGGGGCTTGATCAGGCAGACCACCGCACCACCGGTTTCCAGCAAGGAAAACACCGCCGGCAGGACTTTGGTGAGCGAGATGAAAGAAAGGTCCATCACCGCCAGGCGCACCGTTTCCCCGATGTCCGCGGGAGTCATGTGCCTGGCGTTGAACCGCTCTTTCGCGATCACGCGGGGATCGTTGCGGAGCTTCCAAACGAGCTGGTTGGTCCCCACATCCACGGCATGGACCCTTGCGGCGCCACGCTGGAGAAGGCAATCGGTGAAGCCGCCGGTGGAAGCCCCAACGTCCAGGCAAACCCAGCCGTCGGGATCAATTCCGAACGCATCGAGCGCGGCTTCCAGCTTGAACCCGCCACGGCCGACGAATTTCGGCCGCTCGCGCACCTCAAGCGGAGCGTCGAGCGGCAGCTTGTGGCTGGGTTTGGCAATCACCGCGTCTCCGCTGCGCACCTCGCCGGCCAGGATCAGCCGTTTGGCTTGCTCACGCGACTCGCACAGGCCGCGCGCCGCCAACAAGGCGTCCACACGGTCGGTTTTCATGGCACCAGGGCCGCGGTATTGATCGCGTCGATGAGCATCCGCAGCCGGCCGTAGTCCCTGCGCTGGTGACGGAACACCAGTCTGGGCAGGTCCTTGGTGCCTGGCTCGTCGCCTTCTTCCTCCAACGCCGCCCGCTGGGTCATGCCGCCGGATTTGATCAAATCCGCGAAATCCCCGGCAAGCCGGTCCGTTTCACCATCCGCCAACCGCTTGTTGAGGCGGATCACCAGTTTGTCGCCGACATAGCGGTAGGAGTGGAAAACCCGATAGAACCGGGTGATTTCCTCCACCGCTTCCTCCACATCGTCGGTGACCTTGTAGAGCGCGAAATCGGTCTCCGATATGAGCCGCAGCCGGAGCAAATGCTCGCGGATGAACTGCGACCAGAATTTCCAATACGTCCCTCCCTTGGCATCGACCACCACAATCGGATAGATCGCGGATTTTCCGGTCTGGATCAGCGTGAGCGACTCGAACACCTCATCCATCGTGCCGAACCCGCCGGGAAACCCGACCAACGCGTCGCTTTCCTTCACGAAGGTCAGCTTGCGGGTGAAGAAATAGTTGAAGGCCACCAGTTTTTCGTCGCCGGCAATGAACTCGTTTGCCGCCGCTTCAAACGGCAGCACGATGTTGAGGCCGAAGCTGTGCTCGCGGCCCGCTCCTTCGTTGCCGGCCGCCATGATGCCAGGCCCGGCGCCGGTGATGGTCATGAATCCCTCCTCGCGCATCCGTCGGGCGAAATCGACCGCCGCCTTGTATTCCGGTTCTTCCGGAGCGGTGCGGGCGGAGCCAAAGATGGAAACCTTGCGGACATTCCGCCACGGTTTGAAGACCTCCTCGGCGTGGCGAAGTTCCTTGAGCATCCGGTTGAACAGCTTGAACTCGCCCGGCGCAATGTCCATCCGCCCGATCCGCGCTCCGGTGACCAGCAATTCCAACAACATCTCCGGTTCGCGGACGCCGGGGATCGATGCGGCCAATTCCCCGATCCTGGCGTCCAATCCGGCATCGCCGGTCGATCCGGTAAACGACCTGCGGCTCCCGGTCCTAGCCGGTGCCGCCGTAAAATCCCGCTCAACGGGCGCTCTTGGGGTTTCTGACATAATGGGCTGTGGTTCTCTGACCACGGATTTCACGGATAAACACGAATGGCGCTCCGCGCTCGTCCCTTCTCCCATCCGTGTACATCCGTGTCATCCGTGGTCTTATTTTGTTGGGGCTGTGGTTCTTTGACCACGGATTTCACGGATAAACACGGATGGCGCTCCGCGCTTTTCTCTCTCTTATCCGTGTTCATCCGTGTCATCCGTGGTTTGAAATCTTGGGGTTGTGGTTATATGACCACGGATCACACGGATAGGCACGGATGGCGCTCCGCGCTTTTCTTTCTCTTATCCGTGTTCATTCGTGTCATCCGTGGTTTGAAATCTTGGGGCTGTGGTTGTTTGGACCACGGATCTCACGGATAAACACGGATGGCGCTCCGCGCTTTTCTCTCTCTTATCCGTGTTCATCCGTGTCATCCGTGGTTTGAAATCTCGGGGTTGTGGCTCTTTGACCTCGGATCACACGGATAGGCACGGATGGTGCTCCGCGCTTTTCTCTTTCATATCCGTGAACATCCGTGTCATCCGTGGTTTGAGGTCTATCGGACTACCCGTCTCCATTTCAGTTGGGCATGTTTGAAGTTCAGCAAAATGGCCAGACGAAAACCGGTAATTGCAAGGTACCCCATCATCTGCGCGATGTGTGTTTCATTGAATGCCGTGACGACTTTCGGATCGATTATGATCAACCCATCAACCAGCAGATCCGGAACCAGGGTATCAACCAGAATCCCCTCATAATGAACCTCAAACCGCCGCTGCTGCTCAACACCATGCCCACGCTTTCTCAGTTCGATCACCAGCGCGTTTTCGTACGCCTTTTCGTTAAGTCCAGGCTTGAGGGTATTCAGCACCTTCATCGCCGCCCCAAGAATCGACTGTGATTGCGGCCTAAACAGCATCCCTTCCGGGTCCTCGGCCGAGTACCACGACGCATCCTCATTCAGAAATTCAGCTTCTTCAATATCCTCGGTCATACTCTGTCTAATAGTCCGGGGCTGCGGCCTTCTTCACCAAGGATTTCACGGATATGCCCGGGTGACACTCCGCAAATTTCTTTCTCTCATTTGTGACTTTGTGCATCACTTCGGCTCAGAGTCCCCGCCGGGAGTGGGCGAAGATTCCGGTTTCGGAGAGGTTTCCGGCTTCGGAGAGGTCTCCGGCTTGGGCGAGGTTTCGGGTTTGAGCGATGTCTGGGCATCAGCTTTCGGCTTGATCGCCACCAGCAGTGCGTTCTCGCCCTTGAGGTACTTTTTCGCGAGCGCGTTGATGTCATCAACCGTGATCGTTTTCAGATCGGCATCGCGGCCGCGGATCAGTTCCACGCGTTTCGGATCGGACTGGGATTGGGCCAGAACGGTTCCGAGCCAATATTTGTTATCGCGCTTGGACTTCTCGATCTGGCTGAGCGTCGGTTTGAGCGCGCGATCGAGGTCATCGGCGCTCACGCCGTCGGCGGCGAGTTTGTCGGCGAGGTCGCGCATGGTTTTGAGCAGCAGGTCCACGTCTTCGGTCTTGCCCACCGCCTGGCCGAGGAGGAAACCGAAATCGTCCAGACCGTCGGAGCCGTTGACGGCGCCGTTCGGGCTGTAGGATGCGCCGAGTTTTTCGCGGATTTCCTCGCGCAGGCGGTCCTGATAGATCTCGGCCAGCAGGTTGAGGCGGCGGAATTCCTTCTGGTTCCCGCGCAGACCGGCGGTTTTCCAAAACACGAAGGCGACCGCCTGCGGGATGGTGGAGTCATAGGTGAAGACCTTCTCCGCCGGGGCGTTGGGGAAGCTGATCTTGCGTGCCGCGGCGAGATCCGGCTTGGCCTTGTCGCGCTTCGGCAGCGCGCCAAAAGTCGCCAGCAAATCCGGGAGCACCGCGTCGATCTGGAAATCGCCGACGATGGAAAGTTCCAGATAGCCCTTGGTGAGTTCGGGCAGCAGCCATTTCTTCGCATCCTCGATGGTGTAGGCGGAGAGTTTCTCCATGGTTGCGGGCATGAACCGGGAGTCGCCGCCGTGCAGCCATCCGTTCATCTCCTGCTGCGGTCCGGCGGGCGAGTGCTTGAGTTGCTGGAAGATCATCGGGATCGCCTTCTGGAACTGCCAGAGCCCCTCGTTGCGCCACCCCGGATCGGTCAGTCCGGCGCACATCAGGCGGACCTGAAGGGCGAAATCCGTCGGCGTCGTACTGCCGCCCAGTGTGAACGCGTCATCGTCGATCCCCAGTGAGGATCCCACCAGTTTTCCGGCCAGAATCCGCTCAAGGTCCTCGTTGGAATGCTTGCCAAGACCGCCACCCTCATACACCGCCGCCGCGAAGGCATCGAGCATCGGCATGTGCTTCGGCTGGGAGAGTTGGCCCGACCCGATCCGCGCGTTGAGATGGATGCGGTTCTTTTCGAAATCGGTGGGCTTCAGATTGATCCGCACTCCGTTGGACAGGACCAGTTGGGTGATGCCCATGTCCTCGATTTCCGTGCGGGTGGCGATGGTGCCCGGCTTGCCGAAAGTCTGATAGGCAAACGGGGATTCCTTGGCGGCTTCGGGAGCGGCGACCGGGAAACCGGTGGACTCCTGATAGATCGCGGCCAGTTCCTTTTCCGCGTTCTCGGGCTTGGCCTTGGTGGTGAGAATCAGGTGCATTCCGGCCACTTCCCAGAATTTTTTCAGCGCCTCATGGCAAGCCTTGGTAGTCAGCTCGTCCAAGCCCTTCTTCACGATTTCCAGATCGGTTTCCGGAGTCGAGAAAACCGACTCGCTGTTGATCGTCTTGACCAGCGCCATGGCAATCCCTTCGGACTTCCGGGTGCTCCGCTGCTTCACCGCCTGCTCGTAGCTGGTTAGAATGTTGGCCTTGGCCTCCGCCAGTTCGGCGTCGGTGAAACCATGCTGCATCGCCCGCCGGAGTTCCTGTTCCAACACCGGCACGGCTTCCTGCCAACGGTCGTCGGCCGCGGTCACGTCAACCGAACCGAGGCGCGCGTAGTTGAAAAGATCACTGCTGCTGGCCGAGCCGGAAACAATCGGCGATTTCTCCTTCTTCGCCAGACGATCGAAGCGCCGGGACAACATCGAATGCGCGATCTCCAGCGGCATCTCGGCCAGACGGTTGGCCACCGTGTCCGGCTTTTTCTCGAACGGCTTCACGGCGGTTAGGGAAACGCTGGTGGAAGAAACCTCCTTGTCGGCGAACACCGCGGTCTCCAGGCCCTCGGGAGTCTTCAGCGCGCCGAGATCCGGATTGCCGCCGGCCTTTTCGGGGTTCTTCATCGATCCGAACTGGTCCGTAATCCGCTTTGCCATTTCCGCGGGATCCACATCACCGGAAACAATGAATGTCATCCGCGAGGGCACGTAGTAGCGGTTGTAGAGGTCCGCAAAACGCTCGCGCGGCGCGGTCTTGATCACCTCCTCCTGGCCGATCGGGAACCGCTCGGTAATCAGCGACCCGGGAAGCAGCGTGCGGAATTGTTGGAGCATCAGGCGGTAGTCCACCGAATCGCGGCTGATCTTTTCGGATAGGATCACGCCGCGTTCGTTGTCGATTTCCTTCTCATCAAGGAGCGCGCCGTCGCCGAAGTCGCGCATGATCGTGAATCCGAGCTTCATCGTGTCTTCGGATAGATCCGGCAGATCGAGCATGTACACCGTTTCGTCGAACGAGGTGTAGGCGTTCACGTGTGCGCCGAAGGCGATCCCGAGCCGCTGCATCCGCGGGATCAGCTCCGCGGCGGTGTAGTGTTTCGAACCGTTGAAAACCATGTGCTCGAGGAAATGGGCCACGCCTTGTTGGTCATCGGCTTCCATCAGCGAACCCGCGGCGATGTGCATCCGGAGCGACACCCGCTTCGGCGGCTCGCTGTTCGGATAGATGATGTAGCGCATCCCGTTGTCGAGGGCGCCGTAAACCGCCGTGGAATCCGGTTTCACATCGGACTTCTCGTGGGGCCACGGGCGCGGGGCGACTTTCGCCACAGCGGGGACCACCTCGGCAGGTTTGTCCGGCTGGACCACCGGCTTATCGGGCGCTTTGGCCGGCGGGTTGGCCGGTTTTGCCGGAGTTTCCATGACGACCTTGGGCGCGGGGCTATCCGCCTGATCCGGCTTCGGACGCAGGGAAAGATAGAGCGCGGTCGCCCCCAGCACGAGGACGAGAATGAGCGGAGTGGACTTCTGCATGGGCGGAAAATGGGGGTTGGGACGGGATTTGGCAACGATGAAGCGTTCCCAGTGGTCGGGATTTTTCGAAAAATCGACATTTCCCAAAAAACGGTGTTGCCATCCGCCGAAACCCGTGCATTCTCTCCGCCCGGCCCGCGAGGGCCATCCGACAGACGCGCGCGTGGCGGAATTGGTAGACGCGCTAGATTCAGGTTCTAGTGGGGGCAACCCCGTGGAGGTTCGAGTCCTCTCGTGCGCACTGTCAATCCCCGAGCCCGGTGTGCGGTCCTAGCTCCAAGAGGATGCGATCATTCGTCCGGTGCTTCGCTGGATCCGGAACTCTCCTCCAACTCCGGAAAATGGCAGGAAAGCGACTCCAGATAGCCGGTTAGGTAGCAGGTGACCGCAAGCGCGGCGTCCTCATCCGGTATCCCGGCGAATGACTCGGTCATCGACTTGTGCACCCCGCGGAAATCCGCGAGAATATCGGGCAGGAGAGATAGCCAGTAGTCACCGGGCCGATCTTCCTCGCGCAATCTCCCGGCAAGCTTTTCCATTGCCTGTAGCACTTCGTTCCAAGTGTCGGAACGCGATGATTCGCCGTCCAAAGGAGCCGTCGGAGACCCGGGGTCAAATCCATCCGCGCCGCCGAGCGCCTCGCCGTGTGGCGCCAGCAACTGCTCCTCCAGCTCAAGGTCGTTGCGTTCCATTTCATGCCCCGCCCAAGTGCCGCCGCCGGTAGCGACCTCGGCCACGCGCACCATCAGGTCCTGGAGCCGACCGAGGTCTTCCCGCCACCTGCCAAGGCCCATTACCAGACGGATGTCGCGGCGTGCCAGACGCGCCTCGGTATCCACCCGGATCGCAGCCGCCCTCATTCGCGCGCTCGCGTCCCATCCGGCCTCCGACGTCATTCCCTGATCGAACGCGAACGCAATGTAACTCTTCGCAGCCACCACTGACTGCGCGGAGAACGGAGGGGCATCGCCAGCCGGTCCAGCCTTGCGGTGATCGGTTCCCGGCTCGGGGTGGCCGCGATTCCAGATAGTGACCGCCAGCACCCCCGCAGGAACGCCAACCGCAGCGACAAGCAAAGCCAGAATGACGGTGCAGATCCCAACAAACGGAAGCGGCAACCGCGGCCGGCACGTTTCCTTCCACCGGGCTTCCGGGCAGTGGCAGCGGAAACCATCGCTGGCAGAGACATGGGGAGTTTCATCGTCCATCGGCGTGTGGCGGGAGGATACAGCGGAATCGCGCGGGACGAAACCAAAATCAGCCAAATTGGTCCTACCGAAGGAGATCGAGATGCCCCTTGACAACCCGCCGCCAACGGGGATTGCATCCCCCCGACATTTCCGTTTGTTTCTTCCTTCCCGATTCCAATCAATCCCATGAAAATTCTCATCACCGGCGGCTCAGGCTTCATCGGCTCCCACATTGTCGAACATTTCCAAGACACCGCGGAGGAAATCCGCGTGCTGGACAACCTCCGCACCGGATACCGGCACAACCTTGCCGGGCTGAAACACACCTTCATCGAAGGCTCGATCACCGACCGCGCGCTTGTCGAGAAGGCCGTGGAAGGGGTGGACTATGTGTTCCACCTCGCCGCGCTGGTGAGTGTGCCGGAGTCAATGTCGAAACCCGGCGAGTGCGTGGATATCAACGTCCACGGGTTGCTCAACGTGTTGGAAGCCTCCGCCAACGCGGGTGTGAAAAAGCTCGTGTTCGCCTCCTCCGCCGCGATCTATGGGGACAACCCGACGGTTCCCAAACTGGAGTCGATGTTTCCCGAACCGAAGAGCCCCTATGCCATCACCAAACTCGATGGCGAATACTATCTGGGCATGTATCACGCGGAGGGCCGCTTGGAGACCGCCGCTATTCGCTTTTTCAACGTGTTCGGCCCGCGCCAGGACCCCAAGGGCGCCTACGCCGCCGCCGTGCCGATTTTCATCGAGAAGGCTGTGCGCAACGAGGATATCACGGTGTTCGGCGATGGCGAGCAGACCCGCGATTTCATCTATGTGAAGGACATCGTGGGCGCGTTGGTGTTCGCCGCCACCACTCCGGGTGTCACGGGCGTCTTCAATGCCGGCTACGGCGGCCAGATCACGATCAACAAGCTCGCCAACGAACTGATCACCGCCGCGGGATCGTCCTCGAAAGTCCTCCACGCCGCCGAACGCGCGGGCGATGTGAAACACTCCCGCGCCTCATCCGACAAACTCCGCGCCGCCGGTTGGGCTCCGAAACACACCCTCGAAGAAGGCCTCGCGGCCACCTTGGAGTTTTTCAAGGCGAAGGTGTGAGGGAAGGAATGGGAGTGATCCACAGGAATGGCGTGATCCGTCTGTTCCGGTTCTCACCCCATTTCGAGCACCCAAACCCGCGCCGGATCGGGAATCGGAAGAACGTCATAACCCTAGAAGGGAAGATGGAACCGCGAATGGACGCCAATTGACGCGAATGGAAGCGAAGCGGGTTTGATCCCGTTGATTCGCTGGGCGAGGACGCCCACACTCCTTGAGATTTCACGGAATTTTCGCCGGAGGTTCGCGGGATTTTCGCGGTGATTGGTTTGGCTGGGGGCGTGAAAACCATTCCGTTCTATCCGCGGGGCCGCGGGCTACCGCCGCTGTGGGCCGTTTTCCTAACCGGACTGGCGCTGCTGCTGGTATTTCCGGTGGCCAGCACGTTGACCAAAATCGCGCTGCTGTTGTCCGCCGCAGGGACATGGGCCGCGCTCACAAAATCGGCGTGGCGGCGCAAATGGTGGAGAGTGGCGCTGCTTGCCGTGCCGCCCATGGCGGTGATTCCGTTTTGCCTGCCCGGTCGGCCGATAGACACCGACGCGCTCAGGGCCGACTACGTCCGCCGGATGTCCGCGCTGGAGGGAACCTGGTATGTCTGGGGTGGTGAGAATCGGGTGGGTATCGATTGTTCCGGCCTGCCGCGGCGGGCGCTGCGGGACAGCCTGTTTTCCGACGGACTGCGCCACCCGAACGGCCGATCCTTCCGCGCATGGCTGGAACAATGGTGGTTCGACGCCAGTGCGAAGGCGCTGGGCGAGGGCTACCGCGGTTACACCATTCCGTTAGACACCTGCGGCACGATCCGGACCATGGATTACACCCACCTGCGCCCCGGCGATCTGGCGGTTACCACCAGCGGACGCCATGTGCTCGCGTATTTGGGAAACGGCTTGTGGATCCAGGCCGATCCCGGAATCGGCCATGTGGCCGCCCTTGATGGCCGGACCGCCGACAACGGCTGGTTCGACACCCCGGTCACGACCCACCGGTGGGCGATCTTGTCATTCGAAGACCTTTCCCGTTGACAATCAACGGGTGATCCCCTACCCCGCCCGCGAGTTTCCACTCACTCGCACGACCCATGAATACCACCGTCCTCGCCAAAGCCGCCAACGAAGCCCGCGGGCTCGCCATCGATGCCATTCACGCCTGTTCCTCCGGCCATCTCGGCTTGCCGCTCGGTAGCGCGGAGATCGGAGCGGTGTTGTTCGGGCAGGTCATGCGCCACTATCCGGCGGCGCCAAAGTGGCTCAATCGCGACCGTTTCATCCTCTCGGCGGGCCATGGATCGATGTTTCTCTACGGCTGGCTGCATTTGTCCGGTTACGCCGTTTCGCGCGACGACGTGAAAAGTTTCCGGCAGTTGCACTCGACCACACCGGGCCATCCGGAGTTTCATGAAACGCCGGGGGTGGAAGCCACCACCGGCCCGCTCGGGCAGGGCGTGGGCAATGCCGTGGGCTATGCGGTTTCCGGAAAACGCGCCGCCGCACGGTTCAATACCGCCGAACACACGATCTTCGACCACCATGTGATCGCGCTGGCCGGCGACGGCTGCCTCCAGGAAGGCGTCGCCCGCGAGGCGATCTCGTTCGCCGGACACAACCGGCTCGACAACCTGATCCTTATTTACGACTCCAACGACGTGACCCTCGACGCCATGGCCTGTGTGACCCAGAGCGAGGACGCGGAGGGGTATTTCCGCTCGCAAGGATGGGATGCGGTCACCGTGGACGGCCACGACCTGGCGGTGCTCGCCGTGGCGTTGGAAAAAGCCAAGGCCGACAACAACGGCCGGCCCAAGGTGATCATCGCTAAAACCATCATCGGCAAGGGCATTCCCGAAGTGGCCGGCACCTCCAAAGGCCACGGCGAAGGCGGTGCGAAATTCGCCGAATCCGCCCGCGCCGGCCTCGGGCTGCCCGCCGACGAACATTTTTACGTTTCCCCGGAAGTGTCCGCCTATTTCGCCGCCCGGCAGGTGGAACTCAAGGCCGCGTTCGACGCATGGCAGGCCACCTACGACGCCTGGTCCGCCGCCAACCCGGAACTGGCCGCCGAACTGACCGCGTGCGTGGCGAAATCCGTGCCGACCGATTTGTTGGACCGCATTCCCGCGTTCGCTCCGGACTACAAGGATGCCACCCGCTCGGCCGGCGGCGTGGTCATCAACGCCATCGCCAAGGCAATGCCCGATTTCCTAACCGGCAGCGCCGACCTGTTCGGCTCCACCAAAAACATGCTGTCCGGCGCGGGCGATTACTCCGCGGAAAACCCCACCGGCCGCAACATTTGGTTCGGCATCCGCGAGCACGCCATGGGCGCCATCTGCAACGGACTGGCCTACGACGGGCTGTTCCGCCCGAGCTGCGCGACCTTCCTGGTGTTCGCCGACTACCTCCGCGGCTCTATCCGGATCGCGTCGCTGGCCGGTCTGCCCGTCACTTATGTTTTCACGCACGACTCCGTGGGAGTGGGCGAAGACGGCCCCACCCATCAGCCGGTCGAAACCGTCAGCAGCCTGCGTGTGATTCCGAACCTCGATGTGAACCGTCCCGCCGATGCCGAGGAAACGGCGGGTGCCTGGGAAGCAGCCATGCAGCGCGGCGACGGTCCCACCGCGCTCATTCTGACGCGCCAGGCGGTGCCGCTGATGAACGATCTAACCGTGGCCGAACGCCGCGAAGGAGCCGCCCGCGGCGGATACATTGTCCGCAAGGAAACCGGCCCGCTCACCACCATTCTGCTGAGCTGCGGTTCCGAACTCCAGCACGCCCTCGCCGCCGCCGCCGAACTCGGCGATGGCGTCCGCGTGGTTTCCATGCCGTGCTTCGAGCGCTTCGATCGCCAATGCCCGGACTACCGCGAAAGCGTGCTGCCCGCCGCCTGCGTGAAACGCGTCGCCATCGAGGCCGGCGTCAGCGGATTGTGGTGGAAATACACCGGAACCGCCGGCCGGGTTCTCGGTATCGACCGTTTCGGCATCAGCGCTCCGGCGAACCTCGTCATGCGCGAACTCGGCATGACCAAGGATCATGTCATCGCCGCGGTGAGGGAGTTGGGGTGTTAGTTATTAGTTATCAGTTATCAGTTATTGGTTATCAGGACCGCAGCCACATTGGCCGATTCGTGTACTATCCACACGTGGGGAATCTGGCACTCCTAATTTCCTGATAACCGATAACCGATAACCCCAATCCAACAATCACGGCACCGGGCCGATGCCGGCCAGGTCGCGGTCGGTGATGGCGGCTTCGCGGAACGATTCGTCCATGGCGATGGCGCGGCTGAGGTGGGTGCGGGCGCGTTCCTGTTCCCCGAGGGTCCAGTGGTAGCAGGCCAGATTGTAGTGGAACACGGGCATTTCCAACAATGCCTTGGGACCGCAGAGAAGCTGATTGCGCGCGGCGAGTGTATCGCCGGTTTCGTGGAGGCAGTAGGCGGCGTGGATGAAATAGCGCGCGGTGGCCGGATGGCGGACGCAGAGGACCCGCGCGATATCCGAAGCCGCGTTCCATGCCTTGGCCTCCATGTGGGCCTGCAGTTTCAACTCGAGCGCTTCCTTGCGGTTCTGCTCGTTCGGCGAGAGCCGGTTGAGTTCCTCCAGCGCTCCCTCGGGCAATCCGAGATCGAGCCATCCGCTGGCGGCAATCAGGGTTCGGTCGGCGTCCATCATCGGTCGGATCTCAGCGTCCCGTTGCGGGTGGGGTTTCGGGTTTGGTTTCCGGCTTCGGCGGTGCGGGAGGCGGCGCGGGCTTCCAATCGGGGAAGTCGTTCTTGAGTTGCTGCGCGTACTTGTCCGCGGCGGTCTTGTCGCCTTGTTTTTCCAACACGCCGATCAGCTTGTGCAGCGCTTTCGGTTTCAGATCCTTGTCATCGCTGAACTCGACCATGATGGTCCATTGGGCCGCGGCTCCGGCAAGGTCGTTGGCGCGGAGTTTCAAGTCGCCGCCTAGCAAAAGCAGTCCCGCCTTGGTGCGTCCCTGCGGGCGGAGGTCGAGCGCCTCGTCCACCGCCTTCTGCGCCTCGTCGGCGCGGTTCAGTTCAAACAAACAGCGGCCTTTGTCCAGCAGCGCGTCGGCTTTCCATCCCGGATTGTCCTCCACTTCGAGCACGTTGGATGCGGCGACGAGTCCCTTCTGCGCCTCGCCGGTTTCCAACCAGGATTTCGCCAGATAGCGCCAGACTTCCTTGGGAGTTTCGCGGGGTTCCTTGGGATTGGCCATCAAAGCGAGATAGCGCGCGGCGGCGCTGAATTTCTCCGCGTTGTAGGCCTGCATCCCCGCCCATTGGAGAATCTGTTCGGGGATTTCGCTGGAATACGACTCCTTGATCGCGAGGTCGATCTCATCGCCGAGCTTGGGCGCGTCCTGCGACGCGAAGTATCCCAGCACAAGCAGCAATCCGGCGTGTTTTCCATAGGTTTCCGGACGCAGCTTGCGCGCTTCCAACAGATAGGGAACCGCGTCTTTCGGCACGTTGGTTTTGGTCAACCCCTGCCCGACCCAAAAACTGGCCTCCGCCTTGAGCTTGGGCCCCAGATCCTTGACGTTTTCCAACAACGCCTTGTAGCGGACGATCATGTCCTGGAGGTTCCCTTCGGTGCGCCGCAGCCGCGCGGACTCCAGCCACGCGAAGGATCGCAGATCCGCGGGCATCGAACTATCGGCCAGCCTGTCGAAATCCTGGATCGCTTTGGCGGATTCCGCGGACGCCGCGTAGGCCTGCGCCCGCTTGGCCAGCGCCGACGGCATCCGGCTGTCCTGCGGGTATTTGTCGATGAACTCGGATAGGGAGCGCACCGCGCCCTGCGGATCGCCGGCCTCGACGAGGCACCATCCGCGCTGATAGAACAACCCGGCGCGGTTCTTTTCGCTCACGCGCTCGGCGTTGATCTCGCTGTAAACCTTGGCGGCGCCGGCGATGTCCTTGTTGGAAAACATCGTTTCCGCCTTCATCAGCAGCGCGGTGTGGATGCGCGAGTCATCGGGGCGGGATTTCCGATAGAGCTTGAGAAACGCGTCCACCTGCTCCGGCACGTGGCGGCCTTCGATCTGGAAAAAGCACAGCAGGCGGTAATAGGACGCCTCGAAGGCCATTTCGTTCTCCGGCCGGACCAGGCGCTCCACCTCGCGGAACATCGCGAGCGCGTCTCCCGGCTTTTTGAGTTTCATCAGGGAGCGGGCGACGATCATCAGCCGCGCCGCCTCTTTGTCACCGGTCGCCTTGATTGGCGTTGTCTGATAGACCTTCACCACTTCGGCGAAGTTCTGTTTGGAAAACAGATTCGCCATCAGCGCGGTCTGAGCGTCCGCCTGATAGTCCTCCATCCCCTGCGTGTTGAGCACCAGGCGGAGAAACGAGTCCGCCACGTCCGGTTTGTCGAGCTTCGTGGCGGTTAGAGCGGCGTGAAGGGCCGCTTCGCCGCGCAGCTTGACCAGAGCCTGCGATTTGGCCACCTCCTCATACAGCGCGAGACCCTCGGCGAGCTTGCCACCGCGGACCGAGACATGGCCGAGCGCCACCTTGGACTGCGACGCGAACACCGCGCCCGCCGGATCGGCGATGACCGCCTGATAGGCCACGGTCGCCTCGCGGTCGCGGCCGAGCATGCGGTAGGAGTTGCCGGCGAAGTAGTTGCTGCGGGCCCGGTCCTCCGGCTTGGCGGCATTCTGCGCGGCGCGCTCGAACAACGGAGCCGCCAGATTGTATTCGGTTTTGTTATAGTGGTCCGCGGCCAGGGTGAAGGCCGCGGCGGCCGCCCATTTGCCCTTGCCGTAGCGGTTTAGCAGGGTGTGGAAACAGCGCTTGCCCTCGTCGATGTGGCCGCCGTGGTAATAACAGTTTCCCAGATACCACCACGCCATTTCCGCGTTGGGATGATTGCCGAAATCGTTGAGATAGGCGGTGAAAACGCCCGCCGCGCGGTTGAAAAGATCAATCCGGCTCTGGAGATCGGTGCTGGCTTGGGCGGAATCGTAGAGATTCTTCCCGCGCTGGAAAAAATCGTTGCCCGGATCGGCGTGAAGATTGGGGTCCACCGGTTCGGCGCGCGGCGCTTGCGCGGCAAGCGGCATGCACGTGGCTAACAATATTGCGAGAACGGTGCGGGATTTCATGGCATCGGTGCGTGTGAAGCCCTCATTTCTTCGGCTCGGGCCGTTGGGTGGCGAACGAAATGTTCCAGATGCCGGACTTCTGGCAGGTGTCGATCACCTCGACGATCCGCTGATAGGAAACGCCGCCGTCGCCGCGGATGCGCACCGGCTGGTTCTTGAATTGCTTGGCCACCAGCGAGAGCTTCTCGCGGAGTTGGGCCAGATTGACCACACTGCCCTCGACTTTCAGCGATCCGTCGGACAGCACGTTGATGATGATCTCGCCGCGCACCCGGTTTTTCTGGGCCCCTTCCTCGGCCGTCGGCACGGATACCGAGAGTTCGGTTTCGGACCGGGTGTATTGCCAGGTCACAATGAAGAAAATCAGCAGCAGGAAAACGATGTCGATCATCGGCGCCAACTGCATCGAGGCGGGTTCCGGCTGGCGGCTCGAGAATTTCATGACGCGGCGGGCTGGCGGTTAGATGCCGTGGAGGTCGGGGCGTTGGTCGGCACCCAGCGGCAGCGGGGTGGGCATGGCGTAGTCCTCGCGCGAGCGCTGGGCCGGCGTGTAGGACGCGGTGGACGGGCGTTCGACCTGGGCGTGGAGGAGCGCCATGATGTGGGTGGCGGCGGCTTCCAGTTCGGCGATGTATTTCTGCACCCGCCCGCGGAAAAGCGAGTAGAAAACCAGCGCGGGAATCCCGATCATCAGACCGGCGGCGGTGGTGATCAGCGCCTCGGCCACACCGCTGGCCATGCCCATTTGGTGGACTCCATGGGTGTCGCCCTCGGCGATCAGCAGGAAGCTCTTGATCATCCCCAGCACGGTACCGAGCAGACCCACCATCGGGGCGATCGAACCGATATCCGCCAGATAGGTGATCCGCGAGCTGAGCAGCCCGGCCTGCCGGGAACCTTCGGCCTCGGCCACCTCGCGGACGTCGGCGAATGAGGCGATCGGGTTTTTGGTGAAGAAATCCAGCATCTTCTGGGTCACGCGGGCCATGCACTCGTTTTGGCGGTGGCTGTAGGCGATGAGTCCCAGGTAATCGCGTTTCCGGATCATTGCCTCGGCGGCGTTCATGAATCGGTCGCTGACCACGGCATTGCGCCGGATGGTCAGCAAATAGAGGAGCACCAGCACCACTCCGGCGACCGAAAGCAGCGCCAGCGGGTACATCATGATGCCCCCCGCGGCCACGATATTGAGGAAATCGACCTGTTGCGAACCACCGGCGCTTGCGGCCCCGGCTTCCACGGCGGACAGGATGGACGCGGGAAGCAAGGCCCCGGCGATGGTCAAAAGGCGGCAATTCATTGGTTTCGTCGGGGCAAAGATAGCGGAAATCCCCCCCAACGCAAGCCTTCCTTGGGGGTGGGCGGATTACGGGCCCTCCCGACCGGGTCTTTCATGCCTGATATCCCGCCTTCCAATGGCCGCGTCTCCGGTATATACCCACCCCCGGCGACCCTCCCGATGTCCTCCCACGCGCTCCGATCCAAGCTCCGCGAAGTTCCGCACCAGCCCGGCGTTTACCTCATGAAGGACCGCCTGGGCGCGATCATCTACGTCGGCAAAGCCCGCGACCTCCGCAAGCGGCTTTCCTCCTATTTCATCGCCTCCCGCAAGACCCGCGCCGACATCAAGACCCGCGCGCTGATCGACTCCATCCACGATTTCGAATACCATCTGGTGCGCAACGAGGAGGAATCCCTGCTGCTGGAAGGCAAGCTCATCAAGGACTACCGCCCGCGTTACAACGTGGCGTTCCGCGACGACAAGCGTTTCCTGCTGGTGCGCGTCCGACTGGCCGATCCGTGGCCGCGGTTTGTCATTACCCGACTGAAAAAAGACGACGGCGCACGGTATTTCGGGCCCTATCCGCACTCCGGCGCGCTGCGGGAAACCGTGGCGTGGCTCAACCGCCGCAGCGGCCTGCGGAGTTGTCGCCCCGCCAACCCCGGCGAGGCCGACTACCGCCACTGCAATGCCGACATCATTCGGAATTGCAGCGCCCCATGCGTCGGGCGGATCGACCGCGACGCCTATCTGGCCCGCGTCGAGGACGCCTGCCGCCTGCTGGAGGGAAAAGGACGGCGCGAGATCTTCGATTCCCTGCGCACCGAGATGCAGGAAGCCTCCGCCGCGCTGGATTTCGAGCGCGCCGCCACCTTGCGCGATGTGATCGCCAACCTGGAACTCACGCTCGTGCCCACCCGGCAGTTCGCCCGCGGACGCGGCGTGCCCACCACCGTCAACCCGGCCGAAGACCTTGCCGAACTGGGCGAATTGCTCGGCCTCGGCGGGCCTCCCCAGGTGATGGAATGTTTCGATATTTCCAACGTTTCCTCCAACCACATCGTGGCCTCGATGGTGCGATTCACCGCCGGCAAGGCCGACCCGCAGAACTACCGGCGCTACCGGATCCGCACCGTGGCCGGGCAGGACGATTTCGCCTCCATGGCCGAGGTCGTGCGCCGCCGCTACTCGCGGATTCTGTTGGAAAACGCGGCCGCCGCTCCCGATCTGGCCGAAAACCAGGAATCCGCCGTGGACGCTCTGCGCCGCCTCGCCCGCGACGGGCGCGCACGCATCGTGCTGCCGGATCTGGTCATCGTGGATGGCGGCAAGGGCCAACTCGGCATGGCCGTGCGCGAACTCGGGTCGCTGGGACTCCACGATCTGCCGGTCATCGGCCTCGCCAAACAGCACGAGGAAATCTTCGTCCCCGGCCGGGCCGCGCCGATCCTCATCCCCCACGACCGCGGCGCGCTCAAACTCCTCCAGCGGATCCGCGACGAGGCGCACCGCTTCGCCAACGGCTACAACGAACTGCTCTACCGCCGCCGCATGCGGGAAAGCGCCCTCGACGACTGCCCCGGCATGTCGCCCCGCCGCAAACAACTCCTGTTGGAGAAGTTCGGAAGCGTCACCCGCCTGAAAAAAGCCACCCCCGCCGAAATCGCCGCCATCCCCGGCATCTCGGAAAAATCCGCCGCCGCGATCCTCGGTTATCTCGGGGATAGATAGCGGCGTCATCCTAACGAAATCGTGTCGCGCAGATCGGAATCCGGTCGCATTCCCATCGCACCGGCCATCCCATCTAACGGAGCGCCGACTTCAGTCGGCTCGGCCGCAGGCCCTCCTCCGCTGCCACCGGAAGTCACCGGATACGACCCTGCCGCTGATCGTGGGAGCGGTGCCGTTTACCGGATTACGGTCCCACATCACACGCCCCGCATCTCGGGACTTTCCGCTTGCCCTCACCCTTCTCTTTCCGATACTCGGGCCAACACCACCCCAACCACCATGCATCTCGGACTCGACAGCAGCACGCAAAGCCTCAAGGGCATCATCATCGATCCCGCGAACGGAACCATTGTCCACCAGACATCGGTCAATTTCGCGGCCGATTTGCCGGATTATCCCGCCGCGTTTTCCCCATCGGGCGATCCGCTGGAGAAACATGCCGACCCTCGACTGTGGTTGGCGGCGCTGGATCTGCTTTTCACCCGGATGGTTGAAAGCGGCGCGCCATTGTCGCAAATCAAGGGCATCGGCGGTTCCGGGCAACAGCATGGATCGGTCTATCTGACGGGCGCGGCCGATTCCGTCCTCGCCAATCTCGATCCCGGCCAATCTCTGGTGGACCAGATCGCCCCCGTCCTTTCGCGCGCCACCGCGCCAATCTGGATGGACTCGTCCACCGGCTCCCAATGCGCGGAGATCGGCGCCGCGGTGGGCGCGCGGCTGCAAACCGACACCGGCTCCCCCGCCATCGAGCGGTTCACCGGCGCGCAGATCCGCAAGTTCTATCAGCAGGATCCGAATGCCTACGCCGCCACCGCCCGGATCCATCTGGTTTCCTCGTTCATGGCGTCGGTCCTAACCGGCAGCCACGCGCCCATCGACCACGGCGACGGCGCGGGCATGAATCTCCTCAACCTCCACACCCTTCAATGGGATCCGGAAATCTGCGCGGCCACCGCTCCGGGATTGTTGGAAAAACTGCCCGCCACCGCCTCCGCGCGGAGTGTGGCGGGGACGCTTTCTCCCTATTTTGTGACCAAATACGGGTTCACTCCCGAGACGCGGGTGGCGGTCTGGACCGGCGACAACCCGGCCAGCCTGGTGGGCACCGGCGCGATCCGGCCGGGACTGGCGGTGATTTCGCTAGGCACCAGCGACACGTTCTTCGCCGTGCTCGACCCCTACCGCACCGATCCGGACGGATGCGGGCATGTTTTCGGAAATCCGGCCGGCGGATTCATGTGCCTTGCCTGTTTCAAGAACGGCTCGCTGGCCCGCGAGAGGATCCGCGATCTAACCGGGGTGGACTGGAAATTCTTCGACGCCACCGCGTTTGAAGAAACCCAATCCGGAAACGGCGGACGCCTCGCGTTGCCGTGGTTCGAGGCCGAGATCACGCCGCCGGTGCTGGTGCCGGGACTGCGCGCGAATTTCGATTTCGACGCCGCCCCGCCCGCCGTGCGGATCCGTGCGGTGATCGAGGCGCAGATTCTATCCATGCGGACGCACTCGCGGTGGATCGGGGACTTCGACACCATCCGCGTGACCGGCGGCGCGTCTCGCAGCGCAGGCATTCTGCAAACCCTCGCCAATGTGTTCCAGGCACGGGTGGAAACCATCGCCGTGCAGGATTCCGCCGCGCTCGGTGCCGCGATGATCGCCGCGCACGCGGTGTCCGGCCACACGTTCGAATCGCTGGCGGCCGCATTCGCACCCGCCGTCCACACCACAGCCCCGGACCCCTCAACCGCCCAGGCCTACGCCGCAGCGCTAGAGGCGTTCCTAACGCTGGAGACTGAAGCGCGGAATTGACCCCAACGAAACCGAAATCAAACGGATATCATCCACCGGCAAAAGGCCGGACGTCCGTGATCCGAAGCCAATTCTGTTAGCATCAGATGAAAACACGGATCAGTGTGTAGATCAGGAAAAGCAGCAGGAAAACGAACCAGATCACAGCTCTGGCGTCAACCGATCCGCCGGTAACTCTTGCCTTGGGAACCGATGGCCCTCCTCCCCAGCCATGCTCGGGATTGCCGGACGACGATGGGCGGCGGCCTCGGACCGGGAGTCGGAGGAAAATATCGACCGCCTTGAAGACCAGTTCGAGGCGGATCTTGTACCGGGCAATCCTCTTGGGATCCACACGATCCGCGAGACTTCGGTAATGAAACCAATACAGTGGGTACGTGCCATCCATGCGGCTCCCACACTCGAATCTCATTGCCTCATCTTCCACAATCCTTCGCGGATAATCCGCCTCCCGAAGCGACGGATGCTCGACTGTCACCTCATGCCGCACTTCGCATGGATGCACAACGGCCAACGGACGCATGCGCTTTGTGTCTGCCACCGCAACGAAAACCCCGTTGAATGCGAACGGCGCCACCGACACCAAATCCATTCCCGATTCCGAATCGTGACGAATCATATCCGGAATGCGGCCGGTTGCCTTGATCCGGAACGCATTCAAGTCCAAATCGTCGTGCCACTCTGGATCGTCGTCAATCTGGAGTCCCCGCCTTCCTGCATCGGCCAGCGCTTTCGTGAAGTTGATCAATCCGGCCACCCCTTCCCTATCGAAAAGTGCCCTCAGCCAATCGGCCCTTCCACCAAAAAATGTCATCTCGATCATGGATATGCCCGCAAGACTCGTGCTATCCAACTTCAACCGCTCCCTGACCTCAAGCACACTCCCGACTCCACCGTCATCCGGAATGGGGACCAAATCGTCCGATCCCGACATCAAGGGTAGGCCAAAAGCGAAAGGAAGCGTGCGCCATGAGTTGGGATCTCCCCCGCGGTAGATGTCCGTAGGGTCGATCCACAATTCACCTCGATTGGTCCGAACTCGGGCCACCACATGATCAAAAGCGCCCGACCAGGGTAACAGACGCCTTATCAAGCGCCCGGCCTTGGTGTTGACAAGCACGGGAACCGCCTCGAATCCAAGCTCCCTCAGAAACCATACCATGAGCATCGTCTTCTCCTTGCAATCCCCATACTTGCGCTCCCACACCTTGCCCAAATCCTCCGGAACCAAGCCCAACATCCCCTTGGACACCGCCTGATAGCGCACGGACCGCCCCACCCGATCCAGCACTGCGGCGAGAACCCGCGGCGCTTCTCCGGCCGATTCCTCCCTGATTGCGGACACCTCTCGGTCGAGTTGGCTCCTATCCGCCGGTGTCATGCTCCATTTCTCCAACAGTTCGGTCGCGATCTCACCCCATGACGAGACATTTCCGCACTGCATGAATGGATCCGCCTCATCACTGGGTACATTGGGTTCGGCGAGGCGGGCGGGCACATCGGACGCCTTCCACTCGCGGGTCACCAGCCCGCCTTCTTCCGTTTCCTCATAAGTGTACCCCGCGAGTTTGCCGACCGATCGGAACGTCTTTCCCGCCGCATCAGTCCAAGACGCGAGGACCCTGCCCACAGGAAACGGAAATGCCTCGTCCTGCACCAACGCAACCATGTTTGCAAACAACTCCCTCTTGTCCACCCTTGTGTATTCCACGTCCAGCACGTCCCCGGTCCTGACATCCTTGAGAACCAGCACCGCGCAAACGGTACCGTCCAAAACATTGGCGCCGAGTTTTTCCTCTCTCCGCAGCCATTCCACAGGAGTTCTCTCATGGCGGGTGAGTGCCCCCCCGCGGAACACCGTTACGCCATGCAAAAGAAGCACCTCGGACTCGGGATCCACCTGAAGCTCGACATTGGAAAACTGCTGTACGGCCTGCGCAGATTCCAGCCGGTTGACGATGCGGAAATAGTGAGCCCGGTCCGGAACAAACACCCGCT
The DNA here is from genome assembly GCA_017301995.1 of Verrucomicrobiota bacterium. GTDB lineage: Bacteria > Verrucomicrobiota > Verrucomicrobiia > Verrucomicrobiales > Akkermansiaceae > Luteolibacter. Next base: position 1,856 of record JAFLEH010000005.1, on the reverse strand, counting down.
GTTCTCTCAGAAGGGAGGTAACAGGTGCGTTGCCCTGGCGGCGGCAGTCCATCACTTTCGATCTCCTGACCCAATCCGGAACCGCGCACACCCTAACAGGAGAATCGGGCGAGTCCACATCACACACGCCGCCCAGTCCAAGCGGATGGCGCGCCAGACTCACAGAGTCGCCAGCGGTGGTCTTGAAGTCCATTGGGATTCTTTGTTTGGGAGATAGCGGGCACCCTCCCCAAGCCCAAACCGCCGAGGAGAGCGCGAGCCTCTCACAACTCTCCCAGCCGCGCAAACGAAATCGCCTGAATCCATCCTCCGGATCCTATCCAACCGCCCGTCTGCCGCCTATCACCCTTTCAGCGTCCATCCTTCGCGGTAGGCGCGGCGGATGAGGGCGTCGGCGGCGGGGTTGTTGGTGACCTTGCCGGCGGCGGGGTCGTATTGGATGGCGGCTCCCACCCGATAGGCGACCAACCCCAGCAGCATCGTCTCGATCATGCGGCCGGCGTAGTCGAAGTTGCAGCACGTTTCCGGTCCGCCTTTGCAGGCGTTGATCCACTGGCCCTGGAAGTTGAATCCGCCTTTCACGCCGGTGCGGCTTAGGCGCGCGTCGGCGGGAGTGCCGTTGGGAATGATCACATGGGAACCGAAGTCCGCCACCAGCACGCCTTTGGTGCCGGTGAACATCGCGCCGTGGCCCACGCCGCGGAACGCCTGATCGGTGGGAGCCTTGGGCATGGCGCCTCCCTGATACCACGACAGCTTGATCTCCTTCCGCCAGTCGTTGGCGGGGATCTTGAAGTGGGTGGCCAGTTTCACCGGCGAGACGTCGGGATTGAGCGGTTCGCCCTCGGCCATGGCCGCGATGGGGTGCGTGGCGTCAATGGCGTTCCAAGCGAGGTCCATGGTGTGCGATCCCATGTCGCCCACTTGTCCGCTGCCGAAGTCCCAGTACATGTTCCAGTTGAGGCAGTTGGTGCCGGGTCCTCTGGTGTCGAAGTAACCGGGGTTGTAGGGATGCAGCGGCGAGGGCCCGAGCCAGAGATCGTAGTGCAGATGTTTCGGCGGATCGCCGGCGGCGGGCAGGTAGCCGGGCTTGGGCAGGCGGCGGTCACCCCAGGCGGCCACCTCCGTGAGTTCGCCGATCGCGCCCTCGCGGATCAGCTTGCGGACTTCGGCGAAGTTGTTTCCGGCGTGGCGCTGGGTGCCCACCTGGGTGGCGAGTTTTCCTTTGTTAGCCAGATAGGTGGCGCGCACCACGCGGGCCTCCTCCACGCTGTTGGCCAGCGGTTTTTCGCAGTAAACATGCAACCCGCGGAGCATCGCCCAGTTAGCGACATGGGCGTGGGTATGGTCGGTGGTGCAACATACCACGGCCTCGATGTCCTTCTGCTCCAGGCATTTGCGCCAATCGTTGTGCAGCTTGGCTCCGGAAAATTTCTTGGACGCCTCGGCCAAGGCGTTGTCGTCCACATCGCATAGCGCCACGATGTTTTCGCCGGAAAACGCGCCGTAATGTTGGATGGCGCGGCCGCCGGCACCGATGAGGGCGATGTTGAGTTTCTCGTTGGGCGATTTTTTCCCGAACAGAATGCCCGATGGCAGAATCAGCATGCCGAGTCCGGCTGCGGATTGTTTGAGAAACGTGCGGCGTTGGAGATGGGGATGTGCGTTCATGGCATTTTCCAAGATATCGCGAGCAATACGTCGCCAAGCGGGGATTTCACACAAAAAATCACAGCCGTCCCACAGGATGGCTCAGATTGGAGTGAAAATTTGGGCTGGAGTTGAGTTGAAATCCCTGCCACTCGGTAGGGTGTAATGAAAACAACAACACCAGCCCGCGGCAACGTAGTCGTCCT
>JAFLEH010000049.1 GCA_017301995.1 Verrucomicrobiota bacterium | reverse complement strand
ACGACTCCGCTCGCGATGTCGGCGCGCCGGAGGGTCGCGGCGCTCCGGAATCCCGAATTCCCGTGCCGGAAGCGGCGTTTTTCACGGAACACGCGCCTAACCGGCGAAAACCGGGCTCACGGAGCCTCCCGGCTGTCATGCCCGTTTTTCGGGGGGGCGTGCATGGGGTTGGCGGAAAGGGATGCCCCGGCAGGTGACATATGTTCGTCATATTGGCAGCATTTCCGCGCTTGGGGGAAAGCCTCGAAGCCAAGGCCGCCATACCCATCGGCCTCCCGCACCGTGCTCACCATCTGCTGGAACCAACCATCCTGATTCATGGTCTTCAATCGCCCGGCGGTTTCAGCCGGTGGAGGAGAGAGAGCTGGGACGAAACGACTCGGGCCGGCATGTGCCTGCTATCACCCGCTCCTCTTTCAATAGCCCCAACTCTCGTGCCGGATGGGCAGGCGGTTGAGAGTTTGCCGGTGGGAACGCCATTGGGGCATGTGGTGATCCATGAGTGCGGTGAAGCGGGCATTATGGGTGGGCTCCAGGAGGTGAATCAATTCGTGGACCACGAGATATTCGAGGCACTGGGGCGGCTTCTTGGCTAGGTCGGTGTTGAGGCGGAGGGTGCGGCCCCGCGGGTTGCAACTGCCCCATTTGGTCTTCATGCGCTGAACGAAAAGCCGATCAACTTTCACTCCGAGGCGGGACTCCCAGCGGGCGATAAGGGGAAGCGCGGCTCGCCTGACTTGCTGGCGATACCAATTCTCGACGACGGCCTGGCACTTCTCCCGGGAGGTGCCGGCACGAACCCGCAGATGCATGCGCCGGTGACAAAGTTCGATGACGGGTGGTTCATCGGACTCGGTTTTCTGCATCAGGTAGCGTTTGCCCCAGACGTAGTGGCTTTCCCGGTCGAGGAATTCCCTTGGTGCTTCGCGTTCCTGTTCAAGGAGCTTGGTCTGCTGCTGGCGGATCCATCCCAGCTTGGTGATGGCGAAGACGCGGATGGTGTCGAGGCTCATGTGCGACGGTGCCGCGATGGTCACCCGCCCTGCCGGGGGGTGCACGCTGAGGTGGACGTTTTTGATGTCCTTGCGGACAACATCCACGGTGGTGTCGCCGAGCTGGATGGTGGTGCCCATCAGTATTCGGTTTGTGCGAGGATGATCGGGAAAATACGCTCCACCTCGTTTTCGTCGAAACCCAGCACGCGGTAGAGGGCTTCCTTGATGATTTCCTCCTTCGCCGTGTTGCCGCGCCAGTTGTCCTGACGGGAGTTTTTGACCGCATGATCGATTTCAAGAACACGCGCCAGCCGCGGGTTCTCATCAACGTCATGCACAATCGCGGTGCTGCCGTAGCCAGTGGGCAAGGTCAGGTTGTTGTAGAGCGCCCGCTTGCCGGGGGTATCGAGTTTTTTGGGTGTGTCCGAGCCGGTGCCTCGCTGGAGCGGCCTGAGGATCTGTTCGGCTATCTTCTTGAGAAACTCTTGGTAGCTGAGCCGCTTTGCTTTGAGGTCGTCGAGGATTTCCTTCAAGAGGGCTGACATTTTGTCGTAGAAGGCCGGATCGTTGAGGTGCTCCTTGATGATCTTGCTGCGGACGTTGTTGGCGATGGTTTCCGCGACGGCGTTCTTGTTGTTGCGCAGACCGCTCGGGAGCTGCGCGATTACCTCGGCAACGGGAACTGAGCACCTTCTGCATGGTGCCCCATTGCTCGCGCAGGGCTGCCTTCTGCCAATCGTTGAGGCCCTCGGTCTTTTTCTCGAACCATGCGTCGATCTTGTCCTGCGATCCCAGCGCCTGCTCGATGTCGCGGGCCTCATAGACCAGATCCAACACCACCTCGTCCTCAACGGCTTCCTTGAACTTGTAGGTGTGGATGTAGCTGCCGAAGGTTTCCAGTGTGGTTTCCTTGTCCGCCTTGAGCAGCGGGGTGCCGGTGAAACCGATGAAGACCGCGCCGGGCAGCAGGGCCTTCATGGTCTTGTGGAGGCGGCCGCTCTGGGTGCGGTGGCACTCGTCCACGAACACGAAGATCTCGCCGATGGCCGGGCTGGGCAGGTTTTTGAGTTCCTCGATGAAGGCATCGAAGTCATCCACGCCCTTCTTGCCGAATTTGTGGATAAGCGAGCACAGCAGGCGCGGGGCGGCCTGGCCGAGCTTTTCCAAGAGATCCCGGCCGCTGCTCGTGCGGTGGATGGTCTCGCCGGACGCGCCGAAGACCTGCTCGATTTGTTTGTCGAGTTCCTCGCGGTCGGTGAGGATGAGCACGCGGGCCTTGGACAGATTCTCCAGAATCCACTTGGCCAGCAACACCATGACGATGCTTTTGCCGCTGCCCTGGGTGTGCCAGATGATGCCGCCGAGGTATTGGCGGACGCGCGCCTGGGATGCCTTGATGCCGAAATACTGGTGAACCCGTGGCAGCTTCTTGCGTCCGCCGTCGAACAGCACGAAGTCGTGTATCAGCTCGATGAGCCGGTCCTTGCGACACATCTTGAGCAGATACTTGTCGAGTTTGTAGCGGGTGTCGTCCTGCTCGTCTTCCTTCCACTTGAGGAACATCTTCTCCTCGGTGCCGATGGTGCCGTATTTCAGCCCCTCCGAGTCGCTGCCCGCGAAAACGATCTGCACGGTGGTGAAAAACCACTGGTTGAATTCCGGGAGCTGATTGGAGAGCAACTGCCGGATGCCCTCGCTGATCGAGACGCAGCTTTTCTTCAGCTCGATCACCGCGATGGCGATGCCGTTGATGTAGAGCACGAGGTCCGGCCGCCGCTCGAAGCCGCCGCGCAGGGTGACTTCCTCGACGATGGCGAAGTCGTTCTTCTCCGCTTGCGTCCAGTTGATGAGTTCGACGGTCACGGTGTTCTGGCCCGCCTCGGTCTTCACCTTCACGCCGTAGCGCAGAAGGGCATAAACGGCCTGGTTGTTTTCATAGAGGCTGCGGTTCGGGTTCTCCGCCTCCTTGCGCAGCAGGTAAATGGCGCGGCTGATCTGATCGGACGAATAACCGGCTCCCGCCAGGTAGGCCGTTAGCAGATTACCGTCGATGTTACTGTTGTCCGGGCGGTCCGAGTGGTCGCCGAGGTAGCGGTATTCCAGCTCGTCGCGGAAAAGGGCGATCACCCGGTTCTGGGTTTCGCGCTCGGATTTGCCGATGGAGTTCATGATGAGAGAAGCTGGCGTGTAGTTTGCGATTAGCGGAAGATGGTTAACAAATACTTAACGATTGCCGCAAGGTAATGTGTGGAACGGCCCGGAACCAAAACGCCGAGGCGCATGGGTTCCACTAAATCCCGGTTCACCAAGGGTATCTGTTTCATGCCGGTTCGTCGTTCAGGTTCACCGGACTATGATTCCCGCCAGTTAAACGGCAAGCTCGTTCCGTTTCCAAAGTTCCTCGGCTTCGGCTTCTGAAATGTGGGGAAATAATCCCTTCATTTTCAGATAGCTGTATTTGATGACCTCCCATCCCGCTTTCTTGTTGAAAACCTCGGCCGCAATCGCGGGATGCACTTTGACTTCCTGCGCGAATTTCTGAATCTGCCAAGGTTCCGGCTTGTCATTGCGGGCTTGGAAGGCAATCAGCGCGTCACTGAAGACCAGCGTGTCCCGTGCCCAATCGTCGGCTGCCGCTTCCCGGGGATCGGTGGATTGATCGTCGTAATCCTCAAACACATCGCCCGGATTCGTGATGTGGAGCACCAGGTGCGCGATTTCATGAAACAGGATCAACCAGAACTGCGAGACGGTCCTGTATTTCAGGCTGTGGATGATGACCGCCTTGGTGGGGGTCAGCAGTTGGGTGCAGCCGCGGAAGGCCGATTGCTTCATGCTGGGAGCGAAAACCAAGGCCACTCCCGCACCCGCCAGAATCCGTCTCACTTCCGGAATGATTCCTGCGAGCGGGGATTGTGTGAGTTCGCGCAGTTGGCTGACGGCTTTCTGCAAGTTGCCCCGGTCATACGGTTTCACCTCCAGCTTTTCCGCTGCCCGGAGACCGAGTTCGATCCAGATGGCTCCGCTCACGAGATTGGATTGCTGGTTGGTGTCCTTGAATGCGGCCATCGCCCGATGCTTGCCCGATGCGGCATCACGGAAGGCAACCAAATCCGGCATCTTCAGGAGACGGCAGAGTTCCGTGCGACGCACCATGGGGCTGGCGCCGGGGACCACCGCGCCGATGCGGACTAGGGCCGGGTAATCGACCAGCTTGAGGATCTGTTTCTCGTCTTCATCCGGCTGGCGCTCTTCGGCGGGAAACGCGGCCTTCGTGGTTTCCGGAAAATTTTTCATGAGCAGGCGCGCGAAGGCACTCTCCTCCGCAAGCAGGACCCGCAGGAAGTTGCTCACCGATTCCGAGGGACGGGCACGGCCGCCGAGCCAGCGCGAGATGTTCTTTTCGCCATAGCCGGTTATTTCCGCCGCGCGCTTCTGAGTCAGCTTGTATTTGTCGAGAAACGCCTGAATCTCCTGCGGGGAAATGGCGTGGAGTGCCTTGTCCAGAAAGGTGTCGATGTGGGTGTTCCCGTCCTCACCGATCACGGTGGCTCCGCAGCGGTCGCAGCGGAGCATAGGCACGGCGGGAATGGTGATCCTTCCCAGCCGGGGGTGGTTGGTGGAATGGTCCAGCAGCACGGGCTGGAGCGATCCCGCCTCACAGTCAAAGCAGGGGATGCTTTCAGGCCGGGCTTTGGGCTTCTTGGCGGTCTTCATGGTTTCAGGGATCTACGTGGATTCGTGGCAAGGTTTGGACGGTGTCACTTTCGTGGACGGCGACCATCACCCGGGGAGGCCGCCCTTTGGGGGCCAGCGTCACGTGGATGTCGAGCGCCGGATAAGGATCGTCTTCGGGATAGGCCAGCACGCACTGGTAGCGCTGCGGGTCGTTGGAGTGGTTCTTCGGTTTCAGGAAAAGGTCATCGGACGCCGCCAGCCCGTCGGCGAGGTCGGCGTAAAAGCCCGCCGCCTTCAAATCCCACGAATCCAGGTAATTTCTGGATGAGGACCTCGGGTCGAGAAAACGCCTGCTGGGATCGCGCAGCGCTTCGACAATTTGGTTGCGGATGGTGGCAGGAGCTTTCCGGCGGGGAGCGGACATCGGGCGGCAGGGGTAAAATGGTGTTAATTAGCACGTAATGCAACTTGTTTTTTCATAACGGTGTCAAAAAACACCAATCCTCCCACCAGCCTGGTTCTCCCGGTGGGGGCTCCCGCGTCATGCCTTGCTTGAGGGCCCGGGTCTTGGCCTGCCGCTGCTCTCAGTTTCTGAGCATGCCGTAACGTGTGTTCCATTGCAGCGGCATCGGTCGATTCCATCGAAATATCGGTCGATTTTCGGTCGGTTTGGCGACGTGCCGGACGGCACGGCCCTTTCCGGTGGCCTCCAAAAGCCCGAGTTCTGTAAGCCCTTTCAAGTCGCGACCCGCCGTATCGTTCGCGACTCCGAACTCCGCCACACACCATGGCGGCACGTTCCAATTCCAGCTCTTTCTGCACACTGCCGATGAAAAGACGGATCGGTTTCATTTCAATCTCGTTCGGGTTTCTCCTCGGCGTCATCTGCTTCCACCGGACCGGTAGGTGGGATGAACTTGGCATGGGTCTTTTGAAGGTAGGCCTTTGAACTCTCACGGTTGGCCTCATAGCTCAAGGACGCGTTGATGAACTGAAGGCGAGCCCTTGCGTTGGCGATGATCTCAGTCCACTTGTAGGCCCAGACTTGGATGTTCAAGTCCGCGTCATCGAAAACCAAGCCGGGAGGCTTGTCTCGCTGCCTTGCCTTCCTCATCCGCGAAGAGTTGCAGGTATGAGGTTTGGCTCACTCTTTCAAGAACATCCGCGTCCTTACCCGACCAATCCTCCGACAACCGCTCAAACGCGATGGGTTCGACCCGGCCGTCCTTCCAGTGGACCAGCACGGTGTCTGCCTGAGCGGGACTGCCGTAGGAAATCCAGTTGAGCGTCGCGGTCGCTTCCTCGACGCCGGTGATCGCCAGAGGCTTTCCAACCAAGGCGTTGATCAAACTGCTCTTCCCGGTCTTCATGCGTCCGAACACCGCCAGAGTGAACGGCTTGGCCAGTGAATCGGCGAGTTGCCGCAATTCCACCTCCTGATTGCGCAGAAAGGGATACGGCTCCAGCTTTGCCGCCATGCGGATCAGAAACGCCTGGAAATCGTCGCGAACGGATGCGGCACTTTGGGGCATTGCTTCAGACGGAAAGTGTTTTATGAAATGATTCCAGTGCCTTTTTGATGGTGTCCAGTTCCATTGCCAAGCCGGCGACATTCTTCTGGCCTTGCTGGATTTCCTGTTGTGTCGCCTTCTGTCTCCGGTTGAGATCACTCCGTGTCTTGAGGAGATTGTCGTTGGCCTGCTGCATCATCTTTTGGAGGAGAGATGTGGCTTCCGCCTGCATGTCCGCGATCAAGATGTTCACCTGGCTCAAAGCCGATTGATGCGCGGATCCCAATGCCTGTTGCAAAGCACCATAACATTCCCGCTTGTAGGCTTCGAGTTTCTGGTTGCTTGCAGATTCGACGGCCATTTTTCCACCCCATGCGGCTGCAACTAGCCCCACGAATGGGCCGCCCACAATCGTTCCTAATCCTGGAGCGATCAAAGTCCCCAATATCATTCCCGCAAGATAAGCAGCTCCAGCGCCCATTGTTATCCCACCAAATGCATTTCTTCCAGTGATGTAAAGTGAGTCATTCGACTCGCGGTTGATGACCCGGCCTATTGCTCCGGTATTAACCCAGAGTTTATCCGGATCAATGCTCGCCAAGCTGAGTTCATGACGGCCTTCCATCGTGCCGATCACATCCTTGGTGAGCGATTCCAGCAATGTCGTGACTCCGTTCCGCGCTTTCTCACTGATCTTGATGCATACCGCCGATGTCAGTGCCGCAAGATCGGAATGAACTTGGGTCATTAGAATTTTGACCTGTTCGGCATTCTCAGCTTTTTCAATTTCCTGTTCAAACTCCGATTGGATGACTCCACCTGCTTGGAGAGGTCGGAGTTCCTCTTGGGCCTCGCGCGTTAGCGAGGTCACCCCCTTCCGAAACTCCTCGACAATGCGAGGTTTGGAGGTTCTCTCCCATTCAGCAAGCCGTGTTTGGAGTTCCGAAATCTCGTGATCGAGGTTGGCGCGTTTCTCGTTGGTATCGGCTTCAAGGATTCCTCTACGCCGGGAGAGTTCGGTTTCAAGAGGCAGCAGTTTTGACATCGCCCGCCTCAGAGCCGCTTTTGCGACGTTGGACTCCTGGTTCTTTCGGAGCGTGTTGTTGAGATAACTCATCAGCGGGCCGAAGCCACTGTCTTCCAAGTCCCGGGTATCACGATTCCGGTCGGCTTCAAGTTTTGTCTTCGAATCCACAATGAAATACGCGATTTCCTCTTTGGAGATGCCGACTCCCTCCTTGAGGATGCCAAGGTTGTTCTCCATCCTTGCCTTGCGGGCGGGCGCATCCGCTTTGGATGATTTGGTCTGGATGAAAGTGATCAACGGAGTGATCTGCCTCAATTCCCTGAGAAATTTGACCTCATCAGCTCCAATAGGTGACTCGACGCTATCGGTGATGAAGAACACGGCGTCTGAGTTGGGTGCGTGGCGGAAGGTGATTTCCCTGTGCTTTTTGAATAAGCCGCCCACTCCAGGAGTATCGACGATGACCAGTCCGTTTTGCAGAATGGACGCAGGCGACTCGACGCGGATGAAATCCACATTCTTGATGTTCTCGGGATTTCCGTCTTCGGTGCCATATTCATTCACTTGCGCCGCTTCGATAGGTAGCTTGTCACGAGCGGATCCCTTTTCATCCTTATTGAAATACACGGTGTATTTGATTTTCGGACCATAGTGGATTTTGAAAATCGTCGATGTAGCCACATCGGAGTGGACCGGAACCAGATTCTCAGTGCCGGTCAGGGCGTTGATGAAAGAGGATTTGCCCTTCTTGATTTCCCCCATTACGACCAGGCGGAAGATTCCCAACCCGGTGAGCTTCGCATTCGCCAGGAAGTCCTGATCGGCCGGGCCGTTCCTGATTTTTGCTTCAAGCTGGGCCAAGCGCTCCATTTGATATGAGAGTGCCTTGATGTTTACTGCGGCCCTCTTTGCCGTTTTTTCGAGTGTTTTCATTGGTCCGATATGTCGGAGTTAAATGCTTTGGAGCAGAGAGTCCCAGTCGATTTGATCGGCGATCTCATTGACGATCTCGCCGGCAACCAAATCACCCGTTACCAGGGTTGTTGCGAGTCCAAGGTAGTCGCCAACATCAAATCCGCGTTCGGTTGGAGAGCCATATGGCGAGTCAGGAATCGGAACATCCGTCGCAATGTAGTTGAAACCGCTGTTTTCCCAGGCATCCTGGAATTGATCGAGTGGGTATTTTACAGCCGCGCCATTTGGCATCCCGGAATCGTTGATAACGACCATGGGATGGTCTGGATCTGACATGTCGATCCCTGTTACCGTGACCGCGTGGTCCGCTGGATTGAAATCCGCGGTATCGTAACCAAAGGCTTCGCAGAAAAACTGTTTGATGGCATTTAGAATACCCTGATCCCACAACTCGGAGCTATTTACACCGACAATGACACCGTGTCCCTCCTGTAGTTCAAAAGCCAATTGTTGCATCGTTGCTCCCGTTACAGAATGATTTGGAATTCCGCTTAGATCCATCAGATTGCCAATTTCACCCGGGTCGGTTCCCGATCCCGGTTGATACCATCCGTGAGAGGCGGAGATGTAGCTGGCATCATCCAAGCTCAGGTGGTCTACATTGAACTGATTGATGATGCTGGTTTCCGCGGCAACAGCGCAGTTGTCTGCATCCTGAAGGATCCAGTCGTCCATTTGTGCCGCTGGATCACCGATGAAGTATTCGTGGTCGCTCATGTGTTAGGAGTTGGTTGGGGGTTTGGGATCGGAAGAGGGTATGGCCAGAACCACCTCCTGCTTTCTCCGGAGGGTGCCGTGGCGGAAATAGCCGGTGGAGCCGAAGTCCGTGATGGTGGGTGCCGCGGTTCCGGCGACGGGGTTTTTGGCGATGGCCCGCTGGAGGGCTGGATTCCATGTGTCCGATTGGACCAATTCCACCCCGCAATCCGCCAGAACCCGAACGATGGCTTCGCGGAAGCCGCCGATCGCCTCGGCTTCGTCGCCGGTCCGTTTGCGCAGGATGGCCCGCAAATCGTCGTGCCGGTCGAGCATTTCCTCGACAAACGAATCGGACGCCTGCGCTCGGGAATCTGGAACTATCTCTCCGATGGAGCGGGCGATCTCCGTCAGAAACTCCCTCAAATCAGGATCAGACACCCGCTGGGCAATGGCGGAAAGCCGCTCCGGCGTGTCCACCGCGACGGGTTCCAGCGCCGGAATCCCGGCGGGCCGGATACTGTCATCCGACGCGCGTGCGGTTGCCTGGTCATCCATGGTGTCCGGCATTTTCGCCCGCCTTCGCAGCCTCCAAATCGCGACACCGATCACCACCAGAAGGGCAGCCGCCGGAATGCCGATGGCGGCCAATGCGGACATCGGAATGATTTGGCCGAATGCAACGGACGCCTTCATGCGGATTTTGCTCTGAATTCGGAGCAATCCGACGCGATCCGGCCCCTAACGTCAAGCTCCGAAAGCGGAGCAATGCCGAAAATCAAACAGAACGCCGTGGGTCCAAGTGTCCGCCGCCACAGGATGGCGGCCGCGTGGTCGCAGGAAGCCCTGGCAGTGAAACTCCAGGTGGCCGGGTGGGACCTGAGCCGGGCCGGACTCTCGAAAATCGAGGCGGGGCTGCGGCGGGTGACCGATGCCGAAACCTGGCTGCTGGCCAAGGTGCTGGATTGCCGGATCGACGATCTTTTTCCGACGGACGGAAAATCGGTGATGGATGTCATGCGCCAGGCCCGGGGGTGATTTCCGCAGGTCGGGAGGTTCGCCCGATGGTTCCGACCGTCGCGGAGACGACGGCGTTTCCGGAGCACTTGGCGTTTCCGTCCCCGCGGGTGATCGGGCCGCATGCGGAACGGCCGCCAGCAACCGGAGACGGTGGTTCGCCCGAGCCGGCCCCCACGTTGCCGGACCGCCCCCCTTGGTCGCTTCGCGACCAGGATGTCGGGCGGCAACGTGGCTGCCATCCCGTCCGGACCACCGTCTCCGGCCCTGTCCTGACGTCCGCGCTGAGCGAGGAGGCGTCTCAACGCTACGAGCGTGCGCTGGCCCGGTTCCACGATACGGCTGATGAGGCACGCCGCCCTGAGCGTGAGAGGCTTGCCCATGCCGAGTGTATGGCTGACACGAAGAATCTCGACGAGACGATGCTTCAAATGTCGAAGGAGGCACGTCTCAGACTTCACGCAAAGCATGCCGCCGAAGCAAAAATCCTGCGTGAGAGTCTTGCCAAGCTACCATTGGTGGTGTGGCGTGACCCTGAGTCGAGCCGTGCGACTGTGCTGGACATGGTTTGCAACAAGTCGTTGTATGGAGCGTTGACACTCTTCGACACCGGCTGCCGTGCGGCCCGGCTTGTATCGAAGCAAGGATCGTCGGCGCGGATCGCCGAGTGCGGGATCGCGCAGCTTGCGGCCGGCGGCGAGCAGGGCACATTGATCCGTGCGCAATCCGGTGGAGCGAGCATCTTTCTTGCCGCGGGATCCGATCGCCCGGTTCTGAATTACTATGCGACGGCAACGCCTGACATCATGGCGAAACTTGGTTCCCGGATTACGAAACGCGGGAGCCTGATGCCGCTGGCCGGGAGTGTCGTGGCGATTTACGGCGAGCCTGCGGATAGTGATCCGATTGTGTCGGCCGACGAGTATTTCCAACTCATCGAGCACCCGTAGCCCCAAAACGAATGTCGCAATTTCTAGACTAGAGGGTCGTTTTGGGACTGAAAACGGGACTTTTCTCCAGCGCATTTTGGGACGGGTTTTCATTGATTTTTCAATGAGTTATGAAGACCCCTAGTCCCAAATTTCCGGGATTACAGAAACAGGATGCCGCCGCGAGTCCCGGCGGTTCCGGATTTGCCCTGATTTCGCGTGTCGTTTCCGGGCATCCAAGCGTTACCGGCGTATCGTCACGCGCTGTTCAAAGCAGGGCTCAGCGGTAAGAGCCTGGTCAGACTCCTGGCGGATATCGAGTCGTTCGAGAGAGCCGATATCGAGGGCGACTACAAGCGGTTGGCCGGGTCGACCCAGCAACCAGCATAATGACACAACCCGTTGAAAATAAAAGGTTTTCCACACTCCTCAGAACTGAGGAGTGTATGAAATCTTGCACAAAATCCACCACGCAATCACATGATTCAAACACTTGCTCAAACACTCGGTGAAGTCGGCTTTGCCACAACAACCGCGCTGCTTGGCGCCGACGATTGCTCGAAGCTCCGTGAGCTGACCGGCGCGCCTGTATTCCAGGTTCAGACCGGCTTCGGAGGAAATCCGGAATATGCCGTGTGCATCCGCTCCGGGGCCCGGCTTGTCATTGCGGCCCTGGAGCAACGGCTCCGCGATCTCGAAACCGAAGCGAAAGGACTCCGGATGTCCATGGCCTACGCCGATGGCATCAAGGACGGAACCATCAACCTCAACCCCACGCAGCCATGACATTGCCACCCAAAGAAGCCGACACAGACGAATGAAAACATCCGACAAACCGCTCAACTTCATCAGAGGCTGGAATGCGGCCCTCGATGCGGCCGCCATCGTGGTCGGCTCGCAGGAACAACTGGCCGGAATGAAGCTCGAACCTCCGGCCGGCACTCCGGGGGCGCTGTCGTGGAAAGTCTCCCGCTGCTGTGTCACGGCCGAGATTCTGCCGGAAGACAGCGGCTACCTGATTCTCAAGGCAGGCGATTGCGTGCGCGCCATGTTCGCCACAGGAAGCGAAAACACCAGGCTGGAGGACATTCCGCTCCCGGACAACGGCAGTGTGGAGGATGCGAAACAAGCGTGCGAGGCACACCGGGACGCGCGCAGGGTGCACATAATCTCCGTGCCGATGGATAAGGTCGGATGCCACACGGATCGTGGCGGTCAATTGCCGCGATTTGATGTGGGGCGGGAATGGTGAGCCTGCGCCAGTCCCGCCCTTTCCCGCTTGTCGTCAGCCGTCAATGGAGCTGAGCTTTCTCTTCACGGCGGCCTTTCCGAGCAGGACGGCCCCGTGTTTCCGTTGTCCGGCCCACCATGCAGCCGTCGAGTCGTCGACATACTGCAAGAACCGAAGCTTGTCCGCCGGAACATGGCGGGTGTGAGCGCAAAATGTGTCCCTGGCATACCGCTCCCAAGCCGCTTTGTTGCTGGAGCCCATGACCGCGGACAGCGCGTCGGCCTCGCGCCGGAGACCAGCCTGATGCAAGCCCGCGAGGGTCCGCACCAGCGACTTGCCCCGCAGATTGATAACCTCCGCCCAAACATGCTCGCACCGGTCTATCCGGATGGCCTCGCAGATTTCCCGTGAGAACCGCTCATAGTCACCGTCCGGCGGCGGCAGGCTCGGGCAAATCATGCCGAACGTGCGGTAGCCTTCGTCCTGGAGCCAATGCAGGGCCCGGATCCGCTTGGACACCCGCGCGGTGCCGACTTCGATCGCCGCCGCCACATCATCGCTGAGGGTGCCGGTTGAGAAACCGAGGATCAACCTGTGACGGTGCCGCTCCGGGATCAGGTTGTCACTGAAGAGCCGGGCCAGGAGATTGCTCTTGGAAAGCAGCCGGATCTGCCACGCGGTGTTGTTGAGCATGAGGTTGGCGAGCGAGGCGGTCTCCCGCAGCAGTTCCATGGTGCCGGCCACGTCCACAAGCGTGGAACCGAAAATGACGCGATTGTCGTCCGGGTCCGGGAATCTGGAACGGCCGTTGCCGTGGAGCAACTGCTTGCGCAGCAGCCCGACCGGGTCCGGCCGGCGGATGACGACGTCCTCGAACCCCAGTTCATGTTCCCCGCGGGCACGGCGTCCGGCGTTGAAGTTCTCCAGGATCGGCTTGTCCACCTTGATCATCTGAAGCCCCACATAACAAAAAGAGCAGCGGAAAACGCATGCGTCGCCCGGATTGAGGGTCACCCCTTCGTTGTCGTGGGAGCTGTCGCACAGCAGTTTCTCGGCAAAGGCTCTGCTTTTAAGATTCAGCACGGTCCTGGCGTTGGGGCGCAGGAGGACGGGTTTGCCGTTGATGGAATTGGTTTCGGTGGAGCATGCTCCACCCCTGTGTTGATCAGTATATTTTTTCATGTTTGAACAAAAGCGACCGAGCCGGGTGGCGGAGGTATGGAGCAAATGGAGAACGGCACGTATCAACCTCGCCGGATTCACCATAGCCAACCCGCGCGACCGTGTCGGCGCGCTCGGTTGATTCAGCGGTCGCCTAATCGGGCTTTGATTTTGGCCGATTTCAGCGTAACCGTTTGCCCCAATTGGGGCGACTACCTCCAGATCCTTGGCCGTGAAGGCCCAACACTACAGCTTTTGAGGCCTTTTTGCCTCCTACGCCAAAGAGTTTACACGGACTTTGCAATTTTGCAAACGGATATTGGGCACACTAATATTGGCCGGCTACTCCCTTTCTTGTTTGATCCCGGATTGTGCCCGGGTGGTCAGGCATCCATGGAAGGTGGCACCCAGATCCGAGTTGGGCTGATTCGCCCCTGGAACCAGGGTGCTGAGGTTGCACGTCGCACCGGTGCTGAAATTGCCAAGCCAGACGTCGTAGCCTCCCGTTCCCTTGTCGCGGGTTGAGGAATAGAAAAGCCACTCCGGACCGGCGGGACAGGCGTCGGCGGTCTCGGCGGCGCGGATGTTGAAGGAAGCTGAAACGGGAGGGCGGCCTTCGATGTTGCCTTTGTATAACTGGTCCGGCGTCGTGCCGCTGATGCCGCTGGAGAAGTAGAACTCGCCCGGAGTCACAGCCACCGGATAATAGGCGTGGGCGCCCGGGATGTCGTAGAGCGTGTGGCTACCGCCGGCATCATGTCTTCCAATGATCGAGCGCCGGTCCGGCGTGACGGCGGCGTATAAGAAGTCCGTGCGGGAGCCTGCCAGAAAGAACGGCATGCCGATCTCCAGCTTGTCGGAGGCCAGAATGACCTGGGCAGGCTCCTGGTTCCCGCCGTCGATGGTGATCGCGGTTCTGTCGATGGCGGCGATGTGGTGGCGGTTCTTCTTGAAGATGATCCGGGATCCGTCGGAACTGAACTTGGGATCCTCGTTGCGGCTGCCGTCAGCCGGGGTGATCCGAGTCGCCTTGGCCAAGCCATCCGGCGTGATCCGGGCGAGCCAGATGTCCCATTGGTCACCTGGCAGGTCGCGATCATCGCTCATGAAGACGACTTCGGTCCCGTCGGAGTTGAAATGGTAATTCATGGCCCCTTTCAACCTCGGCAGCGTGATTTCCGTCACCTTCTTCGCGTCGAAATCGGCCATCCATGAGCGCACGCCTTCGAAGGCATAACGATCATAGGAGTGCCAGACGAGCCGGCCGTGAAGAGTGACACCCATGGGCGTCATCACACCGCCCGGCACGTTGATGGGCGAGGCCGAAGCGGCGCAGACGAACACCGGCACCGCAGCAAGAAATCCGCCTGCCGAGTGACGCCGGTTGGGCGAACGGCTTTGCCTCGCGGGCGCGACGGCCTCGCCGAAAGGTCGGGTCCGGACTTCTTGATCGTGGTGGTTTGCTACGACATCATCCAACATTTTGCGCGGGAAGCGGGAAAAAGGGTTGCTTTGAGGTGGCTCCACAACCCGGCCGGATCAAGCCATGAGGGTATGGTGGCTGAGACAATGGTGGTTTGCCAAGGTGGGACAGTCAAGGTGGGACAGTCAAGGTGGGACAGTCAAGGTGGGACAGTCAAGGTGGGACAGTCAAGGTGGGACAGTCAAGGTGGGACAGTCAAGGTGGGACAGTCAAGGTGGGACAGTCAAGGTGGGGTGGATTGGTTAGGCGGTATGCCGGGGTGGCGGGCGGCATTCATGGAGTGTGGCAAGGCGCTGCGGGAGATCCACGACAAAAAGCTCTGGCGCGCCGGGGGCTGGACATCTGGCTTGGCAATTTCAGCACCGGTGCGACGTGCAACCTCAGAACCCTGATTCCCTCTGCATCCGAGGAGCATGGCTCGCAAAGGCTGACCTCAATCCGCTCGAACCGTCCCGCAGTGAAAACAGTAAGTGGCACCGCAGTCGAAACAGTGGAGCTCAGGTTGACAGACGAGCGAATCCTCGTCGTCATCCGTCGGGTAATCGGTGTTCGTGCTCGCACATACGGGACATTTGGTTAAATCGACGGCATCTTTGGCGTCGTCGTCGAACGGACATCCGCATTCCGTGCAGAAGAGGGCGCAACATTCCTTGCATCGTCCCAGAAACGGATTCAGATATTCCTTGATATCGGCGCAGTCTTCAGTCTTTTCGCTGCCGCATTTCGGACAGGGTCCGCAAAGAACCATACCCAGGAAATCCTCCATGGTGTCGGATTCCATGGCCGTTTCATGCAGCATCGTCAGATCATCAGGCGGAATCGATGCCATGATCTGCGCGAGTTGCCCGGGGTTGACCTTCGGGGTCTCTTGGGTGGCTTCGCAATACTTGCAGGAACGCGCGCCGTCAGGAATCTCTTTCAGGCAGTTACAGCATTTCATGGCATCTGTTGTGGTGGAGCTTTGGTGTCTTTATAGCGACGGTTGCGCTTATGCTATGCTGGCTGGAGCGCGTGCGACAAGGAAAAACGATGCGCGTAAACTACCTCAAATTGTGCGTTTTTTGCTTCCCCGCTTTCATGTGGCAATTGTCGAGGTAATTGACACGAGCTGAAGATTGCAGACGTAAACGCAAAGGTCGCCGCCCTAGCCAAACAACTGCTCAACTGTAGGATCGAGTCCTCCGTGAATAATTTCCGATTGATTGCTGGCATTCCAAATCCCCGCCGAAGAATACCATCGCCTGCCGGGCCGTGTGGCAGTAAGCTGCTCACCATGAACCACCTGCGCGGCGACACACACAGCAAGACCATAGGCTACGTGTTGTGGGTCTTCGGTGTTACCGGACCCCACCGGGTCTATTACGGCAGACCCGTGACAGGAGCTATCTGGTTTTTCACCCAGGGCTTGCTTGAGCCTCCAGCACACAATCGCTAGCCATAACCGTTTGATTCTATGGAAACTCCACAATCGGATGCGGTAGAGAGCTTTTGGACGGCCTATGAACTCGTTCCCGAAGCCGAGAAAGCCCACCTTGTCCGGCACCTGTTCAATGAGAACCAAGATCTTGCTTTTAGAGTTTTTCATTCTGCCGGATTTAGCGATCAAGATGGTCTCGAAAAGCTACTCAAGGGGAAGAGCAATTACTTGAGAAGGTGGAATAGATCCCTTCGAAATAATCAAGGAGGGACGTTTGCTGAAATGGTATTCTATTGTCTTCTGTTTCTTGGAGAAAATCCATTTGCTGGGCCTTATGTCAAAAAGTGGATGGAATCTGCATCGAGGAGAGGTAGAGAGCTCAGCCTGGAAGCAATCATTCAGGAGAGTGCAAATGATCCGGTGGCAGTCTTCGTTGCTCGGTACATCAACGCATTTATTTCAACTGGGGAAGACTGGCTGAAAGATCTGTGCCACAAAAGTTGTCAAACCCCGTTTTGGCTTGGATTATGGAATGAGAAGGTCACAGCATTGCCCCCCCCCACCCTTGGGGCGATTTCCGAACCCGGGCATTTGGAGTCCGATGAGGCGCTCGCGCCAGGCGAACCGCATTTCCAAGAAACATCGTCAGACGCCCCCGCTCAGACCGCTCTCACTTCGCCTGTTCGCGCGCATGTCGAGGTGCGCAGGGACCAACCTGCGGCGGGGGTCCGGCATCGTGACATCAAGCATCCTATTGTAATCCACGGTGATGTATTCAATTTGATGGACGATCCAACCTTTGGCAATCGGCTTAACCTCGTACTTACCCACCTTGCTGCACACGGCAGAACGAGTATTGTCAAAGGCTGCAAGGACGCTGAAAACCGCGGATGGCTGCGAACGCCGATTTCGGGAAACCACTACTACCTATGGTGGGCGCACTGGCACAGTGCTCGGGTGCAAGACCTCCATCTCGCCACAGGATCAGTTGTTGTCCGGGCCGTAAGACACCATGATGACCACGGTTCGCTCAATGCGGGCAAGCCCGACGATTTTGCCCACCTGGAA
Source organism: Verrucomicrobiota bacterium (assembly GCA_017301995.1). Classification (GTDB taxonomy): domain Bacteria; phylum Verrucomicrobiota; class Verrucomicrobiia; order Verrucomicrobiales; family Akkermansiaceae; genus Luteolibacter. The sequence continues at coordinate 7,546 of JAFLEH010000049.1, read as the reverse complement.
GCCCACGACCTCGTTGATTGCCGGTTTCAACCCTGGACCGACACTCAAAAGAAGTTCATCTTCGACGAAACACCCGTTCGGATACTGGCGGGCAACCCGGGATCGGGGAAAACCACCGCATTGTGGAAGGCGGTTGCCGCGAGAGCCGGCCAAAGGGTTCTCTACCTCACATGGTCAAGAGACCTTGCCCGAATGGCGCGGGAGCATTTCGACAGTTTTGCCGGAAGTGATGTCGAGGTTGTGGCGCGGGATCTGTCGTCTTTCTGGGGAGAGATACTCCAAAGGGACATCCCCCGCGCGGACCTTGGCCGGAGCCTGCGCTGTTTCGAAAACCACGCCGATTACCTTGACAGCAGCCAGATTGGCGAGTGGCGGGGTAGGATTCAGGCGCTTCACGCTGAAGCCAGGGCGGTGGCGTATGGAATGGCCGATCCGTTGGCAGGCGAATCAGGACTCGCCCTTCTGGATTGCCAAGCCTACAACGCAACACGGCGGGAATCCCTCGGGCCAGCCTCGGAGCGCGTTGTGCGGGCAGTCTCGGCGATTGGAGACAAGCTGAGCGCCGGGGGCTGGATTCCGGAACTCGAGGCAGCTGCACTAGCTGCAAAATGGATAAGAGACCACGAGTTGCCCGACGGATGGGACCGATTCGACCGTATCGTTATTGACGAAGTTCAGGATCTCACAAAACTCGAACTGACCGCCGTAATGGTGTTTTTCAGAGCGGTTGCCCTTCGGCAGCAGAGGCTCCCGTGGCTCCTTGTCGCCGGTGACGAGGGCCAGACTGTCGTCCCAACCCAATTCAAGTGGGGCTGGCTCAAGACAACCATCCACGGATTTCTCCAGAAACTTGCCGATAGTCCGCAAACCCTGTTTCTCGACAGCAGGCTTGACTCGAATTTGAGATGTCCGAGCAACATCTGCGATGTTCTGGACCGGGCCACCCGTCTCTACGCCAGACTGCCGAAAATCGACAAGCCAGGCGACCAGTCGCCCCCCTCGGAGGGACAGGTTCACGATGCCCGTCTCATGCATGTGGTCTGCCAGACAAACGAGGAAGCTGTCGAAGTGGTCGGCAACCTGACAACGCGAGAAGACTTTGTGGTGATCAACCTTGAAGACGAGCCCGCATGGATTGCCCCCTGCGAGAAAATGGAAGCCGGGTGCATGGCGAGTCTGATGGATCGGATGCTCACTCCAGCCATGGCCAAGGGCCTGGAGTTCCAGTCAGTCTGCATCGTCAACGCCGGCCGCACTCTTCTGAAAATCAAAAGATTGACGGAAGATTCCGAAAGACTGTCTGAAATGGCAGCCCGTTGCTTGATCGACCAGTTCCGGGTTGCCCTGAGCCGCACGACAGGAGATCTGATCTTTCTCGATGTGCGGCCAACCAGTCAGGAGACTAAGGAAAGCCTAGACCTGTTGCAGAAACCTCTGGTCGTGAATGCACAGGGCTTGGCGGGTTACTACAAAGACTTCGACGCATCGCCGGAGGATAGGGTGCGCGCGCGCCTGAAACTTGCGCGAAATTTCGTTGATAATGACATTCGCAGGGCTTGGCGGCTGGCCAACGAGGCGATGCGCATGCTCGGAGACGCCAAAATGACCGGGGGTGTCGCGGACCCGGAATTGCGGCGCGAAGTGAATCTGGAGATTCTCACGCTGGCTGCTGGGCTGTTGCTGGATTATCCCGAAGAAAAGGATTTGGTCTCACATGCAATGAGTGCCGCCAATGAGTCCCTTGAAGAGTTGGCCAGTGATTCGGATCGCAGGATGTTCGCGACGCTATGCGCTTGGGCAGGATTCACACTCGGGCCCGACCTATCAGCCCGAGGTGGTATTGGGACCGCTATCGACTTTCTTGATGCCCTCGTCGAGGCCGGGGGAGACAAGAGTTGGATTGAGTCCGTTCTGCCGGCATGCGCCCAGCGCCTGCGCACGGACATCGAAAGGGCGGCAGGTGACGATAGATACGCCGGGCGCTTGATCGGTCCGGTTTCGGAATGGCTTGGGCTTACCAGTGAAGTTGGCGACCTAAGGGAAAGAGTGGTGGCACTTCGCCGGACCGCGTTTGACACCCTTGTGAGCGCAGGCAACCTGTCCGAGGCCCGGGCGATCCTGGATCTAATGCCGGAGGAGAGTGGGGCATTGCGGGGACAAATGCATGAGGCCGAGCATCGGTTTGAGTTGGCAGCCAAGGCCTTTGAGATCGCTGGCATGACCGACGATGCCTTTAGGAACTGGCGGCAAGCGGGGATCTGGGAAGGTGCTCGGAATCTGGCCGACGGCAGCGATGACGAGCACCTCGCATGGCTCTGCAAGGTCACAGAGCTACTGGACGGCAGACCGGTTGGCCTTGTGGAATGGATGACAAGGGGGGAAAGGGAGCGCTTTGACGGGCTCCTTTCACAGTGCGCTACGAATGTGGGTGATGATTCCAGGATGCCGACCAAAACCGCCGAGTGAGCGCCGGGTCGGCCACGTGCGTGCCGCGCAGCTTGGTTGAGAAGATCAAGAGAGGTCTGGGCGAGAAAAGGATGGCGTTGGCTCACTCAGGGACTCGAACCCGAAGCCTACCTGATCGAAGTGATTAAGCGCCTGCCGCACGGCGGAAGTGACGCCCAAGCCGCCGCCCTCACCCCGGCCCGTATCGCCGAGGAACAACGCGCCGCGCGCGAAAGCGCCTGAAAAGACGGGTTCAGCGAGAATCCGTCAATGGGGACGATTTTAGGACGCTTACGTTGGTCTTGCCACCCTACTGAACTAAAAAAATCCAGCAGGTGCCACCACTCCTCCCGCCAGCCCGGTGACGGACTGGCGGGAGGGTGTTTGCCGGACGCGCGGGCCTGATGGAAGATCAGGCGGCGGCCGGTTGGGTGGTTGGGGGAGCGGTGGCGTGGTGGATGGCGGATGAGGCGTGGCAGCGGGTGGGCATCAGGACGCAGAAGTTTCCGTCCGGGGCGGTCAGGAGCGTGGCGCTCATGCCGTCGGTGAACCGCAGCGCGGAGCCGATTGCCAGGACGTCGGCGAAGTGGGCGGGATCGTAGGCGATCACCGGGACCTCGCCGGATACCGCGGCCGGCACCCGGATGGAGACGGTTTCGGAGTCGGAATCGTAGTCTTCGAGAGTGATGCCGAGCTGGCCGGGTTGGTCATGGCGGAGCACCACGGATCCGCGTCTGCCCGAGAGCGAGCGCAGCCAGGCGATGAGCCCGGGCCGGTGGGTTTCCGGGATGACGGCTTCCGCCGTGTGATCGGCGGGAATGACCTGCCGGTAGTTCGGATAGGTCCCCTCGATGGCTTTCGCCAGCAGGGTGTGGGGACCGGAGCGGAACATCACCCGGACCACGTTTCCGTCGCTGGTTTCCTGACAAATGGCGGCGTCGCGGGTGGCGAAGTCCGGGTGGACGAGCACGCGGGCGGCGGCGCTGGGCAGGATGAACGGGTGGCCGGAGAAACGCACCGGCGCCAGCGCAAGGGTCCGCCCGTTGGTGGCCACAAGTTCCCCTCCCCGTTCGGGGGTGAAGAACACGCCGTTGAGGACGTGGCGCGTGGGGTCGGTGGAGGCCAAGCCGGCGACCCGTCCCAAGGCGGCGAACGTCTCGCAGGGCAGGTGTGCGATGGCACCGCCCGCCGACGGCCGCGCGGGGAACTGGTCGGCGGGTTCGGGCCGGTGGACGGAAACGGCGTTCATGCCGGAGCATGGAACGGTTAGCGTGAGCTTCGGGCCGTCCGGGGTGTCTTCGAAGACGAAGTGCGCGTGGGAGCGTTTGTCCCCGGCCGCGGCGGCCTTGAGGGCTACCGCGGGGATGAGGAAACGTCCCGGCGCGAAGGGTTCGATGACGGCGGGGAGCCGGGTCTCAAGCCAGTGGTCGAGATCGGTGACGGCCAGGGTGAGCCCGGCGGCATCGACGGTGGCGAGCACATGGCTGAGCACGGGAAGGCTGAGCCGCGCAAAGCGGATCCGGGTGAGCAGCTTGCGGGCCGCCGCCAGATCGGAAACGGAGATGGTTAGGTTCATGGAGGTGGTGGGGTTATTGGTTATTTGTTAATTGTTATTCGGGAGAGACGGAAGACGTTGAGACAGAAGACGGAAGACTGGATAGAGCGAGACGGGCTCTCGCGCGCAGTCTTGCTCTCTTGTCTTGATTCTTGTCTCTTGCAGCGTAGCGATCTTGGGTCCCCCGGACGCGTCAGCGTCCGGGCTTGATGTAGGCGTTGACGCCGACGATGACGGGCAGGCCGTTGACCGTGGCGGCGGTGGGTTGGTTGCCGTTGCTGCTGGCGACCGTGAGCGTCTTGCCGGTGGCGGAGGGACGCGGGGCATGCAGCGGGATTTCGATGATGAGGGTGTTGTCCTTGATGGTGGCTTTCATGGGATGGAGTTATTGGTTATTTGTTATTTGTTATTTGGGAGAGAGACGGAAGACGTTGAGACAGAAGACAGAAGACCGGATAGAGCAAGAGGAGGGCTTTCGCCCATGGCCTTGCTCTCTTGTCTTGATTCTTGTCTCTTGCAGCGAAGCGGTCTGGATTCTTCCGGATGCCGAAGCGTCAGGAACGGAGATAGGCCGCGTCCTTTTGCTGCTTGAGGGCGAGGGCTTCAGCTTCGGTGAGTCCGATGAACTCGGACGCGGTGAAGGTGATCTCGTCCGGATAGAATTCGAACAGTTCCTTGGTCGTGCCGTCCCCAAAGGTGGCGACGACCTTGGGCATGGGATCGAACATGCCCTCGGGCATCGGCCGGGGCATGGGGGTGATGGTGGCGCCGGTGATTTTCATGACAGGGGTGGGGTTGGTGGTTGGGGCGGGTCGGACGGATGGATGATGAGCTTGTCAGCCTCAATCCACTCGGTGGGATGGATGACGAATCCGGGGATGATGGTGCGGATGCGGACTTGGGTGGTGTTTTCGGGAGCCTCAATGACGAAGTTCTCGAAATTTTCGTCACCCGGATCCTGCCACTCGGGCACGATCCGGACGCGGTCACCTACCTTGAGGGGTTCGGTTCCACCGCGGGGAATGGGTTGGTCCAATTGGGAAGGGGCTGCGGTGTCAGGGGTGGGTCCGGTGCGTCCCGCGGTTCCCTCCAGCAGACCGTGCGGGTCGTAAACCGGGGTGAGGATGTCGGCGGTGTTACAACTGGCCATGTAGTCCAGAAGCGATGAACCCAGGCTTTCAACGGATTCACACTCCCAATCCGCCACGTCATAGAAACCGTCGCTGCCGCCGGCCGCAAGGTCGGTGATGTCCCCCCAGAAGTTTGGCGGGCTTTGCTCTTGTTGGAAGATGCGGACGAGATGGGTGGCGCTGTTGGTCAACATGCCTGTGGCGATGAATGTCAGGACGGGTTGCATGATTGGTGTTTCGGATGTTGGGGTTATGGGATGAATCCGGCTTCGCGGAACGAGAAATAGGGTGCGCGGCCGGGTGCTGGCTCGCCGATGATGATGTGGTCCATGCACCGGATCTGCATGAGGGTGGCGGCCTCCGCGATCCGGCGGGTGATGCTTTCGTCGCACCCGCTGGGCGACGGATCGCCCGAAGGATGGTTGTGCATCATCACGAAGCCGTAGGCCCCGGCGGCGATGACCGGCCGGAAGATTTCGCGCGGGTGGGCCGGGCTTTCGCTGACCGTGCCGAGACTCACCCGGTGCCAGGCGAAGGGTCGCAGGCGGGTGTTGAGCATGACGACCGCGACGGTCTCCTTGTCCGGTTCGTGATCCGGCTGGGCGGCGATGATCTCGTGCCAGTAACGGCACAGGTTTTCCGGGGTGTCGCCGGAGAAGGCGCACGGGTCCTCGCGGACGCTGGTGACGGTGATCCGGTTGGTGGAGCCGGGGCGGTATTTCGGGAATTTCATGAGTGATGGTGGCGGGGTTGGTATTTGTCGGGGTTGTGGGTTGGTTGGTTAGGTGGGGAAAGGGTTGGGCCGCCACGGGGGATGAGTATGGAAACTCCGTGGCGGCCCTGTGTTTCCCCGGCGGCGCTTGAGCGTGTCGTGCCGCCGGGCTTGCCTCGTCGGTCCTGTGCGGGAGCGGGGATAGGGTTATCGGTTGTTTGTTATCGGTTATCAGGGGGCTTGCGCGCTGATGACCAATGGCTATTGACCTTCGGCCTTGTATTTCAGTTGGTCGGTGACGCATTCGCCCGCCGGTATGTCGGCGCGCGGGCCGAGATAGACCGGCTGGTAAATGCTTCCGCTCTGCTTGTGGGCGTAGAGATATTTCACCTCCACCACAGTCCCCAATTGGGGAATGACGTGGTTCGGCGGGATGGAGACATTGCCGGCGGGGAGCAGCTTGCCGCCATCGTAGAGTCCGATGGTTACGCTGCGTTTGGCGTTGATGCCGGTGACGACGAACGAGGCGGTCTCGACGAACTTGTGCTTCAACTGCGGACCTCCGCTGTTGGGCCGACCCGGCGCGAACGGCGCGTCCATGCGCTTGAGGACCACGCCCTCGCATCCGGTGTCGCGGCAGTTGCCGAACATCCGGCGCTTGTCGGCCGGATCGACGGTGGTGGCCACGACATTGATCGCAGGCGGAGCGTCTCCTAACAGTGCGAGCAGGCTGTGGTAGCGGCTCAGGTAGCCGGTGGGCCGCAGGTCGGTGCCGCCGAGTTCCAGCAGGTCGAAGGCGTGGAGCGTGTCGCCCACGGCCTCGCCGTCGATGAGCAGGTCGTGGCCGATGGCGGCCACCGCGTCGCGGATCGGTCCGGGAACGGCGACCTCCAGGCCGCGGCGATTGATGCCGGTGATCCGGAGGCCTTGTTTGCGGACCAGCAGGCGGCGGCCGTCGTGCTTCTGTTGGAGGCAATGGCGGTCGTCGTCCAGCAGGCGCTCCAGTTCGGTTCCGTCAACGGGATTGAGTAGCTGGCAGCGGATGCCGGTGTCGGCGCCCTCGTTGCCTGTCTGCTGATAGACGGGCGCGTTGGTATTGGCGATGGGCCGGTAGCCCTTGGCGACCTTGGAGGCGACGAGTTTGTCGAAGACCCTGGTGGCCTCGGCCATGGACACGGGAGCGGTGGTCTTGGTCCCGGTGGTCAGGGTGGAGCCGCGCCGGCCGTAGGCGAAAGTGACGATGAAACCGTCGCCGCGCGGTTCGATGGCGGCATGGTATTCCTTGTCGGAGTTGCCCTCGCGGAAATAGAGCGAGGTGGAATTGAGGGTGGTGGTTGGGATGGGGGTTGGCATGGTTTGGGGTGTTGGGGTTGGTTGGTTGGGTTGGGGGTGGGTTTTGGGGAGATGGGACGGATGGGACGGATGGGACGGATGGGACGGATGGGACGGATGGGACGAAGCGCCCATCACCGCCGCAACCCGGACTGCGGATTGCGGCGGCGTTGATGGGGTGGATATGGGATGGTGCCGGGATGGTGCCGTCACGCATGCCGGCTTCCGGTTGTGTCTATCAGCCCTCGCCGGTGACCCGCCGTCCGTGGCGTCGGGCGGGTGTGCCTTTCGATCCGGCCTCGCGGGCGCGGCCCTTGGCCCAGTGGCGCAGGGCGGCGATGCGGCCGTCCATCAGTTGGGCGATGGGCACGG
>JAFLEH010000048.1:20414-25241 GCA_017301995.1 Verrucomicrobiota bacterium | reverse complement strand
AATACAATAAGACGTGCGGCCCGTTTGTCTGGACGAAAGGTCCAGAGAAACTGCGGCGCATCGTCCAGTTGACTCAATCATATCAAAAACAAATGCACACGAACTAATGGAACGTTGCACTAGATCCCCACGGCATCGCGCCAGGTTTGGAGCATCAGCGCGTGGCCGGGCGGGGTGGGGTGGATGCCGTCGCCGAGCCAGAATCCGGCCGGGGCGGCTTTGAGGGCGGCATCGAAGGCCGACTGGAAGGGGACGAAGGTCAGCTTCATTTCCTCCGCCAGTTTCCGTGCCACGGCGCGATACCCGGCAAGCGGCTTGAAATCGTCGTCGGTCCGCGTGGTGAACGGCTCGCAGATGACGATCCGCACGCCGGGAAGCTCCTTGGCCGTGCGCTCCAGCAATCCGCGGTAGCCGGTCTCGTAATCCTGGATCGTCCCCTTGTAGGTCTTGCCGAAGGCGAGCGTGTGCCAAAGGTCGTTGACGCCGATCAGAATGCTGAGCACATCGGGTTTGAGATCGATGGTGTCCGCCTGCCAGCGTGCTTCCAGGTCCGGCACTTTGTTGCCGCTGATGCCACGGTTGAAGATCTTCAGCTCCAGATCCGGATAGCTCCCGAGCAGGGCGCCGGCAGCCAATGCCGGATATCCGTTCCCCAAGGCCGCCGCATGATTGGCATCGGGGGTCTTCTTGTCGCGTCCCGCGTCGGTGATCGAGTCTCCCTGAAACAGAATAACGCTTCCCTTTTTCGGAGGGTTGGACGGTTCCGCCGGCCGGGCGGCAGTGGTGGCGGCCCCGAGCAGGCCCAGCGCTCCGATAGAGCCAGCACCTTGGAGCAGCGAACGACGGGAGAGCGAGTGGGAGCTTGTCATGGGCGACAGGATGGAAGGTCGGCCCTGGTGGAGCAATCACAATTCCGCAGTCGGGACTGCGGACTCGAGGTGTTATTCGTTATAGGTTATTGGTGACAAGTGGAATACAGTTCCGATTTCCTTGTTCCTGTGCTGCACTTGTCGGGTGGAACGCGTCTGGTGCGTGAGCGGCCAAGGTTCGCACCGGATTTCCAGTAACCCATAACAAATAACCCGGAACCTCCTGAAACCCGAAGTTCCGGTCAGGTCGCGCCGGCCCATGGTGATGAAGTGGCTGGGGTCATGGCGCTCCGATCCGGATGCTGTCAACGGAGCCGCGTCTTGACGAAGCGACCCGCAATCGCTTTGCTGCGCGCATGTCGTGGAGCGGCGCGCAATGGTTGCATCTGAAAGACGGGATTCCGGCCGGGATTCCCAAGCCGGTTTTCGTGGCCGTGGTTTCCCTGATCGGACTGTTAGGAGTGCTGGCGTGGCGGATCCGGGAAGGCCGCAGTGCCGTGACGGTGAGGAAGATCGTGATTCCGCCATTTGGCATGGCGACTGGGTTCGGCATGTTTCTGGCGCCGATGTTCCGCGTGCCGCTGACCTGGGCGGTGGCGGCATTCGGGGTCGGCGCGGTGGTGTTGGCGTATCCGCTGCTGCTCACCTCCAGCCTGCGGCGCGAGGGCGGGGTGATCATGATGAAGCGCTCGTCGGCGTTCTTTGGGGTGATTGTGGCGCTGGCCGCGATCCGCTATTTCGCGCGCGGCTATTTCGACCGCTTCCTCACGCTGGAGCAAACCGGCGGGCTGTTCTTTGTCTTGGCCTTCGGCATGATCCTGCGCTGGCGGCTGCGCCTGTTGTCGCTCTACCTCGAGTTGATGCGAACGAACCCCGCACCAGCCACGACCGGCGAAGCTGCGGCAGAGTGAGGCCCCGGGTTATGGGTTATTGGGAATCCGGCGTGAATCTTCGGCCGCACACCCATCGAACGCGGTTCACCCAACAGATGAAGCACGAGAACAAGGAAGTTCAGAGATCCTGATCCGGGGAGTTGTTTTCCGCTTCACTGCGTTTGCAGGTCGGAAAATGGTTTGGCACCATCGGGCCAAGAAACCAGAAACCAGAATCCGGAAACCAGAAAGAAAGCACCTTTCATCAACATCGCTACGCCGCGAATTGAGCCAAATCATCTTCCGGCCGGATAAGGATGTCTGAAGTTTAAATTGCAATCCCCCAATAACTAATAACTAATAACACCACGAACCCGATCAGATCCGGCCGTTCATCCTTCGTCGCGCTGGATGCCGGCGCGGCGGAGTTTTTGGCGGAGGGTGGCGCGGTGGATGCCGAGCGAGGTGGCGAGGTGGGTTGGTTTGTGGTCGTGGCGGTCCATCAGGTGGCGGAGCACCACGGCTTCGAGCTGGTCCATCAGTCTCTCGTAGTCGGGGCGGGTGGATTCGGGGAGTTCGAGGGCCGCGTCCAGCCACCGGCCGATCACGGTTTCGAGTTCGCCCGGCGCGGGTCCGGATTCCGGCGCGGCGGCGGCGACGATGTGGTCGGGAAGGTGGCTGAGAAACACCGGTCCGCCAGCGCAGAGCGTGAGCGCGTAGTCGAGCACATGGCGGAGTTCGCGGACGTTTCCGGGCCATTGATAGGCCTGGAGCGCGGCGAGAACCGGCGGGGTCAGGGGCGGTGCCGCGCGGTCGGACCGCAGGCCCGTGAAAAACGCGGTTAGGGCCGGTATATCGCCGCTGCGTTCGCGCAGGGGAGGCATCGGCACGGTCAATGTCGCAAGCGCGTAGTAGAGATCCTCGCGCAGCCGTCCGTCGGTCACGGCTTCCAATGGGTCGGCGGCGGTGGTGGCCAGCAACCGGGGCCGCGCCGGGTCGGGGGATCCCAGCCAGGCCGCGAGCTGGGCCTGGACGGCGGGGGGAAGCTCGGTGATTTCCTCCAACACCACGGTTCCGGCGCCCGTGTTTTCCAGATCGGCGGGCGACGCGATCCCGGATGCGGTTAGGAAAACCAGCGGCTCGCCGGAGCGGGTGCCGTGGGCGTGGATCACCTTGGCGGCCAGCGACTTACCGGAGCCCGACGGTCCGGTGATGAGCGCCGGAACATCGCCCGCACAGGCCCGGGCGATGCCGATGAACGCCTCGCGCAAACACGGCGCGGCTCCGATCAGCGTGACCGGATCCGCCGACGGCTGGGGCGTCGGGTCGGATGGCGATGCCGACATTACCGGCGCGAGCAGCGCGTCGAGGGATCGCTCGAAGTCGCGAAGGTCGAGCGGTTTGGTTAGATAGGCGGTGGCGCCGGATTTCTGGGCGTGGATCGCGTGTTCGAGCGTGGCGTGCGCGGTGATCACCAGCACCGGGATGGCGGATCCCGCGTTGCGGAGACGCTCCAGCAGTTTGAGGCCGCTCATGTCCGGCAGCCCGATGTCCAGCACCACGGCCGCGAAGCGCTGGCGTTCGAGTTCGGTTAGTCCGGCCTTTCCGGAGGCGGCCAGCGTCGGCAGGTGGCCCATGCGCCGGACCAGCATTGCCAGGGCGGTGCCGAGCGCGTGTTCGTCTTCGATCAGGAGTATCGGTTGGGCGGTCATGGGTTGGTTTCGGGAACGGATTTCCGGCCGGGATTCTTGGAAAATTCAGCCCGGACCCGTGCGCCGCCGTCCGGGCGGTTGGAAATCCGGAGCGCGCCGTCGTGGGCCTCGCAGATTTCCCTAACAACGGTTAGTCCGAGTCCCATCCCGCCTTCTTTTTCCGAGAAAAACGCCTCTCCCGCCTTGGCAAGCGCCGCGGGGCTGAAACCGCTTCCCTCGTCGTCCACGACCAGCGCCGCGGCACCTCCCTCATCGCGCGCCGATATCCGCACCCGTCCTCCGTGCGGCATGGCCTGGATCGAGTTCAGCAGCAGGTTTCCAACCACCTGCCGCAGGCGGTCGGAATCGCCGGACATCTCCACCGGGCATTCCGGGAAAAACTCCAGCGTCACACCCGCGTGGCGCGCCTGGGGTTCCAACAGACGGACCGTTTCGGCAACGAGTCCGGCCAGGTCGAGCGGCACGCGGACGGGCGGGAGCGCCTTTGCGTGGGCCACCCACTGGGCGACGAGCGACTCGATCCGCGCGGCCTCGCTTTCGATCAACGAGCGCGACACCGCGGCCTCCGCGGGGTCCGCGTTTTCCAACAATTGGGCGTGCAGCCGGATGGCGGCCAGCGGGTTGCGCACCTCGTGGGCGAGGCTGGCGGTCATCCGGCCTAACATCGCATGCCGTTCGGCCTGGCGCCGGCGCTCGCGTTCCTCACGCAAGCTGTCATGGGTGTGGACGAGCGTGCGGGCGAGGCTGCCGATTTCATCGCGCCGCGTGACGGGCAGTTCGGGAAGCTCACACTCCGTGCCCACCTGCGGCAGCGAGGCGGCCAGGCTCTGGATCGGGCGGGTCACCCGCCGCGCCAGGCCCCAACCGAGGGCGAGCGAAAGCAGCCAGAACCCGCCGAGCGCCAACCAGGTGTCCGGCCGGTCCATCGCCAGCATCCGCGACGCCGCGGGGCGGACAAACAGAATGCGGTCGCCGTTTTTCTCCACCAGTCCCACCACCCATTCTCCGTTAGACAATGGTTTCACCCGACCGTCGCAGGGTGCTTCCAGCGCGGCGGGATCGAGCCGGTCGCCCGGCGCGCCCACCGGGGCCGCGTTCGGACTTTGGAAAAACACGCGGGCGCCGCTGATCCGGCCCAGATCGGCCGCCAGCCGGTCGCTCCGGGGGAGGCGTCCGTGTTCGAGGAACCGCGCGTTTGATAGAGCCGCCGCCTCGAACGACCGCCGTTCCTCACGATCCACGTTGTGCTGGAACGCCAGCACCAGCGAAAGCGACCCCGCCAGCACGAAAGCGCCCACGCTCATCGCCATCCACACCGCTAGCCGGGCGTGGCGGCGCGGGGCGGTCGGCTGTATTGCGGCGGGACTCATGGGA
>JAFLEH010000048.1:0-20314 GCA_017301995.1 Verrucomicrobiota bacterium | reverse complement strand
CGGCCAAAGATTGGCCACGATCCGGTCCGGGGATCAAGCGAAACCGGGGGGCGAAACCGGGTGGCGCCGTGTTCGCTCCCTCAGCAAGATGGATTTACCGCCAAGACGCCAGGTTCGCGAAGGGGATAGAAGATCGGAGATGGTGGATCGTGGATGAGGATGTCGCGCTCCCGTAGCCGCGCTCGTGAGAGCGTGGCTTCCCAAGCGTCCCCCAGTTGGATAAAATTCGCCGCCAAGACGCCAGGTTCGCGAAGGGGATAGAAGATTGGGGATGGTGGTTGTCCATCCCTCGGCCCCAGCCGCATTTGGCGTTAGCGGACGCGCATTTTCCGTTCCTCCTTCTTTCGCTCCGCCTTTTCCCAGGAGGTTAGAGCCTTCTCGCACACGGTTTTGATTTCGGGGTCGGATTGTCGTTCGATCCAATCCTTGATTCGGCTGTGATGAAACGGGCATACCTCTCTGACGGTGTGGGGAAGAAGCCCGCGGTCGTTGCCTTTGAGCCAGTCCATGGCGTCGTTGGTTTGGGCAATTGCCCATGCTCTAACATACGCCTTCAGGTCCTCGCCTTTGATCCATGAGTTCCGTTCGAGATAGACGCGCTTGCTGACGCCGGATTCTTCCAATTTCCCTATCGCAAAGGAGCGGAGCATGGGATCGATTGAACCGAGTTCTCCCAGGATCCGCTGCAGGTCTCCCGAAGCGGCAACCATCCGGTTCACACCCCCCGAAAATATCCATACACTGATGGCACCGAACGAATCGGGCCGCGACACGGATCTGTAGCGGGTGACGATATCAGAGAAGGAAAGTTCCGCCTGGACAAGAATCTCGATCACGTCGCCATCACTGGAATAATCGTGTTCAGAAACCGCCATGTAACGCTTGATCACGGGAAACTCCTGCAAAAACTCATGTGCGTCACGGTCGCGATCCTTCAGGCATTTGGCGACAAGACGAGAGTGGATCTTCCCGGATACGATCTCACCCCCAAGGCCCACCTCTTCAGCGATCATCAACGTTTCATAAACCGATTTCTCTGACGTGATCCACACGATCTGATAGGCGAGGCGCTTTTGGTAGGCATCGAAAGGCAGCTTCGCCATGGCGAGGTAATGTCGGACGGCTGGTATTCCCGCCCGCGACACGAGATCTGCGCAATCGACGGAATCAATTCCGGATTTCTCCGCATCATCGTTGGATTCCTTGAGCAATCGCACACCTTCGTAGAGTTTGTCGGCCCGCTCGCGTTCCGCGCGCTGCCGCGCCGTCCGCTCGATTTCCGCATTCATTTCTGCGGTCGGCGGGTTTGGTCCGGCCGCTTGTCCATCGGTGTCCGTACCGCCGTCTCCTCCGCTGGACCTGGTATACAGCCACGCGCCAAGCAGCACCACGCTCATCGCCATCCACACCGCGAGCCGGGCATGACGGCGCGGGGCGGTCGGCTGTATTGCGGCGGGACTCATGGGACGGCCAAAGATTGGCCACGATCCGGTCCGGGGATCAAGCGAAACCGGGGGGCGAAACCGGGTGGCGCCGTGTTCGCTCCCTCAGCAAGATGGATTTACCGCCAAGACGCCAGGTTCGCGAAGGGGATTGAAGATCGGAGATGGTGGATCGTGGATGAGGATGTCGCGCTCCCGTAGCCGCGCTCGTGAGAGCGTGGCTTCCCAGGCGTTCCCCAGTTGGATAAAATCCACCGCCAAGACGCCAGGTTCGCGAAGGGGATAGAAGATTGGGGATGGTGGATCGTGGATGGAGATGTCGCCTCACATAGGCATCGACGCTCGCAGAGCGCCGCTACATGCGTTCCTTTCGCAAACTGTAGCGGCGCGTCTATGACCGCCGGTGACTGTCCCGCGTCCGGGAGGCCGGATGACGATGCTGATGATAGGGATTCTCCCATCCCATTCGCATCGACGCTCACAGAGCGCCGCTACAAGCGTTCCTTTCGCGGACTGTAGCGGCGTGTCTATGACCGCCGGCGACTGTCCCGCGTCCGGGAGGCCGGATGACATGGCAGCGGGGAGGCCCGGCATCAGCCGAGGAACCCTGTTAGGGGGCTGGTGGCGCTGGCGTGATCGAGGGTTTCGGGGAGGCCCATTTCGAAGGCGGCGCGGCCGGCCTGGACGGCGAGTTTGAAGGCTCCGGCCATGCGGCAGGGATCGCTGGCGATGGCGATGGCGGTATTGACCAGCACGGCATCGGCGCCGAGTTCCATGGCGGCGGCGGCGTGGCTTGGCGCGCCGATGCCGGCGTCCACGACGACGGGCACGGTGGCTTGTTCGATGATGATCCGGAGTTGGTCGAGGGTGGCGAGGCCGCGGTTGGAGCCGATGGGCGAGCCGAGCGGCATGACGGTGGCGGTTCCGACTTCCTGGAGGCGTTTGGCGAGTACGGGATCCGCGTTGATGTAGGGCAGGACGGTGAAACCTTCGGCCACGAGGATTTCGGCGGCCTTGAGGGTTTCTATCGGATCGGGCAGGAGGTAGGTCGGATCCGGGTGGATTTCCAGTTTCACCCATTTGGGCAGTCCGGCGGCGGCGGCGAGGCGCGCCAGTCTAACCGCCTCGGCGGCGTTCATCGCGCCGCTGGTGTTGGGCAGGATCAGGTATTTCTCCGGGTCGATGAAATCGAGGATGTTGGCGAACGGATCGTGTCCGCCGGTCAGGTCCGCGCGCCGCAGGGCGACGGTGACGATTTCGCAGCCGCTGGCCGCCAGCGCGTCGCGCATCGACTCGTTGGACGGGAATTTCCCGGTGCCGAGAAACAGGCGGGAATGGAAGACGCGGTCGGCGATGGTGAGGACGGGCATGGTGATGGGACGTGAACCGCCGCAACCAGACCACAATCCGCCGCCGCTGGCAACCCGGGAAAGCCGGAAGCGCCCGATGGGAAGATGGGATCGCGGATATCCACCCCGTTTTCCGAGGTTCAAGGCAGTCGGGACGCCCGGTTTACCGCTGAAGCACTGTGGACCGCTGATTTCGCTGAGTTTTGTTTGATCCTGGAAACCGCGAATGGACGCGAATATGAAATCGTAAATAATGCGTTCTGACGGTCGGGCAGTTCACCTTTTGGGTTGACGGTCCGATCATGCCAACCCAATGAAAATTCGCGTCAATTGGCGTCCATCGGCGGTTCCATCTTCCTTTTCAGTTTGATCGAACGGGGGGCGGATAGCGCACCGGCTTCCGGTCTTCTGGCTTCCGTCTGGGAGCGGTTTTCCGTTTTCTCCTAATTTTCCCCCGAGTGGAACCCGCCGGTGCCGGCCAGGAAGGACACGGCGGTGAGTTCCGGGTCTTTCGGGTGGGGTTTGGCGCAGTTCCACAGGCAGGCGCCGCAGTGGACGCATTTTTCGCGGTCGAAAACCGGGCGGTTGCCTTCCGACGGGGTGATCGCCTGGCCGGAGCACATTTCCACGCAGATCATGCTGGCGCAGGATTCGCATTGCTCGGCGAAGGGGAAGGTGACGTGGTCGGCGTAGCCATGCGGGGCCTGGACCTTGCCGCCCATCAGCAGCGCGTCCTGATGGGAAACGAGCAGCTCGCCATCGAAGGGGATTTCCGGCCAGCCGACGGCGTCCATCAGCGCGTTGGAGACCGCGATGCCTTTGGCGTTGGCCTCCTTGCGGATGCGGGCGATTTCCTGCGGTGAAATACGACCTTCGTAGTATTTGATAGGATCCGGCACCCGCGAGTGGGTGGGGCCGGGCAGCCCGGGGATGTTGAGGCCGCCCTTGGTCATGCCGGTCAGGAAAGTGCCGATGAAGCCCGGAATCACGCCGCGCTGGAAGCCGTCGCGGGCTTTGGCGGCGATGAGTCCTTCGGTTTCCACCCATGATTCGCGGCGGCGTTTCAGATAGGTGGCGTCGAGGTTCTCCTTGGTGAACGGCTTTCCGGATTTGAGCAGTTCGATCACGCCCTGGGCGAGCTGCACGCCGGTGGCCCACGCCTCGTCCACGCCCGAGTTGGTGAGGACGTTGGTGGAGCCGCTGCCCTCGCCGATGCGGGCGAAGCCGTTGCCGGTGAGGTGCGGTTCGCCGCGTTTGCCGGATTCCTGGAGCGATTTGGCGCCCCACGAGCGGAGTTTGCCGCCCTTGAGGTGTTTCCACAGATAGGGATGGAGCATCCAGTGCTGGAGATAGCGGTAGGCGGTGCGCGCCGGGTTGTCGAACCACGACGGGACGAAAATCCCGAACGAGGCCACCCGGTCCGGATGCACATATAAAAATCCGAAAATTTCCGGTTCCGGATAGCCGATGGTGTGGAGCACGGTGCCGGCCTCGAGCTTGCAATCGTCCGGCAGATCCACCACGAATTTCATGCCCAGCGCCCAGTCGTGCAGGTGGTGGCCCTCGGGCACGCCAAGCTCTCTATCAAGCTGCTGGCCGATCGCGCCGACCGGGCCGTCGGCGACGACGGTCAGTGGCGCGCGGACTTCCATGCCGGGCATGTGGCCGTCGGACGGAGAGCCATCCTTGTTGACACCCTGGTCCATCAGCCGCACGCCGGTGACGGCGCCGTCTTCGATGATCGCCTCGGAAACCGGGCTGCCGGGCCAGATCTGCACCGCGCCGGTGGCCATCACGTTGGAGCCCACCCACTGGGTGAACTGGCCCATCGAGAGGATCAGCCCGCCGTGTTTGTGGAGGAACGACGGGGTCCAGGGCAGTTCCATCGCGTGGTCGGTCACGCCCAACAATCCGGACGCCGCGCGGATCGCGCGGTCGGCCACGCGCATCAGGAGTGGTCTGCGGCTGGCGCCCACGGGGTCGAGCAGATAGAGGATTTTCTCATCCTTCACCGGCGCGGCCATCGGGATGGAGGCGGGGTCCAGATCCGGGAACGACTCGCGGATGGCCTTGGCGTTGGTGACGATGCCGGAGACGCCGAACCCGATGTCGTCGGCGCGCTCGTAGCACATCACCTGCAGCGGCATGCCGGGCATCGCCGGGCTTTCCAGCGCGGGGGTGCCGTCGGGATGGAAGGCGGCGTTGGCCAAGGTGGTCAGAAAGCCCCCGGAAGCGGGGCCGAAGCCGACGCAAACGATGTCGGCTTCCATGATGGGGCGGTCCATAGCGTCGGGCATGGCTTTGTTAGTGCGGGGTTGGAGTGTTGGAGAGGCGGGACGCAGGACGGCAAGATTCAAGACGCAAGATAAGATGTCGCTGGATCATGGGCTGGCGCGGGGAAGGGGAGCGGACAGCCGCTTCGGGTCTTGTGTCTTGCGTCTCGAAGTCTTGAGTCTCTACATTGGATAATCCAGCGCTTCCGGGATCATCACGGTGGTGAGGGACTGGGCGGCGCGGTCTTTGGCGAGGCCGAAGCCGTAGAGGCAGCCGTCGAGCTTGCCGCGGAGGCGGAGGAAGGTCTGCAGGTGGGCGTTCGGGGTGGGGCAGGGGCCGGCTTTGTCGGGATGGGACTGGCCATCGGCGGCGATGTCGGCGTTGCCGCGGGCGCCGGCCGCGATGCCGGGCATGATGCCTTCGAGCGCGTCGAGGTCGGCGCTGCCGTAACAGCAGGCGCAGGTTTGCTCGTTCCATTCCGGGTGGAGTTGATAGCCGAACATGATTTCCGAGCAGATGCGGGCGACCTCGCCGGCGGCGCGGGCGGCCTGGACGTGGCACAGGTCGGTTAGGAAGGGCAGGGTGCCGGCGAGTTCCTCGGCCACCGCGGGATCGGCCGGGCCGTTTTCCGCGAGGTGGACCACATCGAGGATCTGCTGGCGTGAGGCGATCAGCCAGCAGAGGGCGTCGGCCATCGGATAGGAAATGCCGTGGCGGTTGGAGGTGTAGAGTTTCGCGCCGTTGGCGTCGGTGGCGTCCTGCAGGTGGCGGATGCTCCACAGCCAGAGGGACATCGCGGAGCCGAGGGCGCAGGCGCCGGTGTTGGGCGAGGCGGAGGCGAGGCGTTTGAGGTCCTTGATCCAGCTTTCGAACTGGGCGAGGAACAGCGGGCTGGTCATGGTGACCGAAAGCTGGCGGCGCTGGACCGCTTCCGGGCCTTCGTAGGTGGCTTCGAGCTGGGCGTCCATCCATTTGTTAGGAAGGAATCCGGGGCAATCCTCGGTGATGCCGTAGCCGCCCATCAGGGCAACGGCCTCGCGCATCACGGTGGCGCCGTAGCCGGTGTTCCACAGTTTGCAGGCGGGGCAGAACACGTTGGCCTTGGCGTCGAGGATTGCGAACTCGACGAGCGGATCGGCCTCGAGGGCGGCGATGCGGGCTTCGTCGCGGGACCCTGCGGGTTGCGCGCGGAGTCGGACCAGCTCGGTGGCGTCCTGCTGGAGTTTGGCGAGCGCCTTGAAGGCGGCCCGGCCGGATAGGCCGCGTTCGGCGAAGATGCGGTCCTTTTCCTTTTCCATCGGGTCCACCACATCGAAGAGTCGGGCGGTTTCAAACCCGAGCGAAGCCCCGGCCTCGCCGGTGGCCCAGACTTCCACGAGGCGCTGGATGGCGTCCTGTTTGGTCTGGATCCCCAGGTCGTAGCGCGGGGACCCCGGTTGGCCGGCCTCGCCGCCGCGGAAACGGCTGCGGTGGTAGCGGATCACCGGTTCGATGGAGGAAAGCAGCTTGGCGGAGGTCATCAGGCCCACCGTCACGCGGGTGCGGCGGAACACCGCCTCGATCACATCCGAGTGCGAGTAGTTGGGAACGATCACGCCGTCCTTGATGGTGTAGCCGCCGATGATCCGGGACGCCGGGATGGTCAGATTGAACACCGGGTCGCAGGTGGAGGAAAGCTGATGGACCATTTTCAAGGTGGAAACGCCCTTGTCCCACAGTCCGGGGTCGCTTTTTTCCAGAATCACCACGCAGGAGCCCTTGATCCGCGGATCGGCGGAATCCACGGCGGCGGTCACCACGTTGGCGAAGTCCATGCCGGTGATGAAACGCCCGCGCTTGTCGATCTGGAGCATCGGCTCCTCGCCGTCTTTCCACTCGGCCACGCGTGCCTTGCCGCCTAACAATCCGGTCTCCACGCCCACATAGGGGATCGGTTCGGTCAGCGCGAAGGCCATGCGGGTCGCCTCGCGGTCCTCGCCAGGCTGCGGCGGGGCGATGAGCGGCATGTAGTGCGCCACCTGCTCGGGCGTGCCGCGCTCGTGGATGGGTGCCAGGCCGAGGTTGCTGGCGAGCGACGAAGTGGCCGCGCCGGCGTCCACCCAGGAAAGCTCCCACGCGATCAGGGCGAGGGCGAGGTTTTTCGGGCCTTCGATGAAACCGCCGAATTCGGGTTCGAGAATCGCCGCCGTGATGCCGGATTCGTCGAAAACCGTGAGGAGTTCGTTCTTTTCGGGGGTCCAGTCGTGGCTGTTGCGGCCGCCGTTCGCCACCAACCTTGCCACCGGGCCGCGCGCCACCTGCCGGGCGGATTGGACAAGCATGGTGAGGTCGTAGCGTTCGGAATACCGCCACAGGATCGCGCGGAGTTGGTCGGACGGCAGGGTTTGGAGGCTTTGGGCGGGGTCGTTGGCCATGGGGATATGAGGTGTGCGGTCCCGGCCCCCTTAGGGCAAATTCAGGGCCGTGGCAAGGATATGAGAGGAAAGGACAAGCGAATGAGTGGTAATGCGGAGCGCGTGATAATCGATGCGCAATGCGAGAGCCAATGCGGGCAGCGGAATTCGGGGTGCGGGAACCAGAAACGGAGCCGCCGGTGGACGGATTCACGCGGATAAATCGAGCAACACAGCGGCTGATCCCGCTAATCCTCAGAGGTGAACGCCTGGAACTTTCCGATTCTTCCCCAGTGATTTCAGTCCCGATCAGTGCCTTCAGCGGTGAACGGTCTCCCCTATCCACCTTGAACTTCCGATTGGGTTCAGTGGCAAACCGGGCCGCCAAACTACTTTTGACTCCGGATTCCGGATGAAAACCCCCGGAGATTTTGCGATTTTCTCGTCTTTTGGGAAAAAATTAAAAAATTTCAAATTAGGGCTTGCAAGATCCGGAGCGATCACTAGTCTCGCCGCCCCACATCGCGTCCCGCGACCGAAAGAAGTCGGTTCAAGGGCGCCACATCAGGGATTATTTATCGGGTGCAGCTCCGGAAAACAGGCTCCTGCGAGGATTCTCGTCGGTGTCCCGGTTTGTCCCCACGGATCAATCACAACCACGCAGGAAATCATGCCCACCATCAATCAGCTTGTTCGCAAGGGACGCCTCACTCCGGCCGAAAAGTCGAAGTCGCCGGCGCTCGTGAACTGCCCCCAACGCCGCGGAGTCTGCCTTCAGGTCATGACGCGCACGCCCAAGAAACCGAACTCCGCGCTTCGGAAAGTGGCGAAGGTCCGCCTTACCAACGGTTTCGAAGTCATCGCCTACATCGGCGGCGAAGGCCACAATCTCCAGGAACACTCCATCGTGCTCGTGCGCGGCGGCCGTGTGAAAGACCTTCCTGGTGTCCGCTACCACATTGTCCGTGGTTCGCTCGATACCCTCGGCGTGGACAAGCGCCGCCAGAGCCGTTCCAAATACGGCGCCAAACGCCCGAAAGCCGGCGCGGCCGCTCCCGCCAAGAAGAAGTAATCCCCATCCCAACCACCTCCACCCCATCACGCCATGCCACGCCGCAAGCGAGTTTTTGAAAAGCCGGATCGCCGTGATCCCCGTTACGACAGCAGCCTCGTCGGCCACCTGATCAGCAAGGTGATGCACGACGGCAAGCGTTCCCTCGCGCAACGCATCGTTTATGCCGCGATCGACCGCGCCAACGAAGGCATCGACACCGTCGATCCGCTCGAAGTGGTCACCCGCGCCGTTGAAAACGCGAAACCGCGCGTGGAAGTGAAATCCCGCCGCGTCGGTGGCGCCACCTATCAGGTGCCGCTGGAAGTCGAGCCCGGCCGTTCCGAATCGCTCGCCATGCGCTGGATCGTTTCCTACGCCCGCAACCGCAAAGGCACCCCGATGCATGTGGCGCTCGCCAACGAAATCAAGGACGCCGCCAACAACCAGGGCTCCGCGGTTCGCAAACGCGACGACGTTCACAAGATGGCCCAGGCCAACCGCGCCTTCGCCCACTTCCGCTGGTAATTTCCCGATCCGACCGCCGCGCACCCCAGACATCCGCCCGTGAATCCCAACAGTCCAAACCGCCAATACGTGCTCGAGCGCACCCGGAATATCGGGATCGCCGCGCACATTGACGCGGGCAAGACGACCCTCACGGAACGGATCCTGTTCTACACTGGCGTCATCCACAAAATCGGCGAGGTGCACGACGGTGCCACCACCACCGACTGGATGCCCCAGGAACGCGAGCGCGGAATCACCATCACCTCGGCCGCCGTCACCACCGAATGGTGGCAACGCGCCGAAGAGGGCAGTGACAAGCTGTCCCCGGACATCCGCCACCGGATCAACATCATCGACACTCCCGGCCACGTCGATTTCACCGCCGAAGTCGAACGCTCGCTGCGGGTGCTCGACGGCGCGATCGTCGTGTTCTGCGCGGTCGCCGGTGTCCAGCCGCAGACCGAAACCGTCTGGCGCCAAGCCACCAAATACCGCGTGCCGCGGATCGTGTTCGTCAACAAGATGGACCGCGTCGGCGCGGATTTCCAAGCGGTCGTGGACGAAATCCGCGAGAAGCTGGGAGCCATACCCGCGCCGGTGCTCATCCCAATCGGAGCCGAGGATCGCCTGACCGGTCAGATCGACGTGGTCAACCAAAAGGCGGTCCTTTATTCCAATGACGACCTGCTGGGATCCACCTACACCGTCACCGAACTCGAAGGCGATCTCGTCGAAACCGCCCGCAAGGCCTATGACGAACTGGTTCACCTCGTGGCCGATGTGGATGACGAAATCGCGGAGAAATTCATCCACGAGCAGCCGATCTCCCGGATAGAACTCAAGGAGGGTCTGCGCCGCGCCACCATCGCCAACAAACTGGTTCCGGTAGCCGGTGGTTCCGCCTTCAAAAACAAGGGCGTGCAGTATCTGTTGGACGCGGTGATCGATTATCTCCCGAGCCCGCTCGACATTCCCGCCGCCGTGGGGATGGATCCGGAAAACGAGTCGCGAGAAATCGCGGTGCCCACCAGCGACAACGGCAAATTCACCGCTCTGGCGTTCAAACTCTGGGCGGACAAATATGTCGGCAAATTGGTGTTTTTCCGGGTTTATTCCGGTGTCGTCAACAAAGGCGACATGATATATAATCCGCGCACCCGCCGCAGCGAACGCATAGGCCGGCTGATCCAGGTGCAGGCGGATTCCCACAAGGACATCGACGCCTGCTACGCCGGCGACATCGCCGCCATGGTCGGCCTGAAAAACGTGGCCACCGGCGATACCCTGACCGAGCCCGGCAACGAACTGGTGCTCGAACCCCCGACTTTCCCCGATCCGGTCATTTCCATGGCCGTGGAGCCCAAGACCAAGGCCGATCAGGACAAACTTGCCACCGTGCTCTCCCGCCTCAGCGAGGAGGATCCCACTTTCACCGTCAAAACCGACGAGGAAACCGCCCAGACGATCATTTCCGGCATGGGCGAACTCCACCTGGAAATCATCGTGGACCGCATCCGCAACGAGTTCAAGGTGGGCGTCAACGTCGGCACCCCGCAGGTCAGCTACCGCGAGACGATCACCCGCGCCGCCGAAGGCGAGGGCAAGCTCATCCGCCAGACCGGCGGCAAAGGCCAATACGGCCATGTTATACTAACCGTAAAACCGAACGCCAAAGGCCACGGTCACACGATCGAGGACAAAACCGTCGGCGGATCGATCCCGAAGGAGTTCATCGCGGCCGTGCTCAAGGGCGCATCCCAGGGCCTCAGCAACGGCATCATCGCCGGCTATCCGGTGGTGGACGTCCACATCGAGATCACCGGCGGATCGTCGCATGAGGTGGACTCCAACGAAACCGCCTTTTCCACCGCCGCTTATTTCGCCGTGAAGGACGCCTTCGCCAAGGCCGGACCGGTTCTGCTGGAACCGATCATGGCCGTGGAAGTCTCCACGCCGGACGATTTCCAAGGCGATGTGATGGGCGACCTCAACCGCCGCCGCGGCCAGATCCAGAACACCGAGTCCAAAGGCAGCTTCTCGATCGTCCACGCCAACGTGCCGCTCAAGGAGATGTTCGGCTACTCCACCGCCGTGCGCACGCTTTCCTCCGGCCGCGCCTCCCACGCCATGACCCCTTCCCATTTCGAACAAGTCCCACAAAGCGTCGTCGAGGCCATCGTCGGCGACTTCCCGGGCTACTAACCAATCAACCTAACATCCACGCCAACCGCCAACCTGACCACCGCCATGGAAAACCAGAAAATTCGCATCCGCCTGCGTGCCTACGACCACCGCGCCATCGACCGCTCGGCCAAGGAAATCGTGGAAACCGCCAAGCGCACGGGCGCCCGTGTCGCCGGACCCATCCCGCTGCCCACCCGCATCGAGAAGTTCAGCGTGAACCGCTCCGTCCACGTCAACAAGAAGTCCGCCGAACAGTTCGAAATCCGCACCCACAAGCGGCTGCTCGACATCGTCGATCCCACCGCCCGCACCGTGGATGAACTCAAGAAGCTCAACCTCCCCGCCGGCGTTGACATCACCATCCGCATCTGACCTGCGCGCAAAGCGACGGATTTCAAATCTCAAATTTCAAATTTCACATCTCCACCACCATGTCCCTCGGTCTCCTAGGTAAAAAACTCGGCATGACCCGCCTGTTCGATCAACAGGCCGGCAGCATGATCCCCGTCACCGTCATCGACGTCTCCGGCAACACCATCCTTCAGGTGAAAACCCCGGAAACCGACGGCTACACCGCCGTCCAGGTCGGATTCGACGATCAAAAGGAACAACGCGTGAACAAGCCGGACCTCGGCCGCTTCAAGAAAGCCTCGTCCACGCCCAAGCGCTTCATCAAGGAATTCCGCCTGCCGGAAGGAACCACCCCGCCGACCGAACATCCGGGGATGGAGATCTTCACCGCCGGCCAGTGGGTCGATGTGATCGGCACCACCATCGGCAAGGGCTTCCAGGGCGCGGTGAAACGCCACGGTTTCGGCGGTCTCCGCATGACCCACGGTTCGATGATGCACCGCCGGACGGGCGCCATCGGTTGCCGTTCCACTCCCGGCCGCGTCTGGAAAAACCAGAAAATGCCCGGCCACATGGGAGCCGTCCGCGCTACCGTGCAGAACCTCAAGGTGGTCGCCATCCGTCCCGAAGACGGAGTCATCCTGATCTCCGGACCCGTTCCCGGATCCAAGGGCAGCTACCTGACCATCCGTCCGGCCAAGAAGAAGCAAGCCTAACCCTCCGGACCCAACCAATCCATCACCTTCCCACGACCATGTCCGCAAAGACTCTAACCGTCGAAGACGCCCAAGCCGCCAACCTCACCCTGACGGGCCCCGAAAAGGGACGGCAGGCCGTCCACGACCTCGTCACCGCCTACCGCGCCAACCGCCGCACCGGATCCGCCAATTCCAAGACCCGCGGCGAGGTTTCCGGCAACAACAAGAAGATCTATCGCCAGAAGGGCACCGGCGGCGCCCGCCACGGCGACAAACGCGCTCCGATCTTCGTCGGCGGCGGCGTGGTCTTCGGCCCCCGCCCGCGCGATTACTCGAAGAAAGTCACCAAGTCCACCCGCCGCCTCGCACTGAGCCGCGTGCTGGGCGACATGATCCGCGACGGCCGCATCCTCACCGTGGATTCGTTCTCCGTCGCCGACGGCAAGACGAAGTCCTTCGTCGCCGCCGTGACCGCCCTCACCGCTCCGGCCAAGATCCTCATCGTCGGCAGTTCCTTCGATAACCAAACCTATCTCGCCGGCCGCAACGTGGCGTGGGTCCAACTGACCACCGCCGCCGACGTCAACGTCGAACAACTCCTCCTCGCCAAGTCCGTCATCCTCGTGGGTGACGCCATCAGCACTTTGGCCAATCGCACCGCCTGAACCCACGATCCCTCCTTACCGAGACCATGAAAGACATTTACCAGGTCGTCAAAAACGTCCGCCTCAGCGAAAAGGCAAGTACCCTCCAGGAAAAGAACAACGAGATCGTGCTCGAAGTTGACCGCAAGGCCAACAAGATCGAAATCAGGCAGGCCGTTGAAACGCTCTTCGACAAGAAGGTCGTCGCCGTCCGCACCGCCAACTACAGTGGCAAGGCCCGCCGCAAGCGCCGCGCCGATGCCGGTCGAACCAACCATTGGAAAAAAGCCATCGTCCGTCTGGCGGAAGGCGAGTCGCTCGACCTCGTCTGAGATTTCCGCCCGCCACTCCAAACGCAACCTTTACCGTTCCGCGAGTCATGCCCCTCAAAAGCTACAATCCCATCACTCCATCCGCACGCTACAAGGCACATCCCTCCTTCGAGGAAGTGACCAAGTCCAAGCCGGAAAAGAGCCTCATCGTCCCGCTCAAGCGCTCCGGCGGCCGCAATAACACCGGCCGCATCACCTGCCGCCACGTCGGAGGCGGCCACAAGCGCCACTACCGGATCATCGACTTCAAGCGCACCAAGCGTGACGTGCCCGCCACCGTGCTGGCCATCCAGTACGATCCCAACCGCACCTGCCGCATCGCGTTGCTCCAATACGAAGACGGTCAGAAATCCTACATCCTCGCCCCCGTCGGCCTGGAAGTAGGAGCCACCGTGGTCGCCGGACCCGCCGTAGCCCCCAAGACCGGAAACGCCATGCCGCTTTCCGCCGTCCCGCTCGGCACCAACATCCACAACATCGAACTGCTTCCCGGATCCGGTGGCAAGGTGGCCCGCGCCGCCGGCCAACAGGCCGTGCTCTCCAACCGCGATGGCGGCTGGGCGCTCGTCAAAATGCCCTCCGGTGAAATCCGCCGCTTCCACGAAGCCTGCTATTGCACCATCGGCCAGGTCGGCAACCGCGACCACATGAACGAATCCTCCGGAAAAGCCGGCCGCACCCGATGGATGGGCATCCGCCCGACCGTCCGCGGCATGACCATGAACCCGGTTGACCACCCCAACGGCGGTGGCGAAGGCAAGTCGAAATCCGGTGGCGGCCGCCAGCATCTCCTCAGCCCGTGGGGCCACGCCAAAGGCGAAAAGACCCGCAAGCCGAAGAAGACCACCTCGATCTTCATCGTCCAGTCGCGCCACAAGAAGGCCTAACCGAATTCTCCAACATTCCAACACGACATCCCTATGCCCCGCTCGCTCAAGAAAGGCCCGTTCGTCGCCCAGAAGCTCCTCGCCAAGATCGATGCCATGGCCGCCGCCGGCCAGGACCGCAAGCCGATCAAAACCTGGAGCCGCGCTTCCGTGATCACCCCGGACTTCGTCGGCCACAACTTCGCCGTCCACAACGGCAAGACCTTCGTTCCGGTGTATGTCACCGAAAACATGGTCGGCCACAAGCTCGGTGAGTTCGCGCCCACCCGCATTTTCCGCCAGCACGGCGGCATCGGCAAGAAGTAAACCGCCCACCGTTTCCCCGCCATGTTCCGCACCCCGCACATCCGCGCCTTCGCCACCGCCCTCGGGCTGGTGGCCACGGCCGCCCTGTGCCCGGCCGCGGAACCCACGGCGGAGGAGATGCAGGCGACCATCGCCGAACTCCGCGCCCAGAACGCCACCCTCCAGCGCAGCCTCGTCCAAGCGAACAAGGCCGAAAAGGAGGCCACCGAGCAGCTCGCACAGGTCCGCCTGCGCCTCGCCGCCCTCGGCAAAAACCTGCTCGACGGCGGCAACGACCGCCTCGTCCAGGCCGCGTCCGACCTCGAACTGTCCCGCGAACGCACCACCGCACTGGAAACCGCGGCCACCAAGGTGATCGCCGCCGTGGCCGACTACCTCCGCCAGGCGGTGGTTTCCGACCCCGATTCGCGGGCCCGGCTCGAAACCTCGCTGCGAGAGCTTGACTTGATTCTCGGATTCAGGGACAAACCCCGCCCCGAAGTCGTTACCGGCGCTCTCCAGCAGGCGAAAATCGTCAGTATCGACCAGGAAAGCGGGCTGGTCGTCCTCAATCTGGGCGAGCAACAGGGAGCCAAGGTCGGCATGACCTTTGATCTCTTCCGCGCCCAATCACGCTACGGCAAAGCCGTCCTCGCCGATGTCCGCAAGGCCGTCAGCGGAGCCTTCGTCGAGCTCGATCCCGCAGCGAATGCCCCAATTTACGGCGACACCGCCGTTCTCAAAACCGAATAGCCCCATCACACCCCTCACCGTCAGCCGACCATGGAAGTCAAAAGCACCACCAAATACGTTCGCCTCTCGCCCCAAAAAGCGCGTGATGTCGCCCGCGAAATCCAGGGACTGCCCGTCTCGAGCGCTCTGGACATCCTCAATTTCACCCCGAAAAAGGCCGCGGCCCTGATCGGCAAGACCCTCAAGACCGCCGTCGCGGACGCTGAGAACAACTACTCGCTGGACACCAATACCCTGGTGGTCAAGGAAGCCGTGATCGGCGCGGGTCCCACCCTCCGCCGCTTCAGCCCGCGTGCCAAGGGTTCCGCCGGTCCGATCCTGAAACGCACCAGCCACATTTTCATCACCCTCACCGGGTCCGCCCCGGAAAAGAAGAAGCGCCAGGTGTCCAAGGTCGTCCGCAAGAAGGCCGAACCCGCCGCCGCGGAAACCACCGAGGCTCCCGCCACCGAAGAACAAGCCTGATCCCGTCACCACCAATCCCACCCCTCATCCATCATGGGCCAGAAAGTTAATCCAATCGCCTTCCGTCTCGCCGTTTCCAAAGACTGGCGCTCCAAGTGGTATGCCGCCGGCAAGGACTTCACGACCAAACTCCACGAAGACCTCGCCGTCCGCGAATACCTCAAGAAAAAGCTCCAGAACGCCGGCTTGGCCAAGGTGGTCATCGAGCGCGCCTGGAACAGCATCCGCGTCACGCTCCACACTTCTCGCCCCGGCCTCATCATCGGCCGCCAAGGCAAGGAAATCGAAGTGATGACCAGCGAGATTTCCGCCCTCTGTCACGGCGCGCAGGTCAAGCTCGACATCCTCGAAATCCGCAAGCCGGAACTCGACGCCCAGCTCATCGCCGAACAGGTCGCCGTCCAGCTCGAGCGCCGCATCAGCTTCCGCCGCGCCATGAAGCGCGCCATCCAGACCGCCATGGAATTCGGCGCCGACGGCGTCCGCCTGCGCGTCTCCGGCCGCCTTGGCGGCGCGGATATCGCCCGCTCCGAGGGTTACCGCGAAGGCAAAGTGCCGCTCCAAACCCTCCGCGTGCCGCTCGAATACGGTTTCGCCGAAGCCCGCACCCTCTACGGCGTGATCGGCGTCAAGTGCTGGGTCAACAAGAAGGAAGAGGACGCCAAGCAGCCCTCCGGACGCGGCGAGCGCGGAGATCGCGGCGACCGTCCGCCCCGTGGTGACCGCCCGGACCGCCGTGCGCCCCGCAATTGATCCATCCATCCACCCGTTACCCCGTTTTTTACCCCTAACACTTCAACAAAGGAGAACTGAGCCATGGCCTTAATGCCCAAACGAACCAAGTTCCGCAAAAGTCACCGCGGAAGCCGCTCCGGCAACGCCCAGAGCGGAACCACCGTCGCCTTCGGTGACTACGGCTTGCAAACCCTCGACCGCGGATGGATGTCCAACCGCCAGATCGAGGCCTGCCGTGTCGCGATCAACCGCTCGCTGAAACGCAAAGGCAAAGTCTGGATCCGCATCTTCCCGCACAAGCCGATCACCTCCCGCCCGCCGGAAACCCGTATGGGCAAGGGCAAAGGCGCCGTCGAAGGATGGGTCGCCGTGGTCCGCCCCGGCAATATCCTCTTCGAGGTCGCCGGCGTGCCCGAATCCATGGCCCGCGAAGCCATGCGCCTCGCCTCCTACAAGATCGGCATCCGCACCCGCCTCGTCGCCCGCGACCCGCACGCCTGATCCATTAGCATAACCTATCAACACGCTTTATACCATGGCCAAGACCAAAGCAACCAACCTCAAAGAGGCATCCCTGGACGAACTCGCCGGGCGCGTTCGCGAACTCAAGCAGGAGGGCCTCCACCTCCGCCTCCAAAAGGCCACCGGCCAATTGGAAAACTCCGCCCGCATCAAAACCGTGCGCCGCGAGATCGCACGCACCCTCACCGCGGTTTCCGCCCGCAAACGCGCCTGATCCGCACCCACCAACCGCCTAACCATCCTTTACCATGAGCGAGACTCCCCAGGAAGCCCCCATCTCACGCCGCAAGACCCGCGTCGGCACCGTGATCTCCGACAAGATGGACAAAACCATCGTCGTCGAACACATCGCCCGCGTGCCGCATCCCAAGTTCAACAAGATCGTCAAACGGTCCAAGAAATACTACGTCCATGACGAGGACAGCCAAGCCAAGATCGGCGACCGCGTCCGCATCGTCGAAACCCGCCCGCTCTCGAAACTGAAGCGCTGGGCCGTCCAGGAAGTCCTCACCCACTGAGGCCGCTCCGCGGAATTTCAAATCTCAAATTTCAAATCTCAAATTTCCCCATCGCCATGATCCAAATGGAAACCTCGCTGGCCGTCGCCGACAACACCGGCGCCCGCTCCGCCAAAATGATCGGTGTCATCGGCAAGCCGACCCGCACCGCCTGCATCGGCGACGTGATCACCGCCCACATCACCGACTCCATTCCCACCGCCTCCGTCAAGAAGGGCACCGTGGTCAAGGGTGTCATCGTCCGCACTTCCTATCCGATCCGCCGCCCGGACGGTTCGGTCCTCCGCTTCGATTCCAACGCCCTCGTGGTGATCGACAAGGACAACAACCCCCGCGGCACCCGCATCTTCGGACCCGTGGCCCGCGAACTCCGCGAGCGCGGATTCATGAAAATCGTCTCCCTCGCCCCCGAGGTGCTCTAACATCAACCGCATATCACTTTCCCGCAAGCCATGAGCCGCATCAAAACGCACGTCAGCAAGGGTGACCAAGTCAAGGTCATCACCGGCAACCACAAGGGCAAAACCGGACTCGTCCTTTCCGTCAACGCCGCCAAGGAACAGGTCGTCGTCGAAGGCGTCCGCCCGCTCAAGAAAGCCGTAAAACGCTCGGAAAAACACCCCGACGGCGGCATCATCACCATCGACGGGCCCATCCACATCTCCAACGTCAAAAAACTGGGCTGAGGCATCCGCCTCCGCCCGCGCTTAAGCGCCCAAACCAACAAAAACGCGCTGACCCGCTGAAACCATGAACACACCGCCACTGCTACAGCACTACAAAGACAAGGTCGTGCCGAACCTCAAGAAGAAGTTCGGTTACACCAATCCGCACCAGGTTCCCCGCCTCGAGAAAATCGTCGTCCAGTCCTGCATGGGCAAATCGCCCGACCGCAAACTGGCCGTGGACGATGCCGCCGCCGAAATCACCAAGATCACCGGCCAGCGCCCGTCCATTTCGTTCTCCCGCAAGGCGGTCGCCAACTTCAAGCTCCGCCAGGGCGAGCCGCTCGGCGCCCGTGTCACCCTGCGTGGCACCCGCATGTGGGAGTTCCTATACCGCTTCATCAACATCACTTCTCCGAACATCCGCGACTTCCGCGGCATCTCGTCGAAGTCCTTCGACGGCCGCGGCAACTACGCTTGCGGCATCCAGGACCAGGCGATTTTCCCGGAAATCGAGATCGACCAGATCAAGCGCCATATCGGCTTCGACCTGATCTTCGTCACTTCCGCGCCGAATGACGCCGAAGGCCGCGAGTTGCTCGCCGAACTCGGCATGCCGTTCCGCGACATGAAGAAGGCCAACGAGACCGCCACGGAAACCGCCGAGGCCACCGCCTAACACCC
This sequence comes from Verrucomicrobiota bacterium, assembly GCA_017301995.1. GTDB lineage: Bacteria > Verrucomicrobiota > Verrucomicrobiia > Verrucomicrobiales > Akkermansiaceae > Luteolibacter. The sequence continues at coordinate 1,572 of JAFLEH010000048.1, read as the reverse complement.
AACAACGCAACCCCAGGATTTTCCATTATGGCCGTTTTAACCGATCCCATCGCCGACTTCCTCACCCGTTTCAAGAACGCTTGCAACGCCGGCAACGAAGTCTTCCTCGCCCCGTATTCCAAAATCAAGGCGGACATCGCCCGCATCCTTCAGGAAGAAGGCTACCTCTGGAACTATGAGGTGGTCACCGCCGAAGGCGTCGGCGCCAAGCTGCGCCTCAAGCCGAAATACCTCGAAGGGCGCCCCGTGCTCACCGATCTCAAGCGGGTTTCCAAACCGGGACGCCGCCAATACGTCGGCTCGGACAAAATCCCGTCCGTCATGTCAGGCCTCGGCATCGCCATCCTTTCCACCTCGAAGGGAGTGATGTCCGGAGCATCCGCCAAACGTCAGAAACTCGGTGGCGAACTCATCGCCATCGTCTGGTAATTTTCCCCAACTCGCCAACAAAGCAACACTCACGCCATGTCACGAGTCGGTCTCAAACCAATCTCTCTCCCGGAAAAGGTCGCGGTCAAACTGGACGGCCGCACCGTCACCGTAGAAGGCCCCAAGGGCAAGCTCGGTTTCTCGCTTCCGGACGGTATCACCCTCAGCACGGAAAACGGCACCGTAACGGTTAGCCGCGCCAACGAGGAACGCCAGCAGCGCGCCCTTCACGGCACCGCCCGCGCCCTGATCAACAACATGATCACCGGTGTTTCCAAAGGCTTCGAAAAGAGCCTTGAAATCCACGGCGTCGGCCTCCGCGCCGCGGTCAAAGGCTCGGATCTCGACCTTTCCCTCGGCAAGTCCCATCCGCTGCTCCACCCGATCCCCCAAGGTCTGACCGTCACCGTGGCGGAAAACACCAAGATCAAGGTGGAAGGCATCGACAAGCAGCTCGTCGGCCAGTTCGCCGCGGAAGTCCGCGCCTACTATCCGCCCGAACCCTACAAGGGCAAAGGCGTCCGCTACACCGGTGAACACGTCCGCCGCAAGGAAGGCAAGAGCGTCGGCAAATAACCTCAAACCGCCCTTAGCAACCCCATTTACCCACAGTTTCCATGAGTATCATCAAACGCAAGGAAATCCGCAAACGCATCCACGCCCGGATCCGCCGCAAGGTCACCGGCACCCAGGAGCGCCCGCGGCTCGCCGTCCACTACTCCAACCAGCACGTTTACGCCCAGATCATCGACGATTCGAAGGGACGCACGATCTGCTCGGCCTCCACCCTCGACAAGTCGTTCGAGAAGACGGCTTCCAATGTCGCCTGCGCGTCCGCCGTCGGCAAGCTCGTCGCCGAGCGTGCCATCGCCGCCAGCGTCAGCGCCGTGGTTTTCGACCGCGGCGGCCACCTCTATCATGGCAAGGTGAAAGCATTCGCCGACGCCGCTCGTGAAGCCGGACTCCAATTCTAACGCCTACCCCGATCATGGTTACTACTCCCGAAATTCCGCAGCCCGAAAACGATATCGAGCCCGTCGTCGTTGCCGAAACTCCCGCAATTGGTCCCGTTGAAGGCTCCTCCGCTCCCGAGGGCCGCGGCCGTGGCGGCCGTGGCGGCCGTGGCGGCCAGGGCGGCGGACG
>JAFLEH010000047.1 GCA_017301995.1 Verrucomicrobiota bacterium | reverse complement strand
AGCGCGGCAAGCACGACGCGGGTCTTGAATTCGGCGCTGTGCGTGCGCCGCTTGGAGCGTGTTTTCTCGTTCATTTCAGGTGTCCTTACTAATTAAGCCACCTGTCCAATTTTCCGTCAGTAGCTCACCAGGCGGAGGCTCCACAGGCCGAGCGATTCCATTTCGCGGACCACGGCGCGGTTGGCCCGGTCCACGTCGCCGGGGGTGATGATGTGGTTGCGCCATTGGCGGCGCGCGGCGCGGGTGTGTGGCATGACGGAGCGATGTTGGAGCCTCCCCGCCTTCCGGGCAAGCCCGGCGCGGGGAGGCGGTTTGCTATCAGGGTCATGCGGGTTTTACCCGACGGCCGCGAGCCTGCGTCTGCCGAGTTGGCCGAAACGCGAGACGATGTCGCGCGCGTCGCCGCGGGCGAGCTGCACCGCGGTTTCGCGCAGGCGGTTGAGGCCCTCGGTGAGGGTGGCCGCCGCGCCGGGTTCGGTGCGGTAGTCCTCCGCGCTGCGGGTGAGCAGGTCGCGGCGGAACTTCTCTAGCGTGTTCTCCAACTGCTGGTCGCCCGCGAAATTGAGCGAGCGGAACGAGTCGATGAACGCCGAGAGCCGGTTGAGCGTGCGCTGGTGGACGCCGTTTTCCGAACCGCTGATGGTGGCGAGCACCTCGCCGGCCAGCCGGGCGGTTTCCTCGCGCAGGGAGGTGACGCTTTCGCGGATGAAGCCGTCCAGGTCGCTTTGCAGGCGGCGGGTGGCGTCCTCCGCGATGCGGCGTCGGTCGTCCGCGGCCTCGCTTTGGGCCAGGGTTTCCGCGGCTTCCAGTTGGAAACTTTCCGGCGCCGCGATCTGGAACAGCCGGGTCTCGAAGGCGAACCGCCGGGCGATCTCCCCGGCGGGCGGGAACGACTGCTCGATGGTCAGGATCAGGCGTTCGGCGCTGCCGTTGAGGTGGCGGGCGGCCTCGCGCCATTCGGCCATCGCGTTCTCACGAAGCGGACCGTAGCCGGCGACGAAGTCGAGCGTGGCGCTGCGGAACTCCTCATGGAGTCTGTCGAGCTTCTCCTTCAGTTCGCCCAGCCGGGGGTTGGGCACGAAGCGGCCGATGCCGCCGAGGAACGGAAAGCTGGCGCTTTCCACGGTGGACTGCACGCGCGACTCGATGAGGGCGAACGCCTGGAGGGCGTCGCGCGGGATGAGCCGCTTGTGGCCGAGCTGGATGAGCCGTTCGGAAACATGGGCCGGATCAAGGCCGAGGTCCTCCGGGCTGAGCCGCTTGCATCCGCGCCAATAGCGCACGGAGGTGGCGACGAGCACGCCGCGGCGGCACACGGCCTCCAGCAGCGGGAGTTGTTGGGTGGGGGTGGGATTCATATCGGTGGGGGATTGGATGTTGGATGTCTGACGGAACAACGCGCTCCATCAGATTCTTATGACACGGATCGGGGCGGGATTGCGGCCCGCACCGCGGCATCCGGCATCGGCGTGGCGATGCCCCCAGTCGGTAGCCCCAGCCGCCAGTAGAGCGTGGATCAACTCTCAAAGCCGGTTCAGCTTTTTCATCAAGGAGCCACCACCCTCAGCCGCGCGAAGACCTTCTGATTTGTGGATCGCGGGATATAGACCTGCACCCGGTCCACCCCGCTGCCATAATGGTCGTTGGTCTCGACGATTCTCACACCGCCGGTCCCGTTCGCCGCCTGGGTCCAGGAACCAACCATGTCCGCATCATACTCTACACCACTCACCACGCCCCCGGCCACCGAGGAGTCGGTGCGGCGGTAGGTGAACGGGGTTTCGTGACCACAGGGGTTTAGTCGATCAAGGCCCGAACCCTGTAGAATCGCTTGGAGATCTCCGACACTTTCGGCAGTGTTACCTTCACCCGCTCATAACCAGAGGGAGCCGGAACCGCAGCAACAGGCACGACGGTTGCCGAGGCATATTCGATCCACTCGGACAAATCCGTTGATACCTCAATTGCATAACCAACACCATCAGGAGCGATCAATCTGAAGAACTCCAAATCGTGGCCGGTTGCGGTAGGGTTGACAAGCACCGCATGGGGGGCGGATGCGGACGATTCTGGATCACCACCGAAAGCGTATTCGCCAAAATTGCTGACACCATCACCGTCGGGGTCGGCGTAGGCGCCGGCAATCTCGACCCCTTCGCCATTGGTGAAGGTGGCCGCGAGCCAGTTCCCGAATGCCGTATTGGTGTGATTCAGCACCGTGACAATTACGGGACTAGCTTCCTGACTGTTGTCTCCATCGGTGATGACCACGGCGTAGGAACCGGCATGAGTCATATCCGCGTTCTCGATGATCAAGGCAGGCTCGATGGCTCCATCGATGTCCACGCCGTTGAAGCGCCATTGATAGGCACGGGTAGGATTGCCCTCGTCTGGGGAAGCCAGATGAATCGTTTCTCCACGGATGAACGTCAAGGAACCGCTTTCTGCCATCTGGGTGGTAAAGCTCAGACTTCGGGATTCCAGTTCCTCGATCTTGTAATTGTCGAATATCATGCGGTTGTCGCCTGGAAACTCGGGAACCTGGGGCCCCCAGGAGGCATCAATCTTGCCGAGGGTCATCAGCGCGCCGGTGGCGGAGATTAGCTGGTCGCTAACCAAGAGAGCGCCATCGAGCGTTGCGGACCAGAGATTGGTGGCGAAGTCCATCGTCACGACAAGGTCATAATTTCTGCCGTTCTCAAAGGAAATATCGGTCGGTTGGATACTCGTTGGCATTCCATCGAGTGTGTAGCCGATGGTGGTATTGTAGTTGTCGAAGTTGAGACTGAACAGAGCATGCCCGGCGGTGTTGTAGGCGGTCCATTTGAAGTCGTCGTAGCCGAGGTTGGTTGAGTCCGTGATCTGCATTTTCACACTGAAGACAGCACGGGGTTTCTCCGACATCACTGGAACATGGTTCACCGGACGGGACACGATCAAGCTGTCCTCCGTGACTCCGGCGCTGTAGCCCACGAACGCCTGCTGGCCTTCACCGGCCATGTAGCCGCTCAGGATGCCGCTACCGGCAGTGCCTTCGCCCGTCCAGCCGTTCACACCGATGAGGTCTGAATTCAGCGTGAACCCCTCGTTGGACTCGAACGATGTCGCATACACCGTGCCGGAACTCAGGTTGCGGCCGATCTGGAGGGAGTAGGCACCGCCCGGACTGGATCCGAATGCGCCGATTGAGATGTAGTAAGTGGTATTGGCGCGCGCCACGAAGCGCACCCTACTCTCGCGGGTTCCGTCCGCATCATCATTCGCCGTAACACGCGAAAGACCGCTGACACTGCTTCCCGTGTAGACCCCGAGAACCGTATCGTAGCCAGAGCCTTTGGTAGCCGCATAATAGATCGCATCAGATGGAGGCGACCACTTGAACCAAACCGTCTTCCTTGCGATGACATCTCCATTATCATTGGTGGAGAATGAACTTTCACCCGCTTCAACACTCGCGCCACTGGAGTTACCGCTCCTCGTGACTGAGCTCCCGCTGAGTGGATACGCATTGCGGAACATGTCATTGGAAACCGTCGAAGATGATGAGGACGCACCGCTTTGCGTGAGCCTATGAATCTGGCCGCCCACTGTGATGTTTGCATAACGGGAAGATGTGTCGTAGTTTGCATCACACTGGATAGTGACCCAGGCACTGCCGCTACTGCTGGCAATCAATGGGCGCGCCCAAGAAGTGTTCGTGGAAGTGCTCCAAGAAGTGTTCGATTCAATCAGAATGGAATAGGAGCCACCTGTGGATGTTATCGAATGGCTTGCCGGACTCAACGAAACATTCGGTGTCGCGCCAGCCTGAGTCACTGTATGTGTCTGACTACCGATGAAAACAGATGTCGTTCTTGGTGAGGTTTGAGAATTCTGAGCAACATCCACATACACCGTGCTCCCCGATCGGTATGCGGACAACCAATCCGAAGACTCGCTCACGGAAAAGCTTTGGTTGGTATTGACAGTCACGGAAATGGGTCCTCCGGCCGCGGGAACCTGAGAAGTTTGCGGCCAGATGGTTAGGTAGGAGGATGCGGCGTTCTGGGTGAGCGTGTGATTCTGGCTTCCTATCACGATTGTGGCGGATCGCGCTACGGTGTTCGTGTTACGGTCAACGGTGATCTGAACGGTTCCGTTTCCGTAACCTGAGCTTGTGGAAACCCGAGCCCATGACTTGTTGGAGTATACCGACCATGACTGATTTGACGAAACACCGATTCCATACTGCGCTCCATACTCGGAGATGCCAGGCTGGTTGCTGGACGAAATATTGGTGTAGTTTGTGGGGGCCGCAGCAATCGTCACATTCACAATCTGACCGCCGATAATGACCTGGGCCGTATCTTGTCGCCCCCGGGGATTCGGGGCGCAGGTGACAACAACGCTTCCATTACCGCTTCCTGAACTCCTGTTGGTCTGCAGCAGATAGTGGTCCTTTGTGACGCTCCAGTTCTGATTCGAGGTAACAGTGATCGTCTCTGTTCCGCCCGTTCCTGGGAAGTTGATCGAGGAGCGGTTGAGCGTCGTGAAGAGCGTTGTTGTTGGCGGACCTGATCCAGCAATCAGTGTTACAGGTGAATATCTGGCAGATGCCGAACGGGAACCGGGCGTGGGATTGGAGAAAACATTGTTTACATCATCTCGAACGGACCACCAATACTGCTGGCCTGCGACCGGTGAAGCCGATGATCCAACCGAGCCAGATGTCCATATATACGAAGATTTTAACCCACCTCCAGACTTCGGGTTGTTGGATTGATTCAATGCCGCGTTTACAACGAGCCCGGATCCGAATCCTGTAATTGGAGACCATGCGCTGGGACTCGTGGATATTTGTATCCGATATGCGCTCGCGTTAGCCACATCGCTCCAGTCAAAGCCGACATCTGGAAGCGTTAGCATGGAGACACTGGGCGTGTAGGGAACCACTCCAAGGATTCGATTGGCGGCTATAAACTGTGTTGGAATCAGCCATCCTAGGCTAATCGGCGTGCCCACGGGCTCATTGCCACCGACAGTGGAGTCCTTGCGTGTATAGGCATAACCCGGGCGATTCCAAGCACTTGAGTGCACATTTCGGCTTCTCAATTCAAAGTGAAGATGCTCAGCAGGACCGCCCGATTTTGGACTGTAGTATTCACCTATTTCCATCAACTGCTGTCCTTTCAAAACAGAATCACCAACTCTCACCAAAAGGTTCCTGCCGTGACCATACTGGCTTTGGAGCTGAGTACCATTGGGCAAGTAGTGCGTAACCACCACCACTTTACCGCTTGGACTCGTCCCATACCCCCCAGCGGAATCCGCAAAAACAACCTTTCCATTAGCGATGCTGTATATAGGTTTTCCCAAATCGTTACTCGTGTTCCAATCTTCGCCGCAGTGCCATTTGCCAGCATAATAGGTTCCTCCAACTCCCTGGACGTTCGTCCAGCCATTGGTATCGATCTTATTTCCGAAAGGGTAGTCGAAACTATCAGCGTATAATGTTCCAGCGGGTAGTTGCGCTTCTGCCAGTCCCGCGCCCACCATCGCCGCGAGCATGGAGATAATTCTTATTCTTGTTTTCATCTTGTTTGTTCTATCTTGGCGTTGTTTTGCTGTTTCTATTTATCGACCTTGAGTCTCAGGAATTGGGTTGACTTGGTGCTACTTGGAAATCTTGATTGAATTTGGGGACGGATGCTGGATTCATCCATCCGGGCGGTAAAGGCATCGCCGCTAAACCAGTCGATGAGGTTTGACGACCATTCGACAGTATAGGTGAGGTCCGTGGCGTCTGGATTTCGCGGGAAGACCAGCGTGGGGTATAGGGCGCCGGATGGCTCCGCATTGAGCAAATGGAATCCCGGTGGTGCGTAGGACGCCGTGGAAGATGGCGCGAGAAGGAAGCGGATTGGACTTTGGAGAGAGGGTGTGGTGGGTGAAGTTCCAAGAGCATATTCCATTAGGTTGGAGATCCCGTCGTGGTCTGGGTCCGCACCTTCGTCGGCGAGTGTGTTGGAATCCAGGTTTTCTTCGCCAAAGGCGGCTGCGGCCCAGGCGTAAGAACCTACCTGACTTCCCGGCACAGGCCCGATCAGTTCTCCAGGCACAATGATGTATTGCTCCACGGCGGTCTCAGAGCTTGCATCGGGATAGAAGCGGTAGAGATAGGCGGAGCCCGGTCTGAAATTGTAGCCGCTGTGGCCGAAGTGGGTGGGTGCCTGACCCGGCCAAGTGGCAAGTGTGATGAAGGTGTCGCCTTCGTCGTCGCTGAACTCCAATTTGCTTCCGGAGGGCAGTTGGGGAAGGTTCTCATACCAGTTGACGGTGATGCGACTCACGGTGCCATTCTGGTAGGCGATCTGGCCGAAGGGATGAATGCCGACGCGGGCTGCATCGAGGATGTTGCCACGGACGCCGGTTTCCTCGACCGAGGGCTGACTCCGTGCGCTTCCCGCGAGGCTCACGACGCGGTAGGAGTGGGTGGTGCCGGCGGCTACTTCCAAGTCATCATAGGTTGTGCTATTATTGACCGTGGCGATGGGGGCAAAGAATCCGGATGGATAGGCGCGACGCTGGATTTCGTAGCTGGTTATTCCGGAAATTGGTTCCCACGATATCCTGATCCGATCGGAGTGTTCACCTGAATCGGATGCGATGACCCAGACTGGCACGCGTGGCGCTCCGATTCTGAGGGACACGGGGTAGAGCAGGGTTTTGGCGGACGGGGAATTCGTGGTGAGGATGAGATGGGCTGTGTAGGTTCCGGGCGGCAATCCCGTGCCGTTGAGAGTGACTGGCAGGGTGGTGGAAGTCTCGGCCTGGGTGCTTCCAGTGGTGGTGGCCGCGGTGACCCACGGTTGCACGGTCTGGGGCCGCAAGCGCGTTGTCATAAGGGGGCGCAGGTAGTCCTGATTGAAGGCCACGGAGACCCCCTTGCGCCGGGTGACATCCTGAAGGCCCACGCTGCCGCGATTGGTGAAACCCGGGTCCTTGTAGTGGACCGTGATGGAGCCATCGGCTTTCAGGACGATCTGGCAGGTCAGCCGCTTATTGCCATTCGACTTAAACGGGAGATTCTCCACTTGGATCACGAAGGTGGTGGCATCGGTCTGCTTGACCAGCACACGGGTGTCCAGCCCCGGCTCGTAATTCTCCCAAAGCCATGCCACCATTTCGCTGTTGGTGAGGGGAACGGATTCCGTGGGCATCTGTGATGGCACGGGAGGATTGTCTCTTAGCGTATAGAGTTGTTGGCTGCTTGCAAGGCTTAGGTAGCCGTGGGGTGAGAAGTGGAACCGCTCATACATTCTTCCAAAAAACGGGAACTCGAAACCAAAGGGGATGGAAAGCGTCCAGATCGAGGCGGAGATCTCCTCAGCTCCCGACAGGGTTGATATTTCGTTCCATACATAGGCGGGACCACCGGGTTCCAGACTGGAATCCACCTTATACTCGGTGGCGTTGGTGGCAATCTTCCATTCCAATGAGCGGGTGCCGCTGGCGGCAAGGGAAATATTCTCGGTTTTTGATTCGCCTTCAGCAAGATCAATCGTCAGGGCAGGCGGGTTGACGGCGGGAACAACCAAGTGCATGGGAACATCCAGTGCGACAGGGTTTGCTGCCCCGCGTTGGTAGTGAACCGGCAATTGGGAGTCGAAGTAGCCATCCGCACGGATGGTGAGTTCTTGCGGGCCATCGACAGTAGGAATCGAGTAAACACCGTCCGCCTTGGTCTTAGCCATCTTGTATTCGCGGGTGCCATTGATGATCCCAGTCGCACCGGCGATCGGAGCGGAGGTGGCTGCGTTGGAGACCACGCCTGTCACATTGGCCATGGTCAGCACGCTGATTAGCATTTTAGCCTCCCAACTGTGACCGGCCGAATCGGCAAAGGTGAAGACCAGGTGGGTATTGAGCGGGGTGGGTGTGTCAGGCAGGATATAAATGCTGAAGTTGCCGTTGGCCGAGGCATTCGCGTCGAGATTGCCGTAGGTAGCGGTTGACTGGGTCACCTGAATGTAGGGACTGGAACAAGTAAGAGTGCCGGTGACCGCAGATGCGGCTTCGACACCGCGGTTCTCGATGGTTACGGGCATATCCCAGGTTTCCCCCGGGTTGAAGGTGTTGTTACGAATGGTTTCCCGGGGTCGCCATGATTTGAAAACGATGCGGGCTGCGGCCACCGAGCCATGCAAAGCGGCATCGGCATTGACCCGGCCACCTGACGAAACCTTGCCATTGAGTGCCGGAACCAGGTCCACATTATCCACGATCCGCTGTTTGATCGCCGCAGGGCTCGAGGCGGGGAATTGCGCCTTGATGAGCGCTGCAATACCCGCCACATGGGGACAGGCCATGGATGTGCCACTGATCGCCTTGTAGTGTGTGGGTAGTTTGAAGAGGTTCAGAACATCGTTCTTCTGGGTAGGAAAAGTGCTGAAGATGTCAGACCCTGGGGCGGCAACATGGACGCGGGTGGCACCGTAGTTGGAGAAGGGCGCGAGATTGTCCCGATGATCCGTGGCGGCCACGGTCAGAACATTATCCAGGTCAAAGCTAGCTGGATAGCTGCGCTCAATCTCCGAGTCATTGTTGAAACTTTCGTTCCCCGCCGCAGCGATGAAGATCTGCCCGGCCGCGCCAGCCTGTTGAATCTGGGAACGAAGCAAGGGAAGGAACTCGGTGTCGGAAACGGGGAAGCGCCCACCCCAGGAATTGGAGCTGATGGAGACACCCATCCGGCTGGAATAGGCGATCGCATCCAGAGCATCGGACGAAGGAGCGATGACCACGCTGCCATTCACCCTGCCGCTGAAACGCTGCACCTTGAAGATTTTCAAAGGCATGAGAGAGACATCCCAGCAAACGCCGCTGATGCCATCGCCATTGTTTCCCTTGGCGCCAACGGTTCCGGCACAGTGGGTACCGTGATAGTAGTCGTCCATCGGATCATTATCATCGTTGGCAAAGTCCCAGCCCCGGAAGTCATCGACCAATCCATTGCCATCATCATCCACGCCATTGGTCTCCTTTCCGCTTCCGGATTCACCGGGATTGCTGTAAATATTAGCAGCAAGATCGGGGTGGGTGTAGTCCACGCCGGAGTCAATAATACCGACCACGACATCGCGGCTGCCCTTTTGCACTTCCCAAGCCTGGCGCGCGCCGATGTCCACACCCGGCAGGCCACCGGTTTGACCGTCGTTCGCCAACCCCCAGTTCTTTCCGAACTGAGGATCGTTCGGAATTGCGGAAAGGCAAAAGAGGAAATCCGCCTGGGCGGTGCAGATATCACGATGCATGTGGTGCAATTGCTTGAGGGCAAAGGGTAGGGCATCGTGGGAGATCCTCTGCAAATCGATCAGATAGCATCCGGACATCGGCAGCTTCTTCCTCAATGCCCAGCCTTCCTCGCGGATGGCTTTCAGGAACAGAAGCTCATCAACTTCCGGGTTCTTCTTCACAACCACATGGTCAGCCACTGAAACCAATGTGCGCGTGGGCGTTCCCGCCTCTTCCTCGCCCGAGCGGAACTCTTGTTCGATCCTGAGAACCTTGTATTTTGCCTCACGGCAGACATGGAGTGATACCACCACGGTGTGGTCCATCCGTTTGGGAAGAAACGACTCGTGCCATTGCTCGGCACGGATAGACTCCCCGAAGGCAGGGCTTGCTGCTTTGATGAATTTTACGACATCTTCGATGGAACTTGCCAGTACAGGAAGGGCCGCGGTGGGTTGGTGATCCTGACCTACGCGTGGATGCGGAATCGAGGCACGCTCAGCCGTGCGGGACAGATGCCCGAGCCCTTCGTCGCCATCGATGGATTCCCGAGGGGGTGGCGATGACTCCGTTCCCTTGTGCGGCATTATCCACCAGAGCCCTAATAATAGGAAGAACAGAAGGATGAGTGCTGTATGCCGTGGTTTTAACATTTTGCGAAAATCAATTATTCATTATCGGCAGAAACTCGCAGTCGGAAAAACATGCGGTTTCCAGTGGCGGGGGCGGTGACTTCGATGTCCTGGGTGGTGCCGTCGTCGCTGAGTATTCTCTCGCTAGCACCGATTGTGGTCCAGGAATTGGCACTTAGGTCCGTGGACCATTCGACGAGGAACGACAGTCCTTGTTGCAGGGCGTCGGTGCGGCGGGTATAGGTGAAGCTCATTTGCGCGCCACGCCGGGTTAGCCGGGGCTGGATGTGAAGATCGGACTGGTTGGGGTTGCCGTTGAGGGCGAATTCAAGGAGGTTAACCCGCCCGTCCTGATCAGGATCCGAAATATCAGACGAAGTACCACTGTTTGACGCGGTAGCGAAATTTCGCGTTCTCCATGAAATTAGGGGGGGAGTGACCGCAGCGGCAGTCAGTGTATTACCAACTAATATGTGGTTCTCACCAGTGTTCGCAACATACAAAACTCCTTCATTCGATACCGCTATTCCTTCCGGATTGGAAAATCGTGCGCCTCCCCCGATTCCCGAACTTCCACCTTTCTGGCGGGCCCTGCCACCTATCGTAATTACCCTGCCTGAAGGTGACATCTTCCGGATAGTGTTGTTATAGTAATCAGCAACGTAAATACTTCCACTGGCATCTGCTGCGACTGAAGATGGGAAGTGGAATCGCGCCTCGCCACCGATTCCATCCGTGCTGCCAATCTCCCTCGGTCTTCCTGCAAGAGTCGTGACCGAACCCGAGGGACTCACTTTTCGGATGGTATGGTTCTCCGTGTCGGCAACGTAAAGATTCCCGTTGGAGTCTGTCGCAACTCCCATGGGGTAGAAGAACCTCGCGGAGCTTCCGGCGCCATCAGCGCTTCCGCTCATGCCCGGGCTTCCGGCGAGCGTCGTGACTTCACCCGAAGGGGTCACCTTGCGAATGGTGTGGTTGAATTGGTCAGCAACAAAAATTCCGCCGTTGGAATCTACCGCGATTCCGGACGGATAATGGAATCTTGCGTTGCTGCCAGTGCCATCTGAGTTACCCATCTCTCCCGGACTTCCTGCCAAGGTGGTAACCGTTCCCGAGGACGACACTTTACGAATGGTGTGATTGTTTCTATCGGCAACGTAGATGTTAGATCCGATGTCCGCAGCAACTCCCCAAGGAAAGGCAAACTTGGCGACACTGCCCGTGCCATCGGTGCTGCCGACTTCACCCGGAACGCCTGCCAAAATCGTAATTGCACCCGAAGCAGCGATCTTACGAATCGCGCAGTTCGACATGTCAGAGACATAGAGATTTCCTCCTGAGTCGATGGCTATACTGCAAGGATTGTCAAACTTTGCCATGTTACCCGCGCCATCAGCACTTCCCGACTCTCCTGGGCTACCAGCCAACGTGGCAACCATCCCCGAAGGGCTAATCTTTCGGATTGTGCAGTTTACTTGATCGGCTACAAATGCATTACCATCTACGTCTACTGCGACGCCAACCGGAAAGTTGAACCTCGAAATGCGGCCCGGACCATCAGTACTGCCGGTTTGCTCGGGAGCTCCTGCGAGAGTTGTCACCTCACCTGAAGGGGTCATTCTGCGAAGGGTGTGGTTTCCCGTGTCGGCTATATACACATTGCCGCCGGAGTCCACGGCGATACCCGACGGGTAGCGGAATCTGGAGTCACCGTAAAAACCATCCGAACTGCCGGCCTCCTCTGGCCTACCGGCAACTGTCGTGACAACGCCCAAGGGTGTTACCCTTCGGATGGTATTCTCACCATCCGTGACGTAAAGGTCTCCGCTACTATCCAATGCAATTCCTTTTGGGTGCCCGAACCTCGCGTCGGCTCCTGTGCCATCGGCAGTACCAACTTGCCCAGGACTGCCTGCCAAAGTTGTAACCATGCCCGCTGCCGTGATCATTCGGATGGTCTGATTTCCTTGGTCAACAACATAAAGGTTCCCCACCTTGTCTACAGCGATTCCCGTTGGGTTGTTAAACGTCGCGTGACTGACCGTGCCATCCGCGCTACCCGCCACGCCCGGTATTCCTGACAAAGTCGAGACCATACCCATGGAATTAATCTTCCGGATGGTTTGGTTCCCTCTGTCAGCAATAAAGAGATCTCCACCTGAATCCACTGCGATTCCGGCCGGAGAGGAGAACCTTCCAGCGTCTCCCATGCCATCAGCACTTCCTGATTCTCCCGGACAACCTGCGATAGTTGTTACGATTCCATGAGCAGATACTTTCCTCACGGTTTGGTTGAATTCATCGGCTACGTACAAATTTCCACTGACATCCACAGCGATTGCTGAAGGAAATCCAAACCTCGCATTATGACCGTTGGCCGTGCTACCCGCGCTCTCCGCATTTCCAGCGAGAGTTGTCACCTCGCGTGATGGCATCACCTTTCGAATGATGCTGGTTTCGGTATCCGAAACATAGAGATTGCCACCATCATCCAAGGCAATACCCCAGGGGTTGGAGAATCTCGCGTATATTCCAGTGCCGTCGGTACTGCCGCGCTCGCCGTGGCGACCCGCAACGGTCGTAACCGTGCCGGTGGGTGTAATCTTCCGTATTGTGCAATTATTATGGTCTGTGACGTAAAGATTCCCGCCGGAGTCAACCAGAATTCCAGTTGGAGAGGAGAATCTCGCGTCACCGGCTGTACCATCCGCGCTTCCTGCTTTCCCCGGGCTGCCGGCGAGGGTGGTGACGGTTCCCGAAGAATTAATCTTGCGAATGGTATGGTTATACGTGTCTGCCACATAGAGATTTCCGTTTTGATCCACGGAGATTCCGGATGGCAAATAAAATCGCGCCACGTTACCTGTGCCGTCGGAGCTACCCGACACTCCCGGACTTCCTGCCAGGGTGGTTACCAAGCCCGCTGGCGTGATCTTGCGGATTGTACTGTTATAGGAATCAGTAACATAAGCAGCACCACTGCCATCCACGGCGATACCCGTAGGACCGTAGAATTTTGCGTCGCTACCTATTCCGTCCGTGCTGCCTGATTCTCCTGCTTCCCCAAAAACTCCGGTGCTTCCCGCCAAGGTTGTGACGGCTCCCCACGCGGATATTTTTCGGATGGAATTATTGGATCGGTCTGTGACATATAAGTTCCCCCGTGCGTCCACGGCGATTCCTGAGGGATAGCGAAATCTGGCATCACCACCTGAGCCATCCGTGAAGCCCTGCTCTTCGGCTTTACCCGCTATGGTGGTGACGGCGCCTGTGGGCATTATCTTGCGGACAGTGCAGTTGTAATTGTCGACAACGTATAGAATGCCAATGGCGTCCACAGCGATTCCTTGAGGGCCACAAAATCTGGCGTCACGGCCAACTCCATCGGCACTTCCCCCACCTCCGGGTGTCCCCGAAAGATTGGACCAGACGTAGTAGGTCTCTGCAGTCGGCAGGCCCATGCCGCCAAGGCATATCTGGTATGGTTGCTTGGTCGGGTCGTTGCTCTGGATGCTCAGGGTTGCATTTCTCATACCTTCTGTGGTCGGCGCGAAGGAGACGCTGACGGTTTGGTTTGTTCCGGCGGCGAGGGTGGTTTGTGCTACAGCTCCAATTGAAAAGTCCCCAGCATTCGCACCTCCGAGGCTCAACGATATTCCGGTCAGCGGGTTAGTTCCGGCATTCCTAATCCGGATCGGTTTGCTCTGGCTGAAGCCGGTCGCTCTAGATCCGAATGTCAGCGTGCCGGATCCACTGACAAGGTTGCGGACCGTGCCGCTCGCCGTCTCGATCACCATTTTGGCCGTGGTGTTGCCGTAGATCACGGTGCGGCTTTCGATGGGTGATTGGTTGCCCTTGGCATCGGTTGCTTTTGCTTCCAGTTGATTTGCTCCGGGTACGACGTGTACGGTGTATGCCCAGTTTCCCGTGCCACTCGCGTTCTGCCAAGCTCCCCCGTTGATTCTGACCCGCACCTCCGTAACCTCCACATTGTCGGATGCCGTGCCGCTCATGGTGATTTGTGCGTCCGCGACACTTCCGCTCGCGGGACTGTCAATGACCACGGCAGGCGGGCTGGCGTCGTCAATTTGGGAAGGGACGGTGCCTCCGTTGATGGTGCCGGTGAGAGTGTATTTGCCGAGGCTGCCATATTTGCTGAATCCAGTTTGCAGTGTGCCGCGTTCCGCGCCGGTGATGGCAAGATAGTAGGTGCCGGAACTGACATTGCGGCTCAGGCTCGCACCGAGGGTGGTGGCTGGGTTCTCCTGTTGCAGGAGGTTCCCGTCCATATCGTAGAGGACGAGCTTCAGCGCGAGGTTCGCTCCCATGGTGTTGTCGTAGCTGGAGCCGACATTGAGAGGGCTGACCTGGAAGCCGATGCTGCCTGTGCCGGCCACGAAGCGATACATGTCCGTGTCGTTGCTGCGGCCGATGAGGCCGTTCGCGGTTACGGTGTTGCCGCTCGCCGTCAGGTTAGCAGCCGAGGCCGGTTCGTCTCCCGCATCGTCCTGGCGGTAGCCGAATGCGTTAACTGCGGAGGCGATGAGGGCGAGGTCATTCTCCTGGTTGCCGGCGTTGGCGTATTCGCCCTGGCTCCATTGGGTGACATTGTCAAGTTGATAGGGGCTGGGGCTTTCGTCGCTGAAGGCCGCTCCCATGATGGGTGCCCAGCTTGTCTGACCGGTGCCGTGACCTCCGTAGTAATCGTCGTTAAGAGCCTGATTTTCGTAGCGTCTGCCGTCGTGGGACAGCCCGAGCGTGTGTCCCGCCTCATGGCTAATGGTCTCCGCACAGGAGTATTCGTCCAGATTGAAGACGAAGCATGGGATGCCGAAGGGAAAGACATTGAGGAATGCCATGCCACCCACGGTGGTGTAGCTGGTGAGCCACGTGCGGCTGGGGGTGATGACCACCATCATGCGCTTGTTCGCGGGTGCCGCGTCATAGACGGAGCGCTTGGTGGTGACATTGATGGCAAAGGGGGCGTAATCCTCGCCCACGCGCTTCCAAACATTGGTAACCCAGGTGGCGTTGGTGGAGTTGGGATGGGGGACGGCTGTGATGGTCCGGCCGTTATCCCACGCGGGGTGAGTGATGCTTTCCCCATCGAAGTCCATGTAGAGCACGGCCGGTGCTCCGGGAAGGCTTTCCAGGCCTACGACGGGGGAGTTTGGGTCTCCGGGTGAGGGCACGAAAGGGGTGCTTGTTCCGGCGTTGGCGGCGATTTCAAGCTTTTCGCCTTTTTTCGGGTATTTGGTGCCGGGAGGCGCACAGATGGCCTGCCAGTAAGCGAGTTCCTCCACAGCAATGGTGCCGGTGTCTTCCAGCGTGTTGCTCCATTTCAGGCAAGACTCTTCGCCGTAGAAGTAGGTGTAGGCGAGGAGGAGGTTGTCTTCTCTGACGCTCAAGACCATTCTTCCCAGGCCGTCCTCCAACTCAAAGCCGCAATGCTTCACGGTGCCTTCTTCGAGCACGCCATCCACGGTGCCGCGAAGGGTGATCCTGCCAAGAGGAATCTCCACCTTGTCTCCGACTGGGGTTCCGGGAATGGCACGCAGGCTGGCCCTCAGCGCCTGGTTGTCGCTGCGCTCCTTACAGGCATTCAACAACCTCACGGCGGCCGGAGTAGTGTCGGTGGGACGACTATAAGCGGGGCGAATGCGAGAGCGATAACCCGGCCCAAGCGCAAGTGAAGGACGGGGCGGCTCCTGTGCGGATGATGGTGTTGGCGTGGAGACGGCGGTGTCCTTCCGGGTATAGCCAGACCAAACCACCACGACCCATAGTGCCGCAAGGAGAGGTGCCAGGGGCAATAGCCAGCCCAAGCAACGGATCGAAGCCATCCGTGACCGTCTTTCTTTAGGGAATTTTCGGTTTCTCATGCTTGTGTGGGATTATGCGTCACTTGAGACCCGGAGGCGGAGGAACATGTTTGGTTTCCGGGCGGGGACGCTAACCTCGATGTCTTGGGTAACGCCGTCGTCGCTGAGGATTTTCTCGGCGGTGCCAAAGGTGGTCCAGGATTGCGGAGAGAGGTCTGCGGACCATTCCACGAAGAAGGCCAAGCCCTGCCTCACCGCGTCGGTGCGGCGGGTGTAGGTGAAACGGACGAGATTGCCGGTCCGCCTCTGGACCGGTTGGATGCCCAAATCCGGTTGGTTCGGATTGCCGTTGAGAACGAACTCGAGAAGATTGCTCATGGCATCGCGATCCGGATCGGCGGAGTCGGCGGCGCTGCCGGAGTTGCTCATGGTGCCGAAGTTGGCGAAACGCCAGGAGGCCAGCGGAGGCACTTCCGCCGCAGCTGAAAGCGGTGTGCCTTTTACGACGCGGTTGTTGTTCGTATCGGCCACATAGATCACTCCTGAGGAGGTAATGCAAATCCCGGTAGGACCGCTGAAACGAGAGGCTGTTCCGATGCCGTCCCGCGCCGTGCCCTGCCCCGCCTTCCCTCCGATCGTCGTGACCGCGCCCATCGGCGTGATCCGGCGGATGGTGTGGCAGAACCGATCCGTCACATAAGCATTGCCATACCCATCCAAGTCAATTCCGTGCGGTTCTTCAAATCTCGCAGTATCGCCGATGCCATCGTTACTTCCGAATAAGCCGGGGCTACCGGCAAATGGGGTCACGACACCATCCGGAGACACTTTTCGCACCAGGCCGTAGGTCTTGTCCGTCAGATAAAGGATTCCCTGTGCATTTACGGCCAAGCCGCCCGCACTATCCGTGGCAAACCACTGATCTTTTAAAATCCATTCACTTGAGTCACTATGGTTCATGCGTGAAACCAATCCCTGGGGCGTCATGTTGAATATCGCTGCTCCAGCCAATGCTCGGACACGCACAACTCCTGCATAATCGATCACCAGATCACAAGGGTTTCTCCAGTCCCCAACCGGGGTTTGATACGGAAGAATTTGGGCTGCCAAAGATACATTTCCGCCGGAATCGATTCGTTTGACGGCACCAGCGTTCGCTGCTAGAACATTTCCGCTTCCTTCGGCATGAACGGCCCTTGGCAAGCCGAATCGCGCTTCATTCCTCGCCCCATTCACATCTCCCTTTTGTCCAGGCGTGCCTGCAAAGGTTGATACTGCGCCCGTTGGCGAAATTTTACGGATGGTGTGGTTTTGAGTGTCCGCCACATAGACATTTCCCTGGATATCCACGGTCACGTCTTCCGGCAAATTGAATCGGGCTTGCGTTCCCTGCCCGTCAGCGTAACCTGATTGGAGCGAACTGCCCGCGAAAGAAACAACTCCTCCTCCGGCAGCCTGCTTGA
The DNA here is from genome assembly GCA_017301995.1 of Verrucomicrobiota bacterium. Taxonomy (GTDB): domain Bacteria; phylum Verrucomicrobiota; class Verrucomicrobiia; order Verrucomicrobiales; family Akkermansiaceae; genus Luteolibacter. The sequence goes on along the minus strand of JAFLEH010000047.1, from coordinate 9,096 downwards.
AGATCTCAGCCATGAAATAGACCGAGTAAAATGTGTTTCCGGTGGCATCAAAGCATAATTTTGTGGATCTCAGGTTTTCACCCGCGAACCGAGCGTCGACAGGCACGGTTGAAGCATCACCCTGAAGCGTGATTTTGCGCAGAACATATTCTTGATGCGATTCAGAATAATTAATCACATAGAAATTGTTGGCAGCGTCAGGCCCAAATATCTCTCCGGAAAATCCGACTGGAGCATCAAAATAGAATCTCGCATCGCTACCCCATCCGTCGATTGAGCCAACTTCGCTTAGGCTGCCAGCAAGAATTGAGGGCTCCTCATTCGCAGAAAATGTGAAGACCACGGCACCTCGATTCCACTCACCACCAGGACCTTCGGATAAGCAGTTGGCAGCCAGCAAGAATTTTCCGTTGCGGTTCACCTTGATGGCTTTTCCTTCGAGCAGAAGATTCATCCGCAATTCTTTGACAGTCGAAATATTTCCAGCGGAATCGATCTTCTTTATGGCAGTCCAGGAATCACCTGTCTCCCAGTTCCAGTCATCATAAGCCACAAAGATGTTTCCATTACCATCGGATCCCGCGATTTGGAAGACCCCCGTGAAAGGTCCGGTCTCTGGATCAAACTCGTAACCGGCAATATCATACCCATAAATGGTGGACACCACGCCAGCTGGAGTGATCTTCCGGATCACGGATCCATTCGGCCCATCTTCACAAACATAGACATTTCCAAGGGAGTCGGCGACGATTGAAATAGGACCCATGCCATTGCTCAATTGAAACCTGGCAAAGCCTCCCGCCCCGTCTTCCGACCCTGACTTCCCCGGGCTCCCGGCCAAGGTAGTGACAGCACCATCGGGATTGACTTTTCGAATGGTATAATTGCGGGTGTCCGCTATATAGAGGTTTCCGGCAGCATCGCATGCCATTGGTTTATCACCTTCAGCAAGCCTCGCCTCTCCACCGACACCGTCCCCGCTGCCCGGCCCCCCCGGCATTCCGGCGAAGTTGGTCCAGAGATAGCTGGTGCCGATATCGGGCCGGCCCGAGCCGGTCAGGCCGATTTCGTAAGGCTGTTTGGTGGGGTCGTTGCTGGCCACTCGCAGCTTGGCGGAGCGCGTTCCTTCCGCCGTGGGGGAGACGCTCACGGAAACGGTGGCGGTGGCCCCCGGTGCAAGAGTTGTCCCCGAAAGGCCTCCGTGCGAGAAGTCCCCGGCATCGGGCCCTTCGATAGATAGTGCCAATCCGGTGAGCGAGGCCTGGCCGGTGTTTCGGAGGGTGATGAGTTTTGATTGGGACTGGCCGACAGCGCGGGAAGCGAAGGTCACCGCTCCCAGCCCGCTGGGCCGGACGGTGCCCGCCGGTTGCTCCAGCGTGATCCGGGCGGCGGACAAGGCGAGCGTGACGGAGCGGGAAACGGGGGAGCTGACATTGTCCTTGGCATCCGCAGCCCTGGCTTCCAGCAGGTTGGGGCCCGCGACCAAGGTCACCCGGGCCGTCCAGGTTTCCGTGCCGACTGCGGGTAGCCACGCTCCTCCGTTGACCCTGACTTCCACCGTCCGCACTCCAATGTTGTCCGTTGCCGTGCCGGCGAACTCGATTTCCGCCGTACTTACGGTGCCAGAACCGGGAGTGGAAATGGCGACCACCGGCGGCAGGGTGTCGGAAAGCACGGGAGCCAGCGTGCCGCTCACATGGTATTGGCCGAGGCTGGCGTATTTTGGAAAGCCCGTCGCGAGGGTGCCACGCGCCGCACCTTCAATGGAAAGAAAATAGTTCCCCGCCGCCAGCGTGCGGGTGAGGCTGGCCGAGAGCGAGCCCGGTTCGTCCACCTCCTGAATCAACGCCCCGGCCGCGTCGTAGAGCTTCAGTTTGATGGCGAGATTCGCCCCCATTGACGAGTCGAAGGTGGAATTGACATTGATGGGGGAAGCCTGAATGCTCACTGTTCCACTGCCGGTGACAAAGCTCATCATGTCCACATCGTTGCTGCGCTCGATGATCCCTGCATCGGCGATGATTCCCGCCCTGACCGCCAGCGGCATGGCCCCACTCAAGGTTCCCCCTTTGTCGTCCAAACGGTAGCCGAAGGCGTTGAGCGAGGAAGCGATGACGGCGAGATCGTCCTGCGGGTTGTTTCCATCCGGGTAGTCGTTGCGACTCCACTGGGTGACATTTTCTAGGTGAAATGACGAGGGCGCCTCATCGCTCCAGGCCGCCCCCATGAGGGGTGCCCAGCCGGTTTCACCGATGCCGTGGCCGCCGTAATAGGGGTCAGATGGGGTCAGGTCGCGACCGTCGTGGCTGAGCCCGAAAGTGTGACCCGCCTCGTGGCTGATCGTGTCCGCACAGGAATACTCGTCCTGGGTAAAGATGAAGCAGGGGATGCCGAAGGGGAATACCTCGAGAAACGCGATGCCGCTCACCGTCTGAGATGAACCCAGCCACTGGCGGGTGGGCGTGACCACCGCCATCATGCGCTTGTTGGCCGGAGCTGCGTCATAGACGGAGCGTTTGGTGGTCACATTGATGGCAAAGGGGGCGTAGTCCTCGCTGACGCGCTTCCAAACATTCGTGACCCAGGTGGCGTTGGTGTAATTTGGATGCGGAGCAGCGTTGATGGGCTGGCCCTGGTTCCACGCCGGGTGGGCCACCGTTTCACCATCCAGATCAAGGTAGAGAACGGCTCTGGCTCCCGGAAGGCTTTCCAGTGGAGCAACGGGTGAGTTGGGGGTGCCTGGCGATGGCACGAAGGGGATTGTTAGTTCCGCCCCCGCCTCGGCGGTCAGGGCCTCGCCCTTGGCCGGATACCGGGTGCCGGGATTGGCACAAATGACCTGCCAGTAGGCCAGTTCGCCGACACGGACGACTTCGGGATGTTCCGGCGTGTTGTCCCATTTCAAGCAGACTTCCTCATCGTGGAAAAAGGTGTGAGCCAGAAGAAGGCCGTCCTCGCGGACACTCAGGACCATCCGGCCAAGGCCGTCCTCCAGTTCGAAACCACAATGTTTTACCGTGCCCTCGTCCAGCGCGCTATCCACCACGCCGCGCAGGGCGGATTTACCGAGGGCTATTTCCACGGGTGTGCCAACAGATAGATCCATGGCGGAACGCAGGGCACGTCCGACGGCCGCATCGCCGCCACGGGTCTTGCAGGCGTCGAGAAGGCGGACCACTGCGGGCGGTGTGCCAGCGGGACGGCGGAATGCATCGTGGCGGCATGTTTGAGGGGTGGAGGCGTGCCTGCCATTTTCCTTTCGGGGCCTCCCGGGTGGAGTTTCGTTCCCGGCATGGTGTCGGTTTGAATCGTTTGATCCGCTGTAAGCCGGGTCGCGTCTCTGCTCGATGCACAGCCAAACGGCGCATGAAAGCATCGCCAGCAAGGCAGACGGGATGATAAAACGAGAGGATCGCTTTGGCGTCATGGAAGTCTGGGGGTAGTCGTTGCTTATCGGGGGATGCAAAATCACGCATTGAAAGCTTTTGGGATCGCGCAGGGATGATGGCTAGATCTGGTTTTGGAAAAGATGAGACGGCCGCCGGGATGAAATTTGACGATTGCGGCCATCATCCTTCCGCTCGGGCGGACTTTGTAGGTTTTGCCTACCAGGCTGGGAGCCGGGCCGGAGCGGGTTGCATAGTCCACCGCTTTCCGACCCATTTCGGCCTTTTGGCGGCATTCGTCGGCGGTCTTGGCCCGGAAGACATAGTGGCCGTTCCCGTGGTTTTCCATCACGCAGGAGGGAAGGATAAGCAATCCGATCACAATGACGAATGGCGCGGGTTTCATAGGCTGGTGCTTTTGTCAGGCTGGACGAGAAAAATCCGGAGGATTATTGCCTTGCCGGCTTGCTAGAGTCAACGCCTTTCTGTTGACAATTTGTCAACATCGGGTGGCGGGGTGTCTGGCAGAGGGCAGAAGAAGCGGCAGGGTGGCTCGTTCATGATTTTGGCGAGGGCGATGAGGTGTTCGAGGCTTGGCAGGCGCTTGCCGCGTTCCCAGAGGGAGATGGTGGAGCGGGAAACGTTCAGGATGGTGGCGAGAGACTCCAGAGTGTGGCAGTCGTCCTTGCGCCAGCGTCTGATTTTCAAGGCCAGATGGAGGCGGACGGTCTCCGCATCCATGCAGGGTGCGGGGCATCCCGGCGGGCAGGGGATGATATCGGTCGATGGAGGTTCGGGATGTTTGGACATGGTTGCTCTGATGCCGTGTGGTGGCGGCCTCATCCTCACAAATGCCATCCGGAGGCGGGCGTGAGAGAATTTGTGGAAATATTCTCCGGATTACAGATTCCGGCGGTTGCCCTCAAGTATCGGTGATGGTGAAAGCGTCGCACCACCAATCCGGAGGGAGCCATGATAGACCGGCGCCGGGTGAGGAGGTTTCGAGGCATTCCCCATCAGGTTTATCGGCGTGGAGGGAGGATGAAATCCGGACGGGGCCGACAGGCCATCCGGTGATGTCCATGTCGAAGCTGTAAAACCCGGCCTCACCCGGTGCCAGTCGGCCGGACCGGACGATCCCTCCGCCGAGAGCCGGCCGACCTGAGTTTCCCGGGCTTCGATAGACGGTTTTGCCACCGGCTCCCACGGACAGCGCGTTGCTGCGGACGACGAACGCCACGGATGAGCCACCGTAATTTTCAACGCGCCATGTGATACGGACGATCCGGTTCGGCGGCGCGGAATCGAGCGGAATCCCCGGATTTTCCGAGTGGGCGGCTCCGGTGGCGTCGCTCACGCGGTGCAGCGTAAGGTGCGGCAGGGGTGCGGGCGTAGGAGCCAACTGCAGCGCAGGCCGGAATCCGCGGGCGTCCACCGCGGCTTCCTCATAATCATAGCTCGGCTCCAGCGGGTGTTCCACCGAGGGAACGTGCATCCAGTTGGAGCCGAGCACGAGCCGGGCCGGTCGGTCACGTTCCCTGGCAGCGGGTCGGTCGAGCGCCCATTCCGATAGATTTCCCGCCATGTCGAGAAATCCCGCCGGATTGGCGGGAAACGAACCCACCGGTGCTCCGCGCTGAAACGGGTCGCGGCGGTTGAGTATGGGCCATTGGGACGGGCGGCGCTCGTCGGCGGAGGTCTCGAGACCGGGAAAATTGCCCGCATCCGGGGGTGGCGGCCAGGCCTTGCCCCATGGAAAAACCGGGTCCGCCGGCCATGGTTTGTTGGAAAATGCGGAAACATCCACCCCACAGGCCGCGAACCATTCCGCAGCCCAGGGCAGACGGTAGAAGGCGCCTTCCGGCAAACGCCCCGAGGCGCGTTCCCGTGAGGTCAACCACCGGCAGAAGGCATCGGCCCCGCGCCAGGAGACGCCGGCGGCGGGATCGTCGTCCGCTGCACAGGTATCCTTCCAAGTGAGGAGCGGGCGCTTCGGCAAGACCGGCTCCACCTGGCTGACCCAGGATAGAACGGTTCTTTTTTCCTCATCGGTCAATGTGTTGCAGAACGCCGCGAAATCGGCGCGCCGGACTTCGGTGGCGGATAGCAAAACCCGGGGGTGGCCGGGCACGGGGATGAACCTGAGTCCGCCGTCCGCCACATACGGACGCGTGCGGCTGGCGGAGGCGGGATTCTCAGCCGGCTCCAAGGACTCCAGCAAACGCCATCCCCGCTGAGAAGAGGGGGGGTCTTCCGGCGCAATGCCCGATCGTGTCACATCGGCCTCCGGAGCGTGGGGCCGGAGCAGGATGGCACCAATCACCGCCGCGGCCACGGCGACCGCAGCCACCGCCCTGCGCCACACGCGGCTCCGGGCAGCCGGATGTCGCTCCACCCCGGCCAGCGCCGCTTCCATTTGCATTACCGAGGAAAACCCACGCCCGTCCGGACCCAAGGCGGCTTTCCGGCAGATCGCGTCGCAGGCCTGCGGCACTCCGGCGATCCGGGACGGAGGGGGACAGTGCATTCTGGGAGGCTGCCCGGTTAGCAACAGATAGAAAAGCTCCCCGAGCGCCCGCAGATCCTCGCCGACATCGGAGTGTCCCGGGTCGGACGTGTTTTTCTCCGCCAAACTGAAATCCGCGATTTTGATATCCAAACCACCTGGACAAAGGAGAATGTTGGACGGTTTCAGGTCGCGGTGGACAATGCCAAGCGAATGGGCGTGGGCCACCGCCCGGCAAGCGGTTCTCATCCATTTCAGCACCCGCTCCAACCGGAGCGGCTTGCCGATCCACGGACGGAGCGAGCTTTCCATCAGCCTCATTGTGAAATAGGGCAGTCCGTCCTCGGCATTCACGCCCGAATCCAACAACTCCACCGTGCCCGGATGCTCGCACCGGGCCAGCAGGCGCGATTCCTCAAGAAACCGGTCCCTCAACGGCTGGTCTTCCAGATGTTCCGGATGGAGAATCTTGATCGCCACCTCACACCCGGTTTCGGAATCCAGCGCGCGGAAGACCCGTCCCATCGCACCCGACCCGAGCGGTCGGCCCAGCCGGTAGCGGCCGTTGCCGAAGCCGGGCGCGTTGGCATAGCCGGATGTCACTCCGTCTTCCGCTTCCGTCGCTTCCAACAAACGGAATACCAGAGAGTCAACCGCCCCGGAGGTCTGATGTTCGGATGGAATGGAGGACATGCTCAAACCTGAATGCCATGCGCATGACGGCGTGAGAAAAATAACGGATGGGGACCGGCTTGGAAATAACAAATTGCGGGCTTGCTCCGCCCGGTAGTGACGCGGTAGATTCCGCGTCGTGACCGATCTGTTTGATCCTACGTCGTGGAGTAAAATTCGCCGTGCCGCACACGGTGGCTCTCCCGACCAAAAGGAAGCGCTGAATCTACTGGCGGAGGTGTATCGCGGGCCGCTCCTCAAGCTGGCCCGATTGATCGGGATTCCGGAAAATGACGCCGAGGATGAGGTGCAGTCCGTTCTGGCCGGCGTGCTCGCCCCCAACCGTCTCGCGGCGATGGACCGTGGAAAGGGTCGTTTCAGCCACTATCTGGCGACTTCCCTGAAGCGGCGATGGCTCGGGCATGTCCGAGCCGCCAACCGCCAACGCCGCGACAGCCGCCTGACGGTTTCGCTGTCCGACGCGTCTTTGGAATCCATCGCCGGGAAAAGCGAGGATTGGTCGCATGCGATCGACCGGGCTCTCGGGGAGCAATGTCTGGCCAAAGTGCGGCATGCGATGGTCGGGGAGGCGGCGGATCCGGTGCTTGCGGAGCGGTTGTGGACGGACCTGCTCCGACTCGACCCGCCCGGGGAGGGCGAAAATCGGGAGCCGATGTCCGATGCCTACCGTCAACGATTGAGGGTATTTAGACGCGATTTCCGGCAGCATTTCCGCGAGGTCGTGTCCGCCGGACTGACCGATCCAACCGACCTCGAAGCCGAATGCGCCCACTTGTTGCGCCTGGCGTTGCAAGGCCGCAACGAGTGAACGGTCTGCCACAATTTCACGATCCATTCTGGCTCGCTCGCGTGGGTTTCGTCGTTGATGATCGGGGTGTTGAACGGCCGAGGCTCCAGCCACCTAAAAAAACCGGGACCGTGTTCTCCCGGAACGCCGCGCATTTCTCCGGGACCGGATAGAGCGCGGACATTCCGGGAAAACGGACGGGAGTGAGTGCCCACGAAATTCCCTCCCTCCCGCCTTGCGGCGGTCGGGAGGGCGTGGGTCAGGCGGTGCGGCGGTCGGCACCGGGCAGGGTCATGTCCGGACACCAGTTCATGCATTCGTTTTTGAACTGGCACCACGAACAGGGCATCGACGGCTGCGGGTGATAGCGGCCTTCGGCGATGCCGGCGACCACCGTCTCCAACAGCGCTACGACCCGGCGTTTCCGCCTTGCGTCGGCCGGTGGGGATTTGACCCGGATCACCTGCGGTGTCTTGGTTTTCACGAGGAACACCAGGTCGAGCGAGGGCGGTGTCACGCCGGTGGCGGCCTCCATCAGGAGCTGGTAGGAAACAAGCTGGATCTCGTGGTCGAAGGCGGCTCCCCAAGGATCGGGCCGGGAGGCGGTCGATTTGAAATCGACCGGGGTGTAGTCTGACGCCACCAGATCCATGGCACCGGTGAGGGGCACGGACAGACCGGGGATCGATTCCTTGAGCAGGACCTCCACAGCCCGCGGCTTGCCGGTCAGGACCTCGGACGAATCCAAATAGGCGGCGATCACCCGCAACCCATCGAGCCGGTTTTTCTCCCGATCGGCCTCGTCGTCGAAGTTCACCGGGCCTTCGTCGCGTTCGAGTTCGTGAAACGCCCGGTCATACGCGGCGGCGACGGCTTCCGGGGAATCGTCGCCACCGCGCCAGCGGGCGAGATGGAAGGCCTGGAGCGTGGCGTGCACGGCCTTGCCCAGGTGGAGGGCCGGGGACGTGGGCTTGCGCAGGCACGCCACCCTCTCGAACCAGAACCGCAGCGAGCAGCCTAGGTAGTTCTTGGCGGCCGAAGCACTGATGTGGCCGGGCAAGGTGCCGGCATAAGGAGCGAGACCCGTAGTGAACGGAGGCTCGCGGGTGGCGACGGAGGTCATGCGGCCGACCTCCTTCCGTTGACCCCGCGGTAGGCGGAACCGTTGGACCGGGCGGCGGTCTGCCGTGTGCGTGTGCCTCCGCCGTGGGTGTCGAGCAGTTCGTCAATGAGCCCGGAAGCTTCCATCTTGTCGAGCAGCCTCACGCCGTGACCGAAGCGCTCGACCGCAAGTGACTCGATTTGGTGTTTGTCGAGCTGGTGCTCGTCCACGAGCTTGAGGATCAGGTTGCGCTGTTTTTCGGAGCATTTCCAGCGTCCGTCGAGCGGAGTGGGGGCTTGCGCCGGGACGGGTTCGGGATTATCCGCACCGTTGGCATGAACCGGTGCGGCCAGGCCGGTGAGGCTGGGAGCGGAGCCATTGGCTGTGGCATGGTTCTGCGAACCGTTGGCACCCTGTGGCGTGCCACTGGCACACGCACCGGGAACCATGCCGTAGTCCAGCGGCGGGACGAAGCCGGTCTGCTGCATCTGGCGATCCACATCGGTTTGTAGGAGTTCGTAGAGGCGGGAGGATTCGGCCGGGACGTCGGCGAGGGTTACCAGTTCGGTTTCCACGCTGACGCTGAACTGATGCGATGAAAAGCCCGGCAGGCCCAGGCGTT
>JAFLEH010000046.1 GCA_017301995.1 Verrucomicrobiota bacterium | reverse complement strand
ACTAAAGCTCGCCAACCCGCCCCGAATGTGTAACCCTAACCCGCAAGAGTGTTACCCATGTTCTGACCCAGAAGTGTTACCTATGTTCTGACCGCGCCCTTCGCCGCGCCCGCCATATCAAAAATCGTCAATCCTCAATCGTCAATCGATACTGCCCCGCACAACCCTCCAAACCCGTCAGCGCCACCGTGCCGTAAATCAATCCCGATCCCGCCCGCCCGCCAAGCGGAAGATTTCCAACATACCCGCTTGACGGGTGGCCCCAGTGGCGCTAGTAACGATCCCATGAAGACGGTGCAACGGCTTGGCGATGGGGAAATTCCCGATCTCGGGTCGCCTTTGCCCCAGATATGCGACCGGTTGCATATCCACCGAAAGTGCCACATGTGGCAGAATAGAACTGTTAGTCCAAAGAAATTACACGCATGAAAACACTCATCCTGCTCGCCGCCCTGTTCGGAGCGATTTTGTCAGCCACAGCACAAGACCCGAACAAGATTGGGGTGAAGCTCAATATTAGCGGTCAATCTGGACTTGAAGGAGAAGTTCGCAGCTATTTCACACGCGAGTTCCGGGCGATTGGAGACATCGAGGTTACCGATGCACAGGCATTGATGGCCGTGAATATCGTCATCATTCAGACACAAAACAAGGCAGGCCAGAACACCGGATACGCCATGTCGGTCGCGATAACCGATAAGACACCTACTCTCGCCCTCGCGCTTGCCGGGGCAATGGCAACTACCGATCTCGAGAAGCAGAAGCAGATTGCCCAATTCATGCCCGAGGAAGGGATTCTCGTAGACCACTTTCTCCAGATACTCGACTCAGAGTCACTCGCTAAGATCTGCAAGCAGTTGGCGGCACAGATTGACGGAAACCACCTTGATAACGTTCGAAAGTTGAAGCGTGAATTGCAGAAGTTGATGCAGAATCAGCAAAAGAAGTAGTATGAAATGGATATGTCTGATGCCGAACATGCCAAAAAGCTTTTTGAGATAGAGCGGCTCGGGCGATTTCTTGATGCTTATGGCGAGGTTACTGGCATCAGGATGCATGTCCTTGATTCCGGCGAACGGCCTGATTTTCTCTGTGTCCTTCCCGACGGATCACCTGTCGGAGTGGAGCTCACCAGATCCCCGCACGACTTTGAGACGAGGAGTCACGACAAGATTTGGTCTGACATGTCGATGGACTATTTCGACCTCCTGGATGCGATTCATACAATCATTGCCTCCAAGTCGAAGAAGCTCAAAGAGCCGAATTGGCGCTCCGATCAGACCATTCTTGTTGTATTCTTGGAGGATTACGCCTTTGAGAGCTACGATTGGATCGACGATGGCGGCATCGAGTCCGACTTCGAAGATTATGGTTTTGCGGAGATATGGCTTGCTGACTGCAGCACCATCGAGCCATTCAATGCTGTGCGACTAATTGGCCTCCATCCGCAGCGCCATTGGGGACTTTTCGACCAGCCTTCTCTGACGGGCAAGCCGTTCGGGTAGTGCCAAAACACAAGATAGCTAAAAAGCCGTGGGTGAGCAACCGCCATCCGGTCTTAAGTCGGAGCGTGATTTCATTTTGCACCCCCTTCCCGCATTCTGGTCTCGCCCTCGGATGGCGGTGCCACCACTTTGACGTTGTGGCTACATGAATTTTTGAGATCACCGCGACAACAAGTCATAGTGTTCCTTTCGTCATCCGGCTGTCTCCCGGTTGTTCGGATCTCCATCCGGATCTTCCTCCGGAATCCCTCACAAGCCCTCCCGTTGGCGGCGGAGGGCTTGTCCGGTGGGGGATTCGGTTCGTTTGGCGATGCTGGCGGGTGGGCCTTCCGCCACCAGCGCGCCACCGCGGGATCCGCCGCCGGGGCCGAGTTCGATCACCCAGTCGGCGGCGGCGATCACGTCCAGATGATGCTCCACCACGAGCACGGTGTGGCCGGCGTCGCGGAGTCGGACGAAGGCGTTGAGCAGACGGTCCACGTCGCCGAAGTGGAGGCCGGTGGTGGGTTCGTCGAACAGATAGAGCGTGTGCGGGGCCTGCGGCCGGGACAGTTCCACGGCCAGCTTGAGCCGCTGGGCCTCGCCTCCGGATAGGGTGTTGGCCGCCTGCCCGAGCCGAAGGTAGCCGAGGCCGAGATCCTCCAGCGTGGTTAGAACGCGGTGCAGCTTGGGGATCGCGCGGAAGAACGCGAGCGCCTCCGTGACGGACAGATCGAGCACCGCGCTGATGGATAGCCCCTTGAACGTGACCTCCAGGGTCTCGCGGTTGAAACGTTTCCCCTGGCACGATTGGCAGGGGACCCAGGCGTCCGGCAGAAAGTGCATCTCGATCTTGAGCCGGCCGTTTCCCTGACAAGTTTCGCAGCGTCCGCCGGGAGCGTTGAAACTGAATCTTCCGGGGCCGTAGCCGCGCTGTTTGGACAACGGCAGCCGCGCGAACAGGTCGCGGATCAGGTCGAACGCGCCGGTGAATGTGGCGGGATTCGACCGCGGGCTGCGGCCGATCGGCGATTGGTCCGCCACCACGCATTTCCCCAACAATCCAAGCCCCTCGATGCGGTCGTGCGCGCCGGGCGCCTCGCCGCTGCCGTGGAAATGCCGGGACAGCGCGCGGCGCAGGATGCCGTCGGCCAGGGTGGACTTGCCGCTGCCGCTGGGTCCGCACAGGCATACCAGCCGCCCTAGCGGAATCGACACGTCGAGGTTGCGCAGGTTGTGCTCGCGGGCGTTGCGGATCACCAGCGAGCCGATCGGCAGGCCGGAGGCGGGAGTGGGTTGAGTTAGATCGGCCTTGCCGCGCAGCCACTCGCCGGTGGGCGATGCGAGCACGCCGGGCGAGCCGGTTCCGGTAATGGCGCCTCCCGCGGAGCCCGCGCCGGGCCCGAGGTCGATGACATGATCGGCCGCGCGGATGATTTCCTGATCGTGCTCCACGACGACCACCGTGTTTCCGAGGTCGCGCAGCCGGAGGAGCGCGCGGATCAGGCGGCCGGTGTCGGTGGCGTGGAGGCCGATGCTGGGTTCGTCCAGCACATAGATCACGCCGGATAGACCGGACCCCAACTGGCTCGCCAGGCGGATCCGCTGCGCCTCACCGCCGGATAGAGTGCCGCTGGAACGGTCGAGCGAAAGATAGTCGAGGCCCACTTCGGATAGAAACGCGAGCCGCTTGGCCACCTCGGCGGCGAGGTTGCGGCACACGCCGGCCTTGCTGTCCGGCTGGGACGGGGCGGGCGTGTCTTCGTTGGAAATCCACGCCGCGGCCTCCGCTACGGTTAGAGAGCAGAACTCATGGATGCCGAGCGCGCGTCCGTCGGAGCCGTCCACTTTCACGGCCAGCCATTCGGGTTTGAGCCGGTGGCCCTGGCAGGACCGGCACGGCCGGTGGGCCATCACCCGGGAAAGCTGGCGGCGGGTTAGATCGGACCGGGCGTCGCGGTATTTCCGCAGCGCTTCCACGCAGAGACCCTCGAATGGTTTGGTCTGCGGCCGGCGGTCGCGTCCGACTTTCCAACCGGTATCCAACATTCCGCCGTCGAACAGCAGCGTCCGCGCCTCGGCAGGAAGCATTTCAAAGGTGGCGTCGTCCGGGAGGCCGAACATCGCCACCAGCGCGGCGGTTTCGCGGGTCGCCTGCCCAGCGCGGGGCGAACCGTCCGGCCACCAGCCGCGCAGCCCGCCTTTGGTGAGCGGGAGGTTAGGGTCGCCGAGGAGCAGCGCCGGATCGCACACCATTTCGGTCCCAAGGCCCTCGCAGGCCGCACACGCGCCGAGATGGGAATTGAACGAGAAATGTTTCGGCGTGAGTTCGCCCACGGTGAACCCGGTGCGCGGATTGCGGAACGAGGTTTGGAACGATAGGTCGCGCGGTGTTTCGGCATCGGGCTCCTGGATGCTGGCGCGCGCCTCGCTGCCGCAAAGGCGGAGCGCGGTTTCCACCGAGTCCGCCATCCGCGGTCCGGCGCCGGGCCTAACCACAAACCGGTCCACCACGATTTCCGCCGACCTCGGATGCTCCGGCCAGCGCGCGGCGGCGTCCTCGATTTCCAACACCTCACCATCGATCCGCAGCCGGATGAATCCCTGCCGCCGGAGATCGCCCAACAATCTATCCGGCTCGGCGAGTTCCTCCGGGGGCAATGGAGCGAGCAGTTGGATTTTGGTGCCCTCCGGCAATGCCGCCAGGCTGCCGACGATATCCGCGGCGGTCATCCGCTGCAGGCGCTCGCCGGTAGAGGGATCATGTGGCACGCCCGCGGCGGCCCACAGCACGCGGAGATAGTCATGGATCTCGGTGGCGGTGGCCACGGTCGAGCGCGGATTGAGCCCGCCGCCGCGTTGTTCGATCGCGATCGCCGGGCTGAGGCCCTCGATGGCGTCCACATCCGGCCGTTCCAACTGATCGAGAAACTGCCGCGCATAGACCGAAAGCGACTCCACATAACGCCGCTGGCCCTCCGCGTAGAGCGTGTGAAACGCGAGCGACGATTTCCCCGATCCGCTGGGTCCGGTGACGACCACGAGCTTGCCGCGCGGAATATCGACGTCGATGTTCCGCAGATTGTGCTGGCGTGCTCCTCGGATCCGGATGGCGTCCACGGCGGAAAGGAAACCACCGGGGTCGGGAAAAGGAAACCACGAATTCGCCGCACCACGGCTTTCCCCAGCCAAAGAATCTCACCGCCAAGACACCAAGTTCGCGAAGGGGATCGAAAATCGCGGATGTTGGATCTCTGAGAGGCAAGAATCAAGAATCAAGAGGCAAGAGGCAAGAGGCAAGAGGAGAGGCGGGAGAAGCTCCGTCCATCCCATCCGTCGGGCGGAGCTTCGGCTTCCCGCCGAATGACCCATGACCGGATCTTCCGGCAGGGATTTCCGGCTTGACGCCCGCCCGCCGGCCTGATAGCAGGGAGCCCATGAAAGCGAACGATCCCGCCCTTGGAAGCCGCCGCCACGGTCGCGTAACACCTGGGCGTGCTCGCGCGCACGCTTGATGCGCGTGTTATTTCAGGAACCAGTTCCACTGTTTGCCACAAAGTGAAGCCATCGCTCGCAATCAAGAAGATCTGGGAAGATGACGACATGATAGAGGTCGTTTTCACGATATCCGACGGCCAATCGGCTTTCGCCACTGAGATTTATGTCGGCCATGGAACTCTCACGGAGACGGTGGAGCAGCTCGACAGATTCAAGCCTCAAGTTCATGGCGGCATTTACGATTTGGAGTGGGGCAGCTTTGGTCCCGAGTATGTAAGCGGTGCCGTGCGAATACGCATGCATTTCTACCACAACGCTCTCCTCTGCATTACCGGGTTGATCGAATCGGCATACAATGAGTTTGGGCTCAAGAAGGTTGCCAGCAAAGGCGAACTCTATTTCTATTCTGAGCCCGCATTACTAGATAGATTTATTGAAGAGCTTCGGGCGGTCTCCAACGGAGCATCGGATTCGGCGTCTCTCGCCGGAAAAATATAGAAAGGTGAACAATTAGTGGATGGCAACCGCTCAAAAGCAATTCAAACTCAATCCAAGTCCACCACAATGACGCGGTGACATTGGGTCTAACATTCGTCCGTGCGAGCCATACCTTGTCCTACGCCCGTCCGAGTTCCTTCAGTGTGGGCATGATGTTGCCGTAGCGGTGGAGGGTTTCGGAAACGGATTGTTCGCGGAGCAGCCAGAGCGACTCGATGCGGCCGTTGGCGAGGACCGGTGAATCCACCAGGCGGAGTCCCGCTTCGATGGCGGCGGCCTTGAGTGCCGGGGAGGCGCCGGGGGCGCGCACGCCATACCATGAGCGGGTGGCGGCGGCGAGCCGCTTGGTTAGGGCGGGCTCGTCCTCGATGACCGGGGTGATGCCCAACTGCGCCAGCCAGGGGCGATTGGTGGTTAGGGAAACGCTGATCTCCGTGCCCGCGGCGGCCGCGGCCAGCAGGACGCGCGCGAGTTCGCGGTCGCCGGTGGAGGCGTCGGCGCGGACCAGGCCGTTGGCGAACGGTTTGTAGCGGAAGGTGTTGCTTTCGCAGGGCAGGTTGCTCGGGTCGTGGGTGATGCCGAACTCGCCATTCCAGGCGTGGGCGTCGCTGCCCGCGGCGGCGCGCAGGTAGGCGGCGGAATCCGGCATCAGGGCGCAGAGTTTGTCCAACAGCTCGCGGACGCGCGGTGAGGCGGGAGCCGATAGCTTGGGCGTCGCGGTATCGGTCCAGGTGCCGAACAGCAGGCAATAGTTAGGTCCGCCGGCCTTGGCGCCGGGGCCGAACGACGAGTTCTTCCATCCGCCGAACGGCTGGCGGCGGACGATGGCCCCGGTGATCGGGCGGTTGATGTAGGCGTTGCCGATTTCCACGCGGTCGCGCCAGAGGGCGATCTCCTCCGGATCGAGCGAATGGATCCCGCCGGTCAGGCCGAACGACGAGGCGTTCTGGATGCGGATGGCGTGTTCGAGGTTCTCCGCGCGGATCAGACCTAACACCGGTCCGAAGCACTCGGTGGAGCGATACCAGCTATCCGGGGTGACGCCGAGGCGGATGCCCGGGGACCAGAGTTGCGGGTTGTTTTCCAACATTTTCGGCTCCAGCAGCCACTCCTCGCCGGAATCCAGTTGGGTGAGGCCGCGTTGCAGTTCCCCGCCTGGCGGGACCACCACCGGGGTGACGATGCTGTCGTAGTTCCACGGGCTGCCGACGGTTAGGGAGGCGGCCGCGTCGCGCAGTTGGCGGCGGAAGGCCGGGTTGTCATAGACTTCCGCCTCGACGATGGCGAGCGAGGCCGCCGAGCACTTCTGGCCCGAGTGGCCGAAGGCGCTCTTGACGAGATCCTTGACCGCCTGGTCGGGATCGGCCGCGGCGGTGATGATCAGCGCGTTCTTGCCGGAGGTTTCCGCGAACAGCCGCATCTCGGGTTTCCAACCGAGGAACATCTTCGCCGTTTCCCATCCGCCGGTTAGAATAACTCCTCCGCAGCGCGGGTCGGTGAGGAGTTTCCTGCCAACCGCGCCGGGGCAGGTGACAAACTGGAGCACCTCGCGCGGGATGCCCGCGTCCCACAGGATGTTGGCGAGCAGCCAGCCGGTTAGGGCGGTGGCGGAGGCCGGTTTGAGGATCACGGTGTTGCCGGCCATGAGCGCGGCGAGCACGCCGCCGCAGGGGATGGCGAAGGGGAAATTCCACGGCGGCGTGACGACAATCGTGCCGTAGGGTTTGAATTCACTGCCGTCGTGGAAAGCGGGGTCCTGAAACGCATTCGCGTAGTAATTGGCGAAGTCGATGGCCTCGGAGACTTCGACGTCGCCCTCGAACGCGGCCTTTCCGGCGTCGAGCACCATGGTGGCGATGACGTCGCCGCGGCGTTTGGCGAGTTCCACCGCGCAGCGGCGGAGCAGCGCGGCGCGGCCCTGGGTGCCCAAGCCCAGCCAGCCGGAGCGGGCGTGATCGGCGGTTTGGAGGGCGCATTCGACCTGGGCCTCGCTGGCCTGGGCGTAGCGGTAGGCTTCGTATCCGGGGCGTGACGGGTCGCGGCCGATCGCCTCGCCCTCCCCGTTCTCCAGACGCCCGCCGATGCACAGCGGGATGCTAACAGGCGGAGCCTCGCGCAGGGCGTCCACCTTGGAACGCAGCCATGAGACGTTCTGCTGGAGCGCCCAATCGGTGTCCGCCTCGTTGTGGAAGGGCGCGAAAGGATCCAGCAGCACCGGCGTTTCCGTGGCGCGGTTCTGGGTGCGGCGCGGGCCGTGGAAGGTGGTGTCCTTCTTGGCGCAGGCCCGCAGGAAACGGTCGCGCTGGGAGATCCACGACGGATCATCCTTGGTCATGCCGAACAGATCGCGGAGGAAATTCTCCTCGGCGGTGTTTTCATCGAGGCGGCGCACCAGATAGGCGATGGCGCTGTGGAAATCGTCGCGGCTGACGACCGGCGCATAGAGCAGCAGTCCGCCGGCGGCGCTGTTGACAACGCGGGCCTGGTGGTTGGCCATGCCTTCCAACATTTCGAACTCCACGCGGTCCTCCACTCCCTCGCGGGTGCGCAGCAGCATCGCATAGGCCAGATCGAACAGATTGTGCGAGGCGAGGCCGATTTTGACGAAGCGGGCGTTGTCCGGCTTGCATCCCTCGTGGATCATGCGCTTGAAGTTGGCGTCCACCTCCTCCTTGGTCGGATAGGGTGCCTGCGGCCAGTCGTGCATCCAGGCCTCGACCTTTTCCATGGCGAGGTTGGCGCCTTTGACGAGGCGGATCTTGATGCCCGCGCCACCGCGGGCGACGCGTTGTTTGGCCCAGGCGTTGAGCTTCAACTGGACCGGCCAGGCGTCCGGCAGATAGGCCTGGAGCACGATGCCCGCCTCCAGTTGGAAAAACTCCTCTTCCTCCAGCAGGGTTTGGAAAACCTCGCAGGTCAGATGGAGGTCGCGGTATTCCTCCATGTCGAGGTTGATGAACTTCGGGCGGGTGCCGCCCTTGCCATCCGGCACCGGGTGGGCGATGGCCGCGCGATAGAGCCGGCGCAGGCGGTCCTTGAGCTTCTCCAGCGTTTCCTGATGGGCGATCAGATGGATCTGGGAGAAAATGGCGGAAATCTTGACGGATAGATAGTCGCACTCCGGGCTGGCGATGCGGGCGAGCACGGCCTGCATCCGGTTTTCCGCCTCCTCCTCGCCGAGGATCGCCTCGCCTAACTGATTGAGATTCATCTTCATTCCCGCCGCGCGGCGCGCCTGGAGATGCGGCTTGAGTTTTTCATCCTCGCCGGGAAGGACCACCGACGAGCTTTCCGCGCGGAGCTTCGCGGTGACCACCGGCATCACCACGCCGGGAATCACCGCGGAGGCGGCGGCACCCATTTTCATGCCCACCTGCTCGACCGCGCCGAGGTATTTCGGCACGCCGTAGTCGTGGACCAGCGCGCGGAACCGCGAGGCCGAACGGCTGTGCGTGGGCGGACGGAAAACCTGGTCGGCCATGGCGAACGTGAGCGCCTTGCCGGCGGGATCGTCCATCATGCGGGCCAACTGCGCGGATTGCTTGCGTTCGTCGGACTTCATGTCCTTGCGGGCGAGTTCCAGCCACTCCGCGGCGAGGGCCACCGCCTCCTGGGCGAGGATGTCGTCGGTGGGTTTGGAAGTGCGGATGCGGTTGAGCCGTTGGTCGAGTGCCTGCGAGGTCATAGCCGCCATTGTAACCGGCGTGTCTTGACCGATTCCGGCGGCTGCGGCGTGGGTTGTGGCAAATTTTTCGGGAAACGGTGGCTATTCCGGGCTGGCTGGGGTATGGATGCGGCCTCGCAGCGAATTATGAATCGAGAACGAACGACACGTATTTTTGGGGTGGTGCTGGCGCTTGCCGGGTGGATTGCGGGCATGAACGGAGCGCAGGCCGTGACCTGGGGCGCGGCCGCGCCGCTGGCCACCGGAAGGGATTCGCACACGATGACCACGCTGCCGGACGGCCGGGTGCTGGTGACCGGCGGGCGGACGACAACCGGCACGGTGCTGGCCTCCGCCGAGATCTATCAGCCGAAAACCAACATCTGGTCGGCCGCTTCCGCGCTGCCGGCGGGGCGGATCATGCACGCGGCGGTGTTGCTGCGGAACGGCAAGGTGCTGGTCGCGGGCGGTCTAACCGGTTCGACCTCGCTCTCCAGCGCGTATTTGTACGATCCCGCCGGGGATTCGTGGACCACGCTTCCCAACATGAATGCCGGGCGGGATTCGTTCACCGCCACGCTGCTCGCGAACGGCAAGGTGTTGGTGGCCGGCGGTTACAGTTCGGCGGGCACGCTCGCGACGGCCGAGATTTTCGATCCCGCGGCCGGGACCTGGACGCCGACCGGTTCGATGTCAACCGCCACCGCCTATCACAGCGCCACGCTGCTGGCGGATGGCAGGGTGCTGGTGGCCGGCGGAAACACCTCGGCGGACAACGGCACCGCGAGGGCGGAAATCTACAACCCCACCACCGGAACGTGGAGCGCCGCCGGCAATCTATCGGCCCAGTTGTTTTTCCACACCGCGACGCTTCTAACCGACGGGCGTGTGCTGGTGGCGGGCGGCAAGGCGGGAAGCTCCGCGGTTTCGTCCGCACAGATCTACAATCCCACCGGAAACTCGTGGAACAGCGCGGCTTTGATGCCGAGCGGCAGATTCGATCACAGCGCGACCCTCCTGCCTAACGGACGTGTGTTGGTGCTGGGCGGTTACCATCCGACCGGGGGCGCGCTGACCGCCTCTCTGCAATACGATCCGGTGACGAACGCGTGGAGCGCGCTGGGAGCGCTGGCGGCTGCCCGGCTGGATCATACCGCGACATTGTTGGAAAACGGCAAACTGCTGGTGGCCGGCGGATGGAACGGCAGCGTGTCGCTCGCCAGCACGGAGATTTTCGATCCCTCCACGGCCACGTATTCGGTGACCGGCAGCCTGCCCGCGGCTCGCTCCCAACACACGGCGGCGCTACTGCCTGACGGCAAGGTGCTTTTCGCCGGAGGTCTGAACGGGCTGGCGATGGGTTCCACCACGCTGTTCGATCCGGTCACCGGAACGGCCAGCGCCGGGACCGCGATGGTCACCGCGAGATTTCTCCACACCCTAACCCAGTTGCAGAACGGAAAACTGTTGGCCGCCGGCGGCAATAACGGATCGGCGAGTCTGGCGGCGACGGAGATTTACGATCCGACGGCAGGCACATGGACCGCCACCGGAGCGATGAATGCGGTTAGGGATCGCCATGCGGCGAGTCCGCTGTTGGACGGTCGCGTGCTGGTAACGGGCGGACAAACCGCAGGATCCTCGCTGACCGGGTGCGAACTTTACAGCCCGGCGTCCGGGGTGTGGACCGCGGCGGCGGTGATGCCGGTCGCGCGCCATGGCCACACGGCGACGGTGCTGGCGGACGGGCGGGTTCTGATCGCCGGCGGGCTCAGCGGCACCGCTCCGCTGGCGACGGCATTGTTATATGATTCCGGTGCGAATTCGTGGACCTATACCGGTAACCTCACGACCGCGCGATCCGGCCACACCGCGACCATCCTGCCCGACGGGCGGGTGCTGGTGGCCGGGGGGCAATCCGGGGCGACCTATCTATCAAGCGTGGAGATTTTCGATCCGGTGGCCGGTACCTGGAGCGCCGCGGGATCCCTCGCCACAGCGCGCGCGCTGCATGGGGCGGTTCTGGTTTCCACCGGAAAAGTGCTGGTGGCGGGAGGGGAAACGACGGGCGGCGCTTCGTTGGCCTCGATGGAGTTGTATGATCCGGTGACCGGTGTTTGGATTCCGGCAGGATCGCTCGATGTGGCCCGGAAGTACGCCTCCGTCACGCGGTTGATCGACGGTAGAGTCCTGATCGGTGGCGGTGCGAACGGTGCGGTCTATCAGTCGGGCTGCGGATTGTTTGATGTGGGGCTCGGCGCACAGGCCGCGTGGCTGCCGCAACCGGTGGTTTCCGGAGCTTGGCAGCTTGGCGGACCGGTTTCTCTAACTGGATCCGGTTTTTCCGGGGTATCCGCGGCTTCCAATGGCACCACGCAGGACAGCGCCGCCAATCTGCCGTTTGTGACGGTCTATCATCCCGCGACGGGCCGCAGTCTCTCGCTGTTGTCCTCCGCATGGACGGCCGCCACCTGGCAATCGGCTTCGTTCGCGAATTTTCCCGCCGGTCCGGTGGTGCTGACGATGACCGTGAACGGCGTCTCCAACGGCGTGGCCGTGGATGTGGCAAAGGCGCCTGCCTCGGTGGTGCTCAGCGGACTCGCGCAGGCGGTGGACGGCACGGCGAAAACCGTCACCGCCACCACCAATCCTCCGGGCTTGAGCGTGACGGTCACCTACAACGGCTCCACCACCGCGCCAACCGCGCCGGGAACCTACACGGTGGTGGCCACCATCAGCAACCAGGACTACACCGGCAGCGCGACCGGCACGCTGGTGGTTTATAACACCATCCCGTTCGTGAACGCTCCTAACACGCTCTACAGCCAGCGCCGCGACCATACCGCAACTTTGCTCAATAACGGGAAGATCCTGCTGGCGGGCGGTAGCTTCGGCCAACAACTCGCCACGGCGGACCTCTATGATCCGGTTACCGGCGTGTCAACGCCCACCGGATCCATGGCCAGCGCGCGTGCGGGACACACGGCCACTCTTCTGCCTAACGGAAAAGTGCTTGTCGCAGGCGGGGGAGCGGTGACGCTCGCCAGCGCCGAATTGTACGACCCCACGACCGGCGTTTGGACATCGGCTGGCAATATGACAACGGCCCGTTCCAACCACACGGCGACCTTGCTTGCCAACGGGAAGGTTTTGGTGGCTGGCGGAAAGGTCACCGGTTCGTCGTTTTTGGCGAGCGCCGAGTTGTACGATCCCTCCACAGGCACATGGGCGGCCACCGGGACGATGACCATCCAGCACTACGACCACAGCGCGACGCTGCTGGCTGACGGCAAGGTGCTCGTGGCCGGAGGAACGACCATCGGCATTGCTCTAACCGCAACCACCGAATGGTATGATCCGACCACCGGAGTGTGGACCGCGAAGGGCTCGCTGACCACCGCGAGGAAGTCCCACAGTGCGACACTTCTGCCAGGCGGAAAGGTGTTGCTGGCAGGCGGGTTATCCGCCAGCGCGCTGAGCAGCGCCGAGTTGTTTGATCCGGGCACCGGGTTGTGGACGTCCGCCGGATCGTTCACGCAAGCCCGGTATCTCCACACCGCGAATCTGCTTCCCAACGGAAGGGTGATGCTCGTCGCGGGATATTCGGGCTTCGGCGTTCTCAACTCGACCGAAACCTACATTCCGGAGTCCAACGCGTGGACCACGATCCGGCCGACGTTGGTGACCGGTCGCATTGGGCATTCGACCACCCTTCTGCCCAGCGGCACCCTCGTCGTCGCGGGCGGTTACAAGGGATCAAACCCGGTGTTGAATTCGGTGGAAACCTACAATCCCGCGCTTGGATCATGGGTGGGAACGGCGACGACACCCGCGGTCGCGCGAAGCCGGCACACCGCGACGCTGCTGCCCGATGGCCGGGTTCTAACGGCCGGCGGGTGGGACGGAACCTCCACCCACGCCAGCGCCGCGATCTATCAGTCAAGCGGCGACTCGTGGAGCGTTCCGGCGCCGATGGGCGAGGCACGCCGCGATCACTCCGCCACGCTTCTAACCACCGGTCGCGTGCTGGTCGCCGGGGGGCAGAACACGGTGCCCACCGCCAGTGCCGAGCTGTTTGATTCGTCGCTGGGCATTTGGGTGGGAACCAACGCGATGGGCACGGCCCGTTACCGCCACAGCGCCACACTACTGGCGGACGGTCGGGTGCTGGTGACCGGCGGACGGAACGCATCGGGTCCGCTGGCAAGCGCGGAAATCTACAGTTATCTCACCGGGCTATGGACCGCCACCGGCAATCTAACCACCGCGCGCGCCGGGCATACCGCGACCCTTCTCGCCAACGGCAAGGTCCTGGTCACCGGAGGCGAAAACGGCGCGGCATTGGCATCCGCGGAGTTGTTTGATCCGTCCACCGGAAATTGGACGTCCGCGGGCACGATGACCGGCGCCCGCACCGATCATGCCGCGGTGCTGCTTCCCGAGTCCGACGGCCGCGTGCTGGTGAGCGGCGGCGTGAGCGGCGCCACCTATCTGAATTCCGCGCTGCTGTATTCGCCTGGCACCAACACCTGGGCGGCGATCGGCAATCTGTCGTCCGCCCGCGCGCGGCATCGCGCGATCCTGCTGCCCGGCGGCGCCGTGCTTGCGGTGGGCGGGAGCAATGCGTCCGGCCCGCTGGAAACGGCCGAGTTCTATCATCCGGCGGCGGGTTTCTGGCAGGCCACCGGTCCGCTGGCGGCGAAGCGGGAGTTTCACACCGCCACGCTTCTAACCAACGGGCGGGTGTTGGTCGCCGGTGGCGCGGGTGCCTCGGGCCCGCTGGCCACCGCGGAGTCGTTCGATTCCGGGCTCGGTTACGCCTCATCCGCGCAACCGGTGATTTCAAGTGTCGCGTCCAACGTGGTTTCCTGGGCCGCCATCACGCTCGGTGGGTCGAAGTTCCAGGGGATTTCCGAGGGATCCACGGGCATGGGATCGTCCCAATCGTCGTCGAACTGTCCCGTGGTTCAGGTGCGCTCGATCGATGGCGGCCTGACGCGGGTGCTATCGCCGGGCGCGAATTGGTCGGCCACTTCGTTCACTTCCACCGCCACCACCGGGTTTCCGCTGGGTCACGCGATGGTTACGGTGTTTGTGAACGGCATCCCGTCCGCGTCCTCCGTGGTGCGGTTCACCGTGCCGGATCCTCCGCCCTATGACGTGTGGAAATCGATCCATTTCACCACCACCGAACTTTCCAACCCTGCCGTGAGCGGCGACGCCGCGGATCCCGACAAGGATGGATTCGAAAACCTGTTGGAATATGTCCAGGCGCTCGACCCGAAGACCGCCGACGCGCACCTCGGTCCGTTTTCCGGCAAGCATGACGGCTATCTGACGATGACCTACCGGCTCAACCCGAAGGCCACCGACATGAACTACTCCGTCCAACTCGGGAGCGATCTGGTGAATTGGACGACAGGTTCGGTGTTTGTCGGGATGACCGATTTTGGCACCTACCGTCTGATGACCGTCCGCGACAACGTGCCGATCACTTCCAATCCCCGCAGGTTCATGAGGCTGAAGGTTGAAAAACCGTGAACTCCGGAAAAAATCCGGAATCCACGCGTGACAAGCGGGATTTTTCGGCGATGGTAGCGGCCTCCCGCCCATGCGCAACGCCCTCCTCCGTCACATGAAGCCCCTTTGCTCCGCTCTCGGCCTCATCTTCCTTGGTGCCACCCTCGGAAGCTGCCGTCCGGACATGCCGCCTTCGTCTTCTTCCTCCGTGCCCGCCTCCGCGGCACCGGTGAAGACCGCCCGCAACACGGCCTACCGCACGCCCCAGGTGCGCGGCCCGGTTCCGCGCAATCCGGATATGTCGTTCTCCGCCGATTTTTCCGGCAAGGGCGGCCTCTCGTTCTCCCGCGTCCCGGTGAGCGGCAAATATATCGCGATGACCTTCGACGACGGACCGCACCCGAGCAACACGCCGCGGTTGCTCGATATCCTCCGCGCCCGCAACATCAAGGCGACCTTTTATGTGATCGGCCGCAATGTGGACCTCTATCCGCAAATCGTCCGCCGCTGCGTGGCCGAGGGCCATGAAATCGGCAACCACAGCTACACCCACCGGCTGCTTTCGAAACTGAGCGACTCGGAAATCCGGGAAGATCTCGCCCGTTGCCGGGACGCGGTCGGCCGCGCCGCCGGGATCCAGCCGCGCACCCTGCGCCCGCCCTACGGCGGCCTGCTCCAGCGCCAGCGCGAAATGGTACACGCGGAGTTCGGCTATCCCACAATCATGTGGAACGTGGACCCGCTCGATTGGAAACGGCCCGGCCCCAGCGTGGTTTGCTCGCGGATTCTCAGCCACACCACCGCCGGCAGCATCGTGCTTTCCCACGACCTGCACGCCCCTACGGTCGATGCCATGCCGTCCACGCTCGACGGTCTGTTGCAGCGCGGGTTCCAATTCGTCACGGTCTCCCAATTGCTCGCGATGAAAACTGACGCCGGCACCGCCCAAGCCGCTCCGGCTCCCGCCACGTCCCAAGCCGCTCCCGCCCCAGCCCCGTAACCCACCCCGAGCCGGCTCCCCGCCGGCACCGATTTTCCCGATGCTCGGCGAGCGCTATTTCACCAACCGCCAGCGGCTGGCCCACCTGATCACCGCTACCGAGGCACTCGGCGTCGAAACCGGAACGCAACTCGCAGAGGCCCTGCCTACCCGCGAACCCGGAGGGGCGCTCGGCCCGCCGTTTCTCTTCGTCGTCTGCGGCGAAACCAACGCCGGAAAGTCGGCTTTCTTCAACGGGCTGTTCGGGGAACTCATCTGTCCGATGAGCAACCTCCCGGAAACCGACCGGGTGGTTTGGTATCGCTTCGGTGATCCTGCGAGCGACACCGAGGTCACGCCGTTGCTCCGCGAAGCCTATCGGCCGATCCCGCTGCTCAAGGACTTCAACCTGATCGACACTCCAGGCCTCCAGGCGGCCCCGACCGAGGCCAGCCGGATCGCCGAGCGCTTGGTGGGTGCCGCAGACGCGCTTTTCGTCGTCGTCCCCGTCAACAATCCGTGGGGCGCGCCCGCTTGGAACCTGATTTCGCGCCTTCCTCCGGAAGCCCTGGATCGGGTGATCCTCATCGTTCAGCAATGCGACCGCGCGGACGCGGCGGATCTGGGGGTCATCCAAGGGCATCTGAAAGACCTCGCGGTCAAACGGGTCGGCCGGGAACTGCCGGTTTTCACGGTTTCCGCCAAGTTGGCCTACGATGCGAAGCACGCCGGAGAGAAAAATACCGACCGAATGGTTTCTAGTGGGTATCTGGCGCTGGAGGCCTTTCTATCGCAACGGGTCTTCACCACTCCGGGTCGGGTCGAGCTGCTTGGCAAATGGCGCGGCCAAGCGGCCGGCGCGCTGCGGCTGATCGAGGATCGGCTTGACGCGCAGGGCAGAGGGATGCGTCAGCACGGGGCGTTCCTGCAGGAGGTGGAGGGCGAAATCGTGCGGTTGCGCGAACATTTCATCGGGCGCCTGCCGCAGCATCTGAAGAGCGTGGCGGAGGTGTTCCAATTGGAATCGGTGGGCGTGGCGAGGTTTCTGCGTCGTCGGCTCGGGGTTTTCCGATCTTTGTTTCGGGTGCTGGTGGGCGATCAAACCAGCCAGGCGGTGGAGGCGGAATTCATCGAGCGGATGAAATCCACGGTGGAGGCCGTGGCCAAGCAGGACGGCGATGAGGTGGTGGCGGTTTGCCGGGGGCATCGAGCGGAGCTGGACCGGCGGGTGCGGGATCAGATGGGGGTGGAGTTGGGTGAGGGCGCGGGCTGCGAAGAGGGCTTGGAACGGGCGAGGGCTTGGTTTGTCGAGCGTGTGGGCCGCGTGGCCCGCGAGGGGATCGGGAATCTGAAAGTGCGGAACCAACTCGGAAAGGACCTGCTGCTGCGCAATCACGCGCTGAAGTCATTCGTGTTTGTCACGCTGCTGCTGGTGACCGCGGCGGGTGTTTGTGGAGCGCTGGCCGTTCCGTGGGTGCCGTTCGGGTTGCTCGGCGCGGCTGGCGCGTTCTTTCTCGCCGGTCTGTTGGTCGCGTGGCTCGCGCGGCGTCGGGTGGTCGCGGATTTCCAAGAGCGGATGCTGGACACCTGTGGCGGGTTCGCCTCGACGTTGAAGTCCGACTACGAGGAGGCGCTGCGGGTGGTCTTCCAGGAGTATCTGGAAACCCTCGCGCCGATCCGCAGGCATCTGGTGGCGGCCCAATCCGAACTTGAACCCCGCCAGCAGAAGTGGAAGGACCTTTTCCTGACCCTGAAGGCGATAGAACAGGATCTCTAACCAACACGCCCTGTCCGCCGGACCGCGCCGCGTACGGCATGGCGTCGGGGTCCGCGCGCCGGCGCGCGAAAGCCGGCCGTTTGTCCAACAACACAGCGCCGCCGATTGCCTCCGCCGCCCCTCCGGCGGGCGTTGTTTCGGCCGCGTCTCCGGTGACCGATTTCCGAAAGACCCGCCGGCCTGCTTCCGTCTTCAGGTGATGAAAATCGCCGCCGGACTGTTGGGGATCATGTTGCAGATGCCGTTCGCGCTGATGGCCGCCGATTGGCCGCAATGGCGCGGACCCGCGGGCAACGGTTCGTCGCCGGAGCAGAACCTGCCCGAAAACTGCGATCCCGCGTCTGCGAAATGGTCGGTCGAACTGCCTGGCGCCGGACATGCCACGCCATCGATCGTCGGCGACCGGGTGTTTCTAACCGCCGTTGACCGGGCATCCAAGGGAGTGCTCGCCATCTGCCTGGACGCCGCCACGGGCGAAGTCCGCTGGCGCAAGCGCATCGGCGACGATATCAAGGCTCCGCAGAACAACGGCGCCACGCCGTCGCCGGTCAGCGATGGAAAATCGGTGTGGTTTTTGCTAGGAAGCGGGGTGCTCGTCGCGCTCGACCGCGACGGCAAGCCGCTGTGGGAGAAGCCGCTCGCCGCCGAGCACGGCAATCTGTGTACCAAATTCGGTTATAGTTCCAGCCCGCTGCTGTGGAAGGACTCCCTGTTCGTGCAGTTTTTGCGGCGTGATTCGCCTTACTCGGGCGAACCGGGCATCGCGGGTCCGTTGGAGCCGCTGGTGATCGCCCTGGATCCCGCTACCGGCAAGGAAAAGTGGAAACATGTCCGCAAGTGCGAGGCGGTCGATGAATCCCGCGAAGCCTACACCACGCCAGTGGCGTTGGACGGCCCCGGCCGTGCCGAGCTGCTGCTTCAGGGCGGCGATTGTGTGAGCGGACACGATCCGGCCACCGGTGCGGAGCTTTGGCGCTGCGACTACAACCCGGATCGCGAACGGATCTGGCGGCTCATTCCGTCGCCGGTGGTGGCCGGGGATGTGATCGTGGCGTCCCTTCCGCGCGGCGGTCCGTTGTGGGCGTTCAAACCGGGTGCCAAGGGAAATCTGGAACCCTCGGCGGCCGCATGGGTTTATGACGAACGCACCAGTGACTCGGGAACGCCGCTTTTCTATCAAAATTTGATCTATGTTTTGCAAAGCGACAAAAACGACCCCTGGAGCCGCCGGAGCAAAAGCAGTCCCGGAATCTTCCTGCTGGTCGTCGATCCCGCCAGCGGCAAAGAAGTCGGCCGCTGCGAGATCGCCAAGGGCGGAGCCTGGCGGGCGTCGCCCACCGGCGCCGACAACCGGATCTATCTGATGAGCGAGAAGGGCGAGGTGGTGGTCACGTCCGCCGGGCGCGATCCGAAGATCCTCTCGCGTTCCAACTACGACGACGGTCCGG
The DNA here is from genome assembly GCA_017301995.1 of Verrucomicrobiota bacterium. GTDB lineage: Bacteria > Verrucomicrobiota > Verrucomicrobiia > Verrucomicrobiales > Akkermansiaceae > Luteolibacter. The sequence continues at coordinate 15,433 of JAFLEH010000046.1, read as the reverse complement.
CCTGCGCCACCATCGCCGTGGCCAGCGGCCGGATCTTCATCCGCACCGCCGGCAAGCTCACCTGCCTCGCGAAGTGATGCGCGGGCCCTTCGGGGTTCCGTTCACCACTTCAGTCTTGCGCCCACGATCGCGCCGAAGCCCGGTTGGTTGTTGCCGGAACCCAGGTTGCGGTAATCGGAGTCGCTGAGATTCTCGAGGCCGAGGGTTAGATCGAGGTAGTCGGTGGCTTTCCAGCCGGCATAGAGCGAGGGAATCAGATAGGACGGATTTCCGTTGGTCGGGATCCGCTGGTTGTCGGACGCCTGATCGGCCGGATAGATGCGATCGGCATCCACGGCTCCGGTCAGACGGCCTTCGACCCACCATGCGCCGCCGGGAGTGGTGTAGCGCAGCGCGGCGGAGGCGGTGAAGGGAAGCTGGCGCGGCATCCAGCGCTCGCTGGGCGTGCGTTGGGCGACGTCGGTCTTGCCCTCCTGCCATGCGGCGAAGGCATTGAGCGACCAGGTGTCGGAAATGCTCCAGACCGCCTCGGCTTCCACCCCGTAGATCCAACTGTCCTCGCCATTGACCACATAGGTGTTGGATCCGGAGGTGTAGGACGAGATGGCGCCGTCGGTGCTGAAGGTGTTGAACACGGCGGCCTGGACTTGCAGGTCATCGCGAACCTTGCCGCGGGTGCCGAGTTCGAAGGTGAGGAATTTCTCCGGATCGACGTCGGGCGAGCCATGGCTGTCGAGGCCGCTCAGCGAGGCCGTGTTGCCGGTAAGGTCGGCGAGGTTGGGGGCGCGGAAGCTTTGGGAGGCGCTGAACCACGCGAGCCAATCCTTGCGGATTTCATAACTGACACGGAGGGCCGCGGAAAAATCGGTCCACGAGTTGTCGCCGGAAATATCGGTGCTGCCGCCGCTCGGGCGGTAGGCGCCCCATTCGGCTCCGGCGTAGGTGAAACGTCCTCCGGCCGAAACCTCCCAGCGCGAGGCGGGCGACCACGTGTAGTTTCCGAAAACCCCCAGCAAATCATAACTGGAATCGTCGGCGATAGGCCGCGAGGCTGGGCGGTTGACCATTCCGGCGCCGGTGTTGCGCGCGGCGCTGCTGTTGACTTCGTCGTGATAGTAGTCAACCCCGTAAACCAGCGTGCCGGGACCCACCGGGGATTCGAAGGAAACGTCCACGCCGTAGGTGTCCACGGTGGTGTCGCCGAGTTGCTGATAGGCGGAGGAACTCAGGGCGCCGGTCGGTGAGTTGCGGCGGTCCTGGAGTTCGCTGTCGGCGGTGGTTTGATAGGAAAGGGTCGCGGACCATTTCTTCAGCCACGCGCCGGCTTGCGGGTTTTCCTGAACGACGCGCAGATAGGTGAGGGAGCGCTCCTGGTCGTAATCGTCTGCCACCCAGGATCCTGCGGCGGCGATGTGGTCGCCGTGGATCCAACCGGTGTTGTTCAGGGTACGGTGCCAGCGCGAAATGTCGTCCTGATTGACGTATTGGCTGGCGAAGGTGAGCGTGGTGCCTGGAGCGAGGAGCATGTCGTAGCGAAGGTCGATGGCGCTCTCTTCGTAACCGGTGCCGCGCATGGTGCCGACGGACGAATCGTGGATATCGCCGAAGTCCTTCGCGCTGATGCCCACGTGGAGGCCCCATTTTCCGCCGACGCCGGCGCTTCCCTCGATGTGGCCGATGTTGCTGTCGTCGCCGTTGCTACGATATTCGTAGTAGGCGGAACCGTGGGTGAATACCGCGCCGTCCGTTTCGTTCTCGAAATTGGAGGAACGGGTGAACGCGTTGAGCGTGCCACCGATGGCGTCGGATCCGAAAATGACGGACCCCTGGCTTTTGACCAGTTCCAGATGGTCGAGAGAATAGGGATCGACGGTGTTCCAATATTGGACCGGGCCGCCGCGCCAGACGGAGTTGTTCATTCGCACCCCATCCACCAGCAGCAGGTTCTGTCTGCCGGTGAACCCGCGGATGAACGGCGAGCCGTGGCCTTGGGTGGTCTTCTGCACGAGCACCCCTGGAACGAATTCCAACGCTTCCGGCAGCGTCCGGCGGCCTTCGTTCCGCATCGTCTCGGCCGTGATCTTCGCGACCGAATAGGGAACGTTTTCGTCCTCGGACCGGGTGGCGGTCACGATCAGCGGGTTCAGCAGGTCCTGTGCGGAGAGCGGTGCCAGGCTGGTTAGGAGCAGGAGTGAGGCGGTGGGCTTCATGATGATATTGGTTGAATTCGGGTGCGGTTCGCTTGAACGCGCAATGCCTGACACAGGGCCGGCCCGACCGTCAATGGATGGATGCGGACAAGAATCGCCCCATGACCCGGAATCGCGGTCGGTTTCCGTTCATCCCGAAATCCTAAGTTGTCATGACCCGTGCATCCATTTTTTCCACTGAAGTGATTTTTGATGTTGGGGAAATCCTTCCCATTCATCAATCGGTGCATTCCCAATTCCCTCCAAAAAATCAGTTTTCTGAGTGGATCCCAGTCTCTCAGTGGTAAATCGAGCGTCCAAACTACCCTGAACTTTGGATTTCGGGTTCCTGCGGGAAACCGGGGCCGGGACTGACGCGCGAAGGCCTCAAAAGCCTTGACGTCGGCCATGGTGCGCATAGTACCGTCCCATATGGCGAGCATTTCCAAACTCCACTCTCTGGCAGTCATCATCGTCACCGCGTTCCTGACGCCCGTTTGTCCCGCCCTGGACGCCCCCGCCAAACTCAAGGTGCACGGCATCTTCGCCAGCAACATGGTTCTCCAGCGCGACAAGCCGATCGTCGTTTGGGGATGGGCGGAGCCCGGCAAGCCGGTCTCGGTTCTGCTAGGCAAGGACAAGGCCGAGGCCAAAGCCGCCGGTGACAAGGGGCGCTGGGAGGTGACTTTTCCGGCGCGCGCGGCCAGCGCGGATCCGCAAACCATGGTCGTCACCACCGGCAGCGAGAAGGTGGAAATGTCCAACATCGTCGTCGGCGATGTGTGGGTGATGACTGGTCAGAGCAACATGGCATTCGGCCTTGGAAAAATCCAGCATGCCGACATCGAGATCGCCCAGTCGAATCTCCCGTTGCTGCGCCTCTTCTCCATCGATCCGAACGAGCAGTCCGCGCCGCAGGATGACATCCCGGCGGAGAAGATCGCCACCAAGGGATGGGCAGTGTCCAGCCCGGAGACATCCCGCGACTTTTCCGCCATCGGCTACATCTTCGGCGCCCGGCTCCAGAGGGCGCTGGGCATTCCCATCGGCCTGATCAAGAGCGCCCGCGGCGGCGCCTCGATCGAGGCGATCGTTCCCAGCCACAAGTTCGATGACCATCCGTTAGCCAAGAGCTATGCGGAATCCGTGAAGCAGAAGATCGCGGCCTTTGATAGGGAAGCTTTGTCCCTGCAGGTCTGGAACAACCAGCTCGCGAGAGCGAAGTCCAAGGGGCTGCCGGAAGACAAATGGCCCAAGAAACCGGTGAACGGCGACAACCTGACCTCATGGAACATCCCTGGCATGAGCGCCAGCGACATGGGCAGCGTGCACCACGGGATGTTCGGCGTGTTCAAGGGCTACAACATCAAGGGTGTCCTTTTCCACCAGGGCTTCAACAATGCCATGATGCAGGTTTGCCGCCCGCAGCGCTACCGGGTGCTCATGAAACTCATGGTCGAAGGCTGGCGCGACGATTTCAAGGATCCCAAGCTTCCCGTGGGCGTGATCGGTTTCTGCGCCGGCGGGGACACGCAGAACGAGGACAATTTCGAGGCGGAATCCTTCGCCGGTGCCCCGTTCATCCGCGAAGCCCAACGCCTCGGCCTGGCCGATGTCGGGGACCCGGTGAACACCGCCTTCCTGCCGGCCTACGATGTGCAGGTTCCCGGTCTGCATCCCTCAAAAAAACGCGAGCACGGCGAGCGGGCCGCGCGCTGGGCGCTTGCCAAAATCTACGGCCAGAAAGGTATCCGCTGGGAAGCCGCATCGCCCGTCTCGGCGGAGCCGCAGGGCGATGAGATGATCCTCACGTTCAGCCAGAAGGTGTTGCCCGACGATATGGACAGCATCCCCCGCGGGTTCTCGATCGCCGGCGAGGACGGCAAGTTCTACATGGCCCACGCCCGCTATCGGTCCACCCAAGATGGATCCCGCTGGAAGATCGATCCCACGATCATCCATGTCTGGAGCCCGCTCGTGAAGAAGCCCGTCGCCGTCCGCTACGGCTGGGCGACCAGCCCGATGGGCAACCTCAAGATCGCCGGCCAACAGTCGCAGCCGTTTCCGAGCTTCCGCACCGACACCTGGAACTGGCCCGAAAGCGAGGACCCGGAGATCGGCCTGGTGGATCGCGCCAAAGAAAGATCCATCAAGGAGGAAGCGGCGGCACGCTGCGACCACCGCCGCACCGAGGAAGCAAAATGTGCCGTTGATATCCTCGAGCGGATCAAGGTTCTCGGTCAGATGAAGAAGTAGAAATCTATATCATGAAAAAGACACTGATTGTTAGTTTGTGTGCTCTGGCCACCGCTCTGGCATGCGCCGGGGAGCGGGTCGGGTTGTGGCCGGAGGGAAAGATTCCGGATTTCCAGGCCCAACAAATCGCGGCCACCACCGAGGAGGTGAAGGCACCGGGATTCAAGGCGGCGGAGCATGCCATGCCGTATCTCGACTGGTATGAGGCCCCCGCACAGAAAAACGGCGGATGCATGTTGCTCATTTCCGGCGGCGCCTATCAGAATTGCTGCGACGGGGTGTGGATCGACCGGGTCGCGCAAAGGCTGACCGGGCTGGGCTTCGTTTGCGTGAGCCTCACCTACCGGACGCCGCGCCCCCAGGGACTGCCGATCTATCAGAGCGCGTGGGAGGACGGCCAGCGCGCCGTCCGGCTCGTCCGCAGCGAGGCGCAAAAACGCGGGTTCGACCCGGAGAAGATCGGCGCGTTCGGATTTTCCGCGGGGTCGCACCTCACGGTCCTGCTCGGGACCAGTTCACTCACGCCGGCCTACGGGGCGCTCGACGAACTCGACCGGCTTCCGTGCCATATCAACTGGGCGGTGCCAATCTATACCGCCTACGCGCTAACCGACGGACTCGCCGGCCCTAACACCCGCGACGGCGACGCGATCGATGCCAAGCTCACGGATGCGTTCAAGTTCGACGCGAAGACCTGTCCGATGGCCCTCTTCCACGGCGGGGCGGACGCCTATTCGCCGAATGGTTCCACGCAGATCTACCGCCAGCTCCGTCGGATGAAAATCCCGGCCGAGATCCATCTCTTCGCGGACCGTCCCCACGGTTTCATGGGCGACCCGGCCAAGGGCGAGGATGGCACCGCCTACGACCACTGGCTCGACCGTGTCCCCGAGTTTCTCCGCCAGATGAACTTCGACGGGCGCCTCGGCGCGGAAGAGGATTTGATGGCCCGCTATCCGAACGACGACGCGCGCGGCGAATACCGCAAGCAACCGCTCTGGCCGGAAGGCAAAATGCCGGATGCGCAGCCGAACCAGTGCCAGCCGTATCTCGAGTGGCACATGCCGAAGGAACTCAAAACGAAGGCAATCCAGATCATCTACTCGGGCGGAGCCTACAATGGCAACGACCCGGACGGATTCGAAGTCGCGCCGGCACGGCGTTTCCTGAATCAAAAGGGCATGACGGTGGTGACGGTGAAATACCGCACGCCGCGTCCGCAGGGCGGACTGGCCAAGCACACGACGGCGTGGCAGGACCTGCAGCGCGCCATCCGGATCGTCCGCAGCGAGGCTGCCGCGAAAGGGCTCGATCCCGACCGCATCGGCATCATGGGTTCCTCGGCGGGCGGCCACCTGACACTCATGGGCGCGACCAGCTCGAAACGCCGTGCCTACGCGCCGATCGACGATCTCGACAAGCTGCCCTGCAATGTGAGCTGGGCGGTCGCGATCTATCCGGCCTACGCGCTCACCGACGGCGCGGATTCCAATAACGCCAAGGGCGGCAACGAGGACGACGCCAGGCTCGTTCCCGAGTTCTCGTTTGACCTCGCGACCTGTCCGATCCTGTTCATCCACGGCGATGCGGACGGTTGGGCGGCGATGAATTCGGTGAAATGTTGGGAGCAGCTTCGCCGGATGGGAATCCAGTCCGACCTCCACACGCTGGCAAAACGCGACCACTGTTTCCAAAGGACGGCTGCCCCGGAGACCGGCAGCCACACCTGGATGGGGCGCATCTGGGAATTCATGAACCATGAGGGGTTCAACAGGTAGGCAAGCGAGGCTGCGCCTCAGACCCAAGAAGGCAAGACACAAGACAAAGAATTTGACCTAACGCAAACATCTTCCCCATTCCAAAGACTCCTGGAATACCACCGAACGCCTCTACCGCGCCCGCACCCAAAAGCCCCCCGGCCCACCCTAATCACCGGCCATCATGTCCGTCCATTCCAACCGTCCGTTCCCCAAAAACCCCACCTTGACATCACCCCCAGCCCTAGCACAGCCTCCCACCATGAAATCCACCACCGCCCTTCTAGCATCTCTGCTGCTCGCCACCGTCGGCCTGGAGGCAAAACCGCTCAAGGTCTTCATCCTCGCCGGGCAGTCGAACATGGAGGGCCACGCGCGGGTCGAGACCTTCGACTACATCGGCGACGATCCCGCCACCGCGCCGCTGCTCAAGATGATGCGGGGTGCGGACGGCAAGCCGGCCGTGGCCGACCACACCTGGATCTCCTACCTAACCGGTCACTACGAGGGCAATGCCAACGGCGAGGGCACCGGCAAGCTCACCGCGGGCTTCGGCGCGAGGGGCGACCAACCCACGAAGGACGGCGGCAAGATCGGTCCCGAGTTCACCTTCGGCCTGACGATGGATGCCGCGCTCAAGGAGCCGGTCCTGCTCATCAAGACCGCATGGGGCGGCCGCAGCCTGAACACCGAATTCCGCCCGCCCAGCGCCGGGCCCTACGAGTTCAGCGAGGCGCAGCTCGAGCAGATGAAAAAGCAGGGCAAGGACATCGAGGCGGAGAAAGCCAAAAAGGCGAAGGAATGCGGCCGCTTCTATCGGTTCATGATCGACCATGTGAAAAGCGTGCTGGCCGATCCCAAACGCGTTTGCCCGGCCTACAATCCCGCGGATGGCTATGAAATCTCCGGCTTCGTCTGGTTCCAGGGTTTCAATGACCTCGTGGACGGCGGAACCTATCCAAACGGTCCGGATGGCAAGACCCGCGACTACTCGAAATACAGCGAGTGGATGGCCGATTTCATCCGCGATGTGCGCAAGGATCTCAAGGCACCCAAAATGCCCTTCGTCATCGGCGTGCTCGGCGTGGACGGCCTCGATGCGAAGGAGGGCACGGTTGCCTTCCGCAAAGCGATGGCCGCTCCCGCGTCGCTGCCGGAATTCAAGGGCAATGTCGCCGCCGTGGAAACCGCGCCGTTCTGGGCGGAGGAACTCGCCGCCATCGACGAAAAACGCGCCAAGCTGAACCAGATGGCCCACCTGCTCCGGGTCAAGGACAAGAACAGCCCGAACAAGGACGGCTCGATGGACGAGGCCCAACAGAAGGAATACCTGAAAAAATACGAAGCCGAACTCATCAGCCCCGAGGAAGCCGCCAAGTGGACCCGCGGCGCGTCCAACGCCGGCTACCACTACCTCGGCTGCGCCAAAACCTTCGCCCTCATGGGCAAGGCCTTTGCGGAGGCGAACCTGGAGATGATGAAGGGGCGGACTGGCCGGTGAGAGGATGGCGGATTGAACCTGAAACGGACCGCGCGGGATGAAGGAGAAGAACGGACAAAACGGACAAAACGGACGGAACCGACCGGATGGGCCGGATGGGCCGGATGGGCCGGATGGGCCGGATGGGCCGGATGGGCCGGATGGGCCGGATGGGCCGGATGGGCCGGATGGGCCGGATGGGCCGGAGCCGGACCCGGGCAAGGCGATGTCATCGCCGGCGGCGGGGCGGGTGTATGGGCAGCACAGTGGCTACCGGAATCTGAAAGCCTACCAAGTGGCGGAGTTGCTCTATGACTTCACCTGCCGCTTCTGCGCCCGCTATGTGCCCAAGTCCGACCGCCATCACGACCAGATGGTCCAGGCGGCCCGGAGCGGCTACCAGAATATCGCGGAGGGCAGCGAGGACAGCGCCACCAGCAAGAAGCTGGAAATGAATCTGACCAATGTCGCCCGCTCCAGTATCGACGAGGTTCGCAAGGACTACCTCAAACACCTCACCCGCCACGGCCTGCGCCAATGGCAGGAAGGCGAGCCCGTTTTCACCGAGGCCCGCAACCTGCGCCCCAAGACCTTGGACGAAGCCGCCGCCTGGGTGAGCCGCATCGCTTCCTCCGGGGCTTTCCGATACTCCTCGTCAACGTAACTCTGGAGGTTTCTCATGATCTTGTGTTGGTACAGGCCTCAATTCGTTGTCCAACCAAAAAAAGCGGGGGGCTCGCCGTGTGGCCCCTTTTGCTTGCGCGTTTGGTGAACACCCACATTCGATCCATTAAATCAAAGAATGTTGGCCAAAGCCTTGTTTTTTAGATCCTCGCAAAGCGCAAGGACATCAGTCACAAATTTCTTGGCGTCTTCCGGTGCTAAGACTGACTTGGTTCTCCCTTTGTGCGCATACGCACCGCGTCCATCAGCAAGCTTCTGGAGAGAATTTAGTAGCGTGGGGTCGTTTTTGATCTCAATCGCAACGGGAATCAAAAGATTTCGAAGATACACAATCGATACACCGTGGTTGTTATGAACTTGGTTTGAAAAGCCCGCTGGCGACGGCACGCTGCACCTACCGGTGCCCGCGGAGTGGCGGCATGGATCTATCAAAGTGAAAGCAGAGATGGAGCCCGTAAACCCAGCGGCCGTCGCCCCGGCCGACCTAAAGGGTTTCGGCTGCCTGCGGGGTAAGGTCGCGATGATGCCCGACTTTGACGAGCCGTTGGAGGCCCCTACGTGCTGAACACCACCACCGATTTCGACTACAAGTTCACCCTACAACCGTTCCGGAGCCCACGCCCTCGCTGGTTGCTCTATTTGGTGGCGTTGGCGGTCTCCTGGCCCGCCGACGGCGGGAGGGGAGTGACGATATTCGCGAGAACGCGGGTGAATGAGGGGTGAGTTGGAGTCTTTGCGGAGTCGGTCAGATCGGAATTCAACCATCATCAATCGTCAATCTTATCTCTTCAATTGCCTTCCGAAGGGCGGTCTACACTCGAAGAGCCGGATCGCGAATGCGGAGCCAGGGCATTATTGGGTTAGTTTGGTCTTCGAGTAGGCGAGAATCCACCCACTCAACACCCTGTCAGAGAGGCCGTTTCTTCATGGGTATTGGAGAAGGTGCGTTAGAGAGAATCGAGCAGGCCGGGCACGGTGGCTTCGAGGGAACTGAGGAGTTCCGTTCCCGTGGCTCCGGAGCGGAGGTTGAGCAGTGGGAGCAAACCGGCGGCGGCGAGGGCTTCGCCGTCGGTGGCGAGGCGGTCGCGGAGTTTGGAAGCAATCACGGCCGGGTGTTTTCCCTCTTGGCCGGGTGCGGGCAGGACATAGAGCAAGGTCTGGACGAGCGACCAGAGCGGAGGCCACGAGATCCAGCGTGGGAGCGGAGCGCCGTCGGTGAGGAATTGCCAATCGGCGGCTTTGAGGTGGTAACGGCGGGAACTGCCGCGTCCGGATTTTCCCGAGGTGCGGAGGGCGGCCTCACCGGTGAGCACATGGCCGGAGAGTGCCATTTCCTGAAGCAGGAGCTGCATGGTGCGGGCTTTGTAACCGGTGAGTCGGGCGATTTCCGATGGATTTGCGGCGGGGCCGGTGGCAAGGCAGAGGATGACTTCGGCGCGGGCGCTGGTGCCGATCAAGGCACGCAGCGAGAACAGCAGATTGGGCGGCAGCGTGGGATTGGGCGGGCGGCTCATGCCCCGTGTGCGGATAGGGGGGCGGAGAATGCCGCGCTTGGCGAAGATGGGATCGGGATCGGACGGAATGGCGTTGCCAAAGAGCGGAACGGGATCGGCCCGATGGGCGGCCGTTTTGGTGAAGTCCTTCCATTTTGCCTGGCCTCCCTGGCTGAACAACCAATCGGCGATGGCTGCTAGGATCACGGGATCGCCGAGACCGGTGTCCGCATGCAGGGTTTTGAGGCGTTGCAGGTGAAGCCGGGGCGCGTGCTGTGAGAGCCAGTCGAGGCATTCATCGAAAAGCCGGGGATCGTTTTTTCCGATGCAGGTGGTGGCGAGAAGCAGCGCCTCCGGATCAATGATGGTGCCGGACTCCGCCGGACGCGAATGGCCCGCCACCCCGAGGCTGCACCACTGCCGCCACAGGAGATCGAGCGCCGCGTCGAGGGTGCGTTTTCTAAAGTTGGTGAGCGATTCGTTCATAGCCCATTTGTTTCAAAGCGTCGCGGACGATGGCGGGGAAGACTTCGCCCCCATCCTGGGTGAGCACCCACCGGGCGGCGGCAAGCAATTCGGGATCGGTGGGAGAGAGTGCGGAGAGATCGGTGACATGCCGACCCATGCCCTGGTCCACGGCAGCAAAGAGTTTGAGGTGGATGAGGTCGTAGCGGTCGGGCAAATGAATGGTGAGCCGGGGGCCGAAAGTTCGCGGCGTGAGGCGTTCCAGAAAGCCCTCAGGCAACCCGGCGAGCAATTGGTCGGCAGGACCGGTATTGAGCCAGTTCTCGTCGAGATCATATTCCCTCGCCACGCGGAGCGCTGCGGCGCGCAGGGCGTCCGACATGGGGCGTGGATCGACAAGCCCCTCGTGCAAATCCACTCCGGCCATGATGTCCGCGTCCCGGGTGGTCCGTGTAATCAAGCCCAGAGCCAGCAACGCGGAGCCTCCGATGAGCACAAAGCTCTCCGGCTCCGCCTTGGCTTCTTCAAGAAAAGCGCCGAGAGCGGACAGAGCTTCGTTCAGGGTATCGCTGGAAATCCGGTTCATTGAGAGGGCTGTGGTTGCGAAATTTATTTGCGTTAAATAAGCAATTTATTTTCAATGTCAACTGGAAAATTCAAATTGGGCACTTTATCCTGGAATCCGCAGTTCAAACTGCGGATTCCAGGATGTTATTGGTTAATTGTTTTTGGTTAAAAGGGCTTTTGCATCGGTCCCAGGGGATTCTTTCGCGCCCCCGGTATCACCCGACAGGTGAAGCGGACGAATTCGGAAGATATTTCTTAACGAACTAATAACCAATAACTTATAACGAATAACATCTTCAATTCGCAGATGAACTACAGATTGAAGGTTCAACTGGCCCATGCTATTCTCCCTGTGGGCTCTGATAGCAAAGCTTCACGCTCCTCAGTCTCACAATTTCCCCATGGTTGGTCGCGGGATGGAGATGGAGAACGAGCCGCTTTTCCCCGCTCCAGCCGGTTTTCTGCTTCAGGTCGATTGTGGATACGCCCGGTCCGCCTACGGTTCCGCAGTCTTTGGTCGTTCCCGTTTCGTCGCTTACGGAAATCCGGGTCGAGCTGCTGTCTTGGTCGGGAATGGAGATTTTGAGCAAGGGCCCGCGGTCGAAATCGACCGCGCCGATGGGGTGGGTGGCGCTGCCGTTGCCATCCAGGCGGATGCCGTTGAAGGAATCGTGCCGTTTCAGGACCGTTTTCGGCAGGATCCTAATCAGCCCGCGATCCATCGCGCAGGTGCTTCCGTCCGCCACGGTCCACCCCTCGACGGACTCGCAGTCCGTCACGGTGCGACCGTCCGGGAATGTTCGTAAGGCGATCTGGCGATCCCAGGCAAATCGGGAATCCCGGAAGGTGATCCGGACTTCCCCCGTGGGCATTTTCCCCGGTGGGATCAAGGTCACGACGATATCCCGCGACGAACCTTCCGCCATGGACTCGTGCGCCCAATCGGTCGGCAGCGAAGTCCACCCGTCCGGCAGGGTCCAAGTGGTCCGGCCAGGTTGGCCGGTCGCACCGGAGGCGTTGTGGAGGCGCACCCGCACCTTGATCCGGTCATTGGAGCCGACTCCATCCGAATCCGGGCTAACCGAGAGTCCGCCCGCCTCCTCGGCCAGGGCGACGAAGTCCGGCATGCCGACGACCGCGAAATTCTGCGGCAGGAGCGGGACCACGGCTTTCGCGAAGGTCGGAGAGAAGCGGCAGTTGATGGTGAGGAACTGCGGACCGCGTTCAGGATGCTTGGCGGCCGCCGCCTGGATCGCCGTCGCCAGTTTCTCCGGGGTGGTCACCGCATCGTCTTCCCAAACCGAGAAAAGCCCGCGGTCGAGACGCACGACCGGGCATCCGTTTTCCAGCCAGAATGTTTCCGATGATCCGGATGGGTTTGGCAACAGGCTGATCAATCGCACCGGATTTGGTTTGATCTTGTCTCCGAGTGCTTCGTGGACGCGCGAGAAGAAGCCGGCGCAATCCCAGTAATCGACCGCCGGCGTCAGGCCGAGTTTGGCGATCAGGTTTCGTGTGTCCTCGGCGTAGAAATCGAGATGCTCCGGCGACATGGCGGAGGGATGGGTGTATCCGGCCGTGAACGCCCAGAAGGAATCCATCGGGGTGGCGGTTCGCGCGAAGAATTCTGGGATCGCTGGCGCGAACTCGGCGATCAGGGGATTGAATCCCCAGGTGATCGGAACCTTGCCCCGGTTCGGATCGTCCCAGAAGCCGTTCATCATCGAGTAGCTGATCTGGAATGCGTCCGCCGAGGCCCAACTGAAATTCACATAGACCTTGTTCTCGAGTCGGGCCACCTGGCGGGTCTGGGGAAAGGGCAGCGGCCGCCCGGGATTCGCCAGCGGCACCCAGCGCCAGAACGACAGGTTCTCCGGCCCGGCGCCGCCCGCGTAGCGAGCGCCATATTGCCCGAGCTTGGCGCAGGAATAATCCTCGCCCGCAAGCCATCCGATGACGAGGCGCGGCGGTTTCAGGGTGGAGAGGATCTTGTCCAGGTTGGGATAGGGATTCTTGCTGAAGGGTTCCTTGTCCTGATAGAACAGATAGATCCTGCGGGAAATCGCGTGGTCGAGCCCCTGGAGGACCCACGATCCTCCGGCGAACGAAGCGAAGGCCCCCGGATCACACAACGGACGCTGGTTTTCTAAAGACCAGGCGCAGGCGCTTTCCTCGTCCTCGGCGTAGGGAGGGTTGGTCGTGAGGTCTCGCTTGATTTCGAGAAGCCTGAATTCGTCCTGCGGCGGGAGCTTGGGCGGCGTGCGGGGCAATTGGCCGTCCGCGCCGAGAAACCGCACCGACTTCACCGTAACAAAGTGCCCTGGGGCGACCGGGTGGATCCGCAACTGGGCGCGTCCCGAGGTCGGCCGAAACAATCCCGAGGCCGCCAGATCGACCACGAATGTGCCCGCGCCTTTCACTTCTGTTAGGCCTGGTACCTTGGTGGCCGTGCGGTTCTCGAAAGTCTTCACGGCGGAACCCATGTTGATCTCGAGGCTCCAGCAACCACCGGGGGTGAGATCGCTGACCACCACTTCGACTTTCGGAGTGGCCGCAAGGTCGAGCCGGACATTCCGGAAGGCATAGGATCTCCTCGCAACATCCGGGGGCGGCAGGCTGGAAGTGGCGGTGATCCTCAGGCCCTCGGGAGTGGTTCGAATCTCGACAAACATCGTCGCCCAACCGGCCATTCGCGAATCCTCAATCCAATGATCCCGTCCGCTCAGCACCTCGGTCTTGTGAGCCAGGATGTCGGGTGTGACCGGAAGCAGATCCTCCTGCGCGGCGAAATTGGCCGCGATCCATGAATGGTAGTAGAGATCGACGCGCCGCTGTTTGGCGTGGTCCCAGAACGAGGGCTGGTATTTCACCAGTCCCTTGACGAGCGGTCTGCCATCGCCGCCTTTCATGGTGGCAAATGTGGCGATCGCTTCCTGGAGCGATCCGAGCGGCGTGAATGTGAATCCTTTCTCCTTCTCCAGGTATTCGGAGTATCGATTGTCGGCTCCCGCACAAAGGCTGGCATCCACATTGGTTAGGAAGAGTCTTGGCGCGTCCCGGTTCACAAGTCCCTGGAGCGCTCCAAGCAGATAGAGTTCCTCCACGTCCCGCATGCCTCCCGCGTCCAGCGTATAGGCGGGTGTGCCCCGGGACGACTGGCACGGGAAAACCACCGCCAGCAGGATGGCGGCCAAAATGGTGCGTCCGGGGATTCTCATGTCGAGTCTCCCATACGCGTTCGGGCCTTGGGATCGTGCGAAGCGGGTGAGGATTTCAAAAGAAGCATTTTGGGAGCATGCACCGATGGTGGGCTTGCCCTCTTCCCTCGTTGAATTGCCATGGATCCCTGTGGAAGATTCTAACACCGGTCCAGGTCGTTGCAATATTGCCGTTCCGGGAACCGTAGCTAGACATCATTCCTCCCATGCGTCACATCATCCTTCCAATTGCCGCTGTTCTATGGTGTTGCAATGTCTCGACCGCAGAGGTGCCGTCTGGCCCGCTGAAAGCACACGCTGCCTGCACTCCACAGATGCTGGTCGAGGACATGACGCTGCCCCATCAGGCAAAACCCGAAGGTGTGCCGGACAATATGAATTGGTCGGCGAAACCCCGCGTCGGCGCAGGCGCGCGGGTGCCCGATGGTTGGTCATGCGCGACCATGTGGGGCCAGATCTATCCGGCCAGAGGCGGCAATCCGGCCACCAACACCCGCATCGAGATCCGTGAGCTGGTCCTATGCTACCTGAGCAAAAAGACCGGAAAATGGGTGACGCTGCAACAGGATCCGTCGTTGAATGGCGCGGCCTATCGCCAGGATTTTGCCAACGACGAGGCGATCACTGCCAATCTGCAACGCCAACCCGATGGCACCGTCTCGGTGAAACTGACACCCGGCCGGAACTTTCATTTCTGGCCAACCAAAGCCGGTCCCGCCCGGGCCATCATCGACCCGACGGACATCGCGGCCATAGGGTCCGGCTTCAAGGCGAGACTCGTGATCGATGACCCGGCCAAGCCTGACGACCGCGCCTCCGCCAAGGTGCTGGGCTCATGCGGCGGCGACTACTGGCGCTCGCCGGATGCGGCTTGGAAAGCGGATTGGTCCAACAACTGCGACTGGGCGATCGGGCGATTCCGGTTTCTAACCAGCGAGTGGCAGGTGTTCACCGGCTGCACGGCCGACACAGAGACCATCCGCGCCAATCCTCCGCCCTTGTATCCGGACAACCGATAACGGTTTCATTTCCCGTCAAAGGCGAGCAGCCGACCGCGTGGCCGTGCGGACGCCCACCCGGCGCGCGCGAGCCGGGCACCAAGGCAATGCGACTGCGGTTGTGTGAGGCCGAGCAAAGCGCGGAAATCGGCACGAAATGGTAACGCGTTTCTTCAATTGCTTTCCGAAAGGCGGCCTACACTAGTGCAACGTTCGCGAAATAACTGTGCATTTGGCACAGTATCTGCTATGATCCAGTCATGGCCCGGATTTCCCAACCTCTATTGCTGACAACCGATCAAGCCCTTCATCTTGAATCACTGCTG
>JAFLEH010000045.1 GCA_017301995.1 Verrucomicrobiota bacterium | reverse complement strand
GGCGGCACAAGTCCCCGAATCTTCTCCCATAACTCATCCGATACCGTCCACGATTTGATCTGCGCCATGGCGGAAAAATGGCACGGCGCCCCGGAAAGTCAATATTTATTTACGGATAAGTTCTAAATATTGGAAAATTTCGGTCCGCAAAACGCACAGCGCACTTTCCGCTTTCCTCGCCCCGTGTTTTCCCCCACCCTCCGCCTCCCGTGACACGCTATCTCACCGACGACCTCCGCATTGCCGGCCTCAATCCGCTGATTTCCCCGGCGGTGCTCGCCTATTATCTACCGGTTTCCGACCAGGCATCCGAACTGGTGGCCGCCGCGCGTTCGCAGGCCGAGTCCATCCTACGCGGCACCGATGATCGGCTGCTTGCCGTCGTCGGGCCCTGTTCGATCCACGACCCGGAAGCGGCGATGGACTACGCCCTCCGGCTCAAGGAACTCTCCGATCGGCTCGCCGGCGATCTGCTGGTCATCATGCGGGTCTATTTCGAAAAACCGAGGACCACCGTGGGCTGGAAAGGGCTGATCAACGATCCCCACATGGATGGCTCGTTCGACATCAACCACGGCCTGCGCGTGGCGCGGAAACTGCTGCTGGATTGCGCCAACATGGGCCTCCCGGCGGGCACCGAGTTTCTCGACACGATCTCCCCGCAATTCATCGCCGACCTGATCGCCTGGGGCGCGATTGGCGCGCGCACCACCGAATCGCAAGTCCACCGCGAACTCGCCTCCGGCCTTTCCATGCCGGTCGGTTTCAAAAACGGCACCGGCGGATCCATCCAGATCGCCCTCGACGCGATCCAGTCGGCCGCCCACCCCCACCATTTTCTATCGGTCACCAAACAGGGCGTCTCCGCCATCGTTTCAACCACCGGCAACCCGTCGTGCCATCTCATCCTCCGCGGCGGAAAAACCGGTCCGAACTACGAAAAATCCGACATCGACGCGGTGGTGGCGATGCTCCGCAAACAGGAACTGCCGAGCCGCCTGATGGTCGATTGCTCCCACGGCAATTCTTCCAAGGATTTCCGCCGCCAGCCGCTGGTCGCCCGCGATCTGGCCGCCCAAATCGCCGCCGGGTCCGAAAGCGTCGCCGCCGTAATGATCGAGTCCAACCTGATCGAAGGAGCGCAGTCCCCCAACCCGGACTTGGCAAAACTGACGCGCGGCCAGTCGGTCACCGACGCGTGCATTGGCTGGGACGACACCGTCGCCGTGCTCGAAGACCTCGCCACCGCCGTGCGCGCGCGCCGCAAGCTGCGGATTCCCTGATGCGGAAATGCCTGTCTGGACCGAAGCCACCCTCCGTGCCGCCGCCTCTTGGCAGGCATTCAAACTGGCCCGGCAATTCGTCGATTCCGGAGCGGTCGTGTTGGGAAAAACCACCGAAAACTCAGCCATAGGCAGCGTTAGGTCGGGAAAGAACCTCCTGAGGGCCAGCCTGACCGCCAGCAGCCCGACGCTTTTCGAAGCCCGCTGTCCTTGTCCGGAAAACCGCTCCACCGGCGCGCTTTGCGCCCACGCCGTGGCGCTCGGGCTCGCCGCTCTCCGGCCGGAAACGGAAAAGCCCGCGCCACGGCCTGGGCAGGTCCCGGAAAACACCCCGCCCGCCCGGTCGTGGCGGATCGCCTTGCCTCCGAACTGGGCCGATTCCCTCCGCCGCGGCCGATTGGCGGCCTCACTGGCCAGCCTGCCCCCCGGCACGGATCCGCCGTCGCCTGCCGACGAGGCGCTCGAGCGTTGGCTGGTTGCCGCAGGAGCCGATCCCGCGAAATCGCCGCAACACCTCCAGCTCGCGGATTCCCGGCTCGATGCCTTTCTGGCCGCCTTGGCCGATCACCCGAGAATCACCTGCGGGCGCTCGGAAGATCCGCTGGAAATCGCGCTCGGATCGCGGATTCCGCTGGCTGCCTGCCATCTCGGCAACGGCCAGGTGACGCTCACGCCAGCCATTGAGACCGCCGCCGCGGTGGCGGTCGGCCCGTCCCGCTGGCTGCTCACGCCGGCCCCGCCCGCTTCGCTAACCCGAATCGCTGTTCCGGATTCGCCGGCGATCCGCCCGGCGCTCGTCCAGCTCACCGACGGAAAATCCGCGAGCCTCCCTATACCGGTTTTCCTCCGCGAACTCGATCCGCTCCAAGCGGTTTGCCAGTTTCCCGCCGATTCGTGGCCGGATTCGCTGCATTTCGTCCCGGCAGCCTGCACGTTCGAACTCCGACTCGACGGCACGCCCGACCACCTCAAAGCGAGCCTTTCGGTCCGCTACGGCGACTCGCCACCGATCATTCCGGGCCAAGCGGGGGAAACCGGTCTGCCGCGTCTCGTCGCGGACCATCTCTGCGAAACCCGCGACCTCGCCGCCGAAACCGAGGTGCTCGCCGTCCTCGCCCGAGCCGGATTCAAGGCGAGCGATCAACCACAGGTTCCGTGGTCAATGTTCGACGAATCCGCCGCCACGCGCTTCCTCAGCCAGACCCTCCCGGCCCTCGAAAACATCTGGTCAGTCCGGCTCTCCCCGAATCTCGCTCGGGTCCGTGCGGAACTCCGGACCATCGAACCAAAATTCGAAATCCTCGGATCGGGCGAAGATTGGTTAAGTTTCAATCTATCGTATAAAGCAAGTGATGGCGAGATCATTTCGCGCGCCGACATGCTGCGACTTCTCGGTTCGTCAAAGAGCAGCGGTGGTCACAAAAAGATTGTTTCAAGTGATCATTTCGAAGTGATCGAATCGCTCCTCAGCGAGGTGGACATCCGTCAGGAAGACGGTGCATTCACCGCCAGATCCTTCGCAATTCCAATTATTGAGGAAATCTGTAATAAAATCGGCAATAACTTGGTTTCCAATGTTTTGGATGCATTCAAGGCGGCCGAGATTCCCGGCACCGTCCAAGCCGACCTCCGTCCTTACCAGCGTCTTGGCTTCGGATGGCTGAACAACCGATTGAAGCGATTCAATGGTGCGCTTTTGGCCGATGACATGGGTCTCGGAAAGACCCTCCAAGCCATCTCCACCATCGAGGAACTGTGCCCGGCCGACACCGATCCCGCGCTCGTTGTCATGCCCACTTCCCTCCTCGGAACCTGGGCGGCCGAGTTTGGACGGTTTGCTCCAGGCCGGAAAGTGGTCGTTCTCCATGGCCCCCAGCGGGACACCCTGCGCTCCGAAATCGGACCGGACACCGTGGTGCTGACCACTTACGCCACTCTCTCGAGGGATCTCGCCTGGCACCTCCGGCAAAAATACCGGATCGTGGTGGCCGACGAGGCGAGTCAGATCCGGAATCCGGACACCGACCACGCCAAGGCCCTTTTCAAACTGCGCGCCGCGCACCGGCTGGCGCTCACCGGGACTCCGCTCGAGAACAGTGTCCGGGATTTATGGTCGATTTTCCGGTTCATCCTTCCCGGCTGGCTCGGCGAGCGTGGCGATTTCCGCGACCGTTACGAAGTCCCCCTCTCCGCGCAGCCTCCGGATGCGACCACACTCGCCCGACTCCGGCTCCGCACCGCGCCATTTATCCTCCGCCGGACCAAGTCGCAGGTCGCCCCGGAGCTTCCCAGCAAGCTGGCAATCGACGAATACTGCGACCTCTCGCCACAGCAGGCATCTGCCTACACCCAGCTCCTGCGGGAAGGCAGACAAAAGATTGAAACGACCGTTGGCTCCGGAAACACCGGGGCCGCACGCATGCAGATGCTCACCGCCCTCTTGCGGCTGCGGCAGGCCTCGTGTGACCTGGCACTCCTTGGAAGCGGGCGTTTCCAGCAAATGTCGGTGTCTCAGCGATCCAACAAGATGGAACGTTTGCTTGAGCTGCTGGAATCGGCGCTGTTGAATGGATCTAAAGTATTGGTTTTCAGTCAATTCCGAACGCAATTACAGGAAATCGAGAAACAGATTCTGGCCCGCGAATGGGGCCATCTCCGGCTCGACGGCCAGTCGCGCAATCGGCAGGAATTGGTGGACCGCTTTCAATCGCCGGACGGTCCGCCAGTGTTCCTGATCAGCCTGAAAGCGGGCGGCTATGGGCTGAACCTGACCGCCGCCGATGTGGTGATCCATTTCGATCCATGGTGGAACCCGGCCGCCGAAGCACAGGCCACCGACCGCGCCCACCGGATCGGCCAGGTCCGTCCGGTCACGGTTTATCGCCTGCTCAGCCGGAATACGGTTGAGGAGAAAGTCGTCCGCCTCCAAGCCCGGAAGCGCGACCTCGCCGCGTTCATCGACGAAACCGGGGAGGCTGATGCCGGACATCTTTCCACGGACGATCTCCGTGCGCTCCTCGAATAGCCGCGCCCGCTCCGTAGCCGTCCGCTCCGTAGCCGCGCTCGTGAGAGCGTGGCCTCCCAGGTCCCGTCGTGCCCCCCCCGCCCACCTTCTCACGAAGGCGGCTACATGAAGATGGCGCGTTCTCCATAGCCGCGCCCGCCCCGTAGCCGTCTGCTCCGTAGCCGCGCTCGTGAGAGCGTGGCCTCCCAGGTCCCGTCGTGCCCCCCCCCGGCCACCTTCTCACGAAGGCGGCTACGTTCCGGGGATCACAAAATGAGCGCGATCTGCTCGCCGGGGCCGTGGACGCCTTCGATCAGGATGCCTTCCACGTCGGCGGTTTTCGAAGGGCCTGTGGCCCAAATCACATTCGGGCTGTCTCCCAGGGCGGCCAGTGCGTCGGCGATGGTGCGATGGATGGTGGCGGCGTCCAGCACGGCCACATGGACCCACGGCGAAAGCGCGGCGAGGCGACTGGATGTCTGGTTGTCGTCCAGGATGATCGTTCCCGACTCGGCGATAGCTCCGCTGGCGCGGGTGATCCCGAATTGGTAATCATCGTAGCGGCCTCGGTCGTAGGTGGTTTCCACGGTGAGCCCGGCGGCGGCGAGATCCGGCCCGATCACGGCATGCAGTGCCGGATCGCAATACCCGTGGCGATAGCCTCCATCGCTGAGAAAC
The DNA here is from genome assembly GCA_017301995.1 of Verrucomicrobiota bacterium. Lineage (GTDB taxonomy): Bacteria > Verrucomicrobiota > Verrucomicrobiia > Verrucomicrobiales > Akkermansiaceae > Luteolibacter. Next base: position 29,412 of record JAFLEH010000045.1, on the reverse strand, counting down.
CGTGCGACTTCCGCAGCCGACCGCATCGCCCGGCCGTTGACGTTGCCCAGATTGCGCGCGAACACCGCCGTGAGATCATCCCCTTCCAACCGCGGCAGGCAGTGGGTGATCGCGGGATCGTAGTCGGGTAGCGGGACCTTGGCGGGAATTGCGGCGGTCACGGTGCGGATGCGGGCGAGGATCGAATCGCGGGCGGACATGGGAAAATGGGTGGGGATTTTCGTGAAATGGCGGGTTTTCCGGTCAGGAGCGGTCGCGGTTTTTGAACCACTTGCGGAATTGTCCGCCACGGAATGGCGGCAGCGTCCGCTGGCCCAGCCAATCCTGGAGCGGCTTGACCGGCGCCACCTCGACCGGCAGGTGGTTCATCGCGTTGGACATGGTCATCGCCGTGCGCCAGAGCGAGGGCGAGGTGGCCAGCGTGGCGAACGGCGACATCGGGATGGCCGCCGGCGAATGGATGCCCTCGCGTTTCGCCTTGTCGCGGAGCCGCAGCAGCAGGTCGGGGATCGGGATGTTCACCGGGCACACCTCGTTGCAGGCACCGCAGAGCGTGGAGGCTTTCGGCAGGTCGGCGAGTTCGGGGAAACGATCGCCAAACAACAGCGGCGAGAGCACCGCGCCGATCGGGCCGCCGTAGGTGGTGCGGTAGGCGTGCCCCGACGCCTGCCGATAGATCGGGCACACGTTCTGGCAGGCGCCGCAGCGGATGCAGCGCAGGATTTCCCGGCAATTCGACGCCAACACGTCGGTACGGCCGTTGTCCATGAAAACCACATGCATGTGCTCCGGTCCGTCCGGCTGGCCGGGCGCGCGCGGGCCGTTGATGAACTCGGTGTAAACGGTTAGCTGCTGGGCGGTGGCGGAGCGACCTAGCAAATTGAGGAAAACCGCCAGATCGCGCTCGCGGGGCACCAGTTTCTCGATTCCCACCAGCGCCACATGCACCGGCGCGGGAGCCATGCCGAAGCGCGAGTTGCCTTCGTTGGTCACCAGCAGCATCCGCCCGGAATCCGCGCACACGAAGTTCGCCCCGGTGATGCAGGCCTGCGCCTCCATGTATTTTTTCCGGAGAAACACCCTCGCCCGGCGGGTGATCGTTCCGGGATCGTCGTTGTAATCGTCCGCCACGCCCTCGCGGCGGAAGGTCTTCGCGATTTCACGGCGGTTCTTGTGGATGATCGGCTTGACGATGTGCGACGGCACGTCGTTGTCGAGCTGGATGATGAACTCGCCGAGGTCGGATTCCAGGCACTCGATCCCGTTTTCCATCAGATAGGGGTTGAGGTGGATCTCCTCGGCGGCCATCGACTTCGATTTGGTGAGCCGGGTGACGCCGTGGCCGCGCAAAATCCCGAGGATGGTTTCCTTCGCCTCATCGCCGGTGGCGGCGAAGTGGACCTTCACCCCGCGCGCCAGCAGCGCCTTTTCCGCCTGGACCAGATAGTCGCCCAAATGTTGGAGCGTGTGGTCTTTGATCGCTCCCGCCAGGCGGCGCAGCGCGTCCGGATCGCCATAGTCGCGGTGCAGCACCTGATAGCGTTTCTCGGTCCCGGCCGACGCGCCATCCAACACGGATGCCTGTTTCTCGTCGGAAATCCGGCGGGCGTAGTCGTCGATGAGTTGGGTGCCGATCATGGGAATGGGAATGGTGTGGCCTGCGCGGCGAGCATGCGCCACCGGGGAGAAAATGGGAAGCGGAAAGAGCCGTTTCGCCCCGCCTTTCCACGGACGGCTACCCGGTTGGCCGATCAAGGCATCGCCGCCACTTCCTCGTCGCTCAGCGCCCTGGTGAACAGCGCGAATTCGTCGATGCGGCCATTGAAATTGCGAACCGGATTGGCGTCATACGGAGTGGGATCGAGGTTGCCGAGATTCGCCGTGCCGAGTTGGATCGGGATTTTCCGTTGGAACGGCCCGGTGGCGACGCGGCGGCCGTTCACATAGTGGCGGATCTCTCCGTTCCCGGCGTCGAGCACCGTGGTTAGGCGGATCCAACGTCCGAAATCGGCCGGGCTCACGACCGGCGGGCTTTCAAGGCGTTCCCACGATTTGAAATCGCGCGTTCCCACCGCCCGCAGGCCCACCAACAGGCGCCCGGCACGGTCGATCTTCCAGTGGACCTCGCCCAACTTCCCCGGCGCCATCGAGAGCAGCGAGTTGTGTTCCAGCGGCAGGCTGTCCACCCGCACCGATGCCATCAGAGTAACCGAATCCGCCGTTCCCTGGGTGCGGAAACGGACCCGGTCGCTGGTTTTGGCAAAGCCTAGCGAGGTTTTCGAATCCCACCGGCCCGTCAGGCGGTCGCAGCCGATGATCGACCCGTCCGAATCCCTATCCGCTCCGGCGGCGCGGTTGGGAAGCGTGCCTTCGGGTGCCGGAATTCCCTCGAAATCGAAATAGACCCGGAGTCCTTTCGCCTTGCGGAACTCCAGCGACGACTCGGTCCATTTTTTCCGCTGCTCCTCGGTTTCCCGCGCGGCGGCCTCGAGCATTCCCACCGGATCGGCGAACGATCTGCGGTCTGCGGTGATCGGAGTCGCCCTGCCCTCGCGGATGGAAACGCCGTCGCCCTCAAACAACTCACGGGACGCGGATGCCGGGACCTCCCCCTGCAACTCCACTTCGCCATCGAACACATGCACCTCGCAGCCGCCGCTTCCCGAGACATTCATGCCGAACTGCGTCCCCCGATCCACCACGCGCAAACCGTTGTTGACCACCGTGAATCCCTCGGCGGGCGGCGGTACCTTCGCGGTCAGTTTGCCGTAGTCCAAACGCACCAGATCGACCGAGACCAACTCCACCGACGCGGGTCCCTCCAACACCACCCGCGCGCCGGAATAAAACCCCAGACTGATCGTTCCGCTGCGGAATTTCAGCACACCGGGGGAAACCGCGGAACCCGGCACCGGTGAAGCGCCGTCCCATTCCACGCCCACCGCACATTCCAACAGGGCCACTTCATTGTTAGGCAAAACCGGGGAAAAATCCGTTAGACCGGCGTCACCCTCGCGCTTCGGAACCAGCCACAGACCGACTGCCAGACATGCCGCGGCAGCCCCAGCAATCCACAATCCGCGGAGTCGCCGGACCCGGCGCGGCTCGGGCGTTTCCATCCCGCCGAGAACTTTCCCGCCGCCGTCCCGCAGCGCATATTCCCGCAGCAAACCATGACACTCGGCGCGCTCGAGAAACCGCTGGCGCGCCTTGGATGACGAAAGCAGCATGGCCTCCAGCTCGCCGCGTTCGCCCGGCATCAGTTGCTGGTCGAAATGGGCGTCTATCAGACGTTCGAGTCGGGATTCGTCGATCATGGAGTCAGGGTGGATTGATGGCCATCGTGTGGCGCACGCAGTCGCGCAGAAACGCCCGCGCGCGGGAAAGCGTCACATTGACCGATTGCACGGTGCATCCCATCAGGCTGGCGATTTGCGGCGGCAAATGGTCGCCCGCATAGCGCAGGTGGATCGAGCGCCGGGCTTGCGGTCCGAGTTTCTCCATGCAACTCCGCAACACCGAAATGCGCGCGTCCGTTTCACCGTGGAACTCGCGTTCCTCGGTGCCCAGCGAATCGAGCACTTCTTCGGATAGAGTCTCGAAGCGCCGCGCGCGCATGGCCTCCAGCGTCTTGAACCGGGCGATCGTCCGCACCCAGGCGGCGAAGCTACTCCCCAGCTCGAAGGTGGAAGCCTTGCGGGTCACCACCAGGAAGGTTTCCTGGACGATGTCGTCCGCCAGCGAGAAATCCGGCACCATCGAAAGGACATAGCCGCGGATCGCCGGCTGGTATTGAAGGAATAACCCTTGAACCCTGGCGGTCTTTTCTTCGTCGGAAATGTTCGTGTGTTCGCTCACGTCGCTGCCTCGATGCCTGATGACCCGGCAGGCGGAAAAATTAGCATCGCCGCCGGATATTTTCCCGCCGGATGCTAAGTTGCAACGGATTTCCCGCATTCTCGGAGTGTTCCCGGCCCGCAACCCGCCGGAGACCCGATTCAAGAAATCCATGAAAACCATCCACTCCACGATCTGGATGCTCGCCATCGCCGCGAGCCTTCCCGCCTCCGCGGCGAATCTGATGCTGAATTTCCGCTCCACCAGCACCAACGCCGCTGCCTCCGGAGACGTGACCGCAGCCTACCAAACGCTCAGCCCCGCGCATGACGACGGCAGCATCCCCCTCGCGCAAACCACTTGGAACAACTTCAGTTCCACGGCGTCGAGCGGATCGCTGAACAACGCCGACGGCAGCGCGGCCTCCGGCGTCACCCTGACCTTTGGCAGCGAGAGAGTGGCCAACAGCGGATCCATCGACTACAGCTATGTGACCGGCATCAACATCAGCGCGCTCTATGGCAACGGCGGCGGCACCGCCGGCCAGCAGAGCCTCACCGGAAACTCGGCTTCCATCTACGGCAACGGCAACAACAGCAGCAACTCGGCCGCAGCCCGCGCGGGCTGGCTCGGCGCGGCGAACTCGGCCATCGGCATGCGGATGGACGGGCTGGCCGCCGGCGATTACCGGATCTATGTGATGGCGAGAAATACCAATTCCAACGCGACAACCGCCGCACCGATGTTCCTTTACGCCTCCACCGGCGCGTCCTCATCCACCTTCGGCTTCTCCTCCCTAACACCCACCACCGAGGCGAACACCACCTATCCCAATTCAAACCCCACCGCCTACAACGCGTTCGACGAGGGCGTGAACTATGTCGTGATCGAGGTCACCGTCGCGGCGGGGCAGTCCCTCTTCCTCGCCTCGGACGGAGCCGCAACCGGCGAAACCCGCGGCTTTCTGAACATGGTGCAGATCGTTTCCATTCCGGAGACCTCAGTGCCGTTGCTCGCGGGTCTCGGACTGCTCGCCTTGGGGCGCCGCCGCCGCTGAGTTCTGAATTCCCATGAAATCCACGCTCCCCGCCCTGCTGGCCGGCCTCGGTGTTCTCACCTGCGCGCAGGCCGCGCCGTTGTTCCACGAGCCCTTCGCCTACCCCGCCGCCTCATCCCTAACCGGCCTGGCCGGCGGCACCGGGTGGCCGGGAGCCTGGCTGGTGGATGGCGGCAGCGTTTCCGTGACGTCCGCCGGACTGCAATACACCGACCCGGCGGGCCATATTCTAACGGTCTCCGGACTCGCGGCGAACACCGCCGGCACCGTCACCACCCGCAGCCTGCGCGACCTCGGCTCGCCCGACATCAACAACGTCTGGATCTCGTTTCTCTATCAACTTCCGGCGTCCAATGGCAAGTTCGAGGGCGTGTCGTTCTACCGCGCCACCCAACAGGTCTTCACGGTCAGCAATCCGAGCACCACGACCACCCCGGCCATCTATCTCACCAACAACCTCGTCGCGGGCACGGGGACGAGCACCGGCCAGGGCGTCTTCGGCCAGACCCATCTGGTGGTGCTGAAACTAACCAAAGCCGGCGGCACGGGTGGTGCGGACCGCGTCCAGGCTTTCATCGATCCAAATCTGGCAAACACCCCGTCATCGCCAAACGCCACCATCGACGGGACCAACTTCGACTTCAACCGCGTCCGGATCGCGGGGCAGGACGGCAGCGCCCTGCTGGTGGACGAACTCCGGATCGGAGCATCGTTCGCGGATGTCACGCCGCATGTTTTCTCCGGCGACCTGGACGCCGACGGCGACGGGCTGAGCAGCGAGCAGGAAGCCATTCTCGGCCTGAATCCAAATATTTCGGACGCGTCGCTCATCGCCGGCATCCAGGCCCATCCGGACTGGTTCGGCCTTTACACGGCATCCGGCATCCTCGAACTCGCGAGCGGCGGTGTGATCCTGCAACGCGACGCCACCAACCCGGTCAGCCTGATCTTCGAGGTCCAACAAAGCGAGGATCTCGTGAACTGGGACATGCTCGAAACCTTCATCCGCCGGATCGAACCGCCAGCCGGCAAGAATTTCCTCCGCCTCAGAATCGAAACACCTTGAAACGGCTCCTCCTTCTAACAGCAATCTCCGCCCACGCCTCCGCCGCCCCGGTTTCCCATGACATCGTCGTCTATGGCGGCACGTCGGGCGGTGTCATCGCCGCCGTCCAAGCGGCGAAATCCGGCCGCTCCGTGGCCCTGATCTCGCCCACGCCCCACCTCGGCGGCCTCACCACCAGCGGCCTCGGATGGACGGATCTCGGCGAAAGCGCCATCCTCGGCGGACTGAGCCGCGAGTTCTACCACCGCATCTATCTGCACTATCAGAACGATGCCGCCTGGACCTGGCAGACCCGCGCCTCGTTTGCCAATGCCGGCCAGGGCGGCCCCGCTTTCAACGCCACCACGGAAATCGCCTCGGTGTTCGAACCGAAGGTCGCCGAAGCGGTGTTTCTCGGCATGCTTGGGGAGGTCAACGTCAATACGGCCATCGGCCGCCTGGATCTAACCGCAGGAGTGGTGATGGACGCCGGACGTATCAAACATATCCGCCTCGAGGACGGCCGCGAGTTTGCCGGAAAAATGTTCATCGACGCCAGTTACGAGGGAGACCTGCTTCCCGGCGCCGGCGTCTCCTTCACCGTCGGCCGCGAGGCGAATGCCACCCACGCCGAGGACTACAATGGAATCCAGGCGGCGCGGGCTACCAAGAACCAACTCCGCGATGGCATCGATCCCTATGTGACCGCGGGAAACCCGGCCAGCGGACTGCTGCCGGGCGTGAACCCGGATGCCGGTGGCGGCGACGGACAGGGCGACGACAAACTCCAGGCCTACTGTTTCCGCATGTCCCTAACGGACGTTCCGGCCAACCGGGTGATGGTCGCCCAGCCGCCCGGCTACAACGAGGCGGATTACGAACTGCTGTTCCGCTCGATCGAAGCGGGCCAGACAACCGGGTTCTTCAAGCTGGACCTGATGCCGAACCGCAAAACCGATTCCAACAACACCGGGGGGATCTCCACCGATTTCATCGGAAAAAACCACGGCGCGGGATGGAACTGGACCACCCTCAACCACGACCAGCGGATCGCCTTGGCCAAACAGCACGAAAACTGGCAGCGCGGCCTGCTTTGGACCCTCCAGAACCATCCGCGCGTGCCCCTGTCCATCCGCAACAGTTATGCGTCCTGGGGCCTGCCCGCCGATGAGTTCACCGACAACGGCAACTGGCCGTGGCAGCTCTATGTGCGCGAGGCGCGCCGCATGGTCTCGGACACCGTGATGAGCCAGCGCCACTGCAGCGGCGAAGTCGTCGCCACGGATTCGGTTGGACTGGCGGCCTACTCGATGGATTCCCACAACGTCCAGCGCCACGTGAAAAACGGCATGGTCAAGAACGAGGGCGACGTGCAGATGACGGTCGCCAATCCCTATCCGGTTTCCTACCGCTCGATCGTGCCGAAGACCGGCGAGTGCTCCAACCTGCTGGTCCCATGGAGCCTGTCCGCAAGCCACATGGCGTTCGGATCGATCCGCATGGAGCCGGTTTTCATGATCCTCGCGCAATCCGCCGCCGTGGCCGCCGACCTCGCGATCAGGGACAACCTAACCGTCCAACAGCTCCCCTACCCGAAACTCCGCCCCGCGCTTCTCGCCGCCGGCCAGGCGCTCGGTGATCCGGTGGCGGCGGCGCCCACCGTGGTGGTCGATAACACGGATTCGGCCCAAGTGGACATCACCGGCACATGGATTTCCGCCTCCGCCACCGCGGGCTTCATCGGCACGGACTATCTGCACGATGGCGGCACTCCCGGTGGCAAATCGGTGCGCTTCCGCACGCCTGACGGAGTCGCCGGCCTCCAGCGCGTCGTCATCCGCTGGACATCCCACGCCAACCGCGCGTCGAACGTGCCGGTCGCCGTCCATCACGCGAACGGAACCGCGATCCTCACAATCGACCAACGGAGCAACGGTGGAAAATGGTACACGCTCGGGATGTTCACCGGTGTCACTTCGGTGGTGGTTTCCAACGAGCAAACCAACGGCTATGTGATTGCGGATGCGGTCGGATTCTCGCCCGTCGCGGAGAGCGATGACAGCGACGACGACGGCATGACCGACATCAGGGAACTCCAACTGGGCATCGACCCGCTGGTTTCCAACAAAGCGACGTTCGACGCCATCCGCGGTCACCCGGAGTATTTCAACCTTCATTCGTCAGATGAAATCCACGACTTCCGGCTAACAGGCGCCGGCTACATGCCGCACGTTTTCCGTCTATCGCTTCAGGAGGCTCCGTCTTGGAGCGCGTTCGAGGACTTCGAACTCAGCGTGCCCCAGGCCGGCCCGCGGCGGTTTTTCCGGGCGGCGCTGGTTTCCAACCCCTCTTTGATGGCGGGTTCGCTGGACGCCGGGGCCACGCGGCGGATCGTGGTGTATGGCACCAGCCTAACCGCCGGCGGCGGATGGGTGGGCCAGTTGGGGGCGTGGCTGGCCACCAGCTATCCGGGGCGGGTCACCCTGATCAACAGCGGCTTGAGCGGCAAGAATTCCGCCGAGGGACTGGCCCAGATCCAGACCAAGGTGCTCAACCACGCTCCCGACACCGTGTTCATCGAGTTCGCGGTGAACGACGCGTTTCTCTATAGCGATGCCACGCCCAGCCTCAGTGTCGGGCAGGCGCGCGCCAACCTCAACGCGATGATCGACGCGATTCTCACTCACTACCCGGCATGCGAGGTGATCCTTCAAACGATGAATGCGGTGTGGAACTCCCCCCAGGGCAGCAACCAGTCCGCCACCCTGCGTCCGCAACTCGCGGACTACTATCAGATGTATCGCGAGGTTGCCGCCGCGCGCGGACTCATGCTCGTCGATCACCACCGCAACTGGCTGGCACTCCAGCAGACGGATCCGGCAACCTATCAAACCCTGGTGCCGGATGGCGTCCACCCCACCGCCGACGCCTACGCGAAGATCATGTTTCCCCTGCTCAAATGGAAGCTCACCGGCGGTATGCCCAAACCATGAAAACAACAACGCTCGCTCCTCTGGTCCGTGCCGCCCTGATCGCGGCCTGCCTCGCCCCATCCGTCTCGCTGGCGGATTCCCCATTCACCGGTTTCCCCGACGCAGCAGACCCGGTGGCGGTCGGAACCCGCGTGGCGAAACGGTTCGCCGAATCCACGCGCATCGACCTGACGAAGTCCGGCCCCACGCGCCGCATCATCTACCCGGAGGTCATCACCTGGTATGGGGCGCTGACCTTCGCCAAAACCGCCGGCCTCAAGGACGTGACCGGATTGCTCGTGGAACGGTTCGAGCCTTTGCACGGCGGAATGGCGCGGCTGATGCCCAGGCCGGATCACGTGGACAACAACATGTTCGGATCGCTGCCATTGGAAATATATATGCAAAACGGCGACAAGCGCTGCCTCGAACTTGGCAAACGAAACGCCGACCTCCAGTGGGACCCGCCCGCCGATACCCTCGGGCGGATGGACGACAAAACCAAAGCACTTTTGGAACGGGGGCTGAGTTGGCAGACACGCTTCTGGATCGATGACATGTATATGATCACCATCGTCCAGACCCAGATGTTCAGGGCCTCCAAGGACACGAAATACCTCGACCGCGCCGCGAAGTCGATGGTTGCCTACCTCGACGAACTCCAGAAACCGAACGGACTTTTCCACCACTCGAAAGACGCTCCGTTTTTCTGGGGCCGCGGCAACGGCTGGGTGGCCGCGGGCATGGCCGAGCTTCTCCGCTCGCTGCCAAAAGACCACCCCGACCGTCCGCGGATCCTTGCGGGTTGCCACAAGATGATGGACTCACTCCTCACCTATCAGGGTGCCGACGGCATGTGGCGGCAGCTCGTGGACGACCCGGACTCCTGGCCGGAAAGCTCCTGCTCGGGCATGTTCACCTTCGCCATGATCACCGGTTGCAAGGAGGGCTGGCTGGACGCAGCGAAATTCGGCCCGGCGGCCCGCAAGGGCTGGATCGCCCTCGCCGGATACGTCCGCCCCAACGGGGTCGTGCGCGATGTCTGTGTGGGCACCAACACCGCCAACAACCGCGATCACTATCTGGAACGCCCCCGCGCCGATGGCGACCTCCACGGCCAAGGCCCCGTGCTCTGGTGCGCCACCGCCCTGCTCCGCGAGCCTGCAGCCAAATGAATCTCCGTCCGCAGGTGCGGCACGCGAACGCCAACACTGTTAGCATATCGGAATATCCGCACTCCCGCCCGGTCTAACGCACCACCTCGGTACCGATGCCACCGTCGGTGAAGATCTCCAGCAACAGGGCATGGGGCAGGCGTCCGTCCACGAAATGGACCTTGCGTACGCCGGCGTTGAGGGCGTCCACGGCGCTGCGGATCTTGGGGATCATGCCGCCGGAAATGGTACCGTCGGCGATCAGGGCGTCTGCGCCGGCGCGGGTCACGGATTTGATCAGGGACGCGGGATCCGCGGGATCCGAGAGCAGGCCGGGGACGTCGGACAGATAGACCAGTTTGGCCACGCGCAGCTCCTTGGCCAGCGCGGCGGCGGCGAGGTCGGCGTTGATGTTTAGGGGGCGTCCGCTGGCGAGTTCGGCCGCGAGCGGCGAGATCACGGGGACGATTCCGGCGCCGAGCGCGGCGTCCATGTGGGCCATGCGGCATCCGACCACCTCGCCCACCCGGCCGATGTCCACCTTGCCGCCATCCGGGCCGGTGGCCTTGGTCCGCTCGCCGAGAAACACGTCGTTTCCGGGGATACCGACCGCTTTTCCGCCGAAGTCGCGGATCATCCTGACCAAGCCGGGATTGATTTCCTCCGAGAGCACCCGCGAGACGATGTCGATGGCCTCATCGGTGGTGACGCGGAAACCGCCCACGAATTCCGCCTTCAGCCCGGCCGCGGCCATCGCGGCGGAAATGGCCTTGCCGCCGCCGTGAACCACGATCGGATTGATGCCGGCCACTTCGAGGAAGACGATGTCGCGCATGACCTTGGCCACGAGATCGGGGTCCTCCATCGCGGAACCACCCATCTTGATCAGAAAGGTCTTGCCGCGGAAGGCTTGCAGATAGGGAAGCGCCTCGATGAGCGCGTCGGCTTTGGCGATGGAGTCCATGGGCATGGCGGGAATCGGTTTGATGTGATAGGTTATGTTTCCGGTGGGGCTTCCGGCGCGGCTCCGGGGGCGGCCTTGCGGCGGCGGACGGTCTTTTTGGCAGGTGGCGGCGGCGCTTCCGCGGGAGACCCCTCCACTTTGGCAGGCGCGGTCTTTTTGGCAACCGTGCGTTTCGCCGCCCGCTTCGTGGCCGGCGGGGGCGTGGGGATGGGTTCTTCCGGCGGCGCGGGCGGGGCAGGTTCGGTGGCAGTGGCGGCCTCCGCCGTGCGCTTGGGACGCGCGGTTTTGGTGGCCCGCTTCTTGGGGACGGATAATTCAACAACAGGCGGCGCGGCGGATTCTTCGATAGGTTCCACGCCGGCATCGGGTTCGGGAACGGCCTCCGGTGCCTCCGGTTCGGCAACGATTTCCGGTATTTCAGGTTGGGGCAGCGGTTCCAGGGGGGCTGGAGCCGTTTCGACGGCATTCATCACCGGCTCCGCGGCCGCGGATGCGGCGGGTTCGCGCCAGATGGTGACCGAACGGATGGATGTCCGGCGAAAAGCGGGGTCAACCACCGCGGCCGGAGCGGGTGAAAGCCCGGCCGGAACTTGCGGCGCCGCGGTTTCCCGCCCGCGGCCTAGCATCCCGCACATCCCCCACCCCGCCAGCAGACCGACCGCCGAGCACGCTCCGGGATACCACGCTTCCGCCAATCCGAAACATGCGAACTGCGCCACCGCCACATAACCTATCAACAACGCGAACGCCACATTCCTGCCGAATTTCCCCAGCCCGCACGCCAGCCACATCCCCGCCAGCAGAAACCCGCCGAGCGCCAGCGCGGCCTCACCGGAGATCCGCCGGTACGTCACCATCGGCGCCAACCCGCCATCCGACCCGATGGCCGCCATCACCGACGCCAAATCCCGCGAAAACCTCCGCGTGGCCGCCGGCGCGAAACTCTGGTCGTCGCGCAGCACGATCAGCCCCGGATCATCCGGAAAAATCCCGTCCTTGGCCTCGATCATCGCCTCGGCGGACACGTCCACCCGCGACGGCACCGGCTTGGGCGGCAGCGCGAGGCATCCGTCCGAGTCGATCGGCACCATCGGGCCCTCGGGGCTCAGTTCGATCGCCTCCCCGAGCCGCACCTTGACGCCGCCGAGCGGCAGTTCGTAGCGCGCAAGCACCGCCAGCAAGGGAAACGCCAGCACCATCCGATTCTCGGAATCCTCCTCCCACCGGGCCAACATCGGCACGCGGCCTTTCAGTTTGATGTCGTCCAGCGTGGAAAAACCGGCCAGCCCTTTTCCCGGAGCGAACACCACGTCCGCCACCGCCATCTGGTTGATGATCGGCAGCCGCGAAACATCACCGGTCACGGATTCCGGCGACAGAGAAGCGCGCTCGAACGCCTCCGGCATCGGATCCACCCGTGTGTGGCGGGCCAGTGGCGCGGCGTGGACCACCATGTCGAACTTCCCCAAAATGACTTCCAGGCTCTTGAAGTTGATCAGATCCGGTTCCTTCCATGCCAGAACCGCAGCCACCGCCACGTTCTTCGCGCCGAGTTTCCGGAGATTGCTCAAGATGACGGCAATGTCCGCCGGCGAGGGCGGAGACTCCTGGAACACCATCCCCAGTCCGTCCGTTGGCGGGTCCCCGATGGAGACCACCACCGGAGCTTTCGCGCGCTGGATTTCCGCCACCGCCGCGCGGGCCCGGAAACCGAACGGCTTCTCGTCCGAGCCATCGCCTTCGGTGAAAATCGGCGGATTGGCCACCGTCCGCGCCACCGCGGCGAAGATTTCCCGCTCGGCTCCGGTTTTGACCGCGGCGGTCTGGAACCCCACGGCCACCGCCGCCGCGGCGAGCAGCACCAGGCATCTGCGTTGATAGGAAATGGGCACGGCGGGTCGCATTATTTCACCGCCGCCAGCACGGGGGCCAGCGGGGCTTCCAGCTCGGTACCTTTCGTCACCTCGCCGAGCGCCTTGGCCGCCACCGGGATGAACTGGCGGTACCATTCGTCGCCCCGGTTGTGCAGGATATTTCCATAGGCGCCCAACGCCTGCATCAGCCGCTGCGCCGCACACTCGTTGAAAAGCCGCGGCTCCGGCCGTTCGTCGGAAATCTCCTCCCACAGATCCAACAACGCCTCTCGCTCCTCCGGACTGTGGTTCATGTAGGGATCATAAACCAGCGAAGCGATGTCGTATTCCTGCCGCCCGCGCCGCAACCCCTGGAAGTCGATCAGCCAGACGGCGTCATCTTTCACCATCAGGTTCTGCGATTGGAAATCGCGATGGACCAGATGCCGCGCCACCTTGCCCAGTCGGTCGGCCAGCTCCGCAAACTCCACGTTTTTCCGCAGTCCGTCGGCATTCATGCCCAGATGCCGCTCCACCAGATGCTCGAAGAAATACTCCTGCTCCCACCGGTAGAGCGCGGCGTCGAATGGGGCCATCAGCACGAACTCCCGGTCCGGTTTGGCGTAAAACAGCCGGTCCACCTGCTCCAGCGCGGAGCGGTACAGAGGCAACCGCTCGGCAAACGGCCGGTCCTTCAGCGAAAGCAAATCCACATCGCCCAAATCCTCCACCAGCGCCACATGGCGCTTCAGATTCTCGTGCAAAATCGCCGGCACCCGCAGCCGCGAACGCTTCAGAAGATGCGCCACCGGCACGAATTGCTCGTTGTCCTCGCGCTCATCCGTCCAATGGATCCCGATGAACGGCTCCCGTTGTTTCGATTTCACCCGCACGATCGTCCGCCCGGACGCGCCGCGTTTTATCGGCTCCAAGGTCACGGAAACGGTCGGATCCACACCAAGAAATTGGCGGGCGGTGAAAAGTATCGAGTCGGTCGGCATGAGCGCGCGGAAAATGCCCCATTCCCGCCCCCATGCCAAGGGAATTCCGAGGGAGCATCGCCTCAGCCGCACTTCCGTCCCGTAGCCGCGCTCGTGAGAGCGTGGATGGGGTCGGGTTCCGTCCACCCCTGAAGGGTCACCTTCTCACGAAGGCGGCTACGTGAGGATGGCGCGTTCTCCTCAGCCGCACTTCCGTCCCGTAGCCGCGCTCGTGAGAGCGTGGTCTATCAGATTTCCGCGCGGCCACGCGGGTCAATCCAGATAGGTCCTCGGGCGGTAGAGCATCGCGAAAGGCAGATAGATCGCGGTGGCGCCCAGCATGAGCCACATGAAGAACCGGTAGTAGGCCGCGCCTTCCATGCGGTTCTGGCCTCCGGAAAACGCGGTGCGCCCGAAGGTGATCGCGCCGTCGGAGGCACCGGCCTCGGCCTTGACGCCGAGTTCCGCCTTGCGCTTCGAAAGCCAGCTTTCGGAGGGATGGAACCGGTCCGTCCAACTCGCTTGTTGCGCGGATTCGGGTCGCTTCAGCGAAACAGTTAGACCGAGATCCCACGCGGTCCTGGCCGCGCGGTCGGGGCCGTCGCTGATCAGGCGGAATTGGTCGCCATCCGCGATCTCGTAGCGGATGGGATTCCCCCACGGGTCCTTGCCCAGTTCCTTGACATCGGCCACCGCGGGCAGACGTCCGCCGTTTGCCAGCACTTTCTTCTCGATCGCGGCGGATGCCTCCTCAAACAGCTTCTGCCCCGGGATCTCCAGTGTCCCCGCCTTGCCGACCTGGTATTCCTGCACGAAATCGTCCTCGGTTCCGGTTTTGTTATCATAACCGGGCAGCACCACGGTGCGCGGGGAGTCACGCCAGTCGGCCGGCAGGGCGGCGAGCGCGACCTCCGCTTGGTCGGCGGCGGCGCTGGGGATCTGGATCACGTTGTTGATGACTCCGGTCAGCAGGTTGCCCACGAAAACCGCGAGCAGATAGAGTGACATGATCATCGACTTGAGCGACTTGGGAGCCTGGGTGTAGGCGAATTCCAGGCCCACGATGGACACCATCACCTCGCCCGCGGTGATGATGAAATAGGCGAGAATCTGCCACGCGATGGACGGAGTTTGTCCGGCATCGATCCGCGACTGGGCATACGCGCAGATGGCGAACGACAGGGCGATCAGAAAGAAACCGGCGCCGATCTTCCGCAACGGAGTGAGGGTGACCACCTTTCCCAAGAGCGGATAGATCACATAACCGAACAACGGAATGTAAACCAGGATGAGCACCGGATTGATCGCCTGGATCTGCGAGGAGAGCCACTGGATTCCGAGGAAATTCCGGTCCATCTTGGACGCTTGGAACACCCACGAGGAACCGGTCTGGTCGTAGAGCGCCCAGAACACCGCGATGAACAGGAACAACGGTATCAGCTTGCCCAGCGCCACGAGTCCGTCGCGGCTTTTCAACACCCGGAAGAAGCCCATTCCGCTGGGCGGCACGTGGGCGAACTTGCGGCGCCCCATCCAGAACAACAGCGTGGCGATCGCCATCAGCACGCCGGGAACACCGAACGCCCAGTGCGGGCCATACCACTCCAGCAGCCACGGCGTGAGCAGCGTTGAGAAAAACGAACCCAGGTTGATCGAGAAATAGAACCATCCGTAGATCTTGCTGAGCAGGTGCTGGTTGCGAGGGCCGAATTGGTCTCCGACGTTGGCGGAAACACACGGTTTGATCCCGCCGGATCCAAGCGTAATCAATGCCAATCCCGCCAGCAGCCACGCCTGTGAAGCGCCGAAGGTTCCCATGCACGCGAGCGCCGCGTGCCCCGCGCAATACACCATGCTCAACCACATGATGGTGCGGTATTTTCCCAACAGAACATCCGCCAGAAACGCGCCCAACAGCGGTGTCAGATAGACCGCGCCGACGAAAAGATGATAGTATTCGTTGGTCCGCGCCTCGCCCATCGGAGTCCCGGCCGCACCGTCCATCAGATGGAGGTAGCCGGCCATGAAGACCGTGAGAATCGTCCGCATCCCGTAGAACGAGAAGCGCTCGGCCGCCTCGTTGCCGATGATCCACGGAATCCCCGGAGGCATCCGGTCGGTGTCAACTGGCGTCGTGCGGTAGGACATGGGATGGGTTATTTGCTATTGGTTATTTGTTATTGGTTTTCAAGAGGGGAGTCTGGACGACTGCCGTCCTGATAACCGATAACGGATAACCGCCAACCGGACATCACCACCTCACGGCGGCGGCGGCCCAGGTGAGGCCGGCTCCGAAGACCACCATCACGATGTGGTCGCCGCGCTTGAAGGCCCCGGTTCGGTGCGCTTCGTCCAGCGCGATGGCGATGGCGGCGGCCGAAGTGTTGCCGTATTTGTGGAGGTTCATGAAGACCCGGTCGTTAGGCACGGCGAGACGGTCGGCGATGGCGTCGATAATCCGCTGGTTGGCCTGGTGCGGGATGACGCAGGCGATGTCCTCGGGTTTCAGGCCGGCGCGCTCGATGACGATTTCCGCCGCTTCCTTCATGCGGGTGACGGCGTGTTTGAAGACCTCCTTGCCCAGCATGGTCAGAGTGGCGAGGTGGTTGTTCACGTTGGCCGCGGTGATCGGGCAGGCGGTACCGCCGCCGGGGACGTTGAGGATATGGGTGAGGCTGCCGTCGGTGCCCATTTCGGTGGCCAGCACGGCGCCTTCGCCGGGTTGGGCGCGCCGCAGGACCGCGGCGCCGGCTCCGTCGCCAAACAGCACGCAGGTGGCGCGGTCCTCCCAATTGGTGATGTGCGAGAGTTTTTCCGCGCCGATGACGATGGCGTTGTTGAACGCGCCCGAGGCGATCAGGCGTTTGGCCATTTTCATGGCGTAGAGGAACCCGGAGCAGGCGGCGGAGATGTCAAACGCCACGGCCTTGGAAGCGCCGATATTCTGCTGTACATAGCAGGCGGTGGCGGGGGTGGGCGTGTCCGGCGTGATGGTGGCCACGATGATGAGTTCGAGATCGGCGGCGGAAAGTCCCGCGTCCTCCAGGGCCTTGCGCGCGGCGTGGGTGGCCATGTGGGAGGTGAATTCGTTTTCCGCGGCGATGCGGCGCTCGCGGATTCCGGTGCGGGTCACGATCCATTCGTCGCTGGTATCCACCCGCGCGGCCAACTCGGCGTTGGTGAGTATCCGTTCGGGGACGTAGCTGCCGGTTCCTGCGATGCAAACCGGAAAGACGGTTGGGGATTCAGTCATGCGGGCGGAACACTGAAGGCCAACCGCCCGTCCCACAAGCCCGAAGTGCGCCACGCGGCAAATTTCAATCCCCGGACTCCAGCGCCACGCGGACCGCCGCGAGCGCCTCCTCGATCCGCGGGTTGACCCGGTGCTCCACCGTTTCAATCCCCACCCGGATCGCATTGCGCACCGCCAGCGCCGACGATGAGCCGTGGGCGATGATCACCACCCCGTTCACGCCGAGCAGCGGGCTGCCGCCGTAGGTTTCGTAGCTGCTCTTTTCCTTGAGCGCGGTGAACGCGCCCTTGGCGATGAGCGCGCCAAGCATCCGCAGCGGACTGGCCGTGATTTCGGCCTTGAGCCATTTGGACACCGCCTTGGCCGTGGATTCCACGGTCTTGAGCATCACGTTGCCGGTGAATCCGTCGGTCAGGACCACGTCCAGTTCGGTTTCGAACAGATCGTGCCCCTCGACGTTGCCGATGAAATGGATACCCGGCGTCTGTTTGAGCAGTTTGAAGGTTTCCTTGGTGAACGTGGTGCCTTTTTCGTCTTCCTCGCCGTTGCTCATCAGGCCCACCTTGGGGTTCCTGACGCCGAGGACGTGCTTGGCGAAGGCGGTTCCCATCACCGCGTAGGCCACCAGATGCTCCGGCTTGGCCTCGGGGTTGGCACCGGCGTCGAGGATGCTGCAAAGCCCGTATTCGTTGGGAATCGCGGTGGCGATCCCGGCACGATCCACGCCGTTGAGGGTGCGCAGTTTCAACGTCGCGGACGCCACGGCGGCACCGGTGTTTCCGGCGGAAACGAACGCGTCGGCTTGGCCATCGCGGACCAGGTCCATCGCCACGTTGATCGAGGAAAGTTTCTTGCGGCGGACGGTTTTCGCGCCCGGCTCGGACATGGAGATCACCTCCGGCGCGTGAACCAAACTCACCCGGCGGTCGTGCAGATCCAGCCCCTGGCGCGCGCACTCGGCCTTCAATTGGCCTTCGTCGCCCACCAGATAAAGATGCCTCAGCTTCGGGTAAAGCCGCAGCGCGTCGATCGCGCCGCCGATATTCACTCCGGGCGCGTGATCGCCGCCCATCGCGTCCAACGCAAGTTTCATGGCCTGGTATTTCGCCGCTTCGGTCCGTGAACCACAGACAACGACCGCACCGGTCCAACCGGCGCGGCCCGCGTCATGGTCCGCTCCCGGCTGACTCAGATGGCTTCCACCTCGATCACTTGGCGGTCACGGTAGGTACCGCACGACGGACAGGCGATGTGGGAGGGAACCCGGCTTCCGCATTCGGGGCAGGATTTGAAAATCGGAGCACGCCAGCGCTTGGCGCCACGACGCATCTTCTGACGGCTTTTGGATTGGCGGCGCTTTGGTACGGCCATGGTAGTCTAGTCTGGTTATGGTTGATCTTTAAGGTGCTTGAGCTGGTCGAGAGCCGACCAACGGTCGTCTCCCCCGGCGCGGGGCGCGCAGTCTATGTCCGCATCCCCCGGTTTGTCCACAACAAAATATCGCGAGTCGATTTTGCACTCTCCGGGCTCGTCTCCGTCCTCGCAGCGCGGGTTGGCGGGAAAATTGATCAGGACCTCCTCGCGCAGCGCTCCGGTGACGTCGATCTCCGCCTCATGGCCGATCTCGACCGAAATCGCGGCGTTTTCCAGAACGATCGTCTGGACGAACGGATGCAGCGTCCGGACGCAGGTGAACTCGAACGGCGATTCGAGCGTCCCGGTGAGCAGCAGTTCGGAGCCGAAACGCTTGGCCCACAAGTCGTAAACCATCGGTCCCACGGGCACGGCATCGCCCTCCGGCAGTTCGTAAATCGCCGCATCCAGCTCACCCGCGAAGGTCCTGCCATCCTCGGGCAGGGTCGCCAAATCAATCACCAGTTTGTCTTTCACGCGCCCACCCTACCCCGCTCCCGGCGGTCCCGCAATCGGAAATACCCTCGCAAAAACTCTCGCCAGAGGACGGTGGCTGGGGTAGCATCGCCCCGCCATGCCCATCAATGTACAATTGCTCAGCCGTATTTGTGAAGCCCCCGGCGCTCCGGGATACGAGAAGGAAATCCGCAACCTGGTGCTCGCCGAATTGAAAGGCTTGGCCGACGAGGTCACGGTTGACAACATGGGCAGCGTGACCGCTCTCAAGAAGGGCAAATCGTCCGCCAAAAAGACCATGGCCGCCGCCCACATGGACGAAATCGGCTTCATCGTCACCCATGTGGACGAAAAAGGGTTCATCCGCTTCAATCCGGTGGGCGGGTTCGACCCGAAGACCCTAACGGCACAGCGCGTGATCATCCACGGCCGCAAGGACGTCATCGGCGTGATGGGCTCCAAGCCGATCCACATCATGTCCCCCGACGAACGCAACAAAGTGCCGCAAATCAAGGACTATTTCATCGACACCGGGATGTCCAAAAAGGACGTGGACAAGGTGATCGAGGTCGGCGATTTCGTCACGCGGTATTCGCCGCTGATGGAGTTGGGCGAATGCGTGAACGTGAAGTCGCTGGACAACCGCGCGTCGGTTTTCATGCTGATCGAAGCGCTGCGCGAGATCAAAACCTCCAAGCGCAAGCCGGCGTATGATTTCTACGCGGTGTTCACCGTGCAGGAGGAAGTGGGGCTTCGGGGCGCCCAGGCTTCCACGCTCAAGGTCCAACCGGATTTCAGCTTCGGGCTGGACACCACCATCGCCTATGACATCCCCGGTTCCACGCCGCAGGAACGCTGCACCGGACTGGGCGATGGCGCCGCGATCAAACTGATGGACTCCTCGGTGATCTGCGATTACCGGATGATCGAGTTCATGAAAGCCGCGGCCAAGCGCAACAAGATCAAGTGGCAACCCGAAATCCTCGCGGCCGGCGGCACCGATACCGCCAGCCTGCAGCGCATGGTCGGCGGCGGCTCCATCGCCGGTGCGGTTTCCGTGCCCACCCGCCACATCCACCAGAGCATCGAGTCCTGCCACAAGGAAGACCTGGCCGCCTGCGTCAAGCTGCTCGCGGCCTGCGTCTGCGAGCTGGACAAGCACGACTGGTCGTTCTAACCACCCGATCTATCCTCCCTCGCGGGTCGTTTGTTCGATCTCCGCGAGGGTCGCCACCAGTTCGGCGGCGACTTTCGGCTCAAGATCTCCCTCGCCTTTCCGTTTGGCGCATGCGGCGAACCACTTCCCTAGCAGTTTTCGCCGTTCGGATGGAAACCCGCGGGTGAATCCGTCGTCATCGGCCGTCAGGGTTTCCTCGTCGCGCCTGCCGTGGGATCTGGCAAGCATGCGGCGGTAGCGCGTGAGCACGCCGTCCAACAAAACCCACGGAAAATTCGGATTGTCCGGTGGTCCGACTTCGATGGCACGGCCGCTGCCCCAGCCCAACCTCCACGCGAACCCCGGTCCGGACATCTTCAATTCGGGCAACCGCCCGCCCATCAGCCAGGTTCCGATCCCTCCGCCTAGGGTGCCGGTAACGGTGCCCGCACCGTGGGTCACGCCACCGGTCGCGGCGTCCACCGCCAAACCGGCCGCACCGCCGGCGGCGGCACCCACGGCGGCAATCTGCCAGCGGGTGAGCCCCCATTTCCGCCAGGTCTCGACCGATCGCAGATCCATGCCGGCGAAGGCTCCGCTCGCCTCTGCGGTTAGAAGATGGTGACGGTGCAGATCCAGCAGCTTTTCCAACAACCCAAGCTCCAGCCGGGCCAGTTCCCGATAGTATCGGTCGGTCAGCTCGCGCGATTTCCGCTCGCTTCGGCCGGGCATCATGCCGTCGCGCTCGTCGGTCGCGGCGGTCACGCGGAGCCGCAATGCGTCGCGGAGGAAATCCATGATCCGCTCGGCCGCTTCCTCCCGACGCGCGGCCCATTCGTCCTCCACCAGACGGATCGTTTCCTCCAGCCGCGCGCGGTGGCCCTCCTCGATGTCCAACAACGCGCGCAGCAGCCTCAACCGCTCGCCGAACCTCGCCCGATGCGCGTCGAAAGTCCGCACCAGATTGAACGCCCCGCCGAGGCGCTCCCGCCAATCGGATTCGTTGTCTCCCGTGGCGTCGCCGCGACGGTTCAGCACCGCCAGGCGCGGCCTGCCGGTCCAGCGGAGAATCTCCATTTCCGCTAGAAAATCATCCCTCAGGGGCTTTGCCGGGTCCACCACATACAACACACCCGCCCCATCCAACAACGGCGCGAGCAGCCGTCGCTCGTCGGTGAAATCCGCCCCGCCGCCCGCGACAAACCGCCGCAGCGCGTCGGTGCCCGGCACCCCGGAGCCGTGCATCCGCCGGATCTCACGCATCGCCTCGATCGGCCGCGAAAATCCCGGCGTGTCGATGAACCGCACGCACTCGCGGCCGCCAAACACCAACCGATGATCCTGACAGCACGTCGTTTCGCCCGGTGTCGGACTCACCCGGATGATCTCGTTGTCGTCGATCTCCAACAACGTCGCCAAAACCGCGGATTTTCCCATGTTGACGCGTCCGACCACCGCGAACGCGGGAGTGTCCGCGTTGGATGGCGCGTTCATGGCTCCTTGATCGCGGATTCGGCGGTTAGAGTGATCTCGGCGCGGTCCTGAACGATCCGCACGTCTCCGGTGACCCGGACTTTCTTGCCTTCGAAGCGTTTCAGCGCCTCCTCCGTTAGAGCGGGGACATCGGCCGCCACCACGCGCCCGCGCGCCTGGTTCGGCATTTCGGCGCCGGCGAATTCCAGATAGAGCGTCTTGCCGGAATTCGAGGCATAAACCCGCCTGACGACACCCTCGACGGTGATCGTTTTCCCGTTCTCGTTGCGGATCGCCTGGTCATCACCCACCGCGAAAACCGTGTCCGAGGAACTTGGCGCGCCACCCGCCGCGTACTTGGCGGCCCGCGCGTTGACATCCTCCAGCCGCTTGTCGCCCGGCGGCGGAGCCTCAGACGCGGCGACCGCGCTCTTGGAATGGGTCACTCCCCACCACGCCACGCCGCCTATCAAAACGATCAGGATCGCCATAACAATCCAGAGTTTTCCGGACTTCGATCCCTGCGGCGGCAATCCCATCGGCAATGGCTGGATACCCGGCGCAATACGTTGGGTGGGGATGGTCGGGGTTGCCATCTGCGGCGCGACGGCGGTTGGAGGAGGAGGCGCGGCAACGGTCGGCGGCGCGATCACCTGCGGCACCGGTTCGGCGGCCGCCCGACCCGTCATTCTCGCGAGAACCAGCCGGGCCTCGGCCTGGGTTGCGGTTTGGCCGTTGTTCCGGGTCCATTTGATCCAACCGCCCAATCCACCGCCCGCCTGATCGCCGACGAGCCGGCCCCTCCACCCCATCATTTCCTCCGCCAGTACCGCCAGCGGTTCGAAACTTCTCCGGTCGCGCGTTTCCACCAACCAGCGGATCGCGGAAATCGAAAACGTGACCCCGCGCCCGCCCTCGCCGCCGTCGAGCACCACCATCGCCGGGCTGGTGTCTAACCACACGGCCTCGGTGCCTAACTTCGCCGAAATCACCATGCACAGCGCCAGCGCGCGATCCAACAAATCCACCACCGCGTCCGGCTCGCACTCGCCCCTTGTCAGCAAGGCGTCCAACGCCTCGCCGTCCACCCACTCGGTGACCAGATAGGGTATGCCGTCCACCGGATCGCAGCCGCCGTCCAAAACCTGCCGGAGCGCCGGATCCGACAGCGAGGCGATCTGCCCCACCGCCGACCGGTATTCCGCCGTTTCATGCTCCTCCAGTCCGCCGCCATCGCGGCCGAATGGGAAAAACCGCCTGAGCGCGACCGGCCGGCCTGACTTCTGATCGACCGCACGAAACAGGACCCCAAGTTCGTCTTGGGACAGGATCTCCTCAATGTGATACCTTTCGCTCACCGCCGGGGATCATACACACAACCGGCCACCCGCCAAGTGGTGATCCGGCCGATTTGAAAAAAACTAGCCAAGTTCCGGCACCGGCACGAACGCGACCCGCGGAAACAATCCGGGCTGGTGGTAGTCCGGTTCGCCGTCGCCGAGCTTCGCGGCGGTTAGGAAACGCTGCGCGGGCGATTCCAGAATGAAGGTCACGTTGGCCGTGGTCTGCGGACCGAAATCCAAGCGGGCTTTCAACAAATCCAGCGGTACCGCCATCGCTGCCAACCAGCTTCCGTCCGGCGCCAAATCCGCAAACGTGGCCACCTCGGGCATCGGTTCGTCCTCCTCGCGCGCCCGAACCCGCGGCGCGGTGAACTCACAGTTCCACCACGCGCCGTTGGGCGCCAGATTGAACTCGAAGTACCGCCCGCTCGCCGGATGGGCCAGGAAAAACTCCGCCACGTCATAGCGCCACAATTCCGCCTGAAACTCCCCCGGCCTCGACCGCGGATGAAGCGCCGCCGCCCGCCGGTGCGCCGCCACGAACCACAACCGCCGAGGATCTTTCACCAACGAAAACGCCGCTCCCGGCTCCACCCGCTGCCCGAACCAATCATGGTCCAACCCCAGCAAAGGAACGTCCAGCCCGCCCCATGCCAGAACACGCTTGCTCTCGAAAATCGTCATGCCCCAGCCTGCCCGCCAAGCCCGCCCCCTGTCCAGCCGGAAATGCGGATTCGCCAGGCCCCAGTTGGATAGGCAGCCCATTGCCGAGAACCCGCTATTGCTTGTATCGAGGAGGCTTCTTCATTTTTACGAGCACGTCATCTCCGGATCCATGGGCGTTCATCGAATTGAGACCCTCAGCCCCCTGACGTCGAGGAATCCCTTCGGCGTATGCGTTCCAGACGCGGATCGCATACACCAACGGCGCGTGATCGACCAGATTCTTGGGAGTGAGAGCCGCCCATTCGCCGCGGGAAAGCGCGGTGATTGCCTGCCGTAACGCCTCCGGGGCACCCAAGGCCGCGTCCCAGAGCATGGACAACGCGCCGGGTTCTTCGGTTAGGGCCGCGTTGCGGTCCAGGTATTTTCCGGCATCGATGTGACGGTATCCCATCGCCTCCACCGGAACCCAAGGGACGGCATCGGCATGATGGCGGAACCTCCACCCTGGAAACCGCACACCGCCTGCGAACTCCGCGTCGCCCACCCTCGGGGATCCGAAGACATGGATGCCGCGGACCTCGTCCAGCCGGTCGGCCGCCAAGGTGGCCAGCGCGCCTCCCAGGCTGTGCCCGGTGATCCAAAGTCGGGCGTTCGGGTGGCGTTTCCTGGCCATGGCGACCCGCTCGGACAGTTCCGGTTCCATTTCAAGAAACGATCGGGCGAATCCCTGATGGACCATCCCACCCGCGCGGCCCTGCCATTTGACCAGTCTAACCTGAGCATCCGTGACCACATCCCGCAAAACGCGGCCCACCATTTCCCGCAGATTGCCCGACCGCGCGTGCGCGGTTTTCACCACTTGCGTGCCGCGAAACGCCACGATCACCGCTCCGCCGCCGGCCACCACATAACACTGACCGCCAAGACCTCCGCCGATCACAGGGCCTTCCCCCACCACCTCCAACGCGCCCGCTTCGAAGATCGGCGCCGCCAATCGCACGTCGGCATACGCCGCGAGGGCGCACTCGGCCAGCCACCAGGCGTTGCGCAAGCCGGGTTCCGCGGCGTCGGCATCGAACGGATGTTCCGCCGCGTGCTCGAAATACCGATGATGCGCCATCTCGACCGGCGGCAGCAACCGGGCGTCGTCCATGGCTGGCAGAGGCTTCAACATCCGCACCGATTACGCCGCGAAACCTCCCGCTTTTTCGCATCCCCCGATCGGGTTGACACAATCGCCTCCCGCGGGCGTATTCCACCAACCGACCGGTTTTCTCCGGATGCCCTGATTTCCCTCCTATGCCGCTGCCATTCACGATCTCCAACAACCTAACCCGCCGGATGGGGCGGTTGATCCGCTGCATCGCTCCCGTCCTCATCATTCTGGGGCCGGTCCGGAGCGCGAGAGCCTTCACCGCGGCCGATGCCGACGCGATTTTCGAGGCGCACAAGGCCGCGTTCTATCAGGAGGAAAATGGCCGCGCCTGGTTCAAGGAAAGCACCGATGGCGGAAAAGTGTCCTACTGGATGCGCGCGGAGCAGATGGAGATGGTGCTCGACGCCTATCAGCGGACCCGTCGGCCGGAGTTGCTGGAAATGTTCAAAAAACTGTTCCGCGGGTTTCTGGCCGACCACGGACGCAACTGGAGCCACAACGAGTTCAACGACGACATCATGTGGATGGTCATCGCCTCCACCCGCGCCTATCTGAACACCAAGGACCGCGAATACCTGCAGGTGGCCAAGGAGAACTTCGACCTCTGCTATGCCCGCGCCATTTCCCCCGATCTCGGCGGCGGACTCTGGTGGAAGACCGACAACCGCTCGAAAAACGCGTGTGTCAACGGTCCGGGAGCGATTGCCGCGTTTCTGCTGGGCCGGGCCACCAATGACACCTCGTATTTCACCAAATCCCGCGGCCTTTTCATCTGGGAACGCGATACCCTGTTCGACTCCAACACCGGCCGCGTTTCCGACGCCATCAATCGCGACAAGCACATCAACCGGATGGCCCTCACCTACAACCAGGGAACCTTCGTCGGCGCCGCAAATCTGCTAGGTTATGTCAAGGAAGCCAGGCTCGCCGCCGAATTCACCAAGAACCACCTCTGCCGCGACGGGCTTTTCCCGCCATCCGGCGAAAAGGACGACGGCGGCGGCTTCAACGGCATCGGCGCGCGCTGGATCGCCCGTTTCATGAAGGACCGCAAGGAACAGGCCGCCTTCGAACCCTGGCTCCGCAAGAACGCCGACGCCGCATGGCAGGCCCGCCGGGAAAGCGACAACCTCTGCTGGCCCAAATGGCCCCAACCCACCCCTCCCGGCAAACGCTACTCCTGGGGCTGCAGCAGCGCTGTGGTCCTCCTCCAAGTCACCGACCCGCTCTGATCCCACATGGGGTCAGTCCTCGCACGGTAACATTTTTGGGGCATTCCCCCGGACAGGCAAAGCCCGCGCCGGAGCGATTCCGAGGTTGGCGGCCCATTCGACCGAAGGTCGATCTCGCTCCGGTTCCGCTCCAGTTCCGCTTATCCCGAAACATATGCGGGCGGACTACTTCGCCGGAGCGGGTGCGGGTGCCGTGCCTGTTGCGCCAGGAGCGGGAGCGGCACCGGGAGTGCCGGCGGTTGGGGCCGCCGGAGCCGGGGCTTCGGCGGTGGGAGCCACGACCACCTGCAGGGTCAGCGGATCGACCATATCATCCGGTTTCACGACTTTGCCTTCGAGGTTCTTGACATGATCGGCGGTAAGTTCTTCGGCGGTGACCGGCTTTCCGGCCAATTTTCTTGCGGCGGCGATCTTCATCGCGTTGCGAGCCATTTCCACGGTAACGACGTCACCCTTGGTGTTGCCGAAGTGGTTGCGCACGTAAGTCATGACACCGGCGAGTTCCTCCGGTGTCAGCGGAGTTTGCGGGGTCATCACACCGTAGGTTTTGCCGTCGGAAACGGGGCCCTGCAGACCGTTGAGCACGATCATGGAGAAGCGTTCCGTTTCTCCCAGAGCCCACGGCGAACCGACGAGCGACGGATAGGTGGCGCCATTGCCCTTGGCTTCCGGTCCGTGGCAGGTGATGCACTTGCCCTCGAACACCTTCTTGCCCTTGGCGATGTAGGCGTCCATCGCCTTTTTCGGCGGGGGCGGCGTGATCTTCGCGCCCGGCGGACGCTGCCGCACATAGCCGTCCTTGAACAGCGAGCCATAGGAAAACTGGTTGCCCGCGTATCCGGCGATCAATCCCCCGAAAATCAACACCGCTCCGCAAATCGCGGTTGTGCGCAGGGAAATCGGCTGGTCACCACTCGCCGGGATGCTTTTCTCGCGCTCCACGGGAGGCGGACCGGCAACAACCGGGGTGGAGTTCTCGGGTTCAGAATGCGGGCTGGTGGCGGACATGGCGGATGGGAATGAATCTCTGGAAATATCGTTCACTTGGCGGCCGGCTTCTTGTCGTCGGCGAACGGGAAATTGAGCGATGCGGGAGCGGGCTGGTCTTTCTTCAGCGACATCAGATAGGAAACGAGCGCCTTGGCGTCGGGTCCGGGAACCAGCGCGGTGGTTTCCGATCCGCCGAAGGGCAGCGCATCCTTCGGACGCTGGCCTTTCACCTCGACCTCATCGAACAGGAACTTGTGCGACGGACAAACCGCGTTGCCCGCTACCGGGTTGCGGCGCGGGTCGTAGAGGTGGGCGTAGAACTCACCCTCCACCGTGCCCTCGCCCTTCAGCGTCACGGCCGCTTCGTAGCGGCGTCCCACGTTGCTCAGATCCGGACCGATCCGCGCGGCGCCGATGTGGGCGAACTTCTCGCCTTCGAAGTCATAGGCGTTCGTCTCGCGGCGGGTGTCGCCGCGTTCGGGATCGTTCTGAAGACCGCCCATGTCCGGACGGTGCAGGTCCTGGCCGGCATAGGTCGGCCTAACCAACTGGGTGTGGCAGACATAGCAGCCGTTTTCACCGTAAACCCGCGAGCCGTTGGAGACCCGGCCGCCTCGTTTCGGATAGAAAAACCCTTCGGCCCCGTCCAGCTCCTTGTTGAGAGCGATCGGCGCCAGGTTGCGCATCTTGACGAACGGAACGACCACGCCGAACAGCCAGGCGGCGCCGAAACTGGCTGCCAGACCGAGAATGAAATTGCGGAGGCTCATGGGAAATTGGGGAATCGGATAGGGTTGGAACGGGAAAGGATCAATGGGCGGCGGGTTCGGCATCGGTGGTCTCGCCGTCGGTCTTGCGGGCCGCGATCACCTTGTCGAGACCGGACCACATCAGAACGAGATGGATGAGGAAGAACACGTTGGCGAAAAGGATCACGGACCACGCGAAGGTGGAAACCGCGGCGAACGGGCGGAGTTCGTTCACCACATACTCCCACGGCTGCATCCAGGCTTCCGCGGCGGAACCATGCACATAGCCGCCGATCAGCGCGCCAACCGCGATCGCCCCGATGCCATAGACCGAGAAGAAATAGTGGATGCGAACCATCCGCGGGCAGAGCCACTCGCGGTTGGTCAAACGCGGGACGATGAAATACGCCGAAGCGAACATCAGGAACCCGAACACGCCGTAAACCGCCAGAATATCGAAACCATATCCGGCCAGCGAGAACTGGACTTTCCACAGCGACGAACCCGGCAGGTTGAACAGCACCGCCACCGCCGCCAGCAGCAGCGCGGCCACCAAACCGGATAGAGTGAACTTCAGCGCCGGGCAGGATGGCAGTTTTTCCTCCGAGGAGAATATCGTCCGCAGCACATTGACCACGGCAATCACCAGCGGAACCGAGAGCAGCAACGTCGCGGCCGCGCCCACATAGGGCAAAAACACCGGAATCGGCGCGCCGGCGAGCTTCTGCATGCCCGCCCACGGGGCGACCACCGCCAGCGACCAGAATCCCAACCGCGCGAGCGTCAGGCTGGGAATCGCGCGGCCGGTTAGTTTCGATCCGAGATAATAGGCGGCACCCAGCGCAACCGGGACGAAGAACAGGAAAATCACGCCGGATTTGAACCAAGCGTTGATCCCGGCGGCCATCACCGGATGCCCCGGAACGCAATGGACCAGCGTGTTCGCGGTCACCGAAATCCACGGGAACCACACCATCGCCGCGAGGAAATACCACTGCGCCACATAGTCGCGGCCCGGCTCCCTAACACGAAACTGGATGAACGACCAAACCACGATGGCGACGTAGGCGATCAACAGCACCGGCCATGCGAACCGGGGAAACTCCATCCACGGCATTCCGGTTCCGAACCCGCACAGGATTCCGAGCGTGCCGAGAGCGACACCGACGTTCCACATCAGCGTGGCGGTTAGAATCGTGCCGCCAGCCCGGCATTTCTGCCCGGTGGTCCGCGCCATCAGCCAGATCATCACGCCCAGCGCGGTCGGAAATCCCCAACCGTAAACCAGCGTGTTGATGTGCGCCGGAAACACCCGGCCGAACGACACAAACCCGCAATCCTCCAGAAACGTCGGACAGTGGGTCTTGATCGAGGCGGTGATCGCCAACAGCACGGATACCACGAGCCACGCGGCACCGCTGGTTAGAAGATACATCACCGGATGGCGCAGCGAACGGTCGATACCGGCGCGGGTCGCGGCGTCCATTGCGGGAGAAGCGGAAGGGGCGGATGACATTGCTTTGGTGGGAAAATGGAAGTTGCGGAAGGATCAGGGCTGCGGGGCAGTGCCGGCGGGGGCCGGAGGCGCGGGCGGCACCGGGATCGGCGGCGTCACGGCTTCCACCGGTTTCGGGGCCGGCGCGGGGGCCGGCGCGGGAGCGGG
>JAFLEH010000044.1 GCA_017301995.1 Verrucomicrobiota bacterium | reverse complement strand
ACCCCATACAACCCCGGCCCGGAGGGGCGTCGCGACCCTGTCCCGATCCTCCTTCGGCCGGAAAGTGGGGGGCTAACATTAACTTGAAAACAGCCTAACACTGTCCAATGTACCGTAAGGGGCTCAGAATTTCCATGAGCCACACGATGACATTTTGTTTTATCAGTGAATAGCATGCGACAGACTTTACAAATATGAAAATAAAACTACTGATTCTTGGCTTGATATTGGCTGCGGCACGCGGTTTCGCAGAGTCGGCGAGCGCTGATGACATGTTCGACAAGCTGTCGGACCGTTTATGTGGAAATGGCTGCCTTGAACGAGTAGCGGCTAGTTCCAAGGTTGATTTACAAAGGCTAGCTGGAACCGGCTTGTCCGTAAGATCGCATTCATACATGGCGACCAAGCCATTTCGGCTGACGGTTGATGGCAAACACACTCGGATGGATGATATCAAGAAGTCTTTTGTCAAGGATGTCGTTGCGACTCTTGTGGAGGACATGAAGAAGATCGGCTGTGAGGTGAATTACTCGAAGGACTGGCCCTATGATGACGACGGCCAGAGTTCGGGTAGTATCAGGATAAAGACAAAGAAGGGCGATGACCCTGCGCTTGCGGCTGTCGTTGATGTTCGCCTATTCGGAATTGATGACAAGACCGCCATGGTGATGTACACATTCAGCATCATTTACCTTGATAATCCTGATCTTGTTCCAAATTTGCAACCTGAACCAATGAAGCCGCGCGCCAACCAATAGCGTAAATAGAGCCTGTCCCAGAATCCGCATTTTTCCGAATTATTCCTGAGGACCAATACAATTTCCCAGACAAATAGTTCCCAACCCGTTCAGAATTTCTATGTCGGAGGCAACGGGTGGAAGCCCTATTTTGAGAACCATGTTGTCCAGTGTCCTAAAAAGCCGGTTTCCGATAGCGATGAATCACCATCTCCGAACACATATCCGTAGTATCACCATGAACCACACTATGACATTTTGTTTTATCTTTGCGGCATGCACCCATGCATACGCAGACGGAATTGGGGAAATTGGCCCCAGTGCCGTCCCTGCTAACGAAAAGCGTGAGGATGCCAAATATGTTTTTCCAAATAATTATCCAAGATACCGATTGATCAGCCCACAAGCACATCAAATGCTCGACAAGCTCGCGAAAACCAAGCCAATTCACGATGCTGGGACAGGTGTAGCCAGTGGGGGCGCGCTTTGGGCTGAAGTTTCAGTTTATGGTCAAGTTCCGAAAGGAGCGGATGGAAGTTGGTTCACCATAGGTTTTTTCAATGAGTTCCAACCTGGTGACGATGGGAGCATCAGCTACAGAACGGGCGTGGGGACTCTTTCCCGTATGGACTGCAGGGGGAATAAAACAGTTAGACGAGTAATCGGGTCGTATGATGTGCAAACATCACTGGACCTGGTTCTTGCGGATTTCTGCAAGGACGCACGAATCGCTAAGCCAAAGGCACTTAGTCCGACGGAACAAAGAGCGCCAAATACAATCGCCTTGTACAGTTGCGAAGATGAATCTGTTTTTGCCGATGTCGGGCGACTTATTAAAGGATCCAGATTGTCTCAGGATGTGTCAGAAGGGAAAGCTCTGGCCGAAATCCGGATTGCGCCACTGGCGCACTTGGTTCACAGGAAAGACGTATACATGGTAGAGATGTTCGGCGAGCCTGGAAAGATGCGTGTTTCTTCGAAGGTAACGAACGACGCTGCAATGAGCACAGTGCAGGTGGTCGGCTACATCGACAACACAACGCTTTGGCAAACCTTGTGCGACAGGTACGGTACAATTCCAGGGGACAGACCCTCAGGGCGTGCGCTTGCTGCCATGGTGCTTCCCGCCGAAGCTGATGAAGCCGCACACTCAATGAACTCAGATTTCGGAATGGCAAAGGCGGCGAGTGTTGTTTTTTTGAGGAGAGCGACCTTGGCTGAAGTCGAATCAATGAAGGGAGTTGCGTCGGGTTCCGAAGTCTACTGGACGATAGGGTCACAAATACCTGTTGAGGGTGATACCGCTAGAATGATCTCGTTGCTCGGTGCCGCCGAACTATCTGAACGTGGATTTCCGTGGTCGGGAATTGTGTCAACGTTTGGCGTTATCGACGCCAATGGAAATATACTAGCAGTTGTGAAAGTATGGGCAAAGTTTTCGGTGTTCAGTGTCTCCAGGGGAAAAAAGTTGGATAATGGAAGGGTTTGGGTTCATGGCGAGCCTTCAAAGTATGCTGAAGGCACTAACCGAGCGTTGTTCGAATGGGCTAAGAAGCATAATCCACAAATGAACCCGCGCGCCAACCAATAGCGGAGGCGATGCCAACCTAATTGCGATTTTTGGTACGCGCGGCGTCAAGGCTAAGAACGCCCTTCGAACGCCTGACCACCGTCTTCGGCCTGAACGCTGCCGGGGTGCCCGCCTCGTCGTTCACCTAGGGCTATCTCTCCCAAAGCCCCCTCGTGGAAACCGTCACCGGCCCCGCCCACGCCGTCACCAATTTCTGGGAACCCCAACGCGATGTCCTGCTGGCCAAAACCAACCACCGCGGCAATTCGACCAGCCCAGTTTCCAAGTTCGACTACGACATCCCGCTGCCCAATGGCTTGACGCGAATGATGCGGAGACCTAGCAAGATTTGGCCTTGCCTGCCAACCCGCTCGGGGTGTCTGGAATCATGAGTCAACAGGCCCCGGAATCACCGATTGCGTCCGGGCTTGCGCCGCACGCGCCGGCCGTGCATAACGGGACCATGGCAAGCACATCCGGCAAAACATCCTCCCACGGCCACCACCGTCCCATCGTGATCGCGCTGTTTCTCGGTCTTGCGGCCGGGGTGGTGATCCAGTGGCTGATCGCAAGGTCGGGCGGAGTGAAACCGGGCGCGGTGGTGGCGCTGATAGAGACCTGCCGGTTTGTGGCGGATTTGTTCTTGCGGGCCTTGAAAATGGTGATCGTGCCGCTGGTGGTGGCGAGCATCGTCAGCGGGATCGCGGGAATGAAGTCGCTGGAAGGATTCGCCCGGATGGGACTGAAAACCTGGGCCTATTATTTGATGGGAAGCCTGATTGCGGTGTGCGTGGGCCTGGCGGCGGTGAATCTGATCCGGCCGGGCATCAGCGGTGGAGCGCCGAATCCCACCCTGCGCGCCGCGATGGACGCCGCATTGGCGAGCGACCACGCCGCGGAGGTTGGCGACGTGATGGACCGTGCCGGCGGCGGCGCGGGATCGCTGGTGGACATCGTGCGCCGGATGATCCCCACCAATGTGATAGAGGCCTGCGCGTCGGGGGATTTGCTGGCGATCATATTCTTCAGCATCCTCTTCGCGGTGGCGATGGCGGTGCTGCCGGGCGGTCCGCCGCGGGTTCTGAGGGATCTTTTCAACGAACTGGCCGACGTGATGACGCTGATCACCACCTGGATCATGAAGTTCACACCCGTGGCGGTATTCTGCCTGTTGGTTCCGGCGGTTTCCGAGGTGGGGATCGGGGTGTTGGGAAATCTGGTGCCATACTTGCTCACGGTGGTGGCCGCGCTGGCGGCACACACCTTCGTGATTCTGCCGCTCGCGCTTTGGTTTCTCGCGGGCCGCTCGCCGCGGAGGCATTTCCGCGACATGAAGGACTCGCTGCTGATGGCGTTTTCCACGGCTTCATCGTCCGCCACGATTCCGGTGACGATGCGCTGCATTCGTGAGGAATCCGGCGTTTCCGAACGGGTGACCAGCTTTGTGATTCCGCTGGGAGCCACGGTGAACATGAACGGCACGGCGCTTTACGAGTGCGTGGTGGTGGTGTTCGCCGCACAGGTGTTAGGGATAGATCTCTCGCTGACCCAGCAATTCATCGTGGTCCTCCTGGCGCTGGTGTCCAGCATCGGCGTGGCGGGCATCCCGGCCGCCAGTCTGGTGGCGGTGATCATCATCATGCAGAACGCCGGGTTTTCCGAAAACATGATCAAGGCCTCGCTGGGCCTGATTCTGACGATCGACCGGCCGCTCGACATGGCGCGCACCGCGGTGAACGTATTCGGCGACACCGTAGGCGCGGTGGTGATCGCCCGCTCGGAGGGCGAAACGCTGGCGGAGTGAGGCGATCCGCTCAGACGCTGGCAAACACCGCCGCGAAGTGGCAGATTGTTCCGGTTAGAACAAACAGATGCCACACCGCGTGGGCGTAGCGGATCCGGTCATCGCGCGCGAAAAACGGCACGCCGAGGGTGTAGGCCACGCCGCCCGCGGCCAGCCAGACCAGCCCGGAAACCGGCATCCGCAGCCAGAGCGGATGGATCGCCACCAGCACCAACCAGCCCATCAGCAGATAGAGTCCGGTGGATAGCCACGGCTTGCGGAGTCCGCCGGTGAACTTCATCACCGTCCCGGCCAGGGCCAGCAGCCAGATCACCCCGAACACCGACCAACCCCAGGCGCCTTCCAAAACCCCCAGCGTGAAAGGCGTGTAGGTGCCCGCGATGAGCAGAAAAATCGACACATGATCGAGCACCCGGAACACCCGCTTCGCCCGACCCTCCGGCAGGGCGTGATAGAGCGTGGAGCACAAGTAGGCGACGATCATGGCCGCGGAAAACACGCTGGCGCCGACGATCATGCCCACGTGCCGCTGTTGGACCGCCGCGACGATCAGCACCGGTGCGCCGGTCAGAGCGGCCACCAGCCCGGCGCCGTGGCTCAGGCTGTTGGCAAGTTCTTCGCCGGGAGACTGGGCCCGCGAGAGCGCGACGAGCCCCCGCGAACCGCGCAATTGGGTGGATGTGGACATGGAAATGACGCGCCAAGCTAACGTCCGTTGGCGGATTTGCAACCTCCTCCACCGGAATTTCCGGCACAAACCCCGGATCACCCGCCTTTGAGCGCGGTGGCTTCGGCTTTCCACAGTTTCGCTTCGGCCTCAAAGCCGTGTTTGGCGGCGAATTCCGCCAGTTTGGCGGCTCTGCCGGCCGGGTTCTGGCCGCACACCCACCACAGTTTCGCCTCGCATTCGGGGCAGAAGGCGATCGGCGTGCGATCGCTTTCCTCAAGGCTGTTGGAGCCGTTCATGCCGCACTCGTAGGCGGTGCAGTGGCGCATGCCGAACATGTGCCCGGTTTCATGCACGGCCACCTGCAACACCCGCCGGAGAAATCTCGCGGGTTCCTTTTCCGGATTTCCGAACCGGATGGTGGACCACACGCCGACCCGCTCGGCCAGGGACGCTTGCCCGAACACGAAGTTCCATCCCTCACCGGGCCAGAGGTCGGTGGCGGTGAGCGCCAGCAGGGCCACGGCGTCCGTCGGCCGGCGCGGAACGAGGACGTTGTCGAGAATGTATTTGCTTTGCCATTGGGCCATGCCGGTGCCCGCGTTGATCCGCCGTGCGGAGGCCGGGATGACGGCGGGATCGATCGGCGGGAGCGCCTTGATTTCCAAGCGGAACACCAACCCCATGAACTCGCGGAGCGTTTCCAACACCTTGCGGCGGGACGCGTCGAAATCCCCCATTTCCGCCAGATAGATCGCCTTGCGCCCCTCCACGGGCCGGTTGGGATTGCATTGGGTGTACTCGGCGAACGTCTGGCCCGGCTCACGGTGTTGCGCGAGCCAATCTCCGGGCCCCGGGGGCTTCTTCGTCGTGAACAAATGCCGGATCAGGTCGGACTTTTTCTGATAGGCCGCGGGCGCCGGCAGATCGGAAACCCCGGCGGCCCGGCCATGAACCAGCCAGCCCATATAGGCACAGGCTCCGGCCAGACCGGAACAATATAACATTTCACGGCGACGCATCATGGCATGAAACGCGGGATGGGAGGATATCTTGGGAAATTCCCGCGACAGACCGTCACCCGTCCGCCAGGTGGCGGATGCAGTGCTGGGACCAGGTTTCCAATCGTTCGAAAAGCGGACCGTTCAGCTCGGAAAGCGGCGAAAGGGTGAGGTCGGTTAGGGCATCCTCGCGAGCGGCCACCTCGCCGGTGCCGAGGTCGATCAGATGCACGATGCCGAGGTGGACCTGGCCCACCGGATTCGAGTCATCGTTGAGCAGCGCGATGATCCGGCGGGTGGATTCCGGCGGGATGGGGGTGGCGAGTTCCTCGGAAATCTCGCGCGCGACCGCCGCGAAGTAGGCTTCGGGTCCGGTGCGGCCGTCGCCGGTATCGACCGGGTTGATGTGGCCGCCCACGCCGACGGAGAGCTTGGCGTGGAGCCGGCTTTCGCCACCCGACTTGCCGCGGGTGTAGTGCAGGACACGGTCGCCGTGGCGGAAGACGCAGTAAGGAATGAGCTGCTTGTGGGTGGGATCGTCCTCGGCCGCGGCGCGGTCCATGAAAAAGTGCGCGCCGGGGTCCAGCAACCGACCGATGGCGTCTTCCAGCCCCTCCGTCCGGAGGCCGTGGAACGCACCCATTTGATCCAGCAGCGCGCGCGGCACCACCAATACTTCCTCACCAGCGTATTTCGACATGCCCGCGACCATAGCCCCCACGCGGCGGCAGCCAAGCACGATCGTCGATTTCCGCGCGGATTCCGCGTTTCCGATAGAGAGCCGTCCGGACGATCAGGCGTGATGCAGCAGGATCGAATTCGCCGCGAAATGGTCCGAAATGATGTCCGCCAGCACCACGATGGGAGTGCCGGGGATCACCTTGTAGTCGGACCGGAGCACCTCGATCACGTTGCGGATGGTGTCCTCGATATTGGGGGAAAACGCGTGTCTGATGGCTGTAACGCCCCGGGTGAGGGAGAGTTGGCGGCACACGCGGTCCTTGGTGGTGATGGCGAAAATGCCGGTGGTGCGAGGCCGCATCATGGCAATCAGGTTCGCCAGCACGCCGCGGCGGGTGAGGACCACCAATTGCGCGCCGGGCAGCGAATCCGCCAGGGTGACCGCCGCGCGCGCGGTTTTCTGCCGTTCGTCGCGCAGGATCACGTGCTGGCCGTAGCCGACTCCGCCGGAGCGTTCGATGCGGGTGGTGATGCGCACCAGCGCGTCCACGCAGCGTTCCGGGTAGCGGCCCACCGAGGTTTCGCCGGAGAGCATCAGGGCGTCGGCCTCTTCGTAGGCGGCGTTCATCACATCGGTGACCTCGGCACGGGTGGGAGTGGGGTTGGTGATCATCGACTCCAGCAACTGGGTGGCCACGATCACCCGCGTGCCCAACTCGTGGCAGCGGCGCACGATGCGGCGTTGCAGGATCGGCAACTCCTCGAACTGGACCTCGGTTCCCAAATCACCGCGAGCGATCATCACCACATCCGCCTCGGCCAGGATCGCGTCGATGTTCCGGATCGCCTCCTGGTCCTCGATTTTCGCGACAATCTGCGCCTCGCCTTCGAGCGCCTTCATCGCGGTCCGCAGCTCGCGGACGTGGGCGGCATCCCGCACGAACGACCCGGCGATGAAATCCGCGTCGCACTCGACCGCGAGCGCCAGGTCCTGATAGTCCTTTTCGGTCATCGCGGGCAGATTCAGCCGCACGCCGGGAAGGTTGATGTGCCGCCGCGAACCCATGGTGCCCGGCGTTTTCACGGTGCAAAGGATGCGGTCCTCCGCCACTTGATCGATGTGCATCAAGAGCGCGCCGTTGTCCACCACGAGGGTGTTTCCCACCGCCACATCGGCCATCAGGCCGTCGTAGTTGACCGTGGTGGAGCGCTCCACGCCCGGAGCCGCGCCGGTTTTGCGGAACTCCACCACATCGCCGTCCGCCAGTTTCAGGGGCACCGGCAAATCGCCGGTACGGATGGACGGACCGGTTAGATCAAACAACACGCCGATGTGGGCGTTGCGCTTGGCCGCCTCCTGGCGCACCAGCTTCACCGTCTCGCGGGCGTGCTCGTGCTTGGCGTGGCTCATGTTGAGCCGGAACACGCTGGTCCCGGCATCGATCAGACGGCCGATGGTTTCCTCGTTGTCCGTCGCCGGACCGAGGGTGCAGATCAATTTCGTTTTGCTGAACATGGAAAAGGTGGAAAAATGCGGAAGACGGCGGAAATCCAGGCGCCTCCGCCGGCGGCCGGAGCCGATCATCCACCCCCGCCGGACCTTGGCAAGCCCCAATCCGGTCCACACCGAGCTGAAACCCACCTCCAAACCCGCCATGGCGCACCGGAGATCGGATACTGAAGATCGTGGATGAGCAAGAGGGGCGCAGGGCGCGGTCAGGACACCGGTGACACTCCTGGGTCAGGAGATGGGTAACACTTGGGTTGAAGTTGAACACGGGTTTGGGTCTGATTGGGCGATTTTTCGCGGCGCGTCACTTTCTGTTGGATTTGTCCGTCTGTTTGCGGATGGTTTCCTCCACTTTGAGGTCGAAGGCGTCGCCCTTGCCTTCCTTTTTGAGCCGGTTCTTTTCCTGGGCGATGAACGCGTCGCGCTTGGTGGCGAGGTCGGCGAGCTGTTTGTTGAGTTCGGCGCGTTTGGTTTGGCGTTCGCCGATGAGTTTCTGCTGTTCCTCGGGTGACTTGCCTTTGAACTCGGCGGGCAGTTCGTCCTGTTTGACGGATTCGAGTTTCACTTTGCCTTCCTCGAGATCGGCCAACAAATCGCCGCGGCCCTGGACCGCCTTGCCGCCGGATTTGGAGTTGTAGGCGGCGCGCTCGGCGGCCACCGACGGCGCAGCATCCTTGGCGGCGGCGTTCTTCTGGCGGACGGCGCTTTGTTGGGCGGCGTCGCCGTAAGCGATGGCCGTTTCGCCGAGTTCCGCGCTGAGGCGGGCGATCTCGGCGTCGTGCGGGGTGGACACCGCCACCATGCCGCCGGTCTGGGCGAGGGCGATGTAGCTGCCCTCCGCGAGCCGCGCGATTTCCTGCCAAACGGGGGTCGTTTCGGAATGGCCGCCGCATTGGACCGTGTTGATCACAATCCCAGACGAGGCGGCG
Source organism: Verrucomicrobiota bacterium (assembly GCA_017301995.1). Classification (GTDB taxonomy): domain Bacteria; phylum Verrucomicrobiota; class Verrucomicrobiia; order Verrucomicrobiales; family Akkermansiaceae; genus Luteolibacter. The sequence goes on along the minus strand of JAFLEH010000044.1, from coordinate 26,949 downwards.
CGTTTGCAGGTTTCCTGGTATTTGACGTCGTCCTGATAGTCCATGTGCGGCGGGCAGTCGCCTACCAGAAACATGATCTTCGTGGCATCCTTGCCGGCGGACCAGCCCATCTTTCCGACAGCCTCATGCAGCGCCTGGTTCACACTCTCGGGTGTGTCGCCGCCTCCCGAAGCCCTGAACGAACGGAGGTTCTTGAACACCTCGTCGATATCGTCGGTTAGATCAAAGCTCCGGGTCACGTATTCGTCCCCGCGGTCGCGGTAGGAAACGAGGCCGATTCTAACCGAAGGCGCGGGTTTCTGGCCGATCACGCTGTTGGCGATGGACCAGATCTTATCCTTCGCGCCTTCGATCAGCCCGCCCATCGATCCGGTGGAGTCGAGCACGAAGACCACATCGACGACCGGTTTGGGCTGGGGTGGGGCGGCCGGTGGTTCGGGCGCGGCCGGCTGATCGGCGCGGGCGAGACTGATGGCGGCGGCAATGGCGAGGAACGGAGTTGGTTTCATAACAATCTGATGGTTGGTTTCTATCCACCCACGGATGCCGGGTGGAGGCGGATCGGCGCGCGGATCGGCGTCCGCACCCGAGATATAACGCCGATGATTCGGTCGCCGTGGGTAAAGGGATGGTAAATTCCGAGTGCCGATCCGGTTTGAACGCCACCAGGGAATCCGGAGTTCCCACAGGCCGAAGAGTCCGTAAGAGCGCGAGAAGCGGGCGCGTATGGATGCGGCCCGCTTTGATCCGTTTTCCATCCATCGCACCATGAGAACCCTGCTTTTCGTTTCCTCCGCGCTCGCCGGAATGGCCCACGCCGCCGTCCACGAGGTATCCAACCGCCAGCTAACCGTCCGGTTTGACGATGAGGCGGGCATCGTCGGCATCGTTGACCGTCTAACCGGCATGCCCTTCGCCACCACCGCCAAACTGTCGGGTGGCGCCACCAAGGGAACCGTGGCTGGCAAGGCCATCACGATCGGAGACGGCGGCGGAGAGATCCGCTTCGAGTTGCGGGACGAACAGCCATTCGTGTTCATCACCCCAACAGTCAGAAACACGGGCAAAACCGCGGTGGATCTCGCCAGGGTGGCCATGCCCGGCTTTGGGGTGGACCTTGGCAAACCCGCTTCCGATCTCAGGACGCTGGGAACCGGAGGATTGCTCGCGCCCGACAAAAATCCCGGAAGCTATCTGTTTCTAACCTGCGTCGATCCGGTCACGCGGAACGGGGTGGTCGCCGGTTTCACCACGCAAAACCGCGGATCCGGGGTGGTGTTTTCCAGTGTGGAGAACGGCGGTGTCAGGATGAACGCCCGCCTCGACCACGGGCACCTGTTTGTGGATCCCGGAAAATCGGTGTCGCTCGATACGTTCGCCATCGGGCGGTTCGACGACGCGCGGCTTGGACTTGAGCGGTTTGCCTCCGCGGTTGCCGAGTCCCATCGGATCAAGCTCCGCCCGAAAACCGCGGTGTATTGTTCGTGGTATGCCGAAGGCCCGGACCATGGCGGCGCCGGCACCGAGGCGACGACCAGGGAACTTGCCGCCTTCATCGCGGACAAGAGGCTCAAGGACTACGGGCTCGGCGTGATCCAGCTCGACGATTGGTGGCAGGACGGGCCCAAGATCGGCGGTCCCGCGACCCATTTTGACAGAGTGAATCCGGACGGTCCCTATCGGAACGGCATCGCTCCGGTGGCCGGGTTTGTGGAGGAAAATGGGCTCACGTTCGGTCTCTGGTGGCTGCCCTTCGGCCGCAACCACATGGAACCGGACTACAAGGACAAGCAGGACTGGTTCGTCAAATGGCCGGATGGGAAACCGCTCCGCCAGAAAAGTTTCGGCGGCACCTGCCTGGACACCACGCATCCTGAAGTGGAAAAACACCTCGGGACGCTTGGCAAAACGATCCGGTCGTGGGGCGCGAAGTATTACAAGATGGATGGACTGGTCACCGGCGCGGGAGTGGATCACGCCTATATCAACGACGGATTCAAGGAGGACAAGTTCGGAGAATGCCTGCCGCTCCATCGGAAAGGCGTGACCAACATCGAGGCCCTGCGCCATGGACTGCGAACGATCCGCGAGGGCGCCGGCGACGATGTGTTTTTCTCAGGTTGCTGCGCCGTGCAGAACATGCGGATGTATGCCGGAACCATCGGCCTGGTGGATTCGATGCGGGTGGGTCCGGATTTCAACCACGATGGCGAAGGCATCCGCTCGGGTCCCCTGCGCGGCTCGCGGGTGTATTTTCTCAACGGCAAGGTGTGGTGGAACGATCCGGATCCCACCAAGGTGCGGACATCGGATGAGAAGTGCGTGGCGGACAACTCGATCACCGGCGGCGTCACGCTCGATCAGGCCAGGCTCACCTCGTCATGGGTTTCTCTAACCGACCAATTCTATCTGATCAGCGACTGGCTGCCGGCGCTCCCCGAGGAACGTCTCGACATTCTCAGGCGCACGATGGCCGGCCACGGCGCGACCGCCCGGCCAGTGGACTATTTCGACAACAATCTGCCCAACACCTGGCTCGTGACCGACACGAAGTCCGGTGTCCGCCGCGATGTGCTCGGCTTGTTCAATTTCTATGGCGAGCCGCTGAAAACCGACCACACTTTGGAACGCCTCGGCCTTGATCCCGGCAATACCTATCATGCGTTTGATTTCTGGGGCAACCGGCCGCTGCCTGACGTGAAGGGTTCGATTCGGGATACGGTCGCTCCGAACTCGTGCAAGGTCATCGCCTTGCGCGAGGTCGCCGGGCATCCGGTCTTGCTGAGCACCTCGCGCCACGTCAGCCAGGGCATTGTGGACGTGAAATCGGAAACGTGGTCAGCCAACACCCTCAGCGGCACCTCGTCCTTGCTCGCCAAGGACCCCTATGAACTCCGCATCCGCGTGCCGGACGGATGGAAATTCGATAGCGCGAGCGTCGGGGAGGCATCTATCGAAAACGGACTGCTGCGCGTGAAGCTCACCCGTCCGGAAAACGGAGACGTCCCATGGAGCATCCGTTTTAGGAACGACGGTTGAGCGGATGGAAACCTAGCGGACGGTTACGGACAGCTCCTGGAATGCGGTGTTTTCGCCGATGCCGGTGACCGGCTGGACCGACCAAACGACCCAGCGGAAGTTGCCGAGGGACTGGCCTGCGACCGCCCTGAGGGAAGCGGCTTGGAAATTTCCGGAGGCGCTGCCGGTGGTGTCGAGGGTGGCGAGCGGGATGAAGCGCTTCCGGTCGGATAGATCCCAGCCGGGGTCGCGGTCGGCGGCGCTGCCGTAGAGCGTGACGCGCTGAGGACCGCGGTTGCCGTTCATATTGAACGACCATGAGGTGATCGCGGCCACCGGGCGGATGGAGCCGAGATCCACGCGATACGCGCCGTCGCGCGTGCCGTTTCCGAACACCGGGCCGTAGGTTTTGGCGAGGGCACCGTCGGTTAGAACGGACAACGGGTCATTCAGCGTGGCGCGGGAGGACACGGGAACCGGCGTGCCGGTTGTGGGTTTGAGTCGGGAAAACCCGCGTTCGTCCCGGGCGTTTTCGACCGCGATCACGGCGGCCGGGCGGAGCTTGAGAGCGAGCGGCTTCTGCTGGCGCACGACGGTTAGGTCGAGCGGACCGGCCGGGTTTGCCAGGAGCCCGGCGCGGAAATCGCCGAGGGTGCGGACCGGTCGGCCGTTGAGTTTCTGGATCAGATCGTTGGCGGCGAGTCCCGCGCGTCCGGCGGACGCTCCGGGCGGGAGTTCGGCGATCTGGACGCCGCCGTCCTCGCGCTTGGTGCCGAAGGCGGAGAATTCCTCGCCGGTGATCGAGCGCAGGCGCGCGCCTTCCCACCAATACTCGGGTTCCGCGTCGTTTCCAACCACCGGCTCGCCCGCAATTGACGGTATGTTAGGGGTCTTCGCCAACGCCTTGAGCGCGGGCTTTTTCACCCCGAAACGATCCATCGGAAAGTTCCTGAAACCGAGCTTGAGCGCGGGTGATCCTTCCCTAACCCGGAAGTCCCCCGCCGCGGGGTCCACGAACATCGGATCGCCCGCGACCGATCGGACGTCCCAACCGAATTTCCGCAGCCGCTCCGTTTCCGCCGGGCTGACGCGGTGGAACAGGTTGCGGTCGATTTCCTGGCCTCTGACCCCATCGGTGGGAACCTGCACGCCGCGATGGCCGGCCATGACGATGTTGGAGAAAAACCGGTCACCGCTTTCGGCGAACCACACGTGCGGGTGGAATCCGTTGTTGACCATGATGTTGTTCCACGCCTGGCGGCGGTAGCCCTCGCGGAACTTGAGGCCTCCGTTGAGCATCAGATTGTTATAAATATCATAATTCGACGATCCGTCATCCAAATCGATATCCCAGCCGTGGTCGCAGCGCCAGCGGCTGTCGCGGATCACCGTGGTTTCCATGGCGTCGAGAAAAGGCAGTTTGGGATCGGCCTTGACGGCGGGCTCCGAAACACCGCGGTGGTTGCTGTCCCAGTAGCGGTCGCGGCCCCATGAGTTGAACGATCCGTGGTCGTGGGTTTCCAACACCGTGTTGAAAACATCGCAGCGTTCTATCAAATGCCCTCCCCAGGTGCCGTCGCCGAAGTTGATCCCGGCGCGCGAACCATCATAGATCGAGCAATCCCGGACCGCGATGCGCGCGGACATCGAGACCTGCACTCCGGCGGCCTGCCGCTCGACCCGCCCGATGCCATGGATCAGGCAATCCTCCACCGCGCAGTCGGCCGGGTGGTTGTCGGTCTTCGGACCGGGCTGGCGGTCGATCTTGGATAGATCGTTGTGCTGGCCATACTCGAACAGGGGATTGCGGACCGCGCCGGGATCGCCCACGAAGGCCACGCCGTTCGCTCCGGGATCGATGATGTGGCAGCCGCGCACGATCACGCGGCGCGCGTGTTGGTTGACGAAGACCGCGTTGCCTCCCACTTGGTCGAACAGCGAGTCTTCCATCCGCACGTCCTCCGTGCCGGTCAGGAGAACCGCGCCGCCCCGATAGATCGTCCAGTCGGAGCGCAAGAGCGGTTCCTTGTTCTCCATGAACGTGCGCGCCGCGTGGCGGAACACGAAGCCCTTGAAAACGACGTTGCGGACCGGCTTCTCCGATGTTCCCCGGAACTCGACGAGGTGCGGCAGGCGCACTCCTTCGATCACCGCGCCGGATAGATCCGTCCCCGCGGGCGGTAGGAAATACAGCGTGCGGGTTTTCCGGTTGTGGAACCATTCGCCCGGGGCGTCGAGTTCCTCGAAGATGTTCTCAACCATCCGGAACTCCGGATGCATGCCCATCTGGCGGTTGTTTTGCCAGCCGCCCTCGAACGCGGGCGTTCCATCCGGCTTCTTGCCCGTGATGCGGTAATGATAACCTCCCCAACGCGAAACATGCATGGCATGGATATATCCGCCCGCCGGATCGGCCCAGCGCGCGGCGCGCTCCTTCGAGATCGCGTCGGCGGCGTATCCCTGATAGGCGGCGGTGGTTTTGGCGGGATCGAAGTCCGGATAGCGCGCCATGTGCTGGCGCGCGCCATTCACGAAAAGCTGGTCGATTTCCAAACCCGGCGGGGTTTCCGCCTGATAGATCCCGTCCCGATACGGTTTCCACAACGGCTTGAGCCGGACGCCGCCGCTGACGACCGCCTTGCCTTCGTTTTCCGCCAGATAGATGACGGGCGCCTCCTTGGCTCCGGAATCCTCCGGGGTGAGCGTCAGCGTTTCCGGCAGATAGTAGATGCCGTCCGCGACGTGGATGGTCACCGGCTCGCGTCCGGCGGCGGACCGCGCCGCATCGCGCGCCCGGGCCAGCGTGGCGTATGGCGCCGTCTTCGTGCCGTTCCCCGCATCATTTCCGTTAGGTGCGATATGGATGTCTTTCGCCGCAAGCGGGAATGGCACGGCGATCAGGATCAGTTTGGCAAGGGTGGGAATGATTGTCCGCCGCGGTGATCGGGTGGCGGAATTGGGGACGCGGGAAGAATCTACCATGGATGTGCGGCGGCTGTGCCATGCCTTAAACGCGCTTCAACCGGGATTCTTGCCCGGAAAAGCGGACAAAATCGCCCGCGCCCGTCGGTTTACCGATACCGGCGGCGGAGCAGCAGGCCCAACCCGGCCATGGCCAACACCGTCACACCGGGTTCCGGCACGATCACCACATTCAGCGGCGTGTGGGATCCGGGAAACGACGCCATCAGTGTATCGGCGGATGACAGCGATCCTTGGAAATAGAGGTCACCCACCTCGTTGCCGGTCACCGCGTAGGTACCCAGAGGCGCGTCGGACGGTGCGGTCCAAGTCATCCGGAACACCCAATCGGAGTCCCAGTTCGGGTTGGATGGATCGGGGCGGTCGAACGTGTCGTCCGCGAGCAACATGCCGAGATCGGTCGGCAGAGAGGACGGCATAAAATCGTTGTCGGCATCCGCCGGGTCCCACATGACCCCGGCGATGGTGCCGTAGGTTGTGGATGGCGTGGTCAGAAGGGAGCCATCCGCGGCGACCCCGGAAAACAGGATGGTCGCCAGCGTGCCCAACTGGATTGAGTAGTCGAAATTCGCGGCGGCGATGTCGGGAGACCCGCCGGTGCCAAGGCGCGTCACCACCTCGAAGGTGAAGGATTGTCCCGGTGAAAGGGTCGGGCTCGTGATCGGCAGGATGTCGATGTTCAGCAGCGCGCCGGGCGCGGGCGGCAGCGTCTGGGACCACGCCGTCATCGCGACAAGCGGAGCCCAAATCAGGATGAGAACGGATTTCATGGGTTGTGGCGTCAGTCGGACCGCGAAACAAACCGGGTCACGGATGACGAATTGCCGGAAAGAAGTCCTGATTGTCAAGAGAAATTAGTGATTTTGTCAAATTAATTGTTTGTACTTCAAAACATCACCCGCCGCGTGGGGATTTTGCGATTGACGGCGGCGGCGGCGGCGGAAACACCTGTGGCTGCATGGAATGGCTCGCGGCGATACTCGTTCCAGCCGCCATCGGAGCGGCGGCGGGTGAGGTTCTGCTAGGCAAGCGGCTGGGAAATCAGGCGCTGGCATGGGGAGCCACGCTCGCGACCGGTCCGTGGTTGGTGGAGGGCCTGGCGGGACTGGTTTTGTCAAACTCGCTGGCCATGGTTTGCCACGCGGCGCTGGCACATTCGGTGTGGGCGGTGTCGGCGGCGGCGTTTTTCCTCCCAAAATGGCTGGGGCCGAAATGGAAGCGGGCAAAGATTCCCCGCGGTCGGCTGGTTGCGTTTTGCGGGCTGGCTTGGGCGGTGCCGGCCCTTTGGCAGTTCCTTGGGGTGACGGGCGCGCAGTTTCTCTGGCCGATCCCTTGTCCGAGGGTGGCAATGTGTCTTGTGGCCCCCGGTGATGCGGCTCCGGGCATTTTGCTAGCATGCGGATTGATCGCGCTCGCTCCTCTCCGAACGAAGAAGGAGCTGCCGAAACGCCGGCGGCGCTGGTGGTGGGGCGTGGGCCTCGCATTCGGATATCTGGGGCTGATGGCCATCACGAAATTGTTGGCTGGTGCCGGTTTCCGAGCCGATCTGGCGCGCCGCGGGATGGAAACCGGGCGGTTTTGTTCCTGCCCGACCGCGTGGAATCCTCTGCTGTGGCGCGGCATCGCGATCCAGGGAGAAGATGTTTGGTTGGGTGAGCGCTCGGTCTGGGAATGGCCCTCCACGCCGATGCGCTGGACGGTGGTTTCCCGCGGCGGCACCAACCTAACCGCCGAAACCGACGGGACCGAAGCCGCGCGCGTGGACGCTTTCACAGGCGGATGGTGGATCCGCCGGTCCAACAAAACCGGCATGTGGCTGGCGGATCTCCGCCTGGGCACCCATCGGGTCTGGGGCGAGCGCAAGGGTATGGTGGACTTCCGTTTCCGGAGCGCGTGGGTGCTGGAACCCGGAAACGCTGGCGATCCCCTGCGGCCGCTGCGGCCCGAAACCGGCGGAACCGCAGAGCAATTCAAACGCCTCGCCCGCCGGTCCTTCGGCGACCGCGCGGCTTGCGATGGTTTGCCCCGCCTGGCGGGCGTTCCCGGAGCGCTCCCGGAGATCCTCCTCACCACCGATTGAAAATCCCGCTTTCGCCCGATGCCATTCGCTGCTAGTGTTGCGCCAGTGAAGACGCTCGCCATCCTGTTCGCATCGGTTCTACCCGCTCTATCCGCCGCCGGTCCGCCGGAGGTGGCCGTCGGTTTTCTCGAAAAAGTGCGGGCGGGAAAGGTCAACCTCGAACCCGACGCCGACACCGCCATTTCCGCCGCCACCCAGCCCGAAAAACGCCGGGAAATCACCCGCCGGCTGGAACGCACCGCGCTGGACCTCGATACGGGCGACCTCAAGGCCGTGGCTGACCGTGCCGAAGGCAATCTCGCCGCCGTGATCGTCCGCAAGGAAAGCGGATTCGACCCCGCGCGCCTGCGGGTCTTCGCCGTGGCACTCGTCCGCAAGGGAGACCAATGGCGGCCCGCTCCCGTGCCCGGATCGTTTGAAAACACCGGTATCGGCTTCGATCCCGGCGTGAGGAAGCAAGCCGCCGACCTCGAACGCTGGATGCTCGAAGAGCGGACGAAAATCATGGAGTCCGCGCGCGACCAACTCACCAACCGAATGCGCGAGGATATTCTAACCGCGATTCGGCCGGAGGATGTCCGCGCGATGACCGCAGCCCAGGCCGGTGCCGGATTCCTCGATGCCTGCGCCAAAGCCCGCGCCCCGGTGGTGCTCGCGCTGTTAGGAGGATTGCAGGCCAGCCTGCCGGACAATTGGTCCGCACGCCTCCAACAGGCCAGCGCGGCGGTCGCCGCACCCCGCGCCGCCACCCGCCCATGGCGCCTGCTCGTCGCCCCGGATGTCATCCGAACCGTGATCCACGAAGAAGGCGATGACACGACGGGCCAGATCTCGCTGGCTTGCGTCGATCCCACCGGCCCGAAATCCAAAGCGCTTCCACGGATTGAAATCATCGACCTTGATCTTCGCCGCTCGCCGGACGGCATCTGGCGGGTGGACCCGCCGCGCGGGTTTCTCGAATCCGCCGCGCAAACCAACGAGCCGCCCAACCATAGCGACGCGGATGACGATGACGACGGCAGCCTGCTAGCCTCATTTCCCGAACGGCTGCGAGAAACCTATCCGCTCAAAGCCGCCGCCACCTGCGAAGACGCGGTCAAAGCCGCCGCCGAAGCCCTGCGCGCGCCCACGCCGCTGCCGCTGATAGGTATGCTCGATCTATCCGGCCCCAAGCGCACCGCCCGCGCCGGCTGCCTCAAGGCGGTCGATCTCTGGGCGTCGCTCCACAACCCCTCCAACCTCCGCAGCCCGGTGGCGCTCGATTCCGCGGCACGGGAATCCACCGGCGCGGCGAGCTTCCAGATTTTTTCGGTTAAGGAGGACCGCCTCGACCTTCGTGTACTCTATTTCGAAAAAGGCGAGTCCGGCTGGCATCTGCTCAGCGGCATGGTGCCCGACGACCTGTGCCGGGACCGCTTCGCCGCGGAAACCGAATGGGCCGCCGCCGAAGCCAAACGCTGGCCGGAAACGTGGCGGGCCAAACTGCTGGCGGACAGCCCGGTCATTGATCCCGCCAAACTGCCGGCCCCTCCCGCCAGACCGGATATCGAGAAGCTGTTGGACCGGTGGTTCGATGTTCTGGCGTCCGGCGATCTATCCGCCGCGCTCCGGCTCACATCGCGGCTCGGGTCCAACGCGAGCCCAGCCCGGTTGCTCCGCAACCTCGGTTACGAAATCAACTCGCTGCGAAAATGCACCGGGCGGCCGACCATCACGGGCGTGGCCACGGGCAAGACATGGTCCGTGGCGGCGGTCCGTTTCGATCAGGGTGAGAAGCCCGTCACCGCCGTGTATCCGGTGGTCTCCGGATCGGATGGACCGAAGATTCTGTTGGAAACCGATCTGTTCCTCAGTGAGGAGCGGGCGCGCGGGTTTCTCAACAAATCGTCGTTCGGCCACTTGCGTGAAAACGCCCCGGAGCCCGTGGCGGCCGAGCTTGAGGACCTATTCAAACAACTTGGCGCAGCGCCGGCGAAGCCGTGATATCATGAGCGCGCCGCTTCCGATCGTGATTCTAACCGGCGCGGGAATCTCCGCGGAGTCCGGCCTAGCCACCTTCCGGGACAAGGATGGCCTATGGGAAGGCCACAGGGTGGAGGACGTGGCGTGCCCGGATGCGTTCCGCAGGAACCCGGCGCTGGTCCACCGCTTCTACAATCTCCGCCGCGCCGGTCTATCCGAAGTGGAACCCAACGCCGCCCATTTTGCGCTGGCGCGACTGCAACACGAGTATCCGGGCGAGGTCACTCTCATCACCCAAAACGTGGACGATCTCCACGAGCGCGCGGGCTCCGCCTCCGTCATCCACATGCACGGCGAGCTTCGCAAGGTCCGTTGTGATCTCTGCTGGCGCGGCCGCGAATGGGAGGGCGACCTCGATACCGAAACGGTCTGCCCGTTCTGCAATCGCGCCGGCGGCATGCGGCCGGACATCGTGTGGTTCGGCGAAATCCCGAAGTTCATGGAGCGCATCGGCAGGGCGCTCGACCGCGCCGGAATTTTCGCCGCCATCGGGACCTCGGGACATGTCTATCCGGCCGCCGGGTTTGTCAGCATGGCCGCCGCCTCAGGCGCCGAGACCCTCGAAATCAACAACGCCGGCACCGCCGTTTCCTCCCATTTCGACCGTCACCTAACAGGACCGGCCACCGTCCAAGTCCCAGTATGGGTGGACGACATCCTGAACCGGTTCGGCAAGTGAGGTTCGCCATCCGGGTTGAAACATCGCGGCTTTCCGCGATGTACCGTCATTCCACGTTCAACAAGCCCCCAGCCGATGAAATCCACGATTTTCGCCCTATCCACGATCCTCGCGATCCATGCCCACTCCGCTCCGGTCGCGGTCAACAGCCCCGACGGACGCCTTTCGGTAACCGCCGGCCCCGATGCCCAGGGTGTTTTCTCCTACTCGCTGACAGCCGGAGGCGTTAGACTCATCGAGCCGTCCTCGCTCGCGCTCGATTTCGGCAAGGACGGCCGCATGCCAAGGGCGGGATGGACTTCCGGAGCACCCGCCACCCGCAGCGCGAACGGTGTCTGGAAACCGGTTTGGGGGAAACGCGCGGTCGTGCCGGACCGCTACCGGGAAGCCGTCTGGGAACTCACCGGCAAGGAAGGACCGTTCGATCGCATGACGATCACGCTGCGGGTGTATGATGACGGCATCGCGTTCCGCTACGGCATCCCCGCCGGAGCGAAAGGGTCGCCCGCCGAAGCGGCCGCCGATCTATCCGAATTCAATTTTGCGGGAGACTACTCCGCCTGGTTCTATAACGGCGAGCAGCATAATCTGGGACCGGACAAGCTGAGCACCATCCAGGGAAAGCGGTTGCCCGTGATGACCGTGCAGGCCGCATCCGACGCCTATCTGGCCGTTCACGAGGCCGATTTGCGGTCCGGCGAGCCGATGCAACTCGCCAAGACCGGTCGTTGGGGATTCCGTGCCCTAACCGCTCCGGGAAGGATCGAGCCCGGCTGGGCCGGCGCGTGGCGGGTGGTGCTCTGCGGCCGGACGCCCGGCACGCTGGTGGATTCGCATCTGATCGAACTGCTCAACCCCGATCCCAAGGGGGATTTCTCATGGGTGAAACCGGGCGTGGCCGTCTGGGACTGGCGCATCGACGGCGCGGTGGTGGACGGTTTCAACTATTCGATGTCCCTCCCGTCATGGCTGCGCATGGTAGACTTCGCCGCCGCCAATGGCATGAAACATCTCGTGTTGGACGCCAACTGGTATGGCCCCGAGTTTGCGAAGAATTCCGATCCGGTGAAAGGCGACAAGGCGTCTGATGTTAGGAAACTGATCGCCCACGGGAAGGAAAAAGGCGTCGGCATCTGGCTCTATCTGAACGATGTCGGCGGCCGCCAGTTTCCGCTGGAGAAGACCCTGGCGCAATACGGCGACTGGGGCGCCACCGGCGTCAAATACGGATTCATGAGCGGCACCCCGGCCGAAAAGAACGCCCGCACCCGGATGATCACCGAGCTGTGCGCGAAGAACAAACTGTTATGTGATTTCCACGACGGTCCGGTGCATCCCTACGGCCAGATGCGCACCTGGCCCAACGCGGTGACCCGCGAATTCAACTTCGCCCAATTGGATGCCAAACGCGTTTTCCAACCGAAAACCTTCGTGACCACCGTGTTCGTCAACATGCTCGCCGGACCGCTGGACATGAACAATGGCATGTTTGACCTGCGCCAAGGGCCCACAACCCGCGTGGACAACAACAAGGAGGTTCCGTCCACACTGGTGTCCGAGGCGGCTCGCACATTGATTGCCTTTTCCGGAGCCACCATTCTTCCCGACGTGCCCGAGTTCTATCAGAAGTATCCGGATCTGCTCCGTTTCCTCGCCGCCCAACAGATGCCATGGCGCGAAAGCCGGACGCTTTCCGGCGTGATCGGAGAGCACATCGTGATGGCCCGTCAGGCGTCCACCGGAACCTGGCTGATCGGCGCGGCATGCGACGAACAGGGCCGCGAACTCGATGTGCGCCTCGATTTCCTGCCCGCCGGAAAATGGAAAGCCACCGTCATTCAGGACGGCGAAGACGCGCACTATCAGAAAAACCGCGAAACCCTGCGGACCGCGTCGCGGGTTGTTTCCCGCGAGAACTCGCTCCACCTGAAGCTCGCACCCGGCGGCGGGGCCTGCGTGATCCTCGAATCCGCGCCCTGATCCTCCGGCGCAAGATCCGATGCCGCGCCGCCGTAGATCGGGCATGTCATGGTTTGTCCAATCCCCGGTTTTGATTCTCTCCGCGTCCCTCGCGGCGGCGTGCCTCGCTTCCGCTCAGAATCCCGCTCCCGCCACTCCCGAAGCGGTCGATCCGGCAACCCTAACACCCGTCGAGCAGGCGTCGAAACTCGGAATCCAGCTTCCCAATCTTCCGTGGCACGTCGCGGATTTCTGGTGGACCTTCGAACTGCCGATCCCGAAATTCGAGAACCTGGATGTGGACGTGACCATCGACCGCGACCTCCCGGCGGATGTGAATTTATATGTTTCTCCCGTCGGAATCGCGGAAATCAATGGATTGCAGTTCTACGGCGGACTTCAAACCAACATCAACGGCTGGGCCACCAAGGAAAGCCGCGAGCGCGTCCATCCGGGACGCGGCGCGATCTTCTCACGGTGGTCGAATGACAAAAAGACGCCGATCGGACTCGGGCATGTGAGGAAGACCGCCGACGGCCTCTGCGAGAGCGCCGGCTACGAGGGAGAGTTCTGCAGCGTCCGCCGTCCGATCGCCTGGGGAAAGGGCACATACACCTATTCGATCGTCAAGGGTGACACCGAGACCGTTGATGGAGTCGCGCATACCTGGTTCCATTGCATGGTTAGATCGCATGCCGATCAGGTGACGCATGCGGTGGGAAGTCTGCGTTTCGAAGGTTCCGAGTTCACCTATTGGGCAAAGCATTCGGCGTTTGTGGAAATCTACTCCACGGCGAAGGTCCCGCGGTCCAACATCCCGAGCGTTATGGTCACATTCGGCTATCCGAGGATCAATGGAGCCAAACCGCCGTCGAAGCGGACGGTTGTCAACTACAACGCCACCGGCAAAGCCGCCGCGCCAGCGAGCGCGAAGGCGAGGGCGGACGGCGAGAACATCGTCGTCGAACTGGGACCGATTTTCCAGCGTTCGGAAAAGGAAGGTCACGCGGAATTGAACGTCGTTCCCAAACCTTGAGCGCATCACCCGCATTTTCGCGTTGCCTGGCGGAAACAGGGGCACCATCCTCGCGCCGTGAAAACTCTCACCGCCACCGCACTGATCGCAATGCCGCTGGTTCACGTCCCGGTGTTCGGGCAGGCGCCGCCAGCGATAGCCCGGCCGCTACCGCTCGCGGCGGTCCGGCTCACCGGAGGTCCGCTCAAACACGCGCAGGATCTCGACGCGTCCTATCTGTTGGGGTTGGAGACCGACCGACTGGTGGCGGGCTATCGGATCCGCGCGGGACTGCCGACGAACGCCAAGGGCTACGGCGGATGGGATTCGGTTGAGGGAAAACAACTCACCGGCCACATTGCCGGTCACTATTTGTCCGGCGTGAGCCTGATGTACGCCACCACCGGGGACGAGCGGTTCAAACGCCGCGCCGTCGAACTAACAGGGGCGCTGGGCCAAGTTGCGGAAAAGCGCGGCACCGGCTACCTGGGCGCGATGACCGATGCCGCGGGACGGGATGCGGCCGATATTTTCGAGCGCGATGTGGCTAACGGAAACATCAAGTCGGGTGGCTTCGATCTGAATGGCATGTGGGCGCCGTGGTATGTGTTTCACAAGACCTTCGCCGGCTTGCGCGATGCCTACCGACACTGCGGAATCCGTGAGGCACTGAAACTGGAGATCGGCTTCGCGGGATGGACGGAACGCGTCCTTTCCAAGCTCGATGACCGCCAGATCCAGCAAATGCTCAACTGCGAGTTCGGCGGAATGAACGAGGTGCTCGTGGATCTTTTCGCGGACACCGGAGACCGCCGCTGGCTTGATCTCTCGCGAAAATTCGAGCATCTCGCCGTTACCGGCGGGCTGAAGGAACGGCGCGACATCCTACCGGGAAAACACGGCAACACCCAGATTCCGAAACTGATCGGCTCGATGGACCGTTACACCGTCACGGGCGATGCCGCGGATCTAACCGCAGCGGAGTTTTTCTGGGATCGTGTGGTCCACCATCACAGCTACGCCACCGGAGGTCATGGCAAAGACGAATATTTCGGCGAACCGGACCACCACCATGACCGGATCGACGGGCGCACCGCCGAATCGTGCAATGTCTATAACATGCTCAAGCTGACCCGACGCCTGTTCTCATGGAAGCCGGATGCGGGGTTCGCGGATTTCCACGAACGCGCGCTGTTCAACCATGTGTTGGGTTCGATCGATCCCCGCGATGGCTCGACTTGCTACATGGTTCCGGTCGGGCGCGGGGTGGAGCGCGAATATGCCGACATGCATGAGAGTTTCACCTGCTGCGTGGGTTCAGGCATGGAAAGCCACGCTTTGCACGCGGATGGGATCTATTATGAATCCGGAGACCGGTTATGGGTGAATCTATATGCTCAAACCACCGCGCGCTGGAAGGAAATGGGAGTGACTCTTGAGGCGACCACGGCGTTTCCAATGGGAACGGACGCCTCGCTCCGGCTGAAGCTCGACGCGCCGCGGGAGTTCACGATGATGCTGCGCAAACCCGGTTGGTGCGAGGGATTCTCGGTTTCCATCAACGGAAAGCCGGTTCCCGAAGCCGCGGTTTCCGCTCCGGCGATTCCCGGCGGCGGGTCATTCGTCTCTATCAAACGGAAATGGCGGGATGGGGATGCCATTGTCGTCGCCCTACCGAAAACTCTGCGAGTCGAACCATTGCCGGATTCGCCCAACCGAGTTGCGCTCCTGTGGGGGCCGCTGGTGCTCGCCGGCGAGATCGGACGCGGGCGGGACGGCTCGCTTGAGGTGCCGGTTTTTGTGGCGGCGGGCCGGCCGGTGGGCGAGTGGCTCAAACCGGTTCCGGGGCGCGAGGGCGTGTTCCGCACCGAGGGTGTCGGACGGGAGCGCGATGTCGAGCTGACGCCGTTCTATCAACTTCAGCGCCGCCGTTACGCCGCCTACTGGGATCTCTACACGCCTGACGGATGGAAGGCAAAATCGGCGGAGATCGCCAAAGAACGGAAACGGCAGGAGGAACTCGTGGCGGCCACCGTGGCCTACATGCAGCCGGGCGAAATGCAGCCGGAGAGGGATTTCAAGTTCAAGGGCGAAGGAACTTCTCCCGACCGAGTGATGGGTCGCGCCTGTCGGCGCGGAGCCGGATGGTTCTCGCTCGAAATTCCGGTGGATTCCTCGCAACCGATGGCGCTGGTGGTGACCTACAACCGTGACGAATGGCGCGACCGCACGTTCGACATTCTGTTGGACGGCGAACGCCTCGCTGCGCAATCCATCAAAGCGCGCGGCGCTCCCGGTTTCTTCGACGAAACCTATCCGATTCCGGCAAAGCGGATCGCGGGAAAGCGTTCGGTAGCGGTGAAATTCCAAGCCACCGGCGGCAACGAGATCGCGGGGGTGTTCGGCATCCGGATGGTCCGGGTCGGCCATCAGGCGCGGGTGGAACGGATCAACCCTCCCCAGGACGGGTTCTTTTCGAAACGCCTCGATTATCGCGGCATCCCTATCAAAGCGCATCAGGTGGTTTCCGACGCGGCCCTGACCGAGGCGCGCGACCGACTCGCGATGCTGCTGGAGCATCAGCCTTCTCTGGCGGACAGGCTGGCCGCCGCCGGAGCCGAGTTGCATATCATCGGAAAGGATCAGGTGACTACCGATCTGCCGGATTGGCGGCACGACAAGGGCAAACCGATCGCCGAATACGGTGGCTTGACCCGCGACGAACGGACGCGCGGCATGGGTGGGCTCCACGCATCGTGCGGAGAGGAGAACCTGCTCCGTCTTGAAAAGGATGTCTATCGGGGAAGGGATATCTGCGTCCACGAGTTCGCGCATACCATCCGCAGCCATGCCATGGACGACAACCTTCGGAAGCGTTTCGACGACCAATGGCGGAAGTCGCTCGCGGCAAAGCGCTGGGTGGGGTCCTACGCGGCCTCCAACCCCGACGAGTTCTTCGCCGAACTAACCATGTGGTATTGCGGCACCCACGGAGATCTGAACATGAAGGGGGACAAGCCCGCACCCGGGAAGGAGGGGCTCAAAGCCTACGACCCCGAAGCGTTTGAGTTGTTTGACGCGTTCTATTCGGGCCGGTTGTAGGTTTTGGTGTCGGATCATCCTCCCACGCAATTCATTTGTGACTTCGGGTGCCAAGGGGTGTCCTTTCAACCCCTGAATCAATGAGACCACTGATAAGGACTCAAAGAATCAGTTTTCTCGGTGATCCCTAGTGTTTCAGTGGTTTTGAAAGCCGGTGGTTATGGCTCACTCCCGAATCGAAATCGGGAGCGGGTCCTGATGCAAAAGGGACATCGTGTGGAGCGGTGGAAAAGTGGCTCATACGCGCTTCACGTCGGCGAATCCGGAACCGCCCAAAGTCCGTGTTAACGGTGATATTCGCGAGGTGACTCCGGCAAGGCGGATGGATCGTTAGGTGGCCGACATCAATCGCTTTCACTCACCCGGACCCGGAAAAACCCGCTCGTATCGCCGGACGGTATGGCAAGCCTGCGCGTCACGGTCTCGGTTTTCATGTCCCCGGACATCACAATCTGCTCGGGGCCTTCCCATATTCCCGCAGCCTCGGTCCAGCTCGCGAGTCCCGCCGAGCGTTCAATTTGATAGAAAAGGCCATGGCCGCCCGCCAGACGGCGGTATGTGAACTCGATCCCTCCATCCGGCGTGTTTCGCAGAACCGGCAAACCGTCCCGCGAGGAAACGGAGGGATCCATTCCGAAGGCGAACTCACAGAGGTTGGGCACTCCGTCATCATCCGGATCCCCGAGAACTCCGCCCAGCGAGGGATCGGTTAGAATGGACAATCCGAACCGCGACGCAAGCCACTTCCGGAACGGAGTCGACGAAGCGGATGGAACGGAAATCCCGATCGCACCAAGACCTCCGGAGAGAGAAACGGTCGGCGCATGATCGCCATCGACCATCCACGAGGCGACAACCGCGCCGGTCGCGAGATCGTATTCACGGATCGCCCGCACCCCGGCGGTTAGATTATTGGGAAGGATCGTTCCCCAGCGTCCGGCATGTCCGGCCACTTCGTTCTGGTAGAACAAGGCGATGCCGGTTTGCACGCCGATACCGGTGGCTTCCACCGGCGTGGCGGCCATCGGTCTGGTCACCGAAGGATCTCCGCCGTAGAATACCAACACATTCCGGAGAGCCGCCGCCGACTCACCGAAAACCGCCGACCCTTGGTCCGCGCCGCTTCCGAATCCGAGCACACCGACCTGTGAGGCCGCCGTCAGCACATGCGCTGTGGCATCGCCGCCGGAACCATCGTTCAGCAGGAGCCGGATCCACCCGGTGGCTCCCGGAGTGAAGCGCGGATTGGAGGTGGGTTCCAGCATGAACCATCCGGTTAGATTGCCCGTGGCATCGGTGGTGAACTCGCCGTGCCTTGTTCCCAAATCAGCCGTAAGAAACCTTGGCGATCCGGTGCAGCGCACGTAGGGATTGCCAACAAGCCACGGGTTGCCGGCGCCTTCGGTGTCCGGGCCGTCGTCACCATCGACGAACTGCGGCGCATACCGGTAGGTGCTTGAGGGCAGCAATCCCTCTATCCGCACCAGACAGGCGAATGGAACCCGGTCGTTGTTGGTTGGAACCGCGCCCTGGATGAATCCCGGCATCACCAATTCGGTCAAACCGACTACTCTAACCGGATTGACGGCGGTGTCTCCCGTGAGGCCGGAAGCGCTCACGCTGATAGAATAAACTCCGGGCTGGGCGAACACCAGGTCATCGAACACCGCGCCGCCGAACGCGCACTGCCGTGTCAGCGTGCCGCCCGGAATTCCGGGCTGCCCGGGCACGGAGACGGTCACCGTTCCATTGAAGTCAGCCGCCAGCGCCCCGTTTCGGCCGCGAACTTCCACGGTCACGGGGCCGCAAACACGTCCGGCCTGCGCGGTCGCCGGAGACCCGACGATGGCAAGCGACTCGGCGGTCACCGGACCCGCGGTCACCTGGATGTCGTCCAACCGCAACTGCGGCCGGGCACCCGAGCTTCCACTACGGAAATAGTATTTCCAGCGCAGTTCGACCAGCGGCTGGTTCTCCGCATTTGCGGGCAATGTGACCGGACCCAGCACCTGGCTGTGGCCGGCCACCGGATTGCGCAGGTACTCGACCGGCGCTCCTCCGAGACCCGGGACATCGGCATAATCGCCGCTACCGCCCACGCGGTATTGCAACCGGATCCCGTAGTCCCGCTCGTTAGGCACAACCGTCCCACCGGTCCATGTCACACGGATGTCTTGCGCGCCGGTGGTGTTCAGAGCCACCACCGCCGCACCGGCGAAGCCGGCTCCGGTCTGGTTCTGCACGCTACCGGTATTGATGAACCCGATGCCGTTCTCATCAAGGCCGTTGATCCGGCTCCGGCTTGTCAGATTGTAGGAAAGCGTCCATGGAAGATCCGTCGGTGTTGATAGCCCGGGATCCGCCAGGTCGGTTTGGAACAAGCGCATGGCTGCCGGATAGGTGGCCGCCGCGGATGAGGCGTCCCACCTGTTGAACACGTACGGGCCGGAAGCGATCAGCGGATGGGCCACGTGGAAAGTGGCATCCGCAAGCGCGCTCCAGGTGCCGCCGCTGAGCATCCGCGCCTTGAGATTGGTGTTTCCGGTTAGGGAAATGGACGGTGAAAACGCCGCTTCCAGTCCCAGATCGAACAACAGGTCGCTGCTGGAAGAGCCACTTTGGTGGATCTCCACCGCCAGCAGGTTGTCACCCGACACCAACAATCCGGGAGGCACCGAGAATGTGTAAACCGTCAGTTTGCCGGCATCGCCGGAAACAGCCGCGGTCGCCAGCGTGGAGTACCCGATCGTTCCCGAAGTGGGCATGTTCGAGCGCGCGATCTCGGTTCCATTCAGATAGACCACCGCGCCATCGTCCCGCACAAGGCTCAGCGTGAGTCCGGAAACCGCCGCGGGATTCGCCACGGTGAATGTCTTCCTGAAATACGACGTGATATATTTGTTGTTCGAGTTGCCTCCGTAGCCGATGGCGGTTGTGTGGAAGCCGCCGTAGCCAAGCGGAGCCGCGCCGGCGGACCAGCTCGAATCCTGATAGGCCGCGGTATTCCAGTTTGCCGCCGGAAGGCTTCCCTGATCCCAGTATTTCCATGAGTCGCCGCGGGCGACCGCCGTCTGTTGGGTGACCGAAGCGCTGGACGAGCCGGGCTTGACTCCGCCTCCCGGAGCGCGCGGATCGCTGCCGTCCAGCGTGTAATAGATGGTACCGGCGGATCCGCCGAAGGTCAGGACATATCCCTCGGGCACGCTGCCGCCGTATTTTGATAGAACCGGCGGCTCCACCGAGGGATAGTAGCCCCGCGTCTTCAGCATCGCGAGCAGATTGGCGGTGCGTTGCGGAAACAATCCGGTGCGGATCGTTTCGGCGGCGCTCGCCCAGTTGTCCGGAGTCCGGTAGGCCCAACGAGCGCACTCGGCGATCAGGCTGTCCTGCACCTCGGTCATCCGGGTGTTGAGCCGGGCGAGATTCCGCTCGGGGGTGAGCGGTCCGCTGTTGAAGAAATGCCGATAGATCCGGTCGGCGAGGAGGGTCTTGAAATCGGGGTGGCCCTCCGCCACCAACGCGCCGAATATGCCGCCGGGCCCCGTGTTCGCGGTCCGGTCGAGGGTCAGAGCGCTGGTGCGCAGGAATCCGTCGGCATCCGCGGACCAGAATTTGAACCCGGTGCCCGGAAGGACCGGCCCGGCGCAGCGGAACTCGCTCTCGCAGTTGCCGTAATACCAAACCAGCATGAAATCGATCAACTGGGGGAGGTCCACCCGGTCTTTGACCGCGAGGTAGGACGAGCGGTTCGCGCGGGCGGTTTCCCATGGCTCGCGGTTGGGCGGCTCGGGCGCACCCAGCACGAAGTTGTCACCCGAATTGTCGTTGCCGCGGACATTCACGTAGTCGCTGTTGGACCCGCCCAGATAGGAGGCGAGAAACGAATCCTCAAGGCGCTCGTGCGCGTTGTATTGGCCCCAATAGATACCGTTCACATAGACATGCACATACCTCCCGTGGGGATTGAGACTGCCCATTTCCAACATGGTGTCCTCCACAAACCGGTTCGCCATATAGAACCCGCGGTCCACCATGTCGTGGTTGCCTGCCGTTAGATCAAGGGTGTCAATGCTGTCCTTGGCGGAAATCCCGCGGTCGAACCCGCGGAACAACGGCACATCGAGATTGCGCGCTCCGTATTCCGCCCGGAAACTCACGCGGTAGCTCTTTTTCGCGAAGTCCGTCCACGACCCGCCGGTCCGGACCAGCCCCGCGTTTACCTGTGTCGGAGTCGATCCGTCGGGCATGATCACCTCGATGGAGGCCTGGCGCTCGTTGTAGTCGTCCGGCAGGGCCGGCACACTCAGGCAGATCGTCGGCAGTTGGGTGAGGCTGTTCCGCAACCGCGTGGATAGCGCACCTTGCGTGTAGGTGGTGTTCATCAGCGGGGATGCCATCACGCTGTCGCGGAAAACATAAGTGTGGGTCTCCGCAGGCGGGCAATGATACCCGTCGCGGCGGACCGCGGCTCTCACACACATGCTGCCGCTCACGGGAATCGGTCCGGTGTAGGGTTGGTCGGGTTCGCCGCCATCCGTTGAGTACAACAACTCGGCTCCGGGATTCGGGTTGGTTAGAACGAGCGGGAATGACGCGTCGTGGAAACCACGCTGGTGCGAGAACGTCGGTGGCAACAACCATCCGGTTAGAACTTCGGACAAATTGATCGCGCCGGGCGACGGCTCGAGATAACCCGCCACCCCGTCGGCGGAAACGCCGTAGGCGAGGTCCTCGCGCTGCGGAGGGTAGGCGAGGATCGCGTCGGCTCGCGTGACCCCGTCGGGCAGCGTGAGCACCACCGATTCACCCGCCGCATTCAGGCTGAATGTCGCGTGCGGATACCCAGCGGGATCGGTGCCGTCGGTTCTTCCGGATGCCATGACCAGCAGCGTCCCGTGCGGCGCGATGATGGTCCCCGCCGGAATCAGCCATTTCATCGGAGACGCGGGATTGTCGCTCAGTCCATATCCGCCGATATCGAGGGGTTGATTGTTAGAATTCCGCAGTTCCACCCAGTCCGTGGCATCGCCGTAGCCGTCGCGCAGGGAAAGCCGGTTGTCGGCGCACAATTCGCTGATCTTGGGCGGCAGGGGCTGGCCGTCCACCTCCACGGTCAGATGCCGCGCGACCGTGCCGGTGTGGTCTGTGCCCAGCAGGGTGTATTCGGTGGTCACCGCCGGTGTCACCACCAGCGTTCCGTTCCCGGATGCGTCCACCAAGGCTCCCGCCGACCCGATTCCGGGATAAACGGAAACCCCGCGCAGGTCCTCCGCATGCCATGTGAGGGTCACGCTTTGCCCGGCGGCGATCGAAGTCAGGGAAGCCGAAAAATCGGTTAGTCCGGTCTCGCCCACCGGTCGGCCGAATGCCTGTACCTCGCGCAGGCGGAGGTACCATTCGTAGTTCGGATTGGTGCGTTCCTTGTTCTCGAGCCCCACCCGCACATAGCGGGCGCGCACCGGGCCGGGCAACGCCACGTCGAAATTGGCCGACGTTCCGGACAAATGTTCGGAATAGACCGACTCGTGGTTCGCGTCGAACAATCTAACGGTGGCGTGGGCGAGGCGCGCTTGGTCGGCGGCGCTGTCCATGGCCACCGCGCGCACCGCATAGAGGGAACGTTCCGAGCCGAGGTCGGTTTCCCAATAGCCGTCGGTCGTTTGGGTGGTGGTTTCGGTGGAGGTGGCGTGGTTTCCGTCATTCGCAAGTGCCGGGGAAGGCAGCGTGTCCACCAACCGAACCATATATGAAGTCGTGTTGAGCGCGTAGTTGGTTCCGTGGAAGAGGCTCAGGCCGGCGATCGAGACAACCCGGTCCCCCTGGCCGTTGGTCGCGCCGTTTTCCAAACCGATCCTCACATAGCGAACCGCCGGGGTTCCCGCGGGAAGGTTGTATGCCCAGGTGGCGCCCGAACCGGGGTTGGTGGTGGTGGTGGTTGCCTGCGTGACCATCGCTTCATCGAGAAACCGGACCGTTAGCCCGGAAATCCGCGAGGCATAACCATCAGAACGGTTCACCAGCTCGATCCTGCTGACAGGCCGCTCCCGATCGAGTTTCACCAGCCAATAGCTGTCGGTCACGTTGGTGGTCTCGCTAACCGTCGATGCGTTGCCATCGATCGCGAGGCCGGCGGTATTGCTGCCATTGGTGGTGGATTGGCTCACGGTGCCGATGGACTTCAAGTCGAGCGGTCCGTAGGCGGGCGATGGATCGCCGGTCAGCTTGAAATCCGCCACCGCGATCCGGTGGTCGCCCGCACCGTTGGTTTGGCCGTCCGGGAGGAAGATCCTCGCGCCGCGCACTTCGGTACCCGCAGGGAGAAACACCGCCCACACCGCGCCGGGAGCGACGCTTGCGATCACCGATTCGAAAACCACCTGATCGTCGAGATTGTATAATCTAACCATCGCACCATCGAGCACGCCGTCATATTGCGCTCCCGGCGGCGCGGTCACATAGACGCGGCTTGCCGTCACAGCGCGCGGCAGTTCCACCGACCAGAACGAGCCAGGAACGTCGGTTGTTGAGGAAAACGTCGTCACACTGTTGTCGATCGCGAGGTCGGCCGTTGCCGAACCGAGGGCCGCGGATTGCGCGGGCACCGCGATCTTCGCGAGATCGAGCGCGACATGGGTGGGAGTGACCGCCGGATCGGCGGTGTCAAACGACCAATTGGCGGCGGATGTCCGGTTGCCGCTGTCGGTGGCCTCGGCCCGGATCGAGTAGAACCGCCCGGTTTGCAAAGTGCCGGTGTAGGTGCCGGTCCTGGAGGTCGCGCCGCCAGTTATTGATAGATTTGCGGTTTCATCCACACCGTTGACAAACAGGCGGAGATCGGCGGGAGAAAGGGTGTTCGGCGACACCGTGGTCACGGTGAACGACAACCCCGAAGCCGCAGGATGGAAGGCGGCGCCGTCGGCGGGAAGCAACGATGTGAACACGGGCGGCCGCTGGTCCGGCGGCACCACCAGTGCGGCGGGCGATGCCCCGGCGGCCAGCGTGGCGATCTGGCTTTGGGTGAGCGCGGTGCCGAAAACCCCTACATCGTCGATCAACCCGCGCACCGAGCCCGAGAGCGTGCCATACTGCGTGCCGACCAGCAATTCCGTCCAGTCACCTAGCAATGCGCTGGCGCCACTGGCCTGTGAGACCAGCAATTGCCCGTCCACCCACACCTGTTTTGCACCACCGTTTTTCACGAGCGCGAAATGGTGCCACTGCTGCCAGTTGAAACTGGGAAACACGCTTGTAGCCGCGGCATTGATCCGCTGCGTCGTGCCCGTGCAGCACCCCGATGTGTCGAAATAAACCGTCCCGTCGCCCCATGGCACATGCCCTTGGAAGCCTCGGTTGGTTCCGCTCGCGCTGGTGGAAACAAACCAGATCGACGAGCTATTCGCCACCGCCGTGGACCATTTCTGCCAGAAAACGACCGTCAGTTCGTCGCTTTGCAGGTTGCTTTGGTTGAGCAAGCCGAGAAACCCCGCGTCGTTCACCCGCGCGTAGTTTCCCGCGGTTGTGCCAAGGTTCAACGCCCGGTCGCCAGCCATTCCGCTCCGCCCGCCGGCATCGGAGCTGAACGCGGCGGATGCCTGGAACACCATCGGCGTCGCCTGCATCAGGTCCGCCGACTGCGTCGATACCGTGGCGTTGTTGAAATCCCAGATGGCAAGAGCGTCGGACGGGTCCACATAGGTCTGTCCGGAGGCCGGCAGGGCGCCCAAAGCCACAGCCGCAACCGCCACCCCGGATAACAAGGTGGCTGGGAAGCGGAATATCCGATCTGAACCCGCATCTGGCGGCTGTATTGGATGAGTAAGCATACGAAAAAACCTCGGCTCATTGAATCCGACGGGAACCGGGGATACGAGAAAAAAATCCGAATTTCGGGTGGACATCGCCCGCCCGGGCGGCTAACCTGCCCGCCCGCGCGGGACCCCGCGCGCCAACTGGAACGAACCACGGCAGAGTAGCTCAGCGGTAGAGCAGAGGACTCATAAGCCTTTGGTCGGCGGTTCAAATCCGCCCTCTGCCACTCGTTCGTTTCCAATGGGTTGTGACTCACCGGAGTCTATCTGAATGTTGGGCTGGTGCCCTTATGTCGCCTCAATCACGCGGCGATTTCGCTGGATCGCCCGGTTTTCGGGCTTACGTCCCGCATTTTTTCCGCGCTGTTTTCGACTGTTCATGCTGCCCTGGGACTGACAGGTTGTAGGGAATCCGAGCTAACCTGAACCATCCTCTGTCGGAGGCGGATGGGCTGGGCATTGGCCTGCGGTCCCAACCTGCCGAGACCAACCCTGACAACTTACCGTTCAACCACGCAAAACATGCATCAGCAACCGAATCCAGAGACGCACGAAAGCCCGCAGATACAAGACTTTGGCCCCTCAGGGCACAAAGGAAATAAGATGGTCGGGGCGGCGGGATTGCCTGCGGCCATGCCGGTTTGCGCTACGCGGTTTGGCGGAGGTCGCGATTGCTCCCGGGCGTTCGAACCCAAGGCCTCACGGCTGGGTTCTCATCCCTCCGCCCATGCCTCATGGCCCGGCGGATCCCCATTTGGAATTTCGTGCTTAAAGCTTCGTGCTTCAAACCAGATGGTCGGGGCGGCGGGATTGCCTGCGGCCATGCCGGTTTGCGCTACGCGATTTGGCGGAGGTCGCGATTGCTCCCGGGCGTTCGAACCCAAGGCCTCACGGCTGGGTTCTCATCCCTCCGCCCATGCCTCATGGCCCGGCGGATCCCCATTTGGAATTTCGTGCTTAAAGCTTCGTGCTTCAAACCAGATGGTCGGGCTGGCGGGATTCGAACCCACGACCCCTTGCCCCCCAGGGAATTACAATTTTTATTCAATATACTCATAATAAACGTATTACGAATTATCGTCACTGATTTTTGTTGCCAGTTGCCACAATAGTTGCCAAATTCGCGCCATGGCTCGCCCACCCAAAATCCACCATTTCCGAATCGTCGAGTTCACCAACCCCACAGGAACCAAGTCGTGGCGGGTTACCGGATCCAAGTCGGATGGAACGCGCATCCGAAAGAACTTCTCTCGAAAAGCGGAAGCCGCCCAAGAGGTTGCAGATCTCGAATCGGAATTGCTCGGGCAACCAGTGGCACAAAAAAGCCAACGCACGAAGCTGTCCACCGACGAAATCGCCGAGGCGGAAGCGGCGAAACTTGCTGCTCCCGGCAGGAGCGTTTCTAAGATCGTTGCTCATTACATCGCACTTGAAGCCAGGGCGAAAGAGAAAGGAGTGTCGCTGGACGCCGCTCTGTCGTTCGTCGAGGGACACTACAGAAGCGAAGTCCGATCAACATCCATTCTTTCCGCCTACGAGGAATTCACCCGAACTCGTGACACCGTTTCGGAGACCACTCGTGCCCATTACGAGGTTTGTTTGAAGCGCCTGCTGCTTCCCGATCCCAATAAACCCGTCCAGGATTTCACGGTTGCCGACATTGAACGCGTTCTGGCCCGTTACGGGAATCTGAACTCAAAAAAGACATACCGCCGTGCGTTCTCCACGTTTTTCAATTGGGCGGTGCGACACCACTACAGACTCGACGATCCCTGCAAACGTCTCGACAAAATGCCAAAAGAGACAAGCCAGATCGCAGTGTTATCCCTCGATGAAGTCAAACGGCTGCTCCGGGCTTCAGTTGATTATCAGGGAGGCATTATGGCGTCTCCGGTCGCGATTGGCTTGTTTGCAGGCTTGCGCCCCAGTGAAATCGCCGATCTCAAGGAATCCGACATCCGCAAGGACAAGATCCTGGTTTCGGGCGGCAAGATGAGACGGCAATTGAAACGCTCGGTTCCCATCTCTCCCAACTTGGCCCACTGGTTGGAAAAGCACCCCTTCCGGGGAGTGGCAGATGGCTGGAAATACAAAATGCGGCGACTAAAAGGAGCTACCAAAGCCTGCCGCTGGGTTCACGACATCATCCGCCACACGTCGATCACCTTTCAGGCCGAGCGCGACCGGAATGAAGCATTGACCGCCTTCAACAACGGCACCTCAAAGGCTATGATGGACCGGCACTACCGCGACCTGATCGGCGACGACAAGGTCATCGCGGAGT
>JAFLEH010000043.1 GCA_017301995.1 Verrucomicrobiota bacterium | reverse complement strand
GGCGGCGGGTGCCGCAGGGGTTCCCGGGGCGGGAGCGGTGCCTGCGGGCGCGGGTGTCCCTGCGGCAGGCGCGGGGGCGGCGGGCTTGGCCGCACCGGGTGCCACGGGGGGCGGATCGGCCTTGCGGTAGCTATCCGGATTCAGAGCGCGCGAGGTCGGCGGCCCGCCCTTGTCCACGGTCTTGAAGGTGCCGAGTTTCTGGACGAATGCGATCAGGGCGACCACCTTGGTGGTTTCGAGGTGCTGGCGGAGTTTGTCTCCGGTCAGATCTTTCTGATCCGGTAGGAAGACGCCCGCATCGACGAGGCTCTTGGCGATTTCGGTAGCCTGGGCTTCGGCCTTGTCCTTGATCTCGTCGTTGCTCATGGGCGGCCATGGCACGCCGAGAGTCCGTTGTGCGGCGATCCGGTTCGGCAGGGCCTTGATCAGGTCCTTGTTGGAGCCCGCGTCGAAGAGCCACGGATAGGCCGGCATGTTGGAGCCGTCGGACTTGGAGCGCGGGTCATAGAAGTGGTTGAAGTGCCAGTCGTTGCCGCGCTTGCCGGAACGCATGTATTTTGCTCCGGGAACGAGATCGCCGCCTTCGTGGGCGAGGTCCGGACCGGTGCGCTTGGAGCCCCATTGATAGGGATGGTCGTAGATCGACTCACCAAGGTGGGAGTAATCATCGACGATGCCCGGACGGCCATAGCGGACGACATCGCCCTTCAGGGTGCGGATCATCTGCGAGTGGCAGAGGTAGCAACCTTCCTGGACGTAGATATCACGACCGGCCAGTTCAAGCGGGGTGTAGAGTTCCTGCAAGCGTCCTTCGACGTTCTTCGAGCGGTTGACGATGAGGGTGGGGATGATCTGGACGGCGCCGCCGACCGCCGCGGCCAGGAAGACCAGGACCGCGAAGGGCAGATAGTTTTCGATGATCCGCTCGTGCCAGTCGGTCCAGGAATTGTTGGAGTTCTTGAACGCGAGGACCGCCTTGATGGCGAGCAGGATGGTGAGAACCAGAGCCGCTTTGTCGGCGTGAGGCGGCAGGAAGAACCACAACAGGGTGGTGCAGATGCCGAGGCCGAGGTAGGCGAGCGGGTCGTTGACGAGCGCGGCGAACCAGCCCATGTTGTCCTTGCCGCTCTTCTTGAGAACGGTGACCTCCGCGGTTTCCTCGGAGGGTGAACCGGAGCGGGCGGTTTGCCAGACGTTGAACGCCAGCATGACGAAGCCCGAAACGAACAGCAAACCACCGAGCGAACGGAGGATGAAGAACACCTTGATGTTTTCAAGGGTGTCAACGAAATCGTAGGCGAGCGAGAAACCGTCCGGCTTGAACTGGCCGAGCATGAGGCCCTGGGAGATGCCGGAGCACCACATGGCGACGATGTAGAGCAGGATACCGACGAGGCCGACCCAGAAGTGCATGTCGGCGAGGGCCTTGGACCACAGTTTGGTCTGCCAGAGGCGGGGGGCCAGCCAGTAGAACATCCCGGCCGCCATGAAGCCGTTCCAGCCGAGCGCGCCGGCGTGAACGTGGCCGATGGTCCAGTCGGTATAGTGGGAAAGGGCGTTGACCTTGGTGATGGACATCAGCGGTCCTTCGAAGGTGGACATGCCGTAGAAAGTGACGCCAGCGACGAAGAACTTGATGACCGGATCGGTGCGGAGTTTGTCCCACGCGCCGCGGAGGGTGAGCAAGCCGTTGAGCATGCCGCCCCATGAGGGAGCCCACAGCATCAGCGAGAAGGTCATGCCGAGGTATTGGAGCCAGGTCGGCAGCGCGGTGTTGAGAAGATGGTGGGGACCGGCCCAGATGTAGATGAAAACCAGCGACCAGAAGTGGATGATCGAGAGACGGTAGGAATAAACCGGTCGGCCCGCCGCCTTGGGCAGGAAATAATACATGATGCCGAGAATCGGCGTGGTCAGGAAGAACGCCACCGCGTTATGGCCGTACCACCATTGGACGAGGCCGTCCTTGAGACCGGCGAAAATCGGATAGGAATGATTCCACGCCGTGGGCAGGGAAAGGTGGTTGACGATGTAGAGCATCGCCACCGTCAGAATGCAGGACATGTAGAACCACAGGGCCACGTAGAGGCTCGGTTCGTTGCGTTTCGCGAGAGTCCAGAAGAAGTTCACCGCGAAGACCACCCAGATCAGGACGACCGCGATGTTGATCGGCCAGATCAGTTCGGCGTATTCCTTGCCGCGGGTGAGACCGCAGGGCAGGGTGACGGCGGCGGCGACGATGATGAGCTGCCAGCCCCAGAAATGGATGCGGGTGAGCAGATCGCTGGCGGTGCGAACCTTGCAGAGCCGCTGGGTGGAGTAGTAAATCCCCGCGAACATCATGTTGCCCACGAAGGCGAAAATCACCGCGTTGGTATGCAGCGGACGCAGGCGGCCGAAGGTCAGGTAGGAAACGCCGTCGGCCTTGAATGCGCCGCCGGTGAGTTTCTCCATGAGACCCCAGAAGCTGCCGTTCATTTGCCACCAGGAGAGCTGGGTGGCGATGAGAACTCCCGCGGTCATGCCGATGATGCCCCAGAAGATCGAGGCGATCATGAAGGCCCGGACGGACTTGTCGTCGTATTTGATGGTGGTGGTCATGGTGGAAATGGAAGGAGGAGGGATGGCGATCCGGGGTTAGGCTTTCGGCTGGGGTTCGGGTTTAGGTGGGGAAGGCGGGGGTATAGCGGGTTCGAGGTCGAGTGGCAAGAGGGAATCCCTCTCGGGGCTGGACCGCCTGCTGCGCCGGATTTCCATGGCAAAGCACACGATAAACAGCCCGGCAAGGCAGGAGGAGGCGAAGATGGTAAGGGCGAGTACGTCCACGGGCGGGAGGATGAAGATAACAATATCCGGATTTCAAGCCCGGAATTCGGCAAGCGTCGTTTTTTTCCATCTCTCCGCCCGAATCGGGGCAGGTTGTTTGCTCTGGTTTCCAAGCGCTTGCCGCCACCTGATCTCCGGAAACCAGGATTTCCTGCGCGGATTATCTCGGTTAGTGCCGGAATCCGGCAAAATACGGGTGAATTCGTCAAGTCTCCCGCTCGCGAGCGCTGAAATCCGGCGTTCCGGGATCCGTCGCGACGTTAGATCCCGCGGAGGGCTTCCTTGGCCGCCGGCTGGAAATTCAACCACTCCAGGAACACGTCGCCGACGATCTGGGGCAGGCAGGTGGCGTGGAAAAGCGTCGGGTTGAGGATGATGTGGCACTCGGCAAGGCCGTCGGGAGGCAATCCCAGGCCCACGTGAAACACGTTCTTCAGGCGGCAGGTGGCCGCTGTGGCGAGCGGAGAGTCCAGAACCACGTGGCCGATGGACGCAAGGGCGGTTAGAGCCTTCTGCATCCCGTAGGGACTGGTGGGAAGGCCGTGGGGGTCGGGATCGTGCTCCAAACCGAGCAAATGCCGGTGGTCGGGGTCCTCGGCGATCAGCGGCACGAGATCCGGCGGCACCGCCAGCCAGCGTCCGTCTCCGTCGGCGTCGTACTCGTTGAGGTAGGCGGCGATGCCGTTGGCGAGTTTCGGCGCCAGGCTGGCCGGAGTTCCATGCAGCGCGATCGAGCACGACGCCGGCTGGTGCGGAGCGGCGGCTCGCAGCCATTTCTTGAATGACGTGATGGACGGGAGTGCGGACATGCGGGTGCCGGCGTGGCAGAGCGCAACCATGCACGATCATCGGCCGGATTGCTCCGCGTGATTTGTGGAAGGGTGCGCGGATTTTCGGAAAATGCGGATTTGAACCGCCGAAGGCCACCGTCACATGCGGAAATCCTCGCCGAGATAGTATTTCCGGGCGATGGGATCGTCCACCAACTCCATGGATGCTCCCTCCAGAATCACCCGGCCGTCGTGGATGAGGAACGCGCGGTCGGTGATGGTCAGCGTCTCGCGCACCGAGTGGTCGGTGATGAGGATCGCCAGCCCGTCGCGTTCGCGGAGATCGCGGACGATCCGCTGGATATCCTCCACGGCGATCGGGTCGATCCCGGCGAAGGGCTCGTCGAGCATCAGCAGGGAGGGGTCCGAGCACAGCGCGCGGGCGATCGCCAGGCGGCGCTTTTCACCACCGGATAGGGTGATGGCGTGGGACTTGGCGAGCTTGGCGATGCCGAAGCGGCGGAGCAGATCGTGGGCGCGGTCGAGGCGCGCGGCGCGGTTCAGATTCGGGCGGGTTTCGAGGATCGCAAGCAGGTTGTCGAGGACGGACAGCTTGCGGAAGATGGACTCCTCCTGCGGCAGGTAGCCCAGCCCGAGCCTCGAACGCTTGTGCATCGGCAGGCGGGAAATGTCGTGGCCGTTGAAGCACACGCTGCCGGCATCCGGCGCGATGAGACCGGCGATCATGTAGAACGACGTGGTTTTTCCGGCTCCGTTAGGGCCTAGCAAACCGACGATTTCCTTGGGTTTCACGGAAATGGAGACACCATCCACCACCGCGCGGCCGCCGTAGGTTTTTTTCAAACCGGTGGCAAAGAGCACGGTGGACTCTCTTGAACAGCAGGTGGAACCGGGGTCGTGCATGGGGGAGGGTAGGGGTTACCAAATGGCCCAGTCTTCTTCGGACGCGGGTTCGGTTGGGTCGTATAGGATCTTACCCGCCAACTCTGGATGAGGCGCAAGGGGATCGGGCGCTTCGGCCTGCCGGGCGCGCGCGAGCGTGGCGACCGGTTTGCCGTCCCGACAGATCAGATAGGACTCGCCCGTGCTCTCGACCCGGGCGAGAAGCAGCGATATCTGGCTCAGAGCTTGTTGGGCATTGATCGTTACCATATTCGTTCGGCTTGGGTTACACTATGGAACAAAGTGGCAATTGGTCAAGGTTGGGCTTGGGATGCGCGCCCGTCGGCTTGGTGAATTACCCCCGGCTCCGCTCGAGCATGACGAGCATGAAGAACGAGAGCAGCAGGTTGAGTTCTTCGCGGGGGCTGAGGTTGGTGAGTTTCTCGATGGTGAACTTCCCTTCGAAAAACGCGGGTTGTTTGGTCAGGCGCATCGCGGGGGTGCCGTCGGTGCGGGTTGCCAGGTATTTGGGATGGCAGAAAAATCCGGTGAACATGCCGACCACCGGGATTTCACCCAACAGCGAATCGAGCACCTTGGCACCGGGATTTTCCTCGCGGATCGAGAAATCCGGGGTTTGGTCGCCGGGGTTGAACGCCTCGTAATGCGCGCGCCAGATCGAGCGCCATCCGCGGCGGCCGACGCTGCCGATCTCGATGCCGCGCGCGTCGGTGGAGGTGTAGCGGGCGGACCAGTCGATGATCTTGTTGGCCTTGATATCGGCCAGGCGGGTGGCCTGGGTGCTGTCGGTCCAGATCTCGACGTGCTCCTTGAACTTCAGCAGCTTCTGGCGGGTGTAGAGCACCGTGCGGCCGGCGGCGTCGCTGACCGTGGCCTGGCTGGCCAGTGCGAGCAGCTTGAAGGTCAGGTTGAGCGGATAGATCAGGCCGTTCAGTTGCCGCGCGATGTCGTCGGACTCGGCGACCGCGGGCTGTGATGGGGGAGCGTAGGGATTTTCCATGGGGAAAAGCGGAGATTTGAAATTTGGAATATCAATAACTCCGTCCCCAGATCGCGTAGGTGGAGGTCGGTTGTCCGGTTAGGATGCAGTTGGCGGATTGTCCGGCGGGCAGGTGGTCGGGCAGATTGGCTCCGGGAACCGGCAGGCAGCGGATGGTGATCTTGTGTTGTTTGGAGATTTCGTCCTCCTGCTCAGCGGTGCCGGCCCATGGGGTGTAGAGCCAGCCGGGGTTGTCCTGCGACCAATGCTCGTGGAAGGCTTCGAGATTCTGGCATAGCTCGATGTTCGCGTCGCGGAAGGTCCGCGCCTTGGCCAGCAACGACTGGTGGATCTCGGTGAGCACCTCGTTGATCTCGCGGATGAATTCCTCCTTGTGGGGGAAGGATTTTTCGGAAACCGGCTGATCGCGCCGCTGGACGCAGATTTTCCGGGTTTCGATGTCGCGGGGGCCGATCTCGATCCGGATCGGCACGCCTTTTTTGATCCATTCCCATTTTTTCACGCCGCCGCCGATGTCGCGGGCGTCCACATGGACGCGCAGCGGTTCGTTGAAATACGTCTGGTTGCGCAAGGTGGCGGCCAGCGCGTGGCAGGCGTCGAGCACGGCATGTTTGGAGTCCTCTTTGGGTGTGACCGGCAGGATGACGATCTGTTGGGTGGCCACGCGCGGGGGCAGCACCAGGCCGTCATCGTCGGAGTGGGCCATGATGAGGGTGCCCACCAGTCGGGTGGAAACGCCCCACGAGGTGGTGTGGGCGTGTTGGACGCTGCCGTCGCGGCCGGTGAAGGAAATGTCCTGGGCTTTGGAGAAATTCTGGCCGAGGTAGTGCGAGGTGCCCGCCTGGATCGCCTTGCGGTCCTGGACCATCGCTTCCACGGTCAGGGTCATGTCCGCGCCGGGGAAGCGCTCGTTCTCGGTCTTCTCGCCGGCAACGACCGGGATCGCCAGATGGTCGCGGAGGAACTCTTCGTAGAGCTTGTGGATCATCCGGGTTTCCACGACCGCTTCCTCCTTCGTTTCGTGGGCGGTGTGTCCTTCCTGCCAGAGAAACTCCGCGGTCCGGAGAAACAGGCGCGGGCGCATTTCCCAGCGCATCACGTTGGCCCACTGGTTGATCAGCAGCGGAAGGTCGCGGTAGGACTCGATCCAGCGCGCGAACGCGGCGCCGATGATCGTTTCCGATGTGGGACGGATCACAAACGGTTCGGCCAGTTCGCCGGTGGGGATCATTTTCGGCTTGCCGGTGACCGGGTCCTTGACCACCTCAAGCCGGTGGTGGGTGACCACGGCGCACTCGGTGGCGAATCCCTCGGCGTGCTCCGCTTCCTTTTCCAGATAGGAAATCGGGATGAGCAGCGGGAAATACGCGTTCTGGTGTCCGGTCGCCTTGAACCGGCGGTCGAGCTGCTGCTGGATCAGCTCCCAAATCCCGTAGCCCCACGGCTTGATCACCATGCAGCCGCGGGTTTCCGAATTCTCGGCGAGATCGGCGGCTTTGATGACTTGCTGATACCACTCAGGAAAATCCTGGGCGCGGGTGGGTGTGATGGCGGTCTTTTCGGCGGACATGGCGGCTGCCGGGATTCAACACCCGGACCAGCGGAAAAACCAACAAAAAAAGCGGCTGGCGCAATTCCGCGGAGCCGCGGAGGGGATCGAAGCGTCCCGTAGCCGCGCCCGTGAGAGCGTGGCCTCGAACGATATGCGGATGAGGCGAAACGCAGAGGCGCGGAGCACGCGGAGGATTTCGCAGGGAAACGGATCGGCCGCGGCCGCCCCCGTAACCGCGCTCATGAGCGCGTGGCCTCCCAGGCGTTCCCCAGCCGGAATATTCACCCCCAAGACGCCAAGTTCGCAAAAGAGATGGAAGATCGGAGATGGTGGATCGTGGATGAAGAAGTGCTCTCCCGTAGCCGCGCTCGTGAGAGCGTGGCCTCCCAGGCGTTCCCCAGCCGGAATATTCACCCCAAAGACGCCAAGTTCGCCAAGGAGATGGTGGATCGGATGGTGGATCGGAGATGGTGGATCGTGGACGGCCGATTCCGCCAGCCCGTCGCAACGCGACGTCTCATCCCAGCCCACGGTGCCAACCGTGGGCTCGCCGTTCCCAAATCAATCCGCGTTCCAACGGAACGCCTCATTGCGGAGGATGCGGGATTCAGCAGGCAAGAGGCTCCATCAGGGGGCGCTACCTGGCGCTTCGGATTTCGGAATCAGCGCCGTGGCTTCGCGGGTGGAGGGCTTGCGAACGGCACATCAAAACGAAATGCCAGACGTCCCTTCCCGCCTCGGGGAACAACTGTCGCAGTTGGCGCTTGGATGGCTCGTCGATGTCGAGTTCCGGCGTTTCCTTGATCCGGCGCGGATTGAGTACGCGGATGACGGAGCGGAACGATTTGCCCTCAAACGGAGGAGGTTTCGGATGGTGTTGGAAATAGGCCGGGCCTTCGAGCGGTCCGGGTTCGATCTCGAATCTGGAGGGAACTGCCGGGGCGGTCTTTGGCTTGGCGGATGATTCGGCGGGCGTGTCGTCGGATGGCTTATCGGCGGCTGGAGGATTTTCCACGGGGGAAGCGGGTTCCGGGTCTTGGGCCGCTGGCGGATCATCGGGCGGAAGGACATCGTCCGGCATCCGTTCGGGATCCGGTCCGGCGGGGGACGCTGCCGGATTGGGTGTATCGGATGGTTTGGACGGCTCCTCCAACGCCTGGTCCCTCGCCTTGCGGAGCGCTTCCAGCCTTTCGAGGCGCTCCTTTGTCCTGGAGGGTGGCGTGTAGGAAAACGGCTCGGTTTCGGCCGTGCCGGAGTCGGTTCCCCACTTGATCCTTGCCAACATCGCGACGATGGTGATCAGGGCGACCACGCCGCAGACGGTCACCACGGTTAGAAGGTGCCCAAGCGGACTCCTGCCCCTGGATTTCTTGGGAATCCTGGCAGCACTCGGCATTTGGGCGGAGAACTCCGGTTGCGGTTGGGCCTCGGCATCGCCCGTCAGCCGGACCGGCGCTTGGCAAACCGGGCACTCGAAGGCCTCCGCCGCAATCCGGCCGGTCACATCGAACACGGAGCCACAGCTCGCGCACGTCACCTGCGTTTCGGGAGCGGGGAAAATCTCGTCATCTTCCGCCGTGGAATCGGCCTCGGGGATGACGAGGGTGGCCCCGCAACCCGGACAATCCACACTCATTCCCCGGAGCGAGGTGTCGGCATCGATGTTCTGGCCGCATTGGGGGCAATCGAAATTGAGATCGGGCATGGTCGTGGCGGATTTGGTTCTAACCGTGAGATGGCGGAAACGGGTTGCTCCGCCCGCGAATGGAACATGAACCGCGGCGCCACGCTGCCGTGCGGGCGATACCGGAAGATGCCGGGTGGGCTGGGGCTACCATGGGAAGGGCTTTTGTTGGAATCATGTTGGAACAGGCACCCCACCCGCCGTCAAACAAAAAACGCGGAGACGATGACGGAGAGATTTCCGGAAACCGGCAAGCCACCCCGCATCCGCATCGTCAACGCTCACTCGGGCTCGTAACACGACAAATCCTCACGGGTATCGTCCGGCAATTGAAATGCCCCCGTAAAACGACCTAACCTCCGGCGTTGCCTTCCTATCAAACGAAGTTCAGCGAACTCAGTGGCTTTCAGTGCGTCAGTGGTAAGCCGGGCGGCCGAACCACCTTGAACTTCGGATCTCGAGTCCAAAGAAAACATCCCCGCTCAAAACGCCGCTCCGATGGCGAAGTGGAACGCGCCGGCCGGTTCGCCGGGGTCGCGGGTTAGATTGTAGCCGTATTCGAAGCGGACCGGACCGATTGGCAGATCAAGCCGGATGCCGAGGCCGGCGGCGACTTCGAGATCGGCGGCGAAAATGTCGGTGTAGTCGAGGCTGATCGAGCCGGCGTCGAGGAAGCCGACGAGTTTGGCGGGACCGGCGATGGGCCGGATGAGTTCGAAATTGGCGGCCCAGTAGGCGTTGCCGCCGGTGGCGTAGCCATTGATCGAGGGGCCGAGTTCGCGTTCGGGGAAAGACCGGACGGTGCCGGAGCCGCCGTTGAAATAGCGGAGATCGATCGGGAAATCCACGGCGTCGCCGGTGGGGATGAGCATGCCGCACTGGCCGAGCGCGGCGAACTGGAGATTCTCGCCGAGCGGATGGAACCACGCGCCGTTCGCGCCGAGCTTCAGATAGGCGGCCGCCTCGTCGCCGACCGCGGAGCCGATCTGGACGGGAGTTTTCAGATACCATCCGGAGGTGGGCAGCACCGCGTTGTCGCGGTAGTCCCACACGGCGGTGGCGCGGAGGCGGGTGTGATGATAAGAGTTTTCGCCGAGCGCGGCGGCGGGAAGGCCATCCTCGTCGTTGTTGATGATGGAATATCCTAACAGGCACTCCAGTCGGAAATGGTCGGTGAATTTCCGGTTGAGAATCCCTTCGAGTCCGGTATCGAACGAGGTATAGCCCTCGTGGCCGTAAATGATCGAGTAAAGCCGCGCGGTGCCCGCCCAATCGGAGCCGAACAGCCACGGATCGGTGACCCGCACGTCGCCTAACACACCACGGGCGGTGAATTCGAAACCGGCGGAAAGTCCGATGACCTCGCCGTTGAGATTGCGGTCGCCGTAGAGGATGCGGAAAATCGGGCCGTCGTAGGATCCGGCGCCAGCGGCGAAGGTGACCTCGCGGGCCTTGCCTTCCTCGAAGTGGAGCGTGGCATCGACCGTGCCGTCGCCGACCGGAGTGGTTTCCACGCGGGCCGAGCGGAACGCGCCGGTGGCCAGAAACTCGCGGAGCCGCTTGTTGAGGGTGGTGGTGTCATACCATTGGCCTTCGAGGTCGCGCATGCGGCGCCGGATGCGCTCCGGATTGGTCTTCTCGAACCCGGTGACGGTTAGATTGCGGAGCCGGACGCGGCTGCCCTTGGTGATGGTGAATTCCGGGACAAACTTCGGCGATTCGATGCGGCTGGCCATGGCCACTTTGACATCGGGGAAACCCGCTTTGCGGAAGGCGTTTTCCACCGCGTTGCGCATCGCGTTGAGGTTCGCGGTGGTGGCCGGGAGACCGTGCCACGGTTTGGCGTTGGCGGTTACCTCGGAAACAGCGGCGGCATCGGCGGCGTGGACGGTGGGGGCGGTTAGAGTGTGGAGCGGTCCGGGAGTGACGCGGATCATCAGCGAAACCTCGCCGATTTTCGGGTTTTGATCGCGCTTTTCCACCTTGGCGGTGGCGGCCCAGAAACCGTGCGCCTGATAGTCCTGTTGGAGATAGCCGAGGCCGGTGGCGATGTCCGGTTCGCGGAACGGCGGCTCGGCGAGCCCGCGCGGCTGGTCCTTTTCAGCGGGCGCGGCGAAGAGCCGGGCCAGTCGCGTGCTTTCCTTGGGATCGCAGCCGAGGACCTCCACCTTGCCGAGCGTCAGCCGCGACGCGTTCGTGGCGGTTAGAACAATCTCGCCCGGACCGTTGATTTTCCACGCCACTTCGGCGTTGGCCGCGCCATCCTGTTGGAGAAGCTGCCGAAGCAGAAACGCCGCGTCATCGGCACGGGCCGGAGTGGCCGGATTCGCCCGGATCTGCGAAAGCCGTCCGCCCAACATCGAAAGGACCTGCTGCTCGCCCTTGCCCGGCACCCCCTGGATCCGGATCCGGGTCTCAGCCGCCGCCGATGACACAAGCGCGGGAATTAGAAAAGCCAGGAAAACAAACAAGCGCGCAAGCGAACCGGACAAACCGCCCGATTCTCTCTGCCATGATTGATAGGATTTCCTCATTTCTTCCCTAATAACCAATAACCAATAACTAATAACATAATTCCCCTCATTTGAACGAAATCCTCCAGATTCCCATGACCCGCGTGTTGCCCTGTTCGCCCATGCCGGCTGAGACGAAGAGCTTGTCGGTGAGGCTGATGGTGGCGGTGGACATGGAACCGGTGGAGTAGGGGTCGGTTTCCTTGAGCGAGAAATCGACGCGGTCGAGCACTCCTAACAGCGGGCGGAGCTGTTTGGTGTAGCGGACCCGGCCGCGGCGGACTTCCTCGGCAAAAAGCTGGATCGCGCGGTTGGTGGCGGCGCCGGTGTCCTCGAGGCCTTCGGTGGTGGTGCCGGTGGCCAGCAGGGTCATGATTTCGGTTTCCGGCAGCGGCGGAACCGAGGTGAGCATGATCTGCGGGTCGGAGGCCTTGCCATAGACGAACGCGGCAACCCGATAGGGACGCGGCTCGGCGGTGCCGCGGATTTCAAGGATCGGATCAAAGCCGGAAGCCGGGGTGAAACGGACGGTGCCGGATTTGATTTTCAGCGTGGAAAACGGCAGGGTGGCGGTGAAGTCGGAGATGGTCGCGGTGCCGTCGAGTTTCGGATCGGATAGATTGCCGATCACCTTGAGCGCCACATCCACCTGGCCGGTGGCGAGGTTGCCGCGGATCAGGAAGGGGTCCTGGGTTTTGACGGCGAGGTTCAGTTTCCACGCTCCGAAGGGAGCGGGGATGGCGGCGGTGGCCTTGCCGGTGGATTGGCGGGCGTCGAGCTTGGGCAGTGAGGCGGCGGAGGGCGTGGTAAAGGGCTTGCCGATGGGCAGCAGCTCAATGTCGCGGTAGAACAGCGAGTCCACGGCCGCCACCGTGCCGGTTAGGGCGGCGGACTCCCACGGCCCGGCGAGGCGAAGGTCGGCATTGGCGCGCAGGATGAGCATGTCGTTGCGCAGCAGCGGCAGTTGGGAACCACGCAGGCGGAAATCCAGCGACGACGGCTTGTTGTCGGTTAGGACGAGCGCGCCCGAGCCATCGAGCGTGCCGCCGGCAATGCTGGCGCGCAGGTTTTTAAGGGAAACCTGCATGAGGGAGAAATCCACCTCCGCGCCGGCATTCTGGATCGGGGGAACGGAAGGATCGGCCAGGGTGACGCTGGCGTTTTCCAGGCGGATCGTGCCGCTGGCCTCCGGCTTGGTTAGGGGACCGCTGGCGGTGACGGTGCCGGTAACGATGCCGGACAGCCGCTTGAGCGCCGGCACCAGCGTGGTGAAACGCGAAAGGTCGAGGCGGGGAAGATCGAGCTTCGCGGTTAGGTTCTCTTTGGTGATCGAGTCCGGCTGCTCCGCCCATGTCTTGGGCCGGAACGGCAGCGAGGCGGTTAGGATGGCGGGCGGGTATTCCGGCGCGGTGACGCTGGCGTCCACACTGACGCGCTCGCCGGCGGCTTTGACGGCGAGCTTCAGGTCGGCTGGCGGGAGTTTCGGGTTCTCGGGTGAGCGGAGATCGAGGCAATCGACGGCAAGGTTGATCTCCGGCGCGGCGAGGGTGCCTGCGGCGTGCAGTTTCACCTGGCCGGTCGAGCGCGGGTCGAGCTTGGCGGCGGCGGGCAGCCAGGGTTTGAGCATGCCCAGCGAAAGCGCGCGGGTTTCGATGGCGACCGCGAGCGGGCGGGTGTCGGATTTTAGGAACTCCCTCCATTTCGAGAAATCCCGCGGGACCGGCACGCTGGCGGTGCCGGAGGCGATCTCGGTGTCGCCATCGGTCCAGAGCAGCTTGTCGAGCGTCAGGGCGTTGTCCTTCAGCCCGGCGGTTAGGGAAACGGTCTGCTTCTCGGCGGTCGCCTTGAGCGATGCGACCCTGACATTGCCCGGCCAGGTGTAATCGAGATCCGCCGCGGCGGCGATGGCGGGCTGGCCGGGTTGCTGCCAATTGGCGGCGGGCAGCGAAAGCGATCCCCGATGAGTGTTTTCCGCCAGATCGCCGGAGCCGTTCCACTTCGCGGTTAGGGCGGCGGTTCCCGGCAGTTTCACTCCGGCCACGGCGAGCCACGGTTCGAGCGGGGCGGTGGAGAAATCGGTCAGGCCGAGGGTTCCCTGATAGGTCTTTTCTTCCAAGTTGTATTCCCCTTCCAACGCCAGTCCGGCGAGGGTGACGCGGCCGTTGATAGGGTGGTTCGGTTCGTAGCGGCCGCTGATCGTGACGGGTGTCGCGCGCGCCGGATCGGCGGGTGCGAGGGTGGCCTCCGCGGTGGCGGATTTCGGTTTCAGATGCTCGAAGTCCGCGGCAAATTTTCCGGATAGATCGGACTCGGGAGCGTCCGCTTTCAACGGGAGATCCGGCAGTTTCAGCGCGATCTGCCGGAGCAGGCTGTGGACCGCTGGAATCTGGAAGGTGCCGGCGAGCGGCCCCGGACGGATGGAATCCTCGGAGCGGATCAGCGCCACGTTCGAATCGGCATGGAGCGTGGTGCCGAGCGCCTTGGCGGCTAGAGTTAGGGTGGCGTGGTCGGCCTCGATCACGCTGCCGATAGCGATTTCCTCGGCGTTCCATTCCTGATAGGCGGCGTTGTCGATGCCGATCGCGAGGTTCGCGGTGGCGGCCAGCGGCGAGGGCAGCAGATTGGCGGCGTCCAGCGAGAATGATGTTAGCGTGGCGCTGGCCGGGATCTCCACGCCGAATGATTTCGCGACGCGGTCGGCCCGCAGGCTGCCGGATTCGAGCGCGAGGCTGGCATTGGCGAAACCGGGAGTGGTGGTTAGGGCGAAGACCGCCTCGTCCAGCCGGATCCGGGTTTCGAGGGACGGTGCCTCGGTGTTGGGCAGGTGCAGCGCGAGGTCGCTCAGGCCGACGCCGGGATGCGGGTCGAGACGGTCGAGCGTGATGCTTGTGTCGGTCCAGGCAAGGGTGGCGGACTGGGCCGGCCAAGCGCGGCCGATGGCATCGGTGATGGCGCCGACTTCCAGCCTAACCTGATCCGCGCCGCTGGCATGACGGATCGAGGTGGGGGCCAGCGAAAGCAGGGTGGCCCGGTCCTTGCGGACATCCAGGCTGATGCCGCCAAGGTCGATGCCGACCGGCAGGAAATACCCGCGGGCGGTGCGGAGGGTTTCGGCAAGTTTCCGGAGATCCAGCAGCTCGGATTTTTCGCTCGCTTCGGGCTTCGCGGGGTCGGGTGCGGCCGGTTTGGCATCGAGATCGACCACCGCGTGGAGGTTTTCCACGGTGAGGCCGTCGAGCCGGCCGCGGACCAGTTCGGACCAGCGGTAATGGGGCGTGGCGCGGTCGAGGGTGAGCTTGGCGAGCGGTCCGTCGCCGGTGAGATGGAGTCCCGCGATGGAAAACCCGTGGGACAGCGAGCCCTCGATCCGGAGGTCGCCGGACAGCCCG
This sequence comes from Verrucomicrobiota bacterium, assembly GCA_017301995.1. Taxonomy (GTDB): domain Bacteria; phylum Verrucomicrobiota; class Verrucomicrobiia; order Verrucomicrobiales; family Akkermansiaceae; genus Luteolibacter. The sequence goes on along the minus strand of JAFLEH010000043.1, from coordinate 26,301 downwards.
GCCTTGGGTAGGAAATGCCGCGCCGCGAGCGGTCCCAGCCAGCGGAGGCCAGGTCCGTTCAGCCAGAGGAGCCCGGCGCCACATAGCACCAGCAAAATCGCGAAAATCCGCAGCCAGCGGCGCTTGCGCCGTGGTGGTGGGAGCGTGATCGGGTTTTCGGATGGGGATTGCAAGGCCGGGGGTGGCGGAATCTTGCGCGAGGGGCAGGCGGGGTCAAACCGAAAATCAATCTCAGAGATCCTGATCCGGGGCCTTGATTTCCGCTCCACTGCGTTTGCCGGTCGGAAAATGGTTTGGCACAATCGGGCCAAGAAGCCAGAGACCAGAAACCAGAAACCAGAAAGAAACCACCATTCATCGACGCGGCAGTCGCCGCGAACTGTGCCAAATCATTTTCCGGACGGATCAGGATGTCTGGTTCTTGTTGGATCGCTGCAAGGCTTTGTCATTTGATGGCGAGAGGCCGCACAAGGGCTGATTTCAAATCCCGAATTTCAAATCGGAGCCAATGACTTGACTCGAATGATCTGGAGACCGAAAAAGAATGGGCCTTGGATCGCTGGGCACACATGACACACGCCGTTGGTAGGTGGCTCCATTCCGGATGCTGTTCCGGCCTCGTACAATCCAACGCGGCGGGCGGGACTTGCATCCTCGCGGAATTCGGCTCCGCCGGGGCTCAGTTGGCATTCGGGTTGATTTTGGATGGCCCGCGGTTTCGTTTGGGTTTGGGCAAGAGCATAAGGATCCGTGATGTGCTCCGTCGATCTCCATAGATCAGTGACGACACGATCAAAAGGAAGATATACCACCCGAAAAAAACTACCGCAAATACTACCCAGCCGGACTCGCTCCCCCAGCCCATTCCTCCATCAAATAGCGGTAGCGCTTTTGCGAACGAAAGCCGCCGGAATTCAAGAACGACCCCATCATCGGTGCTTTCAGGGCAAGCCACATTTTTCACCACAAATCGACCGTCTGAAATCACAAAATCTCCCGATGAAGACCTGTATTCGGTTCCGAATATCCCACAAAATGCGACGGCTGCAAAGATTGCAAATAGTGCTGGAAACGGTTTCATCTTTCCTTCTGTAAGACTACCGCAAAAACATCTCCATCCGCCTTCTGAAAGCTCAGGATGGCAATTTCCCCTTCGGTGGTTTCGTAGCGCTTCATGTGATCTATCAAAATCAGGAGTGACGTGGCGAGGCCCAGGAATTGGGCTTGCCAGGCAGGTCCCGTTGCCGATGATCGAGCGAAGCACTTCGCCGATGATCCATCAAGCCAAATACCGACTCTCAGGCGGCCCCGCCCTTCCGGTCCGGAAAGCTCCGGCGCCGCGCGGAGGCCGAAGGCGCTGGCGGGCGCGGTGTTTGTTAGGATGGACGCTGGTGTTGGCGGCCGGGTGTTCGAAGCCGGAGCCGGCGGGCGGGGCGTTGCGGTGGGACGGGCGGGAGTGGCGGTTTCCGGATGGCGCCGCCGTCACTTGCGAGGCCATCGCCGCCCGCGGAAACGAGGTTTGGGAGATCGATCCGGCGGGAGGGGCGACGGTTGGCGACTGCGCGTCTTGGTTGGATGGAGTGGCGGCCGCGGGGCGGCGTTTGCGCATCGCCGGGGGGCCGGAAGTGGTGCTTGATCCGAAAACAACCGCGGATCGGGTGGCATTTCTGCTTGAGGCATCCGGAGGACGGTTTCATCTCCTCCTTCAGCCACCGCCTCCCGGGCAGGTGGCGTTCGAGAGCGACCGCAGCGCCCGACAAATCGAGACCCGTTTGCAGGCCGCCGCGTTGCCGGATTGGCCGTGCATGGTGGTATTGCCGGACGCAGGGGAGCCCTTGACAGCGGCGGTGGAGGCGCTGCGGGTCAGCCAAGCCGCCGGAGCCCGGCCGGTGGGAATCATCCGGCGGCCGGGTGTCTCGCTGCTGACGCCGATCATGCCCGACCCCAAGTGCCAAGCGTCGGCGGCCGAGCAGCCGGATAACGGCACGCTGTTGGCGGTGCGTGTGAACGAGGCGGGCAAGTTGTGGGTCGGCGACCTGCCGGTGGACGAGGCGGGGCTGGAATATTTGTTGCGGGGCGTGGCGAAGGCGGTTCCGGAACTGCGACTGGGCCTGCACGGCAGCCAGGCGGCTCTGTTCAAGCACGCGCGACGGGTGACGTCGGTGGCGGGTGCCTGCGGTGTGACCCGTGTGGCGTTCACTACGCATCCGGCCGGGCCGGAGGGCGATTGTGAGAAATGCCGGAAAGTGTCCGGACCGGCGATTCTGGCGATCATCAAGGCTATGGTTGAAATCCGGGAAACCGAGTTGGCCATGCGGTTGCCGGCCGCCGTGCCAGTTAGAGAACGGGCGACGTTGGAGGTGACTCTGACCCGGGACGGCCGCACCTCGGCGGGGGGAGTGGTGAGAACCATTCCCGAACTCGGAGCCTATCTGGCAGCCCAAGCCCAAGCGGGTTCCCCGTCGGAGATCCGGGTAGTGCCCGGCGCGGATGTGCCGGTCGGCGTAGTGATCGAACTGATCAACGAGTTGTCTCGCCTCGGGATCCAGCAGGTTTCAGTCGCGAGATAGGGCTGGCCTGTTTCGGTCTGACGATTGCAGTCGGATGGGATTGGCCCCATTTCAGTTCATCATCCAGATGATGACCGAGGTGATTTCCTTTCCGTTCCAAGTCACATATCCTTTCCTTCCGTGGAGTTCCTCCCATGTCTTGCTGGCGGTGTCAAAGTGCCACACTTGATGGCCCTTTTGTGCCATTTCTCGAAAGATCCTCAAACACTTGACATTTGCCAAATCCGACTTGGCAATATCCTCAATCCGCGGGACACCAAAGACATTCCGTAACGCTTCGGATTCGGATGAAAGCACGATGCTGCCGGGTTCGATGGGGAGTTTGAAATGATCTTCGCACGCCAATTTGACATCTCCTGCGACGCGTAGGGTCGGATCGTTACTCTTGTTTTGGGACTCGCATCCGAAAACGAGGATCAGGCAAACGATTGCGATCGCGTGATAGTTAGGGGACCCGCATGCCCACTCTTTGCAATCGGTATTTGTCGCGGTGATCATTGTCTTTGCTGAAACGTGCCGAGCAACCGCAAACTTGGGTGCGATCTCAGCGATTTCGTTAGCCGGAATTCTTTTGCGACTCCGTTCATGTCCCGAGTTACCCGGAGGACGTACTCATAACCATCGGGACCGACCGTGCGGATTTCACAAAGACTACCATTCGGGAGCTTTCGATGCAGGTAGCCGTCACCTCTTGGACATCGAGACGTCCTGCCTTGGAAAACGCAGTCCGCAAGGCCGAGCATCCGGCCGTGGGAGCCATCGAAATCGCTTGTGTTCAGTATGGCCAGAACGGCTTCGTCCGAGAGGGGGATCGGAGTCAATAGCGAAGGCCCGTCCTTTCTTCGGACCGTCACGATTTGCTTGTCCCATGGAAACGCGCGTTCGGAAATCGTGATGTCGCATGTCGAATTCAACTTCGTCGGTCTAACGGTTTCGGTTTCGCGCGAAGTCCCGCAGGCGAGCAGGCACGGAAGAACGATTCCGAGAATCGCGGTTCTGGCGTTGATCATGCGGTTTGATGATGGTGCTTCATTCGCGGCAATCGCCGGGGTGGTTGCTTCCGGTTTCAAGGCTTGGGTTCTTGCGGGACCCTGGCGGACAGAACTTCGTGGATTCATCAATATGGACTGCGGGTTCGTATTTCACCAATCAAGGTCGGGGGTTGATTATCACGGGATATTCAGGCTGCTCAGTCACCCACTCTAGCGCTACACGCCGCTTGTTCAATTCGTCCTCGATGATGGCTTTGATTTCCTCGAAGGTTCGATCCCGTGCCCGGAATTTCGTGTAGCACCCGAAAGTTGGAAGTAGCGCGTAGCCCCTCGACGGGCCATCCATCCACCCATCACCCCCCCACATGTCTCCTTCCGGAAATACCACTTTTACAACCGGATCATCTGGGTCGAAGAGGCTTGTCCCCACTGCATATTTGGGCTTCCTCCAAGAAAGTCGAAAATACCAGAATAACCAGAATTTACCGATCCTGTCTTTCATGATATGGATATGGTCATCGCTATGGCAATCCGCATAATCAAGGCGTCCCTGTTTTTGTTTCCGGGTTTCAAGATTCGGGCTTTTGCGGGAGGTCACGCTGGCGGATGACCAACCGTGGAGGTCCCTTCTCGTCATCGAGGTCGATCCACCATTCGCAGTCGGCTTGCACGCAGATGTTGTCGATCGCCGCCGCGAAGGTCAGGTTTTTCGCGCGCAGCGATACGGTCTTTTCAATCGGTTCGGTCTTCTCGGCGGGTTTTGTGCCGGAGGGTTCCTTCATGGTCCAGTTGATCACACCCCCGGCCTTCCCGCCGGCATAGAGCTGTTGGAGCGTGGCAATGGCGTCGGTGGGGGATTGTTTGGGAAGGTCGATCGTGGGAACGGAGAGAGCTTCGATTTGTTGGAGCGCAGGTCGGGCGTCTGAGGTACAGCCCAGAAATGTCGCGTAGGGGTCGTTGGCCATGTGGACGAGCCGCACATTCGTTTCCCGGATGGCGGCCAGAACCTCGCGGAAATTTTCGTCGGACGCGTGCCTTCCGATGTGGAGCACCACGCGCGGTGATAATGAAACGGTGGAAGCCGCCGCGGAATACATCTCGAGAGTCCGCGTGAGTTCGATAGGTTTGGTTTTCACGCGGTCATCCCCGCTTCCCACGAGGATTATTTCAGTTAGATGCACCTGGAGCGGTTCGATTTTGCCATGCCAGAAATCTTCCGGGATCCGTGCGATCCTGAGATCGGGGTTGCTGGTGGTTTTCACCACGCACTCCGGCTTTTGTTCCAGCACTTTTAGGACGTGGGCGAGAAGGGACTCGCTGGTCTGTTCGCTGGCGTTGGCCGGGGATCGGGGTGATTTGGTTTCCGCGGCGGCAAAATCGCCGGCGAGGCAAGCGGCGAGCATCCAGGCAGCGAATTCTTGCGGTTTCATGGCGAGGCGGCCATTGAAGCGGAAACATCGCGGATTGCAACACGGAATCCACGAGGAAGTGCGGACTTCCGGATCCGGTCGGAAATTGCTTTGGTGCATGATCGCGTGGCCGACGCGCCGACCGGTTAATGATTTCGTCCTTCGTGCTTCGTGCTTTTCACCCGGCGGGCCAAATTGGTTTCCTGTTCTCGAATGGTCCGCTGCGGGTTTCACGGCACCGGACGGAATTCCAAAATGGGCTTGGCGCGGGCGGGTGGGGGAGTTACGGTCCGGGCATGGAACCGATTGTTTTTCAGCCGATCTATCAGGAGCGGGTTTGGGGCGGGCGCGAGTTGGAGCGCGTGTTCGGGCGGACGTTGCCGGAAGCGGGGACGCCGTTTGGCGAGGCGTGGGAGGTGGTGGACCGGCCGGAAGCGCAGTCGGTGGTGTGCGGCGGCGAGTTCGCGGGGCTGACGCTCCAGGAGTTGTGGTCGGATAGGCGGGAGGAGATTTTCGGTGCCGGATACGAGGGGATCCCGCGGTTTCCGGTTCTCATCAAGATCCTGGACGCGCGCGACGATCTATCGATCCAGGTCCATCCGCCGGAAAGCAAGGCGGCGGCGCTGGGTGGCGAGCCGAAGACGGAAATGTGGTACATCGTGGATTGCGCGGAAGACGCCCGGCTTTACGTGGGGTTGAAAAACGGTGTGACGAAGGAGGACTTCGAGCGGGCGATCGCGGACGGGACGGTGGAAGGCTGCGTGCATGCCGTTTCGCCGCGGCCCGGTGAGTCGATCTTCATCCGGTCGGGTCGCTTGCACGCCATCGGGGCCGGGTTTCTGATTTTCGAGATCCAACAGAACTCCGACACCACCTACCGGGTGTTCGACTGGAACCGGATGGGGCTGGATGGCAAGCCGCGGCAGTTGCACGTGGAGGAATCGCTAGCGAGCATCGACTTCGCGGACTTCGAGCCCGGCATGGATCTGCCGCAGGGCGGGGTGCTGGCGTCGTGCGAGTATTTCAAGGTGGAAAAGGTGGAACTGGCGGCGGGCGAAGCACTCGCCAATCCGGATTCCGGGCGCTTCATGATTGTGGCGGTGGTGAAGGGTGGTCTGGCGACGCCGGGCGGTCGTGTACTACCGCCCGGGACCTTCGCTCTGATGCCCAAGGAAGGATGTGTCCTGACGAGCGGGGAAGGGGGGACCGTGCTCCGGGTTACCGTCCCGGTACCGCTCTAATCCCACCAGCGGCTTGCGAAATATTTTCTAATTTGGATTGCGAAACCGACCGGACGGGTTAGCGTCCCGGAGTCTTTTTGTTCCGAGTCGAAGTTCGCCAGTATGGCCTCCCCCCATGACGTACCATTTGTGTCGATTCCCCAACCCTGGTTTGGGATGTTCGCCATTGGGCGGCACGCGATTTGCTTGACCGGAACCGCCTCCCCCGCAACGCGGTGTTGGATGACCCAATTTCGTGCGTTTCCTCCCGGAGTTCGGGTGGATTATTGCTTTGCGCTCCCTTTGAACCAGAACCAACCCCACAAATACCAATGAAACCAAAAACCAACATCCGCAATCTCGCCACCGTCGCCGCGCTCGTCGTGACCTGCTGCACAGGTTCCGCCGCCGACATGTACTATAAATCCACAACCGCCGGCAACGCATGGACCGGGGCGTTCTGGGGAAATGCCTCCGGGGGGCCGTATGACCAGTCCTGGGTCTCCGGTTCGACCGCGATTTTCGAGGACAATAGCGGCACGGCGCTGGCTCTAACCGGCGCCACCACCGATGTGGCGGGGATCACGGCCAATGAGAGTGTGACCGTGACCGCGTCCGGCACGCTGGGCACCGGCGGCACCGTCGCCACCATCAACGTGGCCAGCGGCAAGACGCTCAATTTCCAAGGACAGGCTCTATCATTAGCCGCTGGCACCGGGTTCGTCAAAACCGGTCCCGGCACCCTGAGTTGGAACGGTTCCACCTATCCGGGCGGTTTCACGCTCAGCGAGGGCACCTTTGCCGCCGGTGGCGTCAACGCTTTCGGTTCGGGCGGGCCGCTTGTTATCGCGGGCGGCACGACCATTCGCTCCACTTCGGCAACCGCACGCGATTTTTCCAACAAGCCGTCGGCGGTCACCATCGATGGCGATTTCACCTGGGGCGATACCACCAGCAACGGAGCGCTGACGTTCAACGCCCCCGTGGATCTGGGATCCGCCACCCGATCCCTCACCATGCTCAGCGCCGGCACTTTGAACGGCGGCATCTCAGGTGATCCGGGCGCGGGCCTGACCAAGCTCGGCGCGGGCACCTTGACACTGGGAGGGGTCAACACATATGACGGGACCACCACCGTCACCGACGGAATGCTGGTCTTCCAGAAGCGTGCCTCGCTCTACAATGGCGATGTCGCCGAGTGGAATGGCACCAACATCGCCGTCAGTGGCACGGGAAGCCTCGGTTTTGGCATGGGCGGTACCGGCGAATTCACTTCGGCGGATATCGCAAGCCTCTCCGCGTTCACGCCGACGCTCGGGATCACCACCGCCGGTGGCAACGCCACGATTTCCGATGTGGTAACCGGCGGTGCTTTTACCAAGCTCGGCGGCAACACGCTGACCCTATCCGGGTCTAACACATTCACCGGGAAGGCCACCGTGACTGGCGGATACCTGCAGGTCCCGTCGATTGGCAACGCGGGTGCCAACAGTCCCCTCGGAACGAACGGGACGATCGACATCACGGTGGGAACCGGCGGCCTGATATACACTGGCACGGGTGAGACTTCCGACAAGGTGATCAACTACAACTCCGCCTCGGGCGGAGGTATCCTGACAAATAACGGAACAGGCACACTTGTCTTCGGGAATCCGTTCACGACCACGGCCACCGCGGCGTTCGGAGTAACGTTCAACGGTTTCGGCAGCACGACGATCAGCGGCATTGCCAGTCCCCAGCCGATGAATCTCAGCAAACAGGGGGTTGGCGTGTTGGAAATCGCCGGGCAGGTTGTGACAAAATACACCTCGCCTAACGGAAATATACGGGCGGACGGCGGGATCCTCCGGTTTGCCTCCACGGCCGTGACCGGATCCGGAGCGGACGCGGGTGGGGTGAACCGCAATGCCGCCGCGAACGCGGGGGTGTTGCAGATCGCCAGCGGAGCGCAGGTTTACACGAATACCGCCAACACCAACGGAATTCTCGGTGGATGGGCAACCTACGGCGGTACGACCTGGGCAGTGACCAATGGAACCACGACGCCGATCAGCGGCTTGGCGACATTCACCAACGACACCTGGGCCAGCGCCAACAACACCGACGTCACGACAAGTTCAGCGGCAGCCTCCGACTCCGCGACCAACAGTCTGCGTTTCAACACCGCCGGTGCCAACACCGTCACATTGGCCGGGACCAACCGCTTGGTTTCCGGAGGCCTGTTGGTCACGGGCAACGTGGGCGCGAACGCGTCGACATTGACCGGAGGCAGGCTCTCCACCGCCACCGCCAACGGCATCATTGCGCTCCACCAGCACAATACGGCCGGATCGTTGTCCATCGTGACGACTCTTGGCGGACCCACCCTGTCCAGCACGACGACGAACACCTCCAAAATCGTCACGCTGGCAAGCACGACGGGCTTGTTCGCGGGGATGTCGGTAACCGGAACAGGGATCGCCGCAAACACCACGATTTCCACGGTGGATAGCGCCACGCAGATCACCCTGAGTGCCAACGCGACCGCGTCCGCGACGAACAACCTGGCCTATGGAAACGGGTTCGGTGTCGCGATTGCCGGTGGCGGCACCGTGGTGTACACTACCAATCATTCCTATACCGGAGCCACCCAGATTCACGAGGGGGCGCTGAATTATGAAACGAACCACTCGCTATCCGGCGCGCTCAATATCAACCGTGGGACGGCGAACATCAAGTTGGGCACCACCCTGACCGAAGGCGGGCAGACGATCAACTTCAACGCCTCCGGCGCGAGCATCGGCACCTACGGTACCGGGACCACGGCGACGATTAACACCTACGATGTCAACAGCATTGACTTCACTGTGGCGGCCGGTGTCAAAAACGCCTCGATCGCTCCGGCGGTCACGGTTCTAACCGCAACCTACGGGACGCGGTTTGTGGTGAACGCGGACGCGTCCCTGACAATGAACGGCATTATATCGGGAACCGGCAAGGCTGGTGGGATTCTGAGTTCGGGGACCATGGTCGGCACCGATTCCACCGCCATCTATTATCAGGGAGCGGGCAACCTGATCCTCACCGGAGCGAATACCTTCTCCGGGGGCGCTTCCAACGTGGCGATCACCAGCGTGCAAGCCGGGACGCTCACCCTGTCAGGAGGCGACAACCGCCTGCCATCCGGCACCGGCGTTTATCTGGGGGCGACAACCAACACCAGTGGCCGTCTCGTGCTTGACGGGGTCAACCAGACATTGACCGGATTGAACCAGATCGGCACCGGAACGGCGAACGCGGTGGTGGGAGGCAACGCAACCGGCTCAAGCCTCACCATCAACAATACCAACAACTATACTTTCGGCGGCCAGATCGGGGGGGGCGGCGCCAACGAGAACAACCTCGCGATCACGAAGGCGGGATCCGGAGTGATGACGCTGACGGGCGCCAACACCTACACTGGCGGAACCACGGTAAATGGCGGAACTCTCCGCATTGCCAACGCCACGGGTTTGGGGACCGGCACCGGAACCGTGGCGGTCAACTCCGGAGGCACACTGGATGGCACCGGAAGCGTGGGCAGTATTGTGGTGAGCGCGACAGGCGGCACCGTCGCCGGTGGAAATTCCGGTACCGGCACGCTTGCGGCGGCCAGCCTAACGTTCGATGGCGACGGGACGGTGGTGCTGACCCCCGGAGCCGGGACGCTGGCCGTTACCAACACGCTGACCGCCTCAGGGGCGTCCGGCTCGGTATCAATCAACATTGGAACCACGCCGTTGGCCGCCGGCACCTATCCGGTCATCACCCACAGCGGAGCGATCGGCGGCACCGGGTTGTCCGCCTTCAAGATGGGCACCACTCCCGGAGGACCGTTCACCTACACGCTCGTTGATTCCGCCGGAACCCTGAGTCTCCAGGTGGCGACCTCCGCCATCTTCTGGTCGGGCGGCATCGATAGCGATTGGTCCACCACCAAGCAGAACTGGGCGGTATCAAGCGTCCCGGTGTACTATGCCAATGGAAACGATGTGGTTTTCGACGACAGCGCGACGCTATTCGCGGTCGATATCAATGCCGCCGATGTTTCGCCGGGCAGCGTCACGTTCTCCAACTCGGCCAATGACTACACGGTCGGCGGCACGAAGGGGATTGCCGGGGCGACCGGATTGCTGAAAGGCGGATCCGGCTACCTCACGCTCAGCAACACGAACTCCTTCTCGGGGACCGTGACCATCAACCAGGGCACTTTGGAATTCGCCTCGATCACCAATACCGGCACCAACAGCTCGCTGGGCTCGGGCTCGGATGTGGTATTGGGCGGCGGCACTCTCACCTATCTGGGTGTCACCCCGGCGACGACCGACCGCGCCTTCACCGTCAATTCCAACAGCTCGCTCGACCTGGTCACCTCCGACCTAACCATCACCGGGTTCGTCGATGGTCCGGGCGGACTGACCAAGAAAGGAGCGGGCACGCTGGTCCTGGACAATGCCGGCAACACGATCTCCGGCACCCTCGCGGTGACGGGTGGTGCCGTCCAGGTCGATGACGTGGCCAAGCTGGGGGCGGGGTCGCTGTCGCTGGGTGGCGGCACCCTGAAACTGACCGGAACTACCGCGATGAGCGTGACCAAGGTGGTGGCACTGACCACCGGCGGCGGCACGATCCAGGTGGACAACAGCGCGGGCGCGACGTTCTCGGGGAGCCCCAATTGCATCACCGGAACCGGCGGGCTGACCAAGACCGGCACCGGGACCATGACGATTTCCAACAACGGAAACTTCAGCGGCGGAGTCACCGTTGACGGAGGAACCCTCCGGATCAACGCGGGCGGCTGGTACACCAACCCGTTCGGTCAGCCCAACGCGATCACCATCAACCCAGGCGGCAAGATCCAGACCGGCGGCACCCACAGCCTCGGTGTTGACCAGAACACCCTGCACATCAATGGGGGGACCTTGGAACTCGCCGCGGAAAACTACATCTCCAACCTGCAAATGACCGGCGGCGTTGTCACCGGCGGTCAAATGAGGACCTGGGGGGGGACGATGACATTCAATGCCTCGGCGACCGGCGCGCTGATCGAATCGCCCACCTTCCAACTGGTGGGTGCGGCGACCCTCAGCGTGGCGGACGGCGACGCGGCGGACGATCTCACCGTTTCGTCGGGCTTCTTCGGAAGTGTCGCGCTGACCAAGGCCGGGGACGGCAAACTGGTCCTCAAGGGGCAGAACATCCACACCGGCAACACCGTGGCCAACGCGGGTACGCTGGAACTCGCCAAGGACGCGAAACTGACCTTCGTGCTCGGCGCCACTTCCGGCACCACCAACAAACTGACCGGCGCCGGCACCGTGGTGGTCAATGGCAACTTCGCCATCAACACCACCGCCGCCGCCGCGCTCACGGCGGGAACCTGGGTGCTGGAGGATGTCACGAGCCTCACCGGCGCCTACGGATCCGACTTCAAAGCCACCGATCCCGACGGCACCGTCTGGGCGAACAGCGGCGACGTCTGGACCAAGTCCGTCGGAGCCCAGACCTGGACCTTCGATGAAGCCACCGGCACGCTCACGCTCACCCAGAGCGGCTACGATTCCTGGGCGTCCCAGATCCCGAATGCCGCCGACCGCGACCGCGGCGACGATCCGGATTCCGACGGTTTCACCAACCTCCAGGAATACCTGTTCGGCACCTCGCCGATCGCCGCCAACGGGTCGCTTGCCACCAGCGAGCGGTCGGGCGGTACTCTGACGATCCGGTGGAAACAACGGACCAGCGGTGCCTCGTATCAACTCAAGCAGAGCGCCACCCTCAACGCCGATTGGACGAACGCCTCGGCCACCCCGACAACCGACGGGGCGGCTTCCGGCGACTACCAGCCAATGAAGGCCGATATCGCCATCGGCTCGGGCAAGCTGTTCTTCCGCATTGAAAGTGTGGAAAACTGAGCCGCCCGGCGCGTATTCCCAAGCCCCGTCTCCGGTTCTCCCCGGGGGCGGGGTTTCCGCTTTTCCGGGTCATGATTTGAGATAGTGTCCGATGGGAGCAAATCGCGCTGAATTGGCGGAAAATCAGGCCTCGGGAGCGGTCTTTTGGAAAGAAATTTAACCGATCTTAAGCAAATCGGCCATTGGTTGGGTTTGTTTGTCATTGATTTTGAATGGCTTGTATTTTTATTGCATTTGTAATTGCAAAATAACCCGTTCGGGTCATTTTTCGGGGGTCGCCTTTGTCCGTTGTCAGAAAAGCCCCATGACTTTCTTGCGAAAACCCAATTTTTGCACAGTTTCCCAACGCGGTATCCAAACTGCGGCGGAAGCATGCGAACTCAGGTCCTTGACACCGGCTGTTCCGCGTGCGAACTTGCGCTTGATCTCTGATTTTCTCCGCACATCCGTTCATTTCTGAGCGGATCAAACTCCACAACCCAGACTACGAAAATCCGATAATCCCAAATCCAACACCAACAAATCCACCATGAAGCCCAATAAAACCAATCCGTTGTTCGCCCGGTTCTTCCGTGGCAATACCCTCGTCGCCGCCGTCGTTCTCTCGCTCGGCTCCACCCTTGTTCCCGACGCTCGCGCCGGCGACCTTTACTGGGACGCCAACGGAGCCACCGCAGGCTCCGGCAATGTCGGAGGCACTTGGAACAGCGGCACCAACTGGACCACCGATTCCACCGGGGCAACCGCTACCGTCGGTTGGACGGATGGTGAGAACGCGATTTTCTCGGCCGGAACCGATGGCACGGGAGCCTGGACGGCCACCATTACCGGTTCGATCACCACCCCACTGATCAAGTTGGAGGAAGCCGGTGCCAAAACCATCACCGGTGGCACCATCAACATCGGAGGCGGCACAATCAATACCGCCGCCGCCGGGAACGGCGTGGGCCAGGTGATCTCCTCGATCATCAACGCCCCGGGCGGTCTGACGGTCAGCGCCAATGGAGACACGTCGGAGACTGGCGGAGGCGTTGGCGGCAACCTGCTGCTTTCCGGTGCCAATACCATTTCCGGCGATGTCACGCTGAAGTCCGGGGTTGTGGTATCCACCAGCAATTTCGGTGGTTCCGGGAACAAGATCATTCTTGATGGAGGTGGCATCGTTGACACCGGCGCGAACACCGTGTTCGCAAATCCTTTGGAAGTGCCCACCGGCAAGACCGGCGTTTACCGCACCTACGGCGGCGTCACCGGCGCCCAATTGACCGGCGCGGTGACCGGCGCTGGCACCCTGATGCGCAGTGACGGAGGCACCATCACCGTCAACGGCAATTTCTCCGCCTTCACAGGCACCCTGATGAATGCCCGCGGCACGATGATCATCGGCGCGGCCGCAGCTACCACTCTGGCCAACATCCCGGTGATCCAAACCGACGGTACCAACGTCTTGCGGTTAGGGGCAAGCGGTACAACGACCATCAAGTCACTCACCTCCGACCGCGACGTGGTCGTGCCCTTCGGTTCGCGCCTGAACATTGCCACCGGGACCTACATGGCCACCGGCGCCGGAACCACCTACAACGGATTCTGGGCACAGGGAACCACCGCCGGCACGGCATCCGCCACCGGCGAAATCACCTCATCCGGAGGAACCCTCACGCTCACCAACGGGGCCGCCACCGGCAATCTGACCACCACCGACAACCAATTGCGGCTGAAGGTCGTTGACTACGATGGCAGCACCCCGCTTGCCTTCGTCAAAAACAACCGCAACTCATTGGTCATGGACATGCCCAATTCCTACACGGGCGGCACCACGATCAACGGCGGGCGCATCCAGACCAACAACGTGTCCGCTTTGGGAACCGGCACGGTGACGGTCAATCCGGACGGGCAGGCGTTCCTGAGCGCCGGTGGCACGTATGCCAACAATTTCGCGATCACCGGCTATGGTGTCACCGAAGCCGCCGGTAATCTCGGTGCCATCCGCTTTGTGAACAACACCATCTCCGGTGGCATCAACGTGGCGGGCGCGGCCAGTATTGTCGCCTATGGAGCCTCAGGCACCCACACCGGGGCTCTCACCGGAAGTGCCAACCTCAGCCTTAACTTGGCGGCGAGCCCAGGCACGCTCAATTTCACGGGTAACACGGTAGGTTACACCGGCACGATGACCCTCAACGCGGGAACCCTCAACATCGGAGCGTCCGGATTGGGAGGAAGCCTGGTTGTCAACGGGAGGACCGGGACCGCGGGCGCAGGTGTAACCACCAATATCACCGGTAACCCGGTGTCGGTTCTCGGTGGCATAGCCGGGGATCTTACGGTGAATGGCGGCACTGCGACGGCGGATGGCGCGGGCGCGGTTGCGAACGTGATTGGCGGCGTGGTGACGGTGCAAGGAACCATCGGCGGCAATGTGGCGCTGAACGCTGGCAGTTCGACTTCCCTGAACGGAGGCGTGGCGACCGGCGTGGGCGGGACGGCAACGCTCAACGGCACGGTGACCGGCAACGTGACCGTCGCCGATGGCGCTGTTCTCGCCGGGGAAGGCTCCATCGCTGGAACCCTTAACCTCGGCGCTACCGCCGGGGCGACCTTGAAAATCAAGGCCTCGACGGCCGGCGCACTGGCGGCTGGCACGGTGAACCTGACCGGAACCAATACGGTATCGCTCGAAACCCTGCCGCTTACCACCGGTGAGTTCACGGTATTGAGCTACACAACGCTCAACTCCGGTGATGAGAACAATTTCGACGTTCCCGATGGCATCTTCCGCGGCAATCCCGAGGTGCAGCATGACATCGCCAACAGCCGTTTCACGCTGGAACTCGATTCCCAAGCCCGCACCTGGAACAACGCCCAGCTCACTGGCGCGTGGAATACCTCCGACTCCAACTGGGCGGAAGGGGACAATGTGTTCTTCTCAGGCGACGACGTGGTGTTCACCGACACGGCCGTTGGAACGGTCAGCTTGGCAAACGGACTCCAACCGCTCTCGATCACCTTCCAAAACACCGTGGGTAACAATTACATCCTCACCGGCACGGGTGGCATTTCCGGTTCGACCGGTATCTCGATGACCGGCGGCGGCAACGTGACCCTTGGCGGTGCGAACTCGTTCAGCGGCGCCATCAGTGTCGGTTCCGGTGTTCTGGCAATGGGTTCCGCAGGCGCGTTCGGCACGTCCAGCGGGGTCACCGTGGCTAACGGTGCTACGGTTGACATCAACGGCCAATCGCCGGGTGCGGTCGCCACCGGAGGCTACACCTATACCATCCAGGGCACGGGTGTGGACGGTTCCGGCGCGATCCGGAACACCGGTGCCAGCGTCGCATCCAACGCCGGTGTCAAGAGCCTTGTTCTAACGGGCAATGCCACCGTCAACGCGGTTGGCGCCGGACGATTCGACATCGGCTTCGCCAACGTCGCGGGATCCGGTACCATCACTGGCAACGGTTACACGCTCACCAAGATCGGAACCGCAGGAATTGCCCTTCGCGCCAACGCCTCCGCCACGCCAATCAACATCATTGCCGAGGCCGGCGACCTTTGGGCGGAGAACGACAACAGCGCGCTGGGTGGAGCGACCGGCACGGTCACAGCAAACGGAACCTCCAGAATCGGCACCTACGGAGATCGGACGATCGCCACGCCGGTCACGCTCAATGCGGGAACCAGCCTGATGAATCTCGGTGGCGGCACCGGCATCTGGACCGGCACCATCACGGCAGCCGGCGACATCACGGTCAATGCCGGTGGCAACATGGCTATCGACGGCACACTGACCGGCACCGGCAATATCGCCAAGACAGGCGGAAGCCTGCTCGTGCTGCAAAGCGACACAACCGGTTACAGTGGCAAGGTCACCGTCAACGCGGGGGCGCTTCGGATCGAAAACGCATCCGCCACAGGTACCGCCACCGGTACCAATGTGATCTCCATGGCAAACGGAACCACCCTTCAGGGCGGCACGATCACCGGGCAAGCGACCACATCGTTCGGTTCCGCGACCCAGGGAATCACCCTGACCGGGACGGGCGACGTTTATTTCGATGCCGGAAACGGTTATACGCTCTCGATCGGGTCCGATGTTGTGGGAGGAGCCAACAATGTGGCCACCCAGAACGGCACCGTCGTCTTTGGCGGCGCGGTTTCCCTAACTGACGCGCTGAATGTGAACGCGGAAGTCCGCGCCAGAAACAACTCGACGGTTTCGTTCGCCACGGGTGCCAACGTGAATGTCCGGCAGATCGCCCTCGGTCTCAACGGCCAGGGGAACTCCTCCAACATGAACATTGCGGCCGGGGCGACCGTCACCGCTCAGCGCCTCGTCACTTCGGACGGTGGCAGCACCGCGTCGGTGATCAACCAGACGGGTGGCACGTTCAACATCACCGGAACGAACAATACCAATTCGACGAGCGCCTCGTTCTTCCTCGGGCACTGGAGCGGTTCGACCACCTACAACCTGTCCGCCGGCACGATCAACGCGGGTGGCGCGCTGCTCAGCCTCGGCTGGGATGCGGCGGGTGGAGTGAACTTCAACCAGTCCGGTGGCACGAACAATATTCTGGGCCTTAACCTGGGTAACGGCCGCACCAACCCGGCAACCTACGAGGTGACCGGCGGCCGCCTCAACATCGGTTCGGGTGGTGTCACCGCCAATGCCAGTAAGTTCCTGAAACTGGGCGGTGGTACCGTGGGTGCCAGCGCTGACTGGTCGAGTTCCCAGGCGATCAACCTGACCGGCACCGGCGGCAACGTGACAATCGACACACTTGACTCCGTGAACGGAACCACGCCGCGCACGATCAGTCTGACCGGCAATCTGTCGGGGACGGGCGGCCTCACCAAGACCGGAGCCGGGCTTCTCGCCCTCGGCGGCACCGGAACGTTTACCGGTACCGCGCTGGTCAACGGCGGCGTCCTCCACGTCAACGGCAATGCCGCCGCAACCGCAACCCTGCGCACGGCCGCCGGTGGCACCCTCCGTCCTGGCACTCCTGCTGCGGCAGGGACCCCGACCGCGGCCAACCTGACGCTCGACGGCGGATCCGCCGATTTCCGGATCGGAACTTCCACAGACAAGCTGACGGTGACCGGCACCTTCAATGTGGAGTCTGCCACGGCGGTTCAGGCCATCCCGCTCAACGCGATCAGCGGATCGTTCCCGCAGACCTTCGATGTGATCGACTACACCGGAACGATCGGCGGTGCCAGTGGCTTCGCCGGACTGACCTTCGCATCGTCCAACCCTCATCTATCGGGCACGTTGGTCAACGATGAAACCAACACGATCGTCAAGGTTCAGATCAATGCCGCCGATTCGGTGGTGTGGAAGGGCAACGTCGATGGCAATTGGGATGTCAACGCCACCTCCAACTGGGTGCTTGGCAGCGACGGAGTTACGTCGTCCAAATACTACGATTTCGACGTCGTGAAGTTTGACCAAACGGGCATCGGAACTCCTGCCGTGAACCTCGTGGGAACCATTACTCCGGCCGCTCTTTCGGTTGAGAATACCTCCGGAACCTACGTATTCAGCGGTAGCGGAATCGGCGGTGGAACCGGCCTCAGCAAGACCGGTGCTGGCGGCCTCATGTTGCTGAACGACAACACCTACACCGGTGCCGTGAGCATCACTGGCGGTCGCGTGGACGTGGGCAACGGCGGCGCAACCGGCACCCTCGGCGGTAGCGGAAACGTCACCGTGGACACGGGGGCCACCTTGGCCTTCAACACCACCACCAACCAAATCTTCGGCGCAAGCCGGCTCATCGGTGGCGGTGGAGCGATCGAAAAGAGCGGCTCCGGCACGCTTGAATTCCAAGGCAACCACGGCTACACCGGCGGTACCACCATCAACGGGGGTACCGTGCTGCTCAGCACCAACGGCGGCGAAGTAGGTGTGATCTCCGGTGTTGTTACGGTCAATGCAGGTGGCACGCTGAGCGCCACTTCCGGAAACGCCTTCGGTTGGGGCGGCCAGCGCATCCATACCCTGAACCTCAACGGCGGCACGGCCACCACCTCGGTCAATGGCGACCAGGGATGGGGGATCACGGTCAATCTCGGCGATGGCGGCACGCTCGCGACCAGCGGCGCGGGCTACTATTCGCTGGGCGGTGGGTCCTCGGTGAACTACACCGGAACCGCAACCTCGGCCACGATCAGCGGCACGATCCGTCTGCGTGAGAACAACACCAATGGAAGACTGCCGATCAACGTGGCCGATGGCTCGGCCGCCGTGGACGTCAATGTCACCGGCCCGATCACCCAGGCGGCCGCCGGCCTCGGCATCTCCAAGTCCGGCGCCGGAACGCTGCAGCTTTCGGGTGACAACACCTTCAGCGGTCCGATCGAAATCACGGCCGGCACTGTTCGGGTGAGCCGTCCGCAGCACAGTTTGGTTCCCAATCCGCTCACCGGCACCGGTGGCGTTCTGGAGCATGCCAGCCCGCAGCAGCTCGTTCTGTCCGGCGACGGATCGAACTTCGGCGGCACCATCGATGCCAACGGCAAAGAGGTTCGGCTCGCCCATGACACGGCCGGTGCGGGCACCGGCGGCACGCTGGCTCTGGAAGGCGGCACCTTGGCGCTCGGCTTGAACACCCCCGGTTTCCTCTACTACGGAACCTTCGCGGGTGCGGCGATGGATACCACGCCGCTCACGGCCGGCGCGCTGGCCACCAGTGCCTCGGGCCTACACGGCGGTATCGGCGGCAACACCACGATCGCCTATGACGGTGAAATCTACCTCACCGCCGGCGATTGGTCGTTCGGTGAAAACGTGGACGACGCGGTCTATGTGAAAGTGGACGGAAACGTGCTCATCAACGACAACCAGTGGAATGTGCCCACTACCGGCACCTTCAACGCGCCGGCCGACGGTTGGTATCCGATCACCCTGCGCGTCCAGAACGGCGGTGGCGGCAACGGTCCCGTTGATGCGTGGCTCACCGCAGGCATCGGTATCGGTATCAAACAGGGCGGCGGCAGCACCAACGTGGGCGACTACGTGAAATTCGAAATCGGCGCGCTCGGCACCAACTGCCGGGTTTACAAGGCCGCAGGCACCAACACCATGGCCGGCACGCTGGCGCTTGGCGGTGGTGTTGCCAATACGGTTGACACTGCCGGTGGCTCGCTGGCCCTCAATGGCCCGGTCACTGGCGGCGCGAGCGAATCGCTCGTGAAGAATGGCGCGGGCACCCTCAGCCTCAACGCGGTGAACACCTATACCGGCGATACCGTGGTCAACGCGGGAACCGTTGCCGTGAACGGCACCTCGATCAAGGACACCAACAAGGTCGTGCTCGACGGCGGGATGCTCAACCTCACCGGCACCGAGCGGGTTACCTCGTTGTTCTACGGCGCCTTGCAGCAGGCCGATGGTACCTACGGTGCCACCGGATCCGGCGCGACCAACATCGATGACACCCGCTTCTCCGGAACCGGCGTGCTCGTGGTGGGTGCCCCGACCGGCTACAACGCTTGGGCGGGAACCAACGCCCCGACCGGCGGCCCGGGCGACGACTACGACGGCGACGGAGTAATCAACGCGGTCGAATATGTGCTCGGTGGATCCGCTGCGGCGAGCGATCTCGGCAAACTGCCGACGGTCAGCGCGTCCGGTAGCGATCTGGTGTTCACCTTCGTCCGCGACCAGGATTCGAAGACCCCGGACACCACGGTCCAGATTGAGGTCGGCACCACCTTGGCCGCTTGGCCGAACGTTTACAACGTCGGCAACGACACCGCGGGATCGACCGCGGGCGTCACTGTCACTGACAACGGCAACGGTACCGACACGATCACTCTGACCGTCAGCAAGGGTACCGACGCGCTCAAGTTCGGCCGCCTCAAGGTCACGATCAACTGATAGAAAACCCAGCGGACCAGTTCCCATCCGGTCGGACGGACCGGATGGGGCTGGCTTCCGGCATCCAACCACCGGCCCGTTCCCCCTGTTCCCAGAACGGGATTGAGGAACGGGCTTTTGGTTTATGCCCGGTCCCGTTGGTTCTCCCGCTTTCAAATCCAGATACCCGACAAAACAACCCGAAATCCCATCGACTCATGAAACCCAAACATCTCCGCGCCCTGGCATCCGCGATCATCTGCATCAGCACCTCAGGTGTCGGTCATGCCGCCACCTACACCAAGTCCGACAACACCAGCGCGCTCGACCTCGGCGCTTCATGGGGAGGTACCGCTCCCGGAGCGGGGGATGTTGCGAATTGGTCCGGAACCTACAACACCGCCGGCGCTATGTCGGCCCTGTTGCCGGGGTCGGCTCTCACTTGGCAGGGAATCACCGCCGGGTCGCTTGCCGGAACCGCCGCGGGAACCATCAGCATCGGCGGAACCGGCGCTCCGGTGGCCCTGAGCGCTCTAAGCGTCGGTGCGGCGGGCATCAATCTGACCGGGGCCAGCCACGATGTGGTGGTCAATGCCGCGACCTTCAACGTCTCCGGCAGCCAGACGTGGGATATCCCCGCCGGCCGCAATCTCCGGTTCGGCTCGAATGTCTCGACCGCCAATGTGGATGGAACGGGTGGAAACGCCACCGTCGTCACCGTGACCGGGGGAGGCACCGTGGATGCGAACCAGGGAACGGCCAACGGCTTCGCCGACTACACCGGGAAGTGGATTGTCGGATCCAACACGATGCTCCGCGGGATTGGCACCGGGACGGCCGCATGGGGGAGCAACACCTCGGCGGACGCCATCACGCTCAACGGCGGAACGCTGGCGGTGGGAGCCATCAGCGGAAGCATCAGCGCGGTCACATGGCCGAGCCCGATCACGCTTGGGGCCGCAACCACTTCGAGGATTTCGGGACAACATCTCGGAACGGGAACCCCGGATGTGACATTGCAAGGGCAGATTGTCGGGGACGGCAACCTCATCATCGACAAGGCGTCGGGCACCAGCCTCATTGTCAGATTGGAACGGAATGACAACTCCTACACCGGAACAACATCCATCCAGCAGTCCGGAGCCAGCGGAGGTATCGCCGTCTATGCTTACACGGGCACCGCGGGCGGCAACAAATCCCCGCTCGGAACCGGGGAAATCGCCGTGACGGGAGCGGCCTCCAACTTGGCCGCACTGGAGTTCTCCACCAACTTCGCGGTCACCCCCAGCAACAGCTCGTCTGAAATCGCGAACAACATCAGCCTCAGCAACGCCACCCTGCGCACACGCGAGGGACTCGTGACATTCACCGGCAATATCAATCTGACCGGAGCTAATGTGATCCAGGGGCAGGTGGATTTGAAAGACATCGCCATCAATGGGCTGATAGATGGTGGCGGTAGCGTCCAGTTCCGCTCCGTAGGAAGCCAGAAAATCGAATTGGTCGGGGCCAACACCTACACCGGAGGGACCATCCTCGGGAGCGGCACTTCCAATGCCGGCATTGTGGTCCTCGGCGACTCCGGATCCTTGGGAACCGGTTCGGTCATCGCGCGTGGAGCGCAAATTTGGGCGGATCTCCCCGACCTCGAACTCGCGAACAGTATTCTCGTCGGCAGTGGCTCGGGAGGGGGGCTTTGCTTCGGCGGAACCAACAACATTTCCCTCACCGGTTCCGTCACGGTGAACGACAATTCTTCCAGGCCGTTCCAAAACTCCGGCACGGGCATGGTCACCATCGCGGGAATCGATGTTTCGGGCGGTACATCCTCGATGGCCAGTTTCAATGCGCTCGGAACGACCAAAGGGCCGTTCACCGTGACCGGCCCGATCACGGGCACCGGGGGAAAAGTCGAGATCCGCGGAGGAACCGTCACCCTCGCGGGAGCCTGCACCTACACCGGAAGTACCACCGTTTCCAGCGCGGGGCGCCTCAATCTGACCGGGACTCTCACGTCCGCCATCACGATGAGTGGCGCCGGCGCATCCATCGTCGGAAACGGGACCACCACCGGCAATCTAACCACGACAGGCGGCGGCGGGGCCGGATCGTTCTATCTGGATCCGTCGGCCCCCACCGCGGCGATCACCGCCAAGGATGTCTCCATCAACGGTCCCACCAAGGTGGAGCTTCTCACTCAGCAGCCGCTGGGAACCACCACCTACACGGTGCTCAACTACACCGGAACCTTCACCGGCCTGGCCAACCTGTCCAGCTCGCAGACCCGCGGCACGTTTACCAACGACACGCTCAACAAGCGGATCGTCTTCGACGCAACCACCGGTACCCGCACCTGGACCGGCGCCGCCACCACCGTGTGGAACGCCACCGACCTGAACTGGGCGGAAGGTGACCAGAAATTCTTCACCGGGGATGCTGCGGTTTTCGGTGACACCGGCGCGGGTGCTCTAACCATTGCCGGGATGGTCAGTCCGTCCACCGCGACGTTCTCCAACAGCACCGGAAACGACTACACGCTGACATCCACCGCCGGCAACCAGATCGGCGGAACCGGTTCGCTGGTGAAATCCGGCACCGGGCTGGTCACGCTCGTCGGCCCCAACACATTCTCGGGGAACACGGTACTATCCGGCGGAACGCTTGCCATCCGTGAGGACGCCTGCCTCGGATCTGCCACTGCCGCTCCGGTGGCGGACCGCCTGACGCTCGATGGCGGCACACTTAAATTCGATCTGACGTCTCCGGGCAATTTCACCCTCGCGGCAAACCGCGGCATCACCCTCGGCGCGGGCGGCGGTACCATCGACACCACATCGGTCGGAAACTCGTCCACCGGAACCGTGGCTGGTGCGATCACGGGTGCGGGCGATCTGATCCTGATCGGAAACGGCGACACCAGCGACACGGGTGGCGGAGCTCCAGGAGCCGCCGCGCTCACCGGGACTTCGAGCGACTTCACGGGGACCGTCACGATCAAATCGGGAGTTGTTACGATGAACGGGAACTTCGGGGACATCGCCAATCCGGTGATTCTGGATGGCGGCGGCCTTGTGGACCAGAATCTCTATGTCACGTTCGACCATCCGGTCCAGATCGGTGCGGCGGGCGGGGTGTTGCGTTCCTACGGGACCACCTCCACCACACTAACCGGCGGATTGTCCAATGCCTCCGGTGTGGCTTATGCGAATGTCCGCCGCACCGATGGCGGAGTGCAGGTCCATACCGGTGACGGATCCGGCTTCACCGGGTTGTTCACCAACGCGCGCGGAGATACCTGCTTTGACTCGGAGAACTGGCAGAATATGGACATCGTGGGCACCGACGGCGGCGTGTTGCGATTCCGTTCCGGATTGGTGACGCGGATACATTCCCTATCGACCGACCATGATGTGCATATCGAGGAAGCGACGGTTCTGGATATCACCAGTGGCACCTTCATCGCTTCGCCGGGAACCACCGCCGAGAATTTCACGGTGCAGAATACGGGCACGCTGACATCGTCGTCCGGTACGCTGGTCTTCGATTTTCCGACTCATTTCGAGGCTCTCAACCAGTCGGTGAGCGTGCTGATTGCCGACCCTGACGCGGTGACGCCGCTCAAGGTGGTGAAGAACGGTCCGGGCGGCATCGCCAATTTCAGCCAATCCAACACCTACACCGGCGGCACCGAGATCAATGGCGGCAGGATCATTGCCACCAACAATGACGCGTTCGGATTCGGGGATGTGACGGTGAACGACGGCGGACAGGCTTACCTCGCCCTCTCCGGCGGCTATTGTCCTAATAATTTCTTCCTGAAGGGGGTCGGACCTTTGGAGAATGCCGGAAACCTCGGTGCCCTGCGCTTCCAAAACAACACCGTGGCCGGCACGATCACCATCGATCCCGCCGGTGCCAGGATTGTCACCTACGGGGGGGCTACGGGCACCATCGCTGGCGGACTGGCGGGAAGCGGCAATGTGGAACTCAACAGCACCACCACGAATCATAACGGAACTTTCGCGATAACCGGGGATAGTGCCGCCTACACGGGAACCCTGTCCTTGGTCCAGGGGCGCCTGAATTATGACGGACCCGCATTCGGTGGCGCCATCGTGATTCGCGATGGCACCCAGTTGGCGGGAGAGGGATTGATGACCGGCACGCTGACGCTTGGCACGGCCGGCGGGGCAACCCTCAGGATGTCCGGTGCCTCCGCCGAGGCGCTCACCACCGGCGGATTGGTGCTCAACGGCACCACGGCGGTCGTGCTGGAGAGTCTGCCCGCGGAACCGGGACCGATGACGCTGGTCAACTACACGACTCTAACCGGAACGACCTCCAATCTGACCAATTCGCCGACGTCCCTCCGCCGCCTGGCGTTCACCGACACTGGCACGTCCATCGTGTGCAACGTGGATACCGGAACCCGGACCTGGGCGGGAACGGTCAGTGGCACCTGGGATTCCAGCTCGTTGAACTGGGCCGAAGGAGACCAGCGGTTCTTCACCGGTGACACTGTCATCTTCTCTGACGCAGCCATCACGAAAAACGTGATCGTTTCCGGTTCGGTGAATCCCGCCACCGTCACGGTGAACAACTCGACCGGCAACGATTACACCTTCACCGGCCAAATCGTGGTGCCCGCCGGAGGAAACATGGTGAAAAGCGGCACCGGCGATCTAACCCTCGCCGGCACGCCGTCCAACATCGGCGGTGAACTCCAGATCAATGGCGGCAGGGTCACCTTCGCGACCACCGACTATGCCAGGACGGTTGGAGCCGGCTGCACCGGAGTCGTCATCAACAACGGCGGCACGCTGCGCATCAACGCCATCAACCCGCTCTACGATGGGGCCGGTGGAACTCCAATCACCGTCAATGCCGGCGGCGTGGTGGAACTCAATGCCTATCACAGCCATTTCAGGGAACTGGCTCTCAACGGCGGGACCGTGCTGGGGATCCGCCCCGATGGCACCGGTAGCCGCTACGCGGACGAATACAGCACGTTTGACAGCACGGTCACCGTCGGGGGCAGCCAGATGTCCACCATCACCCGGCAGGCGGGAACCAACGGTTATTTTTCCCTAACCGACGCCGGGCCCTTTGTGGTGGCGGATGTTACCACAGGGACCGACCTTCTGGTCAACGCGCCCTTCAAGGGAACCAGCCTTGTCAAGAACGGGCCGGGAACCATGGTTTTGGCGCTCGGCAATACCTACACCGGTACCACCACCGTCAATGGTGGTACCCTGCTCGTCAACAATACCTCCGGCTCCGGCACCAGTACCGGAGCGGTCACCGTGAAAACCGGCGCCACATTCGGCGGGACCGGGCTTGTTTCCGGGGCGGTCACCGTGGAATCCGGCGGCAAACTCGCGCCCGGCGTATCGATCGAATCGTTGGGAACCGGCGCACTGACCATGGCGGCCGGTTCGACGTTCGCCGCGGAAATCGACTCCGTGGCCGGCACGGCCGACGTGGCCACCGTCACCGGCAACGTCAGTCTGGCGGGGAATCTAACCATCACCGACATCGCCGGAACCCCGTCGGTGATTCCGGGAGGAACCAAGCTCACCCTGTTGACCTATACCGGCACCCTAACTGGTGTTTTCACCGGCAAGCCGGAAGCCTCCACGGTCACGGTGGGGATCAACTCGTTCATCATCCGCTACAACGACTCGAAAGCCGTCACATTGGAATCCACGGCCGTTGGTGGCAGCGACTACGACACCTGGGCCGCCCTCTACGCGCCTCTCGGCGGACCGACCGCCGACGATGACAAGGATGGTCTAACCAACAATACCGAGTATGCCTTCGGCCTCCACCCGAAAAACGGCGCGTCCGTCCGGACCATCACCGTGCCGCTGAGCAAGACCACCGGCATGTTCACCTATGTCCGCCGCAAACCGTCGCTCACCGGTCTAACCTACAAGGTCTGGAAGTCCACCGACCTCGTTTCCTGGACCCAGGACACGGCCGCCACCCAGACTCCGGTCGATAGCGGCGACAACCAGACGGTCACGGTGACCCTCAGCGGTCCCAAGCCGCTCACGGCGCCGAAGACTTTCGTCCGCGTCTCCGCCGAATAAGGGTCCCCGCCACACTGCCACCCGCCGTCTCTGATCATGAGCCGGCGGGCACGGCGGATTTCTGGAAAGCCGGAACCCGTTGACTTGCAACGAGAAATAAGGGCATTTGTCCGGTGGGTGGTGTGTGTCCTGTGACGGCTGTGGACGAGCGGATCATGGGGTGACGGGGTTAGTGTGGCTGGGGTTGGTGCATCGGTCGAGTGTTTTGATGATGTCCTCCA
>JAFLEH010000042.1 GCA_017301995.1 Verrucomicrobiota bacterium | reverse complement strand
ATTTTTTCGTTCATTTTCAGGGTGGTTTTCCATGGCATTTCCGGAGACCTTCGGATCGCTCTCCGGGTTGGCAAGGTGTTACCCATGTATTGAACCTATTGTGTTACCCATGTTCTGAACCCGGACCCGGTCAGATCTCCCAATTCAAAAATCGGCAATCATCAATCCGGGGCGGCATCGATGGCACTTGTCCTCGAGGTCAATCTTTCAAGCATCGGGTGCCATGTTTGCCACGCTTTCACGATTTATGGGTATTTCACGAACACGTGAAAATACGATAATTGCAGACATCCTGATCCGGTCGGAAAATGATTTGGCACAATTCGCGGCGGCAGCGAAGTCGATGAATGGTGCTTTCTTTCTGGTTTCCGGTTTCTGGTCTCTGGCTTCTTGGCCCGATGGAGCCAAACCATTTTCCGACCGGCAAACGCAGTGGAGCGGAAAACAAGACCTCGGATCAGGATCTCTGAATTGTGAAAAATATCGTTGACTTTCACGAAAATGGATCTATTCACGACGGCGTGAAACCATCCATTTCCATGAAAGCGCAGGATTCGCTTGAGCGAGAGCTTGAGAACAGGCTGCGTGTGATCCTCGGGGCAGTCCCCGGGCTCGGGACGGGCGTCAAGGTTTGGAGAAATCCGGCGGCATCGGACCGATCCTTCGATATTATGGGAGAATTGGAATTGCCGCGTTCCAACGATCGGGTGGAACTGTGGGTGGAGTGCAGGGACTTGCCGCGACCTTCGCAGTTTCCCTTTGTGAACCTTAGCAACCGGATTCTTCAACATGGCTCGAGGGGAACCGTGGTTCCGGTGCTGGCGGCACCCCATATTTCGCCCCGGATGGCGGAGCTTTGCGAGGGTCATGGATGGAGTTGGTTTGATCTGGCGGGCAACTGCCGCTTGGTGGTTCCCGGCGCGCTCTACATCGAGCGGACGGGCCTTGCCGCCGTGCATGAACGGCAGCGACCGAAGGCGAATCTCAGCTCGGCGGCATCCGCGCGGGTGCTGCGCGCGTTGCTGGCACCCCGGAACGCCGCGGTAAACTGGTCGCAGACCGCCTTGCGGATGCATTGCGAGCCGGGGGTCAGCATCGGACTGGTGAACAAGGTGGTCTCGCATCTGCGCGATGAAGCGTGGCTGGAGCAACGCGATGACGGAAAGTTCCGGGTGAAGGATGCGATCGGATTGTTGGATGTCTGGCGAAAGTCCTACCGGTTCGAACGACATCGGAGAATCGGCTATTTCACGCTGTTGAAGCCACAGGAGTTGCGGAACCGGTTGCAAACCATGAACCCTTCCGCGGGTGAGATCGTGTATGCCGCCTTTTCAGCCGCGGACTTTCAGGCGCCCTGTGTCCGCCAGAACAAGACATGGCTCTATGTCAGCGACGCCGCGTTGGACGAATTCGTCCGGGTCGCGGACGCGAAGCGGGTGGATACCGGGGAAAACCTGGTGGTGCTGGTTCCGGAGGATGACGGGGTGTTCTATCTGCGGGACGCGGGAAATGGAGAAATGCCGGCTCGCACCAATCCGGTGCAAACCTGGTTGGATCTGCGCCATGTGGGTGGCCGCGGGGAGGAAGCCGCGGAAGCGGTCCTGAACCAATGCCTGAAGCCGGTGTGGGAAGGAGCCGTGCGCCATGTTTGATGAACCCCGCCATGAGGAGGACTACGAACCGCGCCAAGTGGCCGCGGCGAAGCGGGTGATCGTGGATGTCATGCAGGTGCTGGCCTCGTTCGAGGATTGTCTGGTGCTGGTGGGTGGCTGGGTGCCGGAGTTTGTGATCGAAGGCGCGGACGAGGCGCATGTTGGGAGCATTGATGTGGATCTGGCACTCGACGCGACCAAGCTGAGGGGAGGCCGTTACGCCGAGATGCTGAAACTGTTGCTAGGCACGGGTCGCTACCGGCAGGGAGAAAAGGATTTCCGGTATGTCACCGAAGTGGACTTGGGTGACGGTGGGCCATCAGTGCGGGTGGAGTTGGATCTTCTGGCACCAAAGGATGTGAAGACCGGAAAGAGCAAGCCCAAGCTGATCGAGGGATTCCGGGTGTTGAAAGCGGACGGTTGTGAGGCCGCGTTTCGTTCTCCGCTGACGATGAAGCTGTCCGGACGGATGATCGGCGGAGCGAAGAACACGGTGAGTCTGCAAGTGGCATCGGTGCCGGATTTTCTGGTGATGAAATCCATCGCTTTGGCAAAGCGTGACAAGCCGAAGGACGCCTACGACATCTGCTACTGCCTCGATCATTTCAAAGGAGGCATCCCACAGCTTGCCAAAGCGTGGAGGTCACAAATGGCGGCCGGCTCCGATGTGGCGAGGTCGGTGGAGATCCTGAAGGAGAAATTCGCAGGCGTGGATTCCTATGGCCCGATGCAAGTCGTGGAGTTTCACAATGAAACGGATGTGTTGGTTAGGGAAGAGCAGGCACGGCGGGCATTCGAGCTGGTGACGCGATTTCTAACTGAGATTGGATGATCGAAGAACGATGGGTGAAGGAAGCTCCTGCATTTTCATCGATACGGTTTTCGAGGGGCCCGTGCCTGCGGTGCGGGAGAATTCGGCGGATGATGCGGCGGGTTCGCCGGGTCGGGTGTGCGCGTTTGCCACGGAGCGCGAGGCGCAGGTGGAGATTGGGGAGAACATGATAGTGCGGCTGCGGGAATTCCTCGACGGCGAGCGGGACTTCGACGACGCGGTGACGCTGGAGGAATAGGTGGTGGAGGTGGGGATGGCGGCGGGGTGATTGACGAATGACGAATGACGATTTCGGGTGTCAATGCACGTCCTCTGTGGCAGCGAACTTGTTGTTAGGTTCAGGCGACTTCCGTGATCAGCAGCGGCGGATTGTCCAGCATGTCGCCCACCCGTTTTCCGAGCAGTTTGCCGTAGAGTCCGCTGCCGGGGGCAAGCAGTGTGACCTCGCGGCCCTCGTGTTCCACCGTTAGGCCGCCGGCCGCCGGAGCCAGCAGGAAATGGGATATCTCACCGGCCATTTCCACCTCGACGAGCGCCCCGGCGTCGATCGGGTCGTCCATGTCGAAATCCGGGAGGCTGAGCGCTCCGAACCGCATCACCGCGTCCGCGAGTTCTTCCGCCTGGCGCGCCTGGCCGGTGGCGAGATACGAGGCTTCCAGGCTGCGGGTGTCGTATTTGCTCTCCGCCTTGCTGCCGGGGTCGGTGGCGGCGGCGTGCGCCTCCAGCGCCGCCTTCGACAGGCGCGACAACTGGCCGTCAAGTTCGGCGAGGATGAGCGAAAGAAGTCCGGATTTCATCGGCTGCGGGAACTATCGCGGCCGGAACCGCCCATGGCAAATCCAAAGCGGATTCGGTGAGGTGGATTCAACCCGATATCCGAAGTTCAAGGTGGTTTGGAAACCTGGTTTACCGCTGAAGCGCTGAGAACCGCTGAGTTCGCTGAGCGTTCTTTGATCGGAAAGCCAACACCGGAAGATGAATCATATTCCGGCTGATTTCTTTAGGCTCCTTTTCAGCGGCTTCAGCGCTACTCAGCGTTTCAGCGGTAAATTGAACGTCCAAAATTCCACGAACTTCGGATATCGGGTTCATCCCAGAAACAGAAATAGAACCGCGGATTGGATGGGTGGCGGTCCATCTCCGCGCTTCGGTTGTGTTTATCTGCGGTTAGATCTTCCTGTTTTGGTTCAATCCGGCAGACCAACGGCGGTTAGAAGATAGACGGCGAAGGAAGCGAGCCAGTGTTCGCCTTCGTAGTGGCCGGTGTTGACGAGGGCGAGTCCGGCGGTGGTGTGGGCGGTGGCGGCGGTTTCCAGCACCTTGCGGCGCGGATCGCCGGCGGGAAGCGCGGAGGCGATGCCGCGCATGGTCCAGGCGCGGGTGAGGTTGAGCCCGGCCAGATGGATGAGATGCCCGTCGGTGGGATCGGAAACCTTTGCCGGCTCCAGCAGATTTCCGGCGTTTCCCGCGGCGAGGCCGGGCAGATAGCGGTCGAGCCAAGCGCCGAACTCGGCGGGCGGCAGCACCCGGCGCATCAGGTCGGCCACGTTGAGGCAGGGGGAGAAAAAGTCATTGCCGGAAGGCTCGTAGCGGACCGGATAGTCGCGGTCCGCGCCGTAGAACTGTCGGGCCTTGGTGGTGATTAGATTCTCGAGTTCGCGGTCGCCGGTGGCGCGCGCCCAATCGAGCGCCTGGGAGAGCGGGAACGAGGTTTCCGGATGGAATCCGCAGCGCACCGGCCAGTCGAGCTTGGGCAGATAGGTCTTCGTTAGGGCGACCAGTTCGGTTTCCAACGGTTTGAAATTCGCGGCCCAGCGTTTGGCGTCGGGATCGTCCCAGCCGCGCAGCTCGATGCCGAGCCGGAGCGCCCAGGCCCAGCCGTACATCCGCTCGAACGACCGGTTTTCCTTGATCCGGAAATACGCCGCCTCGGCTTCCATTGCCTCGCGGGTGAACCGTCGGTCCAGCACGCCCCGCACCTCCGCCGCGAACGGCGCCTGAGGATGGAGCCGGAGCAGCCGGACCAGCATCCAATGACCGTGAACCGAGGAATGCCAGTCGAAGTGACCGTAAAACACCGGATGGGTCGCCTTCGGAGCGCGCACGTCGTCCGGACCGCGCAGCACATCGCCGGGTTTGTTCGGATACTCGCGGTCGATTCCGGCCAGCGCCATCTTGACGAATCCGGCGGCCTGGTTTTCCGGGATGGGAGCGGCCGCGGCGAGCGACCCGATCATGGATAGAGCGATGAGGAACCGTTTCATGGCTGTTGGGCTCCGACGCGGATGAAGCGGCGGGCGGCGGGTGACGGCCATTGCACGGTGACCGTGCCGGTGCTGCCGGCCGGGAGCGGGTTCTGGCCAAGACTAATGGAAGCGGCGGGAACGATCTGCCACGAACCTCCGGTTAGGGAGTCGGACTGTTCCAGGCGCAGCGGCCCGCGGGTGCCGGTGACGGGCAGCACCAGCGTGGCGGAGGGCAGTGCGCCGCCGGTCATGACCGGCATCAACCGGGCAGCCGGGACGCCGGGCTCAAGGCCCATCGCCCAAGCCAAACCCAACGGCGCGGATCCGGGCGCGGGCACGGTGGCGAACGCCGAGGCGGATAGATTGTTCGCGAGCTTCCAGTCGATCCACGAGTTGAGCGGAACCGGGATGGTGCCTGCTGCCTTGATCGTGCCCTTCACGGTCACCGTCACTGCGGTGCCGTCGAGGTCCTGATTCTGGCTGAAATCCACCGGCAATGTCATGGTGACCGAGCAATTGCGGTGGGTGGAAGTGGATGACCCCGGGACTACTGCTAAGCTTCCCGTTCCCGTTCCCGGCCCCTCCACCGGCGAGTCGGCGAAGTTGGTGTCTATCACAGTATCAGGATCCGTGAAGGTAATAGCACCCTTGATCGTGCCTTGGTTGATCCGCAGCGAATGCTGGGAGGCATCAAATGTCCCTCCGCCCGCACCAGGAGTCACCACACCGGGCGGAACCCGAGTGAAAGCGCTGCCCTTCATCCCCGCAGTGCTGAAATTTGCGACGGAACCAATAAAAATGACGCGAAAATCGAAGGTCATGTTTGTCATTGAAACATTCCCATCTTGGATCGTGAACACGGTCGCCGCTCCGGTGTTGGGATTCGCATCCAACGCCACATTTAGCGTTCCCGAAACGGAGGTCGTCTCGGTGTCTGAGAGCGGCAACCCATTGTAATTAACGCCAATTTTGATCGACAGCTTGTTCTCTGCGGTTGTCGGAGTGGTTAGAGTCAGCGTCCCCGTTCCCGGAAACGCCGTCGCGAGGACCGCGGATAGATTGAGACAGGCGAGTGCGGTGAGCGGTCGTTTCATGGCGGCTGGGGGGGATCAGGTTGACGCGGCGGTTAGCGCCTCGCGGGTGGCGCGGATCAGGTCGGCGGAGGCGGTTTTGCGTTCGTATTCGCCGGGCACGGCGGAGGCGCCCATTGGGATGTCCGGGCGGCGGAAACGCATCGGACTGGGAACGGAAACCCGTGCGGATAGATGGACTTCGGTAACGCCGGTGGCGCGGACCAGTTCGGTGACGCGTTCCGGTTTCACGCCGCCGCCGGGCAGGATGGTGATGCGGCCGGCGGCCTGCTGGTGGAGCGCGGCGATGGCATCCATGCCTTGATAGACATCCGGTTGGCCGCCGCTGGTGAGCACGCGCGGCACGCCGAGCGCGACCAACGTTTCCAGCGACTCGGTTAGGGAAGGGGTCACGTCGAACGCGCGGTGGAAGGTGACATCCAGCCCGGCGGCGTTTTCCACGAACTTCCGCGAACGGGTTTCATCGATCCGTCCCTCGGCATCGAGGATGCCGAACACCACGCCGTCCGCGCCCTCGCGGCGGAACAGGTCGGCTTCGTCCAACATTTGCGCGAACTCGGCGTCGTCGTAATGGAAATCCCCGGCGCGGGGGCGGACCATCGCCATGATCTTTCCGGAAAAAATCCTGCGCGCGGCGCGAAGGAATCCGAGGCTCGGGGTGGTGCCGCCTTCCACAAGACCGGCGCACAGCTCGATGCGGTCCGCACCGGCCGCGGCGCAAACGGCCACGGACGCCAGGGTATCCACGCAGATCTCGATCTTCATGGTTAGGAAATCGGGGTGACGCCTTTCTTGAGGATGAGGTTGCCGTATTTTGCGGTCTCGCCGGTCATCACCACGGCGAAGGCGGTCTTGGCGCGGTCGTAAAACGCGAAGCGGTCGATGCGGACGGGTGCCTTGGCGGCGGGGCAGTGGCGGTGGATGGCGGCCATGTATTTCTGCTCCACGGCGGGGTCGAGCGTGTCTCCGGGCACGGCGCCCATCATGATCAGCGGGTCGGCGTAGGAATCGAGTTCGAACAGCGGGAGGATGCCGTCCAACAGCGTGGTGACGCCGAGTCCGTCGGCGCGGAGCACGCGCGGATTGAAGGTGTGGCCGGGAAAATGGGCGTCGGCGAGGACGATTTCGTCGCCGTGGCCCATTTCGGCTAACAGTTTGAGCAGGTCGGGACTGATGCAGGGATGGATGCCTTTCAACATGGGAGGTAGCGGGTTGGTGTGGCAAGCCTGTCACGCCCGGCGCGGACCGGCAAGCGCCGAAACGGCGGGTTAGAGCGGTTTGAAAACGTATTTTCCATCGGCAACGGTGGCCTCGGGCGGCATGCCGGACGTTTCGAAGAGATCGTAGCCCTCCTTGAGGTTTTTCCAGAACGCCTCCCATTTCTGGCCGGCGGCGGCTTTCATCCGGGCATCTGTCATGCGGAACGGGAATACCTGCGCGCGGAAAAACGGCTGGCCGTGGTCGAGCGCGGCGTCGCAGAGCGAATAGATCTCCTCGATCAGCGGATCGGTCATGGCGAGGCAGCCGATCGAGCAACGGTTGCCGTGAACCATGATGAGCGATCCGGTGCGGCCGTGGTGGCGGTCGTAGGCGTTTGGATAGCCCAGATTGAACGCGAGGTGATAGGTGCTGTCCGGCTTCATCGCGGACTTCGGCACGAAATAGAAGCCCTCGGGCACCTGGCCGTCGCCCTCGGCGAGCTTCGGGCCGAGATCGCCGGAGGATTTGGCGATCGGATAGGTTTTGAACAGCACGAAACGTCCCTTGCCACCGGGCCGGATGAAAAGCTCCAGCTCCATTTCCTCCTTGAACGCGCGGATGAAAACCGGATCGCCGAAGCGCATGCCCTTGGCGGATAGAGAGGGTGCCAGCAACGGACGCACCCGCGCCGCCGCCGCTGCGGCGCGTTCGGGGCCGGGGGCCGGATGTTTTTTCTCGCCGCAGGCCGGATTCACGGCGGCGAGGATGAGCAGGACTGCGGAAATCTGCAAGCGCACGGGCGCACGATTCATCCAACGCCGCCGTTTGTCAAGGAGCCGGAAGGTGTGTGAAATCGGATTGCCATCCGGAGCGAACGCGGCAGAATCCGGCCATGGACGAAACGAAACCAACGCCCTTCGCGATCCGGTTGCTGATCCGGCTGATCTCCGCCCTCGGATGGGTGGTGTTAGGCGGTGCCTCGCTGTGGGCGTTCGGGGCGCTGTGGTTTGATCTGCCGGCGGTGGTGGTGCCGCGGATCTGGGCCGCCTTGTTCGCGGCGCTGGTGGTGGCGGGTGTTGTCTGGCTGCGTCCCCGCTGGAGGGCGCGGCTGGCCGTGGCGGTGATGGTTCTCATCGTCCTCGCCTGGTGGCTCTCGCTCAAGCCCCAGCAGTTCAGGGAGTGGAAAGCCGAGGTGGCGCAGACCGCGCACGCCGATATCGAGGGCGATATCATCACGCTCCACAACGTGCGCAATTTCGACTACCGGACCGAGACCGACTTCACGCCGCGCTGGGAAACCCGCCGGCTTGACCTCCGCAACCTGCGCGGGGCGGACATTTTCATCAACTTCTGGGGATCGCCCTACATGGCCCACCCGATCATTTCTTTCGACTTCGGCGCGGACGGCCACATCTGTTTCAGCATCGAGACCCGCCCGGAAATGGGCGAGGCCTACTCGGCGCTGGGCGGGCTCTATCGGCAGTTCGAGCTTTGTTATGTGGTCGCCGACGAGCGCGATGTGATCCGCGTCCGCTCGAACTACCGGAAGGGCGAGGATGTTTATCTCTATCACATGCAAACCGCCGACCCGCGGGGCGCGTTTATGGAGTACGTCCGGACCCTCAACGAACTCCACCAGACGCCGCGATGGTACAACGCGATCACCAACAACTGCACCACCGCCATCCGCCAGCAGCGGGATGCGTCGGAACGGCAGCCCTGGGACTGGCGGATTCTGGTCAACGGCTATGGCGATGAAATGTTATATGAACGCGGCGTCCTCGACCGCACCCTTCCGTTCGCGGAACTGAAGCGCCTTGCCAGGGTCAACGACCGCGCGAAAGCCGCCGACCAGGATCCCGCGTTCTCCGCAAAGATCCGCGAGGGCCTGCCGGGGATGCATCCGCAGTGAGGTTGAGCCGCGCAAATCAGTCACCTGCCTGATAGAACAAGGTGCTGCCGGCGTGCCAGGCGAAGGAGCGGTTGTTGTCCGGGCCTTCCGTTGAAATGATCTCGGTGCCCGGGGCGGGAGTGCCCTTCGGAGCCAGGCTGGGGATCGAAATGCCAACTCCCCGGATATGCGACGCATCCAACAATGTCGCTTCCCAAACTGTAGGATCATCACCCCGGCGCAGATCCCAGCGGTTGATTCCGGCCTTCCGGAGCTCTTCCACGACGTTCTCCGGAAGATCATCGAAATGGATCTCGGGACTAGCGGTTATCGAAACCGGACCGGTAGGACATCGGGCAAGCGCTCTGAGGCTGGAGGCGTGAACCGCGGCGATGACTTCCGGTGTGAATGCTTTCTGGATCCGGTGCAGGCATCCCAACACGGGCAGCGCGAAGAACATCGGAAGATAGCATGACAAAAGCGCCATGATCCACCACCCAAGCCGGCCAAAGAACGCCCGCGCCCGGCACCCGCGGTATCGCCCGGCGAACGATCCGAGCATGAACCAAATCCCTGTCACAACAATGATCCAAAACGCGAGAACTCCGAAAAGAATGGGAACTCCGCTCAGACCCAGGCGACCGTCCAGATACAACAACGGAGCCGATGGCAAAGCAAGGGCCCCTAGCAAACCAGCCGCGATCCGATCAGGAACGGTTAGCTTGGGTACCCGGTTTTCAGTTGGCTTATCGCTCATCCGCGGCGGGTGTTTCATGCTTGCTTTCGATCTCCTTG
The DNA here is from genome assembly GCA_017301995.1 of Verrucomicrobiota bacterium. Lineage (GTDB taxonomy): Bacteria > Verrucomicrobiota > Verrucomicrobiia > Verrucomicrobiales > Akkermansiaceae > Luteolibacter. The sequence continues at coordinate 34,306 of JAFLEH010000042.1, read as the reverse complement.
CCGCTGAGCGGGCCGAGGTCGTTGGTGAAATTTTTCCGGGCGAGGACCTTGCGACCGAGTTCGGTGTTCGGGCAGCGGGACTCGATGGCGTCGTAGAACTTTTTGGACAACTTCTCGCCACCCTCGGTTTGGCGCAGCCATCGGCCGGCGGAGTTGAGGACATCGGCGAGGTCCTCGGTGCCGTCGGGCATCAGAAGTGCGGCCCGCCAGGCATAGATGGTGGCGGTGATGCGGTAATGCCAGCGTAGGGTATGGGGTTGCTCGATTCCCAGCAGACGCTTGCGTTCGATGGCGGAGACCGGCAGCAGCAGCGGAACCTCGACATCGGGTTCCGGGTGGTCCCATGTGCCGCGGAATTCGGTGATTTTTCCCTTCAGACGGATGTGGCGGGTGGCGGGAGCTTCGTATTGGCCGCCCCAGACCGCGTTGTCGGGTTCGCGTTCCGTCCCCATCAACTCCAGGCCGCGGGTGCGGGCAAGCCACGCTGCCTGCCACCAATCGCCGGCGCGGTTGGGCCGGGACCGTCTTGTGTCGCGGGCGTTCCGCAAAGCGGTCCGATAGATTTCCGCCTCGCCGCGCTGCCACTCGGGAAAGTAAGGGATTGATTCGGATAGGCGACCCTCCCGCATGAGGCGGCGTGCCAGCAGCCAGCGGAGCCGCAGGGTCAGGTAGTCCTCCGAGGTGTCCGCCATCGCGCTCCAGTTGGTTAGACAGGTGGCGAAGATGCGCTCCCCCCGGTTGCCGTCGCGCTCGAAGTCCATTGCGGCTTTTTCCCTCGCCACGTTCCATGGCCGCGATTTGTCCACGTAGGCCTTCAGTTCGTCGGTGGTCATCAGCCGTTCGGCCACCCACGCGGCGTCCTGCCAGTGTCCTCCGGTTAGAAAAGCGTCCATGGTTTCGCGGAACCGTCCGGCGGCCATCAGCAGCAGCGCCTGGTCGGCCCACGCGGCGTCGCGGGGCGTGATGAACGGGGTGCCAATGTAGGCGGGCACTTCCAACCGCGGCCCCTGCCCCAGCATCGGCAGCGCGGATTTCATGGCCGTTAGAGCGGAGGCCGGACGCCCGGCGCGGAGGTCGAGCTTGGCCTGTAGCCATAGCGAGAGCGGCGTGGATTTCTGTTGGAGCTTCAGCCATTTGCCGGCGCGCGGATAGTCGCCGGCCAGATAGGCGATCCAGCCGAGCCGGTCGGCGTCGCCCGCCTCGCGGACACCCGCCTTTTCGATGGCGTCCAGCCAGCGTTTGCACGCGGCGGCGGCGTTTTCGCCCTGATATCCATAACAACTCGCGCCGCTCATCAGCTCGCAGGATGTCACCGCGCGGAGCACCGGATTGGCGGCGCGGCGGGCGAGTTCGGAATCATCGTAGGCCTGGAGCAAGGTGCCGATCGGGTGATCGGCATTCATGCTGTCGGGGTCGTTGGCGAGGTGTTGGAGCTGGAGCCGCCACCCGAGTTCGTCATTGAACGCCGCTTCGATCCGCAGGCTCGCCGAGTAACAATCGGTGGGATCGGCGAAACCGTCGCGGACCGCCTGACGCAGGGCACGGCAGGACTTGACGGCTTCATCCGGATGGGATTCGTCCGCCTCGATCCGCGCGAGCATGTAATGCGCCCACACGGTTCTGAAATGGCGTTGTTCGGCCGGGCGGTCCAACAATTTTCCGAACGAGGCGCGCGCGGCGGGTAGATCCTTGCGGCGGTAGGCCAGCGCTCCTTCGTGGTAATCCCGGAACTCGCTCTCGATCGAGGCGGGCAGCGGTCCCGGTTGGGGCGGTTCGGCATTGAGAAACGCGCGGGCAGCGAGGTGTTGGCGGGTCGCCTGCGCCGGGTCGGCGGGTTGGATCCGGCGCTCGGCCAGGGCTTTCGCGAAATCCTCATCATCGGCGTTTTCGGTTAGCTCATTGCCATGGCCTGCGGCGGGACGGTAGGCCGGATCGAAGTCCTTGTAATCCGCCGCTAGCGCGCGTAGCTCGGTTAGATAAAAGAATTCGGGTGCCCAAACCGCCTCCTGGCCACCCAGCGAGAGCAACGCGTCGGGCATCAGCGGACCGCTGGCCAACGAAACGCCCGGAGTCCAACAAATCCCGAGCGCGGCGGCGCCGGAAACGATCATGCGGTTAGTTCGTCGGAGTTTCATCGGTTGCTACATTGAGCTGGAGTTGGGTTGCGGCCGAGGCGAAGCGCAACCACCCGAGGGAAACGGTGGAGCCGGGCCGGAGGACCATTGGGGAAGATGTGGCGTTGCCGGGCGCGCGGCGGATGATAGCATGGTCCGGATGGATTTCCATAACGAACCCCGGCAATGCCTCGCCGGCCTCGGAGGTGGTTCCGGTCCAATCCGCCCGAATCCGCAGGCCGTCCGCCGCGGCGTCGGCGTCGCCGGTGTTGGTGATGGTTAGATCGTGGAGCCGGTTGTCATCGGATGGACCGGAGCGGACCGTCAGTGCGACTTGGGGCAGACGGTTCTCCAACATCGCGCGCAGCGTGGGCCAGCGCCAGTTGCGTTCGTCGCCGGGCACGGGCAGGCGGAACCAGACCAGGCCGGTCATTTCGGGCGGCCGGTCGTGTTGCCAACCGTCGCGTAGTCCGGCGAGTTCCTCCGGGTTGGCGGATAGACGGAGCACGCGGCTGTTAGCCGGCCACAATCTGGCCTGACCTTCCGCGACCAATCCGAGGCACGCTCCATCGGGCGCGAAAGCGGTTTCATAGGCGTAGGTGGGCAGGGCCACGCGGAAGGGCACGCCCGGGGCCGCGCGGGAGGCGGCGCACACCCAGGCGCGGGCCTTCCGGGGATCGCACAGACGCGTGCTTTCCGGCGTGGGTCGTTCGCAGCCGTGGACTTGCAGCACATACCCGTCACCGGCCTGCGCCAGAGCGGGAAAATCCGGGTGTTTCAGCCACGTGGGAAGGGCGGTGAACGTGACCGGAACGGGTGCCGCCGCCGCACGGATCGCCCGCACCCACTTGGCATAGACCCGCAGTTGGGATTCGGCCGCGTCGAAATCGAGGTGCAACTCGGCCACCGTCGCCCCATCGGTCCGCCGGAGGCACTCGCGAGCCTCATTCACCACCGCGGATTCGGTTTCCGGCAAGCCGATCCGCCCTGCGGGCACCGGATCCACCCGCAGCGCCACCGCGAGCCGCTTGCGGTTGCCGGACAGTTCCCGCCACGGGATGTTAGGACGGGTGGCCGCCGCCCGCCCGTCCCGCCACGCGACCTGCGCCGCAAGCGGGATCATGCCGTCCGCAACCGTCGCCGCCGTCCTCGCGGCATCCTCCACCTCCGGATTCCAAACCCGCTGCCAAACATATATTTCCTGGGTGAGACGCGGCGCGGGTTTTTCCGCAGCCGACCGTCCCCGGCATCCCGATAACCCACCCGGCAAAACCAGCCCGACCCCCGACAAAAGCAGGAAAATCAGCGAAAATCTGGCAACAAATCGGAACATGCGGGCGGATGGAATCTTCCGAGCCCCATACGCACCGGCATGAAGAAGTTTAGCACAGTGAATCGGATTTCCGGGGGGATCCGCGCGTAGGGAGCCCCCGCGCCGGAGCTGGATTTGATAGGGGAGGGCGGGACGCCCATGCTCCTTGAAAGGGGTGCGGCGTCACGGGTTCGCCCCGAGTTCCTTTTCCGCGGCCTCGGCGATCTCGGACATCGGGCGGCCCTTGTGGTCGATCGCGTCCTTGAAGTTCTTCTTCAACTCGGCCAACAGCGCGCGGGCTTTGTCTTTCTCGCCGCTTTCCCAGAGGGTGAGCGCGAGGACGAATCGCCCGTAGCCGCCGACCTGGCAGCCGTCAAAATAGTAGCAATCACTGAACTTCTCGACCGCGCGGGTGAGGTAGTCGATCCGCTCCTTGCCCTGGCTCATTTGGCCCATGTAAAGGGTGGCACATCCGGTGCGGTTGGCTTTGTCGAACTTGTCGAGCAGCTTCTTCAGGCTCGCGCGGGCCTCGTCGGTGCGCCAGTTTTTGTTTGCCACCTGATAGAGGCTCTCGATTTCCGCGAGTTCCTCCGGTTTGTAGGTGCGGCGGTCCTCGGCGGCGCGCTTGCGGGCGTTGAGCTTGTTTTCCTCGCGCAGGCGTTCGAGCTTTTTGGCGTTGTCTTCCTTGTTTTCGAGTTCGGCGAGTCGTTTTTCGAGCGCGGCGATCCGCTCGCGCATGGCGGCGGGGTCTTCCTCCTCGGCGCGGATCCGGGAAACTCCGGCACCGGCGAGAAGGGATAGAACAATGGCGAGCCAACGGAGGGAATGTGGACGGGCATTCATGGTTTTGATAGATGGTGGATTATTTCTTGGTGGCGGACTTCTTATTCAGATCGGCCAGAATTCGGGCGAGCGGTGTGGCGGTGGTCGCGTTGCATAGCGAAAAGCTGCGCCAACCGTCGGCGGATTTTACGAAGAAAAGCACGAGGCATTTATCATCGAGTTCCGCAGGGCCGGTGCAGCGGACGGCGGCGAAGTCCCCATCCACCAGCGATTCGCCGGCCCGGAGGTCGAATTTGTCATTGCCGGTGGCCTGCCGCATGTGTTCGCGCAGTTCCACGGCAAACACCGGCAGCGCCTCCGGCCAACCCTTGATCCGGTCCGAGGCCAGCGACTTCAGTTTCGCATCGTCCTTATCGCGGATGGCCACGATGAGGTGGAGGGCGAGGTCTTCGATGAGGATGCGGTCGTTCGCCGTCGATGGAGCCGGTCCGGATGCTCCAAGCGCCGGTCCGGGTGGCATGGAATGGTCAACCAAGGACCGCAGCGGGATTTGAATCGCCGCAAAACACAGAGCCGCAAAACCAATGCCTGCGGTCATTGCGGCAATCACCCAGATTGTGAATGCCTTTCGCGAAGGTCGTTTGAACAGCAACAGACAGATCAGACCGTCCACTGCGAAAACAACGGGGAAAAGCAGCCAGCCGCCACCCCGAACGAAACGGCCGATCGCGAAAACCCATTGCGTCGCAGCGGGCAACGGCGTTGCGAATTCGGAGAATATCTCTCCATAAGACGGCAGCAGCATGAACGCGGCGAGGGCGAGCGCCAATAGAACCAACCCGTGCAGCGCGATGGACCAGACTAACACGGAGGCCGGTCTTCCCGCGGCTTCCGATCCCGGCTCTTTCCGGCGTTGACGCCGTTGCCCCCATGCGAGCGCGAGCGCGAATGACGCCCCGAAAACGAGGGGAATCGCCATCGGCAGGATGCTCCTCCATGAAGCGGTCAGGGCGAGGAAGGTTGGAACGGCGAGCAACACCGCGAACGATCCAAGCATCACACATGACGCAACCAAAGTGCCCTCGCCCGAAAACCCTTGATAGAGAAGCGGCACGTTGGATCCCGGCGGCGCATTTCCCGTGGAGGCCACGATGGCTTCGCGGATCGAGCCGAACCATTCCAGAACCCGCTTGTTGGTGGTGCCCACGAAGGAGAACATTCCCTTGCTGGGGGTGAGTACCAATCGTTGGAGCCGGTTGCCGTCCTCGAATTCGATTTCGATCGAGCGCAGTCCAGCGGGGCTTTGAAAGAACGGATAGCGGATCAGTTCCAGGCGGCGCACGTTTTCCAGGGGAATGGTCGTGCGCGACAGCCCCGCCTGGACCTCAAGCCGGTCCTGATAGAGAAACAGCGATCCCAATCCCTGATGGATCTTCATCGCGCCCCAAATGGTTTGGTGGAATTCCGGCGTCGCGTAGAGGCATTCCGTGGATTTCAGGAGACTCGCCGGAGAGCCGCCCGAAACGGGAGCGTTTGCGATCGTCTCCACCATCGTCCTGAACTCCCCGGCGGTTTGGTAGCGGCGTTCGGGTTCTTTCTCGAGGGCGCGCAGGACCATTTCGTCGAGGCGCACGTCGATCCGCACCTTGCGCGAGGGAGCGACCACATCCTTGTTAGGCCGTTCGCCGGTTAGCATTTCGTAGAGCACCACGCCGAGCGCGTAGATGTCCGCGCGGTGGTCGGCGGTGCAGTTGGCTTGTTCGGGAGCGCTGTAGCCTTGCGTGCCGGCCATCACTGTAGCGGCGGTCTGCGACCGTCGCTGGCTTTCATCCGGTGAAGTGCGACGGTCGCAGACCGCCGCTACAGGGCCTATCAGTTTTGCAATGCCGAAGTCCGCGATCTTGATCCGGCCGTCTTTGTCTAGCAGGATGTTTTCCGGTTTGATGTCGCGGTGGACGATGCCTTTTTCGTGGGCGGATTGGAGCGCGTCGCAGACCGGCGGGACGATGGCGAGGGCTTGTTGGGGTTCGAGTTTTCCCTCGCGCAGCAGGTCGCGGAGGTTCACGCCATCCACGTATTCCATCACGATGTAGAACAGCCCGCCGGTCTCGCCGAAGTCGTGGACGGTGACGATGTTCGGGTGGTTGAGTTTCGCCAGCGTGGCCGCCTCGGTGGCGAAGCGGTCGGCGAATCGTTCCTCTCCGACCCGTTCGGGCGGGAGGATTTTGATGGCGACGATCCGGTCGAGCGACTTCTGCCGTGCCTTGTAAACCACGCCCATGCCGCCGCGGCCGAGGCATTCGAGGATCTCGTAGCCGGGAAACTTGTCGGCGATTTCCCCGGGGGAAAGGGGTTGCAATCCCGGCGCGGGATCGTCGGGCTGGGTGAGGATGGTTTCCGGGGCGAGGTTCATCGCCATCACGCACCGGGGGCACAGTCCGCCGGGGGTGTCGGCGGCGAGCAAGTGTCCGCAGCGGGGGCAAGGGTTGGGTTGGGAATCGTTCATCGCATCCGTTTCTTACCGTCCGGCCGGTGGTTGTTACCGCGAGGTTTCATGCTGATAGAACGCGGGCGATGTAGCGCATTTCGTTTTCCAGATCCGCGCCGTGTTCGAGTGTGAGAGCGACTTCCGTGCGGAACCGGGCGCGGAATCGCTTGCGGATCCGGTGGACCGCCACGCGGGCCGCGCCCTCGGTGGTTTCCAAACGGACGGCCACGGCCCCGTAGTCGATCGCGCCATGATCCAGCATCAGCGCGTCCTTGAGGACCTGATAGTCGGCGCCGTTTCCGGCCTCTTGGTATTCCCGCTCCAGTCCCTCGAGCGCCCGGGCCATCAGGGCGAGCGCCCATTGCCGGTCGAAAAGCTCCTCGGGGGCCATGCCGGGGCCGGCCAGCGAGTAGCGTTCCTCGCCGCCGGCCATTTCCCACGCCAGCGGTTCCGCGCCACCGCCCCTGCGCTCCGCCGAGCGGCGACGCCACTCGTTCGCCATGTGGCGGCGAAAGGCGGTTAGAAAAAACGTGCGCAACCGGCCCTTCTCGCGGTCCGCGTCCGCGAGCCAGTTCTTCTCCAGCAGTTTCCGGAAAAACTCCTGGGTGAGATCCTCCGCATCCGCAGGTCCGCTGCCGCTGCGGCGCGCGAAGGCGTAGAGCGGATACCAGTAGGCCCGGCAGAGTTCCTCCAGGGCGTGGCCGCCATCGGGCGCTCCCGCCGCGCCAAGCAGCGACCAGCGGGTATCCGGAAATCCGGCCCGCGTTCGCGCGTCACGCGTCTTTGGTTCATGCCCCACGCCTGTTTTTACCCGAAACCGGGCGATTGTTACAAGCGCGGTCTCGGAGGAATGCGGAACCTCGCGCGGGGTGAATGCGAAACGGGCCGCGCTCCGGAGAACGCGGCCCGTCGGGAATTTGTGCTAACTGACGGTTAGACTCACGCCATGCGGGCGGCCAGGGCGGCGCGCTGGGCGGTGAGTTCGGCCGGCAGTTTGTCGCCCACGGAGGCGAAGAACTCCTCCTGGCCGTCGATTTCGGCCTGCCATTCGGCGGAGTCGAGGGCCATGACGGCGTTGAACGAATCTTCGGTGAAACCGGCGATGCCTTCGGTGTTGAACTCGGCGAAGGTGGGGCTGGTGCCGACCTTGGTGGCGGTGCCGGTGGCCTTGCCTTGGCAGCGGTTCACGATCCACTCGAGGACGCGCATGTTTTCACCGTAGCCCGGCCACATCCACTTGCCTTCCGCGGTCTTGCGGAACCAGTTCACGTGGAACACCTGCGGCAGCTTGGTCGCCAGGGTGCCGATCTTGATCCAATGCGCGAAGTAGTCGCCCACATGGTATCCGCAGAACGGCAGCATCGCCATCGGGTCGCGGCGGACCTTGCCGAGTTGGCCGAAGGCCGCGGCGGTCATTTCCGAACCCATGGTGGCGCCGATGTAAACGCCGTGGTTCCAGTCGTTGGCCTGATAGACCAGCGGCATGGTGGAGGCGCGGCGGCCGCCGAAGACGATGGCGGAAAGCGAGACGCCGTCCGGATTCTGCCAGTTCGGGTCGATCGACGGGCACTGCACGGCGGGCGCGGTGAAGCGGGCGTTGGCGTGGGCGCAGACGCGGCCGCAGCCGGGTGTCCAGTCCTGTCCGGTCCAGTCGATGGCGTGGGCGGGCGGTTCGCCGTCCATGCCTTCCCACCACACGTCGCCGTCGTCGGTGAGGCCGACGTTGGTGAAGATGGTGTTCGCCTTGATGGATTCCATCGCGAGCGGGTTGGTGTTGTAGGCGGTGCCGGGGGCCACGCCGAAGTAGCCGGTTTCCGGGTTGATCGCGTGGAGGGTGCCGTCCTCATGCGGCCAGATCCAGGCGATGTCGTCGCCGACGATGGAGGTTTTCCAACCGGCGTCCTGATAGGACTTCGGCGGGATGAGCATGGCGAGGTTGGTTTTGCCGCAGGCGCTGGGGAAGGCCGCGCCGATGTAGTTGGTGGTACCATCCGGAGCGTGGAGGCCGACGAGCAGCATGTGCTCGGCCATCCAGTTGTTGTCGCGGGCGATGTTGGAGGCGATGCGCAGGGCGAGGCACTTTTTGCCGAGCAGCGCGTTGCCGCCGTAACCGGATCCGTAGGACATGATCTCGCGGGTATCCGGGAAGTGAACGATGTATTTGTCCTCGTTGCAGGGCCAGGTGACATCGGCTTGGCCGGGTTCCAGCGGGGCGCCGACCGAGTGGAGGCAGGGAACGAAGGTGCCGAAACCATCGCGCTTGTTGGTGGCGGTGCCGGCGGCTTCCTCTTCAAGGCGCTTGAGCACATGGGAGCCCATGTGGGTCATGATGCGCATGTTGACCACGACGTAGGCGCTGTCGGTGATTTCCACGCCGATTTTGGCGAGCGGGGAATCGAGCGGGCCCATGCAGAACGGAATCACATACATCGTGCGGCCTTTCATGCAGCCCTTGAACTTTTCAGTCAGCTTGACGCGCATTTCGGCGGGATCGGCCCAATGGTTGGTGGGGCCGGCTCCGGAAGGATCCTTGGAGCAGATGAAGGTGCGGTCTTCCACGCGGGCCACGTCGGACGGGGTGGAGCGGGCGAGGAAGCAGTTCGGGCGCTTCTCGGGGTTGAGGCGGGTGAAGGTGCCTTTTTCCACCATCAGGCTGGTGAGGCGTTCCCATTCGGCTTGCGAACCATCGCACCATTCGACGGCGTCGGGGGTGCAAAGGGCGGTCATCTCAGTGACCCATTGTTGGAGTGCGGTGTGAGTAGTGTTTGGCGAGTTGCTCATAGCGTGGACCGGATAGCCAGCAATATGCAACTTGGCAACACTTTCGGACGAAATCGGTAAAAACGCACGAATTTTGGCGAAAAATGCGCAAAACCGGTTGTTTCGAGTACGAAAAACGGCGGCGGGAAAACCCATAACCCGCCGCCGTCGGTGTTCCGGAGAACTTTGGGCGGGCCGCCGTCGCCCCGCGCCTTGCGACGTGAGGCGGTGGCCGCCCAGGAACCAAATGAAACCTACATACCCTTAACGTAACCCGGCCGGAAATTTTTCAGAAAAAACTTGATTTCCGCGATTTTTTCCGGAGTCGGGCACGCGGCTTGCCGACGGGAAACGCCCGTGTAGGATGGCGGCGACATGGCGACGGCCGACAGGGACTACTGGAGAAACGACGGGAACCGGGCACCGGGTTCGCCCGGCGGAAGGCTCACGCCTGTGGTTCGGTGGCTGATAGGTTTGAATGTGGCGGTGTTTTTGGCGGACCTGCTGGTGCTGGACCACCTGCTGGCGCGGCACGGGAGTTTTTCGGTTAGGGATGGATTGTTGGGCGGTCGGATCTGGGAACTGCTGACGTTCCAATTCATCCACGCCGGGCTCGGGCATCTGGCGTTCAACATGGTCGGGCTATGGATCTTCGGTCCGGTGGTCGAGCGCTGGTGGGGATCGCGGCGGTTCGCGGTTTTCTATCTGGCCTGCGGGGTGGCCGGGGCGCTGTGTTTCTCGGTGCTGTGCGCTGTGGGCTTGTTTTCCGGCAGCGGGATCGATACCCACGATGTGGGGGCGTCGGCGGGGATCTACGGTGTCTTGTTGGGCGTGGCGGTGATCGCACCGGAAACGCGGGTGATGCTGATATTTCCGCCCATCGAGACGAGCATGCGCCAACTGGCCATGCTGGTGATGGGCATCGCGGTGATCGCGGTTCTAACCGGCCTGGGGGGCAACGCCGGCGGTGAGGCGGGGCATCTCGGCGGGGCGTTGTTAGGTTGGATGCTGATGCGCCACCCGCACTGGCTGAATTGGGCGATCGGCCGCGATCCGGAGGTGGAAATCATCCCGCCGAAGGTGTTCTCGCGACGGCGCTCCGACGCGGCGGTCCGCGAGGAAGTGGATCGCATCCTCGACAAAATCTCCGAGCACGGTATGCACAGCCTCACCCGCGCCGAAAAGAGAACCCTCGAACGCGTTTCCCAAACCCGCAATTCCCCGCCATGACCGACGCCGAAATGATGACCGTCACCGATCCCGCCCGCCAGATAGAGCGGTTGCGGGCGATCATGCACCGCCTCCGCGCGCCGGGCGGCTGTCCCTGGGACGCCGAGCAGACGCATGTTTCGCTGATTCCAAATCTGATAGAAGAAGCCTACGAAACGGTGGACGCCATCCAGCGCGCGGATGACGCGGACATGCGCGAGGAACTCGGCGACCTGCTGCTGCAGGTGGTTTTCCACAGCGAACTGGCGCAGGAAACCGGGCGCTTCGACCTCGACGAGGTGGCGCGTGGGATCTCCGACAAGCTCGTGCGGCGGCATCCGCATGTGTTCGGGGAGAGCGACGCGAGCGATTCCGACGCCGTGCTGCGCCAGTGGGACGCGATCAAGCGCGGTGAAAAGGGCGATACCGCCAAACCCTTTCTGCACGGCACCGGCAAGGGTCTTCCCGCCCTGCTCAAGGCGGTGAAACTCCAGAAAAAGGCCGCCAAAGTGGGCTTCGACTGGCCCGACGAGGTCGGCGTGACCGGCAAATTGTTGGAGGAGGTGGACGAGCTCCGCGCCGCTCTAACCGAAGGCGATGCCGCCGCGGTGGCCGAGGAAATGGGCGACGTGATGTTCTCGCTGGTGAACCTGGCACGGTTCCGCAAACTCGATCCCGAAGTGCTGATGGCCGCGGCCAACGCGAAGTTCGAAAGCCGCTTCGGCGAGGTGGAGCGGACCTTGTTGGAAAACGGAAGCTCGCTGGAGGCGGCCACGCTCGACGAGATGGAAGCCGCGTGGGTGGCGGCGAAGGGTTGTTAGAACGAGCCGGTCACCTTCACCCGCATGAAACCCTTGGATGGCAGGCCATCCGCGGCGTCCAGTTTGAACGTCCGGTATTCATAGCCGGCCGGCGCGGCGGGGAGGCCCGAGGTTTGAGGCGACACCACCGACACCGCCGAAGTCGTGCCGGACGGCGTGAGTCCGCCGAGGATGGTATAGGTGATGCCATCGACCGTGGACGATGGGGAAGGTGTGCCGGAAAACGCGGGCGCGCCGGATCGGACCGCGATGGTCAGCAACAACTTCGGAGTATCGCTGCCGTCGTTGGTTAGGGCGCGGACCACGCCGGTGTCCGATGCCGCGTCCGGATCCCCGCCAAGCGCGAATTCCAACAGATTGGATTTCCCGTCCTTGTCAGGATCGGCGGCCGCACCGATGACAGTCGCGTCGGTCACACCGGAAAACGCCGTTCCCGCCCATGATAGAAACGGCGTGCTCGAATAGGTCGCGGTCGCCAGGGCGCTGCCCGAATGGGCGGTTTTGGTCGCGTAGGCGGTGATCGAGAGGGTGGACGGATAGGCCGGCACGCTGAGGCCGGTGACCGGACTGGAGGCGGACTGTTCGGCTCCGCCATTGGCGCGATAATAGATCGTGGAGCCGGAATCCCCGGTGATGGTGATCGCCTGACCGGAGGGATAGCTGCCGGAGGCGATGCTGAACACCGGCGCGGAGGTTTGCGCGGATGAGGAATAGGTGACCGTTTTCTGGGAACCGTAGGGCATCCAGCGGTTGCCCAGTTTTGTCCGCATCCGCAGGCGCAGTTCGGTGTTGTTGGCCGGCGTGACACCCGCGGTGGTGGATGTCAGGGCAAGGCTGGTCGCCCCGGCCGCAATGTCGTTGGATTTTTTCAGAACCAGCCATTGGCAATTCGTGGTCGAAATGTCGTCGATGAAAATGCCGGTGGGATAGGTGGGGAATTGCTCCACCGTGTAGGCCCCCTGGCCCGCCGTCAGATAGTATCGGAACCGGACGCGGACCGGTGTGGCCGAAGATGTGAGGTCGCGGTTGGTGGTGGTGACGGTGGTGTCACGCTGGCCGGTGGCGTTTCCGGTGATCGCGGTGCCGAGCTGGGTCCAGGTGAGGCCGGCGTCATTGCTGCTCTCAACGACCAGGTTCGATCCCGGACTCATGTTGCCCCGCTGGTATTTGAAATTCAGCTTCGCGCCCGATCCGGGAAGGATGTCGCGGTCGAGTTCGAACGACTGCTGAGCCGGCCCGGAGTATTTCAGGTCGTAAGAGATCGGAAACGTCAGGTTGAAGGACTTCGTTCCGGCTCCCGACAGGGGCGTGAATCCCGGATCCGAAGAAAAGGAACACGTCGAGAGCAGGGCATAGCTCCCGGTCGTGTTCGAGATCACGTAGGCCGAGGTGGCATCCTCCGCGCCCTCGGCCAGGGCCGAGCTTGTGGCTTGGAACGAATTGACCTGCACCGCCTCCGCCGAGGCCGGTTGGGCAAACGTGTAGGTGGCGCCGGCGGTCACGGACGCGGAGGCCGGTCCGTAAACCGATAGGTCGGAGGTGATCTGGTCGGGATTGATGAGGGTGACCGAGTAGCTGGCGGATGTCGGCACGCCGGTTCCCGCGATTCCGCTGACGGTGACGTTGAACGTGGTATCCGCCGTGACCGATTTCACCGAAGCGGCGGACGCCACCTGCCAGACAAGCGCGGGATCACCGTAAACACCGTTCCGTTTCACCACCGTGGCGCTGACTGGGCTGCCGCCCGAGGTGGTCATCGCCACCGTGGCATTGGTGAAATCGGCGCCCGGATAGGTCAGGGACCAGTAGGTTGAGTTGAGTGGCGCGGGAAAGTACCCCGCCGGCGGAAAGCTCGTAAATTTCGGGGTCACGCTGGCCAATTCCGCCGTCCTCTGGTGAACGTAGATCACGTTGGTCGGCACCCGGATCACGTTGCCCGAGGAAACGAACTGCCCCGGCGTGTCGCCGGTGGCCATGTTGGTGGATGGCGGATAGAGCAGCCACCGGCGGTGGCCCACGTCGCTGTTCCACTCGGAAGTGCTGGCTCCCGTGCCTGTTTCCTCAAGCATGTAGGCGTCAACCGCGCCGGGGCCGAAATAGCCGATCGCCAGGTTGCCCCGGTAGTTCGCGTTCCAAGCGGCGGTGGTCCAAGCGACGCATGATGCTTGGACCGGGCTGTGGGAAAGTGCGGACCATGAGTTTCCCAGTGGCGGGTGGAGTGTCCCGTCATAATACCCCCAGGTCCGGATCAGCATGTAGGCCGATCGCTGGGCGGCGGCGCTCTTGAGCGTCGAGGCCGCGGGCTGTTGGGAGTCTCCCGACTCGACACTCACGGTTGAGGAAGTGTTGAGAACCACATTCGCGGGCACGCCGCACAAGGCCCGGTAGAAATTGATCCGGCGTTCGGTATCGGTGACGAAAACCGACGCCGTGGTGCCCACTCCGCTGTCATAGGGTGATGTGGCGGTGTAGTTTCCGGTCCAGCCGTGGTTGTTCCAATAGCCTTCCGATGCCTGATAGACCCCGTGCCAGAACGACACCACGTCGTTTCTAACCTGCGTGTCCACGGCAAACCCCGACCCACCGGCCGGATAGGTGCCGGGAGTCCAAGCCCACAGCGGAAGCGGAGCTGCCCCCACCACCCAGGCAAGGGCGGCGGGTCGGATGAAATTGACGGTGAACATGGGTGACGGCAATAGATTCCATCGGATATATAAGGATGTCAATATCTCGATTTACGGAATTGTTAAATCCGAAATTGAAAGGTATCATGTGGTCTCATTTCGGGTTTGGAGAACCGGATCAGTGCCGGAAATGGCGGTGGCCGGTGAAGACCATGGCCATGCCCGCGGCGTCGGCGGCGGCGATGACTTCCTCGTCGCGGATCGAGCCGCCGGGCTGGATGCAGGCGGTGGCGCCGGCTTCGATGGCGCTTTGCAGGCCGTCGGCGAAGGGGAACATGGCGTCGGAGGCGATGATGCTGCCCTTGAGGTCGAGTCCGGCTTCCTTGGCCTTCCAAACGGCGATGCGGGAGGAATCCACGCGGCTCATCTGGCCCGCGCCGATGCCGAGGGTGCGGTCGGCGGAGGTATAGACGATGGCGTTGGACTTGACGTGTTTGACGATCCGCCAGCCGAAGCGCATGGCGCGCATTTCATCGGCGGTGGGCGGGCGCTTGGTGACCACGCGGCTTTCCAGGTTGTCGAGCCCGAGCGCGGTGTGGTCGCGGTCCATCACCATGATGCCGCCGGGGCAGGAGCGGATCACGGGGGATTTCTTTTCCGCCAGATAGGCCTCGTTCATTTTCATGAGCCGGAGGTTTTTCTTTTTCTGGAGCAGGGCGCGGGCGTCGGCCTCGAATTCCGGGGCGATGATGACGTCGGTGAAAATTTCGGAAATGATGCGTGCCAGTTCCAGGGTGAGCGGGCGGTTGCAGACGATCACGCCGCCGAAGGGCGCCTGGCGGTCGGTCTCGAAGGCTTTCTGCCAGGCCACCTTGAGGCTTTCGTCGTCCTGGCCCACGCCGCAGGGGTTGGTGTGCTTGAGGATGGCCACGGTGGGTCTAACAAAGTCGAGGATCAGGTCGGCGGCGGCCTCGATGTCGAGGATGTTGGTGTAGGAAAGCTCCTTGCCCTGGAGGTGGGTGAAGAAGTCGCCGAAGCGGCCGTAGAGCGAGCATTTCTGATGGGGATTGTCGCCGTAGCGGAGTTCCTGTTCGAGGGGGAGGCTCAGCGAGAACGAGCAACCGGTGCCGCTGCGGCATTGGCCGAGGTAGTTGGCGATGGCGGCGTCGTATTGCGAGGTGCGGAGGAAAACCTTCACCGCGAGCTGTTCGCGCAGGCCCTTGGTGGTGTCTCCGTTGTTTTCCCGCATTTCGTCGAGGACGCGTTGATAGTCGCCGGGATCCACCACCACGGTGACGGCGGAGTGGTTTTTCGCCGCGCTGCGGAGCATGGACGGGCCGCCGATGTCGATGTTCTCGATGGCCTCGGCGAGGGTGGCGCCGGGCTTGGCGATGGTTTGCTCGAACGGATAGAGGTTCACCACCACCAGGTCGATGAGCGGGATTTCGTGTTCCTTGCCCTGGGCGACGTGGTCGGGATCGTCGCGGCGCTGGAGCAATCCGCCGTGGACCTTCGGATGGAGGGTCTTGAGGCGGCCGTCGAAGAGTTCGGGCGCGCCGGTGTATTCGGAAACGTCGATGACCGGGAGGCCTGCCTCGCGGAGTGCCTTGGCGGTGCCGCCGGTGGAGAGCAGTTCCACGCCCATGGCGTGCAGTTCTTTGGCGAAGTTGGCTAGACCGGATTTGTCAGAGACGGAGAGCAGGGCGCGGGAAATGGGCATGGCGGTGGTCGGTGGTTGGGCCGGAGCCAAGGCCCGGCGGGGACAGCCGTATCGGACCCGCGGGCGTCCGGCAAGCCGGAATCACGGGTTGGGGGTGTCCGGTTTGGTTTCCGGCGCGGGCCGGATCACTTTCACCACCTTTGCGGACTTGGCGTCCTCCAGCAGGCGGGTGCGCGCCACAAGCCCCACGCATGCGTCGGCTCCCGGTTTCCAATTGGCCGATTTTTTCGCGAGTTCGGCAGGGGAAAACAGGGTGTCGAGGTGATTCTCCGCCCAAGTGGCCAGCGTTTCCCGCTGTTTCGACGGGATCCACTGGAAAACCGGCTCGGTGAAGGTCACCACCAGATCGGCGGTGGTGGTTGGCTCGGTCACGAATACGGCGTCCGGTTTGGCGCAGCGGCGCAGCGTTTCCTCGGCCTGGGCGATGGGATCGGCGCAGGGTTCGGAAACCAGAACCACGGAACCCTCGCTGAAAACCACGAACCCCCGGCGTTCGCTGGTGTGCGTGGCACAAAAGCGGATTACTGCCGGAATATCGGCCGCAGGGAGGATCGCGGATTCGGTTAGGATGGGGATTGATTCCGAGGGTGTCCGGGTTTCCTGCGGCGGACGAGGGACCCACCACGCCACCACCAGCCCGGCACCCGCGGCCAATACCAGAGCCATCCCCGCGGAAAACCGCGAGAGCCTGTCTGAAGTGAATGGGCCGGGGGAAAATACCATGGTTTGATCCGGCAGCCGGCGGGTTCCGGGATGCCGACGGGGAGGATAGGAGCCCTGCGGTTTGATCGGGGGGATCACCGAATGGCTCCAACGCGCGCGACTTTAGCGGATCGGCGCGTCCGCATCAACCGGATTCCGACCCCGCGGCGAAACTTCCTCACGCCTCTTTCAGAAACCCGGATGCCAGATCCACCGGGCGGTAGGGCACGCCGAACTGCTCGCAGATCAGGTTCGCGCTGATTTTTCCGGACTCGTAGATCGTCGGCAGCCCGCTTCCCGGATGGGTACCGCCGCCCACCAGATAACAATTCCGGAACCCGCCGAGCCGGTTGTGGGGACGCAGATAGAGCATCTGCCCCAGCGTGTGGGCCAGGTTGAACGTGGCGCCCAGATAAACCGACCGGCCCTCCCAGTCGCGCGGGGTGATGATCCGCTTGGCCACGATCCGTTTCCGCAGGTCCTTCATCCCGGTGCGCCGCTCGATGCGGCACAGCACCTTGTCGGCGTATTCGTCCCGGATCGCGTCCCAGTCGAAGCCATGGCGGGCGTTGATGGTGGGCACCAGCACGTAGAGCCCGGATTTCCCGGCCGGAGCCACATCCGGGTCGATCACGGAGGAGTTTCTGACATACACCGACATGTCGTCGGAAACGCGGCGCTCGCTCTGGATGTCCTCCACGTTTTTCCGATAGTCGTCGGCGAAAACGATGTGATGGTGCGGCTCATCCGGATAGATGCCGTCGATGCCCAGATAGAGCATGAACGTGGAGCAGGAGAATCTGCGGCGGCGCATCTCCTCATCGGTCCGGTTGTGCGGTCCGAACAAAGTGGTCGCGGCGTGGCCGTAGTCGGCGTTGACCACCACGGCGTCCGCCGCGAGGCGCTCGCCGCCAGCCAGTTCCACGCCGGTGGCGGTCTTGCCGGCGAACGTGAGCTGTTTCACCGGGCTGCCCAGCCGCAGCTCGCCTCCCAGTGCGGCCAGGCGGTCGGCCATCGCCAGCGAGATCCGGTTCAGCCCGCCCCGCACATGATAGACGCCGAACCGGTATTCGGTGAACGACAGGATGCTGAACAGCGCCGGACAATGCCACGGCGACATTCCGAGGTACTTGGCTTGGAAAGTGAACGCCAGCTTGAGCCGCTCGTCCTGATAGTAGTCTCCCAGCACATCGTGGACCGTGCGGGTGGTCAGCACGTCCGGCAGCGCGCGGCGCAGCGCGGGACTCAGATAGGAAAGCACGCTCTGATACGGCCGCTGCAAGCACGGATAGATCCGCCGGAACTTGGCTCCCTGCTCGCTCATGTACCTCCGGAAACCGTCCAGACTGCCCGGAAACACCCGCTCGATCTCCTCCTCCATCCTCGGAAGATCGCTATACGTGTGCAACGACGTGTCACCCCACGTGAGCCGCGTCATCGGGTTCAGATCGGTGAATTCCAGATAATCCCCGCTGCGCGCCCCGGTCTCCTCGAAAACCTCGTCCAACCCGAATTTCTGATGCAGAAACGTCGGCCCCACATCGAACGAAAACCCGTCGAACGCCAGTTCGGCGTTCCGCCCGCCCACGCGGTCGTCCTTCTCCACCACCGTGACCCTGAACCCCCGATGCGCCAATAACATGGCGGCCGTGAGCCCGCCAGGCCCCGCTCCTACGACGACGATGTGCTTCCTTTTGTCCGCTGACATGGCTGAATGCCCGCGATTGTACGTCCAACCGCGCGAATTGCAAACAAATCGCCCGCCAACCCGATATCCGATACGGGTCACGAATCCCGGCGCCGGCACCTGATCGTGGTTTGGAACGCTGCCGTCGGCGCAAAGTTGGGCGAAAAGCCACCCCGCACGCGATCACCAAGAAGAGCGGGATCCCGCCACTCGCCGATTTGATCGCTGTCTCTTGATTTGCGGATGAAATCCGGGGGCGGATCAGTTTCCGAAATCCACCTTGAGCACGCGTGGGCGGCTTTCGTTGGGGAAGCGGATGTGGAGAAGTTGGTTATCGGCGGAATGGGTGAATTCGGTGACGGGGGTTCCGTCGAGTGAGACCGCGCGCGGAGGCTTGGGGGCGTTGATGAGGACGACCGCCGGGGTGCCGGTGATGCCTTCCACGGTCCATTCGTGGGCTGCGTTTTTCGCCTTGAGGGGCAGGGTTTTGCAGGCGGCGGCGAGCACGCGCGGCGCGGGGGATTTGACCGCGTCCAGATCCAGCAGAAAACTCCGCGATCCGGGATCGAGGGTGCGGCTGGTGACCACTCCCAGCGCGGGATCGAAGAGATTGATGAATCTTCCGGTTAGGACCTTGGGCGGGGCATCCACCGACTCGTCCAAGCCGGCGCCGATCCAATACGGTCCGCGGCGCAGCACCAGATGGTTGGTCTCCTTCCAGGGAAGTTTGGCGTTTTCGGCGGCGGCCCTCACAATTTCGGTTAGTCTGGCGTCGGCTTCCGCGCTGAGGGCGAATTTCACCGGGTTTTCGTTCACGCGGACGACCGCGCCCTTGCCGCAGCGGATGGGCTTTCCGGCTTCCGCATCCTCGCGGATTCCCAGTTCGGCGAAGAGATGCTGGCGCGGAATGCGTTGGGATTTCCCTTGGTCGTTCCACCATTCGCGGACGTGGTTGTAGGGGTCGCGGTCGTCGTCCACGAACACCAGCGTGCCGCCGCTTTTCACCCATTTGGCGAGGGCGGAATGGACGGCGGCGGACAGCGGCTTGTGCCCCTGATAGGTGAGGAGCAGCAGTTTCTGGGAATCGAGAAATCCGGGCAACGGGGTGTTTTCCAACTGCACCGGCGTCACGGGGATGCCGCGTTTGAGCAACGGCAGCGCGAGGCCGTAGAACTGCGCCATGTTGGGATCGCTGGGGGTGGGTTGCTCGCGCTGGAACATCAGCGAGTCGCTGATCAGCACGCCGATGCCGCGGGTGCCGCAGTCCCAGGTGTGGGACGGTTGTTTCATGTCGTTGAGGGTGTTCATCACCACCTGCAGTTCGGTGGCGTATTCCGGCGGGATCGGCTTGCGTTGGTCGTGGGGCGCGTTGGCCGGGTAGCGTCCGCCGAAAATGCGTTCGGGCCATGGAGCGACCTCGTATTGCCAGACATCCGGCTGGAGCAGGGAGGCGACCAGCGTGGACTCCCAGTTGGTGCGGTAGTCGGTCCAATCGTGGCGCGGGTTGTCCTCGATCGGATCGTTCAGATACCACACGCTGCGCCCGGTCGCCCTAACGAGATTCTGCATCGCTCCGTATTCGAGGAAGGCGGTTTCGAAGGTGCGTTCCTTCTGTTTTCCCCGGAAATGGTTGGGGGTGCGGGCGGTGCCGGTCCACACCTGGGCGATGTAGCCGTCGCAACCGTTGAGCATGGCCAGACTCGACTGCGGGCTGACGATGCACCAGTGGGCGTAGTTGATCAGGCTGTGGGTGGGCACGTAGCAGCGGACTTTCTTTCCGGTCCGGCGGTTGAACGCCTGGACATGGTCGAACACCTGCTGGAGCGCCCGCCGATAGAGAAAGTATTTCAGTTTCGAGGCGCGCCACTGGGCGTCCGCGCTGGTGTGGGGCGCCTGCCAGGGTTCGTGATAGAACGCCTGCCATTCGCGCTTGAAGCCCTCGGAATAGCCGGCGCGGGCCCAGAACTCGGGTTCCTCGAGGTGGACCGCCTCCACTCCGGCATCGAGTCCGCGCTGCACGCCGACACATAGGAATTTACCGTAATTTTCCGCCGGAGACATATAATAGACATCGCCGCCGTGGCTGATCTTGTTGCCGTTGCGGTCGGTCTGGGCGTTGTCCACGTGGTTCACGCCGTCGAAGCGGCCGTAGAGGTAGTCCTGGTATTCGCCCCATGCCACGCCGGTCATGAGATGGACCCGGTAGCCGCGGTCGCGCCAGCCGGCGACGCGTTCCGGCAGGGATTTGTCGATGCCATAGACCAGCGCCACATCCGAGCGGAGATTTCCCTGAGGGCTCCACGGGCGCGAGGTTTGGAAGCAGGTCCGCTCCAACGTCTGCGCCGGGTCCTTTGGAAACGGCGGGGGAAGCTCGGCCACGGAAATCGCGGGAAGCAGCGCAAGCAGGGCGGATGACAGGTGGCGGGGATTCATCGGAGGGGTGTACTACGGACCGGATTGCTTAGGATTTCATCCCCCGAATGGGTGGATTTCCCGCTCTTCATCGGCATCGACGCTCGCAGAGCGCCGCCACAAGCGGTTCATTCGCATTGTGGCGGCGCGTCTATGACCGTCGCACTTTGGCCCTGAGGCTGAAAAACGCCCGTGACGCCGTGAATGATAGGGATTTCCCGCTCTTCATCGGCATCGACGCTCGCCGAGCGCCGCCACAGGCGGTTCATTCGCAATGTAGCGGCGCGTCTATGACCGTCGCACTTATGTCCCGAGGCTGGGAGATGGTAGATCCCTCCTTTTTGATCGCCATCCGCCGCCATTTCCGTCAGGTATCGGCGCATGAGGATTTCCGATCGTTTCCGATCCGCGCGGGGGGTGCTGGCTCCGGTGTTGGCCGTGGTGGTTTTGTTGGGGTGGGCGATGCCTTCGGGTCTGGTGGCGAAGAAAGTGTTGGCGCTGCTGGTGTTGCCGTCCGGGGCGGTATGGCTGGGGTTGATCGCCCTTTCGGCGTGGCCGGGGTTGCGGCGGTGGCCGCGGGCGCTGGCGATTCTGGCGCTGGTGGCCCACACGGCGGCGGGGAATGTGTGGTTGGGCGCGTGGATGGTGCGGCGGCTGGAGGCACCCTATCTGGCGCGGACGGATGGCGGGCGGTTCGATGCGGTGTGCGTGTTGGGCGGCGGAACATCGGCCACGCCGGGAGGCAAGGCGCAGCTCGGTCCGGCGGGCGACCGTCTGCTGGTCCCGGCACGGCTGTTTTCCGAGGGCAAAACGCCGCTGCTGGTGGCGAGCGGAATGAACGTCACCGCCGCCGAGGGTTCGCGTTCGCTCGCGGAGGACACGGCGCTGGTGTGGCGTGCGATGGGGATCCCGGAATCCGCGATCCTCCGGTCGGACGAGCCCCGCACCACGCGTGAGGAGATCCGCGCGTTCAGGCGGATGGCGGAGGCGCACGGATGGAAACGGGTGGGCGTGTGCTCGTCGGCGTGGCATCTGCGGCGGGTCGAACGGCTGTGTGCGGAGGAAAAGTGGGAGATGGTCCCCGTGCCGGCGGATTTTCTATCCACACCGGTGCCGCCGGTGGCGATGTATGCCATTCCGCAGGCACGGGGTTTCCAATACGTGCAAAAGGCGCTGTGGGAGCTGCTAGGCGCGGCCGGCGGATGATCCGCGCGGGATTTCCCGTATCGGTCGCTGGACATCGCGCGCGGAATGCGGCACAAGCTCGCCGCGTGACGCGATTTTTCCGATCCGAGGCTGGTGCGGTGCTGCTGTGGGTGGTGGCATCGGTGCTGCTTGCGGCCGCGGTGGTGCCTTGGCTCTACCTCGGGGGAAAGCATTTCGCCGGGGTGGTGGCGGATGACGCGGGCGGGCTGATAGGTTGGCTGGCGAGCGCGTCCGGCAGGGCGGGATTCGGCCGGTATTACAACCGATGTTTGCTGCTATGCGCGCTGGTGCTGGTGCCGGTGATGATGCGGCGGATGAGGACGCTGCGGCTGGAGCGTTTGGCGGCTGGCATGGCTCTGCCGGTTAGGCCGGTGCAAGTCTGGTGGCGGAACGCGGTCTTGTGGCTGGGCGGCGCGGTGATCGCGGGGGGGCTCGTGTGGTGCCTCGGTTTGGTGCTGGCGGAGGTGGGAGCCTTCGCCGGATCGGGTGTGAAACTGACGTTTGGCAAGGCGCTGACCAAGGCGGTGTTTCCCGCGATGGGCGCTTCGGTGGTGGAGGAAACCGTGTTTCGTGGGCTTTTGCTCGGGCTCTGGCTGCGGGTGGCGCGGCCGTGGGCGGCCTGCCTCGGATCGTCGCTGGTGTTCGCGGTGATGCATTTCCTCAGTCCGGCTCCCGGCTACGTGATCGCGGATCCGACATCGCCGTTTGCGGGGTTCGAGTTGTTGGGAGCGATGCTGCTTCACTATACCGATCCGCGGTTTTTCGTGGCCGATTTTCTAACGCTTGCCGGGGTGGGCCTTGTGCTCGCCGGCGCGCGGGTCCGCACGGGTTCGCTGGGGCTTTCGATGGGGCTGCATTGCGGTTGGGTGGCGGCGTTCAAGCTCTATCACCTGACACACTACCGGTTGGCCGACGGGCCGGTGGATCCGTTGCTGGTGGGCGACAGCCTGCGGTCGGGGATTCTGCCGCTGGCGATGTTGGGGATTACCGCCGGGCTGTGCCATTTGTTGCTGCGGTGGCGGCACTTTCCGGACACCCGGAATTGAAATTGCGACGTGTCCCGATTAACCCGGTTTTCTCTTGTGTTGGGGGTGGCGGGCCGCCACAGTGGCCGTCCTGCGGCGGGTGGAAAGCCCCGGCGCGGGTCTCTCCCATGAAAGCCAAACATCCCCAGGAAATCCGTGTTTTCGCCCCAGCCACCGTGGCCAATGTCGCCTGCGGTTACGACGTGCTGGGCTTCGCCATCGATGCTCCGGGCGACGAGGTCGTCGTCCGCCACTCCGAAACCCCGGGCCTGCGGATTACCAAAATCACCGGCGACGACGGCAAACTGCCGCTCGAACCCTCCCAAAACACCGCCGGCGTGGCGGCGCTGGACCTGTTGCGCCATCTCGGAATGAGCGATCGTGGCGTGGAAATGGAAATTCACAAGAAAATGCCCTTCGGCAGCGGGCTCGGGTCCTCCGCGGCCAGTGCCGTGGCCGGGGCGTTCGCGGTCAACACGCTGATCGGCGAACCGCTCACGAAACGCCAGCTCCTGCCCTTCGCGATGGCGGGCGAAGCTTCCGCCGACGGCGCGTGGCACGCCGACAACGTGGCACCGTGTCTGCTGGGCGGGATCGTGTTCATCCGGTCCAACGACGAACTGGATGTGGCATCGATCCCCGCCCCGGAAAACCTGTGGGCCGCGGTGGTCCATCCGGATATCGAGATTCTAACCAAAGTAGCGCGCCAGATCCTGCCCTCCGACATCCCGCTGGTCAACGCCACCCAGCAGATCGGCAACCTCGGCGGCCTGCTGTGCGGGCTGATCCAGAGCGACTACGGGCTGATCAGCCGCTCAATCCACGACGTGATCGCCGAGCCGCGGCGGCAGAAGCTCATCCCGGATTTCTATCGGGCCAAGCGGGCGGCGATCGGCTCCGGCGCGCTGGGTTTTTCGATTTCCGGCGCGGGTCCCAGCGTGTTCGCGCTGTGCGAGGGCGAGGAAACGGCGCGCAAGGCGGGCGAGGCGATCTCCAGGGTGTTTTCGTCGGTCCCGATGGGAAACCAGGTGTATGTCTCGCGGATCAATCCGCATGGCGTGCATGTCATATCCTAACCATCCGGTCATGCGCTATTTCAGCACGAACGACGGGACGCGGCGCGTATCGCTCAAGGAAGCGGTGCTGGACTCTCTGCCGCCGGACAACGGACTCTATCTGCCAGAGCGGCTGCCCGCGCTGGACGTCGCGTTCTGGAGCGAATGGCGCGATCTGCCGTTCGCGGAAATCGGAGTTAGGGTGGCGGAGGCGTTCTTCGGCGGCGATGTGCCGGCGGATACGCTGGCCGCGCTGACACGCGATGCGGTTTCGTTCGACGCGCCGCTGGTGCCGGTGGCGGAGCGGCGGCATGTGCTGGAGCTTTTCCACGGTCCCACGCTGGCGTTCAAGGATTTCGGCGCGCGGTTCATGGCGCGGCTGATGGGGTGGCTCTCCGGCGACGATGCGGGTGGTCTAACCGTCCTAGTGGCCACCTCCGGCGACACCGGCGGCGCGGTGGCCCACGCGTTCCATGGCGTGGAGGGGATCCGCGTGGTCATCCTCTATCCGAAAGGAAAGGTCAGCGGGCTTCAGGAAAAACAACTCACCACTCTCGGCGGAAACATCACCGCGCTGGAGGTGGACGGCACCTTCGACGACTGCCAGCGGCTGGTGAAAGCCGCGCTGCCGGATCCGGCGGTCAACGCGCGGCGCCGGCTGACCTCCGCCAACTCGATCAACATCGCGCGGCTGGTCCCGCAGAGTTTCTACTACATCCATAGCATGAGGATGCTGCCGCCGGACGCGGAAGCGGTGTTCGTGGTGCCGTCCGGCAATTTGGGCAACATCACCGCCGGCCTGCTGGCGGAGCGGATGGGCCTGCGGGTGAACCGTTTCGTGGCCGCGCTCAACCGCAATGACACGCTCTCGCCCTATCTGGCGGGCGGAACCTATCAGCCGCGCCCCAGCGTGGCCACCCTGTCCAACGCGATGGATGTCGGCGCGCCCTCGAACTTCGCCCGGATGCGGGAGATTTTCGGCCACCAGGCCGCGGCGATGGCCGATCGCGTGGCCGCGTTTTCCGTGAGCGACGACGAAACGCTCGACACCATCCGCGCGGTGTCCGCCGCGCACGGCTATCAGCTCGATCCGCACGGCGCGGTGGGCTGGCACGCCGCCAACCGCTGGCTGGAACTCCATCCGGAAACCACCGCGATCATCCTGGAAACAGCCCACCCCGCGAAGTTTCCGGAAGTCATGGACCGCGCGCTGGGAGCGGGACACGTGGAAATCCCCGAACGCCTCGCGTGTCTGGCCAACCTCGAAAAACAGGCGCTGCCGATGCCCGCCGACGAGGCCACGTTTCTATCCTGGCTGATGGAAACGGCGTGAACGCCAGCGTAGCGGCGCGCGAAGCCCACTGACAACCGATACCGGACAACCGATAGCCGCCGCCCCTCACTCCCTCGCGTCGGTGGGACGGCTGGGCGGGGAATTGATAGGCTCGGGCAGGGGACCGGTTCCCGCGTCGCCGCGGGCGGACTGCTCGCGGATCGCGCTGGCGATCGACTTGGCGAGCGCTTGGCGGTATCCGGCATCGGCGATCAGCCGGGCTTCCGAGGGATTGCTGATATAGCCGCATTCGATCAGCACGCAGGGGATCTCCGGGTTGCGGGTGAGCCGCAGGCGTCGCCGCACCAACCCGCGGTTTCCTTCCTCGGCCGGGCTGGTTGCGGCCATCGCACGCTGCAACCGCACCGCCAGGCCGTGCGAATCCACCCGCCAATAATACGTTTCCGGCCCGCGGATGTGCGACGCGCTGCTGTTGAAATGCACGCTAACCACCACGGCGTCGCCGTAGCGGTGGGTTCGCCGCACCCGATCGTCGAGGTCGATGAAAGTGTCGTCCGACCGCATCAGCACGGTGCGGAATCCGCCGCCGAGTTCGGCCCGGATCCGTTTCACCATATCCAGTGTTAGATCCTTTTCCCGCTGGCCGGTGGTGGAACTGGTGGCTCCGTCGTCTTTGCCGCCGTGCCCGGCGTCCAATATCACCGTGCGAAACCCGCGCGGCCCGGGCCGGTGACCCCAATAGTCACGCCCCGACGGCGCGCAGGAAACCAGCAACCCGGAAAGCACGGAAACGGCGAATATGGCGCGTAACATCATGCCGCGGACCATGCCACGTCCTTCCGCCGATGCAAGTCCGGTCGCGGAAAACCATCTATGTTAGACCGCGGGCGGAAACCCGGCGCGCCAACGCGTTTCCCGCGTTCCCGATTTTCCCTGTTTATCTTCCCGGATTTTCCTGCTCCACTCCGCGCATGCCGCGCCCTCCCGAAACTCCGCTTCCCGAACTGCTCGCTCCCGCGGGCAACTGGGACTGCGCCCGCGCGGCGGTGGCGGCCGGAGCGGATGCGATCTACTTCGGCCTCTCCCGGTTCAACGCACGCCTGCGGGCCGACAATTTCACGGAACAGGACCTGCCGGAGCTGATGGACTATCTGCACCGCCACGGCACGCGCGGATTCGTCACGATGAACACCCTGGTTTTCACCGGCGAACTCGAAACCGCGGAGGCGCAACTCCGGCTTCTGGCGGAGTCCGGCGTGGACGCGGTGATCATCCAGGATATCGGCCTCGCCGCGCTCGCCCACGCCATTTGCCCGGAGTTGGAACTCCACGCCTCCACCCAGATGACCGTCACGTCGCCGGAGGGATTGGCCTTCGTGGAATCGATCGTTCCGTTAGGGCGGGTGGTGCTTGCCAGAGAACTGTCCGTCGGCGAAATCGAGCGATTCCGTTCCGCCGTTCCATCGGTGCGCGATCTGGAACTCCGCACGCCGCTGGAGGTGTTCGTGCACGGCGCGCTGTGCGTGGCCTATTCCGGCCAGTGCCTGACCAGCGAGGCGCTCGGCCAACGCAGCGCCAACCGCGGCGAATGCGCCCAGGCCTGCCGGATGCCCTATGAAATCGTCGTCGATGGCACCACGCGCGATCTCGGCGAGGTCCGCTACCTGCTCAGCCCGCAGGATCTGGCGGCGGTGGACCTCATCCCGGACCTTGTCGCCGCGGGCGTCCGGTCGTTCAAAATCGAGGGACGCCTCAAATCGCCCGAATACGTGGCGGCCGTCACCCGCATCTATCGGAAAGCGCTCGACGCCTGCCTGGCCGCCGCCCCGTCGCCGGTCACCGACGCCGACCGCTATGCGCTGGAGATGACCTTTTCGCGCGGCCTCAGCACCGGTTGGCTGGCCGGGGAAAACCATCCCTATCTGACCCACGGCCGGTTCGGAAAAAAGCGCGGGCCCCTGTTGGGGACAATCGCCGCCTGCGGCAACGGCTGGATCACTCTAACCGACAGAACCGCCGTTCCCCTCGCCGCGGGCGATGGCGTGGTGTTCGACGCCGGCGAAAACCGCGACCTCGAACAAGGCGCGCGCATTTGGAAAATCGAGGGCGACCGTCTGGTCTTCCACCGCCAGTACAGCGGCCTCGATTTCACCCGCGTCAAGCCCGGCCACACGCTCTACAAAACCTCCGATCCCAAACTCGAAGGCGAGATCCGCCGGTTCTGGCAAAACGCGCGGCCGCCGGAGCGGAAGACGCCGCTGTTTCTAACCGTCCGAGGCGCGCCCGGCCTGCCGCTTGTGTTGGAAGCTCGTCCGGACAACCGCGGAACCACGCCGCCGTCCGCCGTCGTCCGCTCGGAGCGCTGCCTCGAACCGGCCGACCGCCATCCGCTCGACTCCGCCGTTCTAACCAACCAACTCGGCCGCCTCGGCGACACGCCGTTCGAACTCGCCGGGTTGGAGAACCGGTTGGATGGTCCGTGCCACCTTCCGCTTTCGCTGCTCAACCAACTCCGGCGCGATCTGATCGCCGCGATGCCCGTGGAAACGTCCCAGCCGCGCTGCCGGACCGGCGTCCTCGCCGGCGTGATGCCTGCCGCGGTTCCCGCTCCATCGGGCGATCCGTCGCTGTCGGTGCTTTGCCGCACGCCGGAGCAGGTGGCCGCCGCGCTCGGGCTAACAGTCCCGACGGTGTACTGCGATTTTGAGGATCCGCGCCGCTACCGGGAAACGGTGGAGGCCGTCCGCGCCGCCGCCACCCCGGTCTATCAGCCTGCCGTCCTTCTCGCCACGCCGCGCATCCTCAAGCCCGGCGAGACCGGCTACCTGCGGCTCATCGAAAACGCCGCGCCCGACGGATTGCTGCTGCGCAACCTCGGCGCGCTCCATCACTACCGGCACCGCACCGGTTTCCGGAAGGCGGGCGATTTTTCCCTCAACGTCGCGAATCCCCTAACCGCCCGGATTCTGATGGAACGCGCGGGACTCGATTTTCTAACCCTCTCATACGACCTCAACATCGGCCAGGCGCTGGATTTGTTGGAGAAAGCGCCGCCCGCGTGGTTCGAAATCACCCTGCACCAGCACATGCCGCTGTTCCACATGCAGCATTGCGTGTTTTGCGCGTTCCTCAGCCAAGGCACCACCTACAAGGACTGCGGCCGCCCTTGCGAACACCACGTCGTCCACCTGCGCGACCGCGTGGGCCAACTCCACCGCCTCCAGGCCGATGTCGGTTGCCGCAACACCGTCTTCAACGGCAGAGCCCAAACCGGCGCGCGCTTTCTGCCCGCCCTGCTCGCCTCCGGGCTGCGCCGTTTCCGGATCGAACTGCTCGATGAGTCACCCGCGGCGGCAGCCGACACCATCCGCGCCTATCAGGACTTGCTCGCCGGCCGCCTGACTCCGCAGCTATTGCTCGACCGCGTCCACGCGCTTGAAAAGCTCGGCGTCACCGAAGGCACCCTCGCGGAACGGTAGGACGGGGATTTTCGGAGGTTAGATTCGGGGATTCGGAATATTTGGTATCCTCTGCAATCAGGTTTGTCTTCCAATAAGCATATATAATCAGGAAATATTTTCCGTCGGTTGGTGAAGATTTTCCTTGCGCTGGGGGCGGATTGCCGCATTGTTCCGTTCGCCAGTGCGTTTGTCGTGGCGGTTTGCGGTGGTCTGGCTGACTCCGTAGTCCGTGCGGCGGGCAATCCGGCTCTCCCCCCAAATCCCCCCACCCACATGAAAATAACAACCCTTGGGGCTTCGGCCCTGATGTTCGTTGCGGCAATGGCGAACGCCCCCGCGTTCACTCTTGATTTCGCATCGCTGGCACTCGGAACAAACGTCCCGAATCTGCCTTCCTCGTTGGTGCTCAACGTCCCCGGCTACGGCAACATCGCATTCTCCAGCGGCAACAGCAGCCATCTGGAAATCGTGTCCATGTCCGGATCCAGCGGCCCGACCAAGTCGATCAACATGAACGGCGGTGAAACCCTGGTCGTCAATTTCCAGGGAGCCACTCCGATCAATGTGAACTTCGGCTACGAGGAAGTCGATTCGGGAGAAGTGATGACCTCGCTTGCCCCGTTCAGTCCCACGCAATACGTCGTGTCGATGAACGGCAACAACGCGGGAGTCTCGGCAGTGAACTTCCAAGTGGTTCCCGAGCCTTCGGCGATTCTCCTTGGTGGAATCGGCAGCTTGCTGCTGTTCCGCCGCCGGCGTGCCTGATAGGTACGTGGGGAGACCAACATCGAAACCACCCGCTTCCGGCGGGGCGCCCTAGCAGTCTGGATGGCGCGCCTGTCGGACGCGGGTGAATCGCATTCAGGCCCCGCGATCCGGAGCTTGGAGCGGATAGGGAAGGTCCGTTGATCCTCCCGAGTGGTCAGTTGTAAGATGTGGAACAAAACGGGAAAATTCACGATGCCCCAGGCCGCAAAGTACGATCAGAGCGTGGAACGCGGAAAGCCGCGCTGGCGGCGATAGGACGATTGCCGCAGGCACTGACCGGCATAGCCAGAGGCAAATCGGGTACGATGAAAGCTCGGCCTTACACACCTTGCACACACACCTATTGAGCGCTATCGTCATTTTGCAGGGGCACCTCGGATGAAAACCATTCGTTCACATCGAAAATTTTGTTGTATGAATCGGCAGGATCGAAAATCGAGGCTCTAACAATAAAGCGCCAGGAAATAATTTTGAATAGTGCCTTGTCTCCAATGGAATGTGGTAGCCTAATTTTGGTCTCAATGCATTTAGTAGGAACGGAGACGCCCTCCTTTAAGGGTGGTAAGAATACACAACCACCTAATAATTTAGGATTTCGTGTGCTTCGGATTTCGCTCTTTAGCGTCCTAATGACCCCGTCTTTTCCAGATTTGTAAGTTATTTCATAACGGATTGCACGGGGATCGAGCATCATGACAATATTGGCATGGCTCTTGCTGTAGATATGCACGCATATTTCACTGTCAAATACTTCGATATTACTAACGAGTTTTGGTTGTGAGGCATTTGCGCAATTCATCAAAAGATTGATACACAATAATAGCATGAGACAAAACAATATGTTTAATTTATTTATCATATTCGGATTGATTTTGATGAGCAATATTAATGTCAATATTTTCCGTTAATAAACAGCTTCTTCTTTGAAATCACCATGTCCCACCATTCATTAGATTTGGAGTCGAGCGCTTCAATATCTTTATTCAGTTTTCGTATGTACTCTTCCAATTCATCGATCTGCTTTTATATGCTTTGATCCTCTTCTTTGTCGTCTGGGTCGTCTACATATACAACCGCACCTGAATTTCCAAGAACATCGATGACACCTGGTCCACTATTATTCAAAAACGTGTATAGATTTATTCTTCCAATTTCCCCTATTGGATCCCTGCTTGGCCGCCTGCCCGTGAGCGGATCATACCATCTGTACCCGTAGTAGTAGAGTCCGGTGACCGGATCGACCGGTTTGGTGGAGAACCTATTTGCTGGTGAAGCAGCGGAACTATTTGTCTGGGAAATTGTATTGGCCGATATATTGAGATCCGGCATCCCTTTCAGCGGCGTCAGATCATATCCCCCTGGCCTCTGAAGGTAAAGACGCCTGAGCTTTGGCAGCTCTTTCAGCGGCGTCAGGTCGATCACCTTTGAACTCTCTAGGTGCAGCTCCGTAAGAGATTTCAGATCTTTCAGGGTGGTTAGATCTGTCACCTCGGTATTGAGAAGCTTGAGCACCCTCAAGCTCGGCAGCCCTTTCAGCGGTGTTAGGTCGATCACTTTTGTCCTCTCTAGATGCAGCTCCGTAAGGGATTTCAGCCCGATCAGTGGAGCCAAATCCGTTACCTCGGTATTGAGAAGCTTGAGTTCCCCTAAGCCCGGCAGCCCTTTCACAGGCGTCAGGTCGCTCACTTTTGTATCCTCTAAGTGCAGTTTGGTAAGGGATTTCAGCCCGTTCAGTGGAGCCAGATCTGTCACGGCGGTACCGTTGAGCTTGAGTTCCCTTAAGCTCGGGAGCCCTTTCAGAGGCGTCAGGTCGCTCACTGGGGAATCCACGAGCTCAAGCAGGCTCAGCCTATTCAGCCCCCGCAACGGGGTTAGATCATCCACTGAAGTAAAAAAGAGGTTCAGCCCCTTGATGTCCGGTAGAGCGCCGAGAAAGCTGATATTCGTCCATTTCTCCCAGCATAGTGTCAGTCCTCCTGGTTCAAGATCGAGAATCAGACCAACGACATCTGCCTGCTTCTTGGCTTCGCTTGGAAGATCGAAAATGTGTAGCGCGTCGCTGATGCAGATCGTTGGGTAACCCATTATAGATTCCCGCATCGCAGAGCACCCCAAGTTTAGAAATCCTCTTTTATAAACCTCCCTAGTATCTTCGCGAGTCCAACCTCCAGTCGGGAGTCGCGCCCCAGACTTCATCAAAGAGATAAGATCCTGCAGGGATCGCTTCACTTCCGGGCTGGGGTTGCGGTCGATTTCTTTGAGTAAATCGGGCATATCCCGCCTTCGCACCAATTGATCTCGAAGCTCGACGGTCGCCGCATGACGTTCTTCCAGCGTTCCTCCGGCAAGTGATCCAATAACAGTTTGGGTCCGCTCCTTGCGCTGAAGTTCCTTCAACTTCCACTCTGGCTCATCACCCTCAGAACGGGGAGTCAGGAAGATTGACAACAGAAATACCAATATACCTAGGAAAACGCTTGAATTCATTAGATTGAGGTTGTTCTGATTAGAACGTTATTGAGATTTATCAAAAACTTCCAAGACACCACCTGAGCCCCTTACGGTACATTGGACAGTGTTAGGCGGTTTTCAAGTTAATGTTAGCCTCCCATTTTCCGGCCGAAGGAGGATCGGGACAGGGTCGCGACGCCCCTCCGGGCCGGGGTTGTATGGGGTGCGGAAATAAACCGCCGCAGGCGGCACTTTGTCAAGCGAAGAGTGCGGCCGGAGTTGGTTATGAACTAGGGAGGTTATGAACTAGGGACATTCCTTTAGTGAACTTAAAGATAGCAGGTGGTGACCCCGCCCTGGGTGCGGGAGATCATGCGCGAGTATGAACTAGGGACATTCCTTTAATCGGAGCGCGGCTATCCACACCGTGCGGTCCGTCCGGATGGAGAAACTGTCGCAGCGGTTGACATCGTTCTGCCACCCAGATTCGGATTTTGCCGACGGCACTCCATGCAGGATGCCGGAGTGGGCGAATTTCCTCACCCCTCGGACCGCACTTGGCGGAATCCGGGCGCACTGCGACAACCCGACGGTTCCGGGTTGTTGGAATTTTTGTGGACTCCGGGATGACGCGACGGCACCACTCTCAAACTCCCACCCTCAGATCCC
The DNA here is from genome assembly GCA_017301995.1 of Verrucomicrobiota bacterium. Taxonomy (GTDB): domain Bacteria; phylum Verrucomicrobiota; class Verrucomicrobiia; order Verrucomicrobiales; family Akkermansiaceae; genus Luteolibacter. The sequence goes on along the minus strand of JAFLEH010000042.1, from coordinate 1,745 downwards.
GCACGCTCCACAACACTCCCGCCGCCGGCGATCCACCACCTCGCAGTTTTCTCGCACCATCCTTGCGCCGCGGCCCGAAGCGTGCCCGCGCACTGGCAAACGCCTCATTCACAAACGCCTTGCTGCCGATCACCGCGCCATCGGTAAAATACCGCACCCGGTGCATCAGCATCGCCGCCATTCCGAGATTCGGCAACACCGTGCCGTTGTCCTTGGCTGCAAGCGCCTCTTCCGTGTTGAGACCGGCCCGGACCTTGGCCTTGTCCACCTCCGCCTTGCCGCTCTTCCGCCCCAGCGCCAGCCCCATCGCCCGACGGTACCTGCGGGAAACCTCCTGCCATTTCTCAGCTTCGAAGCCCGCCCCCTCATGGCTCAGGCACGCCCTAACCAAGCCCTCCCGCGCCTTCTTTCCATTCCCTTTCGCGCCGCCGCCCACCGCTTCGCCGTAGCTGCTCCAGCGGTAGCCCGCCGGATCCGCCACCATTCCGGCACGCACCGGATTTAGGTCGATGTAGGCGGCCATCGTCCGCGCCGCGATCCCGCTTTCCACGATCACGCTCTTGAACCGGTCCTCCCACAACCGGCCCTTACGCCGGTGGGCACCGTTATGCCATTGGGTGTAGCGTTGCATGAAACTCTTCATGAACTGGCTCAGATCGTGCATCCGGAAGGTGAAACGGGCGTGAATCGCCTGCACGAGGGACTCCGCGGTCCGTCCCTCGGCCACCGCCTTGCGGGCCTCCGCCAGTTCCTTGGCCACCTCCGCCACCTGGGCCTCGGAGTGGATGGCCCGCAGGCGGCGCAGCAGTTCCGCGTCGCTTATCCCCTCCGGGGCAGCCGGGACGATTTCCAGCAGCAGGTGGATGTGGTTGGACATGAAACAATAGGACAGCACCCGGTTGCCCGAGAACACCTCATACATCCGCATGAACATCCGAAGCTGCTCTTTTTCAGTGGCTTGGAACACGAAATCCCGGTTCACCACCCGGCTGATACAGTGGTAGATGACCGGTTTCCGTGACTCCGGCTTCGGTTTGATGATCCAGCGCGCGCGTCTCATGGCGGGGGAAGAATAGGGGCGGCCGGGAGAAATGTCAAAGGGATTCTTCTACAAAGTGACTGTCCCTTTTTGTCCCTTTTTTACCCCATCGAACAAATGCCACACCTCGAACCCTGTTTCCTGGATGGCCAGGTCCGCTTTGACAACAACCGGACCGAAAACGCCATCCGGCCCACCAAGCTCGGTCACAAGAACTGGATGTTCATCGGCGGGGAGCACACCGGTTGGCGCAGCGCGGTCATCTACACCTTCGTCGAGCAGGTGCGCCGCCACGGTTCCGACCCGTTCGCCTACTTCGAGTGGGTCTTTGAAAAGCTGACGCACAACCCGCCGCCGGAGCAACTCGCCGCCCTGCTGCCGTGCGAATGGATCAAGACCCGTCCCACCGCCCTCCAAACCGCGGAAGCCCGCATCGCATAGGAGCCATAGCTCCCGCATCTATGGTAAAAATGCGAGAGGTGCTCTGTTGAGCGCTTACGAACCACCGGACACGCCCGGCGGCGGACCATCGAATCCGCGCGGTCCGGAAGATTCCCCTTGTGGCGGAGGCGGCGGGGTACTAGTGCAACGTTCGCGAAATAACTGTGCATTTGGCACAGTATCTGCTATGATCCAGTCATGGCCCGGATTTCCCAACCTCTATTGCTGACAACCGATCAAGCCCTTCATCTTGAATCACTGCTGC
>JAFLEH010000041.1 GCA_017301995.1 Verrucomicrobiota bacterium | reverse complement strand
GGCTCAACCGCTGGCGAAAGCTGCTGGTGAGCTTTGAGAAGACGGAGAAATCCTATTTGGGACTCCTGTCGCTGGCAGCCGCGCTGATCTGCTGGCGGAAAACCATCATTATTTACGGATAAGTTCTTAATCTTGCGCTTAAATAAATGGGCGCGTAGTTAAGGTGCGCCATGCCCGCCGTATCCCACCAAGCCGATTCCGTCATCGGGATTTACAAATGTCTCTGCGATCTCAACCGCCTGCGGATTCTCAATCTGCTGCGGGTGGAGCCGCAATGTGTGTGTCATATCGAACAGGTGCTGGGGATCGGTTCGGTCAGGACCTCGCAGCAGTTGGCCTATCTGCGCCGCCACGGGATGGTGGAGGTGGCAACGCGGGGGACCTGGCGCATTTATTCGCTGCCCGCCAAGCCGAGCCGCGAACTGGTGGCCAATCTCGCCTGTCTCCAGGACTGCGTGTTCGATACCAAGGTGTTCCGCACCGACCTCGCCGTGCTCAAGCGGATCCGCGGCAAGGCGTGCGGACCCCAGGCACCCTGAACTCTGACCGATATCCGCTCCGATTTTCCAACCGTCATCGTACAGCATCAATGAAAACACGCATCGGCATCAACGGATTCGGGCGGATGGGCCGGTTGGCTCTCCGCGCCGGATGGGATTTTCCGGAACTCGAATTCGTCCACCTGAACGAAACCGGAGGCGATGGAGTGGTATCCGCGCATCTGTTGGAGTTCGACTCGGTTCACGGCCGCTGGTCGCGCGGCATCTGCGGTGAGCCGGACAAGGTTGTCATCGAGGGGAAGGTCCTCGGGCACACCAGCGAGAAGGATTTTTCCAAAGTGCCCTGGGGCGATCTCGGGGTGGACATCGTGCTCGAGGCCAGCGGCAAGTTCCGCAAGCCGGAGCAACTGGACGCCTATTTCAAGGTCGGGGTGAAAAAGGTGATCGTCGCCGCGCCGGTGAAATCCGGCGCGCTCAATGTGGTCATGGGGGTGAATGATTCTCTCTATCAGCCCGAGCGCCATCATATCCTGACCGCCGCGTCATGCACCACCAACTGCCTCGCGCCGGTGGTGAAGGTGATCCATGAGGGAATCGGCATCAAACACGGGATGATCACCACGATCCATGACATGACCAATACCCAGTCGATCCTCGATACGCCGCACAAGGACCTGCGCCGGGCGCGCGCTTCGAGTTTGTCGCTAATCCCCACTTCCACGGGCTCGGCGACCGCGATCGGGATGATTTTTCCCGAATTGCTAGGGAAACTCGATGGCGTGGCGGTCCGGGTGCCGTTGCTCAACGCCTCTCTAACTGACTGTGTGTTCGAGGTGGTTCGCGAAACCTCGGTGGCGGAGGTGAACGCGCTGCTGCAAGCCGCCGCCGAAGGTCCGCTTAAGGGGATTCTGGGATTTGAAACCCGCCCGCTGGTGTCGGTGGATTACAAGGACGATCCGCGTTCGTCGATCATCGACGCCCCTTCCACCATGGTCACCAACGGCACCCAGGTGAAGATCCTGGCCTGGTATGACAACGAGTGGGGTTACGCCAGCCGCTATGCCGAACTGGCGCGCCTGGTGGCCTCCAAGCTGCATTCTTGAATTCTTGAAATCGCGTATGTTAGAGCAGGTTTTCCAGTCTTCTGTCTTCTGTCTCACAGTCTTCTGTCTGAGGGGAATCCTCGCCAGGTTGATCCCGCGAATTTCACTCCCGGCTTCGCCATGACCGCCCCCAACAAGCCCTCCGCCGACTCCTCCGTGCGCAACTATGCGGTGGTCACGCTCGCCTATTGGGCGGACACGCTCGCGGACGGCGCGATCCGGATGCTGGTGCTGTTTTATTTCTATCAACTCGGCTTCGGCGCCTTCCAGGTGGCGTCGTTGTTCTTGTTTTACGAGTTTTTCGGAGTGGTGACCAACCTGTGCGGCGGCTATCTGGCGACGCGGTTCGGGTTGAAAAGCACGCTGTTCATGGGGTTGGGAACCCAGTTGGTCGCGCTTTCCATGCTCGCGCTGATGCCACCGGGTTTGCTGACAGTGACTTATGTGATGGCATCCCAGGCATTGTCCGGGATCGCCAAGGATCTAACCAAGATGAGCAGCAAGAGCGCGGTGAAACTCGTCGCCGGGGAAGGGGAGGGTCGGCTCTACCGCTGGGTGGCGTTGCTCACCGGCAGCAAGAACGCGCTCAAGGGCGTCGGCTTTTTCGCGGGCAGCCTGCTGCTGTCCATGGTGGGTTTCCAGATGTCGGTATGGATCATCGCGTCGTTGGTGGGGATGGCGTTGGTGGTGGCGGCCGTCATGCTGCGGGGTGGTCTGGGTGAGGCGAACCGGAAGACCAGGTTCCATCATCTGTTTTCGCGCAACCGATCGGTGAACCTGCTTTCCATCGCCCGGATGTTTCTGTTCGGAGCGCGGGATGTGTGGTTCGTGGTGGCGCTGCCGGTGTTCCTATCGTCCGTTCTCGGATGGAAATTCTGGCAGGCCGGAGGTTTCATGGCGCTGTGGGTGATCGGGTATGGAGCCGTCCAAGCTGCCGCGCCGGTGATCCTGCGTGGCAAAGCGGATCCCAGCGGCGGCACCGCCACCAAGCTCGCGTTTCTGCTCGCGCTGATCCCCGTTGGCATCGCGGCAGCTCTTTACGGCAACCTTAGCCCCGCCACCGTCGTCATCTGCGGGTTGGTCCTTTTCGGCATTGTCTTCGCGCTGAATTCCGCCGTGCATTCTTTCCTGATCCTCGCCTACACGGACCGGGACAAAGTCGCGCTCAATGTGGGCATCTACTACATGGGCAACGCCTGCGGCCGCCTGGCCGGGACGATTCTATCCGGATGGCTCTATCAGATCGGAATCCGCAGCGGGGAAACCGGTGGATTGATCGCTTGTCTTGCGGCCTCAGCGGTGTTGCTCATGCTGACCTTCGGGATTTCGTTCGCCTTGCCAAAACCGCAACCCGTCAGGGCGTCAGCGTCAGGATAGAACGAGAAACGGACATGATTTCAACCCAGAATCCGAAGTGGAACGCCATTATGTGGTCCCATTGAACCCGAAATCCGAAGTTCAAGAAGATTTGGAAGCTCGGTTTACCGCTGAAGCGCTGAGAACCGCTGAGTTCGCTGAGATTGGATTGACCGGAAAGCCAACACCGAAGGATGAATCGGGTTCCGGTTGATTCTTGTTGTCTCCATTTCAGCGGCTTCAGCGGAACTCAGCGCTTCAGCGGTTAAATGGGGCCACAAATAACCTTCAACTTCGGCTTTCGGATTCAAATCATCGGCCGCATTGCCTCAGACCACGGTTTCGATTCCGGCAAAGCGTGGGTCGCTGCCCAGGATGTGTTCGGCCAAATCGAGCGCCTCCCGCTCCAGCGGCGTGCCGATCACCCGGTTTTTCGGCAAGCCCCTTCCCGGGCCCGCCCATTCCGTGAACGCGCGTCCCTCGGCGTCGATGATCTCGATTTCCTGGCATGCCCCGTCATTGCGGTAGCACAGCGAAATGCCGACCCGCTCCTCGGGTGCGGCATCGCGGTCGATCTCACCCAGAATCAGATCGATGAACGCGGGATGTCTCGATCTTCCATCGGTCCAAGTGACCCAAAACACGGCGATGCGGAGATCTCCGATCCAGAGGTCTCCGGCGACCGATCGCGTCATCTGCCCGCAATCCGCGCAAGGTCCGAGGTCCTTCGCCTCCAGGAATTGCACCCGGAGATCCTCCGCCGCAGGATCTCCACTACCCGTGCCACAATGGCCGGCGGATGAACCGCAGCCGCCACAACCGCCACAGCCTCCACCGGGCCTTCCGCCTTTCAGGAAACACCAGAACGCCAACCCGATCAGGAGCGCCCAGAACGCGATCATCAGTACAGTTGTCATTTTCTCGTATGCGCCGTCCCGGACATGGTGCCGAGGCTATTGACGTTAGCCCACCGTGTCAAGGGTCCCCGACCGTTCGGCGGCTCATCCGTTTCTCCGGGAAATAGGTGTGATGAACCCGAAATCGGCGCTTCAAGCATGTCTGGCAGCCGGTCCCGAAACTCCGGCTTGCATCGCGGCATCCTTCGGGCTAGCTTTCCTGGCATGGACTCCCGGATCGCCGACGACGCGCGCTTCGCCCTGCTCGCGAAAGTGAGACAGGCGCGGAGGATGTCGGCACGGGCGAAGTTGCTCGCCGGTTTCGAGTTGTTCGAAGAGGCTTGCGCATGGAGCCTGGCGGGTATCGCCGCCCAACATCCCGATGCCAGTGAATCGGAGAAAAGGCGGGAACTTCAGCGTCGCCTTGAACTCGCGGACCGTCTGACCCGATGACTGGCACGGATTCATTGCTCAAGTTGGTGTCGGCCTTTGAAGCCGCGGGAGTCCCGTACATGATCGTGGGTTCCTATTCTTCGAATTTCTACGGCATTCCGCGGATGACCAAAGACGCCGATCTGGTGGTTCGTCTTGATGCCCAAGGGTGGAGTCGTTTGCCTTCGCTTCTTCCCGACGGCATCGAGCTGGAGGAACAGATGGGCTTCGAAATGGTAACCGCCACCCAACGCGAGTTGCTTCGGGTCAAAGGCAGTTTTTTTCAGATCGAGCTTTTCCGCCTGAGTGAAGATGCCCACGACCGGATGCGGTTTGATCGCCGGATTCGCCAAACCATTTTCCCGGGCGTGGAAGTCGCGTTGCCGACCGCCGAAGATGTCATCATCCAGAAGCTCCGCTGGAGCCGCGGCGCAAAGCGCCCAAAGGATTTCACCGACACCGTGGCGGTCATGCAGGTTCAAGGGATATCCCTCGACTGGCCCTACATCGAACATTGGTGCGCTCTGCACGACACCCTTGATGTCCTCGCCGAGGCCAAGGCCGAGGCATCCGTGGTCTGGGAGGCGGACGAACTTGAGAATGCCGCGGATTGACGCGCCCAGCACCGCGTGCTCGGCTCCTATGGAAAATGGCAACAGGACGCTTGCGGTTTAACCCAAGATCCGAAGTTGGGAGCTACAGTGCGCTCCCGTTGAACCGCTGAACCGAGCGGATGCGAGATAGACTGGCGCGAAGCGGCAGCCCCGAAGGGGGACCGCCGGAAGGCGGGATCAAACGCGGAGGACCGCTGAAGCCACTGAAATTGAGGCTACAAAAATCGGATCGAATCCGATTCACCATCCGGTGCGGGCAATTTGATCAAACAAAACTCAGCGAATTCAGCGGTACTCAGTGTTTCAGCGGTAAATCGAGCGTCCAGACAACCTCGAACTTCGGATTTCGGGTTAATCCGCATCAGGCTGTGTAGCGAGATAGGTCCGTTAGGCTACGCGTGGTGCCCGGCCTTTCCATGGTGGTTCTTCCCCGGTCACACCACTGCCGGATTGCGGCGGACAGAAATTTCCGAAGAAATGATTTGCATAATTCGTAATTTAGCTAAATCTCTCCACATGACTTTGCGCGAGCAGGCGGCGGTATTCAAGGCACTGGGGCACCCGGTGAGGTTGGCGATGGTGCGGCGGTTGGCTCGTGGCGAGTGCTGTGTGTGCGAATTGCTGGGGCTCAGCGAGGTGGCGAGCGTTAGCGGGCCGACCGTGTCGCAGCATTTGTTGGTGTTGAAGAATGCCGGGGTGATTCGGGACGAGCGCCGGGGGCAGAAGATCTTCTACCGCCTGCTGCTGCCATGCGTGGCGGAGATTTCATTCTGCGTGCAGCAACAGACAACGCGGGCGATGGAGGTGACGGTGTGAAGCTTCCCAGCGCCGAACTGAAAACCGCCGGATGGCTGGTGGGAATCCTATCACTGTTGTATTTCCTGCCGGTGGGCACGCCGCGCTTCGATGACGCGGTGAAGGAATCGCTGGAACTGGCGAAATGGTATGCCCGCGAGCATGTGATCCTCTGTCTGGTGCCCGCGTTTTTCATCGCCGGCGCGATCGGGGCGTTCATCAGCCAGAATTCGGTGATTCGTTATTTGGGCGGCAAGGCCAGGCCGCTGGTCGCCTACGGTGTGGCCTCGGTTTCCGGAACCATCCTGGCGGTTTGCTCCTGCACCGTGCTGCCGCTGTTTGCCGGGATCTACCGGTTGGGTGCCGGGCTGGGACCAGCCACCGCGTTTCTCTACTCCGGTCCGGCGATCAACGCGCTGGCGATCATTCTAACCGCACGCATCCTGGGATGGGAAATCGGCTTGGCGCGGGCGGTGGCGGCGGTGGCTTTCAGCGTGGTTATCGGCGTGGCCATGGCCTGGCTGTTCCGCAAGGAGGAGCGGCAACGGCAAGCCGCCGCCATGCAGCTTCCCGAGGATGATCCGCACCGTCCGTTATGGCAGACGACTTCTTTCATCGCCGCGCTGGTAGGTATCCTGGTGTTCGCCAACTGGGGCGGGGCGGGGGATCCGGGGGGCTTCGGCACCGTGCACGCGGTGAAATGGCCGCTGACCGGCGGGTTCGCAATTCTGCTAGGTCTCATGCTGTGGCGCTGGCACGGACGGCCCGCGTGGCAGGTGCTGGCCACCGCCATTGTCACGGTCGCCGCCGGGACGCTAACCGGTCGGCCGGAGGCGGCGTTTCTGGCCGCGACGGCGGGTCTGGCCTGGATGACCGCGGGCAAGGGCGGCGAACTCGGCGAGTGGTTCGATCAGACGTGGTCGTTTGCAAAGCAGATCATTCCGCTGTTGGTTGGCGGCGTGCTGGTGGCCGGATTTTTGCTAGGCAGGCCGGGGCAGGAGGGCCTGATCCCCTCGGAATGGATCACTTCGCTGTTGGGCGGCAACTCGTTCGGAGCCAATGCCTTCGCGGCCGTGGCCGGCGCCCTGATGTACTTCGCGACGCTCACCGAGATTCCGGTGATCCAGGGTCTGTTGGGCAGCGGCATGGGCAAGGGACCCGCACTCGCGCTGCTTCTCGCCGGCCCGGCGCTCAGCCTGCCGAACATGATCGTCATCCGCTCGATCCTCGGCACCCGCAAGGCGCTTGCGTTTGTCGGCCTCACTGTCGGCCTCTCAACCGTCACCGGCTGGGCCTTCGGCGCGTTTTTTTTCTAACCACCAACCTCTGGCTGAACACCATGAAGATCCAAATCCTCGGAACCGGCTGTGCCAAATGCAACAACCTGACGCTCGCCACCCAAGCCGCCGCGGACCGGCTCGGGCTCGACTATGAACTTGAGAAAGTCACCGACTTCATGCGTTTCGCCGACTTCGGCGTGATGATCACCCCGGCATTGGTTGTGGATGGAAAACTCAAGGTGGCCGGGAAAGTCCCGTCGGACGCCGACCTTGAGAAACTCCTCCAATCCTGAACAACCCCAAAACACTGTTGAACCCATGATCGCGAAACAAATCATCCGTGGCGTGTTGCTGGTGGTGGCGCTCGGCAGCATCGCCGTCTGGGGCAACCGGGAATACCGGAAATCCAAGGTGATCGAACAGTCCGCCGCAGCCCCAATACCCGCCGAGAACCTGCCGGTCGTCTCCGGAAACCAGGTGGTGATGACCTATTTCATCTCCGGTCCCCGCTGTGTCTCGTGCAAGAAAATAGAAGACCTGACCCGCGAAACGGCGGAGAAGGATTTTCCCGCCGAACTCGCTAACAAGAAGCTCATCTTCCGCGTGGTCGATACCGGCGAGCCGGCCAATCATCATTATGTCGGTGCCTACAAGCTGACTTCAAAAACCGTCGTGCTCAGCCATCGCGTGGATGGCAAGGAAACCGAATGGGCGGCGATGGACAAGGTTTGGGACTATCTGGACGCGCCGGATGCTTTCCGCTCTTACCTAGCCGAACCGATTAGAAAGTTTCTGGGCCCATGACCCCCGAACTCACACTCTATGGCGGCGCGCTGTGGCTGGGGCTGCTCACCGCCGTGAGCCCGTGCCCGCTGGCGACCAATCTGGCCGCCACCGCCTACCTGGCCCGGCGGGTGGAATCCCGCCGGCGCGCCATCGCCGGCACGCTGGCCTACACGCTGGGGCGGATCGGCGCGTATGCGGCCATCGCCGGCCTGCTCGCGCTCGGGCTGGCCTCCGCGCCAGCCATCTCGCAGGGTTTGCAGCGCTGGATGACGCCGTTGTTGGGACCTTTGCTGATTCTGACCGGGATGTTGTTGTTAGGTTTGCTTTCGCTGCCTATCAGCATGTCGTTTTCCAGTCAGGCCAGCGCGGAGAAATGGGCGTCGCGCGGGTTGCTGGGCGAGTTGATTCTCGGATTTGTCTTCGCCCTGTCGTTCTGCCCGGTGTCCGCGGCCTTGTTTTTCGGAAGTCTGATTCCGCTGGCGCTCGGCAGCGGCAACATCCTGCTGCCTGTGACGCTCTACGGCATCGGCACGGCCGTGCCGGTGGCGGTGTTCGCGCTGGTGATGATCTTCAGCACCCGCGCCGCGTCGAACCTGGCCGGCGGGATCACCCGCGCCCAACCGTGGATTCTGAAAATCACCGGCGGACTCCTGCTCCTCGCCGGACTCTATCTCACCGCGCGGGACACGCTGGTCATCCTGCCCTGAGCACCCGCCACCTTCCATTGCCCGAACTAACAAACCAACCGCGACAAACCACGAAAGGAACATGACCATGACCGCAAAGACCATCGGATTCATCGGCGGCGGGTTCAACCCGAAATCGGCAGTTGGCATGACCCCGGGCATCCATTTTTTCCACTGATGAACTGAAAATCACTGATCCCACTGAAGTGATTTTTGATCCGGGGTAAATCCCTCCCATTCATCAATCGGTGCTTTCCCGTTTTCCTCCAAAAAATCAGTTTCCTCAGTGGATCCCAGTCTCTCAGTGGAAATTCGAGCGTCCAAACTACCCTGAACTTCGGATTTCGGGTTCAACCCGGTGGCGTTCGCCCCGCAGATCACTCCGGCGGACGAGATGGCCTTGGGCGCGTTGCTGGAGCCCTTGGGCGAGCATCCCGAGGTCGCGGAAAGCAAGCTGGAGGGCTACGCGCTGCTCACCGGCATGGGGCCGACCTATCTTTGGTTCCAATTGCAGGCGCTGCGCGAAGTGGCGGCGGGTTTCGGGCTCGACGACGCCGAGATCGCACGCGGGCTGGATCAAATGGCCGGTGGCGCCGTCGCCACTCTGCTGGCCTCCGGCCTGGCTCCGGCTGCGGTCATGGATCTCATCCCCGTGAAACCCCTGGCGGAAATGGAGCCGGAGGTCACCGGGTTCTATCACACCCGGCTGCCCGCGCTCTATCAGAAGATCAAACCCTGAATCATCCAACCGCAACAACACAATGCGCTGGTGAAAGGCCGCTCCGAACAGCATGCGCATTGTTCGCAGCGCATCAAGCGGGGCACCGAGATCAAGACGAACGACGGTCTAACCGGATGGATGGTCCGCGTGCTCGGCACCGAACAAATCGCCGAAGCCTGCAAACCCGGCGAGTGCAAATGATCCGGCCATGCGGGAATCGGGAATCCTCCGTCTATCAAAACCGCCAAGCGACCATGGCGTAGCCGAAGCGTCCGGCGGATGGAATCCGGGCGCCTACGGCGACATCGCCGCCGCCGACGCGGTTGACGCCTCCGAGGTGGTCGGCGTAGCGGTGGTCGAGGATGTTTTCTACCCCTGCCTCGATCCGCAGGTGCTCGCCGAAGGTGCGTGCGACCCGGAGGTTGAAGATCCCGTATCCCGGTGTTTCGGTTTCTCCCTGCATCCGCGAAACCTCATCCTGGCGGGCGGCCCAGACGGTTTCGAAACGCGATTCCCAAGCTCCGCGGTTCCAAGCCAGTTCCACCATTCCGCGCAGCGGAGCGATCCGGTAGAGACTGTCTCCGGTCTCCCGGTTTTCACCGTGAACGAAGCTCGCCGTTGTGCCGAGCGTCCATTCTTCGGTCAATCTCAGGCGCGCGGCGAGTTCGGCGCCATACAGGTCGGCACGGTCGGTATTGCGGTATTGCAGAACCGGCAGCCCGGCGCTGTCCAACCGGGCCATCGGCATTCCCTGGATGTAGTCGGAAACCCATTGATAGAACGGTGTCAGGCTGAGATCCAGCCGCCCGGTGCGGTGCTCGCAGGTGAACGCGATCTCGAACGCGCTCTCCGGATCGAGGGCGAGGTTGCCCATGTAGGTTCGGCCGTCGGCGAGGCCGGCGCTGGCGTTCAGGGGAGTCCACAGGTACCGTTCGGTGAGGGACGGCGCGCGGTTTTTGAACGCGGCGGCCAGTTCGAATGCGGTGTGTTCGCCCGCGGTGCGGCGGATGGAAGCCGCCATGTCCACCATCAGGTCGTCAAACGACCGGTCTGCGGAGTTGAACTCCGCCTGATCGGCGAGAATGGCGTTCCGCATGGGGCCGGGGGCGGGCAGGATCGCGTTCGATACCGCTGCCGCGTCGCTGGCCACCCAATCGCCGCGCACACCGATGCGGCTGGACCATTGGTCCCGCCAGCGGCGTTCCCAATCGAGGTGGACGCCGGTTCTTGTCCTGCGGTTGTCACGGAAGGTATCCCGGAGCATGCCGGTGGCGACCGCGATCTGCTCGGCATCGAATTCCGCGCGGTGGTAGTCCACGCCGGCGCGCCATGTGTTAGGACCGTCGGCGATCGCGATTCTCGAATCGATGCCGAAATCCCCGCTGGTGGCCGGAGCGTCCATTGCCATCGAACCGACCGGCAGCGGGCGCTGGGAGTGGTTGTCCATCAGATGGTCCACGCTGTGCAGATAGACGCGGTTGTCGATCGTTGCCCGGCCGATTTCATGGCGGGAGCGCAAACCGAAATGCCACGAGTCGTCCTCGATCATGTCCATTGGCAGGGCGGGAGTGCCCGCGTCGCGGGTGAATGAGGCTCCCGCGTCCACTTCGACGAAGCCCGCGGAAGTGCGCCAGGCGGTTGTCAGATCGTGGCGCATCAGGTCGTAGCCGCTATCGCGGACGGTTCCACCGGGAAACCTGAGATCGTCGGCGGTGGCGGCGGATCCCCGGTAGTTGATAGCCAGATCGGGGGTTGAGTATCCGATGGCTCCGTTCAGCAGGAACGCGTTCTGGTTGCCCAGAAACGATGTTCCCAGTCGTCCGGAAACCCCGGGTGCTTTTGAAAATTCCGGATCGGAGCGGCGGAGGGTGACCATGCCCCCGATGTGATCGCCGCCTTCGCTGACCGGGCTGATCCCGGCAGAGACGGTTAGACGGTCGCCATCCCCGGCGTCCGCGTAGTGCATCGGCGGGTCCATGTGGTTCGGGCAGGCCGGGGTGATGGACATGCCGTTCACCCGGACGCCGACGCGGTCTCCGGATAGGCCGCGAAGCTGCATGATGCCGGTCAGGGCGCCGTTGCGGACCACGGCGGCGCCGGGCAATTCGCCGGCGAGGTCGGCGGCGTCGGCAAACGGCCCGGTTGTGGCGCCGACGACGGTTTCCCGCGGGGACCATGGTTCGGTGAGGCTGTTCGCGCGGACGTAGAGCGGTTTCAGGGACGGCGGAGGTTCGGCGGCGAAAATGGATGGAGTGATTGCGGCGGCGACGCAAAATGAGGTTAGATAGCGGTTGGATGTGATGGTTAGATCGGAAGTTGACATGGATGTTTTGAAGTTGGATGGGAGCGTCCGACACCGCCCGCACGGCGCGGGTTGGGGCGCGTGACGCATGGAGAAAAGGCGAAATATGGCCCTGTACGGACCGTTTTGGCATACCGATGCCATGACCGGCCGGATCAGGAGAACCGGGCGGAACGGGCGTTCGCCATGGATCCGCACACCTGTGTGCGGCCAATTTTCCCGCGCCTGACAATTGGTGCGGAAACGTTCGCTCGTGACGGCTTCGGCGGTGGGTGCTAGGCCGTTTCGGGTGGCGGATGGGGCGGCGGTCCGCCGTTCCGGAGGGTCCAGCGGGAGATCCATGCGGGAACGGGGTATCGGACGGATCTGCCGGCCGGCGGTTGCAAGACAATCGGGCCAGGGACGAGCATATCCCCCCAGTTCATTGCGAGACGCCGGTTGGTAGGCGCGGGGGTTTCCGGGCTTTTCTGTTGTTCTTTCTTCCGGATTTCCTGAGCCTTCCGGCAAAGCGGGCAAGGGTGTTTTCCATCAAAGGTCTCCACCACGCCGCGCGAAAGTCCCTTGTCGCGGGAGTATTTGACCAGCATGGAGGCCCAGGCCACCTCCTGCACCAGCATCGACGGTCCCTGAAGCAGGAGCAACAGGGGCACCGCGGTGACCCGGAGCAGGATGCCTTGGAGAATTCGCCTCATCGGGGACGGTGCGGCCTATTTCGGGAACGGGTCGTTGCGGAAGCGCAGCAACTGGCGGCGCAGGGCGGAGTCGGTGGGGCGGCTCTTGATCGCCCGTTCGGACCAACTGATGGCCTCTTCCCGGCGTCCTTTGGCGAACTGGATCTCGGCCATGGTATCCAGATAGGCTCCCTGATCCGGGCAGATGGCCAGGGCTTTCTCGGAATCGGATTGGGCGGCGTCGAGCTTTCGGGCGGCTCTGGCGGCGAGCCATGCGGCCGAATTGCGGGTGTTGTGGGAGCCGGGGAACCGTTTGATCACCGATTGCAGCCGATCCCAGGAAAGCTGGAACCAGCGGTCATGTTCGCGGGTAAGTCCGGCGGCCCGCAGGGCGGGGAAGAAGTGATCCGCCAAGGTGGCACCGCAGGGGTCGATGCCGTGGCAGCGCGCCAGCATGGAAACCGCCCGTTCGCGGTCGGTTTGGAGAAGGTCCATGGCACGGGCGAGATCCGCCTGCTGGCGAATCCGCAGCAGAGCCGTCTGGACTTGGAATCCGTAAGGGGACTTGCCGTAAAGTTGGGCGACGACCTCGAAGGAGGCCGCGGCCAATTTCCACTTGCCCCGTTCGAGTTGCAGGGTGGCGAAGTCATCCAGTGTGTCCACGAAACTGTGGGCCCCGGGATCGGCTTCGAGCACGGCCCGCCACCACCAGGTGGCACTCCGTTCGTAATCGTCTCCAAACGCGTAGGCTCCCGCGATGCGCTTTGCGACGTCGCTTTCCCCAAGCGCGAGCTTTTCCACCCAAATCTCGTGCGCCGCGGCCTCTTTCTCCTTACCGGCCCGGCGGAGGCACGCAGCGGCGTAGGCGTGAAGGTCGGCGCGGGTCTTGGCGCGCCCCTTGTTGGCGTCCAGCAACTTAAGCGCGAGTTGGGCCGCTTCGTTCCAGCGGTCGGCAGCGGCCAGATAGACCATGTCGATGGCAGCGGTGCTCAGTTCGACACCGCTTTCCAAATCCTCCGCCATGGGATCGACTTCTTCCTCCGGATTCGCTTCATCCTCATCCGCGTCCTCCGCGGGTTTGCCCTTTTCCCGCAGATCGATGAGTTTCAGTTGGCTGTCGAGGTCCGGATAGGATCCCAGCAAAAATCCGGCGAGTTTCAACACGGTGGGACGTTGCCCGGGAGGAGTTTGGGCGACGTGTTTCCAGAGGAGGGTGAGCCAGCGCTTGCGGAGGCCATCCGGGTCGATTCCAAGCCCGGCCATGGCACACATTCCCGCGAAACGATCCTTGCGGCTGGCTTTCGGATCGATCTGCGAAAGCAGCGTCCAGGATGCCATCGTGTCGTCGTTGTCTCCGAAGACCGCGACCAGAATGTCATCCCAGCGGTCGTCATCATCACCCGCCCATTCCGGAGCGACACGAAGAATAGGGCCGATCGCGCCGGTCCGGCGGAGGCCGCGGCCGCACATCGCACGGGCGATTTCGGAAAACGCGTCGATGTCCTTTTCCGCGAGTTCGGCCAGCGGTTTGTCGAAGGCTTCCCGGAGTTCCTTGTGGAGCCCCCGGCTTTCGAGAAAGTTCGCCAGCGCGGCAAGTTCGATCGTCTCGTTTTCCGCTTCGTCGGAGTCTTTCAGAAGTTGGGCGAACCGTGACGCGGCCCATTGGGTGTAATCAGGCTTTTCAGGGTTGATATGAAGCGCCTTGAGCGCGTCCTCGACGCGTTCGTTGGAGTCCAGGGAATCGAATGCGGAGAGAGGATCGACCTTTGCCAGCGACGATTCGGCCAGCGAGGGCTCGCCTAACAAGCTCAGCGCGCCGAATGCCAGGGCGCGGGTGGCGGTGTTGCGGGAATTGAGTCGGTTGACGATGCCTGCGATGTCCGGGGTTCCCGGAATGCGGCCATTCCAACGCTTGATAGCGAGCGGGGTGTAGAGGTCAAGGGACGAAGGGTTCCGTGTGGATCCGAATTCGAGCCAGGGTAGGGGATCGCCTTCGAACATCGCCATGAGGGAGGCGATCTCCGGTTTTCCGGCATCGACGGCCGCATTCCGGGCTTCGGCGATGTTTCCGGCCGCGCGGTGGAGCGCGGCCCTCCATGCGGCGGCGCCGGGGGCTTTGGAGGATTTCGCCCGTTCGAGTTCCGCTTTCAGGGTTCCGTTGGCGCGGTGGAAGGCGGCAAGCGTCATCAGTCCCTGATCTTCCGCGGGAGCGAGTTCGAGCATGGTCCGGGCCTCTGCCGCGTTCCCGGCCAGGATCGCCTCGCGGGCGGCGAAACTCGCGAGACCTTCCACCATGCTTTTCAAGTTGTTCCGCAGTTTGGCGTCGGTTTCCGCAGCGTAGAGTTTGAGAACCTGCCGGTAGGCGCGTTTCGCCCGCAGCGCCTCCATGATGTTGGGTTTTTGGGATGGATTGGCTTGCTTGTAGCGTTCCACGAGGGAGATCACCGCGGGATCGGTGCCTGGCAGGATGAAAAGTTCGAGTTTGCGGAGAATGTCGCGGGCCCGGAACGCGATCTCGGGATCGGTGCCTTCGGCGGCTTGTTTGAGGGCCGGAATGGCGGCATCGCCCATCTCCCATAGCTTGCGGGTTGCGTTCTCGCGTGCCGGGAAACTCTCATCGGCCATGGATGTGATGAGGTCCGTGATCGACGGTTGCTCTCCGGCGGCGGCTTGGGGCGGGGCCTCGGCGGGGTTGTCCGCCACGGCGACAAGCGCCATCAGGGCCAGCAGGGTCGGGATCTCAGCGCCATGGAATTTCATATATTACCGCGCTCAGCTTGCCCGAATCACGGAGAAACGCAACACCGATCCGGGGAAAAAATAACCGCTGTGCCGTTCATGGCGCTATGAGCCACGTTCCTGAAGCTCAACAAGTGGGAGCGTTTTGTCTGTTTCGGCGATCCGGTGAACGGCATGGCCTATATGACAAAATGAGTGCTCCCGGTTTCATTCTATCGGTTCGGGCTAGCAACCAGATTGAACGCACACAGCAGTTGCGTGAATACTAGCCCCCCGAGCGGTGAACGCAAGCACTTTCCACCGCAATTTTTGCGGACTCCGACACGTGGAAACCCGCGTCTAACCGCCCTGTCACCCGTGGATCCGTCCGATGAACGCGTCGATGTCGCCAAAGCTCGTCAGGGGGTTCATGAAAACCGCCTTTTCGCCCGGCAGGATCCGGTAGCGGCCGTGGGCGTCGTAGTCGGTGTGGGCGGCGCTTTGGACGTAGTTGGTGTAGAGCGTGCGCTTGCCGCGGCGGAGGAACGCCTGGCGGTGATAGTGGTTGTTGCGGGTCACGCGATCCAGCCAGTCGGGGGTGTCGTTGACGGCGTATTCAAGGGCGAACTCCGCGTCCGGATCGGCGACTTGCGCGGGATCGTAAAGCCGGAAACCGGCGCTGGGTCCCTGGTTTCCCGGAGCCAGCACCATCACGCCCGGCGTGGCGGCCAGCCGGTGGCGGAAGTAGTTCGCGTTCTGCAGCGAATTGGCCACGAGCAATTGGTGGCCTTCCACGCCGAGGTGGGCCAGGCTATTGGCCGCGGCGAACATGCCGACCCCGCCGCGCGAGCACTCGATGGTGGAATGAAGGTGGGTCTGGCCCTCGGTGTCCTTCTCGAAATAGGTGAAATTTTCCGGATCGTGCTCCAGCGCGGTTAGATCCTGCCGGTCGCGGATCATCACCAGGCTGGACGTGTAGGGGACATAGCCCCATTTGTGGAAATCCACGGTGTAGGAATCCGCGTGGCGCAGTTCGCGGAAACGTCCGGTGTTGCGCCGCAGGCCTTCCAGCGTGGGTTCGTTGATTTCCAGCGGGTTGCGGTCGAAGTCGTATTCCAGGAAAAAGATCAGCGGCCAGCCGACGGCGGCATCGACGTGGAGGTGGGGCTTGGCGGTGATTTCGTATTGCTCGCAGAGCCGGTCGCAGAGGTCGCGGACCGGCTTCACCTGATCGATGGCGAAGGTGTCGGTGGTGCCCATGGTCAGCATGATAGTGGGCACCACGCAGCCGAGTTGGAAACAGGCGCGGAGTTGGCATTCCAGATCCGCCATGTCCATGTCGTTGTCGTCGGTGATCCGGATGCGGATCGTCTTGCGGCGGAGGTTCACGCCTAGCAACGACAGGTTGGTGGTGTTGGAGTAATGGCCGCCCTGGGAATTGATGATCCGGTAGTCGAGCCCGTGTTCGAGGCCGTATTCGCGGGCGAGGGGGAGGTTCTTGCGAATGCCTAGCAAATACCCGTAGAGATTGCAGAACGTCCCGCCCTGGGTGAAAATACCGGTCGCTTTGGCGGGGTCCCAGCCGGTCTGGCTGGCGATCTGGCGGATCACCGCGTGTTCCAGTTCGACCGCCATCCCGGCGTATTCCGGATGGACCAGATTGGGGTTGGCGAGGCTGCCGAGCATCGCGCCCATGATCGCGGGATCCGACGATTGGGTGGCGACGTTTTCAACGCTCAGCGGGCTTTCCCAGTTCTTTGATAGGGCGGCGGCGAAGGCGACCAGCGGATCCGCGGGATCGTTGGCGCCGGGTATCCGTTGAGGCACCCGGTCGAGCGCGTGGAGACGCTCCGAAAGCTCCCGTCCGCCGGGATAGGCTTCGACTTTCTCGTTAGGTGGAAGCGACCGGGCGCGGAAGGCGATGACGTCGGAAAACGGGGCCAGCGAAAAGACCGGCCAGCGGGCCGGATCGCGTTGGAAAAACCGTTGGCGGACATCCCGGATGGCCGCCGCGAAACCGGGGCGGATCGAATGGCGGTCTGAGGAGGCACTCATGGCGGGACGGATGGTCAGGCTGGTCCCTGAAAGCGCGAAGGGCGCCGTTCGGGCGCCCTTCGGGGTGGTGGAATATTACGGTTTGACCGGAGCGGGCAGCGTCGGCTTCGCATTCGGGTCGGCCGGTTTGTCCGCGGGCTTGTCGGCGGGTTTCGGGGCCTTGCCGGCCTTGATGTCCGCGAGTTCCTGTTTGGCAGCGGCTTTTTGTTTGTCGTCGAACTTGGCTTCCAGCTCGGTGGCGTAGGCTTTGGCGGATTTTTCGCCGCGTTCGTCGGCGAGGGTGGCGAGCGCCCAGGCTTTGATGGGGTTCACGTCGGTGCCGACGCCTTTGCCGTGCAGTTGGGCGAGGGCGAAGGTGGCCGCCGCGTGGCCTTGGTTGGCGGCGAGCGAGTAGAGCTGCCCGGCGTTGTTCATATTGCGTTGCACGCCGTTTCCTTCCAGATAGAGACCGGCGAGGGTGAACTGGGATTGGGCGTTGCCTCCCTGGGCGGCGCGGGTGAGCCAAGCCACCCCGGCGGCGGCGTCCTGTGCGGCCAGTTTGCCGGAAATGTAGAGCAGCGCGAGGTCGTGCTGGGCGTCGATCACGCCACCGGATGCGGCAACCAGAAGATGGCCGTAGCAAAGCAGCATGTCGGGTTTTTCGGCGGCCAGGCGCTTGATTGCGAGCCGGTAGTGGGCCACCGGGCTGCCTGCCTTTGCGGCGCTTTCCAGCACGTCCATCCCGCGATCCGCATCCTTGTCGGTGCCTTTGCCTTCGATGTAGGCCTCGGCCGTGCGGAGCATGCAATCGACCTGGCCGGCATCGCGTCCGCGCTCATAGGCGGCAAGCGCGGCCTTGGGGTCCTTTTTGACGTTTTCCTCGAAGTCGCCGAGGGCCAGATAGGCGCTGTTTTCCTTCTTCTCGATGGCCCTTTTCAGCCATTCGCGGCCTTGCTTTTCGTTGCGGATTTTTTCGTCGCCGTTCAGCAGCCGGGATCCGAGGGCCACCATGGCCGGGGCGTTGCCGAGGTCGGCCGCCTTCGAGTAGAAATCGAGCGATTTTTTGGCGTCCTTCTTGTCGGCGAATCCGAACTGGCCCTCGTAGAGGCGGGCCAGCAGCAGCACGGACGGCACATCGCCCGCGTTGGACGCCTGGGTCCACCAGAAGACGGTCTTGTCGAAATCCGCTTCTTTGGAAAGCACACCGCGCAGGTAGGCTTCACCGAGAATCCGGCCGGCCACAGCCGGGTCATCCTTGGCCGCCTTTTCCAGCGCCTCGCGGGCCTGGGTGCGTTCCTTTTCGTCCTCGGATGCCAGCAGAATGAACGACAACCGGTAGGTCGCGTCCTTGTGCCCGGCGGCGCCGGCCTTGCGGTAGTAGTCGAGCGCCTTGTCGCGGGACGCCTCGATGCCCTGGCCGGTCTCGTGGGCGTAGCCGAGGATGTAAAGCGCGTCGGCGTTGCCCTTTTCCGCGAGCGGCTTGGCGAGGTCGATGGCCTTGGCGTGGCGGCCTTCCTTGAACGCTTGGAGAGCCTCTTTCGCGGGACCATCGGTCTCGGCCGGAATCGCGGCGGACGAATCACCAACGGGAAGCGAAACCGCGGCCTGCAATTGGGCGGCGAGAAGCACGGAGCACAGCGACAGCAAAGTAATCTTGAAACGCATGCGCGGAGGCTATGGTCCATACACCCCCATGACAAGCGGGAAATTTGGCGGTTAGGGGTTGCGAGGGTGCCTCTGACATGTGTTTTCGGCCCTGTTTTGGAGAAATCGGACATTTTGCTTGCCGGGCGGCGACGGACTTCCAAGACTCGCGCCATGCTTTCGCGTTCACGCGGGTTTTCGCTTGGGGCAGTCGTATTGTGTACATTTGGCGGGATCATGGTGGCGCTGGCGGTCAGTTGGCTGCGCCCGTGGCAATTCGAGGCCACCACGGTGATCGCCTTCACGCCGCGCCCGGAGGTGGTGGGTTACGGTTTTTTCACAACCGAGTGCGAAGTGCTGACGAGCGGAAATGTTCTGGCCAATGCGATGGTCCGGGTTTCCGGTCGCCAGTGGGCATCAGGGGCAGATCGGGAAAAGGCGCTGGATGAAACCCGTGCCTTGGTGTCGTTCTACCGGACCGATGAGGAAAAACGGACGCTGGTGACGCTGCGGGTCCGCCAGAACTCGCCAGAGCGTGCCCGGGAAGTGTCGGACGCGATTCTCCGGGAGTTTGCGGGCTACTTGGCCGAGTCGATGAACCGCGAATCCGAGGCTAGTCTCGCCGAACTGAAAAAGCAGGTGGCCGAGCAGGAAAAGTCCGTGGAGGAAGCCCGGAAAAAGCTGTTGGAAGTCGCGAAAGACCTGCCCGAAGCACTCACCGATGCCCCACCCGCCGCGCACGCTCCGCCCAAACCGCCGATGAGCCGGGAGGAGATCGAGAAGGCCGGCCGCGCCCTCGCGGAAGAGAACGCCCCGCCGATCAGGAGGATCTCCCTGCTTCAGCCGCCGGAAGCCTCATGGCTGCCGGTGCGGCCGAGGCTTTGGCTTGTTGTTGCGGTCGGCGGGCTCGGCGGGCTGGCGGCGCGGGCGCTGGTTGCTCGGCTGCGGGACAGGAGAGGCGGAAACGGGGCGGCTGCGATGTAGGGTGCGGAACGGAGGCGAGCGCGGACACTTTTCGTGTGACGAAATTGTCACACGTCCCGGTGACAAAATCGTCACAATGATGTTGCCAGCATGTTCCGGATTTGGTCAGGCTGGGGGCGTGATCTCTTTAGCAAAACTCTTTGGAAAGTCGGACCGGTTCTTCGAACTTCTCGCCGCGAGCGCCAAATCCGCGCATGAAAGCGTGGAGGCTTTGGCGCGCCTGCTGCGCGATGCGGAAAGCGGTGTAACCCTGGCCGAACTCGCCCTGGCGCGGCGCAATGAGAAGAAAACCGCGGAAATCATCGGCGAGGAGTTGGTGAAGGTTTTCGTCACCGCGCTCGAACGCGAGGACATCGAGGCATTGTCCAAGGCGCTCTATCGCATTCCCAAAACGGTTGAGAAATTCGGCGAGCGCTTCGAGCTGGTGAAGCACCTGGTGAAAGGCTCCGACTTCGCCCCGCAGATGGTGCTGGCCCAGGAAGCGGCCGCGGTGGTGGTGCGGATGGTGGACATGCTCGCCAAGAACCCGAAACTCGAGGACGTCAAGGCCGCCAATGACATGATGCAGGAACTCGAAAGCCGCGCCGACGAATTGGTCCTCGGCAATCTCCGCGAGATCTACACCGGCACCATGGACCCGATCAAGGCAATGGCCATGCGCGACCTTTTCGATCTGTTGGAAAAGGTCATCGACCGCTGCCGCGACACGGGAAACATCGTTTCCCAGATCGTGCTGAAAAACTCCTGAGCCATACGACCGCATGAGTCTAACGATCATCCTGCTGGTGATTTTCATCGCCCTGGCCTTTGAGTACATCAACGGCTTCCACGACACGGCCAATTCGATCGCCACGGTGGTGGGGACCAAGGTGCTCACGCCGCGTCAGGCGATCATCATGGCGGCGACCACCAATCTGATAGGCGCGCTGGCGGGGCATGCCGTGGCCAAGACGGTCTCCTCGGGCCTGGTGGACTCGCAGTTCATCTCGCCGCTGGTGATCGTGTGCGCCTTGTTGGGCGGTATCGTGTGGAATCTGCTCACCTGGTGGCTCGGACTGCCCTCGAGTTCCACCCATGCCCTGGTGGGCGGGTTGTGCGGGGCGGCGCTTGCCAGTTCGCACGGGAAATGGAGCGCCATCATCTGGTCGGTGACGAAGATCAAGGACGGCAAGGAAGTGTCCGAAGGAGTGTGGCACAAGGTGATCGTCCCGATGGTCACATCGCCGTTGATCGGATTGGTGGGCGGTTTCCTGATCATGGGATTGTTATATTTCCTGCTGCGCAACGCGCGTCCGCGGTTTGTGAACCGCTTTTTCGGCAAGGCGCAGATTGTCAGCGCGAGCTATATGGGATTCGCCCACGGCTTGGCCGACGCGCAGAAGACCATGGGTGTGATCACGCTGGCGCTGGTCACCGCCACCGCCACCGGATCATTCAACCATCTGCCGGGCGCGTTTTCCTTTTTGAAAATGGACAAAACCCAGCAGGCGGAAGAGGCGATCAAGGTCGCCATGAACGCGAAACCCGCGTCGGCGGACCTTGGCGCGGCGGCAACCGTGCTGGCCGGGGAAAGCGCCAAACTGAAACCGGGTGAATTCAAAGAGGCGTTCGAAGCGCTCTCGGCCGCGCTCTATCAGGAATCCGGCCGCGTGGAGGACGGCGCGCGCATGAAAGCGGCCGCCGCAGCCACCCACGCCGCGATTCTGGCCAAGGAAGACGCGCGCATCCTAACCAAAGTGCCGGTTCTCGGCAAAATGGTCGCCGCAAAACCGAACGACTGGCTGAAGGTGCTCGACAAAGAAATGAAGTCGGCCGCGAAGGACGGGAAGAAGCCGCCGTTGGTGGCCGCCGCATCGAAGGTGCGTGATCTCGCGCCTGATGTGCCCGCATGGATCAAGGTGGTGTGCGCGCTCACCATGGCCGCCGGAACCGCCGCCGGCGGATGGCGCATCATCAAGACGCTGGGCCACAAGATGGTGAAACTCCAGCCCGTCCACGGTTTCGCCGCCGAAACCACCGCCGCCACACTGTTGGCCGTGACCGGAAACCTCGGCATGACCGTTTCCACCACCCACAGCATCACCACCTCGATCATGGGCGTGGGCTGTGCCAAGCGCTTCAACGCCCTCAAGTTCTCGCTGATCGAGCGGATCATCTGGGCGTGGATCCTCACCCTGCCGGCAGCGGGCATCGTGGCCTATGTCATGGTGAAGATCTTCCAACTGTGCGGTTGGGTTCCCTGATCGGTCCCTGTTGCCTGCGGAACCTCCGCCGGATTCGCGGCGATTTCATGGCGGCTTCATCGTTTCTTCAAACGGTTAGGTTGGAGTCCGCGCATGACTGCGAGGTTACGCGTGATGGTGTTGTCGCTCCTTGGCATTGCCGGAGCGGGGAAATGTGCGGCCCAGAAGCTGGACGAGGCGGAAGTCCGCCTGCCGTATGGCGAACTGAAGGCGCTGCTGGATGCGGCGCACGACCGCGAGGCCAAGACCGGAAAAAACCGGTGCGCTCCGGCTTTGTTAGCGACCGGCCTTGTAATCGGCGCCCGTGATGGCGCACTAACCATCGAGGCGGGGTTCAGAGTGGCAGCGTTCTCGGACGATCCGGAAACCGTTAGTTTGTTGGGTGGTGGGATCGCACTCGACGCCACCGACCCCGCCGACGCGGTGGTGGTGGCGTTGGAAGGCGGGGTTGGCTATGCGGTGGAAGGCTCCGGAAAGCATGCCGTGAAGCTGAAACTGGTCCCGGATGGGGATGGAAAGGCGTGCGGGATCGATCTGAAGCCCTGTCCCTCGATCACGGCCGAGGTTGGCGATCTGCCGGAGGGATGTGCGATCCGTCTGTCTTCCGCCGGGGGGGATGTGGTGCTCCGCAAAGGGGATCGAAAAGTTCTGCCCGCGGCTGGCGGGAAGCTTGCGGTGGGTTTGATGACGGAGGCGGAAACCCGCGCCGCGCTGCGGCCGCCCGAGGCCTCGGTGTGGTCGTGGCAACAGCAACTGCTGGTAACGCCGGAGGACGACGCGTTGGCCTATCTGGCGGTCTGCCGGGCTTCCGCTGCGGGCGGATCGGGGCTTGGCGCGAGCCTCGGATTGCCGCCGGATGCCAGGGACATCCGCGTCGAGGGCGCGGATCTGGCGGGACACCGGATCGAGCGCGGCGAGAACCGCCGGCAGACGCTCATGCTCGACTGGCGGACCCGCGATGTGCTCGACCGGCGGATTGTGTTGGAATACCGGATCTCCCAGCCGCCGCTGGACGGCAAGTGGAAACTGCGGGCTCCCGGCGATGACGCCACCCGCGCGCGGTTTGTTCTAACCACCGATCCGTTGCTGGCCTATGCGGCGGAGAATCTATCACCCCCGCGTCAGGCGGCGGGGCTGCCGGCGGAACTGGTTAAGCGGATAGGTTCCGCGCCGTGCGTGATTCTGGAATCCGGATCCTCGGCCGAGATTGCGGTGACGCGGGTTCCGGTAGCGGCCACGGCGGAGGGCGAAATCGTCCGGGCCGAATGGGAACACCGGATCGAACCGGATGGTGCGATGCTGACCCGCGGCAGGCTGACGGTTGGCCATCGTGGGGCGTTCGCGCTCACGCTGGACACGCCGGGAGATATGAAACTGCTGTCCTGCGAGGTAGGTGGCCGCGCCGCACAACCGGTGGACCTTGGCAAGGGATTGCTGAAAATCGCGCTGCCGCCGCCGGGAGAGGAACCCACGGGTGTGGAAATCGCGTTTACCGGGCGATTGTCGGAACCAATGGATCCGGTTTCCGGCACCCTGCAACTCACGCTGCCGGTCACGGCCACATTCATCCACGCGCTGGACTGGCGGATCGAGCTTCCGCCCGGCTATCAGGCGGAAACCCATGGCAATCTCCAGCGGATGACCGCCGGAGCCGCCACCGGACCATCCAAAATCCTGCTCACGAAAAAACTGTGCCGGGAGGAACGTCCGGACATCCGGGTGTTCTATCAACGAAGCGGCCTGGGCAATCCGGTTCCGTGATCCCCCAATCTCCAACCTCCAATCCGAAAGTTATGAAATTCCTACATCTGTTAGCCACCGCCGGGATCGTCGCGTGTTCCGCCATCGCTTGGTTTCTGCTGGCCGCCGCCATCGAGTTCCGCACCAACCAATCCGGCCGGACGATGCGCGAGGAGGTGGCCGGCGTCTGGGGCCCGCCGCTGGTCCAAAGTCACCCGAAGGCGTGGTTCGACACGCCCAACGCCCCCAACGGACGCGCCGAGGTGCTGCCGACCCGTTCCGATGTCACGGTCACTCTGAACCATGAGCCGAAGCGGCGCGGGCTGGTCTGGCACCGGACCTATCAGGTGGAGTTCGCCGCCACCCACGTGTTCACCAACCCGACACGGATTCCGCAGACGATGTATATCAACTATCCGCTGCCCGATCTGCCGGGCGGGCTGGAAGGCTTCGAGTGCCGGCTGGGGGACGAATCCGAGACGGAAAGCAAGAGCGCCACTCCCGGCGAGGCGGGGGTGATCCGCGCGGTGACACTGCCCGCCCAAGGGACGATCACGCTGCGCGTCCGCTACGAAACCCTCGGATCGGATAGCTGGCGCTATCATTTTCCCGACAACCGCAGGGTCACCGGATTCAAGCTCGCGATGCGGACGAATTTCCGCGACATCAACTTTCCGGTGGGCACCGCCTCGCCGCGGACGGAGAACCGCCAGTTGGAAAACGAGCCATACTCGCTGGCATGGGACTATCAGGATATTCTATCCGCCCCGGACATCGGCATGGACATGCCCAAACAACTCAATGCCGGTCCGGTGGCCGCCCGCATCGCGTTTTTCGCGCCGGTCTCCCTGCTGCTGTTCGTCACGGTGCTGGTGCTGATCGCCTGTGTCCGGACGATTCCGCTGCATCCGATGCATATCTTTTTCGTGGCGGCCGGATTCTTCGCGTTCCATCTGCTGTTCGCCTATCTGGTCGATCTCATTGCGATCCAGGTGGCGTTCGCCATCGCCACCGCGGTGTCGGTGCTGCTGGTGGCCGGTTACCTGTTTGCGGTCGGCGGCAGCCGGTTGTTCGCCATCGCCCTGCCCGCACAGTTGCTCTATCTGGCGGCGTTCAGCGGATCGTTTTTCTTCGACGGTCTAACCGGGATCACCCTGACCGTGCTTTCGATCATCACCCTGGCGCTGCTGATGTTCCTAACCGCCCGCACCGACTGGCGGCAGGCGTTTTCCGGGAAACCGAAGGCAGTGTGTTCCGATAGCGGGTTCTGACCGGCGGTGGGCGCGGCGGCTGATGGGCTATCGGACTCCCCTGAGCGGATATCAGCCGCCCTGGCCGGCGCGTTCCGCGGCGCGGCGCTGGAGGTTTTGGAGAACCTTGGGCGGAACGGATCCGCCGCTTTGTTGGATCCATGCCTGGGCTTGGGCGGGGTCGCGATCCATCCAGAATTCCAGAGTGCGTTGATAGGTGCGCTCGCGGTCGCCGGCGTCGGTCATGCGGCTCACGTAGTCGAGCGCCAGCGCCGGATCCTGACCAAACGAGTGCCACACGAAGCTGCGGACGGCACCGTTGTCCGCATCCGCGGAATGGGTGTCGATCAAGGCGGCGGCGCTTTTCGGGTCGGCCACGGCCACGGCGGAAACAATGCCGCGGAACGCGTCGTTGCGGGCCTCGCCTTCCGGGAGGGTCTTGAAAAACGAGAGCGCGGCCTGCCGGTCCTTGCCGGCCCAGGTTCCCAGAACGTCGTCGAGGTTGTCGTTCAGGGCTGTGCCCGGGTTGGCCAGCAGCCACTTGGCGGTGCCCGCGGGATCGACGTTGGCGAGACGTCCGGCAAGCCGGGACATCGAACCGTCCTTGAGCGCTTGGTCGGTTAGGGAGTCCACCCACTGGCGGGCGGCGTCGGGGCCGGCGTTGACCAGATGGGTTAGAAATCCGTCAAGCGCCTCGCCGCGTTCGCGGCTGCGCGGCATGGCGGTCAGAAGCTCGGAGGCGCGGCCGGTGTCGGTGGCGGCGATGGCGCGGATGATGCCGGCCATGAACGGATTCGCGCCGTCGCCGGTGTGGTTTGCCTGCGCCCACGCGATGGCGCTGTCGGGGTCCTTTCCGGCCCATGCGGAAAGGACGGTGCCGAGGGCGAATCCGTTGTTGGTGTTGGCGCGGACGTATTCCAGCGCCTTGAACGGATCCGCCTGGGCCCACGCGCTCAGCAGCATGCCGTATTCTCCGAAACGGTCCTCGGTGATGCCCAGGCTGCGGAAATGCGCCACGGCGGCCTCGAATTCACCGGGTTCAAGCTGGTCGATGTAGGCAAGCAGCGCGCGGCCGCGGTCCAGCGGGTTTTCGCCGCGAACGATCGCTTCCAGCCGCGCCAATGCCTCGGTCCCGGTCACTTTGGCGGAACCCGACGCCCGCCGCTCGCCGCCGCGCGAGGATTTCAGCGGACGACCGGAATCGCTTCCGGAGACTCCGTTTGCCGAACCCGCCATGCCGGGTCGGTCGGTTCCGGCAGCCGCACCAGCGTCACCTGCCGACGGCGACGAGGATATCCGGCCGATGAAAAAACCGGCGGCTCCGATGACAACAAGGGCGGCGATGAGTGTGGGAGAGAGTTTCATGCGGGAAATACGGCGCGACCGCGCCAATTCTTAACGTCCCGGAAAGGCGGATTATTCCAAAAAAGAGCCTGGGCGGCGAACCTCAGAAACCGGGTTGCGTTCCACAACGCCGGGGAAAATGTCTCCACAGCGCCATTCCGCTCATGGAGCCTCCATTATTCCGGTGGCAGGTCACCGGGAATCTCAACATGCAGGTCGATCGGCACCAGACTGCCGTCACGCCTCAAGATCAAGTTGCCGATATGTGCATCGCCAATGATCATGCCGTTGGGAAACCGCCACTTGTGCTTGCCGACCCGAATGGCTCCCTGGAGATGGAACCACTCATCCACCTCATCCTCGGATGGCGATCTGCCGATAATGTAGGGTTGGGAAATGACCAAAGACACCCCATCGGGTGCTGATACCACCCCTTCGAGCCTCATGTCGTCCCCGAAAACCCGATTGCACCAAATCACGTTCTGGACGTAATCCTTCAAATACCATGTGTGGCCGAAGTGCGGCGGCTTGGTGATCTTGAACACTCTGCCGGTCCGCTTGATGAAGAACACCTGGTGTTCGAGACCGCCGTTCAGCTTCTTGAAACCGGCGATCAGCTCACCGAGTTCAGCGCCCGATAGCAATCTTCCGGTTTCCTCCGCCCATTGTAAAAGGGATTCGGACTCAGCACGGAACCATTCCTCCGCATCTGTCGATGGACCTGCTGCGCGGTCAAACTGCGTTGCGCGGTCAAGGAGCTCTCCAAGCGTGCGCGCAGCATCTCGCCGGAGTTCAGAACCTTGATCTGAACTTTGGTTGGAATCTCTGGCTGGCTGTTCGGCACTCTCATTGTTGGAATGGGTCGTGTTCAAAGGGTCGATTGGGCGACGCACGGAATGTGAACCCGGCCCCGAGCCGGGTCAATTCTTAACGTCCCGGAAAGGCGGATTATTCCAAAAAAGAGCCTGGGCGGCGAACCAAGCCACCCGAAATCCGCGCCTTCGTCATCCAGTCGGGCGAGGATTACACCCTGCGCGACGCGCTGGCGGCCCACGGCCGCACGCCCTTCTGCGTCAACTCCGATCAGGGCTCCCAGTTCACCAGCCCCAAATACACCGGCTTGCTGCTCAGCCACGGCATCAAGCCGTCATGGGACGGCCGCGGCCGGTTCCTGGACAACATCTTCGTCGAGCGGCTCTGGCGCTCGGTCAAATACGAGTGCGTCTTCCTCCACGAGTGGCCCGGCCCCCGCGACGCGGAGCGCGGGCTGCGGGAATACTTCCATCTCTACAACCAACTCCGTCCGCACTCTTCGCTTGACAAAGTGCCGCCTGCGGCGGTTTATTTCCGCACCCCATACAACCCCGGCCCGGAGGGGCGGCGCGACCCTGTCCCGATCCTCCTTCGGCCGGAAAGTGGGGGGAGGCTAACATTAACTTGAAAACCGCCTAACACTGTCCGATGTTCCGTAAGGGGCTCAATTGTCACACCCCGATAACAATGATCAATCCTATGCGACGCCAATTAGTCAAGATGGCTGTAATCCTGCTCACATCAGCGATCAGCCTGAGTGGTGCTCCGGACTCACCGCAGACAAAACTAAATACGTTCTTGTCCCTGAGTTTTGGCGAGTCTCGTGCGGTCTGTGTGGCACAAATTGAATCGAATGGCTATAGAAAACCATCTGATGGAGGAAAGTTTCTTAATTTTGGCAATCCGGAAGCTATCAAGAAATCCGCCGCCGGACTGGGCATTTCTCTAGCAGATGGTAATGATCTATGGCAACTGGGTGATAGGCTCGTACGTCTGTATTTCTGCGCCATGGGTGGTAGAGACAGATCAATGGATAAACTTTGTTGGGTAGAAGATGCAACCTTAAATCATTCCGGATGGGGAGAGAATCGATCCCATATTGACAATATTCAGATCGGTGCCGATCTTGATGCTGTCAGAAACAGCATGACTGGGTCCGGTTTTACGCTATTTCGGGATGGAACTGTTGCATGGGGAATGGTCCCCGGAGGCAGTTTTCCCGAGTGTCTTCTGAAATCGAGCATTGATCTCAAGTTGAGCGGGCCTTATGGTGCCCAGTATTGGCGCAAAGGGGATGTTCTGGTTACATTGCATTACTCAGGAAATCGTGACAAGAGACTGATGCCGGGTCTGTTTTGGATTGATTTTCAAACCGGTTTTGCGCCTTCTGCATCGAAATCCTCTATATCCCCCGATAATGGTATATTGCCTCCGCCACAGTGAACAAACCTGTATGGAGGAGGTCCTCGCACGATAAGGCAGCGAACGCATGAGAAAGTGACAGACGAGATCACCACGAAGGCTTCCACGGGGAGCAAGAGAGACTTGGGACAACTTCTTGACACGCATGCGCGACGTGATGAATGCAAATGGCGCGGGCATTTGCGGAACGAACTATCAGATCAAGTAGTTACCTGCCAATGAACACCAATCTCAGTATGCTTAGGGTCACTGGATTTGCCGCCATTGTTCTAGGCGTGCTCGGTTGCCTGTCGAAGCCTCGAGGTTCTCAACAGTCACCGAAGCCGATTTCCGCTGAACAAGCCAATCAAGTAAAGGTGTGGTTCTCATCCGGCTTCGTTCCCAATGCATCGCGTGGGGGGAAGGTCGTGATGTGCTCGGAAAAAACCACGATTTCCGACGCAATTGCACTGGCTGGCGGAGTACCATCGGGAGTAGTGGATTTCGAATTTGTTAAGGCACTTCCAACTTTTGGAATTCACTTGCATCGCGGTAACGATAGCTGGCTAATTGGGTCAGTGGACAAGGATTTGGTTCCTCGGCTGAATGATAGATCGCCACAATTTGTCGAAGACGGCGACACTATCTATTTGGGGCCTAGTGAGCCTGGAATTGAGGCGGCTCGCCGCTTGGAAAGGTGACAAGCCGCAAACGGAGCAGCCAACCGCAGGGGGCATGCCAATCGGAATGAAGAACGATACCACCCCTTCGAGCAGACCGGGTGGACAATCCCGCCGCGAAATGGAGCGTCTGTGGTACCGATCTACCGTCCGAATGCCGCGGCGAGTGAGGCGAGGTCGGTGGTGGAGGCGCGGTCGGCGGCGAGGATGGCCTCGCGCTGGAGGGTGACGATCCGTTCGATCCCTTGTTTGGATAGATCGAGCATCGAGGTCATTTCGGCCGAAGAAAAGACGGCTTCCTCGCCGCTGCCCTGGATTTCGACAAACTCGCCGCTTTCGGTCATCACCACGTTGAAATCGACGGCGGCGTCGCGGTCCTCCTCGTAGTTGAGGTCCAGCAGCGGGGTTTCCTGATAGACCCCGGCGGAGACGGCGGCCACAAGTTTCTTCAGCGGGAAATCCTTGATCTTGCCTTGGGCGAAGAGCCGGTTGAAGGCGATGGCCACGGCCACGCAGCCGCCGGTGATCGAGGCGGTGCGGGTGCCGCCGTCGGCCTGCAGCACGTCGCAATCCACCCACACCGTGCGCTGGCCGATCTTTTTCAGGTCCACCACGGAGCGCAGCGCGCGGCCGATGAGGCGTTGGATTTCCGACGAGCGCCCGTCGAGTTTGCCCTTGGAAATATCGCGGGCCTTGCGGTCGAGGGTGGAGTAGGGGAGCATCGCGTATTCGGCCGTGAGCCATCCGCCATCGACGCGCTGGACGCGCATCCAGCGTGGGACGTCTTCCTCCACGGTGGCGGCGCAGATGACTCGGGTGTTGCCGAAGGAAACGAGCACCGACCCGGTGGCGTGAGCGGCCACGTTGGGGATGAAGGAAATGTCGCGGAGTTGGTCTGGCTGGCGGCCGTCGGGGCGGTTCATGGGCGGAGTGAAGGGGAATCCCCGGAACCGCGCAAGCCCGGAATGAAGCATGGGTGCGGCCCATCCGATGAAAACCAAGGATGGTCGGGGCGGCCAGATTCGAACTGACGACTTCCTGCTCCCAAAGCAGGCGCTCTACCAGGCTGAGCTACGCCCCGTGACGCGCGGGAGCGGGAGGATGGGGCGGAAATTTGCCGGACGCAAGCAAATCCGGCGGAAACTTCGCCGGAAGGCGGATGCCCCCGTTTCGGATGGCCCGATCCGGTTTGAACTTGGCACGGCGGGCGGGATGGGGCACGCTGCCGCCATGCGATCAATGACAGGATTCGGAAGGGGAGGGGCGGCCACGGAGACGTGGGTGGCGCGGGTGGAGATTGGCACGGTGAACCGCAAACAGTCCGAGGTGGTGGCGATGCTGCCGAAGGAATTGTCGGATCTGGAGGGAGCGGTGCGGAAACGGGTGCAGACGGTCGTTTCGCGGGGTAGGGCGCAGGTTTCCGTGGCGCTGGAACCGGCGGCGGGTGGGGTGGCGAACGTGCGGCTGGATGCGGCGCTGGCAAAGGGACTGGAGGAGGCGTTCGGGCAACTGAGCGCGGCGATCGGACGCGAGGTGAGGCCGGGCGCGGCGGATTTTCTGCGGCAGCCAGGTGTGCTTTCGGTCGGTTCCAGAGAAGTGGACGCGGCGGACGCCTGGGCGGCGGTGGAACCGGCGCTGGAGGAGGCGCTGGAGCAGCTCGCCTCGATGCGCGAGCGCGAAGGCGCTGATTTGGCGGCGGATATCGGCGGACGGCTGCGGGAAATGGAGCGGCTGGCCGGGGAAATGGCGGCGCTGGCGCCGGAGCGTCCGGCGAGGCAGCGGGAACTGCTGCTCAAGCGCCTGCGAGATGCCGGGCTGGAACTGGACCTGGCGGACGAGCGTTTGGCCAAGGAACTCGCGTTGTTCGCGGACCGCTGCGATGTGAGTGAGGAACTCGCGCGGTTAGGCAGTCATTTCGGAAAGTTCCGCGAATACATGGCAGGCACGGAACCGCCGGGACGGGCGCTCGATTTCCTGTGCCAGGAGATTTTCCGGGAGTTCAACACGATCGGCTCCAAGGCCAACGATGCCGCGATGGCGCAGTTGGTGGTGGAGGCCAAAACCGAACTCGAAAAAGTCCGCGAACAGGTGCAGAACGTCGAGTGAGGCGCGGCGGGAGGCGCTGTCAGACCTCGATATCGCCTTCGAACACGAAATCCGCCGGGCCGGTTAGGGTGACGTTGCGGAATCCGCCGTCGGGTGTCTTTTCGAAGCCGATTTCCAGAGTGTCGCCGCCTTCGACGTCCACCTTGATCGGGCTGGGCGCGCCGGTGAGGAGGTGGTGGATCAGGGCGGAGGCGACCATGCCGGTGCCGCAGGCCAACGTTTCGTCCTCCACGCCGCGTTCGTAGGTGCGGATGGCGATGTGGCCCGGCTCCAGCACGGTGGCGAAATTGGCATTGGTGCCGGCCGGGGCGAAGCGTTCGTGGTGGCGGATCGCGCGGCCAAGGGTGAAGACATCCAATTGGTTGAGCGCGGCGCGGTCCGGCAGATAGGCCACCGCGTGGGGCACGCCGGTGTTGAGGAAATGAATCGGTTCGGATAGGCCGGGAACGGTCGCGCCGGTATCGGTTTGGAGGTCCTTCGGATCGGACATCGCGATTCGGACGTGTTCCTCGACCATTTCCGCGGTTAGCCTGCCGGCGATGGTCTCAAAGGTGACCCGCTCGAGCGGAGTGTCTCCGAGATGGGCGGTGAACCGGCCGAAGCAGCGGGCGCCATTGCCGCACATTTCGGCCTCGCCGCCGTCGGCATTGTAGTAGCGGAAGCGGAAATCGGCCCCGTCGCGCGCGGGTTCCACGGCCAGCAGTCCGTCCGCGCCGATCCCGCGGTGGCGGTCGCACAGGGTGGCGATGGTTTCGGTATCGAGAACTTCGGATAGGCTGAGGTCGCGGTTGTCAACGACGATGAAGTCGTTGCCCGCGCCGTTCATCTTGTAGAAATGCAGGAGCATGGCGGATAGAAAGGGGTGGTGGTTGTGTCCGCCGCCAGCAAAGCGCGTCCGGACCGCCACGGCAAGCGCGGAATCAAGGTGGGGGAAACGTCACGGAGTAACGGCGATGGGGACGCTGCCGCTGTGGGAGGCGAAGGCCGGGGCATACATGCAGCGGATGGTGGCGATGCCGGATTGGTAGGTTCCGGCGTGTTGGACGCGGACTCCCGTTTCAAACACGTGGGTGCCGGCCGGCAGCGCGTCGATGAAGAAGTGGCTGGCGGTGTCGCGGGTGGTCTCGAAATAGCCGAAGCCGTCTTGCCAACGGTAGCCGCTGAGCACATTCAGCGGCTCGGTCCCGCTGCCGCGCTCGTCCTTGAGATGCACGAACTCCATCGGCCGGTCGGTGCGGAGAATTAGGCGCGTCACCAGTTCGTCGCCCACTTTGAGAGGACCGTTGACCGGAGCGAGCGAGCGGTCGGGTTTTCTAACATACAACGATTTTTCGAGATTCAGTCCGCCGGCTCCGTGACCGGAGACCTTGGCAATGTCCTCGAAATACTGCCAATGCACGGCAGCCCAGGCGACGCCGGGGGTGGATTTGGTGAGCGCGATATTGGCGTATTCCGGGCGCACCGCGGGGCCCGCGATGTCGATCTGATGGAATCCGGTGCCGGGTTCCACCGGGCCGGGCTGTTGGGCGACACCTCCTAGCAAAACTTGCAGGGGCGCGGTGCCGGCGAGCAGATCCCGTCCGCCGAAAAGAAGGGCGTGGACGGCATCGGCGGTGGCGGTGGTGGTTCCCCAGTCGGCCGTTTGCTTGCGGGTGATGAGCCAGGCCCGGAGGTCCTCCACCGCGCGGTCGTCGCGCGCGACCTCGCGGAACAGCTCGATCATCATCGCCTGGGTTTCGAGCGGGGACATCCACCAGTCCCAGGCGTTTTCGGAATCCTTCCACTCCATGCCGGTGTCCCTGGAAACCGTGGCGGTTTCGCGCAACGAGCGGATGATGAGTTTTGGGGTGGTTGTTTCGCCGAGTCGGTGCAGTGCCAGGGCGATTTGGGCGCGGGACATGCGGGACTCGAGCTTCGGCCAATGCCGGCCGGCGTTTTCGACGAAGAACCGGAACGCGTCCCGGTGCTCTTGTGTCATCTCGTGCTCTTCGAGAAGCAGGGTGCGGGCATAGAGGTATTCCGCGATGAAGGGGCTCAGCCAGTCTGTATTGCCAGGCTCGGCACCAGAAGTCTTGTCCGCTTTGCGGATGATTTCCCGGTAACGCTTATCGAGTGCCGCGTCCAGCGCCGCGAGGGCTTTGACGGCTGGAGCCAAGTCGGCTTTCACGCCCGCCTCGCGAAGCCGGGCGAATCCGCAAACGATGGTGCAGGTGATGTGCTCGCTGCCCGGACCCCCTTGGAACCATGGCCATAAGCCGTCGTGGCGCTGCATGCCGACGACCTTTGCGAGCGTGCGGTCGAGTTCGTCCGTTAGGCGGGTGTCGTCGAAGAATCGGGAGAGGTTCTGGCGCGCCTGGGTTTGGTTGGAAGCGGTGGTTAGCCATGGGGTTTCCTCCAGTGCGGCTTCGGAGCCGGGCGGTTGATTGGCAAGCGGGCTATCGACCGCCTTGCTCTGGCGCCATTGGTCCAGCAGTTTCCGAAGGCGGGGCCGGCTGGTCACCAGGTGCTGCGCGAGCGCGTTGGCGTAGTAGCGGTGAAACGTCTGCTCGGCGCACTCGTGTGGAAACTCCATCAGATAGGGCAGCGCCAGAAGTGCATACCAAGCCGGTTCGGAGACGGATTGGACCTGCAGATGGCGGTGTTGCAGCGTCGGCGAGGTTGCGGAATCCGCCAGCTTCTGGAACACGAACTCGCGCTTTCCGGCATCGCGGATGGGCAGGGACATTGATTCGGTTAGGAGAACGCGGCGCGGAAGGACCGGCAGCCATGCTTCCTCGCCATCGGTGAGCGCTCCGGCGGTGGCGGTGGCGCGGTAGGTTAGGGTGCCGGTGCCATCGGGCACGGTGATCCGCCATGATAGGGTGCGCGATTGCTTGGGGGGAAGGGTCCAGGATTGTTCCGGCGCGGTGATGCCGAGGGCGGCGGTGACATCGTTTTGGGTGGCGGATTCGGTTAGGGCGAGCCGCGCGGTGCCGGCTTGTTCGCGGTCGCTTTGGTTGGAGATTCTCGCGGTGAACGCCAGGGTGTCCCCCTCGCGCAGGAAGCGCGGCGGGTTCGGTTGGATCATCAGGTCCTTGGCGGTGACGGTTTCACCTTCCAGCAGTCCGGAGCGCAGCCTTCGATCATGGGCGAGCCCGAGAAACCGCCAGGTGGTGAGCGCTTCCGGCATGGTGAAGGACATCCGGACCGCGCCCTTGTCATCGGTGGTCAGATGGGGCACGAAAAACGCGGATTCGCTGAGGTTCCGGCGTGGGGCGACAACGGGTGGCGATGCAGGCGGATCGTCCGCACCACCGAAGCGAGAGGGGGCGGAGAAGGGATCGCTGCCGCCTACCGAGTTTGGCAAACCAATTTTGGAAGCGGAAACAAAGGGTTCGAAGCGCAGTCCCCACGGAGTATGCCAGCGCTTCGAGCGGGAACGGGGCTTGACATGAAACGCATCGGCGGATTCGAAGCGCCGGTAGTCGTGTTCTCCGTCGTCCAGGTAGGGAGTGTCGAACTCCCACCAGTGATCGAATTCCCCAACATCATCCGTGCTTTCGGCCTCATCCAGATCGGGGCATTCGTTCTCCAAACAGGGCAGGTCCGGAAAGTGATGGCCGACGAAGGCATCCAGCGAGGCATCATAGAGCGTGGCCACCATTTCGGCGTCCGCCGGGGATCCGTTAGGTCTCGTGACGATGGCGGTCCATGTCTCTTTCGCCCCAGGCACCAGTTTCGAGGTGATGTGTTCCCAGCGCAGCTCGAGTTTTCCATCGACCCAGGGGATCTCGATTTGATAGTCCGCCTGTTGGAGCGAGTTGAGGGTGGTCTGGGTGACGGTCACTGAGATGCCGCTGCGCATGGATTTGTCGGGTGTGAACGAAAAAATCTGTTGGGTGCGGCCCGGTGCCGACCACTCGCGCCTGACCAGTTTGTTTCCGTGGTGCCACTCGACGCAGGCGCGTGCGGCGGGATGGCCGCTGCCCCAGGCAAGGGTGACGGTTTCCCCCGGGTTCACCGAGTCCCGGTCGCACACGGTGAAGAACGGGCGCTTGGTGGGGAAGCGCTCGGCAGCCGGATCCACCACCTGGAAATTGCGGAGCGCCCTGAATTCGCGGCCGTTGGCATCCTTGGCGGTGAAGATGGCCCGATAGGGGCCCGGCGGGAGATCGAGCGACATCCTGGCATCGCCGATGCCGAGCGTGTCATTAGCGGCGGCTGATGTGGTTAGGTCACTTTCGGAAACCGCCTCGCCCGGTTCCCAGCCTGCCGGATCGGGCAGATTGGCGAGCGGATAGCCCGGAGTGCCGGGGATTCCGCGCATCTTTTCGATGATGTCCGAGCGCGTGCAATTCGCGGGTTCCCTGAGGCGATGGATGGTCAGCTTGCCCGACGCTTGGCACCCGATGCCGTCGTGGGTGGCGGTGTTCACCGACAGGACCACCGGTTTGCCGGATGGAAGCCAGTCGTCGCCGTCGATGGTGGCCGCGAGCAATGTTTCCGCCACCGATATCCGGCGGACCACGGTGCGGGTTTCGCCGCTTGGTTCGGTGACGTCGGCGGTGATTTCGAGATCGTGGATCGGCGAATTCGCCGGATCGAGTTCGGGGTCGGGCATCGCGGTGAAGGTCAATCCGAACGATCCGTCGGCGGCGGAGGTGGTGGTGCCGCGCGCGATTTGTGCGCCATAGCCGTAGTTCCACGCGAACCCCGAGCCACGCAGCCATCGCGGCCAGTGGACGCTGCGTTTGACACTCCAACGGACATCGGCTCCGCCCAGTGGGGCACCGGTGTAGGCGGTGGCCATGCCGGTGAGCGTGATCGGCTTGCCAAGGCAGGCGGGAGCGGCGGGCGGAGCGATCGTGGCGGTGAACTTCAGCCGTTTGTATTCCTCGACCCGGAAGGTGACCCGATCACGCCGGGCGACATCCACGATCCGATAGACGCCGCCGCGGCAGGCGGCCGGAAGGGTGAACGAGCCCGAAACCGAGCCGAATTCGTTGGTCACGCGGACGAGGCGTTGGAGTTCCTTGTCGTCCGGTGTGAGAAGCGCGAGGGAGGTCTTGGCGTTCCGGATCGGAAGCAGATCGTCCGTGGCGCGCCCGCCTCCCCAGAGGATGCCCTTGAAGTGAACGGTCTGGCCGGGACGGTAGATGGCCCGGTCCGTCAATAGCGTGTCGGTAGGCTCGGGTGCGGTCGCTTCGTCACTGCCCATCCACAGATACGGCCTCATTACCGCCCGGTCATTTCCGGACTCCGCGACCAGAATCGATCTATTGTCGTCCAGGCCTCGGAACGAGAACGCACCGTCCTTATCGGTTTTGGTGGAAACGGATTGGAGTCCCTTTTTCTTTTCAGCCCAAAAGTGGCATGTGATGGTCACGCCGGCCAATGGCCCGCCGGTGCGGGCATCGCATACCAGGCCGCTGTGGCGGCCCGGCAAGCGGCGCATTACGAGCGTCATCCGGGTGACATGGATCGGCATCACCGCGATGTGGTTGTCCTTGATGTCGAATCCGGATCGGCCGCTGCTCACGAGCACATAGTAGCCCGGTGCGAGATCGTCCGGAGCGAGCAGCCGGGTAGTTTGATAGGAATGGTCTCCCGGGTCCGGCAATGCCGCGTCCCATGATTTGTCCGGCTTCTTGCGCAGCAGGTTGGCTAGGGCCTTGTCGGGGTCGTCGGTAACGCCGTAGGAAACCGGAGTGATATCCGAATCGAGATTGGTATCGGAAGGTTTCCAAGGCTGGCGATAAGCGCGGAACCAGATGCGGGAGACATTGGTGTGTTCGACGGCGATTCTCTCGTCTGATCCGGTCCAATGGGTGGGTGTCTCCACTTCGATCGACGGGGCGATGATCCGTTTGGCTTCGTTGTCGCACTTGCGCCCGAAGGGGTGGTCGGGGAAGGCGGCGGCTCCTTCCTTGAGAATCGCAAGGGCGTCGTTGTATTTTCCAGAATCGGTTAGAACATTGGCCAACTCCAGCCTTGCATCGGCGCTGACGGGATTCGATGCGGCGGCCCGGATCAGATTCAGCAGCGCATCCTCAAACGCACCGTTGATTTTCTGCGGATCTCCGACGGCGGCGTCATTGGCCCAGCGGAGCCGCTCGAGATTCCAGTGGTGAAACGCGGTGGAATCCGGGTCGGCCCGGTGGCTGGAAAGCAGACTCTGATAGATGCGGGCCGCGCGCGCCATCGGGAATGCCGAATCCGGAGCCAGCGGTTGCCACGCCAGAAATCCATCCACAGGCCTCAAGGCGGGTGATTCCGGGCCGATGTGGAATGTTTCGGCATGGAAATCGGAATCGAAACGCGCGTCCCTGTAGAAGTCCACCGCCGATTTGGCGATGAAGTCGTAAAGCGTTGGCTCCAGGGAGTCGGGTAGATCGCCCTTCTCGATCATCGCGTCGAAATCGCCGATTGGAATCTTCAGCAGCGCCTCGCGGTCCGCCAGCACGGCCTGAAACCTGCGATCCTGCTCGGCAACCAAACGGCGCCAGTCCCATGTGTCGGGGTCGTCATTGCGGTCGGACACGCCAACGCTGCGGTTGGAGACCTTTTGGTAGCGATCTTTGGCGTATTCCGAGAACCACCACGCTTCCAACAATTTCAGCGGCGGACGGGCCTCGGGAGGGGCCTGCGGGATCGCCGCCGCGAGGGCGGCGGCGGCTTCGCCGGGATTCCTTCCCGGTTTGTGCCTGGCCGCTATCCTGAGAGCGATGGCCTGCGCGCCTTCGGCCCACGCCTTGTCCGCAAACGCGCCGGACTCGATGGCTCCCAGCAATTCCGCCGCGGTTTCGGGGAACTCGTCTTTGACCGCTTTCCTTGCCTCGATCCATTCCGCCTCGCGGGGCGCGGCGATGGTGAAACCGTGACAGACGAGACCTATCAAAGCCAGGACGCGGCAGCATGTGCTTCTCATGGGCCGCATCCCAACATTCCGGGTCTCCGCTGACAAGCGGATTCCGGAGGCGCGGAATCGGGAACAAACGAAATCTCGCCTAACGGCTACCTAACCTCATTGCCCGACCCCAGGGCGATATTGAGCTGGAACCAGACCGAGTGCTCGTCCCGGCCGCCGGAAAGGTGGTCGTAGTTGTATTGGGTGCGCAGGCCGACGCGGCGTTCGGAGTCGAACCAATAGGAAACGGCGGGGGACAGGCGGAACCGCTCGTCCTGGCCGAAGTCGTTCACGCCTTCGGTCCAGCCGACGCGCAGTGCGGTATCGAGGCGGGTGTTCCAGGTGTAGATGGCGTGGGCGTAGAGGCCGCGCTCCTGATAGTTTCCGCTGAAGATTTCATCGCCCTTGGAGATGTCGATCACGCCGTCCTCGTCCTCGTCGTGTTCGCTGTAGGCATCCACATCGCGCCAGAGGAATTCGGCGCGCAGGCGCAGGGCGCGTCCGCCGGCTTCCAGTCCGTTTTCGCGCCAGAGGTATTCCGCGTCCAGGCCGAACACGCTGGTGTCGAGGCCGAAGCCATTGGTGCCATCCGCCCATGAAACGCCGGCGGTGACGGATTTGAAATCGTCGAACCGGTAGCGCGCCATCCATCGGGCGGTTAGGATATCATTGGCCAGCGCGGCTTCGTCGCCTTCGTGGGGCGGTTCGACCGGACCGTGATGGTGTTCGCCGTGGGAATGCTCGCGGGCGTCGCCGTAGCCGATGCTGGCGATGCTGACAAACACCGGGTCGGCGTTGAACGGCAGCGTCCAATTCAGCTCGGCACCCTGGAGCAGCAGGCCGTGCTCGCCGAGGAAACGGGACAGGACGATTTCCGAATCGACGAAATCCCAGGCGTGGAGGTGCTTGTCGTTGAGCGCGCCAAGGTGGGGGAGAAACTGTCCGCCCTTGATTTCGAAGCCGCCGGGCAGGTTGGTCAGCTTGGCGAAGGCTTCTTCCCACTCGTTGCCCCAATCGCCGTGGGCGTCCTGGAAAAAGATATGATTGGCGAAGGCTTCCAGGTATTTGGTGCGGACGGATAGGCCGGGTTCGATGGCCTGCGCGGTGAACGCTTCTCTAACCGGGTCGTGGCCGCCGCTCGCGAGCGATTCGGGGTCGGTGGAGCTGGCGCCACCGATGCCGTGGATATGCAGGGCGGGGAACAGCATATCGGCGATGCTCCAGTCATTGAAGCGTGTCCATGCGTCCGGACCGGACGATGGCGCGGATGCCGTGGGGGTTAGGGTGGTTTCTCCGGCGGCTGCCGGAAGGGCGGAGGCCAGCAACAGGGCGGACAGACGGTGGCGTGGGGTCATGGGGATTCGGGGTGTTGTGTTTGTGGGTCAATTTTCGCCGCCACGGTTCGCCGGTCGGCGTTTGGAGCGGGAAATCAGGCCGTATTTGGGGCCGAAAACGAAGGCGAGGAGGAACACCGCGCCGAGCACCAGAACGATGGCCGGGCCCTGTTCGAGATTGAGGTGCCAGCCGATCAGGACCGCCGATGCGGATGCCAGTCCGCCTAACAGCGATCCGCCCCAGAACAGCGCGTTGGTGTTGTCGGTGAGGAGATAGACGGTGGCCGCCGGAGTGACCAGCAGGCCCAGCGCGAGCATGCAGCCGACGGCCTGCAGCGACGAAATCATCACGATGATGAGGATGGCGAAGAGCAGGTAGTTGAGCGATCTAACCGGCACGCCGAGGGTGGCGGCGACCTCGCCATCGAAAAGGGTCATCAGCAGCGGACGGTGCAAGGCGGTTAGAATGCCGAGTGCGCCGAGCGAGATCCAGTAGTTCGTCCACAGGTCGGAATCGCGCAGGCCCATGATGTTTCCGAACAGCCACGCGTCCATTTCCTGGGTCACGCCGATCCGGCGGAGGAGGATGATGCCGCCGGAAAACGCGGCGGTGTAGAGGATGGCCAGCGCCGAATCGTGATCGAGCCGTGAGCCGCGCGATACCGCGAGCGAACCGAGGCCGATCAACAATGCGGCGAACAACGCGCCGAGAAACGCGCTCCAGTCGTGCAGGCCGGCCACCAGGATGGCCACCGCG
This sequence comes from Verrucomicrobiota bacterium, assembly GCA_017301995.1. Lineage (GTDB taxonomy): Bacteria > Verrucomicrobiota > Verrucomicrobiia > Verrucomicrobiales > Akkermansiaceae > Luteolibacter. Next base: position 14,136 of record JAFLEH010000041.1, on the reverse strand, counting down.
ATTCCGGGCAGCAGCGCGTGGGACAGCGAGCCGACCTGCAGCGCGGATTTTTTCAGGACGACAAACGCGCTCGCATAGCCGTTGGTTAGACCGATCAGCAGGGCGGCGATGAGTGCGCGCTGGTTGAACGGATGCTGGAGCGGTTCGGTTAGCCAGTCGATCATGCGACCTCCTTTCCGGACGGGGCCGCCGGGCCGAAGGTCAGGGCCAGGTTGGTTTCGTTGAAGACCTCGCCCACCGGACCGTAGGCCACGGGCGAGCGGCGGAGCAGCAGCGCTTCATCGTAAATGTCGCGCACGGTTTCGAGATCGTGGTGGGAGGCGATGATCAGGCGTCCTTCTCCGGCCAGGCGGCGGAGTGTGGCGGCCAGGGTGGCTTTGGTGGTGCGGTCGAGGCCGGTGAACGGTTCGTCCAACAACAGCACATGCGCTTCCTGGGTGAGCGCGCGGGCGAGGAACACCCGCTGCTGTTGGCCGCCGCTCAGCTCGCTGATCTGGCGGTTATGCAAATCAGTTAGATCCATGTCGGCCAGCGCCTTGTCCACCGCGGCTTCGTCGGCCGCCTTGAATGGCCGCCACCAACCGGTCTGCGGGTAGCGGCCCATGCGGACCACGCCGCGGACGGTGACGGGGAAATTCCAGTCCACATTTTCGCGCTGCGGCAGATAGGCGATTTCCCGGCTCCATTTGGCGACCTTGGCGCCGCGCCAGACGATGCCGCCCGATTCCAGCGGAATCAGCCCGGCGATCGCCTTGAGCAGGGTGCTTTTGCCGGCTCCGTTGGGGCCGATCAACGCCACGCAGGCGCCGCACGAGGTGGCGAGGCTCACGTCGTCGAGGGCGAGGATGTTCCGGTAGCGGACGCGGACGCCGCTGACGTTCAGTTCATGGTGATGTCCGCAATGGGCGCAGTGCATGGGGAGGTAAAAGCTGAAAAGCTGAAATGCTGAGATATGAAATTTGAAATCTAGGACGGGGGCCAGGTGAAGGCGAATGATTCGGTTAACTGGCCGGTACCGATGAGGTAGCGGGTTTGAGGATCGAGGGCATCGGGCATGACGGTTAGAAAGAGGGCGGTGTCGGCGGCGGTGTCGCCGAGGTCGGCTTCGAGGGTTAGGTCGGTTTTGCCATCGGCCAGCGGCAGTTTGGTTTCATGCTCGGATTCGCCGGCGGGCGGTTGGTCGAGCTGGAGGAGGACCTTGCCGGACGAGGTTAGAACGCGGACGGATTTCGCGGGCGAAAGGAGTTTGAGCCGGAGAATGGCGGGTGTATCCGCGGCTTGGGCGGGGGTGGCGGCCGGACTGGCGGGAGCCGGAGCATTTCCGTCGGATGTGGTCAGGTGGCGCAGCGGAATCGCCAGTGCGCCGAGGGCGGCGACGATGATCGCGGTGGCGGCAAGGGGAGAACTTTGCATGGCGGGTGCTATTTGGAACCCAGCACGGTGGTGATCACGCGCACGTTGTGCCGGATCATCGCTTCGAACCCCGTGTCGTGGCCGGGAGCGTTGCCGTCGGAAATGAGCGGCTCGGCGACGGTGACCCCGGCGGTCTTGGCGATCGAACGGACGGTTTTCTCGTTGTAGCCTTCTTCGGGAAACACCGCCCTGACGCCGGCTTTTTTGATCGACTCGATGGTTTTGGCGAGTTCCTGCGGGGTGTTGTTCTGTTCGTTGGTGAGGCCCGCGACGGCGATCACTTCGAAACCGAACTCCTTGGCGAAGTAGGCGAACGCGTTGTGGGCGGTGACGAGTTTGCGCTGCTCGCGCGGGACTTTGGCCAGTTCGGTTTTTGCCCAGCGTTTCAGTTGTTCGAGCTTTTGGCCGTAGGCCGTCGCATTGGCCTGATAGACCGCTTTGCCTTCAGGGTCGGCGGTGGAAAGCGAGTCGGCGATCACCCGGCTGGCGCGCCGCATGTTTTCCACACCGTGCCACCAGTGGGGGTCGATCGCGCCCGCCCCGTGCTGGGGGCAGCAGGTGTAAACCACATCCTTGCCGACGGTTAGGGACGGGATGGTGCGGCCGACCTCGACGATGTTGGCGTGTTTCATGGTGTCCTTCAGTCTCCCCAGATAAGACTCCATGTTTTTTCCCGCGGCCAGAATCACCTTGGAATCCTGCATTTTTTTCAGATCCGCCGGGCGAGGTTCGTAGCGGTGGGCATTGGTGCCCGCGCCCATCAGGTCGTGGACGATCACCCGGTTGCCGCCGACCTGCCGCGCCACATCGGCCAGCAGCGGGTGAAGCGCGGAAACCTGAAGCTCGGCGGCCCGCAATGGCGGAACAGCGAGGAATAGCGATAGCAGTGCGATGGAAGATCGGATCATGGCGCGGCGAATCTGACGCACAATTTCGACAAATGCAAATTATTTGCGAAAAAATTCCGAGAATTCTCCGATTTGGGAAAAATTCGCCGATTTGAGAGAAATTTCCACTTTTTCTCGTTCATCCCATTGACAGGGGTGGGAAACCGTGCGAACGGTCCCGCGTCGCGACCCTGTAGGCGGTCCGACTGAAATGCCTTTTGGGGTTAATGGGTTTTCCCCGAAGGATGATCAGTCGGGCCGCCTCTTTTTTTCTCGCATCGGGGGTGGAATGCCTCCACGTTCCCGCCCGCCATGCTGAAAGCCGGAATCGTAGGTCTCCCAAACGTCGGAAAATCGACACTTTTCAATGCCGTCACCCGCACCCGCAAGGCGGAGGCGGCGAACTATCCGTTTTGCACGATCGATCCCAACGTGGGGATTGTTTCCGTGCCGGACCCGCGATTGGCGGTGCTCTCGAAGATTTCCGGATCCCACCGGTTGGTGCCGACGGCGATCGAGTTTGTGGACATCGCGGGCCTGGTGAAAGGTGCCTCGGAAGGCGCGGGGCTGGGCAACCAGTTCCTGGCGAACATCCGCGAGACCGACGCCATCGTGCAGGTGGTCCGGTGTTTCGAAAACGACGACATCATCCACGAGCTGGGCACCGTGGATCCGGTGCGGGACATCGAGATCATCAACTCCGAGCTGATTCTGGCGGACATGGCGGCGCTGGAGAAACGGCGTGTTTCCCGCGAGAAAAAGGCGAAAGGTGGCGACAAGGAATCCAAGCGGGAGGTCGAGCTGATCGACGTGATCCTGCCGCACCTCGATCAGGGGAAACCGGCGATCACGCTGGAATTCAGCGACGAGGACATGGTGGTGGTTAGGGATTTCTTCCTGCTGTCCAGCAAGCGGACAATCTACGCCTGCAATGTTTCCGAAGACGAACTGGCGGCCGCCATCGCCGACCCCGATTCCCATCCGCAGGTGGCCAAGGTGCGCCGCTACGCCGCCGAGCACAGCGGATCGGAGGCCGTGGTGATTTCCGCGCGGATCGAGGAGGAACTCAGCGATCTGCCGCCGGAAGAGGCCGAGGAATTTCTGAAGGACATGGGCGTGACCGATTCCGGCGTTTCCGCGCTGATCAAGGCGGTCTATCATTTGTTGGGACTCCGCACCTATCTGACCACCGGGGTCCAGGAAACCCGCGCCTGGACGATCATCGCGGGCGACAAGGCCCCCGCGGCCGCCGGGGTGATCCACACCGATTTCGAGCGCGGCTTCATCGCGGCCGAAGTGGTCCACTACGACGATCTGGTGGCCGCCGGTTCCAAGGCCGCCGCCAAGGCCGCCGCCAAGGTCCGGATCGAGGGCAAGGAATACGTGGTGAAAGACGGGGATGTGATCGAGTTTCGCTTCAACGTGTAGGACCGCGGACGGCGCCTTCGCCCGCGGACGGTTATGCTAACAAAAATATCGTATGAAACAAAGCGGATTGCGTGGGATCCATGCGCGGCGGTTGCCGCTGCGGTGGGGTGCTTGTTTGTTCGCGGCGATGGTCGGGATGGGCTGGCTGGCGGCGGCGGATGAACCGGGCGGAAAAGATCAGGCGAAGCCGGCTGAGAAACCGGCGGAAAAGCCACTCCCGTTGCCGTTTCAGGAAATGGATGGCATCCGCTGTTGGGATCAGGTGCGGTTCAATCCTTGGATCCGGGCGGAGGTGAAGGCGCTGCGCGAACGCGGGGAACTGGTGCCGAAGGAGAAACTGCTCAAGGAGCCATTGCCCGACAAGGTTTCCGCGCCGCTGCCGAAGGTGGCTGCCGCGGAGAAGCCGCTGACACCGGTGGAGATCGCCGACCGCTTGCGGGCATCCACGGTGCTGGTGATTGCCCTGAACGCCAAGGGGGACGACAATTTCGGTACCGGGTTCGCCGTTTCCGGGGATCTGATCGTTACAAACTGGCATGTGTTCGGGTTGCATCCCGAGCTTCCGGATATCGTGGCGGTGGACGAAGCCGGAAAGGTGATGCCCGTGACCGAAGTGGTGGCCTGCCAACCGGCCGAAGACATCGTGGTCCTGCGGATCCGCGGCAATTTGCCAGCCCTGCCCATCGCCAAAAAGCCGGCGAAACAGGGCGAAAGCCTGTGGCAGATGGGGCAGACCCACATGGCGCTGTGGTCGTTCAGCGAGGGGATGGTGCGGCGTTATTGCGTGGAGAATTTCGTGCCCGACGGTGCCAAGAAAAGCGTGGACCGGGTGGTGATGGATATTTCGCACAAGGTTTCCAAGGGAAGCAGCGGCAGCGCGATGGTGAACAGCCGTTGCGAGGTGTCCGGGGTGTATTTCCGCAGCCGCTGGTACTATCAGGACGAATCCAACCGGATCAGCGCCGGGGATGGGAACAGCCTGGTGCTCAAGGACCGCTACGTGCTGTTTTCCCGGAACATGTGCATTCCGCTTGGCACCCTCCGGAGCGTGCTCGGCCTGGACGGCTGAGCCACCCGCGAATGAGTGCTGGCCAAGCAGGTTGGCGCATGGTAGGATTGGCGCATGGCGAAGCCCAAGGACGAGGAACAGGAGCAGGCGAAACCGCGCGGATGCGTTTCGCGGCTATTGGTGTTAGGTTTGTTTCTCGCGGCGGTGGGCCTCGGATTCGCGCTGTATTTCATGGCGCAACCGCAGGATTTGTCCGACATCAAGGGCTACCGCCCGGACAGCCGTGACATTCTGCGGCGGGATTTCCGGAAAATGTTCCAGACCTCGCTGGACCGATCCTACCCGGTCACCGTGACCGAGTGCGAGATCAACACCTGGCTTGCCGAGGTGGTGCGGACCAAGCAGACCGGCCTGGCGGCACCGTACGTGACTCTGACCGGCATGTGGGTGAGGCTGGAGAACGGCTACGCCGAACTGGTGATGGAGCGCAGCATCATGGGGAAACCGTTCACTGTTTCGATGTTCCTGCAAGTGGCTCAGACGGAGGACGCGGAAGGAATTCACACCGAGGTGAAACTGCACGGCGGGGGCTACCACGAATACCTGCCGTTTCCGAAACGGGGCGGGCGCTTTGGCAAGCTGGCCGTGCCGCAGGGGTTCCTCGTCCTGGTCCTCCCGGCCTACAAGAATTTCGCGAAAATCTGCCCGGAAGAGATTGAACTCGGCTTCGAGAAAATGGCCCGCATCAAAATCGAGAAAGGCCGGCTCACCCTTGATCCGCGGGTGCCGACCCGCACCGTTACCAACCCGCCGTGACGAATGATCCGATGATCCGGCGATTCTGGCTGGCGGGATGGTTGGTGACCGCGGCGGTGGCTCAGGAAGCCCCGCCGAAAGCGGAACCCGTGCCCGGCGTGCCGGTGGAACCGCCTACCGAGAGAGCTTCCGAGGTTCAGATCGTGATGGACGGCCGACTCCGGGTGGTTGGGGGGGATCCGCAGGCACGGGGAGGAGTTCTGATGGCCGCCAAGGAGATTAGGGACGACTTGCTGGCGCTGACGGGAGAAAGGGACTATGAACTGAAGATCCCGGTGACCGTGATGTTGCACGGCAAACAAGGCGATCCGTTGCCGCCGAGGTCGGTGGCGATGCGCCGCTTGCTGACCGATGCCGGAAACGAGCTGCTGATCGATGTTCACCTCAGCCATGGGGTCGATGTGGAGGCGTTCCGGCACACGCTGACGGCCGCTCTGGTGTATGAGAGGTGCCTGCGGAAGCCGGACGCCCCAGGCGAGGATGTCAAACTGCGGGTCCCGCCATGGTTGGTGGAAGGGCTGCGGGAAAGCGCGTCGTGGCGCCTGAAACGCCCGGACCGCAAGCTTTACGAAGCGCTGTTCAGGCACGGAGGGTTGTACAAATTGGACGAGCTGTTCGCAGTGGACGAGGCGGGCTTCGAGGACTTGGACGGTGCCATGCACGCCGCCTTCCGCGGATCATCCGGCGCCCTCGTGATGGCCTTGGCCGAGCAACCCGAGGGAAAACGCGGGATGATCGCGTTCTTGGCGGAAGTTCCATCATTCGAAGGCGAAATGCCCACCTTGCTGCGCAAGCATTTCCCGGACCTCAATCTTTCCGAGAAGAGCCTCTCGAAATGGCTGAGCCTGAAGCTGGCCGATCTGGCCACTCCCAATGCGACCGAGGCGCTCGGGGTGATGGAAACCGAGACCGCTTTGGATCAGGCGCTGCAGCTCAATTTCCGCGACGCTCAGGGTACCAGCCAGCGCCAGCCGGTCGAGGCATGGAGCCAGCTTGAGGATCTCAAGGAACATGAGCGGGCCGAGGCGGTTAGACAGGCGCAGGACTCGCTGGTCCGGCTGAGTTACCGGTGTTTCCCGGCCTATCGGCCGTTGCTCAAGGATTATCAGGAGGTTCTGACCGGAATCGCCCGGAGCAAGACGAAATCCACCGACGCGCGGCTTGCCGAACTCAAGACCTGGCGCAACGGCATGATCGCGAAATGCGACCGGGCAAGAGATTACATGGACTGGTTCGAAATCACGCGCGCTCGCGAAACCAGCGGCGCGTTCGAGGACTATCAGCGGCTCAAGGCGCGCCTGGAGGATAACCCGGTGGTGCGTGACGACCACATCGCGTCCTATCTGGACCTGATGAACCGGATTTTCGCCCGCAAGACCGAACGCCGCCCGGCGCAGATTCCAGGCATGGTGCCGATGCTTTCCGGCGGACAACCTAACACTCTGCCCGACCTCCCGCCGAACCTGCCCCAACACCTCCCAATTGACGAGCGCCCGATCGAGGTGAAGCGCACCCCGGGAACCGACGTGCCGATCGAACTTCCCCCGCAGTGAGGTGCCGCCTGCGGTTGCGGACAGCGGTTTCCGGGCTAAGGACGGGCCATGACAGAGGACGGGCATGGCTGGCGTATCGCATGAGATGTTGAAGAAACGGATCGCAATTGGCATTGGCCCGGTTTTCACCCTGACGTGGCTGTCCGCGGCCGGATGGGTGGCGGGGGCGGACCAACCGCAGTTGGGGGAGCGGTTTTCACGCAAGTCCACAAGTGCGGAGACCGGTTTGCCCGAGCGGGTGGATCCGGAAACCGGGTTGGGAATCCGCTGGACGGCGGCGCTGGGATCATCGAGTTACGCGCCCGCGGTGGTGGCGGACGGAAGGGTTTACATTGGGACTAACAATGATCGGCCGCGCGATCCGCGGCACAAGGGCGACCGCGGGGTGCTGAACTGCCTGGATGAGGCGGACGGAAAACTGCGGTGGCAGTTTGTGGTGCCCAAGATCGGCGGCGACCAATACCTCGATTGGCCGAAGGTGGGGATTTCCTCGCCGGTGACGGTGGAGGACGGCAAAGTCTATCTTCTAACCAACCGGGCCGAGGTGGTGTGTCTGGACGCGCGCGGCATGACGAACGGAAATGACGGCCCGTTCACCGGAGAAGCCGCCCATCAGACACCCGCGGGAGAGGAAACCATCCCGGTGGCCCCCACCGACGCCGACATCCTGTGGGTGACCGACCTCCGGGAAGTGGCCGGGATCTGGCCGCATGACACCGCATATGGAAATCCGCTGCTCCATGGGGATTTTCTATATGTCAATTCCAACAACGGCGTGGACAACACCCACCGCGTGATCCGCAAGCCGGACGCGCCGAGTTTGGTGGTGTTGGACAAGAAAACCGGCAGATTGGTTGCAAAGGATGATGAAAAAATTGGCCCGCGGGTGTTTCACCAGACCTATTCGTCGCCGACGTTAGGCAAATCGGACGGTCGGACGCTGGTGTGTTTCGGCGGTGGCGATGGTGTTTTGTATGCCTTCGAGGCGCTCGGGAAAATGCCGCCGGATGGCCGGGTGGAAACGCTGAAACGCGCGTGGAAATTCGACCCCGATCCGGAGGCTCCGAAGACCGATGTCCATCAGTTCACAGGGAACCGCGAGGTTTCGCCGTCCACGATTCTAACGCCTCCGGTGTGGGTCGGCGACCGCATCTATCTGACCTACGGCGGCGACCTCTGGTGGGGCAAGCGGCAGGCGTGGCTGAAATGTCTGTCCGCCAACCAATCGTCCGACGGCACAGCGACCGCCGCGCTATGGTCCTATCCGCTCAAGCAAAGCTGCTCCACCGCCGCGGTGGCCGGCGACCTGACCTTCGTGACGGACACGGGAGGGAAGACGCTCAATTGCGTGGAAACCGCCACCGGAAAAGAGATCTGGCAACACCCGCTGGGTGCCGAGGTGTGGTCGAGCCCGCTGGTGGCGGATGGAAAAGTCTATGTCGGAACCCGCCGGGGCAAGTTGTTCGTTTTCGCCGCCAATCGGGAGATGAAGCTGCTCTGCGAAACCAAACTCGACAGCGCGATCAGCGCCGCCGCCTCCGCTGCCAACGGGGTGGTTTATGTGACGACCGACAAGACCCTCTACGCTCTGGGGAAGGGGAAGTGACAGGGCGAAGCGCAAGGCGGGAAATCATAAAACGGCGGTGCATTCGGTTTGGCTTTGCAAATCGTGGTCGTCGGCTAGGCTGGAGGCGTGACGGACGCCGCAACGCTGACATTTCTGGGAACCGGGACCTCGGTGGGGGTACCGGTGATTGGGTGTGGCTGCGGGGTTTGCGCGTCGGAGGACCCCCGGAACCGGCGGTTGAGGTCGTCGGTGGTGCTGCGAGCGGGCGGGGTGACCTTGCTGGTGGATTCCGGGCCGGACCTGCGGGCGCAGGCGCTGCGCGAGGGACTGCGGGCGGTGGATGGGGTGCTCTACACCCATCCGCACCTCGACCACGTGGCTGGCTTTGACGAATTGCGGGCGTTTTGTTGGCACCGGAGCGCGCCGCTTCCGCTGCATGGAACCGACGAGTGCCTGAACACGCTCAAGACGATGTTCGCCTGGGCGTTTTCGCCGGAAAACCAATACGCCGGCTACGTGAAACCCGATCCGCACGTGGTGGACGGACCGTTTTACTATGGGGACCTCCGGATCACGCCGCTGCCGGTGGAACACGCCGCCGTGGAGACGATCGGCTACCGCTTCGACTTGCCCGGGATGCGTTCGCTGGCCTATGTGCCGGATGTGAAACGCATCCCGGATACCACGATGAACCTGCTTCGCGGGGTGGATGTATTGGTGATCGACTCCCTTCGCCCGAAGCCGCATCCCACGCATTTTTCGTTGGCGGAGGCCCTCGCCGCATCCGAAGAAATCGGCGCGCGGGAGACTTGGCTGACCCATCTGGGGCACGAAAACGACCACGCGGACCTGTCGCAGGGGCTGCCGGACGGCGTCCGCGTCGCCTGGGACGGGCTGAAAGTTTCGCTGGAGTCCGAGTAAGGAGGCTTGCCACGGGTGAGCCGGGACGCCATGGTTGCCGCCATGAGACGGACCGTTCTGGGATTGATTGGCTGGTGTCTGGCGGGGTTCGCGGGGGCTGCCCCGCTGCAACCCGCCGAGGTGGCGGTCGTTTACAACTCCGCATCCGACGAGTCCGCGAAACTCGCCAAGTTGTATTGCGAGCTGCGCAAAGTTCCGGAGGCCAACCTGATCGGTCTGAAACTGCCGCTCACCCAGGACATCACCCGCGAGGTCTTCGAAAACGAACTGCGAAAACCGCTGCGGGCGGCGTTTGACGAACGCAGCTTCTGGCGGATCGGGCAGGACGCGAACGGCATGATGTTGCCGGTTTCCAACCGCATCCGGGTTGTCCTAACCGTTCGCGGCGTGCCGCTCCGGATTTCCGCCAAACAAAAGCCGGCCGATTTCAAGCCCGATCCGAAAAATCCGTTCGCCGGACGGGACGAGGCCTCGGTGGACTCGGAGCTTTCGTTGTTAGGTGTTGAGGGCCTGCCGGCGGATGGCGCTCTGGACAACAAGTATTTCAAGCGCGACGTTTCCATCAGCGAGGCGGATCTGCCGTTTGTGATGCTCGTGGCGCGGTTGGATGCGGCATCGTCGGCCACCTGCGAGCGGATGCTGCGCGACACGGTGGAAACCGAAAAGGGCGGCCTGTGGGGCATGGGGTATGTGGACCTATCCAACAAGGGGCGCGAGGGTGAGGGCTACAAAATGGGCGACGACTGGCTGGAATCCGCGGCCGCCACCAACCGAAAGGCAGGGATACCCACCGTGGTGGACCGCTTCAACGACACCTTCCCGAAAAACTATCCGATGGGAGCCGCCGCGCTCTATTACGGGTGGTATGACTGGCACGCCAGCGGTCCGCTGCTCAATCCGGCGTTCAAATTCCGCCGCGGGGCGGTGGCGGTTCACATTCACTCGTTCAGTGCCCAACAATTGTCCAACCCCACCCAGAACTGGTGTGCGCCGCTATTGGAGAAAGGCGCGGCGGCCACGCTGGGCAACGTGTTCGAACCCTATCTGCACCTCACCCATCACCTCGATCTGTTTCACGAACGGCTGCTCTCCGGTATGACCTTGGTGGAGGCCGCATGGGCCGCGATGCCGGTCACCTCCTGGCAGGGCGTGGTGCTGGGCGATCCGCTCTATCGGCCGTTTTCCCACCTCGATGGCAGCGGTTCCAGACCCGCGGCGGACTCCGAATTCATCGCCCTGCGGATGGCACAACTGAAATGGGGCGACGACCCCGCCGAACACCGCAAGCAACTGATAGGCGCCGCGGAACGGATGAAAAGCGGCGCCATCGCCGAGGCGCTGGGCCTGTTCATGATGGGCGAGGGAAAAACGACCGAGGCCAAGGTGTTTTTCAACACGGCAAAGGAGCACTACGCGTCCCGGAGCGACAAGATTCGCCAGGATTTCCATCAGATAGGCATGCTGCGGGCGCAATCCGATGGCAAGGCCGCCACGATCCGTGCGTTGCGCGAGGCGCGGATCCGCTACGGCTCCAAACTTCCGGAATCCGAGGCGTTCGCCGCTTGGCTGGATATTCTCGATCCTCCGCCACCGCCGCCCGCTCCGGCTCCTGGCAAAAAGAAATAGTTCTACCCCGTTATCCGTAGGATGCAACCTCGCGCCGCATGACATACGAGCATCTCCATCAGTTGGTCTGGCATCCGCCCCTCGCTTTCGAGGAATGCGCGGCGGGCGACCAACCCACCGAATTGGAACTCCAGGCGCTTTGGTTCTCCGGCGCGTTCGGGAGGACGTTCCGCACCACCGACGGCAGGCAGGTCAAGGTGCTGCAATTCGGCGAGTGGAACCGCGGCGCCGGCCCGGATTTCCACCACTGCGCGGTCGAGGTGGATGGCGTGCTTAGAACCGGCCCGGTGGAACTCGATTCCACCGCGCTCGATTGGGAAAACCACGGCCACGCGGCCGATCCGGCGTTTTCCGGCGTGGTCCTTCATGTGGTTTTCCGCGAGGACGCGCGGCGGGGATTCACCCGGACCTGCGACCACCGCGAGGTGCCGCAGGTGGTGGTGGGGGACCATTTGTTAGCCGACGCGCTGAACCGTCCGCCGCGCGAGGTGGCGATCGCCAATCCCGGCCGCTGCGTGTTTCCGTTGCGCCAGCTATCGGGCGCGGCGTTGACCGATTTGTTGGACGAGGCGGCGAAATACCGGGCTGCCGCCAAGGCGCGCCGCTGGCTTCGCACGGAGGACGTCCACGGACGCGATGCGGCGCTCTATCATGCCACCGCGGAAACGCTTGGCTATGGCGGGAATCCGCTGGCCATGCGTTTGCTGGCCCAACGGTTGCCGCTCGCCACGCTTCGCGCCCGTCCGGATGCCGCGGAGGCGTTGTTGTTCGGCGTGGCCGGCTTTTTGGCGCCATCGCTGCACGACGCCGCGCCAGCCGATACCCGCGAATACCTGCGCGGGCTGTGGGACATGTGGTGGCGCAACCGCGGCGAATTCGAGGTGGCCGCCGAGCGGAGAATCCCGTGGAAACTTCACGGCCAGCGGCCGGCCAACCACCCGCACCGCAGGATCGCGGCCCTCGCGGCCCTCGTCGCGGTGTGGCCTCAATACCGCCGCCTGGCCCTCGCGCGGCCGTTCAAGGCGAAACCCCTCCTCGATTTTCTCGGCGCGCTGGAGCATCCGTTTTGGTCGCGCAGACACACCCTGACATCGGCGGAAACCGCCCAAGGCCTCGCGCTTTTCGGCCGCATCCAGGGGCTGGAGTTGCTCGCCAACCATCTGATCCCGCTCGCGGTCCGGGAGGACGGCATGCCCTTCCGCGACTACCTGAAACTCCGGCATTCCGCTCCTAACCAAAAGGTGAAACGCTGCGCCATCCGTCTGTTCGGCGCCGAAAAGCTCGCCCAACCCTGGCTGCGCCGCGTGGCCCACCACCAGGCGCTGCTCCAGATCTATCACGATTTCTGCCTCGAGGACTTCAGCGACTGCGACCAATGCCCGTTCCCCGAGCAACTCGCCCAATGGAAATGACCCCGACCCCTCCCACCATCCGCCTGAACGGCACACCGCGCGAAGTCCCGTCCGCAATGACGCTCGACGCCCTCCTTTCCCACCTCGGCCTCTCCGGAAAACCGGTGGTCGTCGAACGGAACGAATCCGCCGTTTTTCCCCGCGATTACGCCGCCACCACCGTCTCCGATGGCGATCGGATCGAAATCGTCACCCTCGCCGCCGGGGGCTGATTCACCACCGGTTCGAAAAACTTCGCATCCCGACGTTTTTTTCCTTGTCAGCCATCGGTGGGGGGTGGCACCCTCCCGCCGCGCCACGCGGCGCATGAAGCAAATCCGGCGTAGCTCAGCGGAAGAGCGGGTGACTGTTAATCACTAGGTCGTTGGTTCGATCCCAACCGCCGGAGCGCTTTGCGAGTGCGGGAAAGAGTAGGCGTTGCGGGATGCTTGTGACAAATAAGTGTCACAATGCACCGGGAGACGCTCCGACTGCCACCTCGGCACAATTCCGGGTTACAGGTTGATCTTCACCATCACGCACTCATCGTTGCCCACGTAGAGGAAGATCACCCATCGTCCGGAAGAGAAGTATTTGTTGAATCGGTTCGGATCGTAGCCTGCGGAACGCATCGCCGCCTCGGAAGTCAGATGCGTATTCCCGCCAGGAACGCCACGGCGAAACTCAAGCCGACCAATCATGTCCTGAAGAACTTCACCGCTGCGGGCTCGAAATGAAATCACGGAATCTTCACCGACTTGCGTATGCCTGATCCCGGAAAAATCTGACCAATCACCTGCGGCGATCCCGTGAAAAACCAACCGGGGCCACAGCCAGAGCACCCATACGACCACCAGAACGATTCCTGTGGGAACCGCAGCAACAATCGCTTTCTCGCGGCGCGTTAGCATTTTCTTGCGAACGTTAAAGGTGAGGCGGCGGCGCGCAAGACTCCGGTTCAATTTGAAGGCCTATCGCCGTCGCCTCGACCGGCTTGTTCGACTGAATTCTTGTGCTCCTTTGTGGCTCTCTTCTTATAGTCTGCTAATGGTAAGTTCATCGCATTCGATTCCTCCGGAAATCTAATCCGATGCCTCTCTCTCATGTCGCTACGCTCATTGCGGTTCTTCATAAACTTACAATAGCGATCCACTTCTGTTTGTTCGTCCGCAGTGAGCACGACTTCGCCAATCTGCTTGTTGTCCTCAGCTACAACGACCCTTCCGGAGGTAAAGGTGTAGGAGAATGCGGTTAGGTGAGGGGCGGTGCCCTCATACTGCACGATAATCAACGTCTCTTTTTTCCCATCTCCGTGAAGCATGGCAATATCTCCAGATGCCGGTCCCGTGAGCCAAAGCATCGCACTAAGAAAGATCGCGGTCAGTGAATTCATTTTTTTCGAACGATTGAGTGCTCCTGCGGGCGTGAGTGAATGGTAATTGGCATGAGATTGAGTTGCTTTTGGCCCGTTAGGAGGCACGACTTGTTCGGCTCTGTGATTTCATTCTAGGATTTCTCTTGCAGG
>JAFLEH010000040.1 GCA_017301995.1 Verrucomicrobiota bacterium | reverse complement strand
CGTGAATCCAAGGATATATCAACCACTGGCAAAAAAGTCGCAATCGCCATTTTCCAAAAACGAACCCAAGGCCTTGTCAAATCAAGGCTCAGGACGCACCGCGCCCAGTCTGTGGGACGGCAGTGAAAGAAAAGGCTCATTCCAAACTCATCTTTCTCCCCCGATAACTGATAACTCATAACTGATAACCGAAATCACCTCCTGCGCCGCAGCAACATCAGCAGGCCGAGGCCGCCGAGGAGGGCGGCTCCGGGCTCGGGAACCAGGCTCACGGAGAGGTTGTCCACGAGACCGATATTCCAACCGGTCCACTGGGACGGAATCGTTCTGAAGGTAATGTATCCGTCGCTGGTGCCGAGGGTCTCGGTAATCGTTTGCTGCCAGACGTTGTCCTTGTAGAACTCGATTTTCGCTCCGTCGGTGATGCCATTGAAACCGGAACCGGTTCCAGCGGCGTCCGAGATCACAAGCTTGTAGTTGTGAATGCCATCGCCGACCGTGGCGGCGAATCCGTAGGCCCCCTCATAAAAGAGCTGGCCTTGGCCACCGTTCAGGCCAAACCCGATCCAGTCGGGAGCGTCGCCGGCAGTTGACCACATGTCGAACTGGATCTCCAGGGGGTTGTTCGCTGTGTTCGCGTCGGTGGCGAAGTTGTGGTTCGGGCTGGCCATTGCTCCCCAGCCGCCCCAACCGTCAGAGGTCAGAAGCATGTTGCCACCGTTGCTGTGCTGGGCCGTATATCCATTTCCGTCGCTGGTGGAATAGGGAACGGGAACGGTTGCCGCCAAGGTGCCGCCCTGATCGGCCGCGATGGAGTTGTTAAATTCATACCAGTTGTAGCTTGGCGTATTGAAATTGTCCGTTAGCAGCACGGTGTAGGCCGCGTTTGCGGAGCCGGCGATGGTGAACGCCGTGATGGCGGCGAGGGAGGTGGCTTTCAATTTCATGTTTTGTATCGAGTTTGGGTTGTGGTTAGGGGGCGGATTTTGGATTTTGAATGATGAATTTTCATTCGAAGAGACCTCAGTTGGCGCGGACTTGGATGAAGAGTTTGGGAGCGGTGAGCGGAAGCGTGCCGGGGATGGTCGCTTGCACGGTTTCGACTTCACCCACGGTGCCGGTGACGGTTTGTGAGGTTGTGGCTCCGGTGTCCTCGGTCCAGGTGGCGAGGTCGGTTGATGTCCAGACCGAGTAGGTCAAGCCGGTGAGCGACTGGAGCCGACGGGTGTAGCTGAAAGTGCCGGTGGTTTTGTCGAGCGGGACGGTGATGGGATTGACCGAGGAGCCGCCGGTGGGATCGGTGCCGAAGGCGTATTCCTCGTGGTTGGTGAGGCCGTCGGCATCGTCGTCGTCGTTTTCCCCGCCGGTCACGCCGTTGGCGGATTTCCAGGTGTCGTAGTCCGTAGCGGTAACGACATAGGCGAGGTTGCCGTCGCCTTCGGTGAAGACCCACTTGGCGCCGGTGACCGGAAGTTCCCAGGTGCCGGCGGAGACTTCGGTGAAAGCACCGAGGGTGCTGGTGACGCCGGCGGTGTTCGCGAGGTCGGGGGCGGCGGCGAAGCTGGCGAGGTTGAACAGGTTCCAGAGGTTGCCGCCGGTGGTGTTCGCGGCGCCCAGGTCGAGATCGACGGTGCCGAGGAAGGACAGCGCGCCGGTGCCGCTGCCGGAGACCTTGTTCGTCGCGCCGTTGGTGGTCGGCCGGAAGCGGAGGCTGCCGGTGGAGCTGACGCTCAGGGTGCCGCCGGTGACGACGGTGTTGCCGTCGTAAGTGTTTGTGCCTTCAAGGATCATGGTGCCCGTGCCAGCCTTGGTCAGGCCGGAAGTGCCCCAAGATTCGGCGGGGAAGAGGTCGGCGAGGTTCGCATCGACGACGAGGTCGGTGAGAGAAGTGCCGTCATCCACATTGAAGGTGTGATTGGTGCCCGCGTCGGGACGGAGGACGATGTTGCCACTGATTGTGTTGGTGGCATTGCCGGAGCTGGAGAAGGTGAGGAGGCCGTCGCCGTTCCATTGCCAATTGCCGAGGATGGTGGCGCCGTTATCGAGTTGCATCGTGGCGGCGAGGCCGAAGCCGAGGTGCGAACTGCCGGCGGCGTTGATGGTGCCGCCGGCGACGAAGACGGAGGTGACCGGGTTGTTGAAGTAGCCGAAACCGGTGCCGTCACCGCCGGTGAAGGCGAGGGTGGCTCCCGAATCGATGAAGACGGAACCGTGGATCTGGGCGTTGCCGCCGGTGGCTCCTTGGAGCTCCAGCGTCCCTCCGGTGACGATGGTGCCGCCGGTGTAGGACTTCATGCCGGTGAAGACGAGGGTGCCGTCACCGGTCTTTTCGAGGCCGATGCCACCACCCAGATTTGACGCAATCGTGGCGATGTTTCCGCTGGTGACGCTGACCGCCGGCGTTGTGCCCGCGTCGAGCAAAAGGACACCGGCCCCGTTCAGGGCATAGCCCGAAGTGCTGAAGGCCAGGTTGCCGATCTTGCGATTGGAATCCACGGTGACATTCACGCCGGTCGCGGCGTTGAAGGTGGCGGTGGCGTCATAGCCGACCGCGATGGTGCCGGAGTCCCAGTTGGCGGAATCGCTCCAGTTGCCATCCACCAGGGAGGTCCAAGTGCCGTTCGACCCGGCGACCACCAGCGAGCCCGTTCCGGTGAAGAAGGAACCGTAGGTTGGGTGGCTGGAATTGTAGACGCCAGCCGGAAGCGGACCGCTGCCGTCGATCTCCAGGTTGCCGACGGTGTCGCTGCCGAAGAAGTTCAGGTCGATCTTGCCGGTCGTGCCGATGACCACGGCGGCGATATCGTCAAGGGTTGCGGAGGAGAGGGAGAGGACTCCATCGGAGACGGTGGTGCTGCCGGTGTAGGTATTGGTCCCGGATAACGCCATGGTGCCAGCGCCGGTCTTGGTGATGCTGCGGCCGCCGGAGGCCTCGGTGATGGCCGCGCTCACCAGCAGGTCGGTCGCGGCATCGCCATCGGCTATGTTGAAGGTGATGCCTGCCGCACCTCCGTCGGCACGCATGCGGATGCGGCCGCCGATCGTGGCGGTGGCAGCGCTGGCGTTGGTGGTGACGGTGGAATTGATCCACTCCATTTGGGATCCGTTCGCGTCGCTCACGCCATTGTTACTTTGGAGGGTGCCGCCGGTCATGTTGACACCGCCGGATAAATTCCAGATGTGCGTCACGCCTGCGGTGGTGACCGTCCCTCCATTGATAGTGAGTGAAGTCACTTTGTTCCCCGGGTTGTATCCGAGTCCGGTCGTGTCGCCGTTGGTCAGAGCCACGGTGGCACCGCTGTTTACGATGAGATCGCCAGCGATGCGGGAGGTTCCTCCGCTTGCACCGTCAAGGATCAAGGTGCCTGCGCTGACCATGGTGCCACCGCTGTAGGTGTTCGCGCCGCTGAGCGTGAGCGTGCCGGAGCCGTTCTTGATGAGGCTGCCACCACTGCCGTTGATCACGCCGGCAAAGGAACTGTTGTCACTCCCATTCACCGTGAGGCTGGAGTTGAAGAGTTTGACCGTCGTTCCGGCCGTGCCGTCCAATTTGGCCACGGTTTGGGTGACGTCTCCGAAGTTGAGGCTACCATTGTTGCTCAGATTCAGCTCCGAGCTGGTTGCGAGAGGGTTGGTTAGCTGGCCGCTGGTGATCTTCAGGTTGTCCACGAGACCGATGTTCCAACCGGTCCACGCTGACGGAATCGTCCTGAAGGTGATGTATCCGTCGCTGGTGCCGAGGGTCTCGGTGATCGTTTCCTGCCAGACGTTGTCCTTGTAGAACTCGATTTTCGCTCCGTCGGTGATGCCATTGAATCCGGAACCGGTTCCAGCGGTGTCCGAGATCACAAGCTTGTAGTTGTGCTTGCCATCTTGCACCCTGGGAGCGAATCCGTAGACCCCCTCATAAAAGAGCTGACCTTGGCCACCGTTCAGGCCAAACCCGATCCAGTCGGGATCGTCGCCGCCAGTCGACCACAGGTCGAACTGGATCTCCAGGGGCTTGTTCGTGGTGTTCGCGGTGGTGGCGAAGTTGTGGTTCGGGCTGGCCGTTGCTCCCCAGCCGCCCCAACCGTCAGAGGTCAGAAGCATGTTGCCACCGTTGCTGTGCTGGGCCGTGTAACCATCACCTCCGGTGTTGGTGGTATAGGGAAGGGCCGCCAAGGTGCCGCCTTGGTCGGCCGCGATGGAGTTGTTGAATTCCCACCAGTTGTAGCTTGGCGTATTGAAGTTGTCCGTCAGCAGCGTGCCGTAGTGTAGTGCCTGGTTGTCGATGTTGACGACCTCTGCGGATGCGGCAGAAGTGATTGCGAGGGCGATGGTGGAGAAGCAGAAGATGGATTTTGATTTCATCGGGTTTGGTGGGGAGTTTTTCGGGTTGGAATGCGGATTTGCCGGACTTTTCAGAACAGGTGACTGGGGAATACCGGTATCCGGCACCAGCGGTCAGGTGACGGAATCCAAGGGGTGCCCAGATAGCAGTGTTTCGGGCGTGAAATTCCTGACATGTTTCTTCAATTCGCGAAAAAATTTTCCGGGAGGGCTGAGCCCCGGCACGGTTTGGTGACGTTCATTGCGTTTTCCCATCACGGGCCGAGCTGGAGCACGGCGTTCCCGGGGCCTCGGGAGATTTACGGCGACGCGGATGGTGAAAGCGGCGAAAGCGGATGGGAATGGCCGTCGCACGCGGGAACCCGCGTATGAATCAGGCCGCCAGATTCGCACGAAAAGCCGGTCGGCACTGAGTCGTTCCGGGGCCGATGATGAGCTTACCGGTCACCATCGAAAGTGCTCAGCACAAAATTGTCGAACCGGGCTCCGGCGTATCCGGCGGCCAGACCGGCGAGGCCCTCGAAGTGGGTGCTGTCCTGGGCTTGCGCGACCACTGTGCCATTGATCCGGCAGATGAGCGTGATGCCACGGGCTTCAAGCTGAAGCTTGTGCCATGTGTTGGCGGGAAACGGGCTGGTTCCTTGGGCGAGGATGGCGTCGGGTTTGGATAGCTTCCATGCGCCGCTGCCGGCCGTGACTTCAAAGCGGTAGCCCTTGGCGAAGGCGGATGACTCGCCATGCTTATGGGAAGTGTTTTTCGAAGCGGATTTCTGACAATTTCCGTGGGAACGCTGAGCCCCAGCTCGGCGTGAATACTTTTCATGCGCATTTCATTCACGCGCCGAGCTGGGGCTCAGCGCTCCCGGGAGGGGTCGAGAATCCCGGCGGAGAGATCGCGACCGGACAGCCGCAGGCCGCGGAGGTTCATCACGGCTTGGTTGTCCTTCGGGTGCGGCACGATGGAGATTTCGTATTCTCCGGCGGCGGGGATCTTCAACTTGCCGAGCTTCACATATTCGAAGCGGTCCCACGCTCCGGTATCGATCACCTTACCGCTCACCTTTTCCTTACCGATCACGACATCGTAGCCATTGCCCGCGCTGCGGGCTTCGGCGGCCTGGAGGCACTCGATTTCGATTTCGGCCGGACGATGCGCGCGGACCGACCAGACGACCGCCGTCTTCTCGTCCTCCCATGCGCCAATGCAGTCCTTCTCGTTTTCCCGAATCGCCGAGCCGCGGATCGCGGCGCTCCCGTGGTGGAGATCCAGAGTGACCGGCGTGAGGGAGGCGTCGTCATGCGGCGGCACTGTTTCGATTCCGAGGTCGTCCAGCAGGATGGGGCCCGGGGTGATGTCCATGTCGATGGAAAGGCAAAGCTCCCTACCTGTTAGATCGAGCGGTGGCTTGTTGCTCACCCGTGGCTCCACCCAGTAAGGCTTGCGCATCAGGTCACCGGCGACGGGCAGGTCCACGCGGAAGCGCTGCCAGCCTTGCGAAACGAGGGTGAAGGAAACCCTGCACGCATCGTAGAGGATGGTATCCGGCCGGCCGCTGGCCACCACGCGCAACGACGCTGAGAGGGTCTTCGGAGTCTCCGAATCGAGCCATGCCCAGCCGGTCAGGCGGACGGTGAGGCCATCGCGGGCACGGAGCGGACTGCCATCGCTGTGGTGGAGGAACTGGTTGATGTATCCGGCGGATTGAAGGCGGACGACGTTCTTTCCCGATTTGGGGAAAATGGCTCCGTTGCTGACGCGGGCGATTTCCACCAGATCGACCTCCGGACAGGCAAAAGCCTCCTGCCAGTTGACCAAAGTGGAAGTGAGCCCTTGGGGCGTGAGGCTGAGGTCGGTGGTCTCGAAATCCGCGTTTTTCAAAACCAATGGCGGCGTTGCAGGAGCCGGTTGCGGGCGGGGCCAGAACAACCATGTGGCTGTCAGGGCGGCGAGCAGGATTCCGGCTGAGATCAGCCAGCGGGCGCGGCGTTTGCGCAGAGGCGTGACATCGACTGTCAAGGGTTCGTCCTGATGTCCGATGCGGACCGATCGTTGTTGTTCGACGGACCATTCCGGGCCTTCGGCTCCGGGTTCCATGATCATGCGGCGGCTTTCCAGCACCTCCATGCGCTGCGGATTGATCGTTTCCCGCAGGGAGGCCTCGAAGCGCAGGCGTTCCGCCAGGTAGTCCATGGCGGCGGGCTCCTGCTGGATGCGCGACTCCAGCCGCGCGCGCTGTGCCGCATCCAGGCGGTTGTCCAGATATCTGCAAACGAGGTCGGCCAATTCGGCATCCGGCGAGGGGTCTGTCAGGTCGCTTGTCATTCGATGATGGTATGGCCGCGCTTCACACAGGCGCGGAGCAGTTCGCGGAGGCGTTCGAGGGTTTTATAGAGCGCGTCCATGGATTTGCCAACACGCTTGGAATGCCCGCGGAGTTCCTCCTTGCTCTCACCGGAGTAGCGGGACTCCAGCAACTCGCGGTGCTCGGGATTGAGTTTTTCCAGGCACATGCGCAGGGCGTGCATACGCTCGCCGGGAGGGACGGTTTCCTGTTGTTCCAAGAACGCCACCCGGTCCGCCAGCGCGATGGCAGCCTCGGGCGGGAGCAGCTCCATGCGGGTGTCCCCCTGCTTGCGGCGGGCGGCCAGGGCGATCCGGCGCGCGCAAGCCAAGCTGTAGCCGAGAAACGCGGAGACATCGCCTTCCCATGGGCCTTTTTGCCAAACCACCATTGCGACTTCCTGCAAGGAGTCGTCCACCGCGATGGAATTGCCGAGAAAGCTGGCGAGATAGGCGCGCACCGTCGATTGGTGCAGCGTCCATTGTTGGGTGAAGATGAGCAGCTTCCGCTCGGTCTCCGCGAGCGCGGGCAGATGGGTCCGGGCACGATCCAAAGGTTCGTTGTCACCGTCCGCGAACATCAATGGAAGTGCTCTTGCCATGGGACACCGGCAAACTAGTTCACCATGGGTGGCGAATCCAGAAAAATGAGCGGCGCGCGGGAAACCCATTACCGCGCGCCGCCCTTGGGATTGCCTCTTCCGGAGGCAAAGTCGCAGGCCGGCGAGGCGCGACCGCCGGGCGCGCCCACCCGTCCCCACCAAGCTGAGCGGTGAAGGAAGATGTCAGGAATGAGATGTCAGGGGTCAGGAAGGGACAATGGGCTGTCGTTCGCATGCGCTCTAACCGATTCACCGAAACACCGCCTACTGAAACATCGGCCTTTCACGCCCGGCGACGGCGAAGGAGACCAATCAGGCTAAAAGCCCCGAACAGGGCCGCGGATGGCTCCGGAACGAAAAAACCGACATCGGTGGAGTTCTCCGCAATCGCGAAATCGCTGTAGGTCCAGCCGCTGCCGCCAACGCCGCCACCGCCCTCGCGCAGGTAGATCCTGTCGAAATCGGCATTGCCGGTGAAAGAGGTGGTCAGTGAAGAACTCTGGGCCGCTTCGGTCAAACCGAGGTTGGGGTTCAGCCAGACGGTGATGTTGTCATTGGCCCCGCTGTTGAAGTCCACACGGATCACGATGGTGGTCATGTCGGTGGAGCGGACCAGTTGGTAGGGTTGCCCAGGCTCAGGTGTGGCCGATTTGAGGTCGAGATTCCAGTCCCCCGGAGCGAACGCGCTGTAGGCGTATGGATACCAGCCGTTGCCGACGCCGATGTGCTCGGCTCCTCCGTCGAAAAACGACATGCCCGCGTAGTAGTTCTCGGTGTCCTTGTTGGATGCCGGATTGGTCACGGTGTATTTGAAATACAGCGTGCCGGTGGCCGTGGCGCCGCGGCTCAGGCTCAGGCCGGGCGGGGCATAGTTCCACGTTTCATTCACGGTGACGGGACCTGCCATGCTGAAGAGCACGGCGGCATTGGAAAGCGCGCAGGACGAACCTAACAGAACGCCGGCGAGCAGTGGTTTGTGGATCAATCTCATGATGTGGTTTGTGTTTTGGTGGGGTGGAATGACGGATGAAAGTCGTTGATTGTTGATTGGAAGATGCCTCACTCGGCGCGGACTTGGATAAAGAGTTTGGGATTTGCGAGCAAGGGAACGCTGAGGGAGACAGGCACGATTTCCACCTCGCCATTGACGACAGGAATTCCTTCGACAGCTCCAGTGTCCTCAGTCCAGCCGGCCAGGTCGGTGGAATACCAGACCGAGCAGGTCAGACCGCTGAGCGACGGGAGCCGACGGGTGTAGGAGAAGGTGCCGTTAGTCTTGTCGAGAGGAACGGCGATGGGGTTCACTGACGATCCGCTGTTTGGAGCGAGGCCGAAGGCGAACTCCTCGAAATTGGTGAGACCGTCGGCATCGGCGTCGCCGGATTTCGTGAGATCGGCGCCCGGCTCGAAAGTGAAGCCGGCGATCCATGCCGGATAGGGATCGGTGGCGGGAATGACCAACGAACCGGTGCCGCTGATGTAATCGGGATGGGTGGTCGAGGAGTAGGTGCCGGGGCCCATGGTATTGGGACCGAGCACGATGCCGGTGACGGTATCGCTGCCGTCGAAGTCGAGCCTCAACTGGCCGTCGTCCGTAACGGTGACCGTGCTGGTGTCGGCGAAGCCGGGCTGGGTGAGGGAAAGCACGCCTGCCTCCACGATGGTGTTGCCTGTGTAAACCGGAGCCGCCGCGAGAATGAGCGCGCCCGGGCCAGTCTTGGTAAGTCCCTTGCCACCGGGATCGTTGTCGTCGAGCGGCTGGGTGAAGGTCAGTTCGGTGCTTGGCGTGGTCACCTCGATGAAGGTGTTGGTTCCAACACCCTGCAATGCGTAGGCACCCACACGATCCGTGCTGGTGGTGGGGCCGGTGTAACGCAGAGTGCCGCTGCCCGCCTGACCGATGAAAAAGCCGCCGGTTCCCAATGTGTTGGTGGTGAAGTCCGAGACTTCGAGGGTGCCGGTGGCGACGACCACACTAGTTGCAAAACTCGCGCTTCCGGCATTCGGGGTGATTTTGAAGGTTCCCGGGCCGTGGGTCCAGAACTCACCGGTTCCCGTGATCGGGCCGGAGAGGGTGACCGTTTGTCCGCCAGTCGCGGCGACGTTGGCCCGGCCTCCGGTGGTGATTGCATTCGCGAGGGTCGTATTGTCGCTGCGGTTGATTTCGAGGCGGGTGGTGGTTCCCGCGCCGAAGCTCACGGTGCCGGTGGGATCGATGCTGCCGGTTACGTCGCCGTCGCCGATGGAAAGCGTGCCAGTGGTGATGGCGGTGTTGCCGGTGTAGCTGTTGTTCGCCCTGAGTTCGAGGCGATTGCCACCGTTTTTGGTGATGCCGTGCGGACCGGAGACCGGGCCGTCGATGCTGAGCGAGGAGTTGAGGGCCTCGAAGGTGAGTGGGCCGTTGAGTTCGAGCGGCATTTCGATCGTCTGGGGATTCAGCGAAGTGTTTCGCACGAAATTCGAGATTCCGATGGCGTTGCCCGTGAGTGTGTAGGATGTGGCTCCGCCATCGAACTTCAGGCCGGTGAAGTCCGTGCCGGCGGCGAGGTCGTTGGCTGGCAAGGTGTTTGTGGAAAAGGGAAAGATCAGGTCGAAGCCCGCCGCGGGAGCCGTGTCGCCGAGCCAGTTGGCGGCGGTGGACCAGTTGCTGTCACTTCCTCCGCCGTCCCAGGTGGAGGTGGTCAAGGGAACGGCGAAAAACCCGGCGTCGGTGGCGTTCTCCGCGATGGCGAAATCGCTGTAGGTCCAGCCGCCGCCACCGCCCCCTTCGCGGAGGTAGATCGTGTCGAAGTCGGCGTTGGCGGTGAAGGTTGTGGTGAGGGCGGGGTTTTGGGCTGCTTCGGAAAGAGCGAGATTGGGATTGAGCCAGACAGTGATGTTGTCATTGGCCCCGCTGTTGAAGTCCACACGGATGACGATGGTGGTCATGTCGGTGGAGCGGACCAGTTGGTAGGGTTGCCCAGGCTCAGGTGTGGCCGATTTGAGGTCGAGATTCCAGTCCCCCGGAGCGAACGCGCTGTAGGCCCAGGGATACCAGCCATTGCCGACTCCGAGATGCTCATTGCCACCGTCGAAAAACGACATTCCCGCGTAGTAGGATTCCGTGTCCTTGTTGGAGGCCGGATTGGTGACGGTGTATTTGAAATACAACCTGCCGGTGGCCGTGGCGCCACGGCTCAGGCTCAGGCCGGGTGGCGCGAAGTTCCATGTGTCACTGACAAGCTGCGGTCCCGCGAAAGAATAGAGGACATCGGCCTGCGAAACGCCGCACGAAGCGGCAAGCAGGAAGCAGGCTAGAATCGGATGGTGGATAAGTTTCATGACGATGATCGATTGGGTCCCGGATCCCGGAGGACGAGGCACCTCCGAGTGGATCTTCCTCCCCGGAAATTCTTGTTCCGGGGGGGGGCACTGGGAAATGTTCCAGAGGTGATATTCCTGACATATTTTCCGATTTTTCTTTTCGGGACTCGCTTTGGAACAATCCCGCCTCCCGTGCGGCACCCACGCGGCCGGAAGGCCCGCTTTGGTCGGTGAGGTCGGTCAATTCGATAGGTCGGGCCATGGAAAACCCAGTTGGTGATCCTAAAATCCCGGCGTGAACAGATCAAACCGGGTAACGGGTGCGTCGATCACGAGGCGGACTTGGGAGGCGGTGACGGGGGGAAAGCGCTTCGAATAGATGATTCCGTAGATGTTTCCCTGGTGGGCGACGCTCCATTGGCCGTCAGGTTGGAGGACTTCGAGACGGAACGCCTTGGCCTGGCCGCGCTGATAGTTCGGGTTCTCGATAGTGAATTCGAGGCGGTCGAAGGTCTTGGGCTTGCCGAGGTCGAGGGAGGTGCCGGATTTGCCGACGGTGAGCGCACCCTCGGAAACGCCGGCGCGCACGATGGCCTCTAGGGCTTGGTCGAATTCGACCCGAACCAGCGTATCTGAGAGCGCGGTTTGCTTCACCACCTTGGCGGAGATTTCCGGGACCGGATTTTTTCCATGCACATAGAGCAGGTTGTCGCGGAAGGTGCAGCCGGGCCAGAAAGTGCCGCGGGTGTTGGTCACGCTTTCGCCGAATTTCCCGATCCACGGGCCGGTGACCGGGCCGGGCGTTGGCAAGCCGTCGAGCATCGGCGGGAGGTTGAAAAGCCAGTTGCGGTCGGCGCAGGCGATCTCGGTTAGGGTCCGGATGCGTGCCTCCGGCGTGCTGTGGTCAACGATGTCCTTGCGGCGGCCCTCGGGAGTGACCTTGAGGCTGGTGACGCGTCCATTCTGATAGACGCATTCGACGGTGGTGTTGCGCGCGGCGGTGAGTTTGAACGAGACATCCCAGTCCTCGGGCCATGCCGGGAGCAGGTGGATGCTTTCGCCATGGGACTGGAGAAGCATCGCCTGGAGGGTGTTGGCCGAGTTCGCGCCGTGGTCGTTGTCGGGGGTGCCGTCCATCTTGGTTTCCCAGAAGGCGGGAAACTTCGCGCGGGGCCGATAGGGAAATGGCAGACCGGATTTCGGATCGCCGACGACGAAGCCGGGACCGTCGCAGGCCGCACGCATCAACTCGCCGTCAGGGCTCTTGGCGAGGTTGCCGGACCAATGGGCGAAGCGGTCGTTGAAATTGATGCTGGCGAGCCTGGCGGCCTCGCGGGCCAGGCCGAGGTAGGCCGCCTGGACCGGTGCCGACTGCCATCCACCGGTTTCGACCGGTTGCCAATCGACCGTGCCGTCGAGGCTGGCATTTCTCACATGGAACGACTGGCGGGCCATGGCGAGCTTCTCCGGTGTGGCGATGGTGGCCTGGCGAAACGGATAGATCGAGTAAAGCTCCGGCGTCTCGCAATCGACGCGCCCTGGTTGATAGACCTCGCCGACGGCGAGCAGGTCCATGCCGCGGATGCGGCGGGTGGGCACATCCGGCAGCCGCGCGCGCCATTTGGCGAAGGTCGCGCGGTGCGGCGGGTCGATGGGAAAGGAAAGCAGTTGGTCCAACAAATATTTCATGCAGCCGATCTCGGTGGCGGGATTGGTGACACCCTGATAGGTTTCGGCGCAGCCGACGCCCTCCATGAGCATTTTGCCGCGGGCATCGGTGTTTGGGAAGCGGTTGAAATAGAACTTGAGACCCTCCTCGGCGCAGGGCAGCAGGATTTCACGGAGAAACCGCTCGTTGCGGGTGTGGGCATAGGTTTCCGCCATGATGGCGGGAACTTCCACCGTGGCGAGCTGGTGGAAACGCAAGTGGCCGGGCATGCCCTCGAACGGGAAGACGCAAACATTGTGATACCAGCTTGCCTCGAAAATCACCGCGCCATCGATGCCGTAGAGTTTCTGGCAGCGGTCTCTGGCGATATTCAATCCGTCGCGAACAAACCTCATGCCGGGGAGGATAGTGTCGTAGTCGCCGCGGCTGGGCATCGCCCAATACGGATGGCGGGTGTTCTGCCACATGAACGAGAGCTGCGCCCAATCGCGTCCATCGGGTGAGATTGGGTTACCCTTGGGCCTGTCGAAGCCCATCACGCCGGCCGGCATGTCCATGGTGAAGAGCGAGCCGTTGTATTGCGGCGGCACCGCGCCACGGCTGGCGATGGCCTCGCAAAAGCGTTCCAACGCGTAGCGCTGGGTGATTTGATAGGCGTTTTGCGCGGCCTGAATCTCCTTGTGTCCTTGATAGACATCGCGGGCCTGGGCAAACTGCATGAAACGGTATTGGTCGAGGTTATAGGTCCCCTCCCCCGCTTTCGGGATGAAAATGTGGCTGCGATTCCAGAATGCTTTCCAGTAGGCGAGATGGGCGTTCCAATCGGACTTCACCGGCTTGCTGGCTTCGTTTTTCCATGCGTCCGGGCTGTCCGGCTGGTTGGTTAGAACACGGACCGTGGCGTCGATACCGGAGACCGCCTGTGGTGTGGCGAGGGTGGTCGGATTGAGGCGCTTGAACCCATTGGCGGAAAGCACGCAGCCGGAAGTGCGGTGGAGAATGGGATCCTTGGTTTTGGCAACCATCTCCGGAGAGTTCTGATTGGCGAAATTTCCCGCCCAAGCCGACGATTGGTTGCGGTAGCACCAGGCCACCTTGTCGGTGTTGTCGTGGAACAGCAGCGCCGCCGTGCCGGAACCGGGCGCGGGATCGGCGGCATTCTGCCATTGGCGCAGCGACTCCGCGGCGATGCTCACCTTGCGCGGAGTCGGGCTGTGGCCTTGGACGCGGATCACCGGCGCGTTGGCATCCACCCAGACGCGGAACCTCGCATCACCCGCCACGACTTCCACGGCTGCCTGCTCTAGCAATAGCGAGGTCTTGACCTTTGTGATGTCCAGCGCGGGCTCGGTGCGCAGCCGGACCCGGCCAAGCTTCGGCAGCAGGTGTTGGGAGTCGAAAGCATCGACCTTGGAAACATAGAACATCAGATCGCCATTCGACTCGACCCACACATTCAGACCGATGTCGCCGTTGCCAAGCGGCATCGAATCGAACGAACCATTGGCACTGGGAGTGTCCCAGACGACATTGCAGCCGTCGAGATTGCTGATCGGCGCGGATTTTGTGTTAGATCCCGCGGAGCTTGCGGAAGTGAGCAAACAGATTTCCCGATAGACATTGACGCCGAGCGGACCATCCGCGAAGTCGATCCTCACGGCGACAACATTCCTGGCATCGAGCGGCACGCGGAGGCGGCTGGAGCCGCCCTGGCTGTCGGCCTTCGCCTCGGCGACCTCTATGAAGAGACCTGGCGCATCCGCTTTGGCAATCCACACACTGTAAGCCTGGCTGGACCGTCCGTCGCGGTGCCCGGCGAAAGTCTGGATTTCGCCAAGCCGCGCGCCGTCTTTGCCCGGCAGCTTCAGCAACAGGCTGTGACCTGCGCCATAGGTACGATAGGTCTTCCCGTCATTGAGTGTTTCCGCACCGCCATTGCCATTGCGAGTGGTGCCGTTGAAAAGCGCGTTGACATCGACGACTCCCTCTTGGCCACTGGAAGCACCGGTTTCCACAATCCCGGCTGGCTTGATCCGCAGAACGGCGGATGGCAACTCGGCCTCGAATGCATCCTCCCGCCCCGGGCGCACGGCTTGCTCGGCCTTGACGGCGGACGAACCCTGCTTGCCATCCGCCATCATTAGGCACACCGGACCTAACAAACCTGACGGCACCGGCTTCGAATCCTTGTTGAAATAGTTCCATGTGGTGAAAGCAATCCGTCCGGACGACGGGCGTGCCTGCCTTTTCACGAACCAATCGGGGAAGCGTTTCAGGAACTTCCCGTTGCCGCGCGGGCCAGGGGTCCATTCGCAATCGTCGGGATGTTGTTCGTCGCCTATGAGCCGGTTGGCCCAGACATTGGTCACTTCGATGACCAGTTGGTTGTCCTTTTCCTTGAGCAAACCGGCGGGAATCGCGGCGCGCCAGGGAGCGGTCCAGACGACGCCGAGGTCTTGGCCGTTGAGCTTCACCCGAGCCAGATGATTCACCGCGCCGAGGTCGAGTTCCGTGGCAGCCAATGCCGCCGCCGGAACATCGAAGGATTTGAAATAGCTGGCGGTGCCACTGAAATAGCGGATCGCGGGATCGCTGCTCGCGGTCCAGTCCTGTAAGGTGGCGAACTCCTGCGGCGCCGCGGGGCCGCCCATTTTCGGATCGAATCGCACCTTCCACGATCCGGCGATTTCCATGCTCGCGGAGCAAGACGGTGCGTTCGGGGTTTTGGATGCGGGCGGGGTGGTGGTGGGTTTGCGGAACACCACCAGGAAGCTCTGCGAGGGCGCGAACTCCAACGGAAGGGTGGTCTTGCCATCGGTCTGGATGAAATCCGTTAGATCGCGTTGGGTGGCGCGGACCGGGTCCCAGAGTTCCGGCTGGCGGCCTGCCACGGCGAAGGTGAGGTTTCCATTCACCCCGCGCGTGGTTAGATTGGCGACGAAGAAAACATCGGCGCCTTCGGCGGCACGGCGGATCGACTTGATGCCTTCGGGGCCGTTGAAATCGCCGGCTTGCAGCGGCCGGATCTCTCCCCATTGCAGCACCGCCTGGGTGCGTGCGAGATAGGCGACCCACGCCTTGCCGGGTTCCCACCAGGTCTGGTTCTGCGAGAAATGCGTGCCCCATTGGCCCATGACCACGCCCGGTTTCACGCCGGGCCAGGGTTGCTGCGGAAACATATGCAGCATCATGCGGTTCACGCCGAGGCAGAACGCGGCGTCGCCCATGCGTTTGATGCTTCCCGGGGTCTCGGTCCACTTGCTCATTTCCGGAGCACCGGTGAAGGCTTCCGCTTCGATGACCGGAGTGTTGTGTTTCCACGCGGCGCCCATCAATTCGTCACCTTGATAGAGTGTCATCTCCTTATCCGTCGCCCAGAATTCCGTTAGGACGCGGTCGAGTTGCGGCACGATTTCCGGGATGTGCCATGGCCCGCCGTAAGGCTCCGAGGAAAGGTCGAGGCCGGCTTCATTGCACATCCGCTTGAGGGTCGGATAATACACATCGCGGTAGAGGTCGGCGATGGTTTGTTTGAAGTCGGCGCGGAACTTCGCCGACTCGGCGGCGGAGCCCACCTCGCGTCCGGCAAGCACCGGCAGCCAGGCGAGCGGATCATAGCCGCGGCGCGCCTTGAACTCCTCCCGCATGCGCGGCGTCCAGCTTGGTTCGCCGGCTTCGTAGCTGTCGAAGTGCAGGTTGGTTAGACCCGGACAACCGATCAGATCGCCGAGGTGTTCGCGGAGTTTGCCGATCACATGTTTCATGTGGAACTCGACGGCTTCCGGATTCATCTTGTCGCACTCATGGCCCATGGCCGCCCATTGCGAGGGCTGGATTTGTTTGCCTTTGGTGGTGTGGCCGCAGCGGATGATCTCCCAATTTCCCAAGGGAGCGTCCCAATCGAGATTGCCTTCGGCATCCATCATCTTTGTGAGATCGATGGCCGCATCCTTGCCCACCGTGCCCTCGGCCGGGACCGCCAGCACCGCGATGTCGCGATAGAAGGTCTTGCGGTCCTCGATGATCGGAGGTTCCACCGCGCCGGTTTCCGGGTGGATCACCGGAAAGGGTTGGTTGGCACGCGGATCGACCATCGGGCGAGGCAACGCGAGCTTCGCACGCTTGCCACCTTCAACCCGGACCTTGGAAAAAACGACTTCCTGCATCGAAAGCTCCGGAGTGATCCACTTGCCACCGCTGGTTTCGTAGCCGGGGCAATTGCCCATGCCGAAATCCAGCCCGAGGCGCTTCGACTCCGCGGCGGCATGGCGGACGAGTTTCCACCACGGATCGGTGAAGGCCACCACATCCGGCTCGGGGCTGTTTCCAATCGACGCCGCCCACGGCGTGCAAACATCGGATAGGGCGAACATCATCGCACCGCCAAAGCCCGCGTCCTTCAGCGCTTCAAGATCGCGCGTGATGCCTTCGGTCGTCACATTTCGGCCCATCCACATCCACATCACCCGCGGCTTCGCTTGCTGCGGTGGGTTGGCGAAAACCTCGTCGAGCGTGGGGGCAGCCAGAGCGAGCGGACCGGATAGAGCCGCCGCACATGAGATGATTGCCAAGAGAAGGAAGAAATGGAGACGGCGTTTCATTTGAAGTTTTGGTTTCGGATCACTTTGAATTCGGATTGCCACCAGGACCCACCAGGCAGATTTCCCGATAGACATTGAAACCTAACGGACCACCCGCAAAGTCGAACCGGACCGCGACGACTCCGTCGGCGTCCAACGGCACCCGCAAGCGGGTCGCACCACCCTGGCTGAGAACCCTGGCGTCGGCGATCTTGATGAAACGCTCCGGCGCATCGGATTTCGCGATCCAGACGCTGTAGGCCTGGCTGGCGCGGGCATCCCGATGACCGGCAAAGGTTTGGATTTCATGGATCGCGCTGCCCTTGGCTCCGAGTTTGAAAAGCAGGCTATTGCCCATACCATAAGGACGGAATGTCTTTGAATCATCGAGGGTTTCCGCGGTTTTGTTTCCATTCCGGGTGGTGCCGTTGCGCACAGGAGCCGCATCGCCGGAGCCGCCGTGGGTTCCGAATTCTCCGGATTCCACCACGGTTTCCACCGGCACGAGTCGCTCGGCGGCTGGCAATTCCGCCTCGAAGGCATCTTCGGATGCCGGGTTGCCCGATGGCTCGGCAAACACGCAGGTGGAAACTTCGGACGCCGCCTGTCTCCAATCGACGGTTAGCAGTCGCACCGGCCCTAACAGTCCAGAGGGTGTCAGTTTCGAATCCTTGTTGAAATAATTCCATGTCGTGAATCCGATGCGTCCGGACGAGGGACGCGGACGACCTTTGACAAACCAATCCGGGAATCGCTTGAGGTATCTTCCGGGGTGGGCGTGCCCGTTGAGCCATTCGCAATCGTCGGGTTGTTGTTCGTCGCCAATCAGCCGGTTGGCCCAGACATTCGTGACGGCGATTTCCAGCCGGTTGGCGGTGGGTTTCAGCAAACCGGCCGGGATTTCTACGCGCCA
This sequence comes from Verrucomicrobiota bacterium, assembly GCA_017301995.1. GTDB lineage: Bacteria > Verrucomicrobiota > Verrucomicrobiia > Verrucomicrobiales > Akkermansiaceae > Luteolibacter. Next base: position 46,323 of record JAFLEH010000040.1, on the reverse strand, counting down.
TGGGGCGCACCAGACAACGCCGAGGTCGCTGCCGTTGATGCGGACGCGGGCCAGGTGGTTGACCGTGCCGAGATCGAGGAACGAAGCGCCTGCGGGTGGTTGGGCGAGATTGAATTCGGTGCGATAGACGGCCGTGCCGCTGTAGTAACGGATGCCCGGTTCCGGATGCGCGGTCCAATCGGTTAGCTCGCGGAAAGTCACCGCCTGCTTCGGGCCGCCCCACTTGGGATCGAAGGTTACCTGCCATGGGTTGCTCACGGTTGCCGCATCGCGGGTGACGGGGAAATTGCGGATCGTTGCCTGGACTTTGGTGGAGGGCTTGCGGAACACCACGAAATGGCTCTGCCCGGATGCGAAATCGAGCGGAACCCGGACCGTATCACCGTCCACGCGGAAGTCGGTCAGATCGCGCATCTTCCCGGTGACGGGATCCCAAAGTTCCGGAGCCATGTTGCCGACGCGGAACGAGGCGATCACTTTCCCGCTTTCTCCCGCGGGCACGGCGATGAAGAACAGATGGTTGGAACCCTCGCGGCGCTGGATGCTGCGGGGCGAGGCATTGCCATCGACCGGGGTGAATGATGCCGCACTCTCGGGAACGCGTTCGCCCCATTGCAGCAAGGCCTGGCAGCGCGCGAGATAGGCGAGCCATGCCTTGCCGGGTTCCCACCATGTTTGCGTGCGGCCGAAGTGGCATCCCCATTGGCCCATGGTCATGCCGGGTTTGAAGCGATCATCCCAGGGTTGATGGGGATTGGTGTGAAGGATGAAGCGGTTGATGCCATGAAGGTAGGCGTCGTCGCCCACGGTCTTGAGCCAGCCAGGGGTTTCGGTCCACGAGCATTGGTCGGGCGAACCTGTGAAGGCCTCGGCTTCGAGGATGTTGTGGGTTTTTCCGTTCCCCGCATTCAGGATGCCGCCCTGGACGGTGGCACTGAAGCGGCTGGCGGCCCAGAACTCGGTCATCACGCGGTGCACATATGGGGCCACCTCACCGGTATGGAATGGTCCGCCATAAGGTTCACAGTCGAAGCGGAGGTTTTCCTTCTTCAGCATCCTTCCCATGGTGCCGAAAAGCCTGTCGTTGTAGAGATCGGCGATGGTTCTAGCAAAATCGGCCCGGAACTTCGCGGTGTCCGCATCGCTGCCGACCACGCGGCCGGCGAAGACCGGCAGGAACAGCGTTAGATCATAGCCACGGCGTTGCCGGAACTCCTGCGGCATCAGCGGCGTCCATGACGGAGTGCCAGCCTCATAGCTGTCCAGCAGCACATGCTTCAAGCCGGTGCCAACCACCGGGCCGAGGTTTTTCTTCATGGCGCCGATGACCTGCTCAAGGTGAAAAGTCACCGCCTTCTCGCTCATCTTGTCGCATTCGAGGCCCTTGATTTCCCACTGGTTCGGTTGGGTGAGCGCGCCCATGGTGGTGTGGCCGAAGCGATGGATCGCCCACTTGCCGCCGCCTGGCGGGGTCCAGCGCAGTTTTCCGGAGGCGTCCATCTGTTGGGTGAGATCGATGATGTTGTCCTTGCCGATGATGCCATCAGCGGGCACCGCCAGCACGACGATATCGCGCCAGTAGGTCTTGCGGCCTTCTATCACCGGCTTTTCCAGAACACCCGTTTCCTTGTTGACCATGGGAAACAGCATATCGCCGCGAGGATCGATCTCGGGCTTCGGCAGCACGCCCGAGAAGGGTTTCCCTCCCTCGACCTCGGTGCGGGATTGGAAGATCTGCTGCATTGCCAGTTCCGGGGTGATCCAAGGTCCGCCGGTGCTGGTGTAGCCGGGACAGTTGTGGATGCCCACATCGATGCCGAGGCGTTTGCCTTCCCCGGCGGCGTGACGGACCAGTTTCCACCACGGATCGGTGAAGGCGAGCAAGCCGTCGGTCGGCGAGTTCTCGATATGCCCGGCCCAGGGCGTGCAGACATCCGCCATGCCGAAAATCGTCGCCGAGCTGATCCCGGCTTCCTTGAAGGCCTCCAGGTCGCGGGTGATGCCCTCGCGGCTCACATTGCAGCCCATCCAATGCCACCACACGCCGGGCATCGCATCCGCGGACGGATTGCGAAACGCTTGCTCGGGATCGGAGGGGGCCGAGAAAGCGTTGGATATCGACAGGGCGAGAGGAAGGCAGATTGCCAGAAACGGGCGGGAAAGTTGGATCATAGAAAAGAAGTGCGATTTATCCGGCGGACGGGGGCTTCATACGCGCCAAACAGTCCGATATTAGCGCCTATTCGGGCCATTCCTACCCGATAAAATGTGCGGGTGCGCGCAGGACGCGAATGTATCTGTCTAGACGGATCGAAAAAGCCATGGATCCAACTCATGTAAGCTTATTTGAAGCGTTCGTGGATTCGGAATTCATTCACCATGGGAAGCATACCGCGCTGACTGCGTCCGACACGACCCAGCGGGTTTTCGGATCGCCGTCATTCACGCGTGCCGCTTCATAACCATTCATCTGGGAAAACCGGCTGGATGACTTGACCGGCTTGCCTCCGCTGACCGGTTTGGGTGGGACCGCCGGAACGAGATCCATCACATTGCGATCGAACTCCATCCCCACGGTTGTGACCCCGGGCTCGCGCGATTCCTTGGGAACCGAGATTTCAAATCCGGCATCGGATTGTTTCACATCCACTTTGCCACCTCTCATGAGAACCGCCTTCACAAGCTTTGCGTCGAGCGGTGGAATCGTGAGATTTCCGGACTCCGGCCACTTCATCACATGGAGATAGATCCGGTTGCCCTTGCGTGTGCTGGCGAAGTTCTCGTTCGGTTTGAACGGTCCGCCCTTGGTGCCGTAGATCGCGGATCCATTCACCTTGAGCCACTCGCCGACGCGCCGCAGCCGGTCGGCTTCGCGGGTGTCGATTTCTCCCGTGGGCATCGGGCCGATGTTCATCAGCAGATTGCCGTTCCCTCCCGCGCACTGGACCAGCCGTTGCAGGCATTCCTCATAGGATATGACCTTGGTTTGATAGCCGTGCCACGACCAGAATCCGGTGAAGGTCATGTTGGATTCCCAATCGCGTTCCAGATCATAACTGCCGATCAACTGCTCCGGCGAACTGAAGTCACCCGGCAGGCCGCAGCGGTCGTTGATGATGATGTCCGGTTTCAATTGGTGGACCATGCGGTAGAGCGCGTCGCCTTCCCAGAGATCGAACGGATAGCCGCCGGAGTCGAACCACAGGATCGAGATGTTCGGGTGGCGCGTGAGCAACTCCTTGATCTGGTTGCGCATGTATTCGTTGTATTTCGCCATGCGCTCCGGCCCGTAGTCCGGGTGGTGCCAGTCGCGCTGCGAATAGTAGATGCCGTATTTCATGCCGGCCTTCTCGCAGGCCTTCGCCATCTCGCCGATGATGTCGCGCTTGAACGGCGTGGCCGACATGTCGAAGTCGGTGAACTCCGAATTCCACATGCAGAAGCCGTTGTGGTGCTTTGAGACTTGCACGATGTATTTCATTCCCGCGGCCTTGGCCTGCGCGACGATCCTGTCGGCATCGAACATGCCCGGATAGAACGACTTTGGCAGGTTGTCGTAAACCTCCCGCGGCACCGGCGGATGGAACCAGTCCAGCCACGGCTCATGCCATTCGTTCATGCCCATCAGTCCGGGCCCGGGCCGGGGGTTGGGTTTGATGGTGTCGCCGACATCGTCGTAGTAGAGCTTGCTCCAACTGATTTCGCAGGCTGCGACACTGGAGGGATCCCAGTGGATGAACATGCCGAACCGCGCGTCTCGCCACCAGTCGAGGCGACGCTGGCCGGCTTCGGATTTCTTCGCGCGTTTGGCGATTCTCTGATCGGCGATGAACTGATCGTAGGTGGTTGGCTCGGCGATCGAAGCGCCAGCGGCGCAGAGAAGCAGCGCGGCCCCAAAGGATGATGTTTTCATGCGTTTGATGCGGAACGAATTCATTGGGCGGAGATGCGGATGAAGAGTTTGGAATTGGAGAGCAACGAGGGACTCAGGGTGACCTGAACGGTTTCGACATCACCTGAACCGCCGGTCACGGACTGCACGGCACCGATGTCCGCGGCCCAGTTGGTTAGATCAGTGGAAGTCAGGACGGTGAAACCCAGACCCGTGAGCGAAACCTTGCGGCGGGTGATGTTCCAGGAGCCGTTGTAGGGATTGGCGGAAAAGGTCAGGTAGCCGTCTCCCGAAGTGAGTTGCGGCAGGGGGTAGATGCCGACCAGCGTGGTGCCGTCGTAAAACGCGGCCTTCGAGCCGTTGCCGTTGAAGGCCGAGCCGTTGCCGGCGGTGGTGACCGTGTAGGTGATGGGAGCGGGCGTGCCCCGCTGGTCGGCCGCGAGCGTGGCGTTGAATGCGGAAGCGCTTTGGCCGACCGAATCGAAATCGTCCTCCAGCAGCAGCCGGCTGGTCCGGGGGGGATGGGGAAGATTCACGGTCCATTGATAAGAACCCGAGCCGACCTCGTGGCTGACACCATTCGGCAGGACGACGGTGGCTGCGCTGTTAGGAGGAACCACGGCATTGAGAATGAACCGGCCGTTCTCCTTGCGCCAGTTGCTGGTGATGCGGCCGTAGGGGCCGTCATGGTAGGTATTGACGAAGGTGAGATTGCCGACCATCGCGGGTTTGATGAGGACTTTCTTGAATCCCGGTGCGGCCGGACGGATGCCCCCGAGAATTTGATAGAGGTAGGCGCCGATCGGTCCGCCGAGCGAGGGCATCTGGACCTGGCCGCCGTTCCAGGTCTCCATCTGCACGCCGTTCTGGACGAGCGTGTTCCAACCGGGAAAGTCCTGTTGCATGACCATCCGGTGGGTGAGTTCCGCCTGGCCGAGGTCCGGCAGGCCTAACAGAAGATGAATGGTGCCGACAAAGCCGGTGCTCACATGTTCGCCGCGCTCGCGGATGTTGGCCACGAGGCGGTCGAGCACGAGCCGCTTCTTGCCCTCGGGTATCATGCCGAGGTAGAGTGGCAGGATCTGGGCGGTTTGGGTGTCGGCGACGCTTCCGACCTGGCCGGTGGCGGCGTTGACGAAGCGGCGGTTGAAGCCATTCTTGATTCCGGTGGCGAGGGCCGCGTAGGTGGCGGCGTCGCTGGTGTTGCCGAGGAGTGTCGCCGACCGCTGCAGGATGGTGGCGTAGAGGTAGTAGGCGCAGGTCGAGGTGATGGGGACCGCGGTGCGGGTGGGGCTGCTGATCGAACCGACCTCGATCCAATCGCCGAGGCCCCAGGAGATCACCTTGTCCGCATCGGCCTGGGTGGCGAGGTAGTCCATGAACGACTTCATGGCCGGGTAGGCCTCCTCGATGTATTTGCGGTCGCCGTAGTAGGTGTAGAGATGCCAGGGCGTATAAACGATCATGCCGGCCCACCACGGGCCGTTGCAGCCCGGCACCGCCACATCGATCTGTGGCATGACCGGATCGAGGTGGCCGTTGGCCTGCTGGGTGTCACGCATGCTCTTCCACCAGTTCCAATAGAACTCCTCGGAATCGAAATCATAGACGCTGGTGTGAATCATTCCCATCACATCCTGCGACCAGCCGGTCTTCTCGCGGCTGGGATCCAAGGGGTAGTCGAAGTTGTAATTCCGCTGGGTGCGCAGCAGGGTCTGGTATTGTTCGTTAAGAAAGGCGTTCGAGCATTCGAAATTCCCGGCCCGCGGGAGGTCGATGCCAACCGAGACGCGGGTGAGCGTGGCCGGCTGGGTGAGGCCTTCGACGCGCACGGTCTTGCCGATGGTGTGGAAATACCATTTTGGTTCGAAGGTTTCCTCGCCGCTGCCGGCGAGCGTGCACTGCATGCCGACCTGCGGGCCCTCGGGATAGGCGGTCTGGCCGAAGGCGGAGGTGAAATCGCCGCGTTGCAAAACCGTGACCATCTGGCCCGCGCTGCCGCTGGTTTTCAGGCGCAGCCAACCGGTGGCGAGGTGGTCGAAGTGGAAGAGATTGCCCTCGATCGAGGTCGGCGAGGCGGTCCCGAGCACCTTCACCGGCGCGACGGTCCGGGCGAAGAGGGTGCCGCCGGGAGCCTCCAGCAGGGAGACGGGGAACCAGGCGGCGGCATCGTATCCTGTCAAATTCCAGCCGAGCTTGGCGAGGCGCTTGTCGATTTTCTCGCCCACCCAGAGATCGTTGAAGGTGTTCTCGCCGAGGTTCCATTTCCAGGTGCCATCGGAAACCACCGTCTGGCTGGTGCCGTCGGTGAACTCGACAAGCAGCCGGAACAAGACGCGCGGCGGGGCGGACCTGCCATACCAGCCGAGGTATCCGCCGCCAGGTGTGGCGGCGAAGCCATTGGCGAGGGTCACACCGAGGGCGTTGGCACCTTGCGCCAGGGACGCGGTGACATCGTGCAGAATGTAGGGCACGCGCTTGCGGTAGTCGGTGTATTCCGGGGCAAGCTGGGCGTCGCCGACCTTGCTGCCGTTGAGCGTGAGTTCCGAGTAACCGACAGTGCCGATGGCGGCCAGAGCGCGTTTGACCGCTTTGTTGATGGAGAACTCCTTGCGCAGGTGGATGGCGGCGGAGGGGTTGTCCAAGAGAGCCATCGGAACCGCTTGCTGGTATTTGCCGTCGGTGATATGGTCCTTGCTCCAGCCCGATCCCTCGTAGCTGTCGTTGGCGCTAACGGGCTTGGTCCGGGCGATGTTCGATGCTTTCGAAATCGCTTCGATTTCCGCCAGGGTGAACACATAATTCAATCCCGCGCCGCGCTGCCAGAGTTTGGTGGCGGTGAAGCGCAAATAACGGGCGCTGGCGCCGGAGGCCGGGAGCGAAAGCGCGGTGTGGCCTGGATTGGCGAAGTCCCCGCCGGTATGGTCCGCGATGACGGCAGCGGTCGAGAAATCCGCGACCCTGGAAACCTCGACCTTGAAACGGAGGGGGAACCCATAACCCGCGACCCACCCGCCCGCGGCAGGATCGTTGTGAAATTGCGGGCGGATCACCACCGTGTCGAGGGGGGTGTCCGCGCCGAGGTCCACCTGCACCCACTTGACCGTGTCGGCGGTGGCGGATTCGACAGCGTATCCGAGTGACCTGGAGGTGTCGGCGGCCCCCATCCACGATGCACCCTGCCAATCACCCGCAGCCAGCAACCCCATGGTCCAGTTCGCGGGGGCGCTCCAACCCGTCGCTTGGTCGGCCTCGTCCCAGGCCCGGATCTTCCAGTAGGCCTTTTGCCATGACCCCAGGGCGTGGCCGCCGTAGCAGATGGCGCGTGATTGGGAGGACGGCACCTTGCCACTGTCCCAGAGATCCCCGGTATCGGCGGCGAGGATCGGCTCCGACGAGGCCACGAGGATCTGATAGGCACCCTGGGATTTGTTTCTTTCGCCATTGCGCGGCTGCATCTGCCAGGAAAGGCGCGGGAGCGCCGCCTCGACGCCAAGAGGATCGATCCGGTTCTCGCAGCGCAGGGCCGCGGGTACCATCGCCGAGGCGGCGGAGGCAAAAGCCGCGACGAGCGCGAGGGCGATGGAGAATCCCATGCGCGGAAAGCTTGTGCGACTGGAGGATTCCGAAGAAGTCGCCGATGTTACGAAAGCAGGGAAAAGGATCTTCATGGGGCAAAGGGAGACATTGAAAGGGGTGTTCATACGGCATGGAATCTATCGGAGACGATCAGGGTGACACTACGATGCGGTAAAAGCGGCGCTCTGTCGAATCATCCCTGGGATCGGTGAAAGTCAACTGAGCATTCCGCCCGGTTTGGGCTGGGCCGAGATCCTGCCAAGGCTCCGACAGGGAATCGACGACCTGAAGCCGGTAGCTGTGGCCGGCGTAGCCCTCAATGACCAGCGAAAATTGATCCCCAACGATCCCGCAGGACAGAATCCTCACCGCGCTGCGGTCGAGCACGATGCCGTGGTTGACGAAGCCGGCGGGCAGCGTGCCGTTCCAGGTCATGATGTCGAGGATGCCGGTGTTGGTGAAGGGGCCGGTGATGTCTAACACGGCATCGCCGACGAGGCGGAGGGTTCCAGAGTTCGTTAGAGAGCCGGTGCCGGTGATGCTGCCGGCAAAGGTGGCCGCGTGTTGGTTGCCGGTGATGGCGAGGCTGGTGTTGGTTAGATCAACCGCGCTGCCGGCCACGCCGGCCAGCGAGTCGAGCGTGACCGTGGCCGGTCCGGGATCGAAGACCGCGCCTGATCCAGTGAGCGCGAGGCTGACTCCGTTAGGAAAGGCGCCGGTTCCGGCGGCGGTGAAGCGGATGTCATCGATGAGCGTGTCGCTGTCGGGTCCGTTTTGTTGGGCTTGAAGAGCAAGCGTGTGCGTGCCCGCGGTGATGTGGACGGCGGGGAGCGTGAACCGATTGAAATCCCCTCCCCCGCCAAGTTGGCCGGGGAGGAAGGTGGCGAGGATGGTGCTGTCCAGTGTCACGATGAGTCCGGTGGCCGGATAGTTGGGGCGGTTCGCGGCGAGGAAGGACGGACGGTAGTGGCCGTCCGCGCTGACAGAGACTTCGGCGCTTATCGTCCCGTTGTTTTGCAGGAAGGCGACCTGCGATCCCTCCGGGGAAGTGCCGACCCACGGGGTGTTGTTGGAAGCGGTGCCGCCCGAGGGATTGAAGGTCCAGCCTGTGGCGACAGGATTGTAGGACCAGCCCTGCGGAGCGTAGGGGGGGCTTTCGAAGCCGGGGTTGGGAACGACGACACTCCCGGTGGTGGCGGGTTCGAGTTTGAGTTTGCCGGCATCGATGGCGAAGGAAGAGTTGTTAGAGCCTCCGCCTGCGAGAGACAGCGTGCCGTTTCCGAGTTTGACCACGCCGCCGGTGTTGCTGGCGTGAAGCGGCGTGGCCCAGACCACATCGTTGCCGCCGGTGTCGATCCGGACGGGCGCGTTGCCGTGGCGGATCCGGCTTGATAGATCCTCCCGGTTTCCAGGCAGCATGCGCAGGGTGCCACCGTTGAAGACGATGTTTCCCTCCCTGCCGAGGGCACCGCTGCGGACGGCAAGCACACCGTCTGTTAGGATGGTGTTGCCGTTCACATGGGACGGCAGGTCGAGCACCAGCGTGCCGCCGCCGGTCTTGGCGAGTCCCGCGCTTCCGGCCAGCGTGAGCGGTCCACCGGGGCCGTTCTCGTCGAATGACGCGGTGATTCCGTTTGCCACATCGATGCGCCCGCTGGCCAGCGTGAGGGTGGGAGATCCGAACGGCTGAATGTGATAGTCTTTCCCCGAAAAACGGAGGTCTCCGACGGCGAAATCCGTCGCCCACGGGATCGCGGCTGCCGCGCCCTGACCGGTGAACTTCACACCGTCGCCCGAACGGAAGCGGGACTCCAGCGGCACGCCGCCGGTGAAGTTGTCCATCCAGTGGGCCCAAGCCGCGGTGCCGGGTCCGGCATCGTCGCCATTGCCGTTCCAGGTGACGGTGACCGGCGTCAGGGCGATAACCGTATCGCGCGGATTCCAGGTGTCGCCGCTTTGCAAGGTCAGCGTGAGGCTGCCATCGCCGTTTCTAACAATATCAACGCTGTGCCCGGATTCCATCAGCGCGGCCGAAGCATAGCCGCGACCATCGGCCGGAGCGGGAACGGTCAGGCTGTTTCCTGCTGGCGGAGTGAGCACATGGATGAACTCGCGGGCATCGGCGGCGGAACGGGTGGCGACAAAGCCGTTGGATAGGCTGTTGATGGTGGCATTCGGTGGCGTGATCCACGACTGGCTCGGAAAAGTGTCGCACACCGATGCGCGGATCGGCGCGATCCACGAACCAATCTCCTGCATTTGTTCGAGCACGCCGGTTTCCCAACCGCCGCCGGCATACGGGCCTGATGCCCAATTGACGCCGCCGCCGTCGGTGGAATTCACTCCGGCGCGCAGCACGGTCATGCGGAACATCTCGGTCGTGTTGTAGCGCGGCGTGTAAATTCCGGGCACCTGGGTGGCCGACCAATTGCTGCCCATGACCATCGACATCGGCCGGCCGGTCGCGGGCCAGTTGTTAGGATTGGTGCCCGGCACCCAGGCTTGCCAGTAACTCACCTCGGTGGCTCCAATATCACAACTGTAGTTGTCGCCATAGAAATTCTGCATCATCAGCAGGTCCGGCTGGCGGCTCTTGACCGTCTGGCGCAGTCGCGGGTAGTCCACCACGCGCCAACTGTCGCCGTAGGGGCTGCCTTCGTCGATGAACATGCCGTCCATGCGACTGCCGTAGCGGTCGATCAAATCCGCATAGATGTCATTGATGAAATCGTTCCACTTGGCGCGGTCGAACTGGTTCCAGTCCGGGTTGAAGCTGCCGGATCCCGGCCCCCAGCCGGTGGTGATCTGGTCGGCCGTGCTCATGTCGTGGCCGTCGCGGGGATGGGTATAGAACAGGACGCGGATGCCTTTGGCTTTAACCGCATCGAGGAGATCACCTAACAGGTCGCGATTCACGGTGTGGCCGGGCATCCATTGGTTCATCGCCGCGCTCGGCCAGAGACAGACCATGTTGTAATGCCAGGCCGTGAAGATGACATATTCGACGCCCATCGAATGCAGGTCCTCCGCGAAACCCACGGCGTCGAAGCGGTTGGCCATGTCGTTGGCATCGGTCGGCCAGTTTCCATCCGACTTGCGGGTGCCACCGAAAACATAGTGCACGAAGTAGCCGTATTTCATGCGGCGGAAACTGGAAACGCCATCGCTCACACCGGGCCACGGGGTATCACTGTAGCCGGACGAAACGACCAGCGAACCGGCTCCTGCGAGGCGGCCGGGATGGGTGGAGGCACTGTAAACGCCGGGCGGGAGGGAAACGCCGTCGATGACCAGCGCCCGAATCGGTTGGCTGCCGGAAAAGTTCAAATCCAGCAGACCACCGGGCTTGACCGCCACGCGCGATGAAGTCCGTGTGAGCCGCAGCGTTCCCTCATGCACAACGGTTTCCCCGATATAACTGTTGGCGCCGGCCAAAGTGAGCGTGCCCTGGCCCACCTTGGCGAGGCCGCCGGCCCCGCCCGCCAGCAGGTTGGTGTTGATGCCGATGTCATGGCCGTCGGTGTCGATAATCGCCCCGCCATTGCCGATGTAGGCGTTCTGATTTCCGCCGTAGAGTGTGAGGAAGTCCGGGTTGTCGGCGGTGGGTTTCAGCGTGCCGCCGTTGAAAGTGAGCCAGGCGTTGTTATGGTTGCCTAACTCGCGATCGGCGACACGGATGGAAGGCGTGCGCAGCGTTCCGCCGTTCAACTCAATGGCAAAGGTGACACTGCCGTGGGTCGAGCCGTCGATGCCGTTGGTCGCGGTGACCGTGCCGCCAGAGACGATGAGCCTCGCCCAGTCGGCGCTGGCGGCCGCGCTTGTGATTCGGTCCGCCGTGACCGTGCCGCTGGTGATGGCGAGGTTCGCCCGGCCCACTGCGATATCACCTGCCACCGTGACGGCGGGAATCGCCAGCGTGAGCGTCGGGTTGGCGGGGTAGTCGCCGTTGTTAGTCGCCTTGCCCTGGATGGTCAGGCCCGCGGCAACCAGACTACCGTTGGTTAGAGTGAGGCCGGGAGCGTTGTAGTTGGCGCCACCGAAGTTCACGGCACCGGCAGTGACGGCCTCGCTGAGGCTGACCGTGCCTCCGACCGAGGAAAAAAACGCGCGGTTTGAAGGCGAGTGGGCCCAGTTGGCTCCGGACCAGTTCGCGTCCGTGGCATTCCATTGCCCGGTTCCGGCGCTGTTGTTCCAGAAAAAGTCCGGACCCTGCGCACGCAGTGTGGCGGATAACGAGAGCGCGAAGAGAAACAATACGCCAAACCGAACCATCGTCACTGGCGCGCCGGCTTCGTCGTTCGGAATCTTCGGAGATTCCATGTCAGGAATGCCACTCAACGAAATACCGAACGGAGCACGGATACCTTCGCCGTGCTCCGTTGATCTGTTTCCCATCCGGGGGTCTATTGTTGGAAGTGACAGGTTAGGGAATATCAATGATGTGAGGAACGAACCGTTTGGAGAGGACGCTCAATGCCGGCCGGACTGGATACTCGCGCCCCAAAATTCAGCGGCGGCGGCGCAGCAGTGCCAGCATGCCGAGACCGCCGAGCACCGCGGCACCCGGCTCAGGAACGGCGGTGAGGCTGAAGTTGTCGACTGAGACTTGGTTCACACTGTTCATGTTGACCAGACCGGGCCAATCCGTGACCCACCCAACATAATTGACGCCGGCGGCCAACAAATCCGCGCCGCTGCGCGTGTAGGTGATGGTGGCAATCGTGTTGGATTTGAAACGGACCAGATCGGCTGTGTCGATGGTTCCGCTATCGGCTCCATTCCAGTTGTGCTGGGAACTGGTGAAACCCACAGTGAGCCATGATTCGCCCCAGCCCCCGGCGCCCGCACCACCGAGAGCCGTGGTATCGACCGTCATCGTGACCGTGTAGTCATAGCCGGAAACGGGCGTGAAGGTGAGGAAGTTGCTGCTGGTGGGAGTGGCCTCATTGCTATCGCCGTAGTCCCGTTGACCCCAACCACCGACTTCGGCACCACTCCCCCAAACCGCCGACGCGCTGCCGCCGAGCACGGCATTCCGGATTGTGGGTGCCGAACCGGCGAGCGTTTGGGTGTATGGGCCGCCTGAAAAGATGTTCTGCTGGTCGTTGAAGTCATCGGAGTAGATGACGGTGGCGGCTTGGACCGCGCTGACCGAGATGGTTGCGGTGGCTGCCGTGAGGATGCATGGTTTGAGGTTCATTCGGTGTTGGCTAGGTTGGGCTGTTGGCTTCGTTATGGTTGTTGACCTTGGTGGATGGAGAAGAATGGATCCCGCGGGCACGGCTTGTTAGTTGGCGCGGACCTGAATGAAGAGTTTTGGATTGGCAAGAAGACCGTTCGATACGGTGACGGGCACGGTTTCCACTTGTCCGCTGACGGCGGGCGTGCCTTCGGTGGCTCCGGTGTCTTCGGTCCAGGTGGAAAGGTCGGTGGAATACCAGACGGTGTAAGTCAGGCCCGTGAGCGACTGAAGACGGCGCGTGTAGGAGAAGATGCCGGAGGTTTTGTCGATCCCGGCGGAGATCGGGTTGACGGAGGTGCCGTTGTTAGGAACGAGACCGAAGGCGTATTCCTCGAAGTTGGTCAGGCCATCCGCATCGTCGTCGTCGTTCTCGCCGCCGGTCACTCCGTTGGCGTTGAACCAGTCGTCGTAATCGCTGCCGACATCGAGGGTGAGTTCGCCGGTGTCTTCGGAGAAGGTCCAGATTCCCCTGGCATCCGTCATTTCCCAGGTCACGCCATCGATTTTCTGCGTGAATCCGACCACATTGAAGGTATTCGGATCGAAGGACTCGCCGGTGAGGTTGGCACGGTCGACGAGCAACCAAATGTAGCCGGTGGTGCCGGGGACCGCGGAGGTATCGATGTTGAAATCGCCATTGAAGGTGGCGGTGCCGGTGCCGGTGACCATGTTTGCGGCGGGGGACTCGTCAACCACGAACCTCAACTGGGCGTTGTCGGCCAGGACCAGGGTTCCGGAATTGACGATGGTGTCACCGGCGTAGGTGTTCGTGCCGCCGAGGGTTAGGGTTCCCGCGCCTTCCTTGGTTAGACCGCCGCCCGCGTCGAGGAGGTTGGCGAGGATGCCGATGTTGAGGCTGTTGGTATCAATGATCGCGCCGCCGGATGCGACATAGGTGTTTCCGCCGCCGCCGTAGAGTTGGATGAAGTTGGCGTTATCGGCGCCAGTGGCGGTGAGTTTGCCACCGTTGAAGGTGAGCCAGGCGTTGTTGTTGGTTCCCTGTTCGCGATCAGCGACCTTCACGGACGGGGTGCGGAGTTCACCGCCATTGAGATCAATCGCGAAGGTGGCGCTGGTATGGGCCGAACCATCGACACCGTTGGTGGCGGTGACGGTGCCGCCGGAAACGACGAGGCGTCCCCAATCGGCGCTGACCGGTGCGGAAATGATGCGGTCGGCGGTGAAGGTGCCGCCAATGATGTTCAGGTTGGCGCGGCCGACCGCGGCGTCGCCGGTGACTGCGACGGTGGAATCCATGCCGAGCGTCGGGTTGGTGGCATAAGAGCCGGAATTGGAGCCGTAACCCTGCACCGTAAGGCTGGCGGCAGTCAGGTCGCCGTCGTAAAGGTTGACGCTTGGCGCGTTGGCGCTGGCATTGCCGAAGTTGACAGAGCCGGCCACGATGCCGGTGTCAAGGACGATGGCTCCACCGACGGTGGTGAGGAAAGCGTTGTTGGTGGCGGAATTGCTCCAAGCGGCTCCGTTCCAATTCGCGTCAGTGGTGTTCCAGTTGCCCGTGAGCGCCGCGTCGTTCCAGATATAATCGGGTCCGGGAGTCCAGCGGGCGTAGAGGGTGGTGTCCGCGTTGATTGCGAAGGTGTCCGCAGGATTGTAGGTCGTGCCGTTGCCGTCGGCCGCGGTGTTCCATCCGCTGAAGCTGTAGCTGAGTTTGGTGAGGGCTCCGGTGTTGCCGAGAACCGTAACGGTGGAACCGCCGAGATACGGGTTGTTCGCATCCACCGGCACGCTGCCGGTGGTGTTGCCGTTGCCATTGTAGGTCAGTGTATAACTGCCGACCGGGATCCACTTGGCGTATAAGGTCGTGTTGTTTTCGATGGTGAAGGTCGCTGCCGGGCTGTAATCGGTGCCCGTGCCGTTGGCCGCCGTGTTCCAACCGTTGAAGTTGAAGCCGGTGCGGGTCATGGTTCCGGCACCAACGACGGTTGCGGTGCCGCCGTAGGTGTAAGGACTGCCGGGGTCGGTCGGGATCGATCCGCCATCGCTGCCGTTTCCGTCGTAGGTGACGGTCGGATTGGGGACGCCCGAAGTGAGTTTGAAATTGTCGATCCTGACCTGACCCGAACCGTTCAGATTGACCGTGCCCGGGCGATCCGTGATCCAACCGACATATTGGATGCCTGCCGCCACGAGGTCGGCTCCGCTGACTGTATAGGTGATCGTGGCGACCTGATTGGAATACCAGCGAACCAGATGGGCGGTGTCGATGGTTGAACCATCGGATCCATTCCAATTGTGCTGGCTGCTCGTGAAGCCAAGGGTGAACCAAGACCCGGTGCCACCCGGATCGGCTCCGCCGAGCGGGGTAGTGTCGATTGTCGCCTCAACCGTATAGACACGGCTGGAATCCGGCGAGAAAGCGAGGAAGTTGCTGCTGGTGGGGGTTGCGACGTTGTTATCGGCATAATCGCGCTGGCCCCATCCGCCGCTCTCCACACCCGCCAGCCATGTGGCGCTGGCGCTGCCGCCTTGGGTGCCGCTGCGGGTGGTCGGGACCGACCCCGCGAGCGTTTGGGTGTAAGGTCCACCGGCGTTGAGGTTTTGCTGGTCGTTGAAGTCGTCGTAATAGATCGTATCGGCGCTTGCCTGAATCGCGAGCGCGCAGAAACCGAACACGCCGGCGACGGCTGCGATGCAGCGGCGGATTGTCAGGAGTTTCATCGGGGATGGTTCCAGGGTTTGGGCTTTGTTTACAGGGTCGGCACGGCCAACCAAGCAGCCAGGCAACTTGGTGAGACGCGCATGGAAGATAGCGGAAACGGCAGGGGCGTCGCAATGGATTTATCAACTGAAAACTTGTATTTTTACGACAATTCCCGATAATTGGCCCATGAAGTCAGTGGACACAACCGACCCCCGGACCTACGAGCACATGCGGACTCTGACGAGCCGCATCCAGGGCGGCAGGGAACATGGCCTCGCCGAGCGCTTCCGGATGCACCTGATCGGGATGTACGCCAACACGGTGGGGCCGGAGTGGAGTTCGAATGGAAAAATCGAGACCGACATCGTCCATCACATCAATGTGAATCTATCGGGGCGCAGGGAGGTGATTTGCCGCGGGCGGACCTATGTACTCGAACCTGGGGAGGCATGGCTCCTGCCCGCCAACACCCCGGTGGAACGACGCTGCCAGGAAACCTGTGAGGTCGTGTACTTCAAGTTTTTCTGCGAATGCCTGCCGGGCGTGGACCCGCTGCTCGATTGGAAGAACCGTGAGCCGCGGCGGATGCGCGCCATCGATGTGACGGAATGGCGATCATGGTTGGAAAACGGCAAGCCGCTCGGGATCGCCAGCATTCTCGGACTACGCGGCCGCCTGATGTGGTGGATGGTCCAGACGATACCCGAGCTTGACGAGGTGATCGCGCGGCACCTGGCCAACCATTTGAGGTTCTCCGGGGTGTTCCAGTTCATCGAGGAGCATCTCGGCGCGGACCTTCGGTTGGCGGATCTGGCGGATGTTCACGGCAGCAGTCCGGGCGCGTTTTCCGCCGCCTTCACCCGCAGCACCGGGACCAGTCCGAAAGAATACCTCCAGCGGCGACTCAACCAGGAAGCGATCCGTTGGGTGATCAACTCAAATCTCAGAATGAAAGAGATCGCCGAGAAACTGCGCTTCACCGACGAATACTATTTCTGCCGGTTCTTCCAGAAACAGAATGGCAGCCCGCCTCTGCGCTACCGGAGTCTATCTGAATCCGCGCCGAACGGGCCGGCGAGATGAGAACCTCCAGCAGATCTTGCATTTTTCAAACGAGGACCGATTCGCAATCATCGGCCGGATGATCCTGCTGGCGATACCGGTTTCAGACGCGATTCGCCTTGCTCGGTTTCAATCCCGAGGTGTTTGGTCAAGTCACAGCGATAGGAGTCAATGGGCCTGGACCCTGACGAAAAGCCGGTCCGACGCCAGAAGCGCCGGGCTGAGAAGCACTTCGACCGACTCATGGTCCGTTCCCGGAACCGCGCTGGGGGATTGCGTTGCACCGGAATCCTCGATCCAACTCATGAGATTGGTGGAGGTCCATACCGTGAAACTCAGCCCCGTGAGCGCCGCCTTGCGCCGGGTGTAGGTCAATCTGCCTGTGGACCGAGATGGCAGGCTGGTGATGGGTTGTATGGAAGCGCCGTCTTTCGGATCCAGGCCGAAGGCGTATTCCGCGAGGTTGGTGAGCCCGTCGTGATCGTCGTCGCCGGTCTGGCCGCCGGTTAGGCCGTGAAACGCCACCCATCCGGCGTAGTCGGTGGCCGGGCCGGTGAGCACGGTGAGCGTGCCGGGACCGGTGATAAAAGAACTGTTGGCCGCGGAATAGACGCCCGGCGGTCGGGCGATACCGTCAAAACTGAGGGCATTCACCGTGTCGGTGCCGGAGAAGTTGAGGTGAAGCGTGCCACCACTGGCCACGATGACCGATGCGGAGTCGGCGAGGTTGGTGTTAGAGGTGCCGTTGCCCAGGCTGAGCGTGCCGGCGTTGATGGTGGTGGGACCGGTGTAAGCGTTGGTGGAGTTGATGTGAAGCGTCCCGTTGCCTACTTTGGTGAGACCGAACGAACCCGCATCTTCATAGAAACCGGTCACGGTCAGGGTGCCGGCATCCACGCCGACGGTCGTGTTTCCATCAAAGCAGAATCCCGGTCCGCTGCCGCTGCCGCCGTAAGTCAGGGTCAGGGCGTTGTTGCCGGAAAGACTGCGCAAGGCTCCCTGTCCGCCGACGCCGCTGCCGAGCAGGTGGAGATGTTCGCCGAGACTGATTCCGCCTTGCAGGGCCAGAGTCGCACCGTTGCGGATCCAGGTCATGTTCGCGCCACTCCAACCGCCCGCGCCGAGAGCAGACGAGTGGGCGGCGGTGAGCATGCCGCTCACGATGTCGGTGACACCGTCGTGACTGTTAGAGCCGGCAAGGACCGCGTTGCCAGCGCCGGTCTTGATGAGATTCGAGGCGGCAAGCCACCAAACCTCAGGGTATTGGTCGATCAGGTTCGCGTTGATCTGGAGATCGACTGAAGCCGCACCGTCGGCGACGTTGAAGGTGTGGTTGGCACCGGCGTCCGATCGGAGGCTGAGAAGGCCATTGATGGTGTTCGTGGCATCGCCCGAGGATGTGAATCCTAACAAGCCGTCACCGTTCCATTGCCAGTTGCCCGCGATGGTGCCGCCCTGGTTGAGGGCCACGGTCGCATAGGCCCCGAAGCCGAGGTGGGAGGTGCCGGACGCGTTCACCGTGCCGCCGTTGGTGGTGAGACTGGAAATCGGGTTGTTCCATCCGAAGCCGGTGCCGTCGCCGCCTGTTAGGGCGAGGGTGGCCCCGGAGTTCACGGTGACGTTACCGCTGACCAGGCTGTTTCCGCCCGAGGCCCCGGCCAGTTCGAGCGTGCCTTCGTTCACCGTGGTGCCGCCGCTGTGGAAATTGATGTTGGTGAGTTTCAAGGTGCCGCTTCCGGTCTTGGTGAGCGTGCTTGCGCCTGCGATGCTGGAGCCGATGGTGGCCGTGACGCCCGCGCCATTTACCTGGAGATTGGAGCTGCCGAAGGTGGTGGCGAGCGTCAGGGTGTTGCCGGTGATGGTGTAATTCGAGTTGGCGAAGCTCAGGCCGCCGATGCTGCGGTTGCTGTCGAGCGTGACGGTCACGCCGGTGGCTTGCGCGAAGGTCGCGGTGTTGTCCGCGCCATCGGCCACCGTGCTGTTCAGCCAGTTGGCGGCCGTGCTCCAGTTGCCGTTGGTCAAGCTGGTCCAGACGAGCGGGGTATCGGTGACGATCAGGCTGCCGGAGCCGGTGATGAAGGACGACGCGCTGGTATAGGTGCCGGCGGGCTGCATGACGCCGTTGACGGACAGGCGGCTCACTGTTTCCACCACGCCGCTGGCGAGCGCGAGCTTGCCGGTTCCTGTTAGGAAAACGGATGCAGTGTCGCCAATGGCACCGGCGGTGTTGCGGATCTCGCAGGTGGCGCCGGTGCCGACGATCAGGTTTCCGCTGCCGAGCGTGCCGGTGGTTTCGGCGACGAGCGTGCCGGCATTGACCGTGGTGGCTCCGCTTTGATTGTTAGAGCCGGTGAGCGTCATTTTTCCGGCACCGGACTTGGTGATGCCGAGACCGGCGGAGGCCTCGGTGATGGCCGCGCTGAGGAGCAGGTCGGTCGCGGCCGCGCCGTCGGCGACGTTGAAGCTCACGGCGGTGTAGCCAGCGTCCCCACGGATGCGGATGCGACCGCCGATGGTCGCGGTGTTGGCACTGGCGAGAGTGGTGACGGAGCTGCGGTTCCATTCGAGCTGGGGCCCGTTCGGGTTGCTGGTGCCGTTGTTGGATTGCAGCGTGCCGCCGGTCATGGTGATGCCCCCGGGAATGTTCCAGATGTGATTGATGCCGCTGCTGGTAAGCGTGCCGCCGTTGATGGTGACCGAGGAAATCTGATCGAGCCAGCCGAGTCCGGTGCCGTCGCCGGTGGCCTCGACCGTGGCTCCGGAATTGACCGTCAGCGCGCCGCGGATGCAGCCGGTGCCGCTGTTGGCAAAGAGGACCAACTTGCCACCGTTGACCGTGGTGCCGCCGGTGTGGGTGTTGTTCGCCGCGAGCACCAGCGTGCCGCTGCCGGAATGCAGCAGGTGTCCGCCACCACTGACGACGCCGTTGAGTTGCACGGAGTTTCCGGTGAATTCCAGTTCCGCACCAGAAGCGATGTCGAAGTTGCCATCGTAGCCGTGAAGTTCGGAAGCCGAGACGATTCCCATGTCCATCCGCATGGCGGAAACGACCTTGACATGTCGCATGAATTGGACCGCACCGCTTTCGTCGTCGTAGTTCAATCCGTAGGGCCAGAAGTGCGCCGTGTCGCAACCGATGCTGGCGGCAGGCCCGTCAAGCTGCCGGATCATGGCCACCCCGTTCGCGCCGGTCCACACGCCGCCCGATTGGTTGGCGCTCCAGGATCCGTAGGTGCCGACTCCCATGGTGTGCCCCATCTCATGCAGGGCCACGCGCGTGCCAATGCTGCCACCGAAATCGATCCAGCCGCCGTAGCCCGCCTGCGCGGTTCCCACGTTGGCGTCGTAGTTGGCGGTTAGAGCCTTGGGCATGCTGGCGTAGCGGTTGTAGAAACCGACGGCCGCGTCCATCGCCGCGATGATCGCCGCGCGCTTGTCGGCGGGCCAGTTTTCGCTTCCACCCGCAAGCGAGTAGGTCATCGCCGGGATCGCGGGCGGCGGCGTGCCGACACTTCCGGAGAAGGTCAAGCGGCCGCCGGTGACGCTGGTCATGCCGCTGTAGCCCGGTGAAATGGGGATGACGAGGTTTCCCGAGCCGGATTTCGAGAGGCCTTCGGTGCCGACGAGCGGAACTCCCAGCGTGGCGGTCGCACCTGACGCCACATCGATGATGGGCGAGCCGGTGCTCACATCGAGAAACAGCGTGCTGGTGCCGTCGAGCGTGTGATTGCCGTTGGCGAAATTGAGGCCGCCGATGGTTTTCGTGCCGTCGAGGGTGACCGTCACAGCGTTCGCTTGTGCGATGGTCGCGGTTTTCCCGGTGCCGTTGGCTACGGTGCCGTTCTGCCAGTTTCCTGCCACGCTCCAATTGCCGCTGGTCGCGCTGGTCCAAATGCCGGAGTTTC
Organism: Verrucomicrobiota bacterium; assembly: GCA_017301995.1. Classification (GTDB taxonomy): domain Bacteria; phylum Verrucomicrobiota; class Verrucomicrobiia; order Verrucomicrobiales; family Akkermansiaceae; genus Luteolibacter. Next base: position 25,981 of record JAFLEH010000040.1, on the reverse strand, counting down.
CGAGCGTGGTGGTGGCGGTGGCTTCAGCCGACGAAGCGGAGCTGCCGATCGCATTGATGGCGCGGACCCGATAGAAATAGGCCGTGCCGGTTGAGAGGCCGAGGTCGGTGTGCGAAACGGTCCCGGCTGCTAGAGAAGCGACCTGGGAGAAGCCGGCGCCGGAATTCAGCGAGCGCTCGACAATGTAGCCGGTCTCGTCGTTGGCGTTGTCGGTCCAGGTCAGTTGGATCGAACTCGCGGATGCTGCGTTGGCGGCGAGACCCGATGGCACGGCGGGAGCGCCCACGGTGACGACCAGGCTGCCCGCACCGCCGATGAGAGCCGGATGGCTGGCGGCGGTGTAGGTGCCGGGGGAAAGAGCCGCGTTGTCGAGATAGAGCCGGGCAACGGTTTCGGTGAGGCCGGAGGCGAGCATCAGCTTGCCGCTGCCGTTGAGATAGACCGACGCGCCATTCGCCACCGCGCCGGAGGTGTTGCGGAGGTCGCAGGTGGCACCCGTGTTCACGGTTAGATTGCCGCTGCCCAATGTGCCGCCGGTGCCGACGATCAGCGTGCCGCCACTCACGGTCGTGCCGCCGTCGTAGCTGTTGGAAGCGTTGATTTCCATGGTCCCTGCTCCGGATTTCACCAGCGCGGAGGCGGGCACCCAGTTGACCTCGGGCCATTGATCGGAAAGCACGGCATTCACCTGAAGGTCGGTGGCGGCCGCGCCATTGGCGATGTTGAAGCTGTGATTGGCACCGGCATCCGCCCGCAGAACGAGATTTCCTGAAATGCTGTTGGAGCTGTCGCCCGAAGAGCTGAAACCTAACAAGCCGTCGCCGTTCCACTGCCAACTGCCGGAGATCGAGCTGCCACCGGTCATGGCGACGTTCACATACGAGCCGAAGCCGAGGTGGGCACCACCGGAAGCGTTGACCGAACCGCCGTTGACCGTTAGGTTCGAAATCGTGTTGCTCCAGCCGAAGCCGGTGCCGTCGCCGTTGGTGAAGGCGAGCGTCGCGCCGGAGTTCACAGTGACGGCTCCATTGATCAATCCGGTGCCACCGGACGCGCCGCGAAGTTCGAGCGTGCCTTGGTTGACCGTGGTGCCGCCGGCGTAGGAGCTGGCCGCCGTGAGAGCCAGGGTGCCTGCGCCGGATTTCTGCAACCCATCGCTACTGACAAGCGCGAGACCGAGCGTGGCGGTGGTGCCGTCGGCCACCGAGATGGAGGAGGCGCCGGTGGTGACATCAAGTGTTAGAGGATTCCCCTGAAGCGTGTGGTTGGCGTTGCTGAATGCAAGGTGACCGATCCTGCGGCTTGCGTCGCCTTGGTTGATGGTCACGCCGGTCGAGAGCGCCACCGTGGCGGTCTGGTCGGTGCCATTGGCGATCGCGTTGCCCTGCCAGTTTCCGGCGACCGACCAATCGCCGCCCGCGGGATTGATCCATGAGGAACCCACGGCCGGCGGCACGGCGGGTAGCGCGGTGAACGAGAATGTGGCCGTCGCGGATCCGCTTTGCGCCACGATGGCGACACGCTGTGGCTGCGCGCCCGCTGACAAGGTGAGCACGCCACTGGAGTCGATGGAGAAGCCCGCAAGCGCTGGTGCGACCGACCAAGTCACGGCGGCTCCGGAGATGGGGCGGAAATTCTGATCGCGCACCGTGCCACTGAAACTCACGGTCGAGCTGCCGCTGTAGGGAATGGCGGCGGAATACGGACCGCTGACCTGTGCGAAGGTTGGCGTGGCGGTGTAGTTGACGATTGCACTGATCTGCGAGGCGCCGCGATGGGGTGCGCTCGTTGGCAGGGTCGCACTCCAGAAATCCTTGCCACCGTTCCCACCGATGAAAGTGCCGGAGTTTCTTGCCGGGGAGCTGGTTTGAAGGATGAACCCGGCGAGATTTCCCGTCGTGTTGGGACTGACGAACAGCGGGTCCTGGGTGCGGTTTCCATCCGTTGTCACCGGCCGTGTCACGCCGCCGCTGAAGCTGTTGTTCATGAAAAGCTGGCGCGAGAACTCCGCGCTGCGACCGGCGGCCACAAAAAGATTGTTAGATAAAAGGATGTAGCTCGGGTTGGGCGTCCAATTCACATCCAGCGTTCCACCCGGGTTGTAGAAGACGTTGTTGTAGAAGCGTGCGGAGTTGCGATTGCTGGCGAGAATGCGGTTTTCGTTCCACGAAATGTTGTAACGCGCGATCGTCATCGCCCCCGCCACATCGCCGCCCCAAGTGTATTCCATTAGGAAGCCGCCCTCGTTGTCGTGGGTGTAGTTGTATTGGAAAACAGTCGCTCCGGAAACAAAGCCATCGTTGTCGAAGGCCGTGCTGTCGTTGGCATTCAGCCACTTGGTGTGATGGACGTGGTTGTATTGCCAGAGGCCGTTGATGTGGCGGGTGGGCCAGGCGGCCGCGATGTTGTTTCCAGAATCGCTCAACTGCCCGACAAATCCGACCTCATTGTGTTCGACGAGTTCGTTGTCGGTGCCGAGCATCAGGATGCCGTCGCCGGATGTGGAAATCACGGTGTTGCCGCGCGCGATGACGTTGGGGCTGCAGTTCGCGTAGTTCATCCCACCGCCGGCGTATTCGGCCTCGGCATTGAAGGCGATGCCCTGGCCGTAAATTGTTTTCACCGTGTTCCCCTGGATCAGCACGCCGTCGGCCTTGCCCGGTTCGTTGATCCAAAAGAAGATGCCGCCGTTGTTGCGGCCGCCGTCGTTGACATTCTTGATGCCGCGGACGTCGTGAACGTCGTTGTTGAGGATATTGATGCCGCGCATCGTGCCGCTGCCCGACCAATCGACTCGGATGCCCGAGCGGCTGCTGTCGTTGCTGGCCGGGTTGGTGACCTCGAAGCCATCGATGGTCCAATAGCTTTGCGACGAAAGAGCGATGACCGCCCAGTTTCCGTTGCCGTTGATGAGCGGTTTCGCGCCCGTTCCGTATGCCCCCAGCGTGATTTGCGAAGTGCCGTTGCCCGAGCCCTGCGGACTCAGCGTGCCGACCCAGGTGCCGCCGCGCTTGAAGAGCACCTTGTCGCCCGGTTGGAAAACCGTGCCATTCACCTTGCCGAGGCTCTGCCATGGCGTCGCGGGGCTGGTGCCGGCATTCGAGTCATTGCCGGCGGGATCGATGTGGTAGTCGGCGGCTGTTAGGCTTCCCGTGCCTGCCAAGGTCACCACGAAAGCGACAAGGATGCGGCGGAAAGGGAAAATGGGTATGGGCATGGGGCAGGGGTTTGGAACGGGAGAAGTTATTATCGGTCGAAATCACCTGCTTGCTACCCGTTAAAATGTGCGGGTTGTCTGGGAATGGGCCCGGGACAGCGGAACCATGGATCGGCTTGTCCACAGATCGGAACCACGCCGAAAATCCAGGCGTGGGGACTTCCTCAAGATTTTGAATCGGGTGTCAGCGTGTAAGTCTCTCGCGCCGTGGTTGAAAAAGTGACGCCCCAATCCGTCCGGGTCGTTGGGATGCTTTCGCCCGTGCCGCGGGCGACGACTCTCAATTCCCTATCCGGCCAAAGATCTGCGAGGCGGACCGTGCCACCGACCGTGGACTTGATGGTCACGGTCTGGATGACGCCGGAAACCCGCTCCGCCGAAACTTCGAAGCCGCCGCGCGCGAGCAGGCGCGAAAAGCTGCCATCCTTGCCCTCCGGCCAAGCGGGAAAGATTCGGATCGCGTCGCCCGCGCTCTGAAGCAGCAGCTCGCTCACCAAGCGTGCGATGGCGACCTGCTCGGCGATGTAATAACCGTGGAGTTTCCAGTAGAAAAGGCCGTTCGGTTGCTCGGGCGAATACGGCGAGTCGGGGCCGAATACCATCTTGGCATGATCGATCGCCTCCGCGCCGAGACCGAGGCGGGCGCGGGCGACATTGATCGTGACATTCGAGTTCGAGCGGATCGCGATGTTCTCGATGCGCTGGAGCGTGCGTTTGTAGAGCGCCTTGTCGGCATCGCTGGAGAAACGGGTGATCTCGTCGGCGGGGAAAATCGCCTGCGCCATCGTGCCGTGGTTGTCGTGGGCCTGGAGACCGGAGTTGAGCCAGTGCTCGATGACGGTGCCGTTCACATTCGGCGTCGTGTCCATCGTCGTCGAGTAGGTCGGCATCTGCGCGAGCAATTTCCCAATGCGGGCCGCGAGCGCGCTTTCTCCCCGGGTCGTGGCGGCTTCCCGCGCGGCTTTCAGGCAACTGTTGATGAAGGTGATGTCGTAACAGACGTTCTGCTGGCCGTATTCGCCGACCTCGGGGAAAAAGCTCGGGCCGATCCGGCGCTTGCCATCGACCAGCGGGCACATCTCCAGCACCGAGCAATAGAAGAGCGCGAATTGTTGGAGCGTCGGCCAGATGCGCTCGAGGCTGTCCTTGCCGGGTTTGAACTTGTGGTATTCCCACAGCACGGCCGCCGAGTGGCCGTTGGTTCCCCACGAATAGCCCCAGGGCATGTAGGCGTGTTGGTGTTTGTTCTTGGTCCTGCACTTCGCGGGATCGGGCTCGAAGGGCCAGAGATTGACGGCGAAATACGCGCCTTCGCTGCCGGGGAAAGCGGTCTTCGCGAACCACTTCGCGCGGTTCAGGTTGCGATGGAGCACATCGACGAAAGGCTCGATGAGTTCGGGATGATTGATCGGTCCAGCGGTGAGATAAACCTGCTGGGCATTGTAGTTCAGCGTGAGCGAATTGTGCCAGCCGCCGAGCTGATCGGATGCGGCTTGCAGGCCGATCACATTGCCGCCGGGCCGGGCGAAGGTGCGGAGGAAATACACCGTGCGATACCACCAGTTCTGCAAGGTCGCGTCGCCAAGCGAGACGCCGCTTTTCGCCCAGAAGGTCTGCCACGCGGCTTCGTGATCGGCGATGGCGTTGGCGTCCTTCAAGGTCGCTTCCACGAGTTTCACGGCATCTTCGAGCGGCTGTTTCGACTCGCGCGAGGTCACCACCGCGACAGCCTGTTTTGCACCCTCGCGTCCGGCGACGACGAAGATGTCCATGCCGCTCACATCGGCGTTGCCGGGGATGTTTTGTTGGAGGCAGAGAAGATCCCGGCGCTTGCCGGTTTTCGCTTCACTCACCCAACCGGAGATCGGTCTGCCATCGCGATCCAGCACGATGCCGCTGACGCCATTCAGCGAGATCGGGCGTGCGGACTCGATGAGGATCGCGTTGCGTTGGGACAGCACCCGAACGGTGGTGGTGTCCGAATCCGAGACCACGGTGGCGGCGGCCTTCGCGAGATCGAGCCTGGCGCTCTTCCATGCCGTCTGCGCGCCGTCGGCAGCGAGCGCGATGTCGGTGCAGGGGATGGCGGTGGGATGGACATATTTTTCCCAACTCGGCGGGGCCTTGCGCTGCTCGCCGGTGAAGGATTGCTTGGCGACATCGACCGTGGGCAGCGGAGGGTTTTCATCGGTGGTGATCCGCATGTCCCAGCAATCGTTTTTCGAGACGCGCAGGCGGATTTCATTTCCGATAGAGTAAACGATGGCGTTCAGTTCGCCGTTGCCGACGACGAGGCCCTTTTTGGAGATGTCCGACACATCCGGCAAGATGACCGCGGCAGCATCGAGCGCGGCGGGATAGGGAATGCTGGCGGCACTCGTGGCGGTGACCAGTAGCATCGCGCAGAGGAAGACTCGGCGGAGCATGTGTCCTCTTGGAACTCTGGAACGGTCGGGCGTGATCATGGAGCTACGGTTTGGGTGCGGACGAACAAGCGAGTGGCATTGAGAGGTCCGGGGCTGAGAGTGACATGGACGGACTCGATGTCGGTGCCGGGAATGGCGCTGGGGGATTGTGCCGCGAGGGTGTCCTCAATCCAGTCGGTGAGATTGGTGGAAGTCCAGACCGTGTAGGTCAAGCCTGTGAGTGACTTGTGGCGGCGGGTGTAAGTGAAGGTTCCAGTGGACCGAGATGGCAGGCTGGTGATGGGTTGTGCGGAAGCGCCGTCATTCGGATCCAGGCCGAAGGCGTATTCCGCGAGGTTGGTGAGGCCGTCGTGATCGTCGTCGCCGGCCCGGCCGCCGGTTAGGCCGTGAAACGCCACCCATCCTTCATAGTCGGTGGCGGGTCCGGTGAGCACTGTGAGCGTGCCAGGACCGGTGATGAAAGAACTGTTGGCCGCGGAATAGACGCCCGGCGGTCGGGCGATACCGACGAAGGTTAGAGACCCCACGGAATCGGTTCCGGAGTAGTTCAGATGAAGTGTGGCTCCTTTGGAAATGTTGACCGCCGCGTTGTTTGCCAGATTGGTCTTGTTGGAGCCATCGCCGAGGCTGAGCGTGCCGGAAAGGACCGTGGTGGGGCCGGTGTAGGCATTGGCGCGAACCAGAGACCAGGTGCCGCCTCCGGATTTGGTCACGCCACCACTACCGGATAGGATCTTGCCGATATAGCCATTCCCAGAACCTGCAAGCGTCAGGGTGCTGTTGAAAGCAGGTAGCGCATAGGTTCCAGGATCGCCATTGTATTGGGTGATGGCGAACACATAGCCCGGAGGTGCCGCGCTTTCCAGCGTTCCGCCGTTGACTCCAAGGCTGAAAGCCCGGCCCGTGCTTCCGTCGATGGCGGATGGAGTCGTCGTTTCGGATCCGGTGTAACGAAGCGTGCCGCCGTTGAGCACGAGGCCCGAGGCCCGGTAGTCGGACTGTCCCAAGCTTCCATCGCCATTCCAACGGTCGATCTCCAGCACGGCGGACGCATTCACATTCACCGTTCTCGCAGCCCAGCCGGAGCCGGTGTAAATTTTTCCCGTGCCGGAAATGCTCAAGGTTCCCGCGTTGATGTTGGTGGTTCCGGTATAGGCGTTGGCTCCCGTGAGGACCAGTTTGCCCGCACCGGATTTGCCGAGACCGGAGGAAAAGACCTCGGCGATGATCCCGCTGATGAGCAAGTCGGTTGGGGCGCTGCCATCCTCGACATCGATGTTCGGATCCGCCGAGCCGTAGTCCCTGCGGACGATGAGATTGCTGGAAACCGTGGATGGATTGGAGCTGGCCTTGCTGTTCAAGGTGCTGCTGATGATGTGAAAGCCACCGCCGTTCATGGCGCCGTATGTTAGATTGACCGTGGCTCCCGTGAGGAAACTCTGGATCGTGTTGGTCACGGTGCCTCCGTTGATGTTCAAGGCAGTGACATTCGCTCCGCCCGTGCGGCCTAACCCCGCATAGTCGGCACCGGAGATAGCGACCGATGCACCAGGGTTGACGGTCAGACCACCACGGATCACCGATTGGTCGGAGATTGTGGAGTGAAGTGCCAGTGTGCCGGCATCGACGACCGTGCCGCCGGAATAGGTGCTGATGCCGGTAAGGGTAAGCGTGCCATTTCCCGTCTTTCGGAGACCAGCCATGCCGCGAAGGGTGGAGCCAATCGTGGAGGAGCCGCCGGCGACTTCCACGGATGGCATGGCGGACGAAGCGTTGAGAAGAAACGATCCGCCTGAGACGACATGGTTTGCTCCGGAAAAGATGAATCCGCCGAGAGGGAAGTCATCGATAGGCTGCTGCACCGTGACCGCCGTGGTTTGCGGGATGGTGGCCGTCATGTCGGAACCGATGGCCATGGAGTTGCCTAGCCAGTTTCCGCCAGCGGTCCACAGGCCCCCGGCTTCTTGGGTCCAGATACCGGAGGATGGCGTCATGGGTGGAGCCGCGCTGCCGTTGTAGGCACCGATGTTCGGCGCGGCTGTGGAGGAAACCGCGTTCCCCCAGTAATCGAGGCCGCCGTTGTTTGCGATGACCAGACCACTGCCAAGCGCGGGGGAACCTGCCAGGAGTTTGTAGCCATCAAGCGAATTGAGTCCATTCGCACCGCTGCCGGGGAAAACCTGCATGGGATTCGCGAGTATTTTCCGCGGGTCGGCCGCGATGTGGCCGTTGCCGTGGTAAAGGTTGTTGTCGAAATAACATCCTCCGGGCGCGTTGAAGGAACCCGTGCCGCTGTTGATGAAGATGTTGTTTTTGAAAGTGATATCGCTACCGGTGCTGGCGGCTCCCTGCTCGAACATGGGCGGGTTGTTCCTGCTGACGAAGATCGTGTTGTTGTAAACCTGATAGCCGTGGTTGCCGTGGCCGTGAACGAGGAAAACGCGGCCGCCGGCAATGCAGCCGTCGTTCTGGCTGATGTTGTAGCGGGCGATGTTGCCGTTGCCGTTGCCGTCGCAGCACATGTTGAGGAATCCGCCCTCGTTGTCGTGGCTGTAGTTGTATTGGTAGATGCAGCGCTGGTCGCTGTTGTCGAAATCGAGAGCCATGCCGTCGTAGGCGGTCTTCGTTTCGCAGACCTCGTTGAACTGCATGATCACATCCTCGCAGATATAGGGCCACAGCCCGGCGTGTCCCTGGCCGAGGGAGTTGTTGTTCGATCGGCGGACGAGGTTGTATTCGATGATGGAGTTTTTCACGCACCACGGGATGATGCCGTCGCCGCCGATATTTTCGAGCGTGTTGGACGCGATGCGAATGTTCTCGGACGGGTAATAGTCACCGAGTCCCGCCCAGTAGGTGTTCGGATCCTGCGGCTTGTTGACCCACAGCGACTGCATCAGGATGCCCTCGCGGACCACATTGCGGATGGTGTTGCCCTCGATGACAATGTTTTGCCACTTCGATGGCACCGAGAGATTTGAGGCGGTTATGGAAAAGACGATCCCGCCGCTTTCCTTGCCATCGATGTAGTTGGTCATCACTCCGGTGACATCATGAATGTCGCAATCGCGAACCTCGATGCCGGACAGGGTGCCGACGCAATCGTTGCGGACGAGAATACCCATTTTCTTGGGCTCGGAGGATCCGTTGTTGGTGATTTCCAGATTGCGGATCGTCCAGTATTGGCTGTTTTGCAAGGTGACCGCTCCTCCGGACACTCCGCCGCCGTGAATCAGCGGCTTCGGTCCGTCGCCGTAGCGGTCGATGACGATGCGCGCCGCCAAAGTGCCGGATCCTTGCGGCAGCAAGCGGCCGGTCCAGGTGGCCCCTGATTTCAGCAACAGGTTGTCCCCGGGCTGATAAACCACCGAGTTCGCCTTGGTCAGAGTCTGCCACGCGGTGCCCGGAGTGAGTCCGTCGGCGGAGTCGTTGCCCGAGCCGGCGTCGAGATGATAGGTGGCGGCATGAGTGGAAACGAGGCCGACACCCAGAACGCAGGCGGCAAGCAGAAAGCGGATGACTTTTAAGGTGGGCACGGTCGTCAATGGGATCGGAAGGACTGGGAAAATTGGCGGAATCAGGCGGAGGCAGTTGGCTGGGACACTCCAAATGACCTTCGCGGGCAAGAGCGAACCTCAAGCTGCGGAAAGAGAATAAAGGACTTTTACATGATGTGAAAAGAACAGGGCGCAACACAATCGGCGGCAAAAGCCTAGTGGGCTTTACTGTATTGCCTACCCGTTAAAATGGGTAGGTGGACCGGTGGCTCGCGGGACGACGGCTTCGACAGGGACTTGTAGGGTTGCAAGCCGCTCCGCCCGCGCTACTGTCTGCCACCCGAGTTTCATCATGTCACCCGCTCGTTTCTTCATTCCGCTCCTGTTTCTCGCGCCGCTAGACGGCGCGCGGGCACAGGTGGTCGGCCCCTATGCTCCGGACGCTGCCACGCTCCACCTCTGGCATTTCAACGAGACTGCGGTGCCGGTGGCGGACGCCGCGCTCACCGGCGGAGTCCCGCTGGCCGTCCTCGGCGGCGGGGCGACGCTCGGAAATGCCGGCTTCACCGGGTTAGGCAAGGCACTGGGCACGGTTGACAGCGGGGCGAATGTGGCGGCGGGAACCGGCACCGACGCCTACCTCGCGGCGGCCACCCTCGTCAACGCCGCGACGGACAATGTGACCACCTCGTTCATGGATCCGGTGAGCGGTGCCTTCACCATGGAGGCGATGGTGCGGCTCGATTTCAATCCGCTGATCGCCCAGCCGCTGCGGAATTCGACCATGCAAATCCTCAGCGGCGACCAGGACGACACCGGCGGCGGCGTCCGCTCCTTCCAACTCCGCCTCGTTCCCGTGGGGGTGATTCCCGGCGTTGACGGGTTCACCACGGCCCTCACCTCACCGGCCCTCGAGTTCATCAACATCCGCAACGGCACCGGCGTCGAAAACAAGATCGTCCTCCTGCCGACCACCGGTCCCCACGCGGTGGCCCAGGGCGTCTGGTTTCACCTCGCCGTGACCTACGATGGCAACGGCACTCTCAACTACTACTGGACCCGGGTGGACTCCGGGGTCTTCAATGCCAACCTCGTGGGCACCAAAACACTGGCAAATGACCTGCTCCCCGGCGCCATCGACCTCGCCGTCGGCCAAATCGGCAGGACGCCGTCCCGGATCAATTTTGTGGGACTCATCGACGAAGTCCGGATCAGCTCCACCGCCCGTGGTGCCGGCGACTTCATCTTCAGCACGGTCGATTCCGACGACGACGGATTGCCGGACTCGTGGGAACAATTCTGGTTCCACGATCTGGACGAGGACGCCGGGGGCAATCCCGACCTCGACACGCTCGACAACCTCGCCGAGTTCCAAAACGGCACCAACCCGACGGTGGCCAACGATCCCAACGACACGGACGGCGATGGCCTGCCGGATGCCTGGGAAATCCAGTGGTTTGGCAACCTTTCCCAAAATGCGGCCGGCGACCCGGACGGCGACGGCGAAAGCAACGCCACCGAGTTATCCACCCCGTCGGTCCCGACCAACCGCGCGTCGTCATCGGCGGACACCGACGCCGACAGCCTGCCCGACGCCTGGGAGTTGAGCCATTTCAACCACCTCGACCACAACGGCGGCGACGACCCGGACGGCGACCGCTTTTCCAACCTCCAGGAGCAGCTCGCCGGAACCCTGCCGACCGACCCCGCCTCCCGCCCGCCGGGAACCGCCGTCAAGCTGGTGCCGGTGGACGACAACAACGCGTCGAGCAGCGAGTTCGGATTCGGCGGAAACTCGGGGATCAACACCGTGTCGTTCATCCGCAACAGCCTTCACACCGTCGGCAACCAGCAGTTCGTCGCCTACTACGGACGCCATCAGTTCGATGCCGCGTATCCCACGAACAACCGCATCTGGATCGGCCGCCGGACGCTGGGATCCGCGGACTGGGAGGTCTTCCGCCATCCGACCTTCACCGCGAACAACATCAACGACGGCCACGATGTGGTCTGCTTCGCCATCGATGGCGACGGCTACATGCACATGTCCTGGGGCATGCACGCCGACGCCTTCCATTACTCGCGCTCGACCGCTCCGGTCACCGGCACCGGGCCGATCACCTTCGGCCCGGACACCACCATGACCGGCAACGAAGGCACGGTCACCTATCCGCAATTCTACAACCTCCCGGACGGCGGCCTGCTCTATCATTTCCGCGAGGGCGGATCGGGTGCCGGCGACCAGTATCTCAACCGCTGGAACAACACGACCAACACCTGGAGCAATGTCCACCTCGACGGCACGGCGCAGGTTCCCTTCATCAAGGGCCGCGGCTGGTCGCCGGACTACAACGCCTATCCGAACCTGCCGCAGCTCGACGCGCTGGGCCGGTTGGTCTTCACCTGGTGCTGGCGCTACAACAGCGGCTCGCCGCTCGGCCAGACGGGCTATCAGACCAACAACAACATGGCCTATGCCCGCTCCGAGGACGCGGGTCTGACCTGGAAGCGCCACGACGGCACGAACTATCAACTCCCCATCTCCCGCAACGGCGAGAGCGGCGACCCGGCGACCGCTGCGGAACATATCCTAACCATTCCAGAAGGATCCAGCCTCATCAACTCCGGCGGGCAGGATTTCGACGCGAACCACAACCCGGTCATCGCCACCTGGTGGGCTCCCGAAGCCGCCTCCGGCAACCACCGCCGCCAGTATCAGGTCGTGTTCCGCGACGACGCGGGCACCTGGCAGGTCCGCCAGATTTCCAACCGGACCAACGATCCCACGACCACCAAATACAGCGAGTCCTTCGTCCGCGATCTCGGTCGGCCGATCATCCTGTGCGACAATCAGGACCGCATCATCGTCCTTTACCGCGACAACTTCGAAACCAATGGCATCACCGTGGTCCACAGCCTGCCGAAGGCGGCGGACCCGCAGAGGTTGCTGTGGACCAGCTTCGAACTCACCACGGAAAACATGGGGATTTACGAGCCGGTGTTCGACTGGGACCTGTGGAAGCGCGACGGGGTCCTCCACCTCTTTCACCAAGCCTCCGAGGGCGGCTACGGCTTCACCGCGCCCGCCAACGGCGCCACCCGGGTGTCGGTGATGGAGTGGGATGTCCGCTCCTATTTCCAGAAGCCGCCGGAGCTGAAGCTGGCGCTCGCACCGGGACAGCCGGACGCGGTGATCACCTGCCCGTCCGAGCCGAGTTTCGACTACCGGCTCTGGTCCGGGACGACGCTCGGCGACTGGGTGCCCGTGGAAACCAAGGCGGGCACCGGGGAGCCGCTGGTATTCACCCATGTCGGCGGCGCCACCGGGCCGCGCCGATTCTGGCGCGTGGAACGGGTGGAACCGAGTGCCCCGTAGACGAACTTACGGGAATGCGGTGCCTGACCCCCATATTTGTGCTTGCATCGCTACGATGGTGAGGCGAGGTCGGCGGGCGCGGCATCGGGAATGAACACCGGGCGCTGAGGAGCGGTCCGCCGACCGAACTGTGCAAGCGAACCTCCTCCGCCATCCTGTGAATCCTGTCCATCCTGTCTAAGATTCCCCGTATCCGCATCCCGCCCCAACCCGATCCGCATGTCAAGGCCGCCGCACGCAAGGCGAGACTGCGTGGACCACGCCGCCCACGCCGTCAGGAACGATCATGGTTCGGGCCGAGGCTGGCATTCCTGGGGAGCTGGAAGCATCACAGAGAATTTCGCCGGTGAACGCCGTGGCCGAATGCATCATGAACCGCGTCCAGATCGGTCGGGGTGAATTCAGCATGGGCGAGTTGCTGGAGTCGTCGGTGAGCATGGCCCATGCGGCGGCAGCCGTTTCCGCTCAATACATGACCTCGGGCCGCAACGGCCAGAACCAGAACTGAGGCCCGGTCCCCTTTGCCAACATCCAGGCCTGGATCGTCAACAGCGAACGCGCCATCGGTCTCATGCGCATCACCGCGACCGAAGCCGTCAAGGAGGCCCGCATGTCCACCATGTTCTAGTTCGTCAGCGGCCGCGCCCCGTGGAGTGTGCGCAAGGAACTGGTTTCCTCCGGCAAATGGGAACACGCCTACGGGTGATGGAAACTTCCTACAAGGATTTTGCGCCTCAAAATTCATCCCGAACTCCGATTTTGCCCACTGATCGTCATGCGTAAAGCGTTCATTTTCCCCGCTTTATGGCCGGCGACGGCGCAGGAGCATCAGCATTCCCAGGGCGCCGAGGAGTGCGGCATCGGGCTCGGGAATGAACTGAAGGACCAGATCGGTGTTGCCGTCGCCGAGGGCCACGCGGAACGAGCCGGCACCAAGCGCGTTGCTGAATCCAGCCGTGCCATTCGCGGCACCAGTCTGGATGTTGAAATAAGAGGGATCGAAGCCGGTAATCGCGCTGTCGGTCGAGAACAAGGTCCAGCCATAGGATTGGGTGTTGTCGAAGTGGATCGCATCGCCATTCACGTCCGGACCGAGGCCGGAGAGGCTCCAGAGATTGATGTTATACCGGTTGCTCGCGCTGAGAAGCGACAAATCGAGGATGGAGCCGCTGGTCAGGCTCACGGTGTCGTAGCCGCTTCCTGCCACGCCAGCCGCATCATAGACCTGCCAGTTCAGATCTCCGTTGAGGCCAAGTCGGAGTGTGCCTCCATCCTGGGTGAAGGTGCCGGGGCTGTTGCCGGGGGCGAGCGTGCCATTGGCGGTAACCGTCCTGCCGGTGGCGAGGAGGGTGCCGCTGCCGACCAAGGTTTGGGCCGCCTCCAAGGTGAAGTCCCCCGTGAGGCCGGTGACACTCAGGGTGGTGGAGACTTTGATCTTCGCGCTGGAAGCAATGGAGCCCGTTCCACCGAGGGCAAGCGTTCCCCCCGCCACCGTGGTGTCGCCGGTGTAGGTGTTCGCGCCGGTTAGCGTGAGCGTGCCGGCGCCCGATTTGGTGAGGCCGCCGGTGTTCGAGCTATCCAGTCCCCCCAGGGATACGGACTGTCCGTTGGTATCGATCGCGATCGCTCCGCTGCTGTTCTTGATGCGGGAGGCAAAGTTGGTGCCGGCGGAAGCGGCGCTGTATTGCAAGGCGCCACCGCCGAAGGTGATGTTTCCGGTGGTGCCAAAGGCATTGGCGTGACCGGCGTTCAAGGTGCCGCCGTTGATCGAAGTCATACCGGTATAGTTGTTGCTGCTCCCGGTGAGCGTCTGCGTGCCGGTGCCCACTTTGGTGATTGCAAGGATGTACGCCCCTCCCCCTTGGGTCAACTGACCCGAATACGTGCCGCTGTTGTTATTGTTCCCGATGGTGAGCGTCGACGTCGTTCCATTGCCGTTGGTGGTGATAATCGCAAGGTTGCCGCCTTTCAACGCTCCGATTGTCTGGTTGGAGCCAAACAGGTTCAGACCAATCGTTCCGGTTCCAACTGAATCGACCGTAAGGTCACCGTCGCTGGAGAAGCGGTTGTTTAGAGTTGAGGTGATGTTGAGAAAGCGGCCAGCGCTCCCCGACGTGGTGACGGTCGTCGAGCCACTGCCGGTGATCGTCTGGTTGAAAAAGGCGTCTCTGGAACCGTTGAGGGTAAGGACAAGGGCGGCACCATTGGCAACCGAAATTGCCTGGCCCGCTGGCACTGCGGAAAAGGTGGTGTTGCTAGTGCCGGTAGCATAGGTGGCGTTCAACGTGCCGTTCTGAATGGTCGTGCCGCCGGTATAATTGTTGTTCCCCGCCGTCAAAGTCAGCGTGCCGCTGCCGACCTTGGTCAACCCGATTACACTGTTCGCCCCGTTGGTGATTTGTCCGGAGTAAGAGTCGTTCAGGCCCAGGTTTCCCGCCTCAATCGTCAAGGTTCCGGCGGTGTTTCCCGCCAAGCCGCCCGTCCCGCTCAGCGAGCCGAACTTGATGGTTCTCGTTCCAGCGCCAAGATCGAAATTCGCGAGCCTGTTGAACACCCAGGCCACGTTCTCGTTGCCGGCATTCACAGTCGAAAAGCGGACAATGCCAGAGGTGCTTGTCTGGTAGGTGATCGTTCCGCTGGTCATCGTGTTGGTGCCTCCCAGATACAATGAGTTATTGTTGCCCCCGGTGTTCAATGTCAGATTTCCGGAACCGCTGATGCCACCGTTAAGAGCAAAGTTGAAAGCTCCGGAGCCACGCTGTATTGTAGCGCTGCCGTCGAGAACAATATTGTTGGTGATCGTCTGGCTGTTGGTGGTACTTAGCAGCGTGCCGCCCTTGAGGGTCAAGGCACCGCTGCCAAGTGCGGTGGCATTCCCAAGCGTCAGCGTGCCTGCGTTCAGCACGGTGCCTCCGGAGTAAGTGTTCGCGCCACTGAGAGTCAGCGTGCCTGTGCCGTTCTTGGTAAGTTGAAAACCGGAACCGCTGATCACATTGACCACCGTTAGCCCACCGCTGCCGATGTCCCAGGTCTGGCTGGCACCGAGGGCGATGTTGACGTTTTGGTTGGCGGTGGCGGAACCGATGGTGACCGCGCCGGTGCCGACCGTGAGACCGCCTTGTAGGGTAAGCGTCTGATTAGCGCCGCTTGTAGTGTTGGTGAGAGCGGTGGTGCTGGTGTTGGTGAAGTTGATCGTGTTGGCTGCGGCAGCGGTATTGACGTTGATGGTGAGCGCGCCCGCTATGTTCACGGGGCCGAGAATGGTGAGATCGTCAGCCGATGTGGGAATTTGCGTAGGGTTCCAACTGGCTGTGTCGTTCCAGTTGGAACCGGTGGTTCCGTTCCAAGCGATGGAGTCAGCCGAAGCGGACTGGGATGGAATGCCCACCACGGCGAGTCCGAAACCCAGCGCGATGTGGGCAGGAAGAACGGAGCACAGGAGGGGGCGTTGTTTTGGTTTCATAGGACGATTTCGGATGAGGCTTTTTGCGGAATGAATGAAGTTTTGAACCCAGTAAGTCAGAAATGGTTCTTCGGGAATCGCGAATTAGGTTACACTGGCAACCTGCCGCCTTTTTCCTAAATGCGCCGGACCGTCGTTGAACGACCCGGCGCTGGAAGAGCCGGATCAGTTCTTGATGACCTTCAGGCGGGCGAAGAGCTTGCCGTTTACCGCGTTGCTGCGGGGGATGGCCACGCTCACCGTGTCCAGCTCAGCCGTGGGCGAATTCTCGGTGACGGTCACCGCGCCGGAACTGGTAGCTCCAATGGTGGCAAAGTCCGTCCACGTGCCCAGACCGGTGCTGATCTGGATGGTCTGGGTGGTGTCGATTTCCGACAGATCGGAGCGTTCGAAGGTCAGGGTGAGGTTGGTGGCATCAAGTGCCTGGGTGGGCAGGATCGAGGTGTCGGATGCGCCCGCGCCGATCGGGTGACCGCCGAGGACATATTCGAGCAGGTTGGCGATGCCGTCTCCATCGGGATCGTCATTCGCACCATCGTTGACTCCGACCGTCAGTCCCTCGGTGGCGGCCCAGCCCGCATAGCCTGCGGGACCGCTGGTCACGCTGACAACTCCGCTGGTCCCGGAGAAATGGACGTCATCGATGTGGGTCGCTCCGGAACCGGTCGCGCCCCAGGTGCCGGCGGCTTGCTGGGTAGTGCCGAAATAGAGGGTGTTCACCACCTCCGTGCCGGTCGGTTCCACCTTGCCACCATAGATGACAAGTTTGTTGCCGTCGGCGATGGCGGTGCCACCTACGGCGAGGATACCGGCCTCCACCGTGGTGTCACCGGTGTAGGTGTTCGTCCCGGTGAGCGTCTGAGTGCCGGTGCCCACCTTGGTGATTGCAAGGATGTACGCACCGCCCCCTTGGGCCAACTGACCCGAATACGTGCCGCTGTTGTTATTGTTCCCGATTGTGAGCGTTGACGTCGTTCCGTTGCCGTTGGTGGTGATAATCGCAAGGTTGCCGCCTTTCAACGCCCCGATGGTCTGGTTGGTGCCAAACAGGTTGAGGCCAATCGTTCCCGTTCCAACCGACTCGACGGTAAGATCACCGGCGCTGGAGAACCGATTGTTTAAAGTCGAGGTGATGTTGAGAAAGCGGTTGTCAGCCCCCGACGTGGTGACTGTCGTCGCGCCACTGCCGGTGATCGCCTGGTTCAAAAAGGCATCCCTGGTGCCATTGAGGGTAAGAACCAGAGCCGCTCCACTGGCAACCGAAACCGCCTGGCCAGCCGGCACAGCGGAAAAGATGGCGTTCGCCGTGCCATTGGTGAACGTCGCATTCAAGGTGCCGTTCTGAACGACCGTGCCGCCGGTATAATTGTTGTTCCCCGCCGTTAGAGTCAGCGTGCCGGTGCCGACCTTGGTCAACCCGAGGACACTTACGCCCGCTCCGTTGGTGATCTGGCCGGAATACGTGTCATTCAGGCCCAGATTTCCCACCTCAATCGTCAGGGTTCCGGCGGTGTTTCCCGCCAGGCCGCCAGTCCCGCTCAGCGAGCCGAACTGGATGGTTCTCGTCCCGGCACCCAGATCGAAATTCGCGAGCCTGTTGAACACCCAGGCCACGTTGGCATTGCCGGCGTTCACGGTCGAAATGCGCACAATGCCGGCTGTGCTTGCCTCATAGGTGATCGTGCCGCTGGTCATCGTGTTGGCACCTGCAAGATACAAGGAGTTGACGGAAGCGCCGGTGTTCAAGGTCAGGTTGCCGGATCCACTGATGGTGCCGTTGAGAGTATAGTTTTTGTTACTGCTGGCGTCGCGTGTGATCGCGGCGGTGCCGTTGACAACGATGTTGTTTGCCATGAACAGATCTGCGGCGGTGGCAGCGCTCGTCAGGATCCCACCGGCGAGGGTTACGGCACCGGTGCCGAGGGCGGTGCTATTCGTGATCGCCAGCGTGCCGGCGTTCAGCACCGTACCACCGGAGTAGTTGTTCGCGTTGGAGAGCGTCAAGATACCGGGGCCACTCTTGTCCAAAGCTCCGCCGCCGGATACCACGCCGGAAATCGTTTGGTTGTTGATGCTGCTGAACTGGAACGTCGCTCCGGACGAAGTCGCAATTGCCCCGGCGTAGGCACCGGACCCCAGCAGGCCCGAACCGCCGATCTCAAGCGTGCCGCCATTGACCGAAGTGCCACCGGTATAAGTATTGATACCGGCGAGTGTGAGCGTGCTGCTGGCGTTGTGGGTGAGGGCTCCCGTGCCGGAGATGATTCCCGAGAGGGTCTGGTTATTGGTGCCGGAGTAAATGAACGTGCCGCTGTTGGCGATGTCCGCAGAGTAGCTGCCGCCGCCAAGGCGTCCACTCGATGCGATTTCGAAGTTGCCGGCGGAAATCGTTGTGGCCCCTGAATAGGTGTTGTTGCCGGAGAGGGTGAGTGCCGAATTTCCGGTTTTCAAAATGCCACCGTTACCCGAAACCACGCCGCCGAGGATGATGTCGCCCGACGTGGCATCCAAACTGCGTGTGAAGGGCAGGGACAGATCGAGGTTGATGGTCTGGGCATTGGACGAGTTGTTCGCGATGAAGTTGTCAAAGACCAGCGGAGTGCCGCCGGATGCCCCTGCCGAGCCGACGTTGGCATCAAGGGTGTAGGCTCCCGCAGCGGCGTCGAAAGTGATCGAGCTGAGGCTTGAGAGCGTCCCTGAAGCGATGTTGTTGGTTGCGGTGCCGCCGCCACCGGTGAAGCTCGCCACTGCGCCATTGACGACGGCAGGGGAGAAGCCGGATGACCACACTCCTGTGCCGCCCGCCCAAACGGAGGCCGCAGCAGCCGCGGTATAGCTAAGCCGGATCACGCCTGGAGAGGGGTTTGAGAAACTCCATGTGCCCGTGCGGTTTTCCGAGGTGATGCCGAAGTTGGAGAAGTTGGTGGTGAAGTTCGCTGCTGAGAATCCGGTGAGGCTCGAGGCGCTGATGATGTCCCAGGAGTAGTTGCCGCTGTTGCTCCAACCGGCTGGAGTGCCGTAGAGGGAGATCGTAAAGGGGCTGCCGGAGGTGTTGTTCAGGGTGAGGCCGCCGGAGAGGACGATCTGATCGTAGTCCGTGCCCGCCACGGAGGCGTTCACATTGTCCAAGGTGAAGGCGTAACCGGTGCCCCCGCCGATGGTAAGCGAGGTGCCGGTGAGAGTGCCGACGCTCGCCGCATCCGCGCCTGCGCCGATTTGGCCGCCCGTGGCGAGAGTCACATTCCCCACCGTGCCGGTGCCGGTGAGGGTGCCCCCGTTGTTCACGGTGGTGGTGCTCGCGGAGATGCTTCCGCTGACAGAGACCGTGCCGGCATTGATGGTGGTCGCTCCCGTGTAGGTATTCGAGCCAGAAAGGTCCAGCGTGCCGGCACCGGCTTTGGTCAGGCTGCCGGAACCACTGATCACGGAAGCGAAGTCCGTGCCTTGGTAGATGGTGTCGGACCGTTTGAAGGCCAGCGTCGCATTGTTGGTGATCGCGCTGCTGTCCGAAAGGCTGCCGGTCGTGCCGCCATCGCCGATCTGCAGCGTGCCAGCGCTGATGGTCGTCGCGCCGGTGTAGGTATTGGTGCCGGTGAGAACCAGCGTGCCCGTACCGGCCTGGATCAGATTGCCGATGCCTGAGATCGCCGAGGCTTGCGTAACGGTGCCCGTGCGGTTGAAGGCCAGCGTCGCGTCGTTCGTGATCGCGGTGGTGCCCAGGCTGCCAGTCGCGCCGCCATTGCCGATCTGCAGCGTGCCGGCGCTGATGGTCGTCGCGCCGGTGTAGGTATTGGCCCCGGCAAGGGTCAGCGTGCCGGTGCCCACCTTGGTCAACGCCACGATAGCTCCTGTACCATTAACAATCGCGCCGCTCATCAAGTCGTTCTGGCCCAGGGCTCCGACCTCAGCCGTCTTGGTTCCGGCGGTATTCCCCTGCAAATTCCCAGTGCCGGTCATCGAGCCGAATTGGATCGTTGCCGACCCCGTCAAATCGAGTGATGTCGCAGCGTCGTTGAACACCCAAGCCACGTTGGCATTGCCGGCACTCGTGCTGTTGATGCGCACAATGCCGCTGGTTGCGGCCGCGGTGGTGGTGATCGTGCCGCTGGTCATTGTATTGGCACCTGACAGCCAAAGTGTTCTTTCTGATCCGCCAACGCCAGCATGCAAGGTCAGGTTGCCGGATCCACTGATTCCACCGCCAAGAGTAGAGTTATTCAACGCAGTGGTGCCTTTCTGTATGGTGGCGGTGCCGTTGAGAACGATGTTGTTGTTCACCGTTAGATTCTGGCCGATGAGCAAGGTGCCGCCACCAAGATTCAGCATGCCGGTTCCAAGGCCGCTGTTACTCCCCACCGACAGCGTGCCGGCGTTCAGAACCGTGTTACCGGAGTAGGTGTTCGCGCCACTGAGAGTCAGCGTGCCTGTGCCGTTCTTGGTAAGTTGGAAACCGGTACCGCTGATCACATTGACCGCCGTAAGCCCACCGCTACCGATGTCCCAAGTCTGGCTGGCTCCGAGGGCGATATTCACGTTTTGGTTGGCGGTGGCGGAACCGATGGTGACCGCACCGGTGCCGACCGTGAGACCACTTTGTAGGGTAAGCGTCTGATTTGCCCCGCTGCTCGTGTTGGTGAGAGCGGTGGCGCTGGTGTTGGTAAAGTTGATTGTGTTGGCGGCGGCCGCGGTATTGACGTTGATGGTGAGCGCGCCCGCTACGTTCAATGGGCCGAGAATGGCGAGGTCGTCAGCCGAAGTGGGGGCTTGCGCGGGGTTCCAACTGGCGGCGGAGTTCCAGACGGAACCGGTGGTTCCGGTCCAAGTAAGGGCGGCACCCAAAGCGGACTGGGATGGAATGCCCACCACGGCGAGTCCGAGACCCAGTGCAATTTGCGCAGGAAGGACGGAGGTGAGGATGGTTTTGTGTTTTGGCTTCATGGGTAGCTTCTCGACTAGGATTTTGATTTTTCGGGCAAAATATGTCTCCGTTTTATCAGGAATTCTCGCTGGGGGAAGCGAAAGTTGAGTTACACTGGTATTCATCCGGATTTTTCCAGAATGCCGCCCGCCTGCATCCGGAGGCTGTGCCGCCCGGACCGCGATCAGCGAGTTCGGAAATTTCCCCGTTTCCCCGCCCTCCGGGCGGAGAAAAGCTTGTGAGAAGCCGGATGTTTCCGGCTTCTCATTGACTAGGAAACACAAAACCAACATATTGAACCCCGCCAGCCCGATCAACCGCCACTTAACTTATTCCGCCATTCGAGTGGCTCCAAATTCCGGCCCGGCTCTGTCCGGCGGAGCAGTCACCCTCAAGAAAATTCCAAAAATGCAAACCTTCATGTCCAAAATGGCATCTGCCACAGCAATTTGCTGCTGCATCGGAGCACTCCAACCCAAGGCCACCGCAAACGAATTGAAACTCTGGTTCGACAAGCCAGCGTCCGCTTGGGACGAGAACCTGCCGCTGGGCAATTCCCGGCTCGGCGCCATGGTTGATGGCGGTGTTTCCCAAGAGCGAATCCAACTCAATGCCGATACTTTCTGGGCCGGCTCGCCCCACGATTATTGTCGGCCCGATGCGGCCAAATATCTCCCCGAAATTCGTCGGCTGATATTTGCCGGAAAGGAACTGGAAGCAACCTCGCTCACCAGCAAGAATTTCATGGGAACGCCGGCCTACCAAGCGGCCTTTCAGCCGCTCGGAGATCTAGCTTTGCGATTCACTCTTCCGGGAGGGGCAACGGATTATCGGCGGGAACTCGACCTGCGAACCGGCATCGCCAGCACGACTTTTCGCTGCGGAACCACCGAATTCAAGCGTGAGTATTTCGCTTCTCATCCGGATGGCGTGCTGGTTGTACGCCTCGCCGCGAACGAGTCTGGCAAGATCAGCTTCACGGCCGGATTGGGTTCCATCTATCCTCATAAGGTCCGTGCCGGAGAATCCGGGCAATTGGCATTGGAAGGACAATGGCATGAGGACGGGAAACGGAAGCAGTGGATCGCCGTCTGGTCCGAACCCGGCATCCGCTACACCACCGCGCTCCAGATAAAACCCGAGGGCGGAAAAATGCTGCCTGGAGAGAACTCGATCCGAATTGAGGGAGCCAACGCCGTGACCTTGATCCTTGGCGCGGGAACGAGCTTCCGGAATTTCCAAGACATCACCGGCAATCCCAATGCCGAGTGGCCGGGACAATTGGAGCGGGCGGAAAAACTGGGTTACGAGCAACTGCGGCAGCGGCATGTGAAAGATTTCGAGAGATACATGGACCGAGTCGCCATTGACCTCGGTGGTGATTCCGACAATCAGAAGCCCACGAGTGCACGGCTTGCCGCCGTCAAGGCCGGGGCGGACGATCCCTGGTTGGCGGCGCTGCACTTTCAGTTTGGTCGCTATCTGATGCTCAGTTCAAGCCGGCCCGGGTCACAACCGGCCAATCTGCAAGGCATTTGGAATAACGAAAGCGCTCCGGCTTGGGGCAGCAAATTCACAACCAACATCAATCTGCAAATGAACTATTGGCCCGTGGAAGTCGCCAATCTGTCCGAGTGCAGCATGCCCCTTTTTGATCTGATTGATGACTTGCGGATCACCGGCGGGGAAGCGGCCAAACAATATTACGGCTGCCGCGGATGGACGGTGCATCACAATACCGATCTCTGGCGGGGCGCAGCGCCGGTTGACGGCGTATGGGGCGTATGGCCCATGGGCGGGGCCTGGTTGGTACAGCATTCATGGGAGCATTATCTTTACACACAAGACAAAGACTTTCTCCTCAAGCGAGCATGGCCGCAGATGTGTGGCGCGGCTCAGTTCATGTTGGATTACCTGGTGGAAGCGCCGACCGGCAGTCCTGTGGCCGGGAAGCTGGTCCCGGTGCCATCACACTCCCCCGAGAACACCTTCATCAAGCCTAATGGAACCAAAGCGATGTTTACCTACGCCGCCACATCGGACCTGATGATCGTTCGCGATTTGTTTGAAAACTGCCTCTCCGCCGCGGACATACTGGGCGGAAAAAACTTTGAGCCAGGGATCTGCGGCCAAATTCGAAGCGCGCTGGACCGCCTTGCCCCTGTTCAAATCAGCTCCAAGACCGGCCGACTACAGGAATGGGTGGAAGACTACGGCGAAGCCGAGCCGGGCCACCGGCATGTGGCACATCTTTATGGGCTGCATCCGGCCAGCCAGATCACGCCCAAGACTCCCGAGTTGATGGCTGCGGCAAGGAAAAGCCTTGAGTATCGCCTCGCCCATGGTGGCGGTGCCACCGGGTGGAGCAGGGCATGGTTGATCAACCTTTTCGCCCGCCTGAAGGATGGCGACGCGGCCGCAAGCCATCTCCACTATTTGCTGGCCAAATGCACGCTGCCCAATTTGTTCGACACCCATCCTCCTTTCCAGATTGACGGGAATTTTGGTGCGACGGCCGGCATTGCCGAAATGTTGCTGCAATCCCACGCAGGTGAAATCGAACTATTGCCCGCTCTGCCGAAAAACTGGCCGACCGGCTCGGTGAAGGGCCTTCGAGCCCGCGGTGGTTTCACCGTCGATTTCGCATGGAAGGACGGACAGGCCACTTCCCTCCGCGTCACCTCCGCCCAACCTCGCGAAGTGAGGGTCCGGGTCAATGGAACTCTTAAAACTGTAACATCTGAAAGGTCCGACATTGAACACTGAACTTCGCATCCCGTTTGAAGACGGCCAGCCGCACCTCTTCGCGATGCCGTGCGTTCATCCACGATTCCAATCTGGAAGGCGGATCCGTGGCCGAAATCGCCGATGGCTGCCATGTTGATCCGGCATATCTTGCACGCCTGTTTCAGCGCTTTTCCGATGATCGCCCGTTACAGTTGCGCACCCGGTTGAAGACCCAGCACGCCGCGGATTAGAATGAGTCCTTGATATCCCTTCGGGTCCCGAGCTCGGTGGTCCTTAAACTGACATACTCGAACATCACCTCGACCGTTCCGGTCTGTGAACCGTCGCTTCCGGTCACAAAGAAACCAGCAAGACACTTTTCCGGCAGTTTCACTTTGGACGACCCGACTTCGATCCAGCTTTTCCCGTCCATGCAATGCCATGCCGTCAGCGTGTCGCCACTGCGCTTGAGTTTATACCAGATCGGCATCCACGAATAATCGTTGCCACGGCACACCACCGATTTGGCACCGGCTTCCGTCCGGAATCGGGCGCGCGTTCCGCGCAACCCCACCTCGCCGAGTGAGAGCGCCACACCGGGCGCTCCGGGCATGGTCGACTCACGGATCATGAGGCCCATTTTGGGAGAGCTGCTCTTCGGGAAATTCACCTGCGGGGAGATGATGAGCCGGCCAACCAGTTCGCAGTCGCCCTTGACTTCGCATCCGGCGAAGGTCGCGCTGTCTTCGCTGCCGCCGAGGTTCCTTCCAATGCCCTTGATGCGAAGCGAGCGGCTTCCCGTTTCGCTATAGCTTGCCTCGACCCTTCCGGCCTGATCTTCGGTCCCCGGGCCGATTCTCGACAGGGACCAACCTTTCGGCAGCGGCCCCGGTGGCTCAGCCTTGGCTGTGACCAGCTCGGAATCGGGCCCTACTCCCGCCGGATTGCGGGCGGCCACCACATAATCATAGTCGGTGCCTGGACTTGCTCCGTTGTCGATGTATTGATTCGCAACGCATCTGTTCCAGTTGCCGATCGTTTCGAATGTGCCGCTGCCTGACTTCGCCCGCCGCACCACATACCCGCCGGCATCGCGGGTGGCAGCCGGATTCCAATCAAGAGTGACGCGACCCAATCCCGGGCGAGCGGTTAGTCCCGCTGGTGCCAATGGCAGTTTCCCCGGGTAGGGCGAAGCATTGGCATCGAGCGTATAGGTCAGCGTGCCGTAGCCAAAGTGGTCGCCGCCACCCGGTTCGGGCCGGGTGAGCTTGGCCATTGTGAAGAGACGGGGTGACTTGATTCCCTTGCGCACGACGTAGTGGTTGTGAAGGAGCTCCCAGACGGGCGAAGAGAGGCGTCCATATCCGTTGACGGAGAGCCAGTAATTCATGGCGTCCGAATCATTGTTGTAGTATTTGAAGGGGAGCTTCTCCAATAAAGCCGTGGCACCCACATATTCGATGCCAGCCAGCAGCCGGTTGTTGTCATGGCTGAAGAGATCGACGCCCTGATTCCACGCAACCTGGCAAAGCTGTCCCATCATTCCTATGCACAGTTGTGCGTGGCCCTGATCACGTCCGCTTTCCTGCCATTGTCCCAGCCCGCCGGGGTGCATATGGTAAACCGCGTTCTTGATCGACCCGGTGCCCCGTCCGCTTTTGAAGTAATCGATGCCTTCGTTGAAAATCCGGCGATCATCGAGCAGGACCCCCATTGCGACCAGCGCCTGGACGTTGCAGATGTCCCAGTTCGCCCATGTCTCGGAGCTTCCGTTTTTATTGTGCTCGTCCAGAAATGCCTTCACACCCGGATACAGGTAGGTGCGCATCATTGACTTGAAGCGCTCCTGGTCCTCTGCCTTCCAGTAGGGACAGCATCGCAGCAGTTCTCCCACCATTGCGAATTCGCCGATGGGAATCCCGGTGAGCCCCGGCCTCGACTCCTCACACACCTTGGCTGACCAATTGTTGCAAATTCGGATCGCGCAATCAGCATATGCGCGGTCGCCGCTCACATACCAGCGGATGAAGTTGAGGTATGCGGCGTGCGCGTCTGCGGAGGATCGCTGGCGCCCCACCGCTGGCTTGCCGCTCTTGCGTTCTCCCATGTTGATGTCAGCGCCGTCTCGATAGCCTGATTGCGCCTTGGGGTCCTTGATCAGCAGTTCCCAGCCGTCGATCCACGGGCGTTCCCTAGCCGCCACCTTCTGCTTCATCCTCTCCAGATCCACCCTAGTGCAACGTTCGCGAAATAACTGTGCATTTGGCACAGTATCTGCTATGATCCAGTCATGGCCCGGATTTCCCAACCTCTATTGCTGACAACCGATCAAGCCCTTCATCTTGAATCACTGCTGC
>JAFLEH010000004.1 GCA_017301995.1 Verrucomicrobiota bacterium | reverse complement strand
GGGGGCCGGCGCGGCGGTCGGGCCCAACGGCGGCTCGGCGGCAATGGACTTGGCGGTCGGGCTATCCGGAACCACTTGGTCGGGGCGTTCCACCGCCGTCGGTTTGCCTGCCACGAGCTTGGCGGCCACTTCCGGGATCACGGCGTCGATCGCCTCGGCGGGCAGGGCCTTGACCTGCGCTTCCTTCACCGTTTTGAGGGTATTGTAGCGTGCGGTGGCCACGGCGTCCTCCAGATTGGTCGGCGCGTTGCGGTTGAAGATCATGACCGCGGCGAGCACGACGGCGAAGGCGAGGAACGCCCAAAGCGCCCACCAGAAGGTGTTGAAGCGGATGATCGGATTGTCGCGGGTGGGGTCCATGGATCGGATTGTCGGATAGATGTTGGAAAATTGCGGATTATCAGTTCGAGACGTTGGCGCTTTCGAGGATGCGCGGGTCGCGGTTCGGATAGAGGGAATGCTGGCCCAGGGCGCGGATCACGAAGAACACGAACGCCGAGCCGATGGTCACGAAGGCGAGGATGTCGCCCAAGAACGCGCCGGGGATTGAAACCTTCTGGACAAACCCTTCAAAGCCCGGACCGCTCATGTGCTCCCCGCCGAGCGAGACACCGCGTTCGGGGATGGTGATCAGATAGTGGTCGAGCACATGCATGCACAGCGTGTAGATCGCCATGAGGGAGAGCCATTTGGGATTCCGCTTGAGCCAAGCCTGGAGAAGGATGACAAACGGAATCACGAAGTGTCCGAACATCAGGGCGATCATCGCGATGTTCCAGTTGCCGGTGTTGCGGATCAGGAAGTAGGAGGTTTCCTCGGTCTGGTTGGAATACCAAATGAGGAAATACTGGGAGAACGTCACATACGCCCAGAACACGGTGAAGGCGAACATCAGCTTGCCCATCAGGTGATAGTGTTCGGGACCGGTCACATGCTTCAGGTGGCCCATGGATTTCAGCCAGGTGGTCACCAGCACGATCACCGCCATCGAATTGAGCGCGGCGCCGGCGAACAGATAGACGCCCCACATGGTGGAGAACCAGCGGTAGTCCAGGCCCATCATGAAATCAAAACCGGTGAACGTGATCGTGAGCGCGAAGATCACCAGCGTGTAGGTCGAGTGGAAACGCGCCTTGAACAAGCGCGCCGTGCCGGGGTTCGGGTCGGTGTCCTGGGCGGTGGATAGCCGGCGGAGACCGATGATCACCGCGC
This sequence comes from Verrucomicrobiota bacterium, assembly GCA_017301995.1. Taxonomy (GTDB): domain Bacteria; phylum Verrucomicrobiota; class Verrucomicrobiia; order Verrucomicrobiales; family Akkermansiaceae; genus Luteolibacter. Next base: position 318,473 of record JAFLEH010000004.1, on the reverse strand, counting down.
TGAGGCCCAGGCCCCAGAAGATCACCCGCCCATACCAGAACGGGATGTTCATGAACCAGTATTTGTTATAGAGCAGATGGTTGTGCTGGTGGAGCCACTCGGAGCGCACGCCTTCGGCGGAGCGGTGGATGTTCATCCACTCGTAAAGATACTGCTGGACCTGCGGGCAAAGCAGCGGCAGGCCGAACAGGAACATCCACGGATAGGTGGAGCCCACGTTTTCGAACACCCGGCGCACCGAGGTTCCCCAACCGGAGTTGGAAACGTTGTGGAGCAGCGTCCAGAAGCAGCCGCCGATCGCCAGGGTGAGGAAGAAATAGAACGCGAACAGCCAGGAATAGGCGAACGGCGCGCGCAGTTTCACCGGCGCAAAGAACAGCAGATAGAGGCTGGCGACCGTGCCGATGGCGGCGATCACGAGCGCGGCCATCTGGATCGGCGCGACTTTCGACTTGTCGAGGTGATCGCCGTTGATGGCGATGTCCGCGGAGGTTACGTGGTGGTGGTGGGCCATTTCGTGGGGAATGGTGAAAGTGTTAGGGCTTGGCCGGGGCTGGCGCTGGGGTAGATGGGGTGGGACTCTCGGGAGCCTTGGGCTGCTTCGCCTTGGCGGCCTGGAGGGTGTGGATGTAGGCGATCACCGCCCAACGGTCGCGCACGGAAATGTTGGGGCCGTAGGCGCCCATCATCCCCTTGCCCTTGGTGATGGTTTCGAACAACCGTCCGTCCGGATAGGTGTCCTGGGTGAGTTCGTTCAACCGGGCCAGCGGATTGGCCGCCACGGGGACTCCGTAGGTGGAGGTGATCCCCTTGCCATCGCCGGAAGGACCGTGGCACAACGCGCAGTTGATCGTGTAAACCTCGCGGCCGCGGCGGATCAGGTCATCCGCGTTGTCGGGAGCGAGCTTCAGCTCGGGCGGCATGCCGTTCGCGTAGTAGTCGCCGATGTGGCCGGTGTAGTAGTAACCTGTGCCGCCGCCGAATTCATATTCCGGAATCCCGCCGAGTTCGGTGGCGCCGTCCGGCATGAAACCGCGCGGATAGGTCTGGGCGATCGGAAGCCGAGCGCCTTGGCCGTCGGCAAAGAACCGGTCCGGTTTCTGCTGCCGGAGCACATCCTGCTCGTCCATGTCCGGGAAAATCCGGACCGGTGGCTTGTTGAACTTCTCGCCCCGGAACCCGAAGATCCCGACCACGAGCACCGCGACAATCGCGTAAATGAGGAAGAAGTAGCGCATTGGGGGTTTGAGATTTGAAATTTGAAATTTGTGATTCCGTTAGTCCTCTTCTTCGACGAGTTCGATGTTGGCGCCGCCTGCGGCTTCGAGTAGCTCGCGCGTGGCGGTGGTGGAGAAATTCGGGTCGCGCGCCTCGATGGCGATGAAGAACCCGTCGTCGGTGGCCCGGTGGAACTGGTTGCTGGCGAAGAGCGGATGGTTGAGCCGCGGCAGCTTGATCAGCGAGAGCAGACCGAACAGCACGGTGAAACCGGAGAACAGCACCGTCAGCTCGAACATGATCGGGAAATACGCCGGCACCGTGAAGATATTGGCCGGCTTGCCCTGCACCACGGTCGGATAGATCACCACCTGGGTGGTATAGGCCAGGGTGAAGGCGGTGGCCGTGCCGGTCATGCCGCCGAAAAACACGAACCATGGCAGGATCGAGCGCTTCATGCCCATCGCCCCGTCCAAACCGTGGATCGGATAGGGCGAATAGCAGTCCCATTTCTTGATGCCGGCGTCGCGAACCTTTTCCGCCGCCTTGTAGAGGGCGGAGGCGTTCTTGAACTGGGCCAGATAGCCGTAAACGCGTTTGCGGGTGGTGCTCACTGTGTGGAAGTTATCAGTTATGGGTTATCTGTTATCAGGAATTGGCGGCGTTCAGCTCGTGCTGATAGGCGGGCACCTTGGTCACGCCGGGATCCGGATGCTCCACATGGTCGTCGTGGTGCGGATCGCTCTCGCGTTTGGCCCATTTGACTTCGGCGATGTTGATGCAGGGCAGGAAGCGCAGGAACAGCAGGAACAGCGCGAGGAAGAATCCGATCGTGCCGATGAACAGGATGTAGTCCGCGGCGCTCGGCGAGTAGGTCTTCCAGTCGCCCGGCAGCCACATGCGGGCCAGCGTGGTGACGATGATGACGAAGCGCTCGAACCACATCCCGACGTTGACGAACATCGAGACGATCATCACCACCCACAGGTTTTCGCGGCAGGCTTTCTTCCAGAACACCTGCGGGGCCACCACGTTGCAGATCATCATCGAGGCGTAGGCCCACCAGTAGGGACCGGCCATGCGGAACTTGAACGCGTCCATTTCATAGATCGCTCCGGAGTAGAACGCGACGAACAGCTCCATCAGATAGGCGTAGCCGACGATCGTGCCGGTCAGCAGGATGATCTTCGCCATGTTGTCGATGTGCTTCATGGTGATCAGGTCCTGAAGCCCGTAGATGAACCGGGCGGGTACCATGATCGTGAGCACCATCGCGAAACCGCCGAAAATGGCGCCCGCCACGAAGTAGGGCGGGAAAATGGTGGTGTGCCAACCGGGAACAACCGAGGTCGCGAAGTCGAAGGACACCACCGAGTGGACCGAGAGCACCAGCGGGGTGGAGAGGGCGGCGAGCAGCAGATAGGCCATTTCATAATGGCTCCACTGGCGGTTGCCACCGCGCCATCCTAGGGAAAGCACGCCGTAGATATATCTGCGGATGCCGGGTTTGCAGCGGTCGCGGATGGTCGCGAGGTCCGGGACCATGCCGAGGAACCAGAAAATCAGCGAGATGGTGAAATAGGTGGAAACCGCGAACACGTCCCACAGCAGCGGCGACTTGAAGTTCTGCCAGATCGCGTTGGCGTTCGGTACCGGGGCCAGGAACCACGCCATCCACACGCGGCCGACGTGGAACGCCGGGAAAATCCCCGCGCACATCACCGCGAAAATCGTCATCGCCTCGGCGGCGCGGTTGATCGAGGTCCGCCAGTTCTGCCTTGTTAGGAAGAGAATCGCCGAAATCAACGTTCCCGCATGGCCGATACCGATCCAGAACACGAAGTTGACGATCGGCCATCCCCACATCACGCGGTTGGTGTTGCCCCAGACGCCGACGCCGGTGGAAACCAGATAGAACAAGCCGCCGCCCACGCCGATGGCCGCAATGAGCGCCGAGGGGATGAACAGCAACCACCAGAGGAGCGGTTGCTTGTTTTCAAGAACACCGCAAATCCGCTCGGTGATCCAGTGGTAACTGCGCTCGTTGAGAATGAGCTTTTCGCGCTCGAGCACCGGCAGTTTCGGTCCCTTGAGGGAAACGTCCGGGGCGTGCTGTGAGGTGGAAGCCATGGGGGTCGGGAATGCTGGATTGAAGTGGGTTGCGGGAGGGGATCAAGCCATGTGGACGGTGGCCTTGCCGATGTATTGGGCGTCGGGCATCTCGGGGTTCGGATTCTTGACGCGTGCCAGATAACTGGTGCGCGGCCGGGTGCCGATGTAGTTGAGCAGGTCGTAGCAGCGGTCGATCTTCTTGGCGCGGCCCATGACGGACTGGGTTTCGTCCAACAGATTGCCGAAACTGATCGCGGTGGCCGGGCAGGCGTCCTGGCAGGCGGTTTTCACCGCATCCACCGGCATCCGCAGGGTCTTGGTGGTGACCTGCATCTCGGTGGACGGCTTGCCGGCGGCGAGCGCCTCCTGTTTCTGGCCGCGCTTCTGGCGGATCACCGCGTCCTTGAGGCGCTGCACGCAGTAGGTGCATTTTTCCATCACGCCGCGCATCCGGACGGTGACGTTCGGGTTGCGTTGCAGATGGACCGCCTCGCCCACCGTTTTCTCGCCGAGCGGCCCCTTGTAGAGGTTGTGGGCGATGAGCGGGTTGCGCTTGTTGTAGTCGAAGAAGTTGAAACGGCGCGCCTTGTAGGGGCAGTTGTTCGCGCAATAGCGGGTGCCGATGCAGCGGTTGTAGGCCATCGCATTGAGGCCGTCCTCGGTGTGAACGGTGGCGTTCACCGGGCAGACGGTTTCGCACGGGGCAAGTTCGCATTGCACGCAGGCGACCGGCTGCGGCACGAACGACGGGTTGTCCATCACCCAGTCCGGGCTGGCCTGCTCTTTTTTGCTAGATTCGTCCTTGATGATGTTGCCCTTGGCGTCCATCGCGAACTGTTGGGCCGCGTAGTAGCGGTCCATGCGGATCCAGTGCATTTCGCGGCCCTTGGCGACTTGCTGTTTGCCGACGATCGGGATGTTGTTTTCCGCCTGGCAGGCGACAAGGCAGGCGTTGCAGCCCATACAGGCCGACAGGTCGATGGCCATGCCCCACTGATGGAGTTGGTCGGTCAGAAGATCGGGAGCCTGGCCGTCCTTGGTGGGATGCCAGGTGGACGAACCCTTCTGCTTGTAGAGCGAAATGTTAGGCGGCGCGTGACCGTCGTTGCCCTGGAGCTTCACGCTGGCGAGCTGCGCTTCGAACGACTGCTCCTCGTGCTTGATCTCCTGCGTCTGGGTGGAAACCTCGCGGGCCAGGGCGCGGCCATACATCGCGCTGTGTTCCTGGGTGAGCGCCACGGAATAGACCTTGCCGGTTTTCTCCGCCTTCGCGCCGGTGGCGAAATACAGGCTCTTGGAATCGCGCAGCGGATAGGCGTCGAAACCGCGGTTCACGCCGACCAGGCCGACGTGGTTCGCGTTTTTCGGACCACGCTTCAGTTCGTCCTCTTCATCAAAGCCCTGGCCATATCCTAACGGGATCACCAGCGTGTTCTCGGCCTGGCCGAACGAAATCAGCACCGGAATCTCCAGCGTCTTGCCGTTCACCGTGACCGAAATGATCGGCGCGCGGCGGTTTTCGCCCTCTCCATCCGGAGAAACCTTGCCGTATTTGCTCTTCACGCCCAACACCGAAGTCACCGGCTCGGGGTCGATGATCAGGTTGTAGATTCCCAGCGCCTTGGCGGTCTTGGGAGCCACCAGCGCGGCGTTGTCCCAAGTCAGTTTGGAAATCGGATCGGGGGATTCCTGAAGCCAGCCGTTGTCGATCCAGCGGCCGTCATAGACCGAGGCGTCGGTGGCGAAAACCACTTCCAGCGAGGATGCCGAGGGAGCGGGTTTCTTGGCGGCCTCAACATCCGCGACCGCCTTGGCGGAAATCTTCGGCACCACCGCCGGATAGGCCGAGCCCTGATGGAACCCGTCGCGCAGGAGTTTTTTCCATGCCTCCTCCCCTGCCCCGCCGGCGGCGGAGAAGGTCGCCCTGACGGCGGAGTAGGCGGGCGAAGGCTCGCCCTTCGGGCCCTCGCCGGCGAGCAACTCGCCCTTGGGGCTCAGCAACGCTAACAAGAGTTCGAGTTCGGACACCGCGTCCGGATAGAGCGGAAGGATCATCGGCTGGACCACGGTGTAGGTGCCGCGGGCCGAGCGCGCGTCCGCCCAGCTTTCGAGGTAATGCGCGGCCGGAACGTGCCAGGTGGCCGCGTGGGCCGTGGCGTCGGCGCGCGGGCCGAGATGGATGGAGGTTTTGAGCTTGGCGAACGCCTCGCCGAATTTCAGATCGGCCGGCGCGTCGTAAACCGGGTTGGCCGGGGTGAGCATCACCAGCGTTTCCACCGCGCCGGACTGGATATCGGCCACCAGCGAAACGAGCGAGCCGAGTCCGGTGGTTTCGGTCTGGAACGCGGTGATCGGCTTGCCCTCGCCGATGCTGCCGAGCGCCAGATTCATCGCCAGCGCGAGATGATGGACGGCCGCAGGCTGACGCGATCCGGCGAGCACCACGGACGTGCCCTTGTTTTTATCGTTCTTGAGGTCGGCGATCAGGCCCTGAACCCACTTGATCGTGTGGTCATCGTCGATCGGCGGCACCGAACTATCCAAATTGCGGTTGGAAGTGATACCACCGCGCGCCAGCATCGCCGCGACGGCGAGCACCTGGCTGGGAGCCACGCGGAGACGGTGGTCGGCCATCCCGCCAGTTAGAGTGTAGGCCGCCTCCACCGAGTAGAGCCGGTTCATTTTCGACGCGTCGGGTTTGGCGTCGTAGGTTTTCCCTTCGGGCTTGCGGCGGTCGAAGAACGGCCCCACCGGTCCCTGCGGGTCGGTGCCCGCGAAATCGCAGTCCAGCGAAACGATCCGGTCGGCCTTGGCGAAATCGACCACCAGCTTCACACCGTCGCCGAGCGCGGCGGACGCCTCGCCCGCGAGCGGCTCGTATTGATAGAACTTCGCGCCGGCGAATTTGCCCGCCAGTTCCTTGCGAAGCCGCGTGCGGGTCGGGCTGTCATCCGAGCCGAACAAAAAACCGACTTTCGCCGCCGGATCCGCGGCAAGCTGCGCCACCACCGCCTCGAAGTCGGCCTTTTTCGCGGGTTGGCCGTTTTTCAGGAACGTCCTGGACCGCGACGGCGAATACAGATCGAGCACCGATGCCTGGGCGAAGGCGTCCGTGCCTTCCGCGTCCGGATGGAGGTGGTTGGGCGCCACCTTGGTCGGGCGGCCCTCGAACGAGGTCACCACCAGCGGCGTGGCGCCGGTGGCGCGCGGCATACTACTGGCGTAGTAGGTGGCCTTTCCGGGGATCACCCACTCGGGGGCCTTGGTGTAGGGAATGATATAGCTTTCCGGGCGGCGGCAGGCGGCCATGCCAAGACCCGCGAGCGCCGTGGAAGCGCCCATCAGTTTGAGAAACGAGCGGCGGGAGACCTCGGCATCGTCGGAGTCGGCCATTTCGGCGGCTCCCTGCGGGAACTCGCGCTCCAGCCAATCGCGGAAAGCGGCGGTGTCTTCAAGCTGCCCCGTGCTGCGCCAGGCGACGGTGGTTTCGTCGGCGGGGACGGCGGGGTGGTTCCAAATGCGCTTGCTCATGTTGAACTTCGTGAGATGGGGGTGGGAAAAAGTCGGGCTTTGCGGCGTGGCGGGCGGATCAATGATGGCAGGTGGCGCAGGTGGTCTTCGGAACCACCTTGAATTGCTCCTTGAGCTTCAGGCCCAGTTCCTCGGTGGTCTTCACGCCGAGTTCCGGGTGATCCTTGATATACTGCGCGGCATCGTATTTGAGATTATAGACCTCCTCGAGCGGGCGGAGGTTCTTTTCCGGATTGCGATGGCAATCGAGGCACCAGCCCATCGAAAGGTTCTGGTCCTGAGCCACCGTCTCCATTTGGTCGATCCGGCCGTGGCAGTTCTGGCAGGAAATCCCGCGGTTGACGTGCGCGGAGTGGTTGAATTTCACGTAATCCGGCGCCTTGTGGATGCGCACCCACTCGACCGGCTTGCCGTCGTATCCGGGAAACGCCGGGTCCATCGCCTTGCGCAGGCCCGCGAGCTTCGGACTGTCTTTCAGAACGTGCTGGTGGCAGTTCCAACAGGTGTTGCCGGTCGGCACGTTGGCCGCGCCACCCACGTCCACGAACGAATGGCAGTAGCGGCAGTCCATGCCCAATTGGTCGATATGGATCTTGTGCGAAAACGGAATCGGCTGCGAAGGCTGGTAGCCAACCACCAGCGATTTCGGAGTCGCGTAAATGGAAAACGCCACCACGAGACCGCCTGCGACCGAAAGCAGGCAGATCGCGATTTTGATCGGCAGCAAATTTGACCAACGGGGGAAGATGTTTGCCATGGGAGGGCTTTGGAAATTAGGCTAGGTATTTCAACAATCAGGAAAAACGGAATTGGCCCGAACGGTGCCGGTCGGGGCACCGAGAAAGCAGATCAGGCGGATTCTGACAACCCAAAAATGGAAAAAATTTACGAAGTGTACGGTCAGCCGTGCTCAGCCGACATCCAATTGAGTCCCCGCGCCTTCCGCCACTGGCGGTACTGGGCGAATTGCTCGGATTTCGACAGCTTGCGACGGTCGGCGTCCTCCTCGAGAAAACGCAGAAACGCCCCGTCCCGGGAACGATCCGGCTCACGGGATCCGCGGGCCTCGGGAACCGCCACGGCGATTTCCCTGGCCTTCTCCACCTCCGCCATTTCCGCGATGCGGCGCTCCACTCGCGCCAGAGTGCCTCCAAGTCTCCACACCGACACCAGCAGCATGAAGAGGATCAGCAGCCCCACCCCAAAAATGACAATCGTGATCGCCTCCGACGTTTCCATGCCGGAAGTCCAACACATTCCCACCTGGGCGGGAAGCCAAAACTCACCCGCTTCCCGAACGCTGGGGATAAATTTTCACTTTTTTCTAAACCGGGCCGAAGGCCGGAACATTGCGCTTGTGCAGGGCGTGCCCGGTTTTCATCGGAATGCCAGTGAAAATCGATCGTTCTGCCATTCCTATCTCCCATCAAACCAAAACAGCCATGAAAACCACCATCCTGCTACCCGTCACCGCATTGGCCACCACCCATCTGGCCACTGCGGCGATCGGAATCGTCGAGGCAACCGGCGAATTCAACGTCAACGGCACTTCGACCTACGTATCTTCCATCGGGGTGCCGTCCAATGCCCGGCTCGACGGTTACGATTTCGGTACCTTCAATCCCACGGTGGGTGACACCCTCACCCTGGCGAACTGGTATTTCGAGAACTACGCGTGGAACGGCGGCGACACCCCTCCGGGCGGCAACACCAACAACAACTGGCTCGACGATGCCAACACCGCCACCCTGACGCTCGTCATCGCGGGCAATGACCACAGCCAAACCCTCACCCAATCCGGCGTGTCCGGAAACAACCGGTTCTGGAACAACAGCCCGGACACCGTGAACATCCTCGCCGGATTGCCAAACGGCAACTATACCATCACCGCATCGGTTTCCTACACGTTCAACGAGTGGACCGGCGCGAAGAACGTCCTCACCAGTTCCAACAATGGAGCGTCCTCCGCAAGCTTCAGCGTGATTCCAGAACCGGGATCCGCGGCCCTCGGGCTTCTCGGAACCGCCCTGCTGCTCCGCCGCAGGAGACACTAGCCCCCTCGGAAGCGTTACCCTCACTCCCGACTCCCCCCGCCCCCTTGGCCGGCCCCGCCGCCCAAGGGGGTTGTGTTTCCAGGTCCGCGCAACCAATCGCCCGTTTCCCGGTTTGTTCTCCCGCACCATGTCCGCGCCCGATTCCGCCAAATCTCCCTCGTTTCCGTCCCTGCGCCGCCTCGCCATCGCGGGGATTGCCCTTATCGGGGGCTTGCAGACGCTTTCGACCGCGCAAACAAACCGCCCCACCGGCCGCGGCGGACCGGCACCCGTCGTTTCCGCCCTCGATCTCAACCAGGACGGGAAAATCGACGCCGCGGAAATTGGCAAAGCCGCGCAATCCCTCGCCGCCCTGGACAAAAACCGCGACGGCAAGCTCACCCAGGACGAATACCGCCGAGGTGCCGCCACCGTCACCCCGCAGCCTGTCACGCAACAACCCGCCGCTCCCCCGCCCTCCCCCGCTCCCGTTCCTCCGCCGAAGGATGCCGTGGGCCAACCTAACATTCTCATCATCGTCGCCGACGACCTGGGCTGGAACGGCGTGGGCTTCCACTCGGCATCCGTCACCACCCCGAACCTCAACCGCCTCGCCGCCGAGGGGATGGAACTGCGGCGGTTCTACACCTACCCGGTTTGCAGCCCGGCGCGGGCGGCGCTCCTAACCGGAATGTTTCCCCTCCGCTACAACATCGCCGACGCGCTGCCGCCAACCCACCCAGGTCTCCCGGCCGGAGTTCCGACCCTGCCGGAAACCCTCCGCGCCGCCGGCTACCAAACGTCCCTCATCGGAAAATGGCACATCGGCTCCGGCCGACTGCCCGCCCAATGCGGGTTCGACCACTTCTACGGCTTCCTCGGGCCGCAGATCGACTATTTCCAACACACCGGCCCGCGTGGCACCCCGGATTGGCAACGCGACGGCAAGGCCATCACCGAAACCGGCTACTCGACCGATCTCCTTGCCGACGAAACCGTCCGCCAGATCACGAACCGCGACCCGGCACGGCCGTTTTTCATCGAACTCGCGTTCAACGCGCCCCATGTCCCGCTCGCCGCACCGGACGACCTAACCAAGAAGCACGGTACCGGCGACACCGGACTCTATCAAGCCGTGATCGAGGGACTCGACACCGCCATCGGCAAGGTCCTCGCATCCATCGACGCACAGGGGCTCCGCGACCGCACGCTGGTCGTGTTTTTCTCCGACAACGGGGCCGGCCGGCGCTTTTCCGACAGCGCACCCTTCAAATCCGGAAAGGACACCGTTTATGAAGGCGGCATCCACACGCCGTGCGTGCTCCGCTGGCCCGGCCGCCTTCCGGCCGGATCGAAAAACGACCACCCGCTCTGCGTGCAGGACTTTTTTCCCACCCTAACCGCCGCCGCCGGACTAACGAAGTCCCCCTCCGCCTGCGATGGCTCTAACCAATGGCCCGCCATCGCCTCCGGGAAAACCTCCGCACGCGACCCGATCCTGATCGCGTCCCACGACTCCGCGCTCATCGACGGCACCTGGAAACTGATCGCGTGGGAAAACGGCGGCTGTTCCCTCTACGACCTTGCCAAGGATCCCGGGGAAAACACCGATCTCTCCAAGTCCGCCCCGGAAACCACCGCCCGCCTCAAGGCCGCCCACGATAAACTCCGCCGCGACCTTCCACCCGCACCCGCCAAACAACCCCACCCCGGCACCCGGCGGAACTGAGCGGCCCCATCATCCTCTCCCTCGCTCATGATTTCCATCCGACCACGCCAGACGGCCCCGCGAAGCCATGGCAACCGTTCCGGATTCGCCATCATTCTAACCGTCATCATGTCCGCACTGGCGGCCGCTCCGATGGCCCCGGCCGAGCCCACCCTCGCATGGGGCGCGGAAACCCGGCTCGACCCCGGCGGTTGGGGACGCCTCGCACGCGACGGCAGGGACTGGTTCGCGGTCAGCACCCGCTTTGCCGGAAATGAAAGCATGCTGCGGATCCACACCGCCAACCCGGATCCCGGCAAGTGGTCTCTAACCGGAGAAGTCGCCCGTCCGGGACGCAAACTCGACAACGGAAACCTGATCGCCCTGCCCGGCGGCATCCTTCTGCTAACCGGACGATCCCTGGTTGACGGAGCATCCTATCAGCTTCCGGTCTGGCGCAGCGCCGACCGCGGACGCACCTGGTCGGAGCTTTCGGTCATCGACCGCAGCGAAGGACCGCCCGGCACCATGAAGGGCCGCGGACTGTGGGAACCGCATTTCTATCCGCTGGCCGACGGCCGCCTCGCCGTGGCCTACGCCAACGAATCCCACTCCGCCGCCAAGCCGTCGTACAGCCAGGTCTGCAGCGTCCGGATCTCGCCCGACCACGGAAAATCCTGGGGCGGTGAGATCCGGCTCGCCGAGGAACCCGGCGGCGGAAAGCTCCGTCCCGGCATGCCGGTCGTCACCCGCATGGACGACGGACGCTTCATCGCCGTATATGAAATCGTCGGAATCGGCGACGCGGATGTTTATATGAAAATATCCCGCGACGGCGTCCGGTGGCCGCCGGGCCTCGGCACCCCGGTTCCCGGCCACCACGCCGGCCCATGGATCACCTCGCTAACCGACGGCACACTGCTGCTCACCTCCTGCTCCAACACCCTCTCCCGCAGCACCGACCACGGCGCCACCTGGCAGCCGCTGGGCCCGCCGCCCTTCGACGCCGGTTCCGGCAAACGCTTCACCTGGCCAGCCCTCTATCAAACCGGCCCCGGCCGGATCGCCGCCGTCATCTCGTGGAACGGCGTCCGCCTGAAATACGCCACCCTGCGCTAGCCGAAAACATCCTTTTCCATCGCCGCCAGTTTGAACGACCGGTGCACAAGCCGGCGTATCAGCGGAATCATGGATCCACGCGCATTGACCTGCCTCGCGGTTGCGGCCGCGCTTGCGGCCCGCCTTCCCGCCCAAACCGCCCCGGCCGTCCCAAAGCCGATAACCGCGCCGCTCTCGCTGCGGTTGGAAAAAGCCCCGGGCAACGAACAACCCGCGCCGGTGGCCGGTTGGAGCGAGACCCGCACCCGGCCCCGCCCACTGCGGATCCATTTCCTCAGAGCCGATCTCCGCAGCCCGCGGATCGAGCCTTGCGTGATCCTCGGCGCCGATCCGGATGGTGCGGGCCCCGCGGAAGCCACACTAACCAAACCAGCGGCGCTCGTTAGAACCGAACCCCGGATGCTCGCGGCCGTCAACGCCAACGCCTTCGCCCACCTGCCCGGCACCAGCGCCGCCGATCGCAAACGCGGATGGTATCCCGGCAAGCCGGTGGACATCCAGGGAATCGCCGCCGCCAACGGGAACGTCCGCAGCCCTCATGCCGGCGACCGCACGGATTTCTGGTTCGATCCGGATGGGAAACCCCACCTCGGCACCGCGGGCGATGGCCCATCCATCCGACACGCCGTGGCCGACTGGGGCGACTTGTTAGTCAGGGACGGCCACACCGTGGCGAAACCCGATACCGCGCTCCACCCCCGCACCCTCGCCGGATTCGATGCCACATCCCGGTGGCTGTGGCTGGTGGTGGTCGATGGCCGCAACCGCGGCACCAGCGAGGGCATGACCCTAACCGAATGTGCGGCGCTGATGACCGCCTGCGGCTGTGCCAATGCCATCAACCTGGACGGCGGCGGCAGCTCGATCCTGCTCCAGAAAGATCCCGCCAAACCCGGCCTAACCACCATCAACCGCCCGTCCGACGGCACCCCGCGCGCGATCCCCGTGATGCTCGGCGTTCGGGAAAAATAGGCGCAAAATCGGAGGTTGGCATAACCAGCGCCTCCATTCTTACCACTGATGAACTGAAAACCACTGATTCCACTGATATGATTTTTGACATGGGGGAAATCGTTCCCATTCATCAATAGGTGCTTCCCCGTTTTCTCCAAAAAATCAGTTTCCACAGTGGTTCCCAGTCCCTCAGTGGTAAGTCGGGCGTCCAAACTACCCTGAACTTCGGATTTCGGGATAAGCGTCCGCGCGCCAGCCCGTCACCGCGCGTCCCCGGTCGTGAAAAACGCCTCGTGAAACGCCACCGTCCCCACCGGAACGCCACCACCGAACGATAGCGCGAAAAACACCTCGGACGGCACACCCTCCATCGAAAGCCCCGCGGGATTGGAAAAACCGAAGCGTCCGTAGTATCCCGGATGTCCCACCAGACAGCAACCGCCCGCTCCCATCGCCTCCAGCCGCGCAAGCCCCTCGCGGATCAGCGCGCCTCCGATCCCGCGCTTTTGATAGGCCGGCTGCACCGACACCGGACCCAGCCCATACCAATCCGCCGTGCCGTCGGATAGAACCACCGGCGAAAACGCGATATGCCCCACCACACGCCCATCCGCCTCCGCCACCAGCGACACCGACAACGCACCCGCCGCCCGCAATTCCCGGATGATGTGATGCTCGGTATGCCCGCTGATCTCCAACGTCTCAAACGCGGCAAGGGTGACCTCGGTGATCGCGGCCTCATCGGCCGGAGTCTCGGGACGGATAACGGAATCAGCAATCATCGGATGTCAGATAAAAACCCGCCACCTCATTTCTTGTCTCCAACTTCCTCCCACACCCGTTCCACGAGACAAACCCGTTGACTCCGGCTTCGCGCCTCCTGTTTCCGTATCCGGTTGGGTTGTTTCCCGCTTCCATCCTTCACATCCGGAGTCCGATTCAACCCGCCGACTCTGAAAAACTCCCGGCAATGCGCTGCAACCTTCACGCCGGGAGCACCGTTCTCCACGTTGAAGCAATCGTTCTGTCATCCGAACGCCTCGCTCATGCAAACAAATCACCAATCCTAAATCGACACCAATTTATCCGCTCTTCCCCTGGCGACCTTGGCGTCGTGGCGGTGTCTCCTCTCGGCAGCGATGCCCCTTTTTAAGCCGATTTAGCGTTGCAAAGTCGCATCCCTATGGGTTCCGAAGCGGCTTTCTGGGGCTGCAGAATCGGGTGAAATCCGACTCCCCAGCCGACGAAACCCATGTCCGATACACCAATCCGCAGCGACGAATCTTCAAAACGGATCTTCGGAACACCACATTCCCCGCCGCATCCTCACGAACGAGAGTAAAATCCCGACGATTAAGCACCGAATTCCCACACTTCGCCACCCGAACTTCCACGCCGAAAGCCTCATTTAACACATCCGTCCTTCCATTCTTCCGAATCCACGAACGAACCAGTCATCCGCATACCCCGGACGGTCTCGCAACTAAAGCTTTGCCTTGATTCAAAAACCCGAACGGAGCTATCCGCAAACTGCGCGCCGTGCTGTCCAGCAACCGCTTTGCCTTGATTCAAAATCCGAACGGAGCTATCCGCGTGGGTCGAGACGGTGCGCGCTGGCGTGGCTTTGCCTTGATTCAAAATCCGAACGGAGCTATCCCCGCGAACCCCGCGAGAAACCCCAAGTGATGCTTTGCCTTGATTCAAAATCCGAACGGAGCTATCCATAGGCCCTATCGAACCCGATGGCCCGCACGCTTTGCCTTGATTCAAAATCCGAACGGAGCTATCCCTCCCCGGTGTCCATGATGCCGAGGAAGCCGCTTTGCCTTGATTCAAAATCCGAACGGAGCTATCCCAGATATCTGGAATCGGATTCCGGCTTGGTGCTTTGCCTTGATTCAAAATCCGAACGGAGCTATCCGCAGCAGCGATTGAGGCGGCTAGAGGGGCTGCTTTGCCTTGATTCAAAATCCGAACGGAGCTATCCCCAAGGAATGGATTTGCGGATGGGAACGATGCTTTGCCTTGATTCAAAATCCGAACGGAGCTATCCCCAACGTGTCTAAAAAACCTCATCCTCCCCGCTTTGCCTTGATTCAAAATCCGAACGGAGCTATCCGACGTCGTAGAGGTGCTCCATGCGGGAGATGCTTTGCCTTGATTCAAAATCCGAACGGAGCTATCCGTTGCGCGAGATGACGCGTCCAGGGATCACGCTTTGCCTTGATTCAAAATCCGAACGGAGCTATCCCCCCCATGCCAATACCAACCACCACCCAACGCTTTGCCTTGATTCAAAATCCGAACGGAGCTATCCCGGAGAATGATTCATTGGATGAACATCCAAGCTTTGCCTTGATTCAAAATCCGAACGGAGCTATCCAGCGCCAGCCATCACCATCTACCAAGTCCCGCTTTGCCTTGATTCAAAATCCGAACGGAGCTATCCCGGCGGCACCGGCCGGATCCGCCCCGGAGCGCTTTGCCTTGATTCAAAATCCGAACGGAGCTATCCTGCGTTTGGACGGCATCGCGCGGGTTCACGCTTTGCCTTGATTCAAAATCCGAACGGAGCTATCCCGCGCGGTAGAATAACGGCCATTCTCCGGTGCTTTGCCTTGATTCAAAATCCGAACGGAGCTATCCCGTTGCCTTGGCCGGGTTGACATCTGCGTGGCTTTGCCTTGATTCAAAATCCGAACGGAGCTATCCCTGGTTTTCAAATGGAACGAACATCGGGTAGCTTTGCCTTGATTCAAAATCCGAACGGAGCTATCCTGCGGGTTCGGCGCGTCGGCCGCGCATTCGGCTTTGCCTTGATTCAAAATCCGAACGGAGCTATCCCCCATGCCCCGCATCCGCAACTACGCCCCCGCTTTGCCTTGATTCAAAATCCGAACGGAGCTATCCCTGCCCTTGACCTAATCGCGGCAGGGGGCGGCTTTGCCTTGATTCAAAATCCGAACGGAGCTATCCCATCCCCGGATGCACCCCGACATTCCTGTCGCTTTGCCTTGATTCAAAATCCGAACGGAGCTATCCCAGCACGGTCGCCGTGTCCATCGGCTCGCAGCTTTGCCTTGATTCAAAATCCGAACGGAGCTATCCACGGGAGTATTTGAGGAACTCAGCCCAGACGCTTTGCCTTGATTCAAAATCCGAACGGAGCTATCCTTGGGTTTTGAGAGGGGAATACTCGCCGGTGCTTTGCCTTGATTCAAAATCCGAACGGAGCTATCCGGACCTGTCCAACTCCATCCAGTTCCTGAGGCTTTGCCTTGATTCAAAATCCGAACGGAGCTATCCCGCGGGGATCTCGGGTGCGACGCGCTGCCGGCTTTGCCTTGATTCAAAATCCGAACGGAGCTATCCCGAGCAGTTCGGCAGGAGCTGAGGTCGATCGCTTTGCCTTGATTCAAAATCCGAACGGAGCTATCCCTGCGCTGGCGGGGCAGCTAGCGCAGCACTGCTTTGCCTTGATTCAAAATCCGAACGGAGCTATCCATGATCCATCCGGTCATCTCCGCTTCTTTGCTTTGCCTTGATTCAAAATCCGAACGGAGCTATCCCCAGACTTCCCGGCCATCACGCCCGCCAAGGCTTTGCCTTGATTCAAAATCCGAACGGAGCTATCCCGAAATGCCTGGAAAAAGCCCAAACCCTATGCTTTGCCTTGATTCAAAATCCGAACGGAGCTATCCCGCCTAGCCGCCGAGTTGAGCCACGGCGTGCTTTGCCTTGATTCAAAATCCGAACGGAGCTATCCTTTGCCGAGGTAATACCTAGGCCCGACTTGGCTTTGCCTTGATTCAAAATCCGAACGGAGCTATCCGTTAGGACGAGTTGTTTGAGAGGGGACATGGCTTTGCCTTGATTCAAAATCCGAACGGAGCTATCCCAGCGGCGTGGAGAGCAGAGATCAGCAGAGGCTTTGCCTTGATTCAAAATCCGAACGGAGCTATCCAGACTCGACTCAGAAGCGATGAGCTTCGATGCTTTGCCTTGATTCAAAATCCGAACGGAGCTATCCGGCCGGGCAGCGGCTGAGCGAGCTCAGCCGGCTTTGCCTTGATTCAAAATCCGAACGGAGCTATCCAACGGGACAGAGAGGCGGCGGCATCGCAAGCTTTGCCTTGATTCAAAATCCGAACGGAGCTATCCCCACCCGCCCAGTACCACGCCGCTAGATTGGCTTTGCCTTGATTCAAAATCCGAACGGAGCTATCCTTCTCTCTCTGCATTACACCGCATTGCCAGCTTTGCCTTGATTCAAAATCCGAACGGAGCTATCCAGCGGCGGAGACGAACAGGCGGACGGCGTCGCTTTGCCTTGATTCAAAATCCGAACGGAGCTATCCAGTCGGCGGAGCGTTAGCGGCGTGCTGGCGGCTTTGCCTTGATTCAAAATCCGAACGGAGCTATCCCATTTGCAGGCAGTCTAGCAGCGAAGTGCTGCTTTGCCTTGATTCAAAATCCGAACGGAGCTATCCCGCGACAGCGAACCAGCGCCGACTGCAGCCGCTTTGCCTTGATTCAAAATCCGAACGGAGCTATCCCGGACCTGCTGGCCGGAGTGGCGGACGGCCGCTTTGCCTTGATTCAAAATCCGAACGGAGCTATCCCATTCACCAGCGCGACCATCAGGCACGGCCGCTTTGCCTTGATTCAAAATCCGAACGGAGCTATCCGATTGAAAAACAGTATGAAGAAAACCACGAGCTTTGCCTTGATTCAAAATCCGAACGGAGCTATCCGATGGCGGATGCCTGGTCTTTGGTGGCAAAGCTTTGCCTTGATTCAAAATCCGAACGGAGCTATCCCCGATATTTCCGCAACCGCTAGAATTCCAAGCTTTGCCTTGATTCAAAATCCGAACGGAGCTATCCCGCGCCCGCTCGACTGCCGCGCGCGCCGTCGCTTTGCCTTGATTCAAAATCCGAACGGAGCTATCCCGCCCCTGGGGAAAGAACGCGCGGACGATCGCTTTGCCTTGATTCAAAATCCGAACGGAGCTATCCTATACAAGACTTGCGAAGGAGTCACCCGCTGCTTTGCCTTGATTCAAAATCCGAACGGAGCTATCCAACCAGGAACCGAACCCCGTGCCGCCGCCGAGCTTTGCCTTGATTCAAAATCCGAACGGAGCTATCCTTGCCATCATGGCGGGGGATTTTGTCACCAGCTTTGCCTTGATTCAAAATCCGAACGGAGCTATCCATGAGCTGGTTGCCGGGCACCGGCGGATCGCTTTGCCTTGATTCAAAATCCGAACGGAGCTATCCGCCAGGCACCGCACGCTGTTTGCTCCCGTTGCTTTGCCTTGATTCAAAATCCGAACGGAGCTATCCTCTCCAGAAGATCATCCATCGGGTGCGATGGCTTTGCCTTGATTCAAAATCCGAACGGAGCTATCCTTGGGCGATCAGGGATGCGGCATCCGCGCCGCTTTGCCTTGATTCAAAATCCGAACGGAGCTATCCCATCCAACAGAAAACAACATGAGAGCGATAGCTTTGCCTTGATTCAAAATCCGAACGGAGCTATCCCTCGCTGTGGCCGTCTTTGGTCCGCGGGCTGCTTTGCCTTGATTCAAAATCCGAACGGAGCTATCCAGCCGTCAAATCCAACCTGTTTTCGTTCTTGCTTTGCCTTGATTCAAAATCCGAACGGAGCTATCCGTCCTTGTCGTCGCCCTTGAGAGCCTTCCAGCTTTGCCTTGATTCAAAATCCGAACGGAGCTATCCAAAATCAAGCGCACCGGCCAGCTTCCTGACGCTTTGCCTTGATTCAAAATCCGAACGGAGCTATCCTCGCAAGGATGTTTGGGGTCGGTCGCGGTTGCTTTGCCTTGATTCAAAATCCGAACGGAGCTATCCCTCCAACCGCGTGCGGGCCGCCAACCGGAGCTTTGCCTTGATTCAAAATCCGAACGGAGCTATCCGATCCCGCGGGAGTCGCCCCCAAGTTCCATGCTTTGCCTTGATTCAAAATCCGAACGGAGCTATCCCTAGCTCCGTTCGGAACTCATTTTCAACGTTGTACAACGATTCCGGGAAAACGGAACCGTTCACCAGAGCATGATTTGCTCGGGCATTGGTTCAGCTCCCGTTTCCACTGCCGGGCGGCCGTGGATGATGAAGGCCCGTTCCCACTGGGCCTTGGTGATGTAGATCGCCCGCACCGACCCCTCCGCCGGAACCGCCAGCCGAATCCGCCGCAAATGGGTTTCCTGCCGGGAAAAAGTGACGCAGGGCCGGGCATACACGCTCAACTGGATCATCTGGAAGCCGTCATCCAAAAGAAACTCCCGGAAGGCGGTAGCCCGCTTTCGCTCCTCTTTCGTTTTGACCGGCAGGTCAAAGGCCACCATCAGCCAGCCCATTTTGTAGTGGTTCGGGTCCATGGTCGGTAGGGGCCGGACTGGCCGCTGGTCACGGCCACCCGGAAGGAACGGATCACGCCTTCGATCACCCCCCGGACATCGAGGGTCAGATCGAACCAGTCCACGGTTTCCAAGGGGAACCCCGTGACCCAGCGTCGGAATTCCTTGGTGACCTGGGGATTTTCCTCTCCGGGATGATCCAGCAGCCATTTGGCCACTCGGTAGTCCACACAGGGGCGGAACGGCTCCATGAGATCATACGCCAGCGGGGTGGACTGCTCGCGCGTGGCATGGAAGATGCCGAAGGTCGGATCCAGCCCCACGGCGAACAGATTTTGCAAGACGGTGGATAGGAGCACCGCATAGCCGTAGTTGAGCAGCGGGTTGGGGCCATCGCCCTTGCGCTCGCGCCGAAAGTCGTCGGTCTCCGCCACATGGTCGGCATAGATCCGCCAGAACAGCTTGGCACACTCCGCCTCCTTGGATATTCCGTGCCCTCTGGCCAGCTTCTCGAAACGACCGAGCCGTTCGTCGCCGGGCGCGAGTTCCGCCGCGAGCGAATATTGGTTGAGGCATTTGGCATCGACCGTCTTCCGCCAGAGCCGGTTCCGGAGTTGGGCGGGAATGTAGGCCTGGGCGCGGGTCAGAGCCGTGTCGGTGGACCGGTTGGCGGGCAGGACGAGGGAGGCCGGCTTGAAATTCTCGCAAATCACCAGCCCCACCCCGCATTTCGCCGCCTCCAGCAGCAGCTTGGAGTGAATGGAGGCGGAAAACGAGGTGATGACGATGGCCGCAACATCCTCCAACGGCAGCCGACGCTCACCCTCGGCGCTGCTACAGGTCAACTGCCCGTCCTTGCAGGAAAGCGAGCATTCCGGGGCATCAATGCTGACGATGTGGTAGGACACGACTACAGAATATTGGTAACGAAACTTTTATTTTTATATTGACAGTATCTCGAAATATCGCAATTCTCCGCCCGAAGCCAACAAAACCGCAGCCAACTGGTTAAGTTTCGTTAGCTTTTGCCTTGATTCAGTCTGCCCCGCTGCCCTGCGGCGGGGCAGACACGGAGGGATAACACCAAACACAACCAAACAAACATGCGATACAATACCACAACAACCAACGGAGCCTTTGACCAAGCCACCCTTCGGGCGGTTTGGAACAAGGGCCAAGTCGTTCCCGGTTACAGTCCCGAAGTCATCCGGAAGGATGTTTGCGGAAAACTTATGAGCTGGGCTGATTACGGAAAGACCTCGTCCAATCTCGGTTGGGAGGTGGACCACATAAAACCAAAGGCCAAGGGAGGTGGGGACGAACTCTCGAACTTGCAACCCCTTCACTGGACCAACAACCGCTCCAAAGGGGACAACTACCCCAACTGGAGTTGCGCAGCGTAGCGGCGATGCAGGGACGCCCGAGCGGTTCGAATTGAGCCCGATTCGCCCGGCGCGCCCCCTTATCGCAGTTGCGACGCGCGAAACAAACAGGCGTTCTTGAAGAAATTCAAGAACGCTTTTTTCATTTCTTCGAACCATGCCCGCAAAAATTCTGAGGCAAAACCTCCAGTCCACATTCGAGCAAAGGTTCCAATGTCTTGTTCATTCCAGCCCAGAGAACTCCGTTTTGCGGAGTGATGTAGCCAGGACGAACCATATCAATCAAAAATCTACCCATATTGTTCTTGATCGAGGCAATCCGCCAAATGCCGGAATAATCCTGTCGGGATCTTGGAGGGCTGGATTTCAAACGGATCAGCATACCATTACGTAACACCCTGGGCTTCTTGCCGCCATTTGCTTTAGTCAATTCGCCCAACCTTCCCGTCACATCAAAAAACGGAATAACCACGGGTGTCGGATCTAGCGCGATGCCGTAATTTTCACCGATAACCATCGCACCTTTGATCGCCTTGAGCTTGCCTTTGCCGCCTTTGGGGTTGATCCCGAGCAGCTTTCCAGCCCGTTCCTCTCCGTTCTTTTGTGTGATTTTCCGCAGTCCGTCTTCCACCTTCACGGATCGTTGACGGATTTTCACCCGCGCGTCGTCCCCCTCGCCGGTGATTTCCACCACCCCCCACGTCGTTAGTTCGGCGCGGGCACCCGAGCGGTCGGCCGGGACATGCTGCATCACACGGGCTTCGGCAAGCGAACGGCGGAGGGCGTTTTTCACCTGGGGAGCCAAATCCTTGAGACCAACAACCGTGGCCTTCTCGCCGGACCGGCCTCCTTTCTGATAAATCTGACAGCATCCGAGCCCAAGGAGAAACTTCTTCTCATCCTCGCTCTGGCTGCGCTTGAGAAGCGCCTGCCAGATCTTGCCTTTCTGATCGAGTCCGCGGGCCTGGAAGGGAATGTAGTGGGCGGCCAAGGCAAGGGTCGCGGCGTCCAACGCGTGGTGCAGGTGGGTCAATCCGCGAATCTCGTCTTTTGGACGGACTTTTCCGTCGCCGTCGAGCACCTCGGGGCACGCCAAGGCAAGTGTGCCTGTGAGGGACCACGACTTTCTGATCTCGGCAGTGACCGGACCCGGAACGGGATCCACAGCGGCCCCAGGCAACTGCCGTTTGATCTCGCCCATCGCGAGCTTCATCAGGTGGCTGGATTGGGTCAGTTGCCCCTCGGTGAAGCCGAGTTCCTTGTCCTCGAAGTCCACGGTGGCGAGCAATGCCTTGCGTGCCTGCTTCCGACGCCGGTCGTCATCGTGCCCCTTGGTATCGAGAGCCTCGACGAATGCCTCGTATTGTTTAGGTGTGAATAAGGTAAGCCGTTCGAGTCCGGCCACCTGCCTCGATGGCAGTTCAGCGCACTCTTCGATGAACTGCCTGGCTGTGCGCTTGCCCTTCATCCGATTGACCTCCGGCCAAGTGAGCACCAAAGCATGAAGCGCGTTGGTGTTACGGGTGGCGTAAGGGATGATGTGCTCGCGCTCAAGTTTCGGTAGGTCCGCCGCATCGTATTTGTCGCCAGTAAATGGACAGCGCCAGCCCATGTCCATGGCAATGCGGCACTTGCGGATGAGGCCGCCCCGTTGGGACGAATCGGCGAGCAGATGAGGCGCGTTCTTCTCAAGATGGTCCACTGCGGCCTTGAAGTCCTTGAGACGGCTGTTAAGTTCCGCTGTGATCTGTTTGGCTGTCATTCCCGAGAACTCCTTGAGCTCCCTCGCCACTTCGACGATCACGCGAAGACTGCCATCATTTGCGGTGAGCTTGAACTCGGCCATAATGTCATCCAGCAAGCGACCCAGAATCAGCAGACGGTGGCGGACGAGATGATTGTTGGTGAGCGAGTCCAAAGGACGCTCCGCCATCAGTTCGCGGACGCGGGAGGCGGGATCAAGCGGGGCGTAAAGAATGCCATCGGCGGCCTTCTTTTCGCCGTCGGGTTTCGCTTGTGAGACGGCGGGTTTCGTGGGATCGAAGCCGGCCAGCACCTCGGTGACCACTTGTTTGAGCACGGGGCGGGCGTAGGGCGCGCGCCCGGAATCGTAGTCCGCGCGGATTGGTTTCATTAGGAACTCGTCCCACGAGGTATTTTTCGTGTCTTTTTTGGGCTGTTTGTCGAAATAGCCGCGCAGGGCGGCCTCCGCAGCCGTGGGATCGCCTCCATCCTTGGCGAACTCCAACAACTGGGCCAAACAAATTCCCTTGCCCCGCCGCCAGACAGCGAGCGCCTTCCCATGAGCCTTTTCTCCGAGGTGTGGCCACATCGGCTTGATGGTGCGGTTCGCGTGCGGGAGCACGGCCGCAGGGTCAAGCACGAGCGCCTTGTCGGAATCGGGATGGATGTTGAAATACGCTTCGAGGTTTGTGTCCTTGGTACCAAGCCGGGTTTCCACCTCCTTTTTCAGTTCCGACGCCGTGAAACGGCCGCGCGCTTTCGCGGTGTCGAACAGATATCGGCGTGTGTCGGGAGCGAGTGGAGCGCCGTTGGCTTTGATGTTGGCCAGTATCCGGGCGAACCGGTATTCGAGGTATTCCGGGCATTTTGCGGCAGGGACTTTGGCATACTTTTCGGCAAGGTGCCTGGCCTCGTCGTCTGATTTTCCGGCGGACTTGGCTTTGTCAAATTCCGCAGCCCATGTGATGGGGCATCGGGAAATGATGCGGTTGTCGAAGCGCGGCACCAACTGACCGAAAAGCAGTCCCCCCTCATAGCGGTTGGGCAGTTTGATTCCGGCGGCGAGGAGTTCCGCCCGATTTTCGTCGCCAAGTTCGTCCTGGCTCATCAGGAACCGGATGGTCTTCGAGTCAAGTCCCTTGACTTTTCCATCGTGCATCCGAAGCAGTTCGGCAACCTCGCCGGAGACGGTCTTTCGGGGAAACGCCGCGTTGAGGGTCTTGTAGGGTTTCATGGACGAAAGCTTTTCTTCATCAGCCGGATCGAGGTCCAGGCGATGGCAGACGGTGTGGCACATGGTTGATGCCCCCGCCTCGCGCATCAGATTGGCGGCATTCTTCACTTTTTCGGTGTCTTCCGGGTCATCCTCTCCACCGGACCACCGGGTGTTGCCATCATAGCCACGATTGTGAGCATACCAGCGCAAAACCGTCCACATCTCCCATGCGCTCAGCATCCGTTTCCCTTCCAACGCCGCCGCAGCCAGCCAAAAGGGAGCGGCATGGCCCGGCTTGTCGAGTTCCTCACGGGTGAGCACCCCGCGATGGACCAGCCAGCGCTTCATGCGCTCGATCCTCATGCGGGTGGAGCGGATATGGCGACGGGTTCTGCGAAGCGCACGCCGCTGGGAGGCAAGGCAATCGTCAGTAGGAAACGTCACCACGCCCGTACCAAGGAAAACGGGCTCGTCCTTCCTGCCTGGAGATGAATCAAGCACACACCAGCCGATGGATGCGTAGCCGATATCGAAAGAAATAATCGCATTCATAATCTAGCCGGAAGGATGGCTGTGGGATGGGCCAAGTCCAGCAGAAAATGCACAATCCAACAATTCCGCGCCTCGAAATGCCAAAAAATCTCGATCTGCTAGATTTTCCGTTTGACATCCGAGGGCCGATTAGGTCGAATTCGCGCGAATCAAGACAAAGTTCGAAGCGCAAAGCGTTTCCCTGCACTCCGGTGCACATCGTCATCAAAAGCGTTTCTCAAAGAGCGGCCTCCCGACGGGGAGGCCGTTTTTTGTTGGTTCTGAAATGGATCGGCAAATCCGCTTCATCCTGAGTCGGGGCATTTCCCGGCCCACGTCGGCAATCCGACAGAATCGCGGCCACGGTCACCCGCGGCTTAGCCACCGGCCTGACTTCCAGAACCTCCCGAAGTCCGCCACCTGTGAAATGACCTGGCTCTATTGGGCGGGTCTGTGTGACGTGGGCGGAACCCACGCTCTTTGAGGGGCCCGCCGTCGCGTCAGGGCGCCTACATTAGGGAGATTTCAACCGCAGATGGACGGATGGCGCTCCGCGCTTTGCTTGCACTTATCCGTGTTTATCCGTCTGCGGTTCATTTCATCCAATCTCCATTCCGGTCGTCCCTAGTGTAGGTGTCCCTCCGCCGCGTGGGGAGGTTTGGCTTGACGGACCGGCGTGGGTTTGCTGTTTGGCGGGTGTCGTTCGGAAACACGGCCGCGGCCGACGCTCCGGCGGCATTATTCAGTTAGACAACCTGCGGATCGGCTCGCTCGCGCCGGTTTCCATCATCGAGAAATCCAACCAAAACCATGACAAACCCAGCGCAAGAGGCGGACGACCACGCCGCCAACGAGTATGAAAACGAACGGGTGCCGGACAAGGCGCTCAAGGGACCGGCATCGTTCTGGGGGATGTATGCGGGCGAGCACACGGCGGGCACCGAGTTCATGATCGGGCCGCTGTTCGTGGCCTACGGGGTGGGTGCCGGGGATCTGATTCTGGGGCTTTTGTTGGGTAATCTGGCCGCGGTGCTCACCTGGCGCTATCTGACCACGCCGGTTTCGATGCGGCTGCGCCACACGCTCTATCACAAGCTGGAGAAGATCTGCGGACGGCGGCTCGTTTCGGCGTACAATCTGGCCAACGGGCTGCTGTTCTGTTTCCTGGCCGGCGCGATGGTCACGGTGTCGGCCACGGCGGTCGGCGTGCCGTTTCCGGAGGTGAAAATGCCCGGATTCACGGACATGATGCCCACGGGATTCGCGTGGAGCGCGGTGGTGGTGGTGCTGGGAGTTCTGATGACCGCGGTGGCGATGCGGGGTTACTCGACGGTGGCCAAGGTGGCGAACTATGCCGCGCCGTGGATGTTTCTCGTTTTCGCGGCCTGTGCGCTGGCGACCATTCCGAAGCTCGATTCCAAGGAGCTATCCGACATCTGGACCGGCATTCCACAGGCGGGCAACCCGAAGATCGGCTTCTGGGGCGTGTTTTTCTTCGCCTGGTTCTGCAATGCCGCGATGCATCTGGGCATGAGCGACATGAGCGTGCTCCGGTTTGCCAGAAAACCGTCGTGCGGCTGGGCGCCGGCCGCGGGAATGTATCTGGGCCATTGCCTGGCGTGGATCGCCGCCTCGCTGCTGTTCGCCTATCAGATTCAGAAACACGGCGCCAACGCCAGCGTGGCGCCGGGGCCGATCGTGTTCGACGCGGTGGGCTGGACCGGACTGATCTGCGTGGTCATCGCCGGCTGGACCACGGCCAACCCGACGATCTACCGCGCGGGACTGGCGTTCCAGGGCATGGTTCCGTCGATTTCCCGCACCACGGCCACACTCGCGGCCGGAGTCGTCTGCACCATCGCCGGGTTGTTTCCCGCGCTGGCGATGAAGCTGCTGGATTTCGTGGGCATCTACGGGATGGTGCTGGCGCCGGTGGGCGCGTTCATCGTGGTGGATGTGTTCCTAGCGAAGAAACTCGGCGTGCCCGAGGATCCGGCCGAGGCCGCGGGCTCGTCGTTCAACATCGCCGCTCTCCTGGCATGGGTGCTGCCCGCCGCCGCCGGATTCTGGGCGGTGAAACATTTCTCCATGCCCCTTCCCACCTATGCCACGCTTCCGGTGTGGATCGCATCCGGCCTGCTCTACATCATCCTCGCCAAAACCATCGGCCCCAAACCCATCCGCCCATGAAATCCATCGCCCTACCCATCGGCCTGATCGCCCTCGCCGGAACCATCGTGCCACCGGTGCTCGTCCTAACAGGCCTGATGGCGCCCGACCCAATGAAAACCACCATGCTGGTTTCCTGCATCGTCTGGTTCGTCACCGCGCCGATGTGGATGAGATCGGAGTAAGACATTGTGAGACTCCGTTTACCAAGGGGCGTTGTTTTCCGCTCCACTGCGTTTGCAGGTCGGAAATGGTTTGGCACCATCGGGCCAAGGAGCCAGAGACCCGAATCCGGAAACCAGAAAGAAAGCACCATTCATCGACGTGGCTGTCGCCGCGAGCCTTGCCAAATCATTTTCCGACCGGATCAGGATGTCTGAACCTATCAGGGAACGGCACGGCCGTCATAACACATTCATCTGCAGATCCATCCGCGGTCCCCAGGATCAGCGCCGGCGGCGCAAGGCGACGGCCGCCCCGAGCAGTCCTAGCAGGGAAACCGACGCTTCGGGGATTACCTGGAGATTGATCTGATTGGCGGTGCTGGCGCTGATTTCCCATGTTAGACCGTTGGCCAAGGTCGGCATGGTTCCGAGATCGAGCGTGTTGTCCACCAACGTTCCCGAATAGTTGATCAAGCGCCAGGATGTGCCGGGGGCAACGGAGGTGAAATCGCCCGTGCCGGTGACGTTCAAAACGCCGTCGAGGGTCAAATCCGTCACTCCGGTCACCAGGTCGTTGATGCCGGCCCCGGCGGTTTGGTCGAGGGCATTGATATCCCAGGCGAGGATGCTGGAATCGGCGAAGGTGAGGGTGTTTCCGATGGTGAGCGTGCCAGGCGAGTTGCCGGGTGCCAAGGTAGCACCCGCGCTGACCGCAACCGGACCGGAGATGGATCCGCCGCCGCCGAGTGCGCCACCGGTTACGGACACGGCGGTGTTTCCGAGCGAACCGTTCACCAGCAAAGTTCCAGCCGAGACCACGGTTGCTCCCGTGTAGGTACTGGCACCGTTGAGCGCCCAGGTTCCGGTTCCGTTCTTGGTGATGCTGGCGACCGAGGTCCCGCTGAGGTTGGAAAGCGAGCCGTTGAACGCGTTCGCTCCGGTGGATGCTCCCTGAAGGATGATGCCGCGCGAACTTTGTCCGGATGCGATGGAGATGTTGCCGTTGATCGTCAGCGAGCCGCTGTCGGATTGGATGATCGTGCCGCCGCCACCAACGGTCAGGGAGATGGTGCCGTTGATGGTGTTGTCGCCGCTGACGTTGCCGATGGCGTAGGGCACCGTGGCACCGAGGAGACCGTCGTTGCTGGTGACAAAACTCACGGTGCTTGGCAGGGTGACGCCGCCTTGCAACTGGATTCCCGAGTTGCGGTTGGTGGATGTCACCACGCTGGTGCCGAGCGCGTCGCTGTTTTGGAGGTTCAGATAGGCCGGATTAACCGCACTGCCATTGACGCTAACCGCTCCGCCGGCCGAGTTCGTGCCGGTAATGCTGAGCGTGCCGCCGGTGATGTTCGTCGCGCCGGAACGGCTGCCCGGACCGGATATGACGAGCGTTCCCCCGGCGACGGTGGTTGGGCCGGAGTAGGTGGTGTTGCCCGAAAGCGTCTGGGTGCTGCCACCGGATTTGTTGAAGCCCAGCGCGCCGGCGGCACCGTTGGACAGGGTACCGGAGAAGTCGAAATTGCCACTGGCGGCGTTGGAAAAGACCCAGCGTTCGGTAGCCGCGCCATTTGTTATGTTTCCACCACCAACAATGCCCGCCGCCGTAAAGTCCCCGGTGGCGCCGCTGGCGCGGTTGATCTGGAGAGTGCCGTCCGCCACGTTCAGCACGCCGCCAACCACACTGGCTGCGGCGCCGGAGCCGTCGTTGGCCACCACCAGAGTGCCCGTACCCTGCTTGGTCAGCCCCTGTGCGGCCGCGCTCTTGATTTCACCCACCGTAAGCGTGCCCGCCACGGTGACGGTGCGGTCGCCGGTGCCACCCAACGTCACCGCACCGGTTCCCATATCGAGATTGGCGCTTCCGCCGAACGCGAAATCACCGTTCCACGACTGCGCGTTGTTGGTGGTCAGCGTGGTGGCCGCGGTGGCGTCGAGAGTCCCGCCATTGACGGTTAGAGCGCCGACACCGATCGCGCCGGCGTTGTTCAGCACGAGGGTGCCGGAGTTGAGCGTCGTTCCACCCGCGTAGGTGTTGGCGTTGTTGACGGTCACGGAACCGCCGCCGTTCACTTTCACCGAACCGGCGGTGATGCCAAATCCACCGGTGCTGCCAATGGTGTAGGCATTGCTCGTGTTCGTGAAGTTCACGCTGCCAGGAGCGATGTTTTCGGTGATGTCCACCGCGAACGTGCTCGCGTTGTTAGTAAAGTTGACCGTATCGCCGGCGATGAAGTCGGTCTCCGAGGTGTCCGGCAACGTCCAGTTCTTCGGCGAGGCGAGGTTGTCGTCATTCCACCCGTTGCCTGCCGCGCCGGTCCAGGTCACCGGATTGGCGGTGACGTCCAAATACAAGGCGCTGGCCGTGGGGTTGAGCGCGAACGTCGTGTGCCCGGCGGAGGTGGTGGTGAGGTTCCACGAACCGGCGCCGCCCTGCGAACCGAAACTGACGAGCGAGAGCGTGGTGTTGTTCGGTGTTGTGGTTAGAGCGGTCGTATTGGCGAGCGAGATGCTAACCGTGCCATTCAGGGTCACCGCGCCGGTGCCCAGATTGAAAACCGGAGCGGTCGGGTTTCCGAGCCCGTTGAAATCCACCGCGAAGTTGGTCGCCGCGGACGTGCCGAAGGTCAGGCTGGGATTGTTTGTGTTAGAAACCACGCTGGATCCGGTGTTGGTCACCTTGCCGCCCAGTGTGGAACCGTCGGCCAGCGAGATGTTTCCCGTGGTCGAGGAACCGGCGAAAACGAGGGTTCCGTTGTTGACGGTCGTCGGTCCGTTGTAGGTGTTGGCACCGCCAAGCGTGAGGCTTCCCGCGCCACTCTTGGTCAGGCCGCCGTCGGTCGCCGCGTCACCGCCGATGGCGCTGTGGAGCAGCAATTGGGCAATGGTGATGGTGTTGCCGTTGGTGTCGATGAGCGCGCCGCCGTTGCGGACATTGGCGGTGGTCAGCCCCTGGAGGAAAATCGCGCTGCCCGCGTTCGCCTTGAGCGTGCCGCCGTTGAAATTGAAGGTGCTGGTGCCACCGGCGGTGTCCACCTTGGCGGTGGTGATGGTGCCGCCGTTGAGGTTCACGGTTCCGTTGCTGCTGGCGTTGTTGCCGACGCGCACGACGCCCGTGGCGGAAGTCGCCACCGCCCCGCTGCCGCTGACCGTGAGCGTGCCGGCTCCCAGTTCCCCGACGATGATGCCCATACCGCCGCCGGTTTGATTGATCTGACCGGCGCTGATGCTGTAGGTGCCCGTGCTATTGGTTTGGCGGGCAATGGAAACCCAGCCCACGTTGTTCCAAGTGCCGCCGGTCTGGTTCACCGTGCCCGTTCCATAGCCGCCGATGAACGCGTTGCCCGCATTGGTTAGAAGACCGGTGCCGCTCAGGTTGTAGGTGCCGGAACCACCGGTTCCCGCGGCCGAGTTTCGACCACCGAGGACCAGGCGGCCGTCGGTCGTCGAATTCACCGTCACCGTTCCCGCGCTCTGGTTGATGACCCCGCTGGCCGTGGAGCCGCTGCCATTCGCGGAGCCGACAAACAGGCCACCGCCCGTTCCCACCGAAAGGCTCGCCGTATCCTGGATGTTCAACGTGCCGGAACTGCTGCCCACGTCGCCGATGTTGAAGTCGCCGCCGGAAACAAAAGACCCGTTGCCCTTCAATGTCATAATCCCCACATTGCTGCCGGTCTGGCCAACACTGCTATACGCGGTGGTCGTCACCACGCCGCCCGAATCGACGACAATCGTGCCGCTGTTGACGAAAACATTGCCGGGGTTGACCAACGCTCCCCCGGTGTTGGTGCCCTGGATGTTGTTGTTGATCGTGAGCGTGCCCGTGCCCGTTTTCGAAACTGATGCGACCGACCCCGTCCCGCCATTGCCGAACTTCCCGCTGAAAATCCAATCCCCTGATCCGGCGAAGGTCACCGTTTTGGCGTTCCCCCCCCCGAACGCAAATCTAACACCGGTACCAAACGTGGCTGTGTTCAAAGAATTGTTCGTGAAGGTGTGAGCGGTTACGGATGCGCTGCCCAGCGTGACGCCGTCGATCTGCGCGTCCCCGTTTCCGAAGGTGAAGGCTCCCGCGCCGCTCGCGATGGTGATGTTCTGGAGGCGGATGGCGGTGGCTCCGCTGGCCTGGGTGATCGTGAGGGAATCCGTTTGGGTGCCGAGAATGTTGAGGAAAATGCCGTTGCCCGCGCCAAGTCCGTTTGCGGTGGCAGCCGTGTATGTCAGGGAAAGCGCCCCTGCGACGGAGCCATCCCACTGGGCGATGTCATTGTTGGTGCCGTTGGGAAGTGCGTCGCCGCTCCAGTTCGCCGCGGTTTCCATGTTGGTGCCACCGGTGCCGCCGCCATCCCAAGTACGGGTCGCTGCCTGCGCACCGCCGACGAGAGCGCCGAGAGCGAAAAATGGAAGCGGCTTGAGGAAAAGGGAACGGGATTGGGGTTTCATGGCGTTTGTGGTTTTCCGTGGCATGAGGCGACCGAGGGAAGCGGACCGCGCGAATCGGTTCGGACGATTACTCGGAATCGCCAATTAGGACCACCCCCCCGTTCGGGGTAAGGGCCTCACAGAACGTCCCCGCATTGGAATCTCCGATGCACCGGAATCCATGCCCGGAACTCCGTATCAAGCGGAGCCACCGTGGCCACCTCCAGCGACCGCGCCGTCAGTAATCGAATTGTCCCATCATGGTCTGGCAATGGCCCTCCTGAGTAACTTGACACGAATTCCACCAATTTTCACGGATTCAGAGGAACACCGAGAAAGCAAAAATTCGTGAAAATCCGTGAAATTCGTGTCAAACCGGAGCCGGGAAGTCACTGCCACCTCCCTAACCGCCCCGGGTTCCCTGCTTGATTCTGGGCCGACGCGACGTCGGCAGGCCCGACAGGCTTACGGTTCCCCGATGGTTGGGTTCGGCACGGCGATGGCGGAGGCTTTGGCGGCGCGGGTGAGGAGTTCCGGCGCGTCTTTGGAGTCCGGTCTGGCCTCGTGGGCCATGCCCCGGTAGCGGAGCGGTTGATAGCCGAGCGCGAGCATGGCGTCCAGCGGCGCCTGTTTGAGGCCGGGTTTCCAATACGAAGGGCCACCGCCGGTTTCGTAATAGTAGATCCAGGTGCGCTCGGGGTTCGACCAACCGGCACACAGGACCACATGCCGGTGCGGGATGTTGAGCACGTCGCCAGGCCGCAGATCCATGGCGCTCGGGAGTTTGTCGCAAACGGCGGGCAATTGGGACGTGTCATGGACGCCCGGCAGTTTCAGGCAGCGGGAAACAAAGCCGGAGCAGTCCAATCCGGCTGCATGCTTGCTAACGGCGGCGTTGTCGGCGAGGCGTTTCGCGGGTGAGGAAACATCCCCTGCGGCGAGCCCGTTGCCGATGGCGGCATCAAACGAAGCGGGATCGTCGAATCCGCCCCACTTGTAGGGAACTCCGGAGTTTACCTCGCCGGGAAGCCACCACCCCCGGCGGTCATGCTGTGGCTCGTGGCCGATGTCCGGGGTGTTCACCAAGATGCCGTCCCGATCCTTGCCGTGCAGAATGTTGGACGCGAACGGCCGCCAGGGATGCGTGGAAAGCCGCTGGGCGATGGCGATCGACTCCGTAGGCGTCACCTGCGACGGCGCGGAAGGATCCCCCGGCATCAGGGCGGGGGCGGGCCGCGACGGCGGAGTGGGCGCACAACTCGCGGCGAGCAACAGGCAGGCAAACGGAAGCGATTTCACCGGCCCAGTCTGCTAGGAAAGGCCGGGGTGGTCAAACGGATTCGCCCCATCCATTTGGATTGACCGGAGCGGCCCCGGATGCCAGCGTGGGGGCCATGACGCTCCGTATCGTCCTCGCGCTCCTTGTCGGTTTCGGTCTCGGGTTTCCGCTGGCCGCCGCCGAACCCAAGACCACCCCACGGGTGGCGCTCGTGATCGGCAATGCGAAGTACGAGGCTTCCGTGGGGCCGTTGCGCAATTCCGTGAACGACGCCAAGGCGATCGCGAAAACCCTGCGGGAACTGGGGTTCTCGGTAATCGAAGAGCACAACGTAACCCGCAACGAACTGTTGGAGTCGATGGCCGCATTCCGGGCGAAACTCCGAGGCTCCGAAGTCGCGCTGTTTTACTATGCGGGCCACGGCATTTCGGTGGGCGGCCTGAACTACCTCATTCCGGTGAAATCCGGCTACCAACCCGAAGGCGCGGACGACACGGCGCTGCGCCTGTTGGCGGAAACCAAACTTTTCAATGCCGAACAAATCAGCGCGGAAATGAGCGCCGGCGGCGGACGCTGCAATCTGGTGATTCTCGACGCCTGCCGCAGCACGCCGGTGGCCCGCGACCCGCGGACCCGCGCCGCCACGGTCTCAGGCGGCCTCAGCGAGATGAAACCGCCCGCCGGATCACTGATTGCGTTTTCCACCGACGCCGGCCGCACCGCGCGGGATGGCACCGGCGCCAACGGACTTTACACCGAGGAGTTGCTGAAAAATCTCCGCACACCCGGCCTAACCATCGAACAGGTTTTCAAGCGCACCCGGGCCGCGGTCATGCGGCGCTCCGATGGCGAGCAGCTTCCGGCGGAGTATTCCCGCCTCGTCGGCGATGATATCTATCTGGCCGGACCCGCGCCCGCCGCTCCAGCCACACCGCCCGGGGGATCGCCCAGCGCTCCGGCATCACCCGTCCGCGCGGTTCGGGCGGAACCCGTCGTGGTGCCGTCCGCAAACGCGATCCTCAAACTCGCCGCCGCCGGCAAGACGAACGAATGCGCGGAGGCGCTCAAACTGAAAGCCTCCATCGACGGCGCGGGCGATTACGCGGCGGCACCGCTCGACACCCTGCTCGACCTAGCGAAAGAAGACCTCAGGGATGCCTCCCCAACACCGGCCAGGATCGCGGCGGCCATGGCCGTTTGTGACCGGGTTTTGGAAACCCTCCCGACCGTGCTGCCGGCGGATCACCCGCGGAAATCCGTCCTAACCGCCAAGGCGCAGAACCGCCGCGGCGATTGCCTGCTGCTGTTGGACCGTGCCAAGGAAGCGCTGGCGGCCTACAACGCGGCCGTGCTGCTAGACCCGGCGGATGCCTATCCGGTTTTCAACCGCGGACGCGCCCACCTCGCGCTCGGCCACCCCGACGAAGCCAAAGCGGATTTCACCAGCGCCGCCAGCGATAGGTTCAAACAGCCCAAAGCCCGCCAACTGGCGCTCAAGGCGCTGGATGCCATGAAA
Source organism: Verrucomicrobiota bacterium (assembly GCA_017301995.1). GTDB lineage: Bacteria > Verrucomicrobiota > Verrucomicrobiia > Verrucomicrobiales > Akkermansiaceae > Luteolibacter. The sequence continues at coordinate 284,991 of JAFLEH010000004.1, read as the reverse complement.
TGAGGGCCGGATCCGGAGGTCCGCCCTCCGAAATCCGGCGCTGATTGCTATGTTTTTCCCCCGTTTATCCGAGCGCCCGAACTTTCTCTATAATTTCAGACATCCTGATCCGGTCGGAAAATGATTTGGCACAATTCGCGGCGACAGCCACGTCGATGAATGGTGTTTTCTTTCTGGTTTCCGGATTCTGGTATCTGGCTTCTTGGCCCGATGGTGCCAAACCATTCTCCGACCTGCAAACGCAGTGGAGCGGAAAACAAGGCCCCGGATCAGGATCTCTGAACTTCGAAATGCGGTTCACACCTCGTGAACGGGCAGGTTGGCGCATTCCTCGCGGAGTTTTTCGGCGAGCGGCGTGGATAGATAGCGTTCGGTGGAGGAGGCGCCGATGGTGACGATCCGCTTGCCGGCGAATTCCGGTCGGCGGGCGATCTGGATGGCTGCCCAAACGTTCGCGCCGGTGGAAATGCCCGCTGGAAGGCCCTCGATCTGGGCCAGCGCCTGGGCGGTGGCCAGCGCATCCTCGTTGCTCACCTGGATCACTTCGTCGATGATGCCCACGTTGAGGTTTTTCGGGATGAATCCGGCACCGATCCCCTGGATCATGTGCGGTCCGGGCTGGCCGCCGGAAATCACCGGGCTGGCCGCGGGCTCCACCGCGAAGGCCTTGATCGTGCGGCGGCTCTTGAGGATTTCGGCCACGCCGGTCAGGGTGCCACCCGTGCCCACGCCGGCCACGAAAGCGTCGATCTCGCCGCCGGTGTCGCGCCAGATTTCCTCGGCGGTGGTCTCGCGGTGGACCTGTGGGTTGGCCGGGTTGTCAAACTGTCCGGGACCGAACGCGCCGTCGCCGTGTTCCTCCAACAGTTGGAGGGATTTCGCGATGGCGCCGCCCATGCCGCGGGCGCGCGGGGTCAGGACGATTTCCGCGCCTAACATGCGCAGCAGCACGCGACGCTCGATCGACATGCTCTCCGGCATGGTCAGGATGCATCGGTAGCCTTTCGAGCGGGCGACGAACGCGAGCGCGATGCCGGTATTGCCGGAGGTCGGCTCGATGATCAGGCCGCCGGGTTTCAGTTTCCCGTCGCGTTCGGCGGCCTCGATCATGGCCTTGCCGATGCGGTCCTTCACGGAGAACAGCGGATTGAAAAACTCCGCTTTCACGCAAACCTCGGCCTTGAGGCCGGCGGTGAGCTGGTTGAGGCGGATGAGCGGGGTGTTGCCGATGGTGGCAACCATGTTCGGTGCAATGGCGGTCATGGGATGGTTGTTCGGTTGGTTGATGATGGTTGGTTCGGGAAATTTGCGCAAGCTCCGGTTCGTCGGTCGGTTAGATCTGGAAATCCGGGGTTCCGGAGTCGAGATGCAGGCCGCATTCGTATTTGGCGCCGCCAAAGCGCGTGCTCTCGGCATCGCCACCCGGATCGGCCGGTCGGGTGCTGTGCCAGTCGCCCATGGTGACGTAGCCCTTCTCCGCCAGCGGGTGCCGGGGCAGGTCGTGGGCGCGGAAATACCCCTCGATGGTGTGGTCGCACCAATCGAGGATCGGATAGATCTTGAGCGTTTTCTTCTGCTGCTCGGCCAGCGGCCGGTCGGCGCGGGTCTTCGACTGGCTGCGGCGCAGGCCGCTAAGCCACACGTCCGCACCAATCTCACCGAGCGCGCGGTTCATCGGCTCGATCTTGGTGATGAGCGCGTAGCGGTCGGCCCCTTCCTTCCCCTGCTGCCAAAGGTCGCCCCACAGCGCCTGCATCCGGGCGGCGGAGACGTTTGGCTGATAGATCCGAAGATCGAGATCGAACCTCCGGGTCAGTTCGTCGGCGTAGCGGTAGGTTTCCGGAAACAGGAAGCCGGTGTCGATGAACACCACGGGCACATCCGGCGCGTGGGTGGCGATCAGGTGGAGCATGGCCGCCGCCTGGAGTCCGAAGCTGGTGGTCGCCATGAGGCGCGGGCCGTATTGATAGCGGAGAAAACGAAGGCGTTCCCCGGCGTCCATGCCGGTTAGGGTTAGAGCGAGTTCCTCCGGGGCCGGCACGGCGTGGGATGGATGGATGGCTTGGGACTGCATGGCGGATCAACGGGCGGTTAAAGCGCCGGGTTTGAGGTTCAGGTGGAAATCCGGGCCCTGGACGGTAGCCTCCACATGTCCGGCGCGGATGCAGAAATCGCCGAAACGCTCGCCGTCGTGGCGCTCTCTGGCGTACTGGGCGATTAGCGGTTCCAGCAGCGCACGCAGTTCCTCGGAGCGGGCGCTTTCCCGATAGAGTTTCGACAGCCGCTGTCCCGCGAAGCCGCCGCCCAGATAGACGTTGTAGCGTCCGGGGGCGCGGCCGACGAGACCGATCTCCGCCAGAAACGGACGCGCGCAACCGTTAGGGCAGCCGGTCATCCGGATGGTGATCGCGTCATGGCGGAGCCCGTGGGTTTCCAACACCTCCTCCAATTCGGTTAGCAAATCCGGCAGGTAGCGCTCCGCCTCCGCCAGCGAGAGGCCGCAGGTCGGCAATGCCACGCAGGCCAGCGACCCAAGCCGCAAGCCGCTCTGCCGGTGGCTGTCGCTGATTCCATACCGGTCCAGGAGCGCCTCGATTTCCGGCCGTTTTTCGGGGGAAATTCCGGCGATGATGAGATTCTGGTTGGCGGTCAGGCGGAAGTCCCCGGTGTGGACCTTCGCGATCTCGCGCAAGCCGGTCAGTAGCGGATAGGCAGGTGTGTCGAGCACCCGTCCGCCTTGGACGAACAGGTTGTAATGCCAGTTTCCGGAGGCATCCTCCACCCATCCGTAACGGTCGCCGTTGTCATCGAAACGGAACTCGCGCGCCGGTTCGAGGTCGTAACCGAGATAGCGGTGCAGCTCAGAACCGAACCACTCCAGCCCGCGGTCCTGGATGGTGTATTTCAGCCGGGCGTGCTTGCGGTCGGTGCGGTCGCCGTAGTCGCGCTGCACCAGCACCACTTTTTCCGCCACATCCACCACCCGGTCCGCCGGGCAGAAACCGATCACATCGGCGATCCGCGGAAACGAGGTGGCGATCCCGTGGGACATGCCCATGCCGCCACCGACCGCCACATTGAATCCGGCGAGTTTTCCGTCCTCGATGATCGCGATGAACGCGAGATCGTTGGCAAAGACATCGACGTCGTTGGACGGCGGCACCGCGATGGCGATCTTGAATTTCCGCGGCAGATAGGTCTTGCCGTAGATCGGCTCGTGATCCTCCTCGGTGCTCTCGAGTTTCTCGCCGTCGAGCCAGATTTCATGATAGGCGCGGGTTTGCGGTGTCAGGTGGTCGGAAATCGCCTGTGAAAGCCGCAAAACGTCGGCGTGGACCGTGGAAAGGTGCGGGTTCGGGTTGCACATCACGTTGCGGTTCACGTCGCCGCAAGCCGCGATGGTGTCCATGGCGGTCCGGTTGATGCGCGCGATGGTCTCCTTCAGGTTGCCCTTGATCACGCCGTGAAACTGGAATGCCTGGCGAGTGGTGAGTTTGATCGTGCCGTTGGCCAGGCTGGTCGCGAGGCGGTCCACTTCGAGCCACTGGGCCGGGGTGGCCACGCCGCCGGGCACCCGGATCCGCACCATGAACGAATACGCCTTTTCCAAGCCCTGCTTCCGCCGCTCCGATCGCAGATCGCGGTCGTCCTGCTGGTAGGTGCCGTGGAATTTCAAAAGCTGCTGGTCATCCGCGGGCATCGCCCCGGTGGACGTGTCGGCCAGTCCCTCGGCGATGGTCCCTCGGAGGTAGTTGCTGGAGGCCTTGATGGTCTCGTTGGCGGATGGTTTTTGGTCGGACATAGGAAAGTGAGCGGATGGAGTAGCGGTCGGCTTCTGGGAACCGTATCGGATGGCGAATTAATGATTAGTTAAAAAGGCGTTTTACTTTTGTTTCGGGCTCAGAATGCAACCGATTTCAGGCAATGCAAGCGATTTCTGGCATTATCCCGAAGAATTTTCCGACGCTAGAACCACCGATGCCGCTTCGTATTCACTTGCGTGAGCGAAGTTGGTCATGCGGATGGGCTGGGAATGTCACTGATCCTTTTGCCGGGGCTGGATGGTACGGGCGATTTATTCGGTCCGATTGTGGGTCTCGACTGGGGGGGCGTGGTCCCTGTGATCCTTCCCCTCCCCCAATCCGGTCCACAGGATTACGAGTCACTCGCCGATGCCCTGCTGACCAAACTGCCTGAAGGCCAACTCGTTCTGCTGGCGGAATCGTTTTCGACACCGCTTGCGCTGCTGCTGGCAAACCGCCTGGGAAACCGGGTGAGCGCCTTGGTGCTGGCAGCCGGGTTTTGCTCGGCCCCGCACGCGCCCGGACTCGGATGGCTGCCCCTGAGACCGCTTTTTTCCGTAACGCCCCCGGCGTTTTTCCTGAGAAAATTCCTCACCGGCGAGGATACGGACGCCGATTTGCTCGACACGCTGACCGGCGCGCTCCGCCGGACACCCGCATCGGTGATGGCGGAACGCCTGCGGGTGGTGCTCGCACTGCGGGAACAAGACAGCCCTTCCACCGGCACCACACCCATTCTCCTCCTTCAGGCCAGCGAGGACCGGATCATCCCATGGACCGCCCAATCCTCGTTGGAGCGCCACCTGCCGGATGCCACGGTGGAGTGGATCGAAGGTCCCCACCTGCTGCTTCAAGCCCGGCCGACCGAATGCCATGACGCAATCCTGCGGTTTCTCGATACCGCTGGGGGCTGAACCCGCCACAAAAACACGAAAAACCAGCCGCGCCCAATCCGGGGTGGCTGGTTTCGCATTTCAAACGACTGCCGCGCGGATTCAGGCCTCGGCCTGTTCCGCGCCTTCGTCGGCCACCGCTTCCGTGGGGGCCTCGACCACCTCGGAGTCTTCGACCTTCTTCGCGGGTGCCTTTTTGGCCGGAGCCTTCTTGGCCGGGGCTTTCTTGGCGGCCGGTTTTTTGGCGGCCGGAGCCTTTTCCGCGGCCGGTTTCTTGGCAACGGCCTTGCGTTTCACGGCACCGCCTTGCTTGACCTGTTCCTTCTTGCGCTTGAGATAATCCGCGCGACGGCGGCGTTTGATGATTTTGTTCGATTGCTGACCCATAAGTGGAGAGGCGCTAGTTAGGACACATTGCCGGCCAACGCAAGCCGAAAAACCACCTAACGGGGGAAATTCGCCGACTTTTCCTATTTCGCAGGGATGTCCCGCCCTGCCGCTCCACCTCACATCCCCAGCCGTCGCGGACCCTTCGACGGTGGCGGGATCAACCGCATCTGCTCGAAGTTCCCCTTCTCACAGCACACCACGAACCCTTCGGCGTAGCTTTTCAGCTTGTCCCACACCTCGCGGATTTCCTCGGCCTCCTCCTTTTCGATGGATTGGTCGATCGCCGCCGCCGAGATGTGGCTGAGCAACTCTGAAAACTGCGAGATGATCTCCTGCGTGGCCGTCAGCACGTGCTCGATGCCATTGCCATCGACTCTCGGATTGCGCACGAAATGCCCGCCGTTCTGCTGACACAGCCACTCGACGATCCCCATATCGCCGCTCAGGTCGATCACCTTTTGCAAACGGTCCAACGGATTGCGGCTGCCGGATCCGTCCTCGCACGCGGGTTCGGTCCACTTGTAAACCAGGGAAAGCGAGATCCCCAACTCGGCCGCCACGGCCTTGGGACTGGTTTTCTTGAGGGCTTCCTTGAGGACTTCGTTGCTATCCATGCGCGCCGATTCTGCCCTGCCCGGACCGGTTTGAAAATCCGAATCGGAAAATTTTCCGAAAATCTTCCAAGGATTTCGCTCGCGGCGGGTCTTTCAAAATGAGAAGCATGCTCCAGTCCCGTCCGCTCCATGGAACCACCCGCCGCCAGTTATCCCGTCCCGGCTGACCCGGCCCCGCCGCCGACAGCCAACCCGGTGCCTGCGGAACCCGCCGCCACGCTCCAGGAGGTCTTCGCCCGCGAGGAGTCGCCGTTGCTCCGGTACGCCTTCGGTCTAACCGGCCAGCGGGAAACCGCCGAGGATCTCGTTCAGGACGCGTTTCTCCGCCTCCACCAACATTGGGCGGAAGTAGCCAATCCCCGCGCCTGGCTGTTCCGCGCGGTCCACAATCTGGCTCTCAACCACCTCCGCAACACCAAATCCCAAACCCCGCTCGATTCCCAACCCGACCTTCCGTCCTCCACCACCGACCCCGCCCACACCCTCGGCCACCTCGAAGCCATCGGCACCCTCCAGACGCTCGTCGCCGAACTCGCGCCCGAAGACCGCCAGCTCATCCGCCTCAAATACCACCGGAAACTCAAATACGACCAGATCAGCCTCCAAACCGGCCTGTCCGCCGGAAACATCGGCTACCGGCTCCACCACATCCTCAAACACCTCGCCGACTCCCTCCGCCACCTCGGCATCGAATCCCCGGAGGGATAGCGCAAGACTGAAGATCATGAGACAGAAGACAAAAGACCCATACTATCACAACCCTCTCGCTATCCGTCAGCAACGCCAATGCGCCGCGCCATCTTCATCTTCTGTCTTCTGTCTCAACGTCTTCTGTCTCCCTGCTTAGATCTTAAATCTTAAAACATAGAACCATCTCCCATGCCCTCCCTAACCACCATCGGCGACGAACCGCTCGAAGCGCGGATCGTGGCCTGGGTCCTCGGCGAAGCCTCGGCCTTCGAGGAGGCGGAACTCGAACGCCTCTGCGCCGAACGCCCCGAACTCGTCGTTTTCCGCCGCCGCATGCGCGCCCTCCACGGCCTCCTCACCGAAGCCGAGGCCGCGCAACCCGATCCCACCTGGAAACTCCCGCCCGAGAAACGCAAGGTCCTCGACGATTTGTTCGGCGCACCCGTCCGCCTGACTAACAAGCCAGCCACGCCCCGCAAGCGCCGCAGCACCTGGAACTGGACGCTCTCGGCCCTTGCCGCCTGCCTGATCGCGCTGCTGGTTGCCGGCGCCATGTTTTCCATGAAAGGCATCGGTCATTCTGGAAAACTCGCCGCAACGGAACCGCGCGGGCCAATGACCCAGAATTTTTTCGCCACCGATCCCCAAGCCGACGCAGCAGGAGAAGGCCGCAGCCGCGCCCTCGAAGAATCGGCCCCGGAAAGCCGTTTCTCGCGGGGATCCGCCTCGGTTCGCGCCCCCGCCAAACCATCCGCCCCCGCCAGCGTGATGGATCGGGAATCGCTCGCCCGCGCGGATGCATCCTTCAGTGATAGCCCAGCACCGCCAGCCTCCCCTCCCCCGGGATCCGTCCCACTCGGTGCCACCGGTTGCATTGTCGGCGACGGCATCGCCAAGGCCGACACTCCCGCACCACCCACTGATGCGGATTTCGGAGGCGGCGATGATTTTGGCAAGGGCTGGGGGGGTGGCACAGCAACTCCCGCCCAACCGCCGATTCCCGGACAACCGATTTCCGGGAAACCCGCCACCTCCACCCTATCCGATCTCGCCGCGAAGATCCCCACCACCGAAGACTTGCCGGTCGCGGGAAAGCTCATCACCGGCACACTCGATCAAAACCAACCCGTCTCCCCCGGCGAACCCCATTTCAACATGGTGGACGCCCTAACTGAAAAAAAACCGGCCGCCGAAGATAACCTCGAACTCGATGGTTACGCATACAGTCGCACGGACTCCGACCGAATCTCCACCCTCCAGCCCCCTTCCCTCTCCACCTCCCGCTTTCAAACCACAGCCCCCGAGCCCCAGGCCGATCTCAGCGGATTGGCGACTCGGGGCAGCTCCCAGCTACCCCAATCCAACGGCACGGTTGCCGGAGCCAAAATCGCCACAGCCACCGTCGCCGGCATCGCGGGGGGCGGCACGCTCGACTCGAAAACCACCACCCTCAACCTCGAAACCCCGGCACGGCCTGCCGAAACCGCCCCGCAACTCCCCTCCCTTTCCAACCGCTCGTCCTGGCACTGCCAGGACGAGGGAACCAAAGGCAACGCCAATCTATCCGACGGCTCCGCCATCGTCCCGGAAAGCGCCGCTTTGCTAACCGAAACAACCTCCGGCGGCCTCAAGGCCGATCTGTCAAAATCCCTCGCCGAACGCGAAATGGTCCGCCGCCAGGAATCCGTCGTGGAAAGCGAACGCCTCCTCGCTGATGGCCGGAAAGCCCGGGAAGAAGGCCGCCTCGCCGAAGCCGACGATTTCATCCGCTCCGCGGGTGAGAAACTGCCCGACGCTCCGCTCCTTGAAACAAGGAAAAAGCAAATCGAGGAACTCCGGTCCACCGTTGCCAAGGAACTCGGCGACCGCCAACCGGCGGATCCGGCAAATCAGGTGAGCCTAGGCCTTCACACCGCCGACAGCGCCTACAACCTCGGCAAATACGACCAAGCCACACAGGAATACGAAAAAGTCCTCCGCGCGGACCCTAACAACGAACCCGCCCGCCGCGGAATGGAGACGATCGCAAAAGCAAAGTCGGATTATTACCGGGCCGCCTACGACCAAACCCGCGCGGAACTGCTCATGGATGTGGATAAAGCCTGGGACCAATCGCTTCCAAATGATCGCGAGTCGCTGGAAAAGGCGGTCGCCAAGCAGGAACAGAAGATCGAGCGAAGCAAGATGGGCGGCATGGCGGACTCCATCACAAGGAGCGATGCCAGCCCTGACAGCGAGGAAGCCAGATCTTTCTTCGAAGTCGAAACCGCGAAACTCGCCGCGCTCAAGGCAAAGCTCGCATCGGTGACCCCGAAACCCGCTCCCCCGGTTCCCGCCGACGAACTCTCCGCCGAATCCGAGCCCTACTCGACCTTTTCCCTCAGCGTCAGCGACGCCTCGTTCAAGACCGCCCACGCGGCGCTCATGCAAAACAACGTTCCCGATCCGGCAGGCATCCGCGTGGAGCAGTTCTACAACGCGATGGACTACGGCGATCCCTATCCGGCCGCAGGCGAACCCGTGGCCGCCGCCATCGAACAGGCCGCCCACCCGGTCATTCCCGGCCGCAACCTGGTCCGTGTGGCCCTCCGCACCGCCGCCGAAGGCCGCGCCGCCTCGCAACCGCTGTGCCTCACCCTGCTCATTGACCAGTCCGGCTCGATGGCCCGCGACGACCGCCGCCAGGCGCTCGCCCGCGCTCTATCCGAGCTTGCCACCCTGCTCACTCCCGCCGACCGGGTCACGGTCATCGGCTTCTCCCTAACATCCCACATGCTGGCCGACCGTCTCCCCGGCAACGAGGCCGCCAAACTCGCCAGCCTGGTCAACATGGACGCCAGCGAGGGCGGCACCAATCTGGAAAGCGCGCTCGTGTTAGGAAAAGAGGTCGCCGAAACCCGCAAGATCCCCGGCGCGCAAAACCGGATCGTCCTTTTCACCGATGGCGCCGCCAATCTCGGCAACGCGGACCCCGCGAAGCTCGCCCTAACCATCCAACAGGCCCGCCAGAGCGGCCTCTCGTTCGACGTCGCCGGCCTGGGTACCAGCGAACTCAACGACCGACTGCTCGCCGAACTCGCGCGCCACGGCAACGGGCGTTTCCATGTGGTGGATGCCGCAGCCGACGCGCCGGACACGTTCGCCAAACAACTCGCCGGCGCCTTCCGCCCCGCCGCGGAAAACGTCAAGGTGCAGGTCCGTTTCAACCCGAGCAGGGTCGGCGGATACAAGTTGCTGGGCTTCGAGGAACACCGGCTCAACCGCGAGGATTTCCACAACGACGCCGTGGACGCCGCCGAACTCGCCGCCGCCGAGGCCGGGGTCGCGCTCTATCAGATCGAACCCCTGCCCAACGGCTCCGGCGACATCGGCGAAGTGAGCGTCCGCTTCCGCGACACCGCCACCGGATCGATGGTCGAGCGCTCCTGGAACATCGCCTACGACTCCGGAGCCCCCGCCTTCGACCGCGCCAACCCCTCGCTCCAACTCGCCGGCATGGCCATGCTCGCCGCCGAAAAGCTCCGCGGAGGCCCGCTCGCCGCCGCCACCGACTTCACCACCCTAACCACCCCGCTCACCACCATCCGCCAGACCTTCCCGAAATCCACCCGCGCCGCCGAGCTGATGGAAATGATCGGGAAGCTCCGCTGAAACCGGGATCCGAAATTGCAACCGCGATTCCCTAACCATCCGTCCCACCCCACATTTTACCAACCCTTTACCCACCCGCCGATTTTGTCCCGCTACCATCAACCACCCTCCCTGGCGGCCTTGGCGTCTTGGCGGTGAATCCAATCCCATTTCCCAAAACCATGAAACTCGCGACCTTTCTAACACTACTGCCGCTCGCCCTCCCCGTGTTCGCCCAGGGATCCAAGGACAACGCCCCGGTGGTGTCGTCGCAAGCACAAACCCCACCGCCCTCCACAGATTGCGAGCATGACAGCAGCGATCCCATGATCTCCGACATCTCCAAATACGACCGCGACCAACTCCTGACCTACGCGGCCGGTCTCAATCTCCCCGACTCCCCGATCAAGACGCTCCATCCGAAATACCTTGCCCTCAAGGCGGACATTGCGGCTCTCAGGAAGCAGGGATTTGGCGATCAGCATCCGTTTCTGGCACCCAAGATCAAAGAACTCGATGCCGTCGCAACACAGATCGATCTTGCGCTCGACAAACTCAAGGGCTCCATCCAGCCCAAGCTCGGCAAACCAAATTCTCTACCACCTGCGGCTTCAGGTCGTGCCGAGATCAGCCTCAGCGAACTCCGGCAAAGGCTCGATACCGAAACCGCACTGCTCAAACAACTAACAGCCAAACTTGCCGAAATCGAAGCTACTTCACCGGAATCGGCCGAAGCCAAAGAACTCAAGCTCACCATCCGGGAACAAGCTGACATAGTGGATCAGGTGCAAAGGCTACTCAATCAAGTGATAAAGACGAAAGGAATTCTATATTTGGGGCCTGTTCAGCATCCAGACAACGGATCCCGTCCGCCAAAGGAGCGGAAGGCTCTTTTGGAACACCGGCTCAAGTTCATCACCACTCTGGAAGGCGAGGACCTTTACACTTTTGTCGGAAATCTGGATTTGCGGGACAACCCTGTGCCCGATCTGCATCAACGATACCTTGCCGCCACGCTAACTCTCGATGCCCTGCGAATCAAAGGCGTAGGCAACGGACATCCCGAATGGATAACCGCCGAAAAATCCACCAGCGCCATCAAAGCCCGCCTCGATACAGCGGTCCAAGCGATTCGGAAGACACTTGAGGCTGAACTTGATATCGTAAGCGCCCAAATACCGCAATCTCCCGTTGTTCCACCTCCTCAACAATGAACAAACCCGGCGTCACCCCGTTCCGGCCCCTTGACCCACTATCCCGCGCGCCCGCCGCACCATTTTACCAACCCTTTACCCACCCACCGACCTTGTCCCGCTACCATCAACCACCCTCCCTGGCGGCCTTGGCGTCTTGGCGGTGAATCCAATCCCACTCCCTCAAACCATGAAACTCGCGACCTTTCTAACACTACTGCCGCTCGCCCTCCCCGTGTTCGCCCAGGAAACCAAGGATCCGGTGGTGCTGGTGCCCTGGCAGCCCGTCACCAAGGAGGCCCCGCTGTTTTTCTCGGCCACGGCCGCCGTCAAACTCAAGCCCGGCCTAACCGAAGTAACCGGCACACAGGACATCACATTCCGCATCCATCAGGGAAAGCCGGAAACCCTCACCCTCGCGTTGGGCGGAGCCGGCGAAGTGACGTCCGTCACCGGCGAAGGCATCCGGGATTGGTCGGTCCGGGTGGCGGCGGATGGCGCGCGCTTCCTTGATCTGCGTCCCGTTCTTCCCGAGGCCAAGAACGCTCCCCTGCCCCAGGAAATCAAAATCACCCTAACCACCCGGATGCCCTTGGCCGCCGGAGCCACCAGCGTGCTGCTCCCGCGCCGCGGACCGGCGACCTCGCTGGCGATCGACCTAACCATCGAACGCGATCCGACCATCGAAACGCGCGTGACGGCCGTCGAAGGGCTGGTTCCCGTCGCCGGGCGCGACGCCATGGGCTTTGTGGGAACCGGTGACGCCAAACTCGATCTTCAAACCCAACCGGGAGGCCTGGCGGTGCATGGCGTGGAACTGAACGGCACCCGGCTGGACGCCCGCCTCGCGGCGGATGGCGGCAGCGTCTCCCTCAACCTATCCGCCATCGCCAGGGCCGAGGCGGAAGGCTCCCGGATCACCCTCTGCCAGGGTGCGGCGCTCGCCAACGGCGTCGCCGGCGACGGATGGCATCTGGAACTCCGCAAGCTCGGCGACGCGCAGGTCTATGATCTCGTGGCCGAACGCCCCGGCGAATTTCCGGTGGCGATGGAACTCGTGGCCCCCGTCACCCGCAATGGCGACTGGCGCTCTCTCACGTTCCGGATCGCCGGCGGCGTGGTGGTGCCTATCAAACTATCCGGTTTGCCCAAGGGCGCGGAATTCAACCGCACGATGGGCGTGGTTCCCGAGCGCGCCGGACAATCCAACGATTGGATGGGATTCCTTCCCTCCAACGGTCAGGCGGCGCTGGCCTGGCGCACGGCGGACTCGGTTGCCGACGGCGCGCTGTTTTTCTCCAGCACGGAAACCACCGACCTGCGGGTGGGCAGCGGCCTGCTGCGCCAGCTCACCGTGATGGACCTGCGCGTGTTGCAGGGAAAACTCGGCGGACTCAGCCTCGATCTAACCGGCCCCGGTGAGGTGCTGTCCGTCACCGGCGAGGGCGTTCTCGGCTGGACCGTCAAAGATGCGGCCGAAAAGCGCGTGCTCGAGGTGAAACTCAACCAACCGGTCACCGGCACCGCCAGGCTGGTGGTCGAGGCGCAATCCGCCCTCGGCGCGTTCCCGGTAAAGGCAGACCCGCTGCGCCTGGCCCCCGCCGGATCGCTGCGCCACAGCGGATGGCTGCGGGTGGCCAACGACGGCGCCGTTAGAATCGAGATCACCGATCCCAAGGGCCTGATCCAGCTCGCGCCCGCCCAGTTTCCCGCCGGTGTGGACGAATCCCTGCGCCAGGTCTTCGTCTATCGGTTTCCCTCCGCCGAATACGGCTACGGCATCCAGGCCGACCAAGTGATTCCCGAGGTATCCGTGACCGAGGTGACCGTTTATGAACTCGCCGAGGCCGACCGCCGGGTGCGCGCGGACCTCGAACTCGACATCCGCGAGGCACCGCTCCGCGAGTGGGAAATCGACATTCCTTCCGACTACGCGGTGGCCGCCGTGGCCGGCGAACCGGTGGCGGACTATCAGTTGATAGGTGGTGCCAAGCCGAAGCAGCAACGGCTGAAAATCATGTTCAAACAACCGGTATCGGGACGCCAATTGGTCAGCGTGCGGCTCGAACAGAACCTGGCCGCCAAAGCCGGGGCATGGGAGTTGCCGCCCCTCGGTTTCCCTAACGCAAAGTCGCGCCGCGGCTATCTGGGCGCGGTCGCCACCGCCGGTTTCCGCCTGGTTCCGGCAAAATCCGCGGGCCTGGCGGAGATTCCCCTCAGTTTCTTTCCGAGGAAGACCGACGCGCTCCAGCAGGCGTTCCGTCTGCGCGAGGAAACCTGGCAGCTCGGCCTAACCGTGGAAGCGCTCGGCCAGAGCATCCAGGCCGACGTTTTCCACCTCTACTCGCTCAAGTCCGGCGCGGCCTACGGCAGCGTGCTGGTGAACTACTTCGTGGTCGGCGCTCCCGCCACCGAATGGCGCATCGCCGTGCCCAAGGGCATCGGAAACATCGATGTCACCGGCCAGAACGTGGGCCGCGACTGGCGGCGCGAGGACGACACGGTGATCGTGCCTCTGTCGCGTCCGTTGTTAGGATCGGGCACGGTGCTGCTCACCTTCGAACAGCCGATGGATCCCCGCGCCGGAGAATTGGCACCCGGCGAGATCCGCCCGCTCGGCGTCCAGGGCGAGCGTGGCTACGTCCAGATTGTCAGCCCGATGCAGGTGAAATTCAGCGTCCGCGAAACCAAGGGGCCGCTGTTGGAAATCGATGCCAGCGAGTTGCCCACCGAGTTCCGCGTGCTCAGCGGCGCGCCCACCCTCAAGGCATGGCAATACACCGGCCGCGACTTTTCCATCAACACCATGGCCGAATGGTATGAACCCGGCGAAACCGCCCAACAGGTCGTCGATTTCCTCAAACTGACAAGCCGCGTCTCACGCGATGGCGAGTGGTCCACCGACGCCAGGATGTTCGTCAAATCCCGCATCGGAAACACGCTGCGGATCGACCTCCCGGCGGGCACCTCGCTTTGGGCGGTTAGAGTCAACGGCAGCCCTGCCAACGCGCGCCAGGACGGCGGCCACACCCTGATCCCGCTGCCGCCCGGCGCGGATTCGAAGCAGGCCGCCGAGGTCGCCCTGCGCTACGGCGCGCGCTCGCCCAAGCCGACACGGGTCACCCTCACCGCCCCCAAACTCGGCGCTCCGGTGGTCATCGGCGAATGGACCGTAACCGGCGACGAAGGCCGCCAACTGGTGCCGCGCGGTGGCACCGACGATGTGATCAAGCCGGTGCTTCCCGAGACCGGAATGGCGTGGATCTCCCGCCACGCGGGTGCCGCCCTTTTGCTTGCCGGCCTCGCCGCGGCGGCTGGTCTGTTAGGATTGCTGGAAGGCTTCCGCATCCCCCGGATCCTCTCCCTGCTCTGTGGCGTGGCGCTCATCGTTACGGCCGCGGCGCTCGCGGCGAAGGGCCTGTTATCCGTCCGTGCCGCCTCGGCCACCCTCGAATACGCCGCCCCGGTGGTCGCCCCCAACAGCGAAGTCTCGGTCACCGTGGACAATCTGTCACCCTGGTTCGCCCGGGCCACCCCGGCATTCTGGCTGATGGGCGCCGCAGGTCTCGGCCTGATGGTTTACGGCCTGATCAGCCACAAGCCCTGGCACCGGACCGTGGGTCTGGTCGCGCTCGGCCTATCCACGCTGTCACTGCACGGCGGCGTAGCGCTGTTCTTCGCGCTCGTGGTCCTAACCGGTTCGATATGGTGGTTGCCCAGGGCATGGCGGTTCATCGCGTCACTGCGTCCCCGCGCCGCCGCACCGGCCGCGGCCGCGCTGGCGCTCGCCCTAACCGGAATCCAGCGGACCGACGCCACACCGGAGCCGCCGATCGCCGCGGAGTCGATGAAACACGATTGGAACATCTCCCAAGGCCGCCTGCGCGGGACCGTGGAGGTCGTCGTCCGGGGAAACCAGGGAGCGCGCTTCCTGCTCCTGACGCCGCCGGCCGTGCTCAGCGGGTTCGAGGGCGACGGGCTCCGGGTGATCAAATCCGACGCCTCCGACGCCCCATCCTATCTGCTGGTGATGGAAAAAGACGGCCGTCTATCCGGCAAAGCGAGTTTCGAGATGCCGTTGGAGGATCCCGCCAAGGGCTGGGTGCTTCCCGGCGGCGCCGCCGCGATGCGCCACGTCACCGTCCGCTGGGACCAACCGGGCTGGGAGTTCGTTTCCGCCAGCGCCGCCCGCGTCCAACCGCTCGCGGACCTACCCGCCACCCATAGCGGCGCGCTGCTTTTCCTCAACACTGACGAACAGGCCACCATCAAGGCCCAGGCCCGCCAGCGCGATGTTTCCGCGGAGGAAACCCGGTTCTTCGCCGACGTCGCCAATCTCTATCTGCCGGGACCCGGCGTGGTCAACGGACGCCACCTGGTTTCAGTTAGGCCGGCGCAAGGACGGGTTTCCACGCTCAACCTAACCGTCCCAGAGGGTTTCACCGTCAGCGATGTCACCAAGGGCCCGGTCGAGTCCTGGCGCTTCGATCCTAACAAGCGTGAACTCCGGGTGACCGTGACTCCCGCCCAGTCCGCGCCATTCGGCCTGCTGGTGGAAACCCAGCGCGGCACCGGTCCGCTGCCGTTCGCGGTGGATCTGGCTCCGCTGCGGGTGACCGGAAGCGCCGGCGAACTCGGTTTCCTCGGCGTCGCGTGCGCGGATGACGCGCAGGTCGAGTCGATGGAAGGCGAGGGTCTATCCAAAGTGAACGTGGAGGACTTCGCCGCGGATCTGCTGCCCCGGGACAAGGAGGGCCGCCCCACGGCGATTCCGAGCCACGCGTTCCGCTATGGCGCGGAGAAGGCATCCGCCACGCTCAAGGTGGCCGCGCTCGCCCCTGAACTCCGTGCGGAAACCTGGGAAGTGGTTTCGCTCGGCGATGACCGCTTGTTGGTCACCACCGATCTCGCCGTTTCCATCACCCGCGCCGGGGTCTTCCGGCTGCGGGTGGAGATCCCCGACGGTTTGGAAATCGAAAGCGCTACCGGCGACGGTCTGGGCCACTGGACCGAAGGGAAATCCGGCAACCAGCGCATCCTAACACTCCATCTGCGGGAAAAAACCGTGGGCGTGGCGAATTTCAACATCGTGCTGAGCGCGCAGTCGCCCGGCGCGCAGGCATCCTGGCCGGTACCACGGGTCCGCCTGCTCGATGCCTCGCGCGAAGCCGGCCAACTCGCCGTCGTCCCGGATCGCGGGCTTCAAGTGCGCGCCGTTCACCGCCAATCGGTCTCCCAAGTCGATCCCGGCGCGATGCTGGACAAGGCCAAGGGCACTGCCAAAGCCGCAGCCCGGCCCGGCGCGCTGGCCTATCGCCTGCTCCAGGCGGACTGGGCGCTCAAACTGATGATCGGAAAACTCGATCCCTGGGTCACCGCGAATGTCTTCCACGAAGCCACCCTTCGCGAAGGGCAAATGCTCAGCCGCGTTGTGTTAGGATATAAGATTGAGAACGCGGCGATCAAATCCCTGCGGGTGAGGATCCCGGGCCTCGACGAGACCTCCGCGGCGACCGTCCGCGCCAGTGGCCCGGCCGTGGCCGATCTGGTTCCCGTTCCCGGAGAAACCGGCCTGTGGGAGATCCGTTTCCAACGCGGCATCGCCGACGACACGCGCGTGGAATTGCAGTACCAACGCCGCACCGTGGACCAAGGAGTGGAGCAACTCCAACCGGTCAGCTTGGAAAACACCCGCGTGGGTGCCTATTTCGCGGCCATCCGGTCGGCCGGAAGGCTGGAATTGGAACCCGGCGCCCTCCCCCGCGGATGGCAGCGCACGGACTGGTCCGTCGTCCAATCCACCATGAGCCAACTCGCCGGAAACACGGCGCCGCTGATGAGCTTCCGTCTATCCGATCCGGAGGGCCCGCTGCCGGTCACACTCAAACAATTGGAACTCGCGGCGCTGCTGCGGCTGCGCGTGGCATCCGGCACTCTAACCACCCTACTCGCTCCAGGCGGCCAGATGATGACGGCCGTGGATCTGAAAATGGAGGTTTCCGCCAAAGGCGCGCTGGTGCTTGACCTGCCGGCGAAATCCGAGCTGTTCAACGTGTTGGTCAACGAGGAACCCGCCAACCTGGTCCGCGAGGGAAGCGGTTGGAAGTTCCATGTTTTCCCGTCCCCGCAGCCCGGCCAACCGGCGTCGGTGCGCTTCGTTTACGCCGCCCAATCACCGTCGCCGCTGCGGCTCGAAGGCCCGCGCCTCAATGTGCCGATGGAAAACCTCGTCTGGCGCGTGCTTGTTCCGGAGGGGTGGCATCTATCCGACCATGGCGGCGATTTCCGCCTCATGCAGGAGCGCGCCGTGAAATCCTTCGGCCTCGACGACTACGTGGCTTTTTCGGCCAACAAGCGCCAGGCGGATTCGGCTCGGGCGTCGTCGCTGTTGGATCAGGCCAGCAGCTATCTGAAACAGGGGAAACAGGAACTCGCCAGCCAGGCGCTCGGCAATGCCCTGCGCAGCAACCAACTCGACGAAGCAACCAACGAAGACGCGCGCGCTCTGGAATTCAAGACCAAAACCGACCAGACCATGCTCGGGCTCAACACCCGCCGCCAGCGGGTCCAGCTCGACAACCGCCGCAACATGACCGCGGATTCCAACGAACGTCTTGATCGTGCGACCGCCAACAACCCGCTGATGCGCGGCGAAGTGGAATTCGATCCCCGCAAGCTCGATCAATTGTTGGAAGGAAACACCTCGGAGGAAATCTCCGCCATGCGCGAGATCGCCCGCCGCCTGGTGACCCAGCAACTTGCCGCCGAGGCCGCGCCACAGGCGCTCGACATCACCCTGCCCGAGCGCGGCACCGTCCTCACCTTCGGCCGCAGCGTCCAGGTGGATTCCAACCGGATGACCCTCGATCTAACCCTCCGGCGCAACAACCGCACGTCCACGCTCCTCGGGTTCGGCCTTTGCGCCGTACTTTCCATCGCCCTAACCGCCGGAATCCGCCTACGCGGAAAACAGGTCCAGGCATAACCGCGGACCGCCACACGGAACCACCCGCCGGTTACGGCCAGACCCTCCGGATTGCGCCGCCGCGGGATCCATTTCAGAGATCCTGATCCGAGGCCTTGTTTTCCGCTCCACTGCGTTTGCCGGTCGGAAAATGGTTTGGTACCATTGGGCCAAGAAGCCAGAAACCGGAAACCAGAAAGAAAGCACCATTCATCGACGTCGCTGCCGCCGCGAATTGTGCCAAATCATTTTCCGACCGGATCAGGATGTCTGCATTTTGGAGCCACCGGGGCGCGGCTCCAGCGGCATTTCTCCCGGTTTTTTGACCAGCGAAAATGGCGGCCGAGCGCGATGTCTCCGGCCGCAGGGGGCCTTGGCAGGGGCAGTCAAAACGCGAATTTCGGTATGGAAGCGGTTCGGGTATTTGCTTGGCTTTTCCGAATCGCCGAACAGGTTTTTCCCTAAATCCTGCTTTTTTCGCTTTGCAAACCGCCGCGGGTGGGGCAGATTGCCCGCCCCACACCGCAAATGGTGGACGTAGCTCAGTGGTAGAGCCCCGGATTGTGATTCCGGTTGTCGCGGGTTCGATCCCCGTCGTCCACCCCATCTCCCTCATCGGGAGCCGAGTCCGGCTCCGGGAGAGAGAGAAGGAAACAAACGCCCCGCCTCATGCAGTCTCTCGAAAGCCGAATCCAATACAAGTTCCGCAATTCCCTGTTGTTGGCGGAAGCCCTGACCCACCCGAGCTTGGCCTATGAATCGGCCAACCCGCATTTCGACAACCAACGGCTCGAATTCCTCGGCGATGCCGTGGTCCAGTTGATCGTAACGGAGGAACTCTACCGGATGTTCCCGGATTTCACCGAAGGACGCCTCACCAAACTCCGGTCCCGCGTGGTTTCACGGCAGGCGCTCGCGCGGTTCGCCAACGCGATCCATCTGGGCGATTACGTCCTGCTGGGAAAAGGCGAGGAATCCTCCGGCGGTCGCCGCAGGCCGTCCACGCTGGCGGATGCTTTCGAAGCCCTGATGGGCGCCGTCTATCTCGATGGCGGCCAGGGCGCGGTGCGCGAACTTGTTCTCCGGCTGTTCAATTCCGAAATCAGCGCGATGGCCCTGAGCCCAGAAGAACGCAACCCGAAAGGAGAACTTCAGGAATGCCTCCAGGCGCTCCAACCGCAGGCGCCTAACTACCGGATCGTAGGCGCCAGCGGCCCGGACCACCGCCGGGTGTTCCAAGCAGAGGTTTCGTGGTGCGGACAAATCCTCGCCACCGGACGCGGCCGCAGCAAAAAGGACGCCGAAGCCCGCGCGGCGCAGGAAGCCCTCCGCAACCGTTTCTGGGAGCAACAGCCCGGCGCTTGATGCCACGAACGGGCCGGTGATCTAACACCATTGGGCATCCCGTAGCCCGTGGCATGAGATTTTCCTTCATGGCCCTGGTGGCACTCGTTTCCTCGTCCGCCGCGATTGCCGACCCGAAACCCGGCGATTCCGTCTTCGCCACGGGCTTCGATACCCCGACGGAACGCGAGGCATGGCCGAAGGCCGGCTTCGCGGAATGGTCCGTCGGCCATGAGGGAACGCAATCGCTGCGGATCACCGTCCCCCCTGCCGAGGCCGCTGGCGGAAACATGCTCCGCCTTCCCCTCGATCTAACCCGATTCCGCGGCTGTGTGCTTTCCTTCGAGTGCCTCGCCAAGGCGGAAAACGTCTCCAAGCCCGCCGCATCCCATCTGGGCGTGAAATTCATGCTGCATTACCGTTCCCTATCCGCCGGACCTTTCTGGCAGAATGAAAACGACGTCTCGGGCACTTTCGATTGGAGGAAACTCGCGTTCACCACCCGGATCGCGCCCGATGCGGAAGGTGGCGAACTGAATCTCGGACTCCAGGGGTGTTCCGGCACCGCATGGTTCGATGCCGTGAAAGTCACCGTGCTGAAGGCCCCCGTCCGGCGCCCTCCGCCGATGGAAAATCCGCCTCCCGTATTCAAAGGCCATAGCCTTCCGAGACTGCGCGGCGTCATGTCGCCTAACGAATTCCGCGAGGCCGACCTGAGAACACTGGGCGCCGAATGGAACGCCAACCTGATCCGCTGGCAGATCACCCGCAACTGGGGCAAGGCCGGCACCGACCGCGACCTCGCCGAATACGACCGCTGGCTGGACGCCGAGCTTGACGATCTCGACCGCGCGCTCGATGCCTGCCACCGCCATGGCATCCTGGCGGTGATCGACATGCACTCGCCGCCCGGCGGCCGCTACGACAACAGCGATCTCGCCATCTTCCATGAGCTTTCCTATCAGAATCACTGGATCGCCAACTGGGAGAAAATCGCCCGCCGCTACCGCGGTAACCCCGCGGTCTGGGGCTACGATCTGGTCAACGAACCGGTCCAGAACTCCCCTTCCCCGCCCGGTGTCGCGGACTATTTGGCCGCGCAGGTCCGCGCCGCCAAGGCGATCCGCAAGGTGGATCCGGACACCCCGATCCTCATCGAGGCGGCGGAATGGGATTCGGCCGCCGGTTTCCGCGATCTGGAACCGGTCGATGTTCCCCGCGTGATCTATCAGATTCACATGTACAACCCGGGTGGTTTCACCCATCAGGGAGTCCATGGAAAAACCTCAGCCACCACCTATCCGGGCCGGATCGAGGGCGTGGAATGGAACAAGGACCGCATCCGCGCCGCCCTCCAACCGGTCCGCGAGTTCCAACTCGCCTACAACGTCCACATCTACGCCGGCGAGTTCAGCGCCATCCGCTGGGCACCCGGCGCGGCCGACTACCTCCGCGACTGCATCGGCGTCTTCGAGGAATACGGATGGGACTGGTCCTACCACGCCTACCGCGAATGGGACGGATGGAGCGTCGAGCACGATGCCAATCCCGACAACCACCAGCCCGCCACCGCCACCACCGATCGGAAACGCGTTCTAACCGAATGGTTCGGCCGCAACACCAAGCCGCCGGTCCCGCGGAATCGATAGCCGCACCCTGGCGCGGTACCGTTCCACCCGAAATCGGAAGTTGGCATGATCCGTGCGTCCGTTTTTTCCACTGAGGAACTGAAAATCACTGATTCCACTGAAGTGATTTTTGATTATGGGGAAATCCTTCCCATTCATCAGTCGGTGCTTTCCCATGTTTCTCCAAATCGAGCATCCAAACTACCCCAAACTTCGGGTTTCACCCGATCACCCGGCATGAGCGAGGAAACCGCGCGATTCGACACGGTTCTCGGCCCCATCGCCTTCACCTGGCGGCTCACGAGAAACTCAGCGCGTCCATATCGAAGACCACCGTCACGTCCTCGGGCAGGGTGGTTCTGGCTAGAACCGATTGCACATGCCTGCTGAGCGTTCGCGCGCCCGCGGAGCGGATCACGATCTGGAACCGGAATTGGCCGTGCGACCTTGTGAGGGGCGCGGGCAGCACCTCGCCTAACATCAATCCGTCGGGCAGGTTTTCCTTGAGCCGCAGATGGAGATTCTGCAGCGTGAATTCGGCGCGCCGCTCGTGGTTGGACCGCGCCATGAGCACCGCGCAATGGCCGAATGGCGGAAACCCGAATTGCCGACGGAACTCCAATTCCTGCTCGGAAAACCCGTCGAAATCATGCCTCCGCGCGAATTGGATGGACGGCGAGTGCGGGGTGAACGTCTGCACGATCACCTCGCCGGACAGATCTCCCCTGCCCGCGCGGCCGGCTACCTGGGTGAGCAGTTGGAACGTCCGCTCGCCCGCCCGGAAATCCGGAACGTGCAACCCCAAATCGGCGTTGAGGATGCCCACCAGCGTCACATTCGGAAAATGCAGCCCCTTGGCGATCATCTGCGTGCCGATCAGAATGTCGATCCGGTGGCTCTTGAACGCGTTGAGCGTGTCGCGCAGCGCGTGCTTGCGCCGCATCGCGTCGGCATCGATCCGCGCGAACTTCGCCTGGGGCAGCACCTTCGCCAACACCTCCTCCACCTTTTGGGTTCCATACCCTTGCAGGATGATCGCCGGGTCGCGGCATTCGGGACACCGCCGCGGCACCACCGCCTGATAGCCGCACACGTGGCACACCAGCCGCTCGTCGGTCTTGTGATAGGTCAGAGCCACCGCGCAGTGCGGGCATTGGCAGACATTGCCGCAGGCCGGACATTGCAGGGACCGGGCGAACCCGCGCCGGTTGAGAAAAAGGATCGACTGCTCCCCGCGTTCCAACCGCCGCTCCAGCGCGGTCCGCAATGGGTCTGATAGAATGGCGGGACCTCCCTTGTGCTTGGCGGACTCCAGGCGCATGTCCACCACCCTAACCAAAGGCATCGATTGTCCGTCGGCGCGTTCGTCGAGCCGGACGAGCGCGTATTTCCCGCGCATCGTGTTGTGCCACGATTCCAGCGACGGCGTGGCCGATCCGAGCACCACGGCGCAGGGTTCGAAGGCGGCGCGGAGCACCGCCACGTCGCGTCCGTGATAGCGCGGAGGATTTTCCTGCTTGTAGGTGTTTTCGTGTTCCTCGTCCACCAGGATCAGGCCGAGATCCGGCAGCGGCGCGAAGACCGCCGACCTCGCCCCGATCACGATCCGAGCCTGCCCCTTGCGGATCCGGTGCCATTCGTCGAAACGCTCGCCTTGGGAGAGGTGCGAGTGCAGCACCGCCACTTGATCCCGCATCGACGCGAACCGGGCCTTGAACCGCCGCACCGTCTGGGGAGTTAGAGAAATCTCCGGCACCAGCACCAGCACCGATCTGCCGAGGTCCAGCGCACGCCGCGCGGCTTGCAGATAGACCTCGGTCTTTCCCGAACCGGTCACACCTAACAGAAGAATCGGTTTGGAACCGGCGGGATCAGCCACGGCGGCGATCACCCGTTCGAGCGCCGCGGCCTGGGCCGGATTGAGTTCCAGCGGCGCGCTCTCCACCTCTTCCGGCTCGGTGTCTCCCGCGTCCGGATCGCGCCGGACCTCCTCGGTTTCCAACCGAATGATCCCCGCCTTTTCGAGCGCCTTGAGCGCCGCCGCGCTGCCATCCCCCAGATCCGCCACCGCCAACCGCCCTTCCGCCGCGCCACCTAACAACAATACCAGCGCATGCTGCCGCGGCGCGCGTTTCTCCAACCGCGCCATCGTCGCGGCGTCCGGTTCCCCGGCCAAAACCGCGACCCTGCGCGTCTTCGCGGAATTGTCCTCGGTCCGCACCGATTCCGGCAGCAACGCCCGCACCACGGCCTCGATACTACAACCATAGTAGTCCGCGATCCACGCACCCGTCCGCAGCAGGCATGGCGTCACCAGCGGATCCGGATCGACCAGACTCTCCACTTCCCGGATCGCGAAATCGCCCTGCGCCGGTTCGCCGGTCGAGAGCACCGTGCCCAGTGCCGACTGCCGCCTCAGCGGCACCCGCACCCGGCACCCCGGAGACACCGCCATGCCCTCGGGAATGGCGTAGTCAAACACCATCTCCGAAGAACCGTCGATCAACACCCGCGCCGTCACGCCACCCACCCTGCCCGCTGCCGCGCCCCCGGCCAAGATGAAAATTCGCCCGCTTTCCCGCGAAAAATCCCGGGATGGCGTCCGGCAAGCGGAAATCCGTGAAGAAACGTCCGGCAGCCATCGTATCCGAGCCACCATGAACCGCCGCCATTTTCTAACTACCGGTGCCTCGGCGCTGGCCGCCACCCAAGCCGTCCGCGCCGCCACCGAGGCCGCTCCCGCCACTCCCGCCCCGCCGTTTCCACCCAACCGGATCGGCGTGTCCACCTACTCGTTCTGGGGATTCGACCGGGAGGAACTGCGTGCGGTCCCCAACTGCCTGCGCCGTGCCGCCGAATGGGGATTCGATGGCGTGGAGATCCTCGAAAAACAGCTCACCGACACCTCCGACGACGCCCTGAACCGAATCAAGCGGGAGGCGTTTCTGCTGGGCCTCGACCTGATGGGCTTTTCAACCCACCAGGGTTTCGTCAGCCCCAACAAAGAGGAGCGCGCCAAGAACCTCGCCATCACCACCACCAGCATCGAACGCGCGGCGCGGATGGGCATTCCCACCATGCGCGTCAACACCGGCCGCTGGGGCACCTCGAAGGACTTCGACGCCCTTATGGCTAACAAAGGGATCGAGCCGCCACTCGAAGGCTACACCGAAGAGGATGGCTTCCCGTGGGTGATCGAAGCCTACTCCACTCTGGCGAAAACCGCCGAGCGCCACGGCGTTCTGTTGGGACTGGAAAACCACTGGGGCCTCGGCATCTCCGCCAAGGGCGTGATCCGGATCATCGAGGCGGTGAACTCGCCGTGGTTGCGCGCCACCCTCGACACCGGGAATTTCCTGGTGGACCACGCGCCGCAGGTCAAGGCGCTGGCACCCTATGCGGTGCTGGTGCAGGCCAAAACCTACGACGGCGGCGGCCGTTGGTACACCCTCGATATCGACTATCCGTCCGTGGCCAAAACTGTCCGCGAGGCAGGTTTCCGCGGCTACGTTTCGCTGGAGTTCGAGGGCAAGGAGAATCCGCTCACCGCGATTCCGAAGGGTCTGGCGCTGTTGCGGAAGGCGTTCGCGTGACGCAATACACCACCCGCAGGCCGGCGGAGATTTGCGGATTCACGGGGCAAACCGCCGGAACGTCCACTGCGGTGGCACTCCAACAAAAAACGGCCGCGGGAAATTGATTCCCGCGGCCGCCGGATAGATGGGACAGGGTCCGTTACTTGCGGAGGACCTTCATTTTGCCCACGCCATAGACCGCGGTGTCGCCCAGCTCCTCTTCAATGCGGAGGAGTTGGTTGTACTTCGCGATCCGGTCGGAGCGGCTCATGGAGCCGGTCTTGATCTGGCCGCAGTTGGTGGCCACGGCGATGTCGGCGATGGTGGAGTCCTCGGTCTCACCGGAGCGGTGGCTGAGAACGGCGGTGTATCCGTTGTCCTTGGCCATTTCCACGGCGTCGAAGGTTTCGGTCAGCGAACCGATCTGGTTCACCTTGACGAGGATCGAGTTGGCCACGCCGGTGGCGATGCCCTTGGCGAGGAACTCGGTGTTGGTGACAAACAGGTCGTCGCCCACGAGCTGGGTGGTCTTGCCGAGCTTGTCGGTGATGATCTTCCAGCCGGCCCAGTCGTTTTCGGCGCAGCCGTCCTCGATCGAGATGATCGGGTATTTCTTCTGCAACTTGGCGTAGTAGGCCACCAGTTCCTCGGCGCTCTTGACCGATTTGTCGGACTTCTTGAAGACGTAGGCTTTCTTCTTCTTGTCGAAGAACTCGGAGGACGCCACGTCGAGGGCGATGGCAATATCGGTGCCGAGCTTGTAGCCGGCCTTCTCGACGGCCATGGCGATCACGCCGAGGGCGTCGTCGGCGCTCTTGAGGTTCGGCGCGAAACCGCCTTCGTCACCGACGGCGGTGGATAGACCGCGGTCGTGGAGCACTTTCTTGAGGGAGTGGAACACTTCCGCGCCGTAGCGGAGACCTTCGCGGAAGGTCGGCGCGCCGATCGGCATGATCATGAACTCCTGGAAGTCGATGGGGGCGTCCGAGTGGGCGCCGCCGTTGATGATGTTCATCATCGGCACGGGGAGCACCTTGGCGTTCGGGCCGCCGAGGTATTTGTAAAGCGGGATGCCGAGCTGGGCGGCCGCCGCCTTGGCCACGGCGAGCGAAACGCCGAGGATGGCGTTGGCGCCGAGCTTCTTCTTGGTGGAGGTGCCGTCGAGACCGAGCATGGCGGCGTCGATGGACGCCTGTTCGGTGGCGTCATAGCCGAGCAGCGCCGGGGCGATGACCGAGTTCACGTTTTCAACCGCCTTGAGGGTGCCTTTGCCGAGGTAGCGGGCCTTGTTGCCATCGCGCAGTTCCACCGCCTCGTGTTCGCCGGTGGAAGCTCCGGAGGGCACGGCCGCGCGGCCGATCGCTCCGCCTTCAAGATGCACGTCAACTTCAACGGTGGGATTGCCACGGGAGTCAATGACCTCGCGGCCGCGGATTTCAACAATGGTGGTATAGTCCATATATGTGGGGTTCGGTGTGTTGTGTTAGGTTGGGGAGAGGTGTTGGATTTGAAATCTGAAATTTGAAATCTGAAATTTGAAATCTGAAATTTGAAATCTGAAATTTGAAATTTAGTTAGGGCATGAACGGGCGGATCGACAGGATCGTCAGGTCGCGCATCTGTTCGGTGGCGGTGTCGCGGACGCGGGCGGTCTCGCCGGGCTTGCGGCCCAGCAGCGCCTTGCCGACTTCGGATAGATAGGAAACCAGATGTTTTTCCGGATCGGAATCCCATGCGCCGAGCACGGTGACGGTGGATTCCACACCGGCGGCATCCGCGAGGGTGACGACCGTGCCGATATTGACCGAAGATGCGTCCGATCCTTTGAAATCGGTGCCGCGGGCGCGGGCGATGTCCTTTTCCAACTCGTTTTTTCGGTGGCCGAGATAGCGCTGGAGTTCCTTGGCGGACTTGTATTCGAAATTCTCGCGAAGGTCGCCGTAGGAGCGGGCGATGGAAATGTCCTTGGTGTTCTGCGGAATGCGGACGCGGATCAGTTCGTCGAGTTCCACCTTCTTGCGTTCCAGGCTTTCCCATGAAACGAGCAGCGGCTCCTCGCGCTTCTTCCCGCCGTCGCCGCTAACAAGCTCCGCGGTGGCCGGGCAGGCCTTGATGATCCGGGCCATCAGCGATTTCTTCTCCAACTCGCCGAACACCGGGCAGTCCAGCAGACGCCGGGCGAAATTGCGCGACTCGTTGACGTCCATCCCGGCGACAAGATCACCTAACAGCGTCTTGTCATCATTCAGCAGCGACTGCAACCGGGTGGTCTTGCGCGGTCCGTCCGCAAGGTGGTCGTTTTCCAACAAATTGAGCACGCACGCGCCGACGTCCGGGGTGAAGACCTCCGCCGAGGAACCCTCGCGCTCGCGGCACACCCAGATCACCGCGTCCACCGCCAGCGAGCGGCGGGCAAGCGCGGTCCGCAAGTGCTGAAGCAGGGCCGGAAGCCCGCCATGCTCGGTTAGAATGCGGGCGATCTCGGTGACGCCACGCGCCCCGACCTTGTCGAACACCTTGACGATTTTCTCGATCCAATCATCTCCGAAAGCCGCGGGAAACGCCTCGAACACCGCGCGCTGGCGGGTGGTGGGCAGGGTGCTCACCTCGTCGGCCAGCTTGGTGGTTTCCGCGCCACGGACCAGATCGGCCAGTTTGACGGCCTCCGGATCGAGTTCGAGAGTCTGTGAGGAATCGATCACCTCGTCGCGGGCGGAAACCAGTTGGAGCGCCTGGCCCAACTGGACCCTGGCAGCCTTGCGAGATCCCTCGTCGATATCCTTGAGCAAACGCTTGAGCGCGTCGGGTTCGGTGGCGAAGGCGCCGATGTCGGCGGCGATGGCTTCGAGCGCCTTGATCATGCCCTTCATATCGCGGGCCGCCTCGAAGTCGGCCACCAGCGCCTGGGCAGGCGATTGGCCGGCTCCGCGCAGGGTGATCATTTCGGTGCGCTTGGCGGGAACGACCGCCCGGCGGCTGTCCTTGAGGGCCTTTTTGGCAGCGTCCCACCATTTCTTGAAGTTCGCCTCGGGGATGACCGTGCCGCAAAGCTCCTTTTCCACGGCATCGCCGGTCATGCCACCGCCGTGGCTTTCCAGCAGATGGACCAGCAGTTCGACCGGGTCCTGTTTGGAGCGGGAGCGGAGTTCCTCGATTTCCTCGATTTTCCGGGCGCGGAAATCGTCGTCCGGGAGCGGCTCGGTTTTTTGGAACGCGAATTGGAGTTCCATGACCTGCCCCGCGGCCCTTTCGAAGTCGATGGTGACTTTTTTGGCAGGAAGGTCCCACTCGACGACCTTTCCGGCGCCGAAGGACTTGTGAAAACAGAATTTACCGGGTGCCAATTGGGATAGGCGCTCGCCAACAGGTTTGGGAATGCGCCCGGCCTCAACCAGCTTTGCCACGTCAGGATGCATGGCGCGGAACATGGGGAACCGACTTGCAAAACGCAAGGCATTCCGGGAAAAAAATCGAGATTGTTCGGAATCTCAATGTTCCGGGGTCTCGGGCGAGGCGGGTTTGCCCGGAGGAGAGACGACCGCGGGCGGCGGCATCACCGCTTCGGTTGGGGACGGGACCACTCTGGGACGCGGCGGGCGCACGGGAGCGAGGTTGTTGTTTTCCAACGCGAAATCGAGGCTGCGGCGCAGCACCCAAACCCGGCGGTGCCAGCCATCGGGAATACCGTCCCACTTGCCATCGGCGGGGAATTTCTTGTTGAGCAACTCCGCTCCCTTGGGATCCTGAATGGTCACCTGATAGTCTTCCCCATCGCGTTTGACCACCGCTTTGCCGTGTTCGGTCTTGTAGGTGGCGGTGCGATCACCCCGGTCCACGATTTTCTCACCGAGACCGCCCGGTTCGTCCGGAAACCTCATCCACTCGCGCATCCGCTCGAAGGTTTCGGCCATCTCAGGCGGAATGGCGGCCAGTTTGACGGAAACCTCTATCGACTTTCCCGCGCGGAAGACCGTCAGGCTCACGCCGTCGCCGGGATTCTTGAGGTTGAGAAGCGTGGCGAGCTGGCTCTGGTTGACGATCATCTGGTCGTCGAACTTCCAGATCACGTCCATCATTTCGATCTTGGAGGCTTCCGCCGGGCTATCCGGAAAAACCCGGCGAACCACCAAGCCCATGCCGGGCGGCAGAGAGGGAAGCTGTGCGATCGCGGTCGGATCGGGCTTGGCGAAATCGCAGCCCAGCCAGACCCCGGCCGGCGGTTTCGGCTTCACCGGCGTCGGCGGTGGTGGCACCAATTCGGGCGTCGGAGGCTTGGGGGATTTCTGATCCACCGGATCCGCGGGACGCTCGTCGCCTGCCACCAGAAAACTGGCGGAAACGCAAACGGCAACGAGCGAAAACGCTTTCATCAGGGAAAAATGATCAAAACACGGACACCGGCATCAGGACGGTCTCCTCGCGGGGTTCGGACACCACCACCTCCTCGCCGGTTTCCTCGTCGAGAAAGGTGCTGGCCTCGATCACCCGGCTGCGGACAGCCTGCACGGCGTCGCCATCGGGCGTGCCGAGCCAGCCTTCGTCGGAAAGTTCCATCAGCCGGCTCGATTCGCGGACCAGCACGATCCCTTCGTCGTCGTTCACCGCCACCGAAACCACCGCCGGTGCGGAGGAAACGGAAACCGGGAACGTGGAGGGAGCAGTCGTCCGGAGCATCGCGCCGGTGCCCAACATCAGCGCGGCAGCAATCCCCGAGGGGATCAGATACCGGAACTTCCGACGGTGCTGCGGAAGCGGCGACACCGTTGCGGTGGCGGCCAATTCTTCCAACATCGCCTCGATGGACCGCTGCCCGGACGGGCTGAGCGCCGGAGGCATCAGACGGGAAAGGGCAGCTTCGATCGAATCAGGCGTTTGCATGGCGAACCTCCTTCAGTCGGCGTAGTTCATGAGCGAGTTGCTCAAGGGCGTAGCGGTACCGCGATGCGGCGGTATTTTGGGAAATGGCGAGCGTTTCGGAAATCTGCGCGAAAGTGAGGCCGCCCCACGTTTTCATGACGACCACTTCGCGGAGTTTCGGGCTCAGGTTGGCCACGGCGTCACGCAGCATGGTGGCCTCCTCGTCGTCCTCCAGCACCGGGTCGAGCCAGACATCCTGGTGGTCGTTGAGGTAAATGATCGACTCCTCGCGCTTT
Organism: Verrucomicrobiota bacterium; assembly: GCA_017301995.1. GTDB lineage: Bacteria > Verrucomicrobiota > Verrucomicrobiia > Verrucomicrobiales > Akkermansiaceae > Luteolibacter. Next base: position 255,114 of record JAFLEH010000004.1, on the reverse strand, counting down.
TTGCGGCGGGTTTCGGAGCGGTGGAGATTCAGCCCGCAGAAGCGGATGGTGGAAAACGCCAGCGGCAGATCCGGCGGACCGCCACCCTTGTCTTCCTGAAAATGCCACAGCCGCAGGATCGCCTCCTGCAGCAGATCCTCCGCGTCGTGCTGGGAATTTCCCCACGACCGCGCGAATACCAGCAACCGCGGACCGTTTTCGGCCAGCCATTGTTTCCAGGAATCCGCCAAGGTGAGTGACATTCGGACGTATAAAACCCTACGACCGGGCGTTTGTCGGTGTTTTTTTTCGGAAATCCCGAATTTCCGCCCCGAAATCACGCCTCGTGGGCGCAGGGCGACGAAATCGGAGCCTCCGGTGCGGCGTCGCTGCGTTCGACGTAGCCGTTTTCCACCAGCCAGTTTTCGACCTCCTCGCCGCTCACGTCCGCGAGCATTTTTCCGTCCACCACCACGCAGGGCGAGAGCGACTGGCCGCTGCGCTGCTCCATTTCCCAACGGAACGCCGGGTTCCTGATGATGTCCTTTTCCTCATAGGCCAGGCCATACTTCGCCAAAACGGCGCGGACGCCCTGGCTCCAGCCACAGTAGGTCTTCAGATAAACGGTGATTTGCGGGGTCGGTTTGCTCATGGTTTGCGTGTCGCCCCCAATGTAATGCCGGGGCGGAAAATCGCAAGGGGGCACTTCCTAGCCAGATTTCCGCAGCAGCCAGACCAGGCAAAACCGGATGCCGAGTGGCAGTGACCGATCCTCTACCCTATTCGGGGGGATTGTCCCCGTCCGCCCACCTCGCTATCCTTCATTCATGTTTTACAAAGCACACGGCCATCCACCCCGGAAGAAAACCGCATCGTCTGGCATCGCGGCCGTCGCGCTCTCGGTTCTGGTTGGATCGACGCTGCTTGCCGCACCATCTAACTCGACCGTGTTCGGCCCCAACGTCCATGTGTTCGATTCCACGACGTCTGCCGCCGAGATCCGCGCGACGGCGGACGCCGTTTTCACAAAGATGGAAGCCAATCAGTTCGGCTCCGAACGCCATGCGCTGCTTTTCAAACCGGGAAACTACGATCTGACCTTCAATGTTGGCTTTTACACCCACGTCGCGGGGCTCGGTCTGTCACCCGACGACGTGCGGATCAACGGCGGCGTCAACGTTCCCGCCAAATGGATGCCGAACGCCAACGCGACCTGCAATTTCTGGCGGACCATCGAGAACCTCGCGATCAATCCGACGTCCACCAAAGGCGTCACCCGCATCGCCGTTTCCCAGGCGGCCCCGCTGCGCCGGCTGCATGTCATCGGCGAGCTGCATCTGTTCGATTTCGATTCCAACTGGAACGCCGGCTGGGCGAGCGGCGGCTTTCTGGCGGATTCATTGGTTGATGGCAAAGTCGTCTCCGCATCCCAACAACAATGGCTTTCCCGCAACAGCAAATGGGGGGGATGGAGCAACGCGGTCTGGAACATGGTCTTCGTGGGCTGCGAAAACGCGCCCGCCGGAGAGTTTCCCGAACCCGCCTACACCGTCATCGCCGAAACCCCGGTGATCCGCGAAAAGCCGTTCCTCCGCGTGGACAAAACCGGTGCCTATCAACTATTCGTCCCCGCACTCCGCAAGAACGCGAAAGGAACCTCTTGGTCGGGCTCGCAGCCTCTCGGAAAAGATATCCCCCTCGACAAGTTCCTGATCGCCCGCCCGGAAACCGCCACCGCCGCCCAGCTCAACGCGGCCCTCGCGGACGGCAGGCACCTGCTTTTCACGCCGGGCGTCTATCGGTTGGATGAAACCCTCAAAATCACCAAACCGGGAACCATCCTGTTCGGCCTGGGCCTGCCATCCCTCATCCCAACCACCGGCAAGGCCGCCATCTCGATCGCGGACGTGGACGGCGTCACCCTGGCCGGCCTCACGCTGGAGGCGGGCCCCGCGAACTCGCCGGTCATCCTCGACGTAGGACCACCCGATTGCTCAGCCAGCCACGCGGCCGATCCCACATTCCTCTATGATCTAACTGTCAGAACCGGCGGCCCCGCGCCCGGCCGAAATGACACCGGCATCCGGATCAACAGCCGCGATGTGGTGGCCGACCAAATCTGGATCTGGCGCGCCGACCACGGTTCCGGCGCTTCATGGACCGGAAACCCGACCAAAAACGGCCTCGTCGTCAACGGCGACAACGCGATCATCTACGGACTCTTCAACGAACACCACAACCAATACCAGACGCTCTGGAACGGCAATGGCGGACGTCTGTATTTCTATCAATCCGAAATCCCCTACGACGTTCCGGACCAAGCATCCTGGATGAACGGGAAAACCAAAGGCTACGCCTCCTACAAGGTCGCCGACTCAGTGACCCGCCACGAGGCATGGGGGCTCGGCGTGTACTGCTATTTCCGCGATGCCGCGGTGGAACTCGACAGCGCGATCGAAGCACCCGTCGCCGAGGGCGTTAGATTGCGCAACCTGACCACCATCTGGCTCAACGGAAAGCCGGGCAGCGCGATCAACCACATCGTCAACCGCACCGGCGGAGCGGTCACCGCGAACCAACCCGCGTCCGCATTCCGCCAGACGTTGCGGGAGTTTGGCAAGGCCTCCGGCAAGTGACCGCGGACATTCCCTTCCCCACGTCACAACCCATCGGGAAACCGGACACGGGCGATCCAGCCCAACTCTTCCGCAGCCCGACGGGGATCGGCGAGGGTTTCCGGCACGTCCGCGGGATGACCCGGCTCAAACCGCAAATTGGCGGTTAGACCGAGTTTGCTCTCCAAGGCCCCCACCATTTCCAAAACCGAGTGGTTGCGCCCCGTTCCGATGTTGAAGATCCGGAACCCAGGCCCGGAACGGTCCGCCGCTGCCAGCACCGCCCTAACCACATCCGACGCGTGGGTCAGGTCCCGCCGCTGCCGTCCATCGCCAAACACGGTGATCGCTTCGGAAGCCTGCAATTTCCGCCTGAACAGCGCGAGCGCCAGATCCGGTCGCTGACCCTCTCCCCATACCGTGAAAAACCGCAGCGCCGTGAATGTCCGCCCCTCAACAGCGAACCGCCTCCCTAACTCCTCACCGGCCGCCTTCGTCACCGCGTAGGGACTCAGCGGCGCGGGCGGATCGGTCTCCACGCTGGCCCGACCGCCGGTGACGCCGTACACGCTCGATGACGAGGCGAAAACCACGCGACCGCACCACCCGGACGACGCCCAATCCAACAATCGCCGCGTGCCATCCACGTTCGTCGCCTGATAGTCGGCTGGGCGCTCCACCGACGCTCTGACGCCCCCCAGCGCCGCCAGGTGGATCACCACGTCGAACGGCTCCTCGGGAAACGGATCATGCCTGATGTCCGCGACAACCATCCCGACCCCATCGGGCAGCGCCGGAGTATTCCGGATATCGAGCGCGGTCACATCGTATCCGGCATCCGACATTCCGCGAACGACATAACTCCCGATAAAGCCCGAAGCCCCGGTGACAAGCGCGCGGCGATGTGTGTTAGATCCGCTCATCGGTACAAAACAGCTTGAGGTAATCGAGAGTCATCCGTTCCAACATGAAGTGGCGGCGAATGTGTTCGCGCGCGGCATCTCCCATCGCTTGGCGTCGTTCCGGATCATGGGCGAGATCCACCATCGCCCGCGCGAAAGCCCCGATGTCACGGGCCGGAACCAACCGTCCGTTCACGCCGTCCAAAACCTGCTCGGACGCGCCGCCCACATCGGTGGCAATTACCGGCAACCCTGCGGCAAGCGCTTCCAACGAAGCGTTCGGACAGCCTGCCGGATCCGAGATCATCACGAAAACATCACATTCCGCATGAAACCCGGCGAGCGCCTCGCCACGAAGTTCGCCCATCCACTCCACCGGCAAACCTTCCGCCATCTCCCGCAATTCCGCGGCGCATTCGTCCGCTCCGGTTTCCACCCCGCCGGCAATTCTCAGCACCGCTCCCGATATCTCCGGCAGAGCGATTCGAAACGCGTCCAACAACTCGTCGATCCGCTTCTGCGGGCTGATTCTAACCGCCGTCCCGAAGACCGGCGGACCGGACCGGGGCGATTTGCATCCATATCCATCGGGCATCTCCACTCCGTTGGGAATCACCGCCACCGGCGCACCCAACATCGCCGCCCTCGCGGCCTCGGCGTGATATTTGACCACCATCGTTTCCAACAACCGCCCGTAGTCCTCGGCCGACCTGCACGGCAATCCCGGTGGCGGGTTCTCCATGCACCGGTCAAACGATGAAAACCACATCTCCCCCGGCGAAATATCGAACACCTTGCCAAACGGCAGGGCATCGGCCAGCAGCAGCTTGTGGGTGGTGATCGCGTTCCAAAACACCACCGAACCCGGCTGAGCCACCGCCATTTCTGATAGAATCCGGTCAACCGCGTCCGATGGATCGATCAGCCCCGCGGGCGGCGGAACAAAAACGGGAATGCCGGCATCCAGCAGATCAAGCCGCCCCGCCGTGGGATGCTCGGGGTATTCCTGCAACAGCGCGACCCGAACCTCCCGCCCGGACGACCGTATCCGCTTGACCAATCGCCGGAGCGACGATTGCGCCCCTCCGGTGGATAGATTGTTGGTCACGAACCACAGGGCCTCTCCGGTCGCGCCGTGCCCGCTCACAACCTGCCGCGCGAGCATCGCCACCCGCGCGGCCATGCGGGAGGTGGTGAAATCCCGCCAAACCAGACGATGCGCCGATGGTGGCGGCTCGAGCAGAACTTTGGCCAGGGCAGCCCCGAAATCCTCCGGCGGGGCATCCGGATCCATCAGGATCACCGCCGGATTCCGCCATGCGAGTTCCCGCGTGCCTCCGGTATCGCACGCCACCACCGGACGTCCGCTTGATAGAGCCTCAAGATGCGCCAGACTCAGCCCCTCGTGCGCGCTGCACGACACCAGAGCGTGGGCGTCGGCCAGAACCTCCCGCACCGGAACCGCGCCATCGGTCCACCGGAGCCGCTCCGCCACACCGAGCCTAACCGCCTCGGCATCGGTCAGCGCGCGGGCCTCCACGGCATCCGCCAGGTCGGGCGATGTTTCGCCCGCGATCACCAACCGCGCCCCAATGCCGGTTAGGCCGGCGGCGGCGAGCGCCTTGTCGGTCGCCGCGAGAATGGCGGGAAGCAGGTGCAGGCGCTTTTGGGGCCGGGGATTGGCCACACAGGCGAGGGTGAATCCACCGTCGCGTGATGGCATCGGAGTTTCGGGAAAATGGTTGGGCCGGATGCCGTTCCAAACCGTCCGCACCGGAATGCCCGGCAGCGCCTCGCGCAGCTCGTTCTCCACGGCGCGCGAACAGGCGATCATCAGCGCCACATCCCCTTTCCGCAGGGTTTCCCAACCGCCCGGCCAACCCGCGCGCGTGTTGTGAACGCTGGCCATCACGGGAATGCCCGAGGCCGAAAGCTCGCGGGTCGCGGCCACGCCAGTCAGATGAACGTGCAGCAAATCCACCCCGTCCGCAACCGCCCGCACCGCGAGCGCGGCGGCCCGCTCGGACCGTGGCACGCCTGATAGATCGAGCGTTCCGGGCGGGTATTCCAGCGGCTTCCGATGCGGATGCCCCAACACCACCAGGCGCGCGGCCACGCCGCACTCGGGCAGTGCCATCGCCAGTTCGCGGGCGATCATTTCCGCCCCACCATGTTGCAGACTGGTCACGATTTGATAGATCGCGATCCGCTCGTCGGTGGCCGCGAGGTCAAGCGGCGTCCAATGCACGATCCGACACTCCTTTTCCGGCAGACCTCCATTGATCCGGTGCTTTGCGGACTCCAATCCCGCATGCCACTCGCAGAGCACTGGCGGCAGCGGATGCTCCGCCGGATAGAGACCGCCGTGGACGGCGTGGAAATCTCCCCATTCTCCGGACGGAGGCAAGCCCACCCCGATCAACGGGCGATCACCACCCGGCGGCGGGCGGAAGTCCCGTGGTTTCGCCAACACCTGCCCGGCCCGGACCAGAAGAACCGGACCTTCCCCAGACAGCACCTCCGGATCCTCTGCAATCCGCACGAAGCCCGCGGCCAACAAACTCCGCCGGGTGCGCGCGGCCAACCACGGCCGGCGCGGTTCACCGTCCGTCACGCATGCTTGCCAATCTCCTCCAACCATTCCCGAATGTCAGTAGGCGGATGGAAAGCGGGGCGGCCTCGGATCATGCCGCGGCGGATCCACATGGCGCTCCTCGCTAACCGGAGGCGGGACGAAAAGCGGCGCAGGAACGGGCATCGGATCGTCACCGTCCGGCACGACACTAACCGATGCCGCGTCGCCGCCGGTGTACACGAACTGGCCATCCGGCCCCGGACGGTAGTCCATGGTCAGATCCGCTGGCAATCCATTCACCACATAATGGATCCGCAGCGCGGTGCCGACCGGCCAGTCGCCATCGATCCAGAATCCATCGGAAGCCTTGCGGATCAACTGCCTGCGTTTCGGCGGAACCGGAGGATCCGCCGGCACGTACGTGGAAACGGCGCGACCACTTCCGGTTAGAAACTTGAACAGCAGCACCACCACCAGAATCGGAACCGCCAGACAAAACAGACCGCCTAGCAAACCGCTGATTCCCGTATTCACCACCACCCCCGAACTTCCGGAGGAACCGGACGATCTACCAGGCGCAGGTTCGGATGCCGGAGCCGGAGCGACCGGCTGCTGGCGTGGCGGATCACCCGGTTCGGCCTCCACTTTCGGCGCGGGAGGAGCCACCGGCGTCGGCGTGGATACCGGTGTCGGCTCAGCCGTCGAACAAACGATCCGAAAACCGATATCCGCATTGCGGCTGCGCGGATCGGCCCGGTATCGGGCGGCGCTGCGGGTGTTTTTCGCATCCCGGATCCAGGATCCCCCACGCAAAACCCGCCGGGGTTTGTCACTGAGATTCGGATTGTCCTGCCGCGGGTCGGACGCCTCGCCCGCCGGATAGTTCGCATACCAATCGAGGCACCACTCGCTCACGTTGCCGCCTATCGAAAGTCCCCATGGGTTGGGCGGACGGCTGCCCACCGGGCGCGTGCCGTTACCCGCGTTTCCCTTATGCCAGAATCCGCGATCGCAATCCTCGGGACCACTTCCCGAATGCCATGGCGTGCCGGTTCCCGCCCGGCAGGCGAATTCCCATTGCGCCTCGGTCGGCAGCGTCACTTCGCGCCGGGTCTTTCGCGACATCCATGCGCAAAACGCCTGCGCGTCGGGAAACGTCACCAGACACACCGGATGATCCGCAGCCTGGGTGAATCCCGGCGTCCGCCAGTTGAACCGCTTTTCCTGAACCAACCCGCTCCCATTCCAGCCGAATCCGCCGCTCGTGCCCGTTTCCGCTTCGGTCCGGTAACCGGTCTCCGCCACGAAACGTTCCCACTGCCCGACCGTTACCGAACTACGACCGATATAGTAGTCACTGGTGATCCGCACGCGCCGGCGCGCCTCGTCCTGGCCGCGTCCGGCTTCATCAGGTAGCGATCCCTGATCGAACTCACCGGCTTGCACCAGCACCACATCGAGCCCGGATCCTCCTCCGAGATCGATCCTCATCATCGGATCCGCCGCGTGGGCCAATCCGGCTAACAATCCAACCGAGAAACCGGCCAGAATACCATTCATTCGTGTCGTTCGGGCAGCCATCGCCGCCGATCCTGCACGACTTTCGCCCCGCCCGCCATTCCAAAATCCGGCGATCTTCACACCTGCTGCGCCTATTGCCCCCGCCATGCCTTCCACTCGGCCTCGGCGGCGGTGGCGTCGATCTCGTGGTCGGCGGCGATCACCCGGTAGAGGCGTTTGCTCACTTCCGGATGCTCCGCGTCCAGCGGCAGCGGTTTGTCGGTCACCGGATTGAAGTTCACGAAGGGATTTCCGCCGTTCATGGTATCGTCCCACACGCGCAGTTTCTCGGGCGTCGCGGCGGCGGTCATCATCAACACCGATGCCTTGCCGCCCGGCGTGGCTCCGCTCACGACCACCCAACGGGCGGGCTTTCCGTTGGCCTTGTTGCGGTCCAGTCCCTCGCTGGTTGTCATCCGGCTGTTGCCCTTGTTCCATGAGAGCGGTCCGCGCCATGAGAACCCACTATAACGGTAGTTGACGATCGTCACCGGCTCTCCGGCGGCCCGCTGGTCCAGCAGAATGTCCATTGCCACCCCGTCCTTGCCGTGCTGGGTCAGGGTGACCGTCGCGGTTTCCAGAATGGCCGCCTGTTCCCCACCCCCCTGAGGCTTGACGACCGTTTTGTTATGAAACTCCCATTTCCACTCGCCCGGCTTGCCTTCGAGGCGCTTTGCGGACACCGCCTGATGCCCCCCTTTCCCTTCCTGGATTTCCCAAGTGTTATATTGTTTGCCGCCGACCTCGATGAATTTCCATGGCCACCAGAGTCCGAAATGGTGCAGGTGATCGGCCGGTTGGACGGCGGTGTATTCGAAACCGCCCGGCGTCCGCAGCGGATGGAAAAACGCGCTGGCGGCGAATTTCGCGCCGCCCTTGGGTGCCTCCAGCGGGCGCGCCTGCCAAGCGGCCACCAGCGTTTCGCCGTTGGAAACCTCCACGCGACCGCCGGTTTCCGAGGTCTTCCATTCGGCGCCGGACGCACCGGCCGCGGCCACCCATCCGGCCATTCCGATTCCTATGCTGGTTTTCGTGAGCATGCTTTTCATCGTGGCCCATTACGTATCGGCGAACCCGCGACTTTCGCGGTTCAATCAAACCGTGGAAACCCGACGGTTTCCGGCTCGGCCACGACACCTGGAAGCTTTTCCGGATCCTCGTGCCATGGGATGCCAAGGTTGGCGTTGCGCTGCAGGTCCGCGATCACCTGTGCGCCCAACAACAGAATCAGCGCGACGATTTCCATCGTCACCAGAACGATGATGACCGTCGCGATCGAACCATACACCACGTTGACGATCGATACCCGGGTGTAATAGGCGATCAGAACATGCCGGGTGATCTCCCACAGCGCCGCGGCGGTTAGGCCGCCCGCAAGCGCCCGGTGGAACCGCACCTTCGCCACCGGCATGATCTTGTAAAGCAGGGTGAACAACAGCACCAGCATCAGCAGCCCGGTGACATAGATCAGCGGGCCGCCTATCCGTTGGATCGCTTCGTTCAACTGCGGAAACTTCGCCAGAATCCCGCCCCGCAACTCCAGCAGCGCGTTGATCGAAGTGATCGCGATCAACCCGGCGGCCACAATCAGAATGAACAGATAAGGCATCATCGCCGATACCCAGAACCTCCGTTTCAAGGTCGGCAAGGGCCGGTGGAAAATGATCGCGAACGCATCCTCCAACACCCTGAATGCCAGCGAACTGAAAAAGAGCAGCACCACCACCCCGGTCCAGCCCACCACCTGCCGATGGTTGATAAAGCCTTCGAGGACCTCCGTGAGTGTGGGCACGAAGCCCGGCGCGAGCAGCGCCACTTCCGAACTCATCGACTCGATCAGCAGACGCGGCTCGAAGAAATGGGAAAACGCCACAATCATCACCGCACAAAGCGGAATCAGCGAGAACATCATGTTGTAGGCCACCGCGCCGGTTAGCAACAGCCCGTGGTTGCGCAGGAAAAAATCCCTGAGCACCCGCGTCCCGAACCGGACCAATTTCGGCATCCGCTTTTCCATCCGCGCGAGTCTGGCCATACCCGCCCGCCGCTGGCAAATCCAAACTCCGCCACCGGGATCAACCGCCCCGCGGCACCAGAACGAGGAAATTCCTAACCGGACGATTCCACAAAGCCCGTCTCACCAGCGGACCGCCTGAAACTCCGGCCGAAACCGAGAGATCGCAAGAGCGCCCGCCGTCTAGATTGAGCGCCATCGCCACCGGCCATCCCGCCGGGGGCTCCGCCGCCAAGGCCGCGCCCAATCCGGCGAGCGAACAATCCGCGGCCCGGCCCAACCACCAGCGCGAGCCACCATCCCACAACACCATCGACCGCACGCTCACCTTTGTCGCGTCCAGCCCGTCCACCGCGCGTCCGCGATCCACCAGCATCGGCCCGGCTTGCAGCAATTCCCTAACACCCTCCGCGGAGGCGTGCTCCCGCCTCCGGATGGACATCGCCCCGGAACCGTCCTCCATCCAAACTCCGGAACCCAGCGACGAAGAGCGGTTCCACGCGCCCGCCGCGTTTCCATCCGCCACCACCTTCCCCAACGGGTCTCCCTCCGGAGTGAAAAATCCCGCGTTCGCCGCCGCCAATCCGCCGAAATCGCGCGCCACCGCCTCCGCATCCGCCCAGCGGCTGCCAGGGCCGCCAACTTGATCCGCCACCCGCAGCCGATGGCTCCGTGAGTCAAATGCCACCCCCTCGAACCGGATCCCCGCCACCTCCCGCCTCACCACTTCCGGTGCCCTAACAGCAATCGCGGGTTTCACCGGTGCCGGATCCGCTTCATCGGCCAAGCGTTTCACACCGTCCGGGATTCCGGAACTCCTCTCCCCATTTCCCGGAGACGATCCAACAACACAACCGGCCAAAACCATCGCCACCAAACCTATCCAAAGCGCGCGCATGATCCTTCCCTATCCCCGGCCTGCCAGCCCGTCCAGCCGAATCCGCTTCGACCGGTCCGGCGGCATAACGTGCGCCGAGTGTCAGGATGCGCCCGGCGGGTTCATCCGCTCCAAGCGCAGCCGCGACATGGAGAATCGCAGCTAACAAAGAGACAACGGCGGTTTTCATGACGGTTTGGGTCGGATGGATGGGGCTCCGGCACCCCACATACGGATGTTTGGCAAATCCCGACCACCAATGCCTGCGACCTGCCACATCTGTCACGACCGGCACCAGGTGTTGTGCGATGGGCGGCTTGGAACAGTGGCCCGCCGTGCATGGCATTTTGCCGCAAGAATCGCCGATCCTGCCACGTAGTGAGCCGCTTCAGTTTGTCCACGCCATGAAACTTCCGCTCGTTCCGCCCATCGCGACATGCCTTTTCGCTGTCACCGCCCCCCTGCTCCCCGCGGCCCAGTCCCCCGGCAAGCCGAACATTCTCGTCATCGTCAGCGACGACCATGGCTACGCGGACGTGGGTTTCCACGGATGCAAGGACATCCCGACACCGAATCTCGACCGCCTCGCCGCAGGCGGGCTGCGTTGCACACGCGGCTATGTTTCCCACCCGTTCTGCAGCCCCACCCGCGCCGGGCTGATGACCGGCCGCTATCAGCAGAGGTTCGGGCACGAAAACAACCCGTTCTACAACCCGGAGGACCACCGCGAGGGACTTCCGGTTTCCGAAAAACTCCTCCCGGCATTCCTCAAGGACGCGGGATACACTACCGGCTGGATTGGGAAATGGCATCTCGGCGCCGCACCGGAGTTTCGGCCCACCGTCCGCGGATTTGCGGAAACTTTCGGCTTCATCGGCGGCGGCCACCGCTATCTGGATTGGAAACCCAACATCAAGAACGAATACCTCATTCCCATCGAGCGAAACGGCAAGCCCGTGGATGTTGCCGGGCACCTGACCACCGTTTTCGGAAACGAAGCGGCGGATTTCGTCAAACGTCACACCGATGCGCCGTGGTTTCTCTATCTGGCATTCAATGCGCCTCACACGCCGCATGAGCCAACACCGGAGCGCCTCGCGCGATTCGCCTCGATCTCGGACCAGAAACGCCGGAAATACGCCGCACAGGTCAGCCTGATGGACGACGCCATCGGCACCGCCCTCGCCGCCCTAACGGATTCCAGTCAGGAGCAACGGACGCTGGTGTTCTTCTTCAGCGACAACGGCGGACCTATCGGAGCTTCCGGAAACGGCTCATCCAATGAACCGCTGCGCGGCGGCAAGGGAACCCTTTACGAAGGCGGCGTGCGTGTGCCCTTCGTCATCTCATGGCCCGGCAAACTTCCCTCCGGAAAAACCTACGACCAACCGGTTTGCTCGCTCGATGTCTTCGCCACCTCCCTGGCCGCGGCAGGCGTCACAATGCCCGCCGATCGCAAATACGACAGTGTCGATCTCATGCCCTATCTAACCGGAATCAACCCCAAACCGCCGCACGACCGCCTGTTCTGGCGCAGCGGCGCGCAAAGCGCGGCGCTCGAGGGCAACCGCAAGCTCGTCCGTCCGCCCAAGGCCGCTCAGGCATTCTATCTTCTCGACAAGGACCCCGGCGAATCCGGACCGGGCGCCGAACCACCCGCCGATCTGACATCCGCGCTCGACGCCTGGAACCGCGAACTCGCCAAACCCGCGTTCCCCGGGCTCGCAGGCCGCAATCAGCCGAAAAAGCCCCAATAACCTCACAACAAAGCCGCTTCTCCCAACCCCTGACTCTCCAATCCCATGATCCCGCGCGTTCTATCCCTATTGGCAACCACCGCGCTAACCGCCATTGCGGCTCCGGCGCCTAAACCCAACATCATTTACATACTCGCGGACGACCTCGCCCAGGGCGATCTCGGTTGTTATGGCCAAAAACTGATCCAAACGCCAAATATCGACCGCATGGCCGCGGAGGGCACCCGCTACACGCAGGCGTATTGTGGCACCTCGGTGTGCGCGCCATCGCGCACGTCGCTGATGACCGGCCTCCACATGGGCCACAGCCCGGTCCGCGCCAACCGCGAGATTGCCCCTGGCGAAGGCCAGTTTCCCCTGCCCGCGGGTACCGTCACGGTGGCTTCCATACTCAAAACCGCCGGCTACGCCACCGCCTGCGGCGGCAAATGGGGCATGGGCATGTTCGAAACCGCCGGCAGCCCGCTGAAAAACGGCTTCGACCATTTCTTCGGCTACAACTGCCAGCGCCACGCACATAACTATTTCCCGGAATACCTCTACAATGACGACAAACGAATCGATTTGAAACCGAAGACCTACGCGCAGAATCTCATCCAACAGGACGCGCTGGGCTGGATCCGCAGCCACAAGGACCAGCCGTTCTTCTTCTTCTACGCGATCACGCTGCCGCACGCGCAATACGAAATCGACGATCTCGGGATCTATCAAAACAAACCGTGGACCGCGCAGCAGAAAGCCTATGCCGCGATGGTCACCCGCCTCGACAGCGATGTCGGCGGTGTGCTGTCGCTGCTCAAGGAACTCAAGATCGATGACCGCACGCTCATCATGGTCTCCGGCGACAACGGATCCTCGTTCGCGCCCGAATCGCCGTTAGGAAAACTCTTTCAGCAAAGCGCGAACGGTCTCCGCGGCTACAAACGCGGACTCTACGAGGGCGGACTCCGGCAGGCCGCCATCGCGCGCTGGCCGGGCACCGTTCCCGCCGGACGGGTTTCCGACGAACCATGGGCGTTCTGGGATTTCCTGCCCACCGCCGCCGAACTCGCGGACGCGAAGCTTCCGGATGGATTCAAACCCGACGGGCTTTCTCTAACCGGACATCTGAAGGGCGGCCCCGCCCCGAAGCGCGAATGCTTCTACTGGGAACTCCACGAGGGAAAACCCATCCAAGCGGTCCGTTTCGGCGATTGGAAAGCCGTGAAAAACGGACCCAACGCACCCGTCGAACTTTACGACCTGAAATCCGACCCCGGAGAGAACACCAACCTCGCCAAAGACAAGCCGGAGTTGGTGAAGAAGGCGGTCGGCCTCATGAAATCCAGTCGCAAGGACGATCCCAACTGGCCGATGAACCCGAAACCGGCGGCCAAGCCCAAGGCGAAGCCCAAGGCCACCCCCTGACACCCTCAGCAACCGAATTTCATGTTCCGACACCTGACTCTGATAGGATTCGCGATCAGCCTCGCCGGCCAGGCGGCCGCCGAGTCGCTCTGGTTCGCCCAACCGGCGAAAAACTGGAACGAGGCGCTGCCTATCGGAAACGGCAGGCTCGGCGGCATGGTCTTCGGCGATCCGGCCAAAGAACGGATCCAACTCAATGAGGAGAGCTTATGGGCCGGATGCCCGGTCGAGGCATGGCCGGACGATTTCCCGAAACACCTCGCCGAAGTGCGCAGGCTCGTTCTCGAAGGAAAGAACGCCGAAGCCGAGGCCTATGGCGTGAAACACCTGACCGCCACGCCGACCTCGTTCCGATCCTATGAGCCTCTCGGCGATCTAACTCTCGACTTCGGTCCCGGACCGGCGGATTCCTACCGCCGCGAACTCAACCTCGCCACCGGTATCGCCAGCGTTTCATTCAAACGCGACGGCGCGACCATCACCCGCGAGGTATTCGTTTCCGCGCCGGACGACGTGATGGTGATCCGCGTCGCCACCGACAAACCCGGAACCCTTTCCTTCGCCGCCGCGCTGTCCCGGCAGCGCGATGCGAAGATCGCCGATGGCGCGCTGATGACCGGGCAAATCGTCGATGTGGAAAAGAAGGACGGCGGCTACGAGGACAACCCTGGCGGCTCCGGGCCCGGCGGGCCGCACATGCGCTTCGCGGCGGCGATGCGGGCGAGGACCGATTCCGGCACTCTAACCACCGAGGCGGACCGCCTGCGGATTTCCGGCGCCACCGAAGCGGTGATTCTCCTAACCGCCGCCACCGATTACGATCCGCGGCGCATGGACTTTGACCGCTCGATCGATCCCGCGCGCCGCTGCGGCGGGATCCTCACCAAGGCTTCCGGGAAAACCTACCGCGCGCTTGCGGATGCCCATCTGGCCGAACATCGCTCGATGTTCGGCAGGGTATCGGTCCAACTCGGCGTACCCGATTCCCGGCTTGAAGCGCTGCCCACCGATGCCCGGCTTGCCGCGGTTAGAACGGGTGGAGACGACCCCGGACTGGTCGCGCTGCATTTCCAATACGGACGCTACCTGCTGATGGGCAGTTCCCGTCGCCCCGCGCGCCTGCCGGCAAATCTGCAAGGGATCTGGAACGACAAGATGTGGGCGCCATGGGAATCGGACTTCCATCTCAACATCAACCTCCAGATGAATTACTGGCCCGCCGGACCTGCCAACCTGATGGAAACCTCCGCCCCGCTGCTCGATTGGTTCGAGCGCCTCGCCGCCCGCGGCCGCGAGTCCGCCCGCAGGCTCTATCAATCCGACGGGTGGACCTGTTATCTCGCCACCAACCCGTTCGGGCGGGTTTCGCCCAGCGCGTCCACCCTCCAGTCGCAGTTTCAAAACTCCTCGCTCGATCCGCTCTGCGGCGCATGGATGACCGCGCAGTTGTTCGATCTCTATCAGTTCAGCGGCGACCGGGATTTCCTCCGCCGTCTCCATCCGATACTGGCCGGCTCGGCCGAGTTCGTGCTCGACACCCTGGTTCCCGCACCCGACGGATCGCTGGTCATCGCGCCATCCACATCGCCGGAAAACAGTTATATCGATCCGACAACCCGCAAGCCCTCCCGAATCACCGCGGGGTCCACCTATCACATGAGCATCGTCCGCGCCACGCTCGACGCCGCGGACCGCTCCGCCGCCATTCTTGGCACGGATGGCGCGCTCCGCCAGCGGATTGCCACCACGAAGGCGAAACTCCCGCCGATCAGACTCGGTCCCGACGGACGCATCCTCGAATGGGCGGAGCCCTATCAGGAGGCCGAACCCGGCCACCGCCACATTTCCCACCTGATCGGGCTCCATCCGTTCGATCTCATTTCCCCCGCAACCCCCGATCTTCTAACCGGAGCGCGCAAGGTGCTGGACGCCCGCCTCGCCAAGGGCGGCGGCGGCACCGGATGGAGCCGCGCCTGGATGATCAACTTCTTCGCCCGCCTCCGCGACGGCGACGCCGCCCGTGAGCATTACCTGACACTGCTCCGCCGCTGTACCCAAGCGAACCTGTTCGACACCCATCCGCCGTTTCAGATCGACGGCAACTTCGGCGCGTGCGCGGGACTGTGCGAGATGCTGGTGCAAAGCCACCAGCGCCACCCCGGATCGGCGATGGCGGAACAAAAGTTCGTCATCGACCTCCTCCCCGCCCTGCCAAAGGCATGGCCGGACGGATCATTCAGCGGACTGCGCGCCCGCGGCGGTTTCACCGTGGACGCCGAGTGGAAAACCGGAAAAATCACCCGCTACCGGATCACTTCGGAGGATCCGCGCGAAGTGTCAGTCCGGTCCAACGGCACCGTCCAAACCGTCCGCTCCGAAAAAGCCCCCGCTCCCGCCGCACCATGATCCGCTTGTTCCTTTTTCCGATTCTCGCAGCCCTTCTCACGGTTTTCTCCCAAGCCGCGGAACGCCGACCCAATATCATCTTCTTTCTCGTGGACGATATGGGCTGGCAGGAGACCTCCGTGCCGTTCCATACCGAAACCACCGCGCTCAACCGCCGCTACCGCACCCCTAACATGGAGCGCCTTGCCGCTTCCGGCATGAAATTCACCCAGGCGTATGCCTACGCCGTTTGCTCACCGTCGCGGATCAGCGCGCTAACCGGCATGTCCGCCGCACGGCACCGCGTCACCAACTGGACGCTCCGCAAAAACACCTCGCCGGACCAACCCAACAAATCCGTCGCGCCGCCCGATTGGAACCTCAACGGCATCACCGTGGACAGCGGAGTCGAACACACGACGCGGGTCACGCCACTGCCGTCCCTGCTGCGCGAAGCCGGATACCGCACAATCCACGTCGGAAAGGCCCACTTCGGCGCCAAGGGCACTCCCGGGGAGAACCCGCTGCATTTCGGCTTCGACGTGAACATCGCCGGCCACGCCGCTGGCGGCCCGGGAAGCTATTGGGGTCTCAAGAATTTCAGCGCCGCCTGGAGGACCAATCCGCCCGACCGGATCTGGGACGTGCCCGGTCTCGATGCCTACCACGGAAAGGATATCTATCTGACCGAGGCGCTCACTCTGGAAGCGATCAAGGCGGTCGAAGCGTCGGTGGCGGCGAAAAGCCCGTTCTATCTCTACATGTCCCACTACGCGATTCATGCCCCATGGGAAAAGGATGACCGTTTCTACCAAAAATATATCTCCACCGGACTAAAACCCGCCGAAGCCACTCTGGCCTCGATGATCGAGGGCATGGACAAATCCCTCGGCGACCTGATGGCCACGCTCGACCGGCTCGGCATCGCGGACAACACGGTGATCCTGTTCATGTCCGACAACGGTTCTCCCTCGCAATGTCCCCGCAATCTTCCTCTCCGAGGGCACAAACTGAGCCCCTACGAAGGCGGCCCACGCGTGCCGATGATCGTGAAATGGCCCGGAACGGTCAAGCCGGGATCACTCTGCAACGACCCGCTGATCATCGAAGACTACTTCCCGACCCTTCTTGAAATCGCGGATGCCGGCTGGCGCGGCAAAACCCTGCAGCCGGTGGACGGTATCAGCTTTGTCCCGCTCCTCCGGCAAACCGGCCACACACCCGCCGACCGGCCGTTCGTCTGGCATTTTCCCCATCAATACGGCCAAGCGCCATTCAGTTCCATCCGGCAGGGCGATTGGAAACTGATTCACAATCACACCGACAACTCGCGCGAACTTTATAACATCGCGGCGGACATCGGCGAAACCCGCAACCTCGCCGGGGAGAATCCCGGGAAAGCCCGCGAACTGGCGGTTTTGCTAGCCACCCGGCTCCGGTCAATGAATGCGCTGATGCCGGTATCGAAGGCCACCCACCGGCCTCTGCCCTTCACGGACACTCCCTAGCAACCGGCCGTAAGCGTCAGACGACGGAGCACACAATCGTTCCCGCATCGTCCCAAGCCTCTGCCGGTTCCGTGCGACCGATTCGTCTGAAAGCCGGAGTGTCAGCGGAATATTTGCGTGGCATTTCAGGTTGCGCCCCGGGAATTTCGGCATAGGTTCAGCCTGATCCGCCGCATCCATGAAAACCCTCCCTCTTCCTTTCGCTCTCCGCTGCATCCTCGGGTGCGGATTGCTCGCGCCGTTACCTCTCCCGGCCGCGCCGCCGTCACCCGCCGCCAGCCCGCTCCAACAGGCCGCCCTCCAGATCGACCAGCAGGTGGCCGCGTTCTATCGCAACCGCAAGCTCCCGGTTCCCGCCGTCACCGACGACGCCACCTTTCTCCGCCGCGCGTTTCTCGTCACCATCGGACGCATTCCCACCTCCGAGGAGGCGCTGATGTTTTTGGAAATCGACGATCCTAACAAGCGCGCCCAGCTCATCGAATACCTGCTCAAGTCCCCGGGCTTTTCCAGCCACATGGCAAACTGGGCGTTCGATCTGCTGCGGGTCACCGACCGGCAGGCGGACTCCAACGCCACCGGCGCTCCCTACCGCCATTGGATCCGCCAGGCGATGATCTCCAACATGCCGTGGGACGAGTTCAGCCGGAAACTGGTCTCCGCAACCGGCGACGGGTGGTCACAGGAAACGGCCGCCGTGGGCTACTACACCCGCGACCGAGGCATGCCGCTCGACAACATCGCCAACACCATGCGCGTGTTCCTCGGTTCCCGGATGGAATGCGCCCAGTGCCACGACGATCCGTTCGGCACCACCGAACGCCGCGATTTCTATCAACTCGCCGCCTTCACCCAGGGCCAGGAACCGGTGCGCCGCAACCTCATGCAGCCGCTCTGGGATGAACTCAACGAGGACAGCCGGTCCAACTCCCAGGAAACCCGCGTCGCCAGAATCCTATGGGACCGCGTCTATGGCATGTCGCTCGGCGGCACCGGCGACGGCCGCATCCCGCTCCCGCCCGACTATCAATACCGCGACGCCCGGCCGGGAGAAATCGTGGCCGCCCACACACCCTTCGGCAAAACCGTCCGCATGTCGGACAAGCGCGACGAAGGCGACGGACGCAAGCAACTCGCCGATTGGATCACCAACCGCACCGCCGAGCGGTTTCCCGCGGTGATCGCCAACCGCATGTGGAAACGCGTGATGGGCCGCGGACTAACCGAACCGGCCGACGAATTCGTGGCCTCTGCGGAAACCCATCACCCGCCGCTGGCCGCGCTTCTTCCCAAACTGATGGTGGACCTCAAGTACAACCTGCGTGACTTCCAACACGTCCTGCTGCTCACACGCACCTTCCAGTTCGCCACCAATCCGAACCCTTCGTCCGTAGAGGCGGGCGACGATTTCCACGGTCGGAAAATCGAGCGGCTTTCGGCCGAGCAGATCTGGGATTCGCTGGTCACGCTGGCCAAGGGCGATCCGGACAAACTCCCGCCGCGCCCCCTCGACGACCGGATCTATCTGGATGGCAAGCCGGTTCTAACCGGTTCTAAGACCATGCCCCAGCTTTCGAAGGAGGTCCTCGCCTTGGAGTCCGAATCCGCGGTCCGCGATTATGTGTCCAAGCTCGTGAAGGAAATCCGCGATGGAGGAAGCGCCTCGGCGGCGCAACCCGCCATGATGGCGGATACCGCCGCCTATCGGGCGGACGCGCTGATCCGCGCCTCGGAACTCCCCTCGCCCGTTCCCCGCGAGCATTTTCTCTATCAATTCGGCGCGTCCGACCGCCAGGTGGTGGACGGTGCCAGCCGCGAGGCCAACGTCGGCCAGGTGTTGGCCCTGATGAACGGCTTCGTCCAGCGGGAGTTGGTGAACCGGCCCGACGCCCATCTCTATCAATGCCTCAGGGACGCCGGAACGTCCTCCGAAAAGGTCCGCCGACTCTACATCACCATCCTCGGCCGCCCGCCAACACCCGCGGAAATGAAACTGATGACCGAGGAACTCGAAACCCGCGGCGATGCCGGATGCCGCAACATCGTCTCCGCCCTCGTCATGTCGTCGGAGTTTCTCTTTTTGCAGTAGCCCAACCGCAGTGGGTTTTACACGGATTAATCAAACAGACCCTGAACTACCTCGCCATCTCCCGCCTCAAAGTGGGTCTCCTTATCAACTTCGGTCAGCCATCCCTCGTCCACCAAAGAGTCGTACGATAATCCCTTTCCATCACATCCCAAAATCCGTGTGAATCCGTGAAATCCGTGTAAAAATCCACCTCTCCATCCCAATGAAATCCCCCAATCCCCACCGCGCCGACGAACCGACCCGCCGGCGGTTCATGGCCAAAGCCGCGCAAACCCTGCTGGGCGTCCATCTCGTCCCCATGTTCGGGCCGCTCCTGTCCGCCGCGCCTGCCGCAGCGGGCGCCAAGGCCAAGGCGAAACACGTGATCTATCTGTTCATGGCCGGCGGCATGAGCCACCTCGATACCTTCGATCCCAAACCCAACAAAAAATCGGTGATGGGAAAGACCGAGACCATCCCCACCAAGGCCGATGGCGTACAGGTGGGCCACTATCTCAAGCGCACCGCCACGGTGATGGACAAGGTGTGCGTGATCAACTCGATGAACACCACGCAGGGTGCCCACGAGCAGGGTTCCTATGTGATGCACACCAGTTATGCGTTGCGCGGGACGATCAAGCATCCGTCGCTCGGCTCGTGGGTGCTGCGGCTCGGCGGCCGCATCCATCCGGAGCTTCCTCCGTTCGTCGCCATCGACTCGTCTCCGGAGTTCACCGGAGGAGGGTTTCTCGGAGCGAAGTTCGGGGCCGCCATGATCGGCAGTCCCGACGACGGACTCAAGGATTCCCACCGCAACGACCAGGTTTCTCCCGAGGACTTCCAGCGTCGCCTCGCTCTGGCCGACCAGCTCAACCGCCAGTTTCACGAGCGCTTCCCGAACGCCGACGTCAAGGCCTACGAGGAACTCTATCGCGAAGCGGTGGCCCTCATGAACTCGAAGGACCTGGAAGCCTTCGATCTCCGCAAGGAATCCGCCGCCACCCGCGAACTCTACGGTTCCGGCCGCTTCGCCCAGGGCTGCCTGCTCGCCCGCCGGCTCGTCCAACACGGCACCCGCTTCGTCGAGGTCCAGTTGGGCGGATGGGACACCCATTATGACAATTTCACCGCTGTGGCCGGACGCTGCAATGAGTTCGACCAGGCCTTCGCCGCCCTCATCACCGACCTCGAAAAGTCCGGCCTGCTTGACGAGACGTTAGTGGTCGTCGCCACCGAGTTCGGCCGCAGCCCGGAAATCAAGAGCGAGCACAAGGACGGCCGCGACCACCATCCCGCCGCGTTTTCCTGCGTGCTCGCCGGCGGCGGCGTGAAAGGCGGCTACCGCCACGGTCTAACCGACGCCGGCGGCAACAAGGTCAAGAGCGATCTCGTCAGCGTCCAGGATTTCAACGCCACCATCGCCCACGCCCTGGGCCTCTCCCACGAGGAAGTCATCACCTCCCCCTCCGGCCGCCCCTTCCGCATCGCCGACAAGGGCAAGCCGGTCGCGGCGGTGTTCTCATGATCGGTAGGTGGTAGGATTGGTGACGTCGGCCGTCTCCAACTGGCCCAGGGTGGCGTTCACGCCCTTGCGCCGACCGATGCTGTTGACTCGTCCGTTCGCCGTGCGTAAGTTGGCATGCCAATTGCTAATGGCTGGCGCGCGGGTTCATTCCTTCCATTCCAACCTCCAAAACAAAGACATCCTTTGGGGCTTCGGAAGGATACACCACTAATGGCTTGCGCTGTGTCTTACTTGGCCCAAGAGACACATATGTGACGATCACCGTGTTATCTTGCGCGTTTAAAATCCCTTCTGTAAAAGTCCGAAACACCTACAGACCCGGCAATTCGGCCGATGAAGCGTAGCGGAATCGGCCGAATTGCCGGACGCCGCCGCCCTCCCGGCCCGGAAACCGGGCTTGCGGGTGCCCGGCCAAGACTGGATGATGGAGGTGCTGAATCTAACCAAGCACCAGCCATGACCGGACACGCAGACAATAGCCGGAACCTCGACGCAATCAACACCCTTCTTGAAACGGCCTTTTCGAAGGCATCATATGTCAACGGAAACGAATATCGCGGGATCGTGCGTTTGTCGCGCGTTTGTCGTTGACCTTGGCCGCCAAACCGGATAGCCGGGTGGTGCGTTCGCCTCCGATTGCCCCAACCAGATTTCCCATGAATTTCCGCCACCGCCTTCTCCCGTTGTTGGCCATCAGCACTGGTGTGGCCACCGCATCCACCAATTTGTATTGGAACACCAGCGGTATCGGCGGCGACGGTATCTGGGGCACCGGACCCGGCGACAAAAACTGGAATATCACCGCTGGCGCGGCATCCGAAAACACCACCTGGCCCGACACCGGCTCTGAAGTCGCCGTGTTCCAGGACGCACTCGGAGGAACCGTCACCGTATTCGACGCCGTCACCTCCGCCGGCATCACCCAGAACGGATCCGGCTATACGATCAACGCGGGCGACATCCGACTCGACAATCCCGGCCCAGCGCTTCCGGTGATCGAAGTGAATAGCGACACTCTAACCATCCAATCCACTCTCTCCGGCACCACCGGATTCCGCAAGACCGGCGCCGGCATCCTCGCGCTCGAATCCACCAATACCAACACCGGCCCGCTCCAACTCAGCGCCGGCACCCTGCTTCTCAACGGCAGTCTCGCCACCCCCCAAATCCTCATCACCGCGGGAGCAACCCTCTCCAACACCTCCGGCGGACTCTCCCCTTCCGCCATACTAGGCAACAGCGGCACCCTCACCATGGGCGCGGCGGATACCATCACCAGGCTGACGCTCAGCGGCGGAACGGTCGACGGCCCCGGCACCCTAACCGCAAACTCGGTTTATTTCAGCGGCGGCACTGTCGCCGGGAAAATCAACGGCAACACCACCAGTAACGGCGACGTGCTTGTCTCCGGCACCCTCGGCGGCGGTTCGCTGGATGTCACCGGCGGCACGCTCACGCTGACCGACATCACCAACCAGCGCCCGATCCAGATTTCATCGGGAGCGAGGCTGCTCGTTCAAGGAAACGGCCTGGCGTTTGCTCCTGGGCTAACCAACAACGGCACCCTGACCTACAACGGGCAGAATATGATATTCACCTACGCCCAAGACAGCAATGCCACACTGGACGGAACCGGGATTCTGGAAACCCGATCCGGCGCCACCCTCGGCGGCGGCACTGTCGCGGGCAACCTCCGGGGAGATACCACCAGCACCGGAAACGTGCTCGTCTCCGGCACCCTCGGGGATGGTTCGCTGGATGTATCCGGCGGAACCCTAACCCTTTCGGGATCGGCTTCCAACACGAACATCGGCATCGCGCTCGGCGGCGCATTGGTCGATACGGCGGGCGGACTCGATGCCGCGGCCGTTCTAACCAACCGGGGAACCCTGACAATCCAAGCCCCGGATACCATCGACAGATACATATCCTCAGGTGGAACTCTGGCAGGCTCGGCTATCCTCACCACCAACTACTCGCAGCTCGGGAACGGGTCCTCGGTGCATGGGAACCTGACCACCACCGATTTGTCAGCGAGTGGCACCGTCATGCTAACCGGTCCCGTAACGGCAACGTCAACGATCATCGGATCCGGCACCCTCCGTCTGGCGGGATCGCCATTCCAGTCACAGACCGTTGACGTGCTGTCTGGCGCGACTCTGTCACGCGAGAAAAGCAGCGCTCCGTCGATCCAGACTCTCACAAATTCCGGAACCGTCAGTCCGGGCGAAGGAATCAGCGTCACAACCTATATCTCAAACGGCGGGACGTTGGCCGTCGGCAAAAGCGGAATCACCGCCCAATCCGCCCGGCTGAACGATGGGACCTCCGTGAAAGGATGGCTCATGGGCACCGACACGTTCACTAACGGAACCGTCATCGTCACGGGCGAGATATCATCACGTTACACCACGGTGCAAAGTGGCTCTCTTATTCTTGATGGAGAGCTTTCGTCGACTCGGGTTGACGTCAATCAGGGGGCTGCATTGACAAACAACTCGGGAACGCTGGCATCTTCCGCGTCTCTCCTTAACAGTGGAATTCTGGTAATGAACGCCCCGGATGGGATCCGAGACTACCGGTCGGTCGGCGGAACGCTATCGGGGACTTCCATGCTTACCGCCGACTCCGCGAACTTAATCTCCGCCCGGATCGAAAGCCCGCTGACCGCGCCCTCCATCGGGGTATCGGGGAGCATCACCCGCATTTCCAGCGATGTGACAGCCGACCATATTTACATCACGGGAGGCACCCTGATCAACACCGGATCACTAACAGTCCGTAACGAGCTTGCGATCGTCAGGCAATCCACATTCGTCGCCAGCGGAACAGAAACCATCAGGAACTTGCTAACCATTGGTCCGGACACCGTGAATTGGCAGGGCAATCTCCATGTTTCCGGCGTTATTACGATCGGTTCCTAC
Organism: Verrucomicrobiota bacterium; assembly: GCA_017301995.1. Taxonomy (GTDB): domain Bacteria; phylum Verrucomicrobiota; class Verrucomicrobiia; order Verrucomicrobiales; family Akkermansiaceae; genus Luteolibacter. Next base: position 231,018 of record JAFLEH010000004.1, on the reverse strand, counting down.
CCTCCGCCGCAATCCGCGCCCACCGGCACCCTCGCCATCACCGGAGATTTCACCAGCGGTTCCGGCGGCACTCTCAACCTCGATCTCGGCGGCGGGGTGAACGATCTGATCACCGTCGGCGGCAGGGCTACGTTCGATGGCGCGCTGGTACTCAACCGGATCGGTCCGGTGACGCCGTTTGTTCCGGTGCGGATCTTTGCCACGGATTCCTACGCTGGCAATTTCACCACCCTAACCGAGGACCTCGACGGCGCGGCATGGTTCAATCCATCCAACGGCACCGTGACCACCCTGGCCACCCCGCCGTCGGGCGACACGCTGTGGGGTGGCACCGCCAACCAGAGCGAGGCGTGGATCGCGCTCTACGACGATGTGATCCAGCCCGGAATCACCAATGTTTCGGCGGATGGTTCCGGCAATATCTCCATCACCAGCGGTCCGGCCGATGCGTCCAACCCGGACCTGCTGAACGCGCTGGTTTGGAGCACCGATGGCGGCGGACTCAATGCGCCGGTGCTCGACCGGCTTCTTCCCGGCGTCTATGCGGGATTCGAGGATTACGCCACCGAGGCCACCCGCGCCCATCAGCGCACGGCACTGGATGCCCCTTCCCTCGGCTTTGTCCGGCCCGCCGTTTGTCCGGCAAACGGCGGATGCAAACACGCGCTGCCCGCGCCGACCAACAACCCGGTCTGGGAATACTTCGCCGCATTCGGGTATTTCGACGCCGGGACCGACGCCTCTCCCGAACAATCCGACTACGGAATCAGCGGCTGCGGGCTGGTCGCCGGCGCCCGGACCATGTTGGGCGACCGTTTCCGCGTCGGCGGATACTTCGCCGCCGATGAAGGCGAGGTGGACGGCGCGCTGATCAACGCCGACGCCGAAGGTTGGTCGCTGGGGGTCTTCGCGCGGATGCTGGTGGAACCGCGCAGCCACACCCTGATCACCGCCGGAATGTCCTATGGAAACTATCAGTTTGAGGGGACCCGAGGCAGCCTGATCGCCACCGGCGGCGGCTGGACCCCTGCCGCCAGTGGATTCCAGGGTGTGGATGCGGACGCTCTCGATATCTATCTGGGAGCGAGCGCGATCGCCTGGCACGACGACCGCTTTCGCGTGATCCCTTCGGTGATGCTGCGCTATACCTGCGGCGGCATGGGCGGTTTCGCGGAAAGCGCCGGAGGTCCGGGGTCGCCGGTCGCCCTGGAGGTGGGCAAGGACTCGTTCCACCGCATCGCGGCCGAGATTTCGCTGCGCGGCGAGGCCGATCTAACCCACACGCTGACCGCACACGGAATATTGGGATTCTCCGCTGCGATCCATGATGAGCCGACGGTGCTTTCCACGCGGTTTGCCACCGGCGGCCGGGTATTCCGGACCAACGCCCCCGGCCTCGATGGCGACGCGTTTTTCCTGGGACTGGGCGCCACGTGGCAGGTACGGGAAAACATTGGCCTCGGTTTTCATTGGCGCGCCGACTTCCGCAGCGACGCGGAAACCGAGAATCAGTTGGGACTATCAACCGCTTTCCGGTTCTAAAAGGCGCCCAGCACCGCCGAGGCTGAAAGAGAATGGGGAGAGAATGGATGGCGCGTTCGCGGTCGGTTATTCTCCACTTCATTCACGTGCGCTCTCGGCGAGAGCGCGCCACCTTTGCCCGATCAAGCCACCTTCAGAGATCCTGATCCGAGGCCTTGTTTTCCGCTCCACTGCGTTTGCGGTCGAAAAATGGTTTGGCACAGTCGGGCCAAGAAGCCAGAGACCAGAAACCGGAAACCAGAAAGAAAGCACCATTCATCGACGTCGCTGCCGCCGCGAATTGTGCCAAATCATTTTCCGAACGGATCAGGATGTCTGACCTTTGCCCGATCGAGTTGCGTTTGCGTGGGCATGCCACCGCTGTGATGGCCGAATTCTCTATCAGCCCCCCTATCACACCGCCCGCAGTTCGGGCCAAAGCGGTTCCATATCGCTGTCGCCCAGGGCCATTTCGCGGACCCTCGGGTCGAGTTTGATTGCCTCGCCCAAGCGGAGTCTGGCAAGATCGAGTTTGCCGAGTTGCGCCGCGTAGCAGGCAAGATTGAAATGGATCACCGGCTCGGTATCGTGAAACCGCAGCGCGTCCAACAACACTTCCTCCGCGCCATCCAGCGAGCGGCAGCGCCGGGTGGCATAGGCCAGCCAAATCCAGTGGTTGGCATCGTCCGGCCATTGTTTGACCAAGACGTGCGAGACCTCCCGCAGTTTCCTCCAATCCCCGGCCGCCTGCCACACGAGCGCCCGCATGACCTCCACCTGCCGGACCTTGTCCAACGGCGGCGGGATACCATCCAACTCGGCCGCGGCGTCTTCAAACATCCGCAACTCCAAGTAGCCGGAGACCGCCTCTAGCCGTCGCCGGATGCCCGCAAACCGATCGTCACCTTCCATGGGCGGAAACCTGCATCCGCAGCGGCCGTTTTGCAAGATCGGACCACGATTCCGTCCGCGGGGCTTGACCCAGCCGCCGGTTCTGCCACCTTCGCACTCATAGACACCCCACCGCGATGACATCCAAACTTCTCGTCGAATTCGCACTCCGCGGCCACGCCGTGCCACGCATTCCCGTCGGACCGCTCGCCGTCCACTACTGCGCCGCCCCGGCCGGCCACTCTATCCGCCGTTTCACCACCGACGCCCAAGCCCTGGCGGAATCGGTGATCCGCTACTACGAGCGCTTCCGGCCCGATGCGGTCTGGCTCTCCGCGGACACCTGGGTGAGCGCCGAAGCCATGGGCGCGAAAGTCGGCAGCGATTCGGACGATCAGCCGTTCGGCGCGCTCGGCGGGCCGCTGGTGCGCACCGCGGCCGATATCGACCGGATTCCCGCGCCCGAAGTCGGCAGCCAGGGGCGCTATCCGATGATGTTGGATGCGCTGTCCCGCGTCGTCGAGGCGATTGGCAGCGAGGTCTTCATCGTCGCGTGCCTGGATCAGTATCCGTTTTCGCTGGCCGCGGCGCTGATGGACATCAACGAGATCATGCTGAAACTCTATGACGATCCGCCGTTCGTCCGGGCGCTGTTGGAGCGTTGTGAGGAATACGCGCTGGTCTACGGCACGGCCCTCGCCAATGCCGGGGCCGACATGCTCAGCGGCGGCGACTCGCCGGCCGGCTTGATAGGTCCTTCGCTCTATCAGGAAATCGCGATGCCCGCCGAAAAATCGCTGCTGGAAAAGCTCCACGCGGCAACGGAAATCCCGCTTTCGCTGCACATCTGCGGCGATGCCACGCCGATCCTTCCGCTGATGGCCGCCACCGGGGCCGATGTGTTGGAACTCGACCACGCGGTGGATCTGGCCGAGGCGTTCGCCGCAACCGGGCCGGACATCGCGGTCTGGGGCAATCTGGATCCGGTGTCGGTCCTTTCCCGCGGCAATCCGGATAGCGTCAGAGAGGCGGCATCCGCCGCGCTTTCGACGGCCAAGGCCGCCGGACGCTCGCGTTTCGTGCTCAGTTCCGGATGCACCCTGGCGGTGGAAACACCACCGGAAAACATCGACGCGCTGATCCGCACGGCATGGGAAACCCGTCTCTAACACAACTCTCCGTTCCGATGCGCGCCACCCTATTCCTCCTTCTATCCGCAGTTCTCCCGTTGCGTGCGGCCGATTGGTTTGTCGGCGGCGATCTATCCGCGACGGGACGGATGGAACAGCTCGGCGCCAGCTATCGCGACCGCGACGGCAAGCCATCCGATCCGATCCGCGCGATGGCCTCGTTCGGGTGCAATTGCGTGCGCCTGCGCCTGTTTGTTTCCCCGGACGGAAAGGGATTCACCAACAACGATCTGCCCTACACCCTGGCCCTCGCCAAACGCGCCAAAGCGGCGAAGCAGTCGATTCTGTTGGATTTCCATTACTCGGACACCTGGGCCGATCCCTCGAACCAGAGTATCCCCGCCGCGTGGCCGCAAGCCGATGCCGCGGCGCTCGCCGAAAAAGTCGAGTCCTATACCCGCGAAACCCTGCGCGCGTTCGCGAAAGAAAACGTTTTCCCCGATCTCGTACAGATCGGCAACGAGATCGACAACGGCATGCTCTGGCCGGTTGGCAAAATCTGGCGGACTTCCGGCCAACCCGCCGATTGGGACACTTTTTCCGATCTGCTCAAGGCCGGCGCGCGCGGGGTGCGTGGCGGCACTCCCGATGGCAAACACGTCCGCATCATCCTCCACACCGCCACCGGTGGGATCATCGGGAAGACCAGCTACTTTCACGGGAGAATGCGCGAACGCGGCGTGGATTACGACATCGCCGGGCTTTCGTATTACCCCTGGTGGCACGGCACCCTGGACCAACTCCGCGAGAATACCCGATGGCTCGCCGCCAATACCGGAAAGCAGGTGATGGTGGTGGAAGCCGGTTTCCGCTGGTGGCCGGATCCCAACAAAAAGGAACCCGCGTTCGCCTGGCCCGCCACCCCCGACGGCCAGGCAGCGTTCCTGCGGGACGTGATCCGGGTGGTTAGGGAAATCCCCGATGGCAAAGGCATCGGCGTCCTCTGGTGGCACCCGGATTCCATTCCGGCCAAAGGCGACCACGTCTGGTACGGCGGATCATGCGCTCTCTGGAAACCCGACGGCACTCCCCTCCCCGCCTTGAACGAATTTCGGAAACCGTGAAGCTCACCTGAGCTTCCGCGGCCCCGTCCCTTCGCGGGTGATCACCACCGGTTTGATTCCGCCGCTTTCGTCGAACTCCATCCGGTCGATGCACACCTCGCGGTGATTTCCCTCGCGGTCACCCAGCGGACGCCGGTGATAGACGATGAACCATTCGTCCGCGCCGGGACCGCGGATCACCGAATGATGCCCCGCCCCGGTCGCCACCTTCGGGTCCTGTTGGAGAATCTTGCCGACACGCTTGAACGGTCCCATCGGCGAATCCGCGACGGCGTACGCCACCGAATAGTCCGGTCCGGTCCATCCGCCCTCGCTCCACATGAAATAATACTTCCCGCCGCGAATGAACATGAACGGTCCTTCCACATAACCTTCCGGCGTGATTTCCTTGAACACCCCGCCGCCCGGCATCGCCTGGAAACCGGTGAAATCATCCTTCATCCGTGCGATGTTGCAGTGCCGCCAGCCACCGTAAATCATATAATACGCTCCATCCTTGTCCTTGAACACGAACTGGTCGATCGGTTGGGCTCCATTGTGGAAACGGTCGATCAGCGGCTTGCCCAAGTGGTCCTTGAACGGGCCCTGAGGCCGATCCGCCACCGCCACCCCGATTCCACCCTCCTGGCGGTCGTTCTGGATGTCATTGGCACTGAAAAACAGATAGAACTTCCCGCCTTTCTCCACCATGCACGGCGCCCACATCGCGCGCTTGGCCCATTTGACCGCCGAAGTGTCGATGATCTTCGGGTGCTTGGTCCAGGTCACCAGATCCGGCGAAGAAAACGCGTCGAGAAACACCTGCTCGCCATAAGCCGCGGAATACGTCGGATAGATCCAACAATCGCCGCCGATCACCACCGCTTCCGGATCCGCATACCATCCGGGAAACACCGGATTTCCGGCCATCGCGCCCCCCGGTATCGCCGCAAGCGCGCCAGCCGCCGCCAAGGCGCGCGCGCGTTTCCATCCAAAGCCTGTCTCATTGATCATGTGGCAACCTACGCCGCCCACCCCTATCCCGCAAGCCCCCCCGATCGGGGAGGATTTCGGCTTTTCACCCGCCCGATGACCCGCCACAATCTCCCCGTCCTCATGAAAGCCGCCATCGCCGCCCTTGTTTTCCTCTCCTCCGCGGGCCTCCGCGCCGAGGTTCCAACCTATTTCTACCAAAAAGACGAAGCTTTCCGCCGTGGCATGGTGTCGCTGGCGGAGAGAGGGTTTGTTCTAACCGACTGGCACATCCACATCCGGGGCGGGATGACGATGGAAAAGGCGGTGGCGCGTCAGGAGGATTCCGGGATCCGCAGCGCGGTGTTGGAGAACTTCGGCCGCGAATGGCCGCTCTCCGACAACGCGAAGCTCAAAGAGTTTCTCGATGCCCAGGACCGGTTGCAACCATCCGGCCGGCGGATTCCGGTGGGCATCCAGGTCAATGACCGCGACTGGTTCAAGGTGATCGACCCCGCGCTCCGCAAGCGGCTGGACTATGTGCTCGCGGACACCATGATTCTGGGCGTCAACGCCGACGGCAAGGCCCGCCGCCTCTGGCTGCCCGATGTTCGCATCGATAACCCGGCCGCATGGATGGAGGAATACATGGCCCACAACCTGAGGATTCTGGATGAACCGGTATCCATTCTAGCCAACCCGACCTATCTGCCACCCTGCATCGCGGCCCAATACGACCAACTCTGGACCGAAGCCCGGATGCGGCAGGTCATCGAAAAGGCGGTGGCCAAAGGCATCGCGCTGGAGATCCAGTTAGGGTCGGATTTTCCCAAACCCGCATTCCTCAAGCTCGCCAAACGGATGGGCGCGAGATATTCCCTGGGATCCAACAACTTCGACGACAAAACCAAAGATCCGGGTCGCTGGTTTGAAACGATTTCCGCTCTCGACCTAAAGCCCGGCGACCTCTGGCAACCGCCAGTCGGCGAGTGACGGCGACAATTGCGGCGAAGAAATCCACCGGTTGCGCGGATTCTGCTTTTCATGGCGTGGGTTTCCGGGTAAAGTCGCGCGTCATGCGCCGCGTGGAAACCGTAGAGACCCGATTCCAAACCCTGGAAGTCTGGAAATCCGCCACCGCTACCGAATTCCGGGTGGCCGGAGCGATCCATGCTTCCCATCACCGGTCCCGTCTTCTAACCGGCCTGGCGTGGGATGTGATCGCGGCCGGTTGCCTGCTGCGCGCGGATGGCCCGCCGAAATCGCTGCTGATGCTCGGCCTGGCCGGCGGCACCTCTTGCCGCGTGCTGCGCAAGTTGCTTCCGGATTGCTCCATCACCGCCGTGGAGATCGACACCCGGATCATCGATCTGGCAAAGGAACACATGGATCTCGACTCGCTCGGCATCGAGATCATCAACATCGACGCCTACCCGTGGCTCGCCAAGAACCGCCGGATGTTCGACGTGGTGTTCGATGACATCTATCTGGCGGGAAAGACCGATGTGTTCCGCCCGAAAATGTGGAACCCCGAATTGCTTGGCCATTTGCGCCGGGCGGTGGAACCCGGCGGACTGTTGGGCGTCAATCTGGTGACCGGTTCCGGGCACCGCGCGATGCAGGTTCACACCCGCAAGATTCTTCACCACGGTTTCCATACCATCCGCAGCCTGCGCACGCCGGGCAGCCTGAACGAGGTGCTGATGGCGGGCGACCGAGTGGCCACGCGGGCAAGGCTCGACGCCTTCGCCAGCGCCTTCGCCGACTGGCGCGACCGCGAGTATTGGGACATCATCGACGTTCGCAAACTGATCTGATTCCATTTCCAACCATGACTCAGCAAGCCGATCCCGCGGTGCGGGCGCTCTATCAGAACCGCCGGTATCCGGCGATGAGCCATCCCCTATCCGATCCGGCGGTGACGGCTGTGGCGGCCGCGCTTGGCGGCTTGATCCCCGCCCATCCGGCCGACGCGCGGATTGTGGAAATCGGCTGCGCGTCCGGCCACAACCTGCTGCCGCTGGCTCGCCGGTGGCCCGCAAGCCGATTCACGGGTGTCGATCTGGCGGAAGGGGCCATCGCCACGGCCCGGGACCTCGCGGATGCCGCCGGGATCCGAAATGTCGAGTTCTTCGCGGCGGATCTCCGGGAGTTCGATCCCGGCCCCGAGCCGATCGATTACATCATCGCCCACGGGTTTTTCTCGTGGGTGCCCGATGAGGCCAAGCTCGCGTTGTTGGAGTTTTGCAAGCGGTATCTCTCCCCGACCGGGATCGCGACGGTTAGTTTCAACCTGCACCCCGGATGGACCCTCCGGCAGCCGGTGATTGAATTGGTTAGACAACTGCTCCCCGTGACCGGCGGCGACCCCGTCGAGACGCTGAAGCTGGTCGGCGAAACGCTGGATCCCGAAACGCCGCACGGGCGGATGCTCGGATGGATCGTCGAGGACATGCTGGCGAAGGGTGCGGACATTCTCGCGTTCGACGATTTCGGTCCGGTGAACGATCCCTGCACCTTTCCGGCGTTTCTCCAACTTGCCGCGCAAGCCGGGCTGCGGTGGCTCGGGGAGTCCGATCCCGCGGAAAACCTGCCATCATCGTTAGGTGGGAAGAGCCGCGCCGCGCTCAACCAACTGGCGGGCCACCCGTTGCATGCGCAACTCGCCGCGGATTTCGCCAGCGCCCGGACCTTCCGATCGGGCGTGCTTTGCCGGTCGGACGCGCCGGTGAACGGCTCGAATCCCGGTGCCTTGCTGCCCGCTTGGTCCCTCCGCCCCGGCAGTCGGCCGGCGGCCGACGAAAGCGCCGCTTCCACCGCGCTCCATGCGGCATTGAAAGCAAACGCCCCCGGCACCATCCATGCCGGCGACTTGTTGGATTCCCCGACCGGCCACGATACCGCCCGGGTCGCCGAGGCCATCCTCGACGGTATCACCGGCGGTTCAGTTAGAGCGAGGGTCGAACCGGTCGTATTTGATCCCCGCCCCCCGGAAAATCCCTCCTTGAATCCGCTGGCCCTGGCGTGCGCCCGGCGTTCGCTGCCGGTGGTGGACATTTGGCACACGCCCTGCGCGTTTCCGGAGGCACACTATCCGATCCTCGCGGCGATGGACGGTACGCGCACGATCGCCGATCTTTCCGTGCTGGCGTCGGCCCATGCTCCGGATTTGGCATTCGCCCCATGGCTGGCCCACTTGGCGGAGCGGGGTTTTTTCGCCTGATCCAGCCAGTGCGGTGCCTCAGCCCCCCCGTGCATCACTCGTGCTCGCTGAGATACCGTTCCGCCTCGAGCGCGGCGGCGCAGCCTTGGCCGGCGGCGGTAATGGCTTGGCGGTAAAAATGGTCCGCAACATCGCCCGCCGCAAAAAGGCCGGGGGTCTTCGTCGCGGTGCGGCCCGGTTGTTGGAGAATGTAGCCGTTTTCGTCCTTGTCCACCAGATCGCCGAGGAACGCGCTGTTGGGCACGTGGCCGATCGCCACGAACACGCACTTCACTTCCAATTCGCGTTCGCTGCCGTCCACCGTGTCCTTGAGCGTGACCGCGCGCATTTCGCCCTGTTCGTCGGTGTGATAGGCGCTCACCGTGGCATTCCACACCGGCTCGATCTTCGGATTGGCAAGCGTGCGCTCGGCCATGATCTTCGAGGCTCGCAAGGCGTCGCGGCGGTGGATCAGATAGACGGTGCTGGCGAACCGGGTGAGGAATCCGGCTTCCTCGCAGGCGCTGTCGCCGCCGCCGATCACGCACACCGGCACGTCGCGGTAGAACGCCCCGTCGCAGGTGGCGCACGAGGTTAGACCATGGCCGATGAGCGCCTTTTCTCCCTCCAATCCGAGGTGGCGAGGGGCCGCCCCGGTGGCCACGATGACCGTTTTCGCCTCATAGGTTTCCTCACCGGCCTTGATGGCGAAGGTCCCGTCGTCGCGGCGCTCGACCGCGTCCACATTCGCCCACGCGATCCGCGCGCCGAATTTCTCCGCCTGCTGCTGCATCCGCATCATCAGTTCCGGGCCCATGATGCCATCGGGGTGGCCGGGGAAATTCTCCACCTCGGTGGTGGTCGTGAGCTGGCCGCCCGGCTGGGTGCCGGAAAGCATGAGCGGCGAAAGATTCGCCCGCGCGGTGTAGATCGCCGACGTATAGCCGGCGCAGCCGGTCCCGATGATGATGACGTTTTCCATAAATTCGCTGCTTGGAGGGTAGGCGCCGAGTATTTCCACAGGCATGGGTTCCGTCAACCCGGAACGTGCCGCCGAATGATGAAAGAAACCTCGCCATTTTCGCGTTTGCATGGTTTAGCCTACATTTCCTCGCCATGCTTCTCGACTACAACGCCGCCGTCAGCCGCCGCCAGTTTTTCCGGAAAACCACCACCGGACTGGGTGCGGTCGCGCTAGGATCGCTGATCGACCGCGCCCAGGCGTCGGCGCAGATGCCGTCCGCGCTACCCCACATCGCGCCAAAGGCGAAACGCGCGATCTACATCTCGCTGATCGGCGCGCCATCGCAGATCGACACGTTCGACTACAAGCCGGAGCTTCAGAAGCGCTTCAAGGAGGACCTCAAGGACTACCTCGCCAAGCAGGGGGAGCGCCTCACCGGCATGACCTCCGGCCAGGCGGCGTTTCCGCTGGCACCCACCACCTTCAAGTTCACCCAACACGGAAAATGCGGCACCTGGATCAGCAGCGCCCTGCCCTGGCATGGGAAAATGGCCGACGACATCTGCGTGATCCGCTCGATGCACACCGACGCGATCAACCACGAGCCCGCCAACCAACTCGTCTATACCGGATCGATGCAGAACGGCAAGGCGTCCCTCGGTTCGTGGCTGTCCTACGGTCTCGGCTCGATGAACAAGGACCTGCCGGATTTCGTGGTGCTCCACGCCCGCCACACCTCGCCCTACGCGAACGTTCAGGCGATCTCCGCGCGCCTCTGGGGATCCGGTTTCCTGCCGGGAAAATACGCGGGCGTCGCTCTGCGTGCGGCGGGAGATCCGGTGCTCTTCCTCAAGGATGCCGCCGGAATCTCCCGCGAAACCCGCCGCCAGATGTTGGATGGCCTCAACGCCCTCAACCAGCGGTCGTTCGACGCCATCGGCGACCCGGAAATCCAAACCCGTATCCAACAATACGAAATGGCGTTCCGGATGCAGGCGTCCGTGCCGGATCTGGCCGATCTGAGCGGCGAACCGGAAAGCACCTATCAACTCTACGGAGCCGACAGCAAGGACCGCGGCACGTTCGCCAACTCCGCGCTGATGGCCCGGCGCTTGCTGGAACGCGGCGTGCGCTTCGTGCAGATCTTCCACCGCGGATGGGACCAGCACGGCAACCTCCCCCGCGACCTGACATCACAGTGCAAGGACGTGGACCAGGGGTGCTACGGACTCATCCAGGATCTCAAACAGCGCGGCATGCTGGAGGATACGCTGGTCATCTGGGGCGGCGAATTCGGCCGGACGGTCTATTGCCAGGGAAACCTAACCCCCACCGACTACGGCCGCGACCACCATCCCCGCTGTTTCAGCATCTGGATGGCCGGCGGCGGGATCAAAGGCGGCCAGGTCTATGGCCAAACCGACGACATGTCCTACAACATCGTCGCCGATCCCGTCCACATCCGCGACCTGCACGCCACCATCCTTAGTTTGTTAGGATTTGACCACGAGCGCCTGTCATTCAAATTCCAGGGTCTCGACCAGCGCCTGACCGGCGTGGAACCCGCCCGTGTCGTGAAAGAGATCTTCGCCTGAGCGGGAGTTGGGCGGCTGCGCCGCGGTTATTGGTGGGCGGCTGCGCCGCGGTTATTGGTTATATGTTATCGGTTATTGGGGAGGAACTTCGTAGCCTACGTGAGAAGGTGGCTTGGGGTGGGCAGACACCGGAGAACCACGCTCTCACGAGCGCGGCTACGGGACCACGCTCTCACGAACGCGGCTACGGGGCCACGCTCTCACGAACGCGGCTACGGGGCGCGGGGTGGAACGGGTGGCGTGGCTCTTTCGCGGAGGTGCGCTATTCAACGAGGGTGAATCTCAATCTGACAAAGCGCGCGGTGGCGGTGCCGTCTGGGACCTCGAACACCATCCGGACAAAGCCCTCGGGAACGCCGGATTGGTCTGCGGCGGCGGTGGCGGAGATGCCGGCGGTGGTCCATGAACCGGTATCGGTTAGGTTGGCGGTCGTTTCGGCGACAACCGTCAGGGAGGGGTCGGACCCGCGCAGCACGGCGGTGATCCGGGTGAAATCCGCGCCACGCGACGAGGTCATTGCGGTTCCGTTGGGAGTGGCGGTCGAGGGCGATTCTCCGAGCGCGTATTCGGCCAGGTTGGGGAGGCCGTCGGAATCGGCATCGCCGGCCATCGAGGCATCGGTTAGGCCGAACGAGGCCAGCCAGGATTCCCATGGTGTCGCGGTTGCGGCAGCGGTGATGGAAAGCTGGTCCATCTGGATGTTGCCGGCGGTTTTGGTGGTGTAAACGAACGTCACAAACCGGGTGGTCGCCAGCAGGGATCCGGTGAAACCCTCGGTGGTGTTGGACTTGTCCACATGCGAACGCACCTGGGTGAAATTTTCGCCATCGGCCGACTCCAGCACCTCGAACAACCCGGCGGTGGCGGTGCCCGACGCGGGATTGCCTTTGAGTTGATAGGAAACGGTGCCGGGTGTGCCGGAAAACGCGATGGTCAGGCGGTCGCCGGTGCTGTCGAACTTGGCCGATCCGGTTCCGGTATCGCCGCCGAGGCTGGTGGAGTAGGTTCCGACGCCCGTGGCGAGAAATCCTTGCGCGGGCAGCGGCGACCATGGGCCGCCGTAGGCAAGGGGCAGCGGCAAAGGCGCGATCAGCGGGTCGTTATCGGCCACGGCGACCGAAACGGACGGAGGTTCCAGCGATGCGAAATACGAATCCGCGGAGGCGATCTGATGGGTGATCGTCACACTGGCGGCGGGTTCGTGAACGGCATCATCCACAGCGGTGACGGTGATGGTTTGCGGGACATTCCAATTGGCCGCGGTGAAGACCACCGACGCCGGGGAAAGGCTAACCACTCCGGAGGCCGAGGCCACAGACGCAACCGTCACATCCGCCGACGGCTGGCTTGTTAGCACGACGGAATAGGTTGCGGAGGCGCCGCCTTCGGCCACCGAAAGCGATGTCGGGGCTACACCAACCGAACCCCACAGCATCGCCGCGAATTCCGGATGGTCCACGAACGGATTGCGGTTTTTCTGATAGGTCGTGAAAATGAGGTGGTTGCGTTGCCTCTCCGTTAGGGAAACCGGATCTTCGGTGTGCCAGCGCAGCAGGGTTGCGAGGTGGCCGAAGCGTCCCGCCGCGGACGACGGCGAGTTGCCGAGTTCCAGATCCATCGTCAGAGGTTCGCCGCCATCGTAGCGGACGGCCATGTAGAACATCGCGCGGGCGATATCGCCTTTCTCCTCATCGCGTGGCTCCCACGAGTTCGTGTCATAGGTGCACAGCGGCGCGAGCGGAGGAATGGACGGGGTGCCGGATGTTTCATCAAAGTAGCGGTTGCTCCGCTGGCCGTTGACCGTGTTGATGGCCGGGCGGAGATTGAAAAGGTCCGTATAGTCCGGGCCGGCATCGCCATCGGTGACACCGGGGTCCACGCCATCGGGATCGAGGCCGTAGGAGACCGGCCAAAGATGCTCGCGCGACCATGTTAGACCAGGGTCCAGCCCGGCATCGGGCCGATAGACGTCGTTTTTCGGAACGGAGGTCCCCGAATAGACGGTTAGGACGAAATTCGTGTCGGCGGGATCGGCGTTGATCGCGCGGATCGGATTGAAGGTATTGCTGTAGGCATACTGGCGGTGGCCGGTGGACGCGATCGTGTGCAAGGCGGCTTTGAGCGCCTGGCCGGTTAGACCAGCGGCGGCGGCGTAATGGGATTCCGGCGGCGACCACGCGTCCTCGTCGTCGGTTACGGAGATCGTGATGGAAACCGCGGCCGCGGCCGGTGCGGAGGCCTCCAGGGTGACGGATTGGACGCCATCGAGCGCGAGATCGTCCACGCCGCGCACGGTGAAAACCGCCTGGGTGGAGCCAGCAGGGATCACCACCGGGTTTGATCCTTCAACGGCCGCTTCGGTGGGATCGGAAACCGTCAGCGTGACCGGCAGATCCGCTTCCACGGGTGCCGAGGTGGTTACGGTCACGGTGGCGGTCCCCCCGTTTTCCGCGATCACCGTCGGGCTGGCCGCGATTTGCAGGCTGGACGCGACGGCGGTGCCGGTGGCGGTGATGTTGTCGATGGAAATGCCCGAGCTATTGCCGGATTCGGCACCGCGCCAGACGGCCCAGCGCACTTGCACGACCGGCTGGTCGGCGGCGGCGTTCGGGAGCGCGACGTGGACCGTTTGCGCTTCCGTCGGCGTGCCGCCCGGGTGGGTGAACGGATTGGTTCCGGTGCTTGCGGCCAGATTGGTCCATCCGCCGGAGGTTCCGAGCCGGTATTGGCAGACCACGCCGATCGACCGGGGCTGTGCGCTCACGATGGCGAGGTCATACGCGACCGTTAGATCGGTGAATCCACGGGTATCGAGCGCCATCGCCAACTGGCAGGCGCCGTTGGTCGAGTTGCTGCTGGTTTGGATGTAAGGTCGGGCATCCCCCGAACTTGCATACCCGAAAAATCCTCCGGCCGTTTGTGGAGTGGTGGCGGCGGTGACCGCCGCATCGGCGGTTGGCACACTGGCGGCGGCCTTGGTGGCATCCGAAACGCTCCCGCCATTCAGCCCGGACCAAGCCGCGAATCCCGCAGGCAACGCGGCGAACGAAGTCGTCCCGAACGTCTCGGAAAACGGCACGGACCGGGCCGCCGGAGCTGTTTGGGCGGACAACGGCAAGGCGGAAACACCCATCAAAAGCCCACACCCCAGCCACAGCGCCATCCGGCTTCCGCCGGCACGGCACCCCGCGCACGAAACTGTCAATTCGCCGGACACCCGGCCACGCTAGCCACCCCGGCCGATCATGCAAGCCCGGCATCCTATCCGGCCGAACCGCGCATTTTCCGCACTTTCCGTGTTGATTTTTCGCCGGAGAGGCGGATGCTTGCCCGCCCGCGACCTTTTATGTCCACCCCTCACCTTTCCGCTGCCTCGCAGATTCTGGCCGACACGCTCGGCCGCGCGAGCGATACCGCCGGGCGGGCCGCCGCCTGCCAAACCTTCCTGAGCACCCGAATCACCGCGCTCCGCACCCGCCACGACGAAGGGGCCGACGGCCCGACCGTCGCCGACACCCACAGCGCCGATATCGACGAACTCCTCGCCGTTCTGCTGGGAGCCTCGGAAAATATCCCGGCCGACGCCGCGGTCGTCGCGATCGGCGCCTACGGGCGGCGCGCGCTCCATCCGCAAACGCCACCCCGGTTTCTCATCCTAACGGCCGATTCCGGCCACCAGACCGCACTCGCGCCGATGGCGGAAACCCTAGCCGCCTGCGAACTTGTGGCGGCGTTGCCAGCGGCGGATGTCGCGGCGTGCGAGCAGCGGGCGCTCAAGGATTTCGAGTTCGCCCGATCCCTGATGGACGCCCGCCACGTGGCGGGAAATCCGGAAACGACCGCCTCGCTGATAGAGCGGGCCGCGTCCGCATGGACCGGCGGAAACGCGGAACCGTTTCTGGCCAGATTGCTCCGTGAAACCGGGAAGCGCCACCAGCGGCACTCCGCCACCGTGTTTCTCCAGGAACCCAACGTGAAGGAAAGCTGTGGCGGATTGGACGACCTCGCCGCCATCCGCGCCATCTGCCTGATCAAACAGGGAACCGCCGATCTCCGCGGCCCGTTCGCCGGCGAATGCCTGCCGGAGTCCGCCCCGGCGGAAATCGAGGCCGCCGTTTCGTTTCTCCATCACATCCGCAACGAACTCCATTTCCACACCCAGGCCCCCACCGACCGGCTCACGCTCCAACTCCAGGGAGTCGTCGCCAAGGATTTCCAATACCCGCAGCGCGACATCCTGCGCCGCACCGAGGCGCTGATGCGCGACTACTACCGCCACACGCTCGCGCTCTATCAGCACACCCGGTCGGTGATCGAGCACGCCGGGGCGCGGAATCAGGCGGATCCGACCGATCCGACCGGCCTATCAGACCCGACCGACGAATCCGCTCCGGCTCTCGCCGATCGCTTCGACGGCTTCGTGGTTCGCGAAGGGCGGTTGGAGGCCTCCACCGAAGATCCCTTCGGCAGTGACCCGCACCGGCTGATGCGGATGTTCCTCCATTGCCAAACCCGCCACCTTTCGCCGGGGCCGAGGCTGCGCCAGCTCATTGCGGCGCAACTCCCTAACATCGACCGCGGATTCCGCCATTCCAAGTCCAACCGCGAGACCTTCCAAGCCATCCTCGAGCGCAAGGGCGAGGTGGCCGCCACCCTGCGCCTAATGCACCGCTGCGGTGTGTTAGGCCGCTACCTGCCGGAGTTCGGCGCGCTCGACTGCCTCGTCCAACACGAGTTTTTCCACCGCTACACCGCGGACGAGCACACCCTGCGCTGCATCGACGAACTCGACCGCCTGTTCGCCGAAAGCCGGCCGGACCGGGCGATTTTCCGGCGGCTGCTGTTGGAAATCGCCGACCCCTTCGCGCTCTATCTGGCGGTGATTCTCCACGACACCGGCCGCGCGGAAAACGTCCGCGAACACATCGACGGCTCGGCGATGCTGGCGGCGAAACTGTGCAGCCGCCTCCACATCGAAGGTCCCCGGCGCACGCTGATCATGTTCCTGGTGGACAACCACCTAACCTTCTGGCGGACCGCCACCACCCGCAACCTCGAGGATTCGGATGTGATCGCCGAGTTCGCCGCCGTCGTCAAAACCCAGTCGAACCTCGACGCCCTGCTGCTTTTCACCTTCGCCGACTCCAACGGCACCGCGCCCGACGCTTGGAACGGTTGGAAGGAAAGCCTCATGCTACAGCTTCACTCCGCCACCCGCCGGTTCCTCGACGGCGGCGGACGCGAGGCCTACGACCGCCAGTTGGAAACCGACCGGCTCGCCCTCCGTGCAGAAGTGGCCGGTCTGATGAAACCGGAATCCCACGCCGAGATCGAACGCCACTTCGAACTGATGCCCCCCGCCGCGTTCCATTACCGCGAGGCCCGGCATCTGGTCGCCCAAATCCGCACCGTCCGGCAATTTCTCCAGGCGGAAAACGGCCGTTCCGGTTCGGCGGCGAACTGCATCAAATGGCTCGACTACCCCGGCAAAGGCTACACCGAGATGATCCTGGCCACCCGCGACCGGCCGCAACTCCTCGAACAACTCTGCTGCGCGCTGGCCGCCTGCGAGATCAACATTCTATCCGCCGACTTCTTCACCCGCGCGGACCATCTGGTGGTGGACGTTTTCCGCGTCTGCACCCGAGAGTTCGAACCCGTGGCCGACCCGGCGTTGCGCGAGAGCTTCCTCGATTGCTTCCAAGCCATTCTCACGTCGAAAAGCCACGATCCGGCGCGCTATCTCCACCATTTGGCGGATGCCGACTCCTCCGCCTCCCGCGAAGTGTCCGTGCCGGTGATGGCCCGTGTGTGCAACCACCTGCACCCCACCTGCACCGCCGTGGAAATCCAGGCCGTGGACCGCATCGGCATTCTCCACGACCTCTTCCACACCATCAACCGCAACGGCCTGACCACCGCCCACGCCCGGATCTGCACCGAAAAGGGCGTGGCCATGGACACCCTCTACATCACCACCCACGAGGGCGGAAAAATCACCGACCCCGCCGTACTCTCGGATCTCTCCCGGCAGCTTGACGCGCTCGTCGGATGCCCGGAAACCACCGGATGAACCCGAAAAATCCCCCGGTTTTCCGAAAATTTTCATTTTCCGGCGATTTCCCCGCAATTTCTTCTTGGCAAGCCGCCGTTCTTCTTCCAACTTTCGCGCCCGCCCGCTTCCGGGCGCACTGAATCGCTTCATCATCATGGCCGTAGCTATCCGACTCAACCGCAAAGGCACCAAGGACCGCCCGTACTACAAAATCGTCGCTGTGGACAGCCGCAAGCGTCGCGATGGTCGTTATATCGAGCAACTTGGCACCTACGACCCGCTCGTCGAAGGTACCAACTACCTGATCGACCTCGAAAAGACCGACAAGTGGCTGTCCGTGGGCGCCAAGCCCTCCGAGACCGTCGCCAGCATCATCCGCAAGGCGCGCACCGCCGCCACCAAGGGCTAAGCCCCGGCAGCATTGCTTTTCCCGCGACCGCATTCCCTCACGGGTTTGCGGTCGTTTTGTTGTGTCGGCAGGAAACGACGCACGCCCCGAATGTCACACCCGTCACGACATCGTGTCGGATGCCTCTTGCAACATACCCCATGGGTTGGCGATCCGGAATCTACTCGGGTCCGCCGTTGATCTCGGAATCTCCCGAACACGGCAAAAAATGACGACGAATTTTTCCGGTTCTCCGTTGACTCGACTTGCCTTTGCGCCAAGCATTCCGCGACCCACGCCACTGCCTCGAATGAAACCACTGCATTTACTCCTCGGTGCCTCCCTGATCCTGCTTCCAGCCTGCAAAAAGGAACAGGATGAAATCAAAGTCTATAAGGTTTCCAAGGAGGCCGGCACCCCGGCCAATCCGCACGGCGACTCCGGCGCGGCCATGCCCGGCGGCACCATGCCGGGCGGTGACGCGGCCGATCCCCACGCCGGACTTCCCGGAATGGGAACGGGTGCCGACCCTCACGCGGGTCTTTCCGCCGAGCAACTCGCCGCCGCAGGTGGGGCTCCTCCCGCCCAGCAGGCAACCGATGCCCCGCCCGCCCATTGGAAAAAACTCCCGCCCTCGGCATTCCTGCTGGTGAAATACCAAACCCAGGGCGAGGGATCCGCGTCCACCGACATCACCTTCTCCTCCCTCCGCACCGCTCCCGGCAGCCTGCTCGCCAATATCAACCGCTGGCGCGACCAACTCGGCCAAGCGCCGATCGACGAAGCGGCGGTCAAAGCCCTCCCAACGGTGAAAACCACCTTCGGCGACGGCGTGCTCGTGGAAATCGAAGGCACCGCTCCCGGCGCCGATCCCAACAAGGACGGGCGGCTGATCGGCATCATCGCCGAACAGAGCGCCAACGCGTGGTATTTCAAAATGCGCGGAAACGCCGCCCTAACCGCCAAGGAAAAGGACAATTTCCTCGCGTGGGCGCAGTCGGTGAAAGTCTCCGGCGCACCCGCACCCGCACCCTCACCCGCACCCTCACCCTCACCCGCACCCGCACCCGCACCCGCACCCGCACCCGCACCCGCCCCGGCTCCGGCTCCGTCGGCCACCCCGGCCCCGCAAGCCCCTGCTTCCCCCGCCTCACAAGCTCTTTCCTGGAAACTCCCGGACGGATGGACCGCCTCTCCCAATCCGGGTTCCCGCTACGCCACCATCAACATCGCCGGCCCCAACGACACCAAAGCCGAACTCGCCGTCACCAAGTTCCCCGGCGACGTCGGCGGCGATCTCGCCAACGTCAACCGCTGGCGCGGCCAGATCGGCCTGCCGCCGGTCGCGGAAACCGAACTCGCGCCAATGATCGCCAAAGTCACCGCCGGACCGAAAACCATCCAGCTCGTGGACTGCACCGGTCCGAGCGTTCGTCTTGCCGCCGGATGGGTCCGCCACGGCGCGGAAACCTGGTTCTTCAAGCTAACCGGACCGGACGCGCTCGTCGGCGCGGAGAAAGCGAAGTTCGCCGCCTTCCTCGAATCGGTCCGTTTCAACCTTCCCGAATGATGAACCCCCTCAAGCAATTGTTAGCCACCTTGGCATCGCTGCGCCTGACGATCTTCTGTCTCTCCGCCGGCATGGTGCTGGTGTTCGCCGGGACCATCGCCCAGCGAACGATGGACATCTACATCGTCCAAACCCAGTATTTCCAAAGCTGGGTCGTCTGGTGGCAGTCCGCCCCCGGATCGTTCCGCATTCCGATGTTTCCCGGCGGCCACGCGATCGGCGCGGTGTTGCTGACGAACCTGATCGCGGCGTTCATCGTGCGGTTCAAGTGGAATCTATCGAAGATCGGCATCCATCTGACCCACCTCGGGCTGATCATCATGCTCGGCGGCGGGCTGGCAACGGACCTGTTTTCCGTCACCAGCTTCATGCGGCTGATGGAAGGGGAAACCAAGAACTACTCGGAAGACGCCAAACAGATGGAACTCGCCATCATCGACCCCTCCGATGCGGAAATGGACGCGGTCACCACCATTCCGGGATCCCGTCTGGCGAAAGGCGGCGAAATCACCCACCCCTCGCTGCCTTTCCGTCTGGTGGTGCGCGGGTTCTATCAAAACTCCGAACTCGCGATGATCGGCGAGGGCGCCCCGAACGCCGTGCCCGCATCCAACAAGGGTACCGGCTCCCGCGTTTCGGTGGCCGCCCGCCCCCCGGCCACCGCGGTGGACCAGCGCGACGTCATGAGCGCGGTGCTGGAGGTTTTCCCGGCCAAGGGCGGCGATTCGTTAGGAACCTGGTTGGTTTCGGACGAGCTGGCCGTCGCCCAGGAAGTCCCGTTCGAAGGCAAAACCTGGACGTTCCAGCTCCGCGCGCGGCGCCACTACAAGCCCTACAGCCTCACCCTGGAGGACTTCTCGCACACCGTCTATCCGGGGTCGCAGATCCCCAAGGACTTCTCCAGCCACGTCACGCTGGACGATCCCACCATCGGCGACCGTAGGCCGGTTAGAATCTACATGAACCACCCGCTCCGCCACCAGGGCGACACCTACTATCAATCGAGCTTCATGCAGCAGGGCAACGGCACCATTCTCCAGGTGGTCCGCAATCCCAGCTATGCCGCGCCCTACGTGGCCTGCGTGGTGGTGACGGTCGGCATGATCTGGCAATTCATGTTCCACCTGGTCCGGTTCATCGCCCGCCGCTCCGCCCAACTGGCGAAATCCTGAAACCTCCAACATGAAATTTCCCCGATGAAACGCCTCATCCCCTATCTCGTACTCATCATGGCGCTGGCCGTGATCGGCAAGGCGCTACGCCCCCCGAAAGCCGGCGATTTCGACCTTTCGTCATTCAACCGCCTGCCGGTGCTGGAAGGCGGACGGGTCAAGCCGCTGGACACCGTGGCCCGCACCTCGCTGCTGATCATCCGCGGCAAACAGCAGGTCTGGATCCCGGAGGAAAACCCGCCCCCGCCGTCCGGCATCGCCAAGGTGCTGGACGTCTTCGGTTTCAAGATGCCGTCCGGACGCATGGTCACCGCCGACCGCTGGCTCGCCGACGTGCTGTTCAAACCGGAGGCCGCCGATACCTATCCGGTCTTCGCGGTGACCAACCCGGAGTTGTTGGGAATGCTCGGCTGGCCACAGGCGGACAAACGCTACTGCACCTACAACGAGCTCCGCCCGCATCTGGCGAAGATCGAGGAGGAACGCCAGCTAACCAACGAAGTGGATTCCAAGGAACGCACCGCCTTCCAAAGCGCCATTGTGAACCTTTTCAACTCGCTGATTCTCTATCAGCAACTCAAGAACAGCGTCCATGAGGAAGGCACGGCGGATTTCGGCAAGGAGATCCACGAGTACGCGCAAATCGTCGCGGCCGCGGCCGCCGCCAAGCAACCGGGCGCCACCCCGCTGCCCAATGACCAAATGAACCGGCTCAAGACGATCGTCGCCCGCTACGAGCGGCAGGCCGGTTTCGCGCGCCTCAGCATGGCCGTGCCGCCGGCGGGCTCCAAAATCGACGACTGGGCGACCACCGGATCCGCGCTGATGCGGGTGCCCGGACCGGAGGCGATCACCGCCTCGCTGGACGCCTATGCCGATCTCGGCGATGCCTTCCGCGCCGGTGATGCGGCGAAGTTCCTCAAGGTTTCCCGCGAATACGCCGGCTGGGTGGCGGTGGAGCATCCGGAGTGGAACGTGCGGACCGGGTTCGAGATGCGTTTCAACCAAATGCAACCGTTCTACGTGGGGATGGAACTCTACATCGGCGCGTTTCTGCTGGCGATCGGCTCCTGGCTGTTCCTGCCGAAGGAACTCCGCCGCGCGGCATTCATGGTGCTGGTGATCGCGTTTGCGGTGCACACTTTCGGCCTGATCTCGCGCATGTGGCTGCAAGGGCGGCCGCCGGTGACCAATCTGTATTCGTCCGCCATCCTCGTCGGTTGGGGTGCGGTTTTCATCGCGATGTTCCTCGAGTGGTTCTTCCGCTATGGCGTGGCCCTCGCCACCGCGGGGCTGGTCGGTTTCGTGACGCTGATCATCGCCCATCATCTCGGCACCAGCGGCGACACCATGGAGATGATGCAGGCGGTGCTGGATCACAACATCTGGCTGGCCACCCATGTGGTGGTCATCACGCTCGGCTACTCGGCGATGTTCCTCGCCGGGGTGCTGGCGGTGGCCTATGTGATCCTCGGATTGTTCACCCGCATGCTAACCAAGGAGGTCGCGAAAATCCTAACCGGAATGGTCTATGGCGTGGTGTGTTTCGGCACGCTCTTCAGTTTCGTCGGCACCGTGCTCGGCGGCATCTGGGGCGACCAATCGTGGGGCCGCTTCTGGGGCTGGGATCCCAAGGAAAACGGCGCGCTGCTGATCGTCATCTGGTGCGCCATCATCCTCCATGCCCGGTGGGGCGGCTTCATCCGCCAGCGCGGCCTGATGGCCATGGCGATCTTCGGCAACGCGATCACCGCGTTCTCGTGGTTCGGCGTGAACATGCTGGGCGTGGGCCTGCATTCCTACGGCTTTATGGAAAAGGCCTTTCCCTGGCTGATCGGATTCGTGATCTCCCAGGTGGTCCTCATCCTCCTCGCCCAGATTCCACTGGAAAAATGGCGCAGCTTCGCAAAAGCGTGAGGCTGTTTGCGGCAAGATCCTAACGGTTTTCCAGCCAGCTTTTCCATCCCTTCCGGCATTCTTCGCAGAAGGCTCCGGTTTCACCGTCCACGGTATCGATCGTGCCTTCGGCGTCGCGCATCACGCAACCTTTCGCGGGGCAATGGGGCAGTCCCATCACATGCCCGGCCTCGTGGATCGCCACCTTGCGCAACCGCTCGCGAAGTTTCGCCTCGCCGGCGCCCTTCGCGCCTAACCGGAATGTGGAAACCACGCAAACCCGGCCGTCAATCTGCCCCAATCCGAAGATGCCCCAATCCTCATGCTCGTCCTTGGTGGTTGAAATATCCTTGCCGGTTAGACCGACGACCACCCGGACTACCTCGGGCGATTTCTCCGCGAGGTCATCCAGCAGGGCGTCCGCGCGGTAGCGTTTGCGCGGTTCATACCATGCCGCTTTCGGCAGCGGTCGCGCGGGGAGCACCGCCACGCCCTTGCCAAACGCCGTTTCCAATCCCTTCCGAACGACCTCGATCCTATCGGCGGAAACCTCGCCATACGGCTGTACCGCGATCTCGGCGGCCTTTTCCTCCGCCGCATGGGATCCAACGGCACCCAGCGCACACACCAGCGAGAATCGGAGAACCACGGAAAGCTTCGTCATGACTCCGATACGGATTCACGCCGTTTCTGTTTCAACATTTCTCCGGCACCGCGAACCCGATTCCGCGATCAAAGGGTCACCCCTTGGACGGGTTGCCGCCACCATCCGCTTTCCCGCACTCCGCCTCATCCTCCAGCGGGTGTTCTTCCTCATGCCATTTCTTCGGCACCTTGCCGCTGAGCCATGCGAAGTTCATCGGATAGACATCCGGGTCGAACATCACATGATAGAAGTGCCAGATCAGGATCGCCAGGCAGGCCAGGATCGCTTCGTAATAGTGGATCGTCACCGCCACATCCACCACCCAGCGGGGCAGCCAGTGGGTGACGTCGATCTTGAACCAGATCGCCAGCCCGGTGACGCCCATCACGAGGGTTCCCCAGACCACCGCCCAGTATTCGATTTTTTCCGGATAGCCGAAGCGTCCGAATTTCGCCTTGGGCCGCCCTAGCAAAAGATGGCCGATGTTGGTGAAAACATCGCGCAGGTCCCGCCAGCGGGGCCACAGATCGCAAACCAGTTTCCGCCCGTTGCGGGTGGCGACAGCGTAACCGATGTGATAGATCCCGCCGCCGAGCATCACCAGCCCGGCGATGCGGTGGATGCCACGGCGGATGTCCTCGCTCCCCATCAGATGGGCATACCAGGTGTTCGGGAATTTCAGTGCGAATCCGGTCACCGCGAGCAGCAGAAAGCTCACCATCAGCACCAGATGTTGGAAGCGCTGGTTGAGATCCATCCGCTCCACGGTCGCGCCTTGGAGCTTCTTGAACGCCACGACCTTCCGCCACCAGGCGATTCCATTGTGCAGACCCAACAGCACCACTGTCAGTCCGATCAGCCACAGATAGATCACCTTCACCCATTGGTTCACCGTTTCCCCCACCCCGCCGCCGCCGGCTTCCGTGCTGTGGATTTTTCCTTCCACGAAATGCTCGGACGCTCCGGGGTGGCACTTGCCACAGGTCTCCAACAATTTCGAGGGGTGGATGGTGGATGCCGGATCCTTCGACGGCAGGATCTTGTGATAGCCGTGGCAGCTCGCGCAGTTGGCCGCCACCGTGGAGCCACCTTGCGCGGCGAGACCGTGGAAACTTTCCTTGAAGGTCTGCACCCGGTCACCCGGCAAGCCGAATCGACTGTTGATCTTGGCGCTGGCGTGGCAGTTCGCACAGGCCTCGCTGGTGTGTGCCGACGGCTTGCCGCCACTCAGTTTGCTGATCTGATGTTCCGCGTGGCAGTCCAGGCACGTCGCAGCATCCACCTCTCCTTTGGCCATCGCCTTGCCATGCACGCTGGTCGCCACTTCCGCGGCGGCGGCCTGGTGGCAGTCGCCACAGGTTTTCACCAGATTCGCCGAATGAATCTTGGACCCGACGTCGGTCCTGCGCAGGACCTCGTGGGTGCCATGGCAAGCGGCGCAATCCGCGGCTTTGGTGTCGCCTTTGGACTTCGCCTGCCCGTGAACGCTCGCGCCGAACGTGTGCGACTGCGGTTCGTGGCACTTCGCGCAGGCAACCGGAGCAACGGCCTTCTCATCGCCGGGATGGTCCTCGCCAATCCCCTCGTGACACTCGGCGCACTTCACCTTGGCGTGCACCGACCTTCCCAACATTTTCTCATCGGTGAACAGCGACTTCTCCTTTCCGTCCGGCAACTCTTTGGTTAGATCCTTGTCGCCGTGGCATTCCAGGCACTTTTCGTTGGAAAGAACATCTTCCGCCGCGGCTCCGGTGTTCAAAGCCATCGCTAGGGTCGCAAGCACGGTCGCCAGTTTCCTGATTTGAGCTTTCATATGCGCATCGTTGTGTCCGGGTTACCCGTCCGTCACGGCGGTTCTGGTCTAGCAAAACCGCGGCGGAGTACGCCACCCGTTGCCCCGGTTGTTCCAAGAAATCACGGGTCCGGCAAGAACAAACCACGCAAAATCTCCGGAACCATCAAGAAATCTTTCTCAATTATGCATGATTTTGCAAATGCTGCGCATCAACCGTGAAACGCCCTCCATCCGGCCTAATCCGCTTGTCGATGTCCAACGGTTTTCCTAATTCCAAAGCCGCAGCGGTTTGCCGTCCGGCATATCGCCGTCCACCAAAATCCACCAAAGCCATGCGCAAATCATCCGCACCACTCGCCAGAATGTTAGGCACGCTGCCGGCTTTCCTGCTTGCGTTATCCCTTCCTGTATCCGCGGCTGACGAACCCGCCGCACCCGCGCCCGCCGCCACGGAAGATGCCAAGCCCGCCGCGGAGATCAAACCGGCGGCCGACAAAGCGAAGGAGGAGAATCCCGACGACAAGTGCATGGAATGCCACGGCGACAAGGATCTCACCAAGGATCTGCCGGGCGGAGGGACCAAGTCGCTCTTTGTTGACGAGAAGATCCGCAAGACCTCGATTCACGGCGACCTCGGTTGCGCCGACTGCCATGAGGGGCTCGGCGAGGATCATCCCGGAGAGGAAAAGGCGCCTAAGCCGGTGAACTGTGCGACTTGCCACGAGGATGCGGCCAAGGTTTACGACAAGAGCATCCACGGATTCGCCAAAGCGAAAGGTTCGGAAAGCGCGGCCACCTGCAAGAGCTGCCATGGCACCCACGACATCCTTCCCGCCGCCAATCCGCACTCGCCCACCTACAAGCTCAACCTCTCGAAGACCTGCGGCAAATGCCACAACAATGCCGAAATCAACGAGGAGTACCATATGCGGTTCAAGGAGGTGGGACTCCACTACGAAGACAGCATCCACGGCCGTGGTCTGTCAGAAAAGGGGCTGATCGTCGCGCCGTCGTGCGCGGATTGCCATGGCGACCACGAAATCTCACGCGGCGTGGATCCCACCTCGCCGGTCAACAAGGCCAACATCGCCAAAACCTGCGGCAAGTGCCACGTCGGCATCGAGGAAACCTATAACAAGAGCATCCACGGCCAACTGCTCGCCAAAGGCGATGGCAAGGGTCCGGTTTGCACCGATTGCCACACCGCGCACGACATCGAGAACCCCAACACCGCCCACTTCAAGCAGGCGAGCGACGCCCGCTGCGGCAAGTGCCATCAGGACTCGCTCACCCATTACCGCGACACCTATCACGGCAAGGCCATCGAACTCGGACGGCCGAATGTGGCCAGCGACGTGGCCGCCTGTTTCGACTGTCATGGCATTCACAACATCCAGCCGGTTTCACATGCGGACTCCACGCTATCCGAAGCGAACCGGCAGGCAACCTGTGCCAAATGCCATCCCGGAGCCACCAAGGGCTTCACCAAATACGTGGCCCACGCCAACCCGCTCGACTCGAAGAAGGACCCGGTGCTCTATTACACCTTCATCTTCATGACCGGACTGCTGCTGTGCGTTTTCACGTTCTTCGGCGCGCACACGTTGCTCTGGCTGGCCCGCTCGTTCTGGATCTATCGGCACGATTCCAAGAAATACCGCGAGATCAAATACGAAGCCGAACAGGATGACGAATGGTTCACCCGCTTCACACCGTTCGACCGATTCCTGCATCTGCTCGTGGTCACCAGCTTCCTCCTGCTGGTCATCACCGGCATGCCGCTGAAGTTCTACTACACCGACTGGGCGAAGACGATCTTCGATCTGATAGGAGGGGCCGCCGCCGCCCGCGCGCTGCATCGTTTCGGCGCGATCATCACCTTCCTCTACTTCGCGCTTCATCTGTTCGACCTGGCCACGAGTTGCTGGGCCAACCGCGGTGCCTTGCGCAATCCGGACACAGGCAAGCTTGAACTGAAGCGTTTCCTCGCGGCCATATTCGGTCCCGATTCGATGGTTCCAACCCTCAGCGATCTCAAGGAATTCATGGCCCATCAGAAATGGTTCTTCGGGAAGGGTCCGAAGCCCCAGTTCGACCGCTGGACCTACTGGGAGAAGTTCGACTACTTCGCGGTGTTCTGGGGGATTTTCGCCATCGGCGTTTCGGGGTTGATCATGTGGTTCCCGCAGTTCTTCACCTCGTTCATGCCGGGTTGGGTGATCAACATCGCGAACATCGTCCACTCCGATGAAGCGCTGCTCGCCGCGGGATTCATTTTCACGGTCCACTTCTTCAACACCCACTTCCGGCTTGAGAAGTTCCCAATGGACAATGTGATTTTCTCCGGCCGCATCTCGAAGTCCGAGATGCTTCACGAACGGAAGCTGTGGTATGACCGCCTGGTGAAATCCGGCCGCCTCGACCAGTTCCGCATCCGCGACGAGTGGGACCGCTGGAAGGGCATTGCCCGTCCGCTCGGCTTCATCTTCTTCGGCACCGGCCTGGTTCTTCTCGCGCTGATCATCTACGCGATGGTCACCCGCCTGGCGCATTGATCCGGCGGATCATGGCCGGTTCCGATTCCTCGGTGAGACTCCGGTCGTCTTTCAAATGAAGGCGGCCGGACAACAGGGACTCGCAAGCGCCTACGCCTTCCTCAACGTCTCCAGATAGTCCTCCATTGCGGTTAGACAGGCCAGCCGGACCTCAGGATCGGGATTGGCACCCGCCTGAAGCAGCGCCCCCGTGACGAGAGCCACCAGCAGTGCCGCCTCGCCGGACGGCTTCACGGATGAATAGATCCAACCGTATCGCCTGCCACGCTCCAGCGCTTCGGTGATCGCGGTCCGCCACGCTCCGTAAAGGGAATCCACGCGATGCGCCAACTCACCGCCCTGGCGCGCGAGTTCGGCGGACAAACCGGAGAGAAGAAACGTCGGGTCCTCTCCACCCGCAGTCTCCAGCCGCTCCCGACACAGCCGCTTCAGTCCCGCCAGCGAATCCACCGCGGCCAACGGCTCCAGCCACTGACTCCCGATGCCGGTCGCGAGCACCTCATCCACCCATGCCGCAGCCAACGATTGCTTGTCCGCGAAATGATGGAACAGCGCCCCTTTGGTGAGATCCGCAGCCTCCACAATCCCGGCAATACCACACCCGGCGTATCCGAGTCGCGCGAATTCCCTACCGACCGCCGACAGTATCTTTTGCCGGGTCAGCCCCGGTTGCTTGCGCCGCTGATTCATGGCGAAAAACTACCAACCGGACGGTATCCCGCAAGCGGATTCCACCATCATCCCAACTCAATATGGAAAATACCCCACCTGCTTTCGCCGCCGGGGCGACGGGCTGGAGATCCTACCCCGCCCGGCCGGACCACTCCTCCAAAACGGGGACGTCGGCCGGCGCCCACGAAAGTCGGGCCGCATCGGTCGCATCACACCACCGGCACTCGGCGTGTTCCAGCAGGGTCAATGTCCCACCGACAATCCGGCAACGGAACGGCCACAGCCGGATCGGCCCGCGGCCGTAGTCCCAATCCACCGACCGCATCGCCTCGCCCACCTCAACGGTGATCCCGAGTTCCTCCCGGAGTTCCCTAACAAGAGCGGCCGACGGCGTTTCTCCGGGCTCGACTTTGCCGCCGGGAAACTCCCAAAAACCGCCCAAATGGCCGCCATCCGGCCGACGGCAGGCCAAAACCCTCCCATCGCCATCCATCAGAACGCCACAAACCACTGCGATCATCGTCTTATCGGATCGGATTTCCAATCAATAGCCCAGCCACGGCCCAAGCCATTGCTCGACCTCGGCAACGGTCATATCCTTTCGACGCGCGTAGTCTTCGATCTGGTCGCGCTGCAACGCGCTGATCGCGAAATAATGGCTCTCCGGGTGGGAAAACAGCAATCCGCAAACCGCCGCGGCCGGATGCATCGCACAGGATTCGGTGAGTTCCACTCCGGTCGCCGCAGTGGCGTCCAGCAGGGAAAACAGCGTGCGCTTTTCGGTATGATCGGGCTGGGCGGGATAGCCCGGAGCGGGCCGGATCCCCTGATAGTCCTCTGCGATGAGTTGCTCGGGCGTCAATCCCGGACGCTCGATCCCCCAGATGATTCGGGCTTGTTGGTGAACCCATTCGGCGGCCGCCTCCGCCAAGCGGTCGGCGATGGCCTTGACCATGATGGCTCCATAGGGATCGTTGGCGGCTTCCAGTTCCGCCGCATACGCGTCCGCTCCATGGACGCCGGTCACGAACGCCCCGAGGTAGTCCGTTACATCCGGACGTTTCGCGCCCGCCTCCGCAGGCATCACCCAATCCGCCAGTGCGGTGTTAGGCTTGCCGGAGTCCTTCCTCGTCTGCTGGCGAAGCGAGTGCATCCTCAAGGTCCGGCCATTCGACTGACGGACCAAAATATCATCTCCGTCCGAGTTCGCCGGATGGAAACCCAGCACAACCCGCACGGAGAAACGCTGATCCCGGATGATATTGCCGAGCATCGCCACGGCATCCCGGTAAAGCTTCGCCGCCTCGGCCGCCGCTTCCTCGTTCCTGGTTTTCAGCCTGCCTTCGGAACGGTCCCAGACCCCGCGCAACTCCCATGCATGGAAAAACGGCGACCAGTCGATCAACGGCTGAAGATCGTCAATGCCGGGTGTTAGCATAACATTTCCGTCCACTGGTCCAATGGTGCCATCCATCCTCTCCCACACCGGGACCGGCGGTTGATAGCTTCCCCAATCCAGCTTCGGACCGTTGGCACGTGCTTCCGCCAGCGTGAGGGTTTCCTTTTTCGGTCCACCGAGAAAGTTCTCGCGCAGACGTTCCTGTTTGGCGGCATTCTCCGCCACAAACCCGGCCATTTGGCCGGCCGAAAGCAGCGATGTGGTCACCGGGACCGATCTCGACGCGTCCAGCACATGCACAACCGGTCCGGAATAATGCGGCGCGATTTTCACCGCCGTGTGCGCGGCCGAGGTCGTAGCTCCGCCTACCAGAAGCGGCACTTTCATGCCGGTGCGTTCCATTTCCTTCGCAACATGGACCATTTCGTCAAGCGAAGGCGTGATCAACCCGGATAGACCGATCACATCGGCACCGATCTCACGCGCTTTCTCGAGGATTTTGTCACAGGAAACCATCACGCCGAGGTCGGTCACCTCGTAACCGTTGCAAGACAACACCACCCCAACGATGTTCTTCCCGATGTCATGCACATCGCCCTTGACCGTGGCGATCAGGAATCGGCCTGCCGTCTCGCGGTCGGCATCCGTGTCTAGCGTGGCTTGGTTTTGTCCAGCTTCGCCCGCGCCTCGCCCGCCTCCTTCAGATGTCTCAGCGAGGTCTCTCCCAACTTCTTCAGACGCTCCCGCGCTTCCGACAAAGCGTCTGAAGAGTATTTCTGAGTAGGGGCTGTCGCGCTCTTGCTTGTGCTCATCGGCGCAAGCCTCGGCCACACTCCGGCCGGTGTCAAGCAGGATGTCCAGATCCGGATGAACTCTCTCCTTAAGCCAGCGGATGTCCCGCATTACGGGCGCGGTGAATTCGGTGTTATCCGCCACCCAAAGAAACCCCTCGGTGTCGCCGTACCGTGCGGCCATCTCAATGGCCGACCTTGCAGCCTGCCAGTGTCCCCTGGCGGCGCGCTGTAGGGGCACCATCCGGCCTCGTTCTTCAGCGGACCTTCTCAGAATATTCCGCACCGCCTTCTCCCACGGACAATATACAAAACGGATCTGCACGACGGCACCGGCCTCCACGGCTGCTGCGATATGACGCTCGCTGCGGTGCAAATCCTGTAGTGTGCCATCCATGATGATATCACAGTCTTCGGCTCGAAGCCGCTCGGTGGCGGTGGTTTTGCCACTTCCCTGTCCGCCCGCGTTGAAGCCCACGACGGGTGGACGATCTCCCCCCGCCAGCTCAGCCAACCGGGTGAAATACAGCCACTCGATGAATGCTCCGGCGGGTTCCAGTGTCGCCACACTCCAACGCTGGCGGGATTCACGATCCGCCGCATACACCGGACTCAACTCCTGCGCCTCGTTGCGGTCCAGCATAACTTTATGCCGTTCCTCATAGCGTCGGCGGCTCATATCAAGATCCCCCGCCAACTGCGCGGCGAACTCCAACTCCACCCGCCGCTCCTCGTCGGTTAGACCGGGATAGGGTACATAGCTGAAGCCATCCGCCAAGGTCACCGGCCGGGGGGATTGGACGCCCGTGCCGAGGTCCCGGAAATACCGCTTGGTCTCGGCGGCGGCCAATTTCTCCGCTTCCATGAACGGAGTCAGCCACGCGACCGCTTTCTTCATCACGCGGGCGGATTTCACCACCTGCGGCAGGAACATGCGTCCCATGCCGAACAGATCGCCCACCACCCCCATGCCATCCATCAGCGGACCCTCGATCACCTTGAGCGGGCGTCCGTATTTCCTCAGCGCCTCCTCGGTGTCCTCGTCGATGAAACGGTCGATCCCCTTGAGCAACGCGTGCTCAAGGCGGCGTTCCAACGGGAGATCCCGCCACGCCAGATCCTCCTCGACTTTCTTTCCGGCCTGACCCTTGAACCGCTCCGCCAACTCCAACAGTCGCTCGGTCGCATCCTGGCGGCGGTTGAGCAGCACGTCCTCCACGGCCTCAAGCAGATCCTTCGGAATCTCATCGTACACTTCCAGCATGCCGGCATTGACGATGCCCATGTCCATTCCGGCCAGCTTCGCGTGATAGAGAAACGCCGCGTGCATCGCCTCGCGGACCGCATTGTTTCCACGGAAGGAGAATGAAATGTTGGAAACACCGCCGGACACCCGCGCGCCGGGCAGGTGTCCCTTGATCCAGCGTGTCGCATTGATGAAATCGAGCGCGTAATTGTTATGTTCCTCGATCCCCGTCGCCACGGTGAGGATATTCGGATCGAAAATGATATCATCCGGGTTGAAGCCCACCGTTTCCACCAGCAGCCGGTAAGCGCGCTCGCAAATCCGGATCTTGTCCTCATACGACGCCGCCTGGCCGCTTTCATCAAAGGCCATCACCACCGCCGCCGCGCCGTAGCGCATGATGTGGCGCGCCTGGCGGATGAAGTTCTCCTCGCCCTCCTTCAGCGAGATCGAATTGACGATGCCCTTTCCCTGCAGGTACTTCAATCCCTCCTCAATGATTTCCCACTTCGACGAATCCACCATCACCGGCACCCGCGCGACATCCGGCTCGCCCTGCAGCAACCGCAGGAACCGCGACATCATCTCCTTGCCGTCGATCAATCCGTCGTCGAAACAGATATCAATCACATTGGCGCCGTTGGCCACCTGCTGGCGGACAACTTCGACCGCCTTGTCGAGTTCCCCCGCCCGCACGAGTTTGGCGAACTGCGGGGATCCGGCGACGTTGGCGCGCTCGCCGATCATCATGAATCCCGCGTCGGGTGTGTGGTTGTAGGCTTCGGTTCCTGATAGACGGAGGGCTCTGGGAAGTGGGGTCATGGGGAAAGTCGGTTTGGATGAAACGAAACGCGGAGGGCGCAAAGATCGCGGAGGTGTTCGCGTGGGATCTCATTCATACCCCGGCACCTCCCGTGGGGCGATATTGGCCACACCGGCGGCGATGGCGGCGATGTGGTCGGGCGTGTTGCCGCAGCAACCGCCCGCGAGGTTGAGCAGGCCGGACCGCGCGAATTCCGCCAGATACTCCCGCATGTGCGGTGGCTCCAGGTCGAACCCGGTCGGAGCCAGCGGGTTCGGCAGACCGGCGTTCGGGTAGCAGGAAACATGCGTCGTGGCACAGGCGGAGAGTTCCTCAAGATGCGGCCTCATCAGATCGGGGCCGAGCGAGCAATTCAGCCCGATCGCCAGCGGCTTGGCGTGAGCGAAGGCGTTCCAGAACGCCTCCACCCGCTGTGCGGAAATCATCGTCTCCCCGCCCATCCCCACCGCGGCGGACAGAATCAGCGGCAAGCGCTGGCCGGATTCGTCGAATACCTCCTGCGCCGCAACCACCGCCGCCTTCGCGTTGAGCGAGTCGAAGATTGTCTCGATCATCAGGATGTCGCATCCGCCCTCGATCAGCGCGCGGATCTGATGCTTGTAGGCGGCCAGAACCTGATCGAAGGTCACCACCCGGAACGCGTGGTCGTCGGGATCCGGTGAGTTGGTTAGGGAAACCGTAAGCGGCCCAACCGCTCCGGCCACGTAGCGTTTCCGACCGGTGGCATTGGCCACGCGGTCGGCCCATTCGCGGCACACCCTGGCGGAGCTGACGTTCATTTCCCATGCCAGATCGTTGAGGAAGGCGTTTTCGAGGATGCCCTGATAGAAATCCGGATCCTTGCGCCCGCCGCGTTCGCGGGGATCCTCGGTGAAAAACTCGCTCTGGGCGATGCCCGTGGCGGAAAACGTATTGGTCTCACAAATGTCCGCGCCTGCCTCGAAAAACCGCCGGTGGATGTCTCCGATCACTTCCGGGCGGGTCAGGGACAGGATGTCGCCGTTGTTCAGCAGGTCCTTTTCCGCCTCAGCAAACCGCTCGCCCCTGGCGTCCGCCTCCCGTAAGCCATAGCTCCGGATGGTGGTTCCCATCGCCCCGTCCAGCACCAGAATGCGTTCGGACAGGGCTTGTTTGAGATTGTTTGTGGAATCGGACTGCGGCATGACCGGACCTTACCGGCATCGCGGCGGATTTCAAGCCTCAAATCATCATATCACGATATGATGATGGATTTTATTCCGGAGCTTTCGCTTTGGCCTCCGGCATCGGCAAAAATCCGGCGGATTCCACCCTTCCGACCAAGCTGGGATGCACCCGAACTTGTTTCAACAACCACGCTCGGAGCACCTTCGGGTCCCGTTCTTTGGAGGTGATCGCATGAGCTGCCAGTTGCCCGGCCACGACCGCTGCCGCCTGCGAGGATCCGCTCAATGCCGCCATCCCCCCCTCCCTTGCGGCCGATTCCACGCCGAAACCCGGTGCTGCCAGCGCGACCGAGACCGCCCCATAATTGGATGCGGCAAGCAACTGGCCATCTCCGGTACAGGCCGCCACGGTGATCATCGCCGGGTGGCGCAACGCGACCTGGAATTGGGGATCGGCTGCCTTTCCGTCGATGTTGTTCCCCGAGTTTCCGGCGGCGCAAACGCAGATAACACCGGCATTCGTCAGTGCTTGAATTGATTGTTTGAATCGTTCGTTTCCTTCCCCGTTTTCCGGTTTTGTCCGATAATCGAATGCGCAGAGAAGCACGGGAATGTCCCACCCTTTTTTCCGCAGGGCCGCCACCATCTCCAAAGCCGCTGTCACAGGCGCAAGCTGATGTTGCCGGTCGCCCGTGCGGAACATCACCACTTTACCCTGAGCCTTTTCCGCCTCCAGCCCCTTTGCGACCAGTCCGGCCACATGAGTGCCGTGCCCGGTCCCATCTTGGGGGTTGGCGTCGTTGTCCACGAAATCCCAACCCGGCCAGAATTTCCCATCGCCCGGCCGCAGCGGCTCGGGCAAACCGGATACCACCGCCTCCCGCCCCAAAAGCCGTCCTTCGAAAACCGCGTGCCCCGAGTCCATACCGCTGTCGATCACCACCACCACCGGATCCGCGGGCACACCAAGGGCGGTAGCGACCGAAATCAACAGCAAGATCCCCGCCCGGCGGCATTTGCCTGCGGTTTTCCATCGTGCTGAATCTCCTGCTTTCATGGATTGTTCTTCCCCTACGACATCTTCGATTTAAGCCCTGAATCCGAATTTCAAAGCAGATTGAGCGCCTGGTTTACCGCTGAATCACTGAGTCACCCCTATTCGGCCGCCTTGGCCGGAGCGCTGGCGGCGGCGGCGGCGGATTCGGCTTTCGGAGCGGATTCGGTCTTGGTGGCGCTGCTTTCGGCCTTGGCGCCTTCCTTGTAGGACGCGGACCGGTAATCGGTCTGATAGAAACCGCTGCCCTTGAAGATCACACCGGCCCCCGTGCCCAGCAGCCGCTTCACGCGACCGCCACACGAGGCATCCTGACAGTCCTCGAGTTTGGGATCATTCATGCTCTGGACCACCTCGAACCGGTTTCCGCATTTCTGGCATTCGTAATCGTATCTTGGCATGGCTTGGGGCGCGATCCATAGCACGGATCCGCCGGTTTGCAACCCCCAAGCCGGTCTTGCGTCCGATCCGCCACTGAATTAGGCTGCCTCCATGCCCGCACATCACAGCCAGGCCCTCAATCGTCCGACCGGAGGTATTCCCGACCGGAGGCGATTTCTGTTTCTTGCCGCCGGGGCCTTGGTGCAGCCGCTGTTGGCCGAGACGCCGGCCGCGCCGGGAGACGCGGGAAAGCGGCTGGATTTCGAGATTGCCGGCGATTTCGGCGATGCAGGCCAGCGGGACATCCGCGCGGTGGTGAACTCGGCGGCCGAGGAGATTTGGAAGCATTGCCCTGCCGCCCGGTGGGAGGTTCCGGGGTTTCACCTTTTTCGTTCCGAAGATAGTCCGATCACCGTGTTCGACCACCGGCCGAACGGACGGATCTCCATCGGGGTGACAACCCGTGGCACGTTTTGGTCGCAATTCGCGTTCCAGTTCGCCCACGAGTTCTGCCACGCCCTGGCCGGACATTCCAACAACTGGCGGGAAAAACAGTCCTGGATCCGCCAACCCAAGGCCAACCATTGGTTCGAGGAATGCCTCTGCGAAACCGCATCCCTGTTCGCCCTCCGCGCGATGGGAAAATCGTGGGAAACCGCGCCGCCCTATCCGAATTGGAAGGACTACGGAAAATCCCTCACCGGTTACGCCGCCGATCGCCTGGACGCGACCCGGAAAAGCCTGCCCGAAGAATTCAGGTTCCGCGAGTGGTTCGTCAAGCACGAGCCTTCGATGCGCGGGAATTCCACCCAACGCGAGCTGAACAACGTGGTCGCCCGCGAGCTGTTGCCCGTTTTCGAATCCGCGCCCGGAACATGGGAAGCGGTGACATTCTATCACGCCGCACGCCGCGATCCCGAGCAAACCCTCAAAGCCCGCCTCGCGGATTGGCATCGTTCGTGTCCCGCCAAACACCACCCCGCCATCCGCCGCATCGCGGTGATCTTCGGTCTGGCTAACGGATAGTTCCCGTTCCGCGGAATCAGTCCTTGCCCAGCGAAAACGCGATTTTGATCGTCCCCGAAGCCCGTTCCGAGGAAGGCAGCGGCACCAGTAGAAAATCATCGGTGACCACCGGATTGAATTCGGCGCCGGCGGTGATCTTCACCTTCGCGGGATCGATGCGCTTCGTGAAATACTGGATGATCGGCCGACCCCCGCGTTGGGAGCCATTGGTATTGACCGGCTTGAACGTGGCATCTCCGGCCAACGGAACGATCTCCAAGCCACCGCCATTCTCATCCTGCTTCCAGCGTAGCTCCCACTGCAGTTTGCCCGGAGCCATCCGCGCCTCCCAGGCGGGATCGCCATAGAACGCCACCACATCCCTATCAAACAGCAGCCCGTTCGCGTCCTGGGCGGTTAGACCCGCGGCCCGCGCCGCCTCGCCCACGGCGATCGGCTTGGCGATCCTGCCCATCGGCGAATCACTCCGCTCGCGGGCGATCTCCGGAAAATACGTTTCCAGACGGTGGACCAACGCGTGCTGGTTGGCGAAGAACGCCTCGGAAACCGTGAACCGTCCGGGTTGTTCGAGGAAATAATCCAGCATGCCCCACCCCTGGTAGCCATACCAGGTGGGCTGCGTGTAGCCGACCATCTGGCGCACGCCATTGCGGTTCATGTGTGCCAAGGCCATCGCGTCGGGTCCGTCGATGTGCCCCATCAGGCAATTGCCCACGGCCAGATAGATTTTCGGATGCGGGCTGTGGATGTCGCGGCGACCGCCCTTCAGATCCACCGCGGTGAGTTTCCCCTGACCGCTGCGCCATTGGCCGTTCCGATAGGCGAACCCAATCTGCCAATCCCGCTCGGTGGCATGGCCGGAAGTGATGAACAATCCGGTTTTCGGATCTTCCAGAGCCTCCGCGATCGCAAATGTGGAATCCGCGGGACCGGTTTCCTCGGTCACCTTGCCATTGGCATCCTTGCGCCCGCGCAGGCCCGCTTTCAGCTCGTCGTACCACGCGGCGCTCTCGCATCGCTCCGAGGCGATCGCCGTCCCGGATAGGGTGTGGCGAACCACCAGCGGCTTGGCTTCGCCGGCGATTTCCAACGCGTTGGCCGCATCGAATCCGGTGACAATCCCCCAACGGCAATCGGTGTAGGGGTCGGCGTCCAACTTGCGGGTCATGCGGTGGATCGTCCGGACCATCGGCACGCCGGTTTCCTCCGGCCTGCAAACAAACGCCACCCACCGCGGGCGCGTCGCGGCCAGTTGGCCCACGGCCTCGGCAACATCCTTCTCCCACAGCACCCTCCCCGCGCCAGGATGTTTCTTTTCCAACGCCTCGACAACCCCGCGCCACTCCGGCCGGGCCGCCGTATCCTTGGAAACCACCACCACATAGCCATCGTCCGCCCGCGCGGACACCAGCGAGCCTATCAACAATCCGGTCAGCAAAATTTTCATGTCCGCGCCAGCTTAGCCGAAACGGTGTGGACGTCAACGATACCGACTGACGGGTGTCGGTTCACCGCGAGAACAGACCCGGCTCCGAAATGATGGCCGAATTGCAGCGCATTTGCGGCCATGTACACAAACACTCGCCCTTCTACGGTTAGCGGAAGTCGCCTCCTTCCCAGCGTAGGTTGCGGATGTTGCGTGGGCCAGCCCACGGCTTGCCGTTCACCTTCACCGTCTGACCGCCTTTGACCGTCTCTCCGTTGGGGCTGACGCATAGTTCGGCGACGGTGCGCCAGTTGGCGAGCGGAGCGGTGATCCTCGGGTCCGAGGCGACCAGTTCGCTCAAGCTGACGGTGACGGTCTGCCAGTCGGATGCCCCCTTCAGCTCCTTCACCACGGTGTAGTCGATGGCCGGCTTGCCCGGATCGAAAACACCCCACTCGTTGCAGATGAATTTCACAACCAGCGTGTTGTCGGTTGGCGTCCTGATCTCGAACGACAGCTTCGCGCCATCCGGGCCACGCCACTTCGTGTCTTTGATTTTCCGCGTGAAGGCGGACCACAACGGCGGGTGATCCCAGTTCAGGAGATACCAATCGTGCCACCCGCGCGCTCCATCATCAATCAGCATCTCCGGTTTGTCCGTCGCCTTCACGCCGGCCGCCCGCAGCCGCGCCGGCGATGCGGAAAGCACGCGGGAACTGATGGCAAATGTGTCACGTCCACTCTGACCGGACGATGGTGAGGGATCCCGATATCGCCGGGGCAGATCATAACTCACGTTGGCATAGGCGAAAACCGGCTGATTCACAGTTAGAACCGGACACTCGGCCCGCCACTTCCCGTCGATTTTCTCCGCCTGGGCGTCGCGCCAGAAGCGCGTCAGCTCATGCGGATCGACGGAGTAGTAAATATCCACGCGTTTGACCGGCATCGATTCGTCCGGTGCCACGGTGACCATTGGCACGCCATCGGCCGATTCGAGCAGCAGTTCGATTTCCGGCGTTTGCGGCATGCGGAACGTACCTTTCAGGTGTTGCTCTAACCAGAGATGCTGGGTGATCGCGTGCTCCTCGGTGTGGCGATGGTTCAGGTGCGGCGCAATGCTGAAGCGGAGGCGATCATCGGGCACATCGCGCCAATTCCACGCCATATTGTCGATATGTGCGTGAAAATCGTTGGTGGGCGAAAGCCACAGTACCGGACACGAGATGCGAGGGATGTAGGCGTTGTCGGCGATGCAGGAGAGTTCGAGCGCCGTCGGGGTGGACTTGCCACAGCCCGGCAGATCCGTTTGGCTGTCCAGAATCACCCCTGATCCTCCGCACGAAGGGACGGCGACTTTCACCCTGGAGTCGATTCCGGCCAGGTTGGTCGTGAGCTTTCCGCCCATCGAATGGCCGCACGCCCCAATGCGTTCCGGGTCAACTTCCCGCTGCTGTTCAAGGAATGTGATCGCGCGCCTCGCGGCGATCAGCACGATGTACCAGTTGCTGTTGCGCGGCGACTCGACGGAATCGAGCGTATATGCGTCGGGCGTCAGGACGCCGGCAAAATGGTTCGCCACATTGCGTTGCGGCGGATGGGTCGCGTCCAACCTGCCCCAATCGGTCTGCGGACCTTCGTAGGTTTCATTCGCCCGGCCGAAGTTCAGCCTGTTGCCGCCCCAGTTGAGCGACATCCCGGCGTAGCCGCGTCTGGCGAACATCGCCGCGCTATCGAGGCTCGCCGATTGTCCGCCGCCGTGCATTTCGAGTACCGCGGGGAGCCCGGCTCCACCCTTTGGGAACGCATAAAACGCCGCCACCTTTGCTGGTGCGCCCTTGAAAACACCGACTTGGTAACGAACCACCCGACATATGATTCCATCCTGCTCCCACTCCTTGAGCACCTCCGCGGCAAGCGGCTCTTCATGTGGATCATAACCGCCCCACAGCTCATCAAGGTTTCTGGGAACCATGCCATCGGTCAACGGCGGAATCGAGTCTGCCACGGCAAAACGCGACATTGTGATGGCGGCCGCAATGACCACGTGCTTCGCGAAGTGCTGCCGGGCTGGATTGATGTTCATGGAGGCTTTCAAGAGGTTTGGCGTAGCGGCATCCCAACCGGTTTGACGAGGCGGGAATCCCAAACTCCGGCCTGGCCCGCGCGACCACCATTAGTGCGTTTCACCGGCATACCACGGTTCAATACCGCTATCCGGTTGCCATTCTTGCCCATTTCATCCGCATGACGAATCGATCACGGCGGCGCAAGCACATCAATCCCCCGAACGAAGCCAGCATCCCGCTTGCGAATTCCGGATAGTCCGGGCAGTGTATCTGCATCGGCGCCAGGCGGATGATGAATCCACCCGCTTTCACCGATCCGGCGCCGATCCGGGCGGCACCGCCCAACCAACAGACCACGGCGACATCGGCTGGGAGACTCCGCGAAATTCGCTGTTTTCCGGGCTTGCCAAGGATGTTCCTCGGGCTATCTTTGCCTCGGAAACGGGTGCCGACGGGTGCCGCTTTCCATGCCGGGAATTCCATGCCTCCATCATTCCAGCACCGCCCGAAACGCCGCCCCACGCCAGTCGTCCGGGGAAATCGCGGGGTTGCCAGGCCTATCCGGACGGCCGCTCTGGTGTTTGTGGCGGTCGGAGGCTCGACTCTTGCGGCAACCGAACAGGTTCCGTCGCTTGGGATTTGCCCGGCGCCGAACGGCCAGATCGAACTGTCCTGGCATGGGGGCATGCTCCGGCCTTATCAAGTCGAGGTCAGCGAGGATCTCGTTTCCTGGACCGACTGCGGCTGCCTCCACATCGGAAACAACTCGGCCATCACGGCCCTGGTTCCGAAACCCGGGCTCCGGGGGTTTTACCGTCTGCGGGAGGGAGCGGTGAGGCCGGGCTTCGACCAAGTCGAAATGAGCCGGGGAGACGATCACTGCTACCCCCAATTCGCGGGTCCCGCGACCACGGTGGAACTCGGATTCGCCATCAACCTTTTCGGCGTCGCTCGCTCGTCTTGCTATGTGAATAACAACGGCAACATCACATTCGACGCACCCCTGTTCGTTTACACCCCGGAGAGCCTCATCAAAAAGCAGTCGGTGATGATCGCTCCCTTCTGGGCGGATGTGGACAGCCGCAACCCGCTCTCCGGCGTCACCCGCTTTTCCAGCCTTCCCGGCGTCGTCAACGGCCGCCAGGCATTCGGCGTCACATGGCGCGAAGTCGGCTACTTCAGCCAACATGTCGAGAAAACGAACACCTTCCAACTGATTCTCATCGAACGGGCGGACCGCAATCCGGGAGACTTCGACATCGAGTTCAACTACAACCGGATCGAATGGGAAACCGGCGACGCCAGCGGTGGCAGCTACGGATTCGGCGGCTCCGCGGCGCGGGTCGGCTGGACCAATGGCCAAGGGCTTTTCATGGAGTTCCAAGGATCCGGAACGTCCATGGCGCTCCTTGATCGGTTGTCCAACGATGATCCCAACCATGCGCAGGGCCTGATCTATCAGATGTGGAACAGCGGTGTACCGGGGCGCATCATTATTCCGGTGGTCAACGGCCTTCCCCAGACCGAAACCGGTTTGGATTTCTCCGTCAACGCCGGTTCGGATTTCAGCCTCATGGCGAGCGCCGGCCGGGTTTTCAACCTTAACGCCACGATGACCCCGACGGACACCACCGGCGTCACCTACACGTGGGTGCAGGAGAGCGGAACACCCGAAGCGGTCATCACCAACGGCAACACCCTCACCCCGACCATCCAGATCGCCGATACCGGCCAATACACGTTCCGCCTCTACGGTGTGAAACAGGGAACCTTCACCGCATCTTCGTCGGATGCGATCAATGTCGTCCACCCCGGGACCTTCGAGATCGCCACCGGATCCTATCAGCGCGCGTCCGCGGATCCCCTTTCGGTGCAGCTTTCCGACGCCTATGCCAAGTTCAACGGACAAAACGTGGCCACGGTGCTCTGGACCCAGACCGAAGGTGAGAAGGCCAGTATCCAGAACGCCAGCTCGATCAATCCGACTGTGGTGTTGCCGCACTCCGGCGTTTATCGGTTCAAACTGACCGCCACCACCAACCACAATCCGCCGTTTGTGAAAACGATGGAGACCTCGGTGATTCACGGCGATTGAAGCCGGTTCCAACCGAAAGTCGGCAGGAGATCGCACGCCTTCGCCGACCACTCCGCCCACTTCGCCTCCGACCACGGGCGGGGCCACTGCAACTTATCCCGGAGCCGCTCGACCCGTTGCCAGGCGTCGCCTAACACCGGAATGGGCAGCTTGGCCATCCCCGCAGCAATGGCGGAACCCATCGCCGCGCCATCCGCCAATAGAATCAGATCGCATCCGGCTTCAACCGCCTTGCGCGCGCAATCGGCCGGAGGAATGCCGGAAACCGCGGACACCTCAGCCAAATCCGCGCTGACAACGGCGTGATGATCGAAACCCAGGCGGTCCCGCAGCAGTTTGCCAACGACACCGGAAGCCATGGTGGCGGGCAGTCCCGATTCGATCCCGGCCATCTCCCCCGCCGCCATCCGGATCGCATCCAGTTCCGGCATCAGCGCGGTGTAGGGCAGCAGGGGGCCGCGTTGCAGGGTATCCGCATCATCCTCGCTGCGGGCCGCATTTCCGATGGGAAACCGTCCCGCGCAACACACCGCGCCGCGTTTCCTCAGCCAGCGGTTCCACTGCCCGGCATGGTCGATCACCCGCTGGGGATCCCTGCTCCACGCGCCCGCCGCACCGCCCGGATCGCCGAGATCCAGCACGGGTCCCAGACACATGTTGATACCTAACAAACCAAACATCTCGCCAGTCAGCATGCCGGCGGTTGCGGTCGTTTTCAAATCGCTATTTCCTATCAAATCCGCAGCCCCCGGCAGGACGGGACCTCCTCCCGCGGCCGCCAAACGCCTCGCGACTTCGAACCCCACCGCCACCACCGGCTGCCGCCCGCTCAGCTTCCGCAAGCTGTCAGTCAACGCGCGCATCTCCCGCGGCCCGGCACCCAATACGGCGTCGATCAGAAAACCGACCGGCTGCAAGTCCCTAACCAACCGTTCCTCGTCCGCCGTGAGCGTCGCCCCCGAAAGTCCCATCAGCATCAGGGCGCCATGCATTTGGATAGAGAGGGAGTTCTTCAGTTCTGAACCACCTTGACCCGCATAAAGCGGCGGGTGCTGGACCCGATGGCCGCAACGTCCTTCACCGTCACCTGCGTGCGGTCGGCCTGTGAAACGGCGGAAACCACCTGCGCATGTGAGAATCCGTCAGTCGAACTCCACACGGTAGTCCATGATCCGTCGAGGCCGGTGTTGGATTCAACCGTGTAGGTCAGCCCGGTGGTGAACTTTCGGACCGGAAATGCCAAAGTCATGTAGCGGGCACCCGGAGCGATTCCCGTCGTGCCGTTCACGGGAAGCGCCGGTTGCGCCGAGGTTGAAGGATTCCCGAAAAACGCGTATTCCTGCAGGTTGTTCAGCGCATCTCCGTCCCCGTTCTGGGTCATCGCGCTCAGATTGTTGGAAAACGTCGTGCGCGACGCCCAGGTGCTGTAGGTGTCAGAGGCGTTGACGGTCACAAGGAACGTGTCATCCACCGTGTTGCCCACGCTATCGGTCGCCCGGATTGTGATTGTGGTGGACCCGGTTTGACCGGACACCGGGGTCACGGTCAGATTGCCCGCGTTTAGGACGGCCGAGGCAAGGGCCGAATTGCTGTTGGAAACCACCGAATAGGTTAGGATCGAGGATTCCCCCGCCTGACCGGCCGGGAGGGGTTCCAGCGTGACGCTTTCGAAGAGGATCGAATAATCCGGCCACGACTGCCCGATCCCGTCCACAAACGACTGGAAAAGCGGGAGTTCGTTGAGCGCGCCACCCGCATCCCAGATCGGAAAATCCACAGGATCTCCGAAAATCTGGGCATTGCCAAAGGTGCCTTTCGTGACCCTGCCGAAAACCGTGAATCCTCCGTTCTGGGGATCCAGGGTATCCGAGTTGGCTCCCAGGCTGACAAACCACTGGCTGGTCGCGCTGTTGGGATCGCCTCCCAG
Organism: Verrucomicrobiota bacterium; assembly: GCA_017301995.1. Lineage (GTDB taxonomy): Bacteria > Verrucomicrobiota > Verrucomicrobiia > Verrucomicrobiales > Akkermansiaceae > Luteolibacter. Next base: position 187,509 of record JAFLEH010000004.1, on the reverse strand, counting down.
TTTGGCCATGGCGATGGTCCCGAGCGTATTCGAAACCCCGAACTCATTCACCACCGGAGGATCGGTCGGAACGGATTCCAACCCACCGGTGCCAAAGCGAAACCCACCCCCTTGGATTACAAAACCCGGAACACTCCGGTGGATGATGGAATCGACGTAATCCCCACCATTCACATAATTGAGAAAATTCGCCCGGGTGGCAGGCGTTCGTTGGCTGAACAGCGCGAAGTCGAGCACCACCGGCGCCCCACTTAACGAATACCATGAGGTGAACCTCACCACCTGATCGTCGATCGCCTCGGTTCCAAAAACCTGATTGAGATTGACCACAATCGGCGCCACCTCAACGGTGGCCATATTGGCGATCGGCTGGTTGAGAACAGGCAGTCGTTTGGAACCGGCGTACGCCTGTGTCAGCAACGCGAGCACGGATAGGGCGAGAAGTTTCGATTTCATGGGATTGTTCGAACACGGAGGAGCATCGGGGGCTTCCCCCGCTCGCCCAGTGTCTATGTGTTCTGCGGATTGGTGTCAAGATCGCGCGAACTTCCCAAATCCGCGGAGGCTCCCATCCCCCTCACTTCACCCTCAGCAGGGCCACGCCGTGGCGCGGGATGGTCCGGGTGATCTTGCCGCTGGCGGGAGCTTCGTTTTTCTGGCGCCACAGATCACGGACCTGGGCGGCGCCCCTGATGTTGAGCAGCGAGAGGTCGCACGAGACCTGGAGCGGCGCGGTGCCGCGGTTGAACAATCCCACGGCCCATGATCCGTCAACCATTTGCTTGGCCCAGACTTCGCCGTTGCCATCCTTGGAAATGCGGCCTGCCTGTTTGCCGAGTTCGTCCTGATTGACTTCCAGCACTTCATCATTGGTGAGGAGACCGACGGTGAAATCGTCCAGCTTGGTGAGATCGCAGCCGATCAGCAGCGGCGAGGCGAGCAGGCTCCACAGCGAAATGTGGGTGTATTGTTCGTTAGGAGTCAGCTTGGTGGGATGCAGGGCCGGCCCCCAGCCGACATGGCCCACCACCAGCATGTCCGGATCATTCCAGCGTCCGGGTTTGGCGTATTTCTCCAGGCCCGCCTGTTTGAAACCGATCCCCGCCATGCTGCTCCAGGAGTCGTTGATGTCGCCGGTGGTGCGCCAACTGTTGCCGCCCACCATATCGCCCCATTCGCTGACATTTCCCATGCCGTATTGGCACAGGCTGTAGTGGATATCGCGCGGCTGGCGGTCCAGCGCGGCGCGCATCGTGGCGTAGGGGATCATCAGCTTGAGCTTCTCGTCGTTGGTGATGCTATCCAGCACGGAAAGTCGCGGCGCGGGTTTGGCACGGTCCTTTTCGGACTCGGGACGATACGAGCACCAATCGTGTTTCAGATAGTCAAATCCCCACTTGGCATAACTGGCGGCATCCTGTTCCTCATGGCCGAACGAGCCCGAGCATCCGCCGCAGGTCAGCGGTCCCGGCGAGGAATACAAACCGGCTTTCAAACCGAGCCCGTGAATGTAGTCGGTCAGCGCCTTCATGTCGGGAAAGCGCTTGTTGGTTAGAATATTGCCCTCCGCGTCGCGCTCGGGGCCTTGCAAGGTGGGATCATTGCTGCCGGGTTTCACCTGCCAGAAATCGTCGATGTTCACATAGCACCAGCCGTGGTCCACCAGACTGCTTTCCGCCATCACGCGGGCGGCGTCGCGGATATTGCCATCGGTCACCGCGCCGGCGAAGCAGTTCCAACTGTTCCATCCCAACGGCGGCGTGAGCGAAATCGTGTCGCCGCCCACGATGCGGAGCGGACGGGTGACGCTGCCGAGGGAGTTTTTGGCGGCCACTTCCACGCGCCACTCGCCTTTATCCGCGAGTTTGCCGGTGATCAGGCCGGTTTTCGGGTCGATTTTGAGGCCGGCGGGCAATCCTGATGCGCTGAATGTCATCGGCTTGGTGCCGGTGGCGGTCACCCGGTGTTGGAACGGATTTCCCGGACGCGCGCCAAACACCCGCGGACCGGTCAGGCGAGGCTTGGGACCGGGCTTGGGTGTTAGAACCACCGCCTCCTCCTTGGGAATCGGCATCACCACCGGAGCCGAACCCGCGAAGTCGATCCGCGCGTCCGCCCAATCGGCGTGATCGAAGTCGATCCCGTCACCGGCTTCGGTGACCACCAGTTCCAACAATTTCACCCCGCCCAGCGGCACCTTTACCTCCTTCGCCGCCTGGCCGCCCTTCATCACGCCGCTGCGGAACAGCTCGCGGCCATCCGCCATCACCACAAACTCGGCGCTGCCTTTGTTCCCGACCTCGCTATCAATCCCCACCGCCGCGGTGAACTCCCGCGCCTTGCCGTCCAGCTGGAGCGCGAACGACGATTCGGCGTGGGATCCCACACCGTCCGCATAAACCTTGCCTCCGATGGTTAGGGCGTTGCCGTCGATCGACTTGCCGGCCTTGGCATGGCTCCAGCCGGTCTCCATCGAGCGCAAATCGAGTTTGGATAGAGGCAACTCGCCCGCCATGGCGGAAATCGAACAACCAGCGGCACCTGCGAACAACCAAGGAGCAATGCGTTTCGGAGTCATGGGCGGAGGATGCTACCGCCCCTGCCCGGATGTCAACCGGGGAATTCCGCACCCTGCGGATCACTGCGAAATGCACGGATTTCTGAAAAGACCGCGACCGGGCATCCGTAGCGCGGACAACCAGACGGAATACAAAATGAAAACTCCATACGCCATTGGCGCTGTCGTGACCGCGGTGTTGATCACGGTGCTGATTGAGGAATCGCGGATTTCAAAAATCCGCCATGAAGGGCAACCGCAGGCGACGCCCACCGCCACCGCCGCCAATACGGGCACTCAGAGTGGCGACAAGTCAGGGCCGGAGCCACGCGAAACCCCTGCGAACCGCACCAACAAGAAACCCTCCCCTGCCCCAAAGCCGCCCGAAACCGACACCGCCACCCTGGCAAAGACCGCACGCAAAATGTGGGACTCTCCCGCCGGCAGGTCGATGATGAACCAAGGGGTGAAGATCGCGGTGACCATGATGTATGACGATTTCATCAAGGGCCTCGATCTAACCAAGGAGGAAGCGGAATACTTCGGCAACCTGCTCGGAAACGAAATGTCCCGCCAGCAGGAGATCGGCATGAAACTGATGGGCGCCAGCGCCGAGGAACGGAAGACGCTGACGGACGAAATGAAACGGGTCACCGAAGAAACCGACGCGGCGATCCGGAAGTTTCTCAATGACGACGAGGACTACAACAGCTTCACCGCCTACAAAGACCGTTTGCCCGAGCGGCAGCAGATCAGCGGCATCCGCGCGACCATGGAGAGCAAGGGCGCCCCGCTCGACGCTGCCACCGAGACGCGTCTCGTCGAGGCCATGTTCAAAGCGCGAACCGAAACCGCCGCCCCGGATCTATCCGGACCGGGCGCGCTTGAGGAAATGGCCAAGGGAACGCTCACGGAAACCTTCGAGCGGACGTGGCAGGCCCAGCAGGACACGTTGCGGACCCAAACCACGGAGTTTCTCACCCAAGCCCAGCAGGCGGCGTTCGAGGAATACCAGAAGAGCATGAAGGAAATGCAACTGATGAGCCTCAAGCTGGCCGAAAAAATGTTGGACGAAGGCAAGCCCAAGACTCCGTAGGGCATAATCCGTTGGTTTTCAGGGCGTTTCGGTCCAACAGCGGATCATTCGCCGCCCGTCAGGTCCGGTGCGGACGCCCCCGAATCCCCTCCGGTTTTCCGGAAACCCGCGGCTTGTGTCGGTTTTCCCTCGCCCGCGGCGGGGTTATCCCCTACCACAGCGCGCGTGGAATCCAATGATTACAAAGTCCGCCTCGAAATCTTCGAGGGACCGCTCGACCTCCTCCTCTACCTGATCAAAAAGGATGAGGTGGACATCCAGTCGATATCCATCGAGCGCATCACCAAGCAGTACCTCGAATACATCAACACGTTCAAGCTGCTCAACATCGATCTGGCGTCCGAGTTCATCGTGATGGCCGCCAACCTGATGTACCTGAAAAGCCGCACCCTGCTGCCGCGGGTGGAGCAACCGCCCGAGGAGGACGCGGAGGAGGATGATCCGCGCTGGGAGCTGATCCGGCAGCTCATCGAATACAAGAAATTCAAGGACGCGGCCGGATTCCTCGCGCAGCGGGCGATCGAGCAGGAAGGCCGTTACGCCCATTCGCCGGACACCTCGGACAAACCGGAGGAAGCCCCCGCCCCGCTCGCGGAAATCAACATCTTCGACCTGATCCGCGCGTTCCAGAACGTGCTGAAACGCTTCGAGGAGTCCCACGATTTCGGCGATATTCTGGACGACCGGTTCACCGTGGCGGACAAGATCGAGTTCCTTTTGAGCGAATTCTCGCCCGGTGAAAGCCGGAATTTCGAGGCGCTGTTCCAATCCGCCACCACCAAGGCCGAGGTGATCGTGACCTTCCTCGCCATGTTGGAACTGATGAAGCTCAACCAGTTCGTGGTCCGCCAGAACACGCTCTTGGGCTCGATCACCATCGAACGCCGCGATCCGGTGGCCGAAAGCCACCACGCGGAAGCCGCGGTCGGCGAGGCGACCTAACCGGCGTCACCCTCGGCCGCCATTTCCGGCGTCCACAGGCTCGCGACGATCATTTCCTGGGCGCTCTCCATCCGCGCCCGGTCGTCGGCGCGCGCGTCCTCGTGACCGGCCAGGTGAAGCAGTCCGTGGACCACGTAGCGGAGGATTTCCCGCAACGGCGGTTCGCCATATTCGGCCGCCTGCCGCCATGCGACCTCCGCGCCTAACACAATCTCCCCGTGGTGAAACGTGATCACATCGGTGGCACCGTCGATTTCCATGAAATCCCGGTGGACCCGTGCGCTCGTTTCGTCGTCCACCAGCGCCACATCCACGCCACCCAGATGGAACAGCGGCGCATCCGGGTCCGCGGCATGGTCGCGGGCCATTTCCACCGCCAAACCGGCCGCCGCCTCCAAAAGGGTGAGCCATTTCTCCGGAATCGGCACCCGGTCCTGGTGGTTGCCAATGATGATCTCGGGGGGCATGGGATCCGCGTCCATCAGGTCAGGCCGGGCGCGGGTTTCTCGCGGGACACGATTTGGGGCATCGACGCCGCTTCGGGTTCGATCGGGGAAATCCGCTGGGAATCGCCACGGCGGGGCGCGTTCGAGGAGCGGTCATCGTCCTTCGGATAGTCGATCCGCGCGTGGAGCATGCTGCGGAGGGTCGCCGCGAAACTGTCCTTGATGAGCGCCAACTCGCCCAGCGTCATCGGGCAATCGTCGAGCTGGCCGGTGCAGATTTTGTTGCGCACCAGTTCCTCGATCATGGCGCGGATTTTCGCCAGAGTCGGCTTGCGGAGGGTGCGGGAAGCGCTTTCCACCGTATCCGCCAGGCTGATGATGCCGCTTTCCAGCGTGGACGGTTTGGGGCCGGGGTAGCGGTAGTTGTTCTCGTCCACTTGCGGCAGGTCCTCCGGGTTTTCCAAGCCGCGGTCCACTTTTTCCATCTCCGCCTTCTTCTGTTCCTGCGCCCGGCGGTAGAAATAATAGACCAGAGAGTCGCCGTGGTGTTCCTGGATCACGTTGATGATCCGCGGGTTCAGCTTGTATTTGACCGCCATGTCCACGCCGTCCTTGACGTGGGCGATGATGACCAGCGCGCTCATCGTGGGGGTGAGGCTGTTGTGGGGATTGTCCTCGCCCTCGTGCTGGTTTTCCACGAAGTACTCGGGTTTGCTCAGTTTGCCGATGTCGTGGAAATACGAGCAGACGCGGCACATCAGGGCGTTCGCCCCCACCCGTTCGGCCGCGGCTTCCGCCAGCGACGCCACCACCAGGCTATGGTGGAAAGTTCCGGGCGCCTCCAACTGCATCCGGCGGAGCAACTTGTGGTTGAGATCGCTCAGTTCCAGCCAACTGATGTTGGTGGTTAGCTTGAAAAATCCTTCGAACGCCGGCAGCACCCCGCTGACCAGCAACGCGGTGAACATCGCCGTCCCCATCACCGCCGCCCCGCCGAGGCCGAACACCTCCAGGTGCAAAATCGCGTCCGCCCCAAAACAGGCCCGCAGATCCAGCCTGCCCCAGATCATCGCCATAAACAGCGAAACCACCCCGGTGTGGATCCCCGCGCTCAGCAGTTCGCCCCGTTTCCTCACCCGATCGGTGAGCAACACCGCCGTCACCGCCGACATCAGGCTCATCACCAGATAACCGGCCACATGCTGCTGTTCGACCATCAACGCCCCCACCAGACTCACGTAAACCGCGCTGAAAAGCCCGATCGTCCGGCCCAACAGGACCCCCAGCAGCATCGGCGCCAGCGCATACGGCACCAACAGGAAATGCAACACCCCGGAAATCCCGCCGGAAAGCGCCATCGTCCCCGCCAATCCCACGATCAACCCGCAACAAAGGACATGCGCCAGCGATCCGCCCAGAACCAGCAGCGCGCGGCTGCTCCGCACGCAACTGCACGAGGGCGCACACGCCTGGAAAACCACCAGCGCCGCCATCCCCAGCGCCAGCGCGAACGCGCCGCGCTTCACCGGATCCACGTCCGCCAATTCCACCGCCGCCTGCACCACCAAACCCGCCGACCCCAGCACGAATCCCCCGAAAATCGCCAACTTGACCACCCAGCTTTCCTCCAGCGCCTGAATCGCCGCGTTTTCGCTGTACACGCGCCGCTTGCGCCCCGAGGATAGCCCCTGACGGGTAAGCTGCCAGCGTTTGACTGAATCGAAAAATCCCACGGTAATCGTCTTTCGTTGGTGCGCCTCCGGGCTTTGTCCGGCCGGAAACGTCGCGCCCCCTGCCTATGCCACCGGCCAACCCATGGCAAGCACAATCCGACACCCCGAAAATCGCCGGGATAATTGGATCGACTCCCCCGCGGCCACGGAGTAAACCGGCGGTGGAGTCGCCCGCCCCACCCCACCATGATCCGAAACATCACACCGACACTCGCCCTCTGCGCCGCCATGCTGACGCCGCTTGCCGCCGCAGATCCGCCGACAAACCGTCTGACGCCGGTCCCGCACACCATGCGCATCGCGGACGGGAAATTTCTCTTCGACGAAAAACCGGTCCAGTTCCTGTGCGGAGAAATGCACTATTTCCGCATCCCGAAAGAACTCTGGCGCGACCGCCTCCACAAGGCCCGGGTCATGGGACTCAACTGCGTTTCCGCCTACGTGTTCTGGAGTTTTCACGAGCGCGAGCCGGGGATTTTCGATTTCACCGGCCCGGCCGATGTCGCGGAGTTCGTGAAAATCGCCCAGGAGGAAGGGCTGTTCGTTTTCCTGCGGCCCGGTCCCTACGTGTGCGCGGAGTATGACTTCGGCGGCTATCCGTATTGGCTGCAGAACATCAAGGGCATGAAATGGCGTGCCAATGATCCGAAGTTCCTCGACTGCATGGAACGCTATCTGCAAGCCCTCGCCAAAGAATTGGCCCACCTCCAGGTCACCAAGGGCGGCCCCATCGCGCTTGTCCAAGTGGAAAACGAGTACGGCTCCTACGGAAACGACAAGGTCTATCTGGGGAAAATCCGCGACATGGTCCGCAAGGTGGGGTTCGAGGTCCCCCTAACCACCTGCGACGGCGGCGGCCAGATGCCCCGCGGCAAAGTGGACGGCTGCCTGCCCACCATCAACGGCGTGCTCGGCCAGCAGGTCATCGACACAATCAACAAACACCACCCCGGCGGACCGTATTTCGTGGCGGAGTTCTACCCGGCGTGGTTCGACAACTGGGGTGACCCCCATAGCACCAAGGACCGCCACACCGCGGCGCGCGACTACGAATGGATGCTCACCCACGACATTTCCATCAGCATGTATATGTTCCACGGCGGCACCAATTTCTGGTACACCAACGGCGCGAACTCGCCGCCCTACCGCGCCCAACCGACCAGCTACGACTACGACGCCCCTCTATCCGAATCGGGGGTGATGACCGAGAAATTCATGCTGTTCCGCGAGGTGGCGCTCAAGCACCTGCCGCCCGGCGAATCGCTGCCGCCGGTGCCACCCCAGCCGAAAACCGTCACCGTGCCGCCGTTCCGGCTAACTGAATCGGCGTCCCTTGGCACCATCCTGCCCAAACCGGTCCGCTCGGCCAAACCGCTGTCGTTTGAGGAACTCAAACAGGACTTCGGCTACGTGCTCTACAGCACCCGCCTCGACCGCCCGGTCTCCGGCGACCTGCGCTGCGAGGACATGCGCCACTACGCGTGGATCATGCTGGATGGCAAACTCGTCGGCCGGATGGACCGCCGCCACGGCGAGGACACGGTCCGCATCGAAGCCGACAAGCCGTGCCGATTGGATATTCTCGTCGAAAACGTCGGACGCGTGAACTACGGCGCCGCGTTGTTGGACAACCACTGCGGGCTGGTGAAACCGGTCACGCTGAACGGACGCGAACTCACCGGGTGGGACCACTATCCGCTTCCGCTTTACAAGCTGAACCCGTCCACTCTCAAGTTCGGCAATTCTCTAACCAACGTGCCGGCGTTCCACCGTGGCACCTTCGAACTCAAGGAAACCGGAGAGGTTTTCCTGGACACTTCCAAATGGGGCAAGGGCGCCGTCTGGGTCAACGGCCGTTCGCTCGGCAAATTCTGGCGGATAGGGCCCCAACAAACGATGTATCTCCCGTCGTGCTGGACCAAAGCCGGATCTAACGAGATCATCATCCTTGAACTCGAAGACCAAGGCAACCGGACCACCGAAGGTCTGGCCGAACCGGTGCTCAACCGCCTTCAGGACGGTGGAAAGCCCCGCCAGCGACCGGGCCGCGATCCGTTGTTGGAACCCGGCGACCTCGTTCACGAAGGCGCCTTCCAATCCAATGCCGACCCCCAAACGGCGAAGTTCGCGCAGCCGGTAACCGCCCGCCATCTGGCGTTCGAAATCCGCTCCGGACACGAGAACGACCCGCATGCCAGCGTGGCCGAATTCGAAGTGCTCGACGCCACCGGAAAACCGCTCCCCCGCAAAGGATGGCGGATCTGGTATGCCAGCAGCGAGGAAACGGTGAAGGAAAAAGCCCCGGCGGAAAACATGCTCGATGGAAAGAAAAACACCTTTTGGCACAGCGATTGGGACGCCGCCAAGGGCAAGCATCCGTTCGTCGTGGTGGTGGACATGGGCGAAATCAAAAGCGGCCTGACCGGCATCCGCTACACCGGCCGCGAAGACCGGCCCAACGGCCGAGTGAACCAGTTCCGCATCTACGCCCGCCCGCAGTTCTTCCTGGCCAAAGATGCCACGCCGTAGTCGCAGATAAATATTTCACAAAGTCTCCAAAAAGGGCCTTTCCATTTTGCATTCGGCTGGTAATCTGGCATCCGCCTCACCGGAAATCCCGTTCGATTTGGCCCAGTCTTTCTCGTTTGCGATTGTCATTGGTGCCTAGCCCTCCTTGCTTCAAACCCATGAAAATGAACCCGAAATTGATCGTTCCCACCCTCACCACGCTGCTGCCTGTTTACTCAGCCACGGGGGCCATCACGGTTTATGCCGAATACCATCTCGGTGAGACCGGCAGCCTCGGGGCCAACAACCTACCGCTCGATAGCTCGGGCAACGGGCGCGATATGGTCAACGAAATCAGCGGATCCGCCGCCACCGTCGCCAGTGCGGGCGTCTATGCCGCCAACTCGACGGCCTACCTCAGCACGGCCGGCGGGGGCAACGAGGGATGGTATTCATCCGGACTTTTCAACACCCTGCCGACCGACAATTTTGCTTTCGGAGTTTTCGCCCGCGCGGCGAGCGTAGGCGCCCCCGAAGGCGATGTCTTCACCGTGGGCGGCAGCAATGGCTCGTTCAAACTCTCACTCGCGGGGAACGGCTGGGCGGCCAGCGCCCACAATGTGGATTGGATTGCGGCTGCCAATGGCGTCTCAGGGTCATTCGCCGCGGACACATGGGTCCATCTGGCCTTGATCCGCTCCGGTGGAGCCACCACCTTTTACATAAATGGCGCTGCCCAAGGTTCAACCTACGCCGGAACCCCGGTACACAACACGCCGCACATCTCGGTCGCTCCTGGCGGCTCGTCCTATTTCGACGGACATATCGACGAGGCCCGCGTTGTGACCTTCACGTCTGGCGAATCAGCCGCCAACATCCTCGGTACACTTCAGGGAGTGCCGGAACCTTCGGCCGCACTTCTTGGCGGCGTCGGATTGCTCGGCCTGCTGCGTCGTCGCAGAGATTCATGAAACCGCGGACCAGCCCGCAAACCATCCCGCGTTTCCCCGCCACCGCTTCCGGATTCTCCGCCGGAAGTCTTGTTGCTGTCTGACATAAAACCCGAACTAACAGAACCATGTCCTCCAGAATCGTCGCCCTAACCGTATCCGCGGCCTCTGCCCTTTCCCCCGCCGCCCAAGCCACAATCGCAACCTTCGCCGAGTATCACCTTGGAGAAACCGGCTCGCTGGGCGCTAACAATCTGCCCCTCGACGGTTCGGGCAACGGCCGCCATCTCACCAGCCCGATCAATGGCGGGTACACCTCAGTCGGCAGCGCCGCCTTCCACAGTCTCGCCGCCAACTCAACCGCCTATCTCGATACATCTCTGACAGGAGGCGAGGGCTTCTACAGTACCAATCTCTTTGCCAGCCTGCCGACGGACAACTTCGCCTTCGGCGTGTTCGCCCGCGCGGCTTCCATGTCCGGCACCCAGGGGGATGTTTTCACCTTGGGCGGCAGCAACGGCGCGTTCAAACTCTCACTCGCATCAAACGGCTGGGCCTCCAGCGCCCACAACGCCGCCTGGATCGGGTCATCCGGCGGCATCTCCGGATCCTTCACCGCGGACACCTGGGTCCATCTGGCCATGATCCGCGCCGGTGGGACCACCACCTTCTACATCAACGGCATCGCACAGGGATCAACCTACGCCGGAGCCCCGGCACACAACACGCCGCACCTATCGGTCGATCCGGGCGGCAGCAACTATTTCGACGGCCAGATCGACGAAGCGCGCGTCCTCACTTTCGATCCAGGCGACACCACCGCCGACATTCTTGCCGCCCTGCAGGTCGGTTCGCGCATTCCCGATCATTTCACCAACGCAGGTACCAAAGGAGCGTATTATGCGGCGGCTCTTTCCACCGACCAATCATCATCGTTCCGGATCGGCGGTGGGACGAACGATTTCGTGAAAATCACGCTGCCCGACCGGCTTTCGGTCATCGCCGGCACCGCCCCGACCCAGGTGATCGATATTGTCAAGCAAGGCACCATCGCGGTCGGCACCTATCCGTTGATCGACTACGAGGGCTCCATCGGCGGACTCGGGTTTGCCGGCCTGAGCCTCGGCGCCCTGCCGTCCCGTGTGGCGGCCACGCTGGTCCACAACACGACAAACTCGACCATCGATCTGGACGTGACGGTTTCCGGCGAAGATCACATCACGTGGACCGGAACCGGCGGCGGAACCTGGGACATGGAAACGACCGCCGCTTGGAAATTCGACACCGGCGGAGCTTCGACCGTCTTCTACGATACGGACCAAGTCACCTTCGACGATACGGCCATGACCGGGACAGTGACGATTTTCGGCAGCGTCCAGCCCGCCTCGGTAACCGTCAACAACGCGACCCTCGATTACACCTTCACGGGCGATTCCATTGCAGGCCCGACAGGTTTGGTCAAATCTGGCTCCGCCGGGCTGACGGTTTCCAACTACAACGCCTATACCGGTGCGAACACCCTCAATGCGGGCACCGTGCGACTGGAGGGCGCGAATGGATCGTTAGGGACCGGCGCCATCGTCAACAACGCGGCCCTGATCGTCGAACGCGACGCCGTCTCCACCATGTCCAACCCCATCAGCGGCAGCGGCACGCTCGAGAAGCGCGGAACCGAAACGCTGACCCTGAGCGGCACCAGCACCTACTCCGGTGCCACCACCATCAGCGCCGGCACGCTCAAGTCCGGGAACACGGCATGCTTGGGATCCGCCAGCGGCAGCACCACCGTGGCGGACGGCGCGACTCTCGATGTAAACTCCATCGGCTTCGGAAGCGAGCCTATCATCATCAATGGCACCGGCGTCGGCGGCGCGGGTGCGATCATCAACAGCGGATCCGAAAGGCAATATGGTGTGCTCAACCTCACCCTCGCCAGTGATTCGGCCATCGGTGGGACCGGCCGCTGGGACCTACGCGGCACCGGTGCCACCGCGAGCGGAAATTTCAAGCTGACCAAGGTTGGAACCAACCATACCAGCTTTGTTTCGACCACAATGGACATCAAGGACATCGACCTTATGGAAGGCACATTGGCCTTCGAATATGGTACGACCTATGCCGACACCCATCCGGGTCGTGTAGCGGCAGCCACCGGCAGTGTGATTGGCTTCGGCAATCATGGTTGGGCCATCACCATGTCGAAACCCCTCCAGATGGACGGCGGTAAAATCCGCACGACCTCCACCGGATCAAACGGAAATTGCACCGTGATTTCACCGGTGGCGCTCAACGCGGCGAGCACCGAGATTCTGGTGGATTCAGCCGCCACCATGAATCTGGATGGAGTCCTTTCCGGCACCGGTGGCATTGAGAAAACCGGAACCGGCACCCTTTCGCTGGGAGCCGCCAACAGTTACACCGGAAACACCACCGTCACCCTCGGCACGCTCACCCTAACCACGGACTCGCTCGCTGACACAGCCGGTGTCAGCATTGCCACCGGTGCCACTCTCAACCTGACCCACACCGCCACGGACACCCTCGGCACGCTGTTTGTCGGCGGGGTCCAACAGGCTGCCGGACTCTACAAATCCGCCGCTGCGGAAGGTCCGGGCACGGTTCTATCCGAACTCACGGGCACCGGCAAACTGCAAGTCACTACCGGCCCTGCCAACACCTTCGCTTCCTGGATGGCCGGCTATGATTTCTCCGCCTTCCCTGGTGCCGACCTCAGCGCCACCGGCGATGCCGACCAGGATGGCATCGACAATCTCGTCGAGCAGGTCTTCGGCACCGCGCCCAACGCGGCCACCGCCGGCCTGACCCGGGTCAGCGCCACCTCGACGTCGGTCACATTCAACCATCACCTCAACCCGAATCTCGCCTCCGATGTGACCTACTCCTATCAGTGGTCCACCGGTCTCGGCGAATGGAAGGCCAGCGGGGAGAGCGACACCGGCGGCACTACCGCCACCATCGCCGCAGGCGCTCCGGTGGCCGATGAAGTCACCGTGACCGCCACCATCAGCGCCGGACCGGCGACTCGGCTCTTCATCCGCGTCGTCGCCGTGCAGGGACCCTGATGGTGTCAAAGGGAAACCCGAGCCAGCCCCAACAATCTAACACACTGACTCACTTCCATTCCCAATTAAGGACGACCTCGATGTCCGGGTGGATGCTGTGATGGACCGGACAGCCTTTGGCCGCGGCCTCCAGCACCTTGCGATCCGGGTGATCGGCGGCCAGCGGCATGTCCATATCCACCTCCAGCCGGCTGATTCGCCGCGGAAGATCCTCCGACATATGTTTCCGCACCCGGACTTTCAAACCGGTTACATCCAGCTCCTTGCGGTTTGCCACGATGCCGATCACCGTGGCCATGCACGCGCCAAGCGCCGTGGCCACCAGGTCGGTCGGCGAAAAAGCCTCGCCGCGGCCGTTGTTGTCCACCGGCGCGTCGGTCACAAGCCGGTTGCCGGAGGGATGGTGCAGGGCATTGCAATGAAGCCCGCCTTCGTAGTCGATGCTGATTTCAACCATGATGTTCGTTGTATGTTAGGGTTGGTTCGATGGCTTGGGTTTTCCATCCCCCGGGTCCGTCGCTTTCGATGAAGCCGGTTCGGCGGCGCTCTCCTCCGGAGCATCGGGATCCTCGTCCGCGGGCGCCGGTTCGGGCTTGGGAGGCACGCGGGCCAGGACGACGCGGAACCCATAGATGTCGGCGATCGCCTTGGCGGGCTGCGGATAACGCGCGCCCGAATACAAATGGTCGCGCCGGAAGGTGGTCCACGAACCGCCTCGCAACACACCTAACCGATAGCGGTCAAGCGGTGAGTTGTCGTCTGCCACCCACTCGTAAACATTGCCCGCCAGATCAAACAGTTTGAGTTCGTTTGCCGGAAACGATCCCACGGGGGACGTTCCGGCGAATCCGTCGTCATACCCCGCGATCGCCTTCTCACCCACGATGCCGCCGGTGGCCGCCGCGGAGCTGTCCGCCAGATTCCCGCATTTCGCGGGCGGCGGCCAGGCGTCTCCCCACGGGAACACCTGAGCCTTGTGCGCGTCCCGCCAACTCGGGCTCAGCTCGTGGTTTTCGCTGAGACCAACCATCGCGCTCCATTCCAAATCCGTGGGCAAACGGTACAACTGGGAAACCGTGATGCGGTCCTCACCCGGCTTCCGCTCGCGCTGCGTGAGCCATTCGCAGAACGCGTTCGCATCGTCCCGCGAAACGAAGACCACCGGGTGATCCGGCCCCTGCGGAAATCCCGGCGGGGGCGCGGGAGCGTGGCCGGTCTCCCTTACGAAAACCTCGTAATCCTTAACCCGTGTCTCCCACGCGGACACCATCAGATCGCCACCTAACGGTTCAAATCTCATCCCGATGCCGTTATCCCAGGTTTTTCCGAAAACCACGCCCTGATTCTGGACCAGCCGCACCAACTGTTGGAATTTCTGTCCCGGCTTGAGACCAACCTTCGCGCTGTATGGCTTGAACCCTTCCTTGACAATGATGATCTCGATGTCACCCGGCGGAATCTTGCCCAACACCAACGTCTCATCCGTGGAACCAGCGGCCGAGCCATTCAGATAGACATCGGCACCGGGCGGCGCGCTTGTTAGCTCAAGCGTCGCATAGTCGATCAACCGCACTTTGACCCTGAACGGCTTGAACCCGCCGGCCCGCGCGCGTTCGCTCAGCCCGGGAGCGTCGAACGCGGTTTCCATCACCGGAACCACCTCGTGGTCTTCCGTTAGATAACCCGCCTTGACCGCCCGGTCCCGGAACCACGCGCAATAGGCTTCCGCTTCCGCCAGCGGGCAGACCACCACCTTCGACGGTTCGCCATTCTGGGTGGTCTCGACGATTTCCCCGGCATCCGCGGGGCGTTTGGTTTCGGTCGCGAACCGTTTCCAATCGGCCTCCTCCACCAGTGAAAACCCGATGTGCTCCTCGTTCACCGGCTGATAGCTGTTGCCAAACAAATCGAGCCAGGCATCCCCGATTTCCGGAGGACGGAAGACCTGCAATTCCCGATAGATCGTCTTCGATTCGTCCACCGCGCCCTCATCCACCTTCTCTTCGAGCGTCTCCTCGCGATATCCGGCTTTCCGCAGGGTGAACCGGAGCACCGTGCCCACATCGCCCTCCAAAGTGGTCGGCGTGGTGCCCAGATACTGGCCGTCCTCGTCCAGCACGTCGGCATCGCCCGGATTCGTGACGAGCAGCAGACGTCCCTTCGCGGGCGGAGGTGGTTCCGGATCCGGAAGTGTTTCCACCACCGGATGTGGAAACTGCCAGCCGCTGTCCTTGATAGCGTTCCATCCCACCCAGCCCGAGAATCCCAACAGAACCGCCGAAGTGAGCCACACCGCGCCCGCCATGCCGCGGCGGCGCCTCTTTCCACGCTGGAGCAATCTCAATGCCTCAGCCAGGTCAGCGGCGGTGGTGATTCGCCGCTTGCTCACCCGTGGCTCGCAGATGTCGCAGATGATCCGGTTGAGTTCGAGCCAGCGCTTCCGCTCGGATCCGTCGGGGATTTCGTCAGGCAATTCGGGAAAATCCAACCGATCCTTGCCGGTGGCGATTTCATATAACACTTTCCCCAAACTATAAACATCCGCCTGGGTGGATCCCGGGCCTTCCGGCGGCACGAATCCTTCCGTCCCGACAAATGTCCTCTGCCCGCGCGCGGCCACCAATCCGATGTCGGCGAGCTTCGCCTTGCCATTGACGAAAATCACGTTGGACGGCTTCACGTCGCGGTGGGCGAGCCCCCGCTCGTGCAAGTGCCCGAGCGCCTCCGCAAGGCGCAGCCCCACGCTGACACACTCGGCGAGTTCCAGTTTCACCGTGGTGCTGGTTTTCGCATCGGGCCGCAGGGTGCGCGGCTCATATTCGACCGGGTTGATGTCCTGGCCGTTGCGCACGTCATCGCCCAGTTCCATCACATAGTAGTAAAACGCGCCGCCCGCATTGCTGCCGCGGCCCACGTGGAGAATGTTCACAAGCCCGGGATGGTCGCGCGAGATCGGCTCGAACTTCAGGATCCCCTCGAACTCGCGCTCGAAGCCGCGCTCGTCGTCAAAGTCCTCGCGCCACACCACCTTGACCGCGCGCATCGCTCCGGTCACACCGCGTCCTAACCAAACTTCGCCGTACGCCCCGCCACCGATCTTGCGGAGCATCTCATGATCCGGAATGACCGGGTCGGGGCGCGGCGTTTTACTCGGCATCTTCGTTGAGTTTGGCCAGTTCCCTCCTCAGCACCGCTCCGACCCGGTGTTTCGCAAGGTACACCTGGGCCATGCTCACGTGAAGATGCTCCTGCACCCGCTTGGCATCCCACTGCTTCACCACATAACAATCGAATATCTGATACTGCTTGGGCGACACCTGCGCCTTCACCCGCGAAAGCGCCGCGTCCGCCAGGTTCTTCTTCCACTCCACGTCCCACAACCTCGAAAGCATCTCGCCATTGGGATCTTCCACGCGGTCGATCACCGCCGTCTTGCGGTCGCCCTCCCACTCGCCCACCACCATCGCGGTGTCCTTGCGGCGCTTGCGGAACTGGTCGTTGATCCGCCAGCGGGTCATGTTCATCAGCCAGGTCTTGAACGATCCCTGCGCCGGATCATACATGTTCTTCTTGCTCTGCTTGGCGATCGAAAGAATCGTCTCCTGCACGCAATCGAACGCCTCATCGGAGCGCAGCCCGGCCTTGATCGCCACTGCGTAGATCAGCCGCCAGTAGGTTTGGTAAAACTCGTCCCAAGCCCGCTGGTCCTCCCAATTGTCGAGCTTGGCGATCAGACTCTTCCGCGTCTTGGCGTAGCCTTCCACCAAGATGGCGTCGTCGTCGTTCCTGTTTGTTTCGTTTCCCTCGGACATCTGGCGGAGTTTACCACACCCCCCCGCCCTTGTCTCCCCCATATTGCGAAATCCTGCAACGCGTTGAATTTCAATGCCCGAATTATTTTAGAATCCTCGCGAAATATCCGCAAAAACGAAGGATTCAGGTTTTTGTTTACATCCAGCCGGATTTTGGCCCATTTTAACGCCTTCACCTCAACCGTATTCCGTCCCCCCCTTCGCGGAATGCACCCACGGAGAGCTGATATGTCCCCCCAATCCCCCAATCATCCATCGCAAGCGGTCGAGCGGATCCGCGAAATCATCGTCGGCCGCCGTCTGGACCACTTGGAACATCGCTTGGCTCGCATCGAGTCCCAGGAGCCTCGGTCCTGCCCGGATTCGGCGGTCGAACACCGCCTGACCACGGCCGAAGCCCAATTGGAGTCGTTGCGAGACAACGTCCGCAGACTGGCCGACCGCGCCCGCGACGATGCGACGGTGCAGGACGCCCGGCATCGCGAGGAAATCCAGCGGATGGCCGCCCTGATCCAGCAGAGCAGCAGTTTGCGTGCCGAAACGGTCAGTCCCCAGTCCGCAGCACGGCTCGAGCAGAAAATCTCCAGCTTCCTGGGAAGTTGGCAGACCTCGCTGCAACAACACCTGACCGACCGCGAGTCGCGCCTCACGGCCGTCCTCAATCAGGAATTGGCCAAGCTCCGCGCCTGGGCGGAAGCCCGGATCGCCGCCAATGAGAGCCAGACGGTTTCCAGACCCGAGTGGGACCGCCACCTCGCCCGCCTGGCGAGCGCCGCACGGGCGCTGGCGGACGCGATCCAGATCCCGGCAACCTCAACCCCTCCCCGAAGCCGATGAACGCGTCCTCTATCAGCCCCTTCCCGGCCGTTCTGCCGTCGCCGGCATCCGCGTTGGCCGACCCTCCGTTCTGGTGCCGCACCCCGATACCCAAGGCCGAACCGGCATCCGCCTCCTCCCGGAAAATCGTGCTGCCCGCGTGGCCCGCGCTGTCCGCAACCGAGGACGCGCCTCAGATGGTGAAATGCCCCGTCCCCTGTCCGGTGCCTCCGGACTTCGCGACCCCTTCACCGTTTTTCACGCCTGTGGCGCCCGTGCCGCCCGTGCCGCTGGACCTCCCGGCCTCCGCCCCTGGATCGCCGTCCGCGCTCTTCGGAAAGATCCCGCTGATGGGTTCGCTCGTCGATCCCACGCCGGCCGCAAAGTCGGTGGATTTCACCGACGCCGATCTAACCGAGGCACTCACGCCGATCATCCATCAGGCGGTCCAATCGACCGCCCGCGCGAAAGACGACAGCCTGAGCCAGCAGCTTGAGCCGCTGCTCCGCGCGTCGATCCGGCGCGCGCTCGCGGAGTACAATCCGATGGCCCGGCCGTTCCGCCAACCGGGGCTTTGGGACCGGTTTTTCTGGCGCATGCTCGCCCTCTTCACCAGCCGCACCTACGAGGAAATCGTGTTCGAAAAGACCCACCGTTTTCTGGTCGAGGAGGTCTATCTGCTGGATCGGCGGACACTCTCGCTGATTTCGTACGCCAGCAACGATCCGGCGCGGCATGCCTCGCCGCGGAGGATCGAGGCCACGGTGCAGAAGCTCGCCAAGCAGGTGGTCAACACGGCGGGCGACATCGTGGCGACCAGCGATCTGCCGGACCGGCGGACCGCTCTAACCAGCGAGGGCCGCGATTCCATCCTGGTGGCCGTCACCCGCGGAACCCCGAACGATCTCCTCACCGCCGACCTGGCATTCACCCTCCAACGGATCGAAGAACGCTTCGCCGCACGCCTCCAATCGTCCGCCGATCCGCTTCTGCGCGAACTCCAGCCCTATCTGGAAGATTGCCTCCTGATCCAAGCACCAGCCGCGGCCTGAATTCCGCCGCAACCGCCTAACCGCCACTGTAGCCGCCTTCGTGAGAAGGTGGCCAAACCGGCCGGACGGAGGCAGGACTCCACGCTCTCACGAGCGCGGCTACGGTCGTTTCCGCTCCACCGCCATTTCTCCGCGAGATCCTCCGCGGCCTCCGCGCCTCCGCGTTTCGTTTCGACCACCCCTCATTCGCATCTTGCTTCGCGACCACGCTCTCACGAGCGCGGCTACGGTCGTTTCCGCTCCACCGCCATTTCTCCGCGAAATCCTCCGCGGCCTCCGCGCCTCCGTGTTTCGTTTCGACCACCCCTCATTCGCATCTCGCTTCGCGACCACGCTCTCACGAGCGCGGCTACGGTCGTTTCCGCTCCTCCACGAATTCCTCCGCGAGATCCTCCGCGGCCTCCGCGTCTCCGCGTTTCGTTTCAACCAACCCTCATTCGCCCCCTCGCTTCGCAACCACGCTCTCACGAGCGCGGCTACGGGAGACCGCGCCGTTCCCACTTGGCAAGCCGCTCCCGGCGCGCTAAACCCCGGCCATGGACGACACCCTGCCGATCATCGACCTCCGGAGCGACGAACATTTCATGGAGCAAGCGCTCCGTGAAGCCCGCAAGGCATTCGCCGCCGAGGAGGTGCCTATCGGAGCCGTCGTCGTCCATGAGGGACGGATCATCGCCCGCGCGTGGAATCAGGTGGAAACCTTGCGCGACGCCACGGCCCACGCGGAAATGCTTGCCCTAACCGCCGCGCAGCAGGCGATCGGCGACTGGCGGTTGGAACGCTGCACCCTCTACGTCACCAAGGAACCCTGCCCGATGTGCGCGGGCGCCATCGTCCACTGCCGGCCGGACCGCGTGGTGTTCGGCTGCCCCGACGCCAAAGCCGGCGCCGCCGGCGGATGGATCAACCTGCTGGATGCCAATCCGCCGCTCAACCACCGCTGCGAGGTTGTCTCCGGCGTCCTGGCCGAACCTTCGCTGGCACTCATCCAGAAATTCTTCAGGGAAGCCCGCGAGCGGAAGAAGGCCGAACGCGAGGATTGATTGGCGGGCGGCGGACGCAAAGTCTCAAGGCACCGCCACCCGGTAATATCCGTGCGGACGGGCCAGACGGACCGTGTCGGTGTCCACAAACGGGCCGGATGTTAGGCCGTCGGCGATCACCTCCCAGCTTCCGGCCCGGAGGTCCGGCGAGTAGTGGATGGCATAGGATTTTCCGGCCTTCACTGGCCAGTTGACCGTCACGCCCGCACCGCGGACGATGCTGATGACATGCAGACGGTCGGCCGGATCATTCGGATCGGTTCCGGCTTTCCACTCGTGAAGATCGCTCTGGCCGTCGTGGTCATGGTCGCTTTGGGAATCCGCTGTGGTTAGATCGCCGAACCGCCCGATCTCCCAGGCGTCGGGAATGCCGTCGAGGTCGGTGTCGGAAACCGGCTCGGCGGTTAGATTGTCGTGCAGGGAAACCGCCAGTTGCCAATCGGTGGTGTCGCCTCCGGCCTGCCAATAATAGACGCCGCCCAGCCCGGCGGCGCGGGCGTGGCCGGCCTTCTCCGCCATCGACCGCGGGTCGTCGTAGCTGATCATTTCGCCGGTCGAGGCCTTGAAAAGCCAGGGAACTTTCGCAATGTCGTCCCAGAACCGGCGCGAGACGGATAGATTCGATCCGGCGATCTGGCTGTAAAGCATGGTGTAACCGCCGCCATTGTGGGATTGGAACAGACCGTGGTTGGCGGAAGCCACACCGCTGAAGCCGTGGCCGAAAAACGCCGCTCCTAACAGCAATTTTTCCGCGGGTATTCCGGCATCGAGATAGCGCGCGAGGATCGCCTCGCTGTTGAGCGCGGATCCGCCGGAGTCGCCCGGATTGTAGTGCAGGCCGGTGTGGTGTCCGGTGACGCCGTCCCATGGCCCGCGGAGGTCGTAGCCCTGCACATTGATGAAATCCAACACCTGACCGACCGCATTGAGTTCCAGCGCTCCGATCTGCGCGCTGCCGCCTCCGGTGAACGCGGTGAGTTCGAAGTGCCGTCCTTTGGCGGTCCCCAGCGTGTCGAGCGCGCCCCGCGTCGCCTGGAGCAGCAGCGTGAAATTGTGAGAATCGTTAGATCCCGGCGGGGTGTCGGTGTCGCCCTGTGCGCCGGGCCATTCCCAGTCGATATCCACGCCATCCAGCCCCAGCGAATCGACCGTGTTGGCGGCCGATTGCGCGAAGGTGATCCGCTTGGCCGCATCGGCCGCCACACCGGTGAAATTCTCCGACCATGTCCATCCGCCGATGGATAGAAGCACCTTGATGTTGGGATTGGTGGCGCGCAACGCCTTCACCGCCTCCACCTGCGAGGCGACGCCGGCGGTCTGCCAGTTTCCGGAGGCGTCCAGATTGGCAAATGCCAGCAACACATGCGTGGTTCGCTCCGCCGGAGGCAAGACCATCGAACCTCCCGTGCCATCCACATAGGCCACCACCCGGCGGCCGCCCAGCGAACCCGTGGTATCATCGTCGATCAGATGAATGTCAGCGCCGGTGTCGTCCGCCACGCAGCCCACGGGATCGGACAATTCCAGCCGGAACATTTCCAACCGCTCGTCGGCGGTGTCGCCATTGATCGTTAGAGAAACGGTCCGCGTGGCGGAACCGGCGGCGAACACGGCGGTGCCGGAAGCGCTTTGGAAATCGGATCCCGCGGTGGCGGTGCCGGACGCGGTTTGCCACCCGACCGAAACCGACTCGCCGGGCTTCGGCACGCGTGATAGCCGCAATGTGACGGTGGCGGTTTTCGTCCCGCTGTTTCCTTCGATCACGCTCGTACCATGCGCGCTCAGCGCCGGGATTTCATCGTCGTCGGTGATGGTCAACTGCCCCTTGGCGTCGGTGAACCGCGGCAAGGGCTGGCCATCCACGCCCGCCAGATAGACGAACACCGTTTCGTTGTCCTCATCCGTAAGATCGCCCAACACCTGGACATTCACCGTCTTGCTCACCTGCCCCGGCGCGAAAACCAGAGTGCCCGAAGGGGATAGAAAATCGACACCCTCCGCGGCCGTGCCGCCCACCACCGCGTAGGCCACCCGGATCTCCGAGGTGTGCGCGGCGGATAGGGCCACCGTCAACGCGGCGTTGGCGCTGCCGCCGTCGCCTTCGGTTAGCGTCACATCGTTGATTGAAACACCCGGCGTTTGGGTGGCGAGCGAAACCCCGTTGGCCATCACATGGGTTGGAGGGGAAACCGGCGATCCGCTGACGCTGAAATCCCAACTGAAGGTTGCGCCTGCGGCCAGCGACGGCGCCCAGGCCGGCGGATCCACCACATAGTGATAGGTTCCGTTCGGATTGGTGGTGCGCGCGGCCGTGACATTCCATGTGGTTAGAATCCACGGCGCGTCGAACGACAACCGCCACGGATTCCACGCCGCCGGGCCGGGGTTGGTGAACGAAATGAACGCGCGCCAGCCACTGCCCCAGTCGTCTGCCACATCGAAGGAATATCCGCCACTCGCGGTGGCGTCGTTGTCCTGGATCGTCCCCACACCCTGCGGGTCGGAGATGGTTAGATTATCGGCGCCCGACAGCGAAACCACGAAAACCTCGTCGGTTTCGGCGATGGCGTCATTGGTCACCGGCACCGCGATGGTCTTGCTGGTTTGCGATCCGGTGAAAGCCAGCGTCCCTGCGGATGTGGTGAAATCGCCGTCCGCCGTGGCGGTGCCGGAACCGGTTGCGAACGCCACGCATCCGGTTAGGCCGGCCTTGACCGGGCGGGTAAGCGTGACCGTGAACACCGCCGTTCCCGCTCCTTCCGCCACCGTCACATCGTTGATCGAAACGCCCGGCGGCGTGTCGTCGTCGATGACGGTCACCGTGGCATCGGCCATCGGAATCGGCACGCCGGAGGTGGTGGCGAAGTGAACCGAGAACGCCTCGTCGGTTTCAGCCAAGGTTTCGTTGAGCACGGTCAGGGTGATGGTTTTCTCCGATTCGTTAGGTCCGAAAGTGACACTGCCCGAGGCTGCCTGATAGTCGGTGCCGGCGATGGCGGTGCCATCCGCTGTGTTCCAGGTGATCGTGCGGCTTGTCGCGTTGGCGGGCAGCCTCAGCAGGGTCATGGCGACCTGTTGGGTGCCGGAATCCCCCTCGGTTGCCGTGGCGTTGGAAACATAGACCGCCTCGCCGCCATTGCCGGAAAACGGCGCGTAGAGTTGGGAAAACGCGAACGCCGGATCGGCGAGTCCGTGATGCGTCGGCGCGACCTGGCCGCCCATGCCGGCCGGCGCGGGGCGGTCGCGGGTGATCGACCAGAACGAGATCATGCCGATGTCGTTCGTTAGGGCGTGGCGCAGCAGTTCGCCGGCCTCGCTCAGGTCGAACACCTCGGTTTGAACATCGTTGACGCCGAGCATCGGAGTGACCCCGACCTTGCGCCACGCCTCCGTGTTGGTTAGGGCGATGCCGTGGGCCGTGTGCGCGTTTTTGATCTGCGCGAACAGCGCATTCGCCGCCTGGATCGCGTAGTCGCCCATCAGCCCCTTGGTATTGGCGTCCACACCCACCGAGGAGTTGTCGTTTTCCCGCGGGGGAATGTTGGGAGGAACCACGGTATTTCCGGTGGCCGGATCGGCCACGGGCGCGGAGGTATCCCCGTAGTCCATGGCCATGATGTTGATGCCATCCACACGGGCTCCCGCGTCGAGGGTTTTGTTGAGCACGGTGTTGCCGTTTCCATCCAATCCGGAGGGCAGCGCCGGCAGGGTGAGCCACACCTTGAGCGTGCGCCCGGCCGCGGCAGCGTCGTCCTGAAGCGCCTTGATCGCCTTTGCCCGCAACTGGATCGAGTAGGGATGCGCCACCCATCCGCCCTCGACATCGAAGTCGATGTGGGTGAGCGCGTAGGTATCGATCACGAATTGATAGGCCTGTTTCAGGTGTTGGAGGTTTTCGGTCTCGCGTTGCTGATAGAGCGCGGCCTGGGTGGTCGGGTTGTGGGGATTCGAGTACATCCCGGCCAGTTCGGTGCCGTTGGCTCCGCCGAAACTGAGCATCACATCGCCGCCTTGGGCGCGCAGCGCGACGATTGCGGACTTCAAATACTCCGTGCTGACCCGCAGGGTGTTTTGCCCGCCCCAGGACGAGACGGTGGACGGCGCAAGCGTGAGCGGATCGACCCCGGCGGTATCCCCGGCGGCCACCACGAAGGCCAGGGTGAAATACCGGATGCCCCGCGTTTGGGCGGTGCCCGCGATATCGAACGCCGGATAGAGCGTGGCATCCACATACGGCGCGAAAAACCGCTCCGGCATGCCGTTTGCCGGCCCGCACCACGCGGCGAGCGCCAGCATCAAACCCACAAGCGGACGCCCGGCCAAAAGCCTCCGGAAACCTCGTCTCACGTGATCGCTTTCAAACAAATTCATCGCCGCCAGACTCGCACAAGCCCCTGTTGGTGTCCATCCCGATGTGGGAGAGGAAACGTCGGCAAATCTCCGGCGGCTCCGGAATCCCGATTGACCTGGGGCGGATGTCCCGGCTAGGCTCGCGCATGGGACACGTGAGGGCCTTGGATGGATTCCGCGGACTGGCAGTGCTGCTGGTCATGTGGAGCCATTTCATAGCCGTGAGTCCCGCCGTGGATCACAGCACGGTGATCGGGCGGTTGCTGAAAAGCGGGTATTACGGGGTGGATATGTTTTTCGTGCTTTCGGGATTCCTGATCACCGGGATTCTGTTGGATGCCAAGGGCGGGAAAGGCTACTTCAAGGTGTTCATCATGCGGCGGGTGCTGAGGATTTTCCCGTTGTATTACGCGGTGCTGGCGCTGGTTTACGGCGGGGCATGGCTGTTCGCGCACGACACGTTCCACCTCTACGCTTCGGGTCCGGATTCGCATCTGTGGTTCTGGCTCTACGCCTCCAACTGGGGCATGGTGGCAAAGGGCTGGGGCACGCCGGAGGGCGAGTGGCTGATCACCCCGGACGGCACCTCGCTGGGGCATTTCTGGTCGCTGGCGGTGGAAGAGCAGTTCTATTTGTTCTGGCCGTGGATCGTCGCTTGGCTGGACCGTCGCAAACTGGCGTGGCTGTGCGGGTCGTTTCTGGTGCTCGCCCCGGTGATGGCGAGCTTTCTATCGGATTTCGCAGGAAACTCCCTGAGCGGCTACGTTTCCACGCTGGGCCGGCTCAACACGCTGGGTTGCGGCGCACTGCTCGCGATCGCGGCCAGGTCGCCGGAATGGTGGGCGCGCCTCACCCGGCCGTCCGGCTGGGTTTTCGGCGTCTGCGGCGCGATTCTGCTGGTGGTGTTAGGACGGGACGCGAATTTCTCGGTGTGGAAAATCGATGCGCTATCGGTGTTGGTGCCGCTGTGTTTCGGGTTCGGGCTGGTGTATGCGCTCAGCCCGCGCGGCGGTGCGTGGAGCACGTTCCTTTCGTCGGGGCCGATGCGGTTTTTCGGGAAATACAGCTATGGGCTCTATGTTTACCACCACCTTCTGAGGCCCATCTGGAGCGCGTGGTTGTGGAAAGCCTGGATTCTGCCGACCTTGGGATCCGGGGCCGTGGGCGTGGCCGCCTACGTGCTCGCGGCGGGCGCCGCGTCGGTCGCGCTCGCGCTGGCAAGCTGGACGCTGCTGGAAAACCCGTGCCTCCGGCTCAAACGGCTTTTCACCTACACCGGAAACCGCAACCATCCGGCCTAACAGACCGCCCGCATCCCAAAACTCAGGAATTCTCGTCGGCGGTCGCCTTGATGTCGGAAAGCGCGGAAATGAAATCGCCAAGGATCTCGGCCGGGACCATGATCGTGTCGCGGTTGCCGCTCACATCCTCGGTGATCTTCACCACCATCCCGCGCTGGTTGCGCTTCAAATCGAGATAGAAGGTCTTGCGATCCGCGAGGATTTTTTCGGTATGCAGTAAGTCGTTTTCCACGTTCGTCTCCTTGGCTGAGTTGTTCAAGCCGAGGATGATCCCCCAACCCGCCCTGTCAATCCAATTTTTTCCGCCGACAGCGCCCGCGATTTGAGGGTTGGCAATTCCGCCGGGCATGCGCTTAAATCGCCGGGCGATGCCGAAGATCCATGTGCTTTCCGACATTCTCGCCAGCCAGGTGGCCGCGGGCGAAGTCGTCGAACGCCCGGCTTCGGTGGTCAAGGAACTGGTGGAAAACAGCATCGACGCCGGAGCCCGGGAGATCCGCGTGGACGTGGACCAGGGAGGCAGCGCGCTGATCCGGGTGAGCGACGACGGCTGCGGCATGTCGCGCGAGGATGCCCTGCTTTCGTTGGAACGCCACGCCACCAGCAAGCTCCGCACCGCGGGTGATCTCGCGACCATCCGCACGCTCGGGTTCCGCGGCGAGGCGGTGCCAAGCATCGCCAGCGTCTCGCGTTTCCGCATGGTGACCCGCGAACGCGACGCCACGGCCGGCACCGAGATTCTGGTGGACGGTGGAAAACTCCGCGATGTTAGGGAAGCGGGTTGCGCGCCCGGCACCACGATCGAGGCCAAGGCGCTGTTTTTCAACATGCCCGCGCGGCGGAAGTTCCTGCGGGCCGAGTCCACGGAGTCGGCCCATGTGGAGCACCAACTCCGGCTCCACGCGCTGGCCGCGCCCAACATCCGTTTCCGGCTCCGGCGCGACGACCGCGAGGTGTTCGATCTGCCGCCCGTGGCGCGCGCCGTGGACCGGGTGCGGCAGTTGTTGGGAAACGATCTCGCAAGGGAATTGGTCACCCTTCCGGAAACCCGCGGCAACGGCATCGTGGTGGAGGGTTTCGTGCTGCCCGCCGCCCACGCGCGCAAGGGGCGGCGACACCAGTTCGTGTTTCTCAACGGCCGCCCGGTGGAGGACGCGGTGATCTCGCGCGGCCTGGCCGACGGTTTCCGCGGTTCCCTAACCGACGGACTGCATCCGGCCGCGTGGTTGTGGCTCGATCTGGAACCCACGCTGGTGGATGTGAACGTCCACCCCGCCAAACGCGAGGTCCGTTTTCACCGCCCGGTGGACGTGCGCGAGGCGATCACCGAGGCGGTGCTGGCTTCTCTCAAACCGAAGACGCCCGCCCTTCCCCCGCGCGCTCCGGTGGCACCCGTTTTCCCGCCTAACCGACCCGCCGATCCTCCCGTTTGGGAGAAACCCGGCCCGCCGGCCGCCGCGGCCGCCGTGCCCTCATGGCTCGCCCGCGTCCAACAGCCGCTGCCGCTGCAACCCGCCGCCTCGGTTCGACCGGAACCCGAAACCACCTCCCCAACAGATTCGCCCGGCACTTCAGCCGAACCCGCCGGCCAAGCGCCCGCATTTCGGATCATCGACGTGCTGCTGCGCCGCTGGGTGCTGATGGAAAGCGAGGAAGGACTGGTGCTGCTGGATCCCCGCGCGGCAACCGAACGGATCCTCTACGAAACCCTCGTCCGCCAGCAGGGCGAGAATCTATCCGTCCAACGGATGCTGGTCCCGGTTCTGCTGGAAACCGACCCCCGCGATTTCGATCTGGTCCTGCGCGAGCGGCCGGCACTGGCCGCCGCGGGCATCGAAGTGGAGCCGTTCGGCGGCAACACCCTGCAAATCCAGTCGCTGCCCGCCTGCCTGAACTTGGAAGACCCGCGCGCCACGCTGGGATCCTTGTTGGACGAACTCCTCCACGAACATTCGCCCGGCCCGCGGTTCGCCTTCGAGCGCGTCGCGCGCGCCCTGGCAACCCGCGCCGCGGTCGGCGTCCGCCCGAAACTCGCGGAAACCCAAGGACTGCTAGACCGGCTCTTCGCCTGCGACCTCCCCTACTGCGCGCCCGACGGACGCCCCACCCTAACCGAGATCGGCGTGCGGGAGATCGAGCGCCGGTTCGGCGGGAAATAATGGAAAAGCCCGGAGATCGCGACAAATGGCAAGTTCGGTTTGACCCATGTCCGGAGGAGGGGTTCCAGTCCGTCTTGAATTTATTGACGGGATCGAAACCGCACCAGGGCTGATTCCTGGCGTTCTCTGATGCCGGATGCAAAATCGTCCGCAAGCATCTCCAACTCTTGCTCGGTGAATGAATCCCTGAGGTCGTTCAACTCGGCAAATCGTATCCAGTAGGTAATCGGCGCAGAATCGTGAGCGCGGTAAAACGAATATAGGGTTGTTGTGTCCCCCATTGTGCGGATCCATTCATGATCCACCGGACGGCGTCCTCCTCTGGCAATCATCTCATCCACCCAAGACGCCTTCACGACCGGTTTCGTCGAAAATACCGAGAAGTAACGACTGTATCGCTGGGACGCCCCCGTCCGCGCGCAAACCTCCTCGATCCGTTCAACCTTAAAAGTGGCAACCAGCGCTATCACGCACCCGACCACCACGAGAATAGGCGCCTTTGTTTTCATGCTTTACCAGCCGTTTGGTGCGATGTCATCGCGTCTATGGAGTGAACTTGGGTTGTGATTGAAAGACCGCTCGTGGTCAACGATTGACATTCATTACTTCCGACTTGGGTTAGTGTTTCGCGCGCACTTCGAACGGTGGGTCGAAATCAGAGTAGTTTCTCGCCCGATCCAGAACGGGGCTCGAATAACCCAGATGGGCCATTGAGAATGCGCCATCCTCATCGGCACCCCATCTGTCCATGGAAACCGGATGCCTCCGGGAACCTTCCACCCCCTCAATCCAGCGTTTCCACCACCACGTCGTGGCGTTGGCCGTTGACGGTGAGTGCGAAGTGCTTGAGCGGGCCGGTGCCGTCGGACTTGGCGGGAGAGGCTGAGGCTGAGGCCGGAGCCGGGGCCGGAGCCGGGGCGGGTTTGGCAGCCGGAGCGGGTTTGTCGGCCTGGGCGGCGGGCGTGCCTTTGACGAGGGCTTCCACCTGCTGCGGGAACATGGCGAAAAGCACGGCCATTTCGTCGTCGGTGGGCAGTCCTTTGTCGGCGCATTGTTTGCGGTAACCTTCCAACCCTGGGGCCAGCAGGTCCGCCGGGCGGCAGGTGACGGGTTTCTGGCCGCTGACTTTCTCGACCTGCGCGAGGACTTCCGGATTGATCGGGCCGGGGGCTTTGCCGTATTTGCCGAGCGCGATGTCTTGCGCGGGCTGGCAGATCATCTTCCATCGGCCGAATTTCACGTTCATCATCGCCTGGGTGCCGACGATTTGCGAGGTGGGCGTGACCAGCGGGATCCAGCCTAGCGCCTCGCGGACCACCGGGATCTCGCGCACCACTTCGTCGAATTTGTCGGCCATTCCCTGTTCGACGAGCTGGTTGCGGAAATTGGAAAGCATGCCGCCGGGCACCTGGAAGACCAGGATGTCCGAGTCCACCCGCTCGTTGGCCGGGCTGGTGAATTTCGAGAGCTGCTTGTAAACATCCTCGAAGTAGATCCGGAGTTCCTGCAATTTCGCGGGATCGTAATCCGGGCAGCGCGGATGGCCGTCCAGCAGCGCCAGCATCCGGGCGGTGTCCGGTTGGCCGGTGCCATTGGCGAACGGCATGATCGAGGTTTCCACCGTATCCACCCCGGCCTCGATGGCGGCGAGGTAGGCGGCGGCTCCCAACCCGGCGGTGTCATGGGTATGGAGGGTGATCGGCAGTCCCACCTTGCGTTTCAGCTCCTTGACGAGCTGATAGGCCACCTGCGGCTTGAGAATGCCGGACATGTCCTTGATCCCGATCGAGTGGCAGCCCATTTTCTCGAACTCCACGCCCATTTCCACGAACGCCTCGATGGTGTGAACCGGGCTGATGGTGTAGCAGATTTCGCCTCGGGCGTGCTTGCCACAGTCGATCACGGTCTTGATCGCGGTGGTCAGGTTGCGGGTGTCGTTGAGTGCGTCGAACACCCGGAAAACATCCTGCCCGGCGGCGGCGTCCGCACGCACGAACGCTTCCACCACATCGTCCGGGAAACTGGTGTACTGCACGATGTTCTGGCCGCGCAGCAACATGATCTGCGGGGTCTTCGGCGCGGCCTTCTTCAACGCACGGAGCCGGTCGAAGGGGTTTTCGTTCAAAAACCGGAGGCAGGAGTCGATGGTCGCGCCACCCCAGGTTTCCAAGCCGCTGAAGCCCATGGAATCGAGAATCGGAGCCGCCGGCAACATTTGGGCGGTGGACATCCGGGTGGCGGCAAGGGACTGGTGTCCGTCGCGCAGGACGGTGTTGTTGAAGGTAACAGGTTTCATGGGCGATCGGTTTTCCGGAGGTGAGGATTCCAAGCCGCACGTGCCAAGCCAACCCTAAACCGCCGATTTGGCAGAAAATGACCAGCATTCGAGGAAAAATGCAGAGTTTTGAAAAATCTTTCTGGCGGAGGACCACCCTTGTGTGGTAGGCTCACCGCGCATGAACGGCAAAGCGGAACTCATTATTGACAATCAGCGTTTGGAACTCCCCACCACCATCGGCTCCGAAGGGGAGGTTGGAATCGATATCAGCACGCTGCGGGACAAGACCGGAGCCATCACCCTCGACCCAGGATACGGCAACACCGGATCCTGCGAGAGCGCCATCACGTTTATCGATGGCGAAAAGGGCATCCTGCAATACCGCGGCTACGACATCGCCGAACTGGCGGCCAAAAGCACCTTCATCGAAACCTCCTACCTGCTGATCTACGGCGAACTCCCCACCGCGGCCCAGCTCGCCGAATTTTCCGCCCTGCTCACCGACTACCAAATGCTCCACGAGGGGCTGCGGTTCCACTTCGAAGGCTTCCCGCCCACCGCGCATCCGATGGCGATTCTTTCCGCGATGATCAACGCGGCTTCGTCCTACTATCCGAACATGGTCAGCGGCAAGACCCGTGTCGAGCGTTTCCCCCACCACGCCGCGCGCCTCATTTCCCAAGTCCGCACCATCGCGGCGTTCTCCTATCGGAAAGCCCGCGGCCTGCCGGTGATCTATCCGAAGACCTCGCTCAAATACACCGCGAACTTCCTCCACATGATGTTCTCGCTGCCCAACGAGGACTGGACGCAGAACGAGGACATCGTCCGCGCGCTCGACCTGATCTTCCTGCTTCACGCGGACCATGAGCAGAACTGCTCCACCTCCACCGTGCGCATGGTCGCCTCCAGCCGCGCCAATCTCTACGCCTCATGTTCCGCCGGCGTCTGCGCGCTCTGGGGCCCCCTCCACGGCGGCGCCAACCAGGCGGTACTCGAAATGCTCGAGGAAATCCATCAGGAAGGCGACGACGGCACCCGCTTCCTCAACGATGTCAAAAACAAGGTGGGCAACCGCCGCCTGATGGGCTTCGGCCACCGGGTTTACAAGAACTTCGACCCCCGCGCCGTCATCATCAAGGAGCAGTGCGACAAGGTGCTCTCGCAACTCCACAAGTCCGACCCGCTGCTGGACATCGCCAAGAAGCTCGAGGAAATCGCGCTCCACGACGACTATTTCATCTCCCGCAAGCTCTATCCGAACGTGGACTTCTACAGCGGCATCATCATGCGCGCCATCGGCATTCCGATGGACATGTTCACCGTGATGTTCGCCATCGGCCGCATGCCCGGCTGGATCGCCAACTTCAAGGAAGTCCTCGAAGACCCGCACAGCCGGATCTCGCGCCCGCGCCAGATTTACACCGGCCCCACCCTGCGCTCCTACACCCCGCTCGACACGCGCGGCTGAACCCGGAACTCGCTCTAACCATCGACTCCCAAAGCGGCGGGACCTCCCGCCGTATTTTTTGTTGGACCGAGCTCCCCCCGACAAGCGCAGCCTCCGCGCCTCCCCCTCTGGTCTCTGGAATCCTGCCTCTACTTCCCCGCATCCAGCCATTCCGCCACCGCGGCGGCGGCGCGATCGTGCGCTCCGGGACCACCCAGTTTGTCGGCGGTTTCCAACAATCTAACGCGGAGAGCATCCCGTTGTTCGGGTGACTGAACGAGTTTCTTCAGCGCGGCTCCCACAGGGCCGGGTTCGGCATCGGCCTGGATCAATTCCTCCACCACCCCATCGCCCGCAAGAATGTTCACGAGGCCGATGTGCTTGAGCTTGATCAGCAGTTTTCCGGCGAAATACGTCGGCCAGGCGACCTTGTACACCAGGCAATACGGCAGCCCGAAATACGCCGCTTCCAGTGTGGCCGTGCCGCTCGCGATCACCCCGCAGCAAGCGCGCTGCATCAGTTCGGCCGCACCGCCGTCGGTGACCGTCACCAGGGACTCGGCGCGGCCCGACTGGACGATTCCGCGCATCCGTTCCGCCAAGCGCGGCGACGCGGCGGGAGCCTCGAATTTCAGCGACCTGTTCCAATCGGATAGACGGCGCGCCGTTTCCACCATCATCGGAAACAGCCGTGCCACCTCGCGCTCGCGGCTGCCGGGAAACAATCCTATCAAAAGATCGTCGCGACCGGCATCCGGTATCCGCCGTTCCTCCAGTTCATCGACCAGCGGATGCCCCACAAACCGGGTCTTCAGTCCCGCATCCGCGAACAGCGGCCGCTCGAACGGAAACAGGCACAGCATTTCATCCAACAACGCCGCCATTTTCGGCACGCGCCGCTTGTTCCACGCCCACACCTGCGGGCTGATGTAATAGACCTGCCGGACCTCCGGACACTCGCGCCTAACCGCTTCGGAAAACCGGAGGTTGAAACCCGGATAGTCGATCAATACCAACACCTGCGGACGAAACGCGCGCACTTCCGCGAGCATTTCGTCGAAGCGCTCCTTGAACCACCGGTAGTGCTTGAGCACCTCCCACAAGCCGACCACCGCCGCATCCTCCACCCAGTCGCGGAAGCCCTCGCCGGCCACCGCGGCCATTTCCGGACCACCCGCGCCGGCGATTTTCACGCCGGGCCGCATCGCCAGCAAGGAACGCAACAGACCCGCGCCATGCGCGTCCCCGCTCAACTCGCCTGCTACCACATACACCCGGCCGGACATCGCCGCAGGGATACCCCAACCCCACCCCGCTTTCCACCCAAATCACCCGGCCGACCGAAAATTTTCCGTCACATTGACAAAAATCCACTTTTCCCGGACTTCCGGATTGCTTTTGCCCGCCAATCCGCTTTGCTTTCCGTCCGCCGCTTCGCGAACGCCACTTCCATGTCCACCGATCCCCAAGACAGCCCACGCCTCCTCGGAGAAATCTCCCAAGGCCCCTCCGCCTTCGAGCAGTTCCTGGACCGCAACCAGAAGAACCTCATCATTCTTTCCATCGCCATCGCCCTCGGGGTGGCTGTTTTCCTGGTCTATCAGGGCATCGCCACCTCCAAGGAACGAAGCGCCGGAGCCGATCTGGTGAAGGCCGAAGACCTCCCGGCCCTGCAAAACCTGATCAAGGAGTACCCAGCCACCGCCGCCGCCGGCACCGCCACACTGGCCCTCGCGGAGCGCCAGTGGACCGATGGGCAGCAGGCCACCGCCGTTGAAACCCTCAAGGCCTTCATTTCCAACAACGCCAAGCACCCCGCCGTCCCCAGCGCCAAGGTCAGCCTCGCCGCGAAGCTGAAGGAGCAAGGCAAAGCCGACGAGGCGAAGGCGATCTTCCAG
Organism: Verrucomicrobiota bacterium; assembly: GCA_017301995.1. GTDB lineage: Bacteria > Verrucomicrobiota > Verrucomicrobiia > Verrucomicrobiales > Akkermansiaceae > Luteolibacter. The sequence continues at coordinate 154,035 of JAFLEH010000004.1, read as the reverse complement.
GACCTCGCCGAGGCCCCGGAATCCCGCTTCCTCGCCCCCTACGCGCTGATTTCCCTCGGCGACCTCGCCCGCGCCACCGGAAACCTCGAAGATGCGGAAAAATCCTACCAAAAGGCGAAAACCGTCCTGCCCGGCAACAGCTTCTCCAACACCATCGACCAACGCCTTGCCAACCTGAAAGCCAAGGCCCCGGTCGAAGTCGATCCCCCGCCCGCTCCCCCGGCCAACGCCGGCACGCCGGGCGCTCCGAACCTGCCCACGCCCGGCTCCCCGGCGATTCCCGGACTGCCCCCGGCTGGCAAAGACACCTCAGACGCGGATGTCCCGCCCGTGAATTTCGTGCCCGGTGGTGTGCCAACGCCGCCCGCTCCGGCCGAGAAGCCCGCGGATCCGGCCGCCCCGCCCGCCGCCGGGACTCCGGCAGAAACTCCCGCGCCGCCCGCCGCTCCCGAAAAGCCGGCGCAAGATCCCGCCGCCCCCGCCCGTAGCGAAAACCCGGCCCCGCCCGCCGGCGATAAGCCCGCTCCCTGATCCATTTCCTCCAAATCGCACCCGCAACCCCAAACTTCCCTACCAACATGTTCAAGAAAGTCATCGGCCAAGACCTCGGTGAAACCCGCCCCGCTCCTCCAGCCACCCCGGGCGGCTACCGCGCCCCGGAACCCCTCGCCCCGCCTAGCTCACCCGCGGCCGCGCCCATCGGCCAGACTCCCATCTCCCGCCCTCCCACCGGAGGCACCCGCAACATCCTTTCCTCCGACGTCGAAATCAAGGGAACCGTCAAATTCACCAACGACCTCGTCGTCGATGGCAAAATCGAGGGCGAAATCAGCTCCGACGGCAGCCTGACGATCGGAGAAAACGCCCGCATCAAGGCCGAAGTCAAAACCGCCACCGTCGTGGTGTACGGCAAGGTCCAGGGCAACATCACCGCCACCGACCGGATCGAACTCAAGGCCAGCGCCGAAGTCATCGGCGACATCAAGGCGAAGGTCCTCACCATCGAGGCCGGAGCCATCTTTGTCGGCAAGTCCACCGTCGGCACTCCCGCGCAGGCACCCGCCCAAGCCGCCGCCCAGCCGGCCGCGAAACCGGCGGCAGCCGCTCCCGCGCCCGAGGCCAAGCAACCCACCCTTCCCGGAGCTGTTTGATTTCCGACTGATTCCGGCCCGCATCGCCACGGTTTCCCTTCCCCGCCATGCCCGGTGAATCTTCCGCCCCGCGCCAACGCATTTCGTTGGCGTGCCCGGAATGCGGCCACGTTCAGGTGGAGCCCGCCATGGTCATGTCCACGGTGTGCCGGAACTGCCGCAACAACTACAAAATCGAGGACGGAAAAGCCGTTGCCCGGCCGAAACAGATCGCCCGCTACGGCTCCGGCCCGCCCGAGGCAGCGGCGCTTCCCGAGCCCCCACCCGCTCCAGCTCCCCTCGCTCGCCGCTCGAAGCCGAAGCCCAAACCGCTCCACCCGCTGCTGCGCCTGATTTTCCGGCCCAAACCTCCCCGCTCGGTGGTTTGCTTCGATTGCGGCCATACCTTCGCCGCCGCCGCCGAGGCCCAGTCCAGCCAGTGCCCGGAATGCTCGTGCTACATCAGCCTTGAGGATTTCCAAATCGACGGCCCGTGGAACCGCGAAATCCATACCCGCGGAAACGTCACCATCCTCAAGGGCGGAAACGTCACCTCCAGTTCGCTCCGCGCCCATAATCTAACCGTCATCGGCGAACTCCGCTGCGCCGCGGACTGCTCCGGCGAAGTCACCGTCCTCGGCCACGGCCGCGTCACCGGGGCCATCACCTGCCGCTCGCTCCGTGTCGAAAAACGCGCCCGCGTCGAGTTTCTCCAACCGGTCACCGCCGCCCATGTGGTCATCGACGGTCACGTCCGCGGCCAATTCCATTGCTCGGGAACCGTCACCCTCAAGAAACGCTCCCACCTCCACGGATACGTCCGCGCCGCGGCCGTCGTCATCAAGTCCGGCGCCAAACACCACGGGGTCTTCGAAACCACCTCGCCGGGCCCGCCATCCGCCACCTGACATTCCCCGACCCGCCATGGACCTCAAAACCGAAATCCTCGCCCTCAAACAGCAGCGCAACGCGGTCATCCTCGCCCACAACTATCAGATCGGCGAGATCCAGGACGTCGCCGACCACGTGGGCGATTCGCTCGGGCTGGCCTATCACGCCAAAGAGGCCCAGGCCGACGTCATCGTCTTCTGCGGCGTCCACTTCATGGCGGAAACCGCCAAAATCGTCAACCCTGGCAAAATCGTCGTGCTCCCGGACGCCGACGCCGGATGCTCGCTCGAACAATCCTGCCCGGCCGAGCAACTGGAGGCGTTTCTAACCGCCAACTCGGAGAAGAACTATTACGTCATCGCCTATATCAATTGCTCGGCCGCGGTGAAAGCGCTTTGCGATGTGATCTGCACCTCCGGCAACGCGGTGCGCATCGTCCAACAGGCCCCTGCCGACCGACCGATCCTGTTCGTTCCCGATGCCAATCTCGGCTCGTGGGTCATGGAGCAAACCGGCCGCAAGATGGATCTCTGGCAGGGATCGTGCTACGTCCACGTCGAGTTCACCCGCGATTCCATCAACCGCATCAAACAGGCCCATCCGGGCGCGCTGGTCGTCGCCCACCCGGAATGCACCCAAGCCGTCCGCCTGCTGGCCGATGAAGTCTGCTCCACCGAAAAAATGGTCACCTGGTGCCGCAACGCCCCGGCCAAGGACATCATCGTCGTCACCGAAAGCGGCATGCTCCACCGCCTCCGCAAGGAATGCCCGGACAAGAACCTCATCGCCGGTCCCACCGACCGCTGCTACTGTGCCGATTGCAAATACATGAAGCTCAACACCCTCCAGAAACTCCGCGACTGCCTCCTCCACCTCTCCCCGCGGGTCGAAATGGAAGAGTCCATCCGCACCCGCGCCGAAGCACCGCTGCTGAGGATGCTGGAGCAGTCGAGGTGAAGAACGAAGCCGCTTGCCGGGGATCTGACCAAATCCGTCCTCGAACTGCGGTTGGTTGTGTTGCCGGGAGAATGGTTGGTCCCGGCCAATTTTCGCTAGATCAATGACCGCTGGCATGTGTGGGCCGGACCGTAGGACATCATAACCACCGGCAGCGCCGTGACGCCTGACAAACGCTCAAGAAATTCAGCATCGGATCTGATAGGACATTCCGCGTAACGCGGCTGGATCTCCGACAACAAACGGGTGAGCCGCATCTGGTGCTCCAAATCCCCGCGCTGGCCATGCGGCAGATGCCGGAGGATCGATCCCCCGGCCCTTTCATAGCCATCACACCACTTCAATTCCAAATCACGGCCGAACACATCCAGGTGCCCGACGCATAATCCAGTTAGATTGCCGCAGGCGAGGATCGCGTAGTCCAACAGAACGGCATCCGGATGCCCCCGGCGGAATCGGCCCTGCCAGCCGCCATCGCCGTTGTGCGGCTCGGGCAGCAGCGGATCGAGCGCCGGATCTTCGGTAGGAAACGGACCGGCGCCATGCCGCGTTTGATAGGTCCGCAACACGCCGTAGTGCTCGATGGGTGACGCAATCTCGTATGGCTCCAAAGCCCGCTCCACGGCGTCGCAGGTGGTGGAACCCCAGGAGGTGTGAGGATGGAATCCCCGCCATTCGTCCAGCAACACACCCTGAGCGCCCTCAAACAGCACGCATCCCGGTTGATGGAGCAGGTCGTGGATCAGGTCCCCGGATGCGGGCGGACACTGCCGCGCCAAGGCGCTTGCCTGTCCCAACCAGCGTTCCGCCAGCGTGGGGTCGCTGAGACAATCCAGTTCCGCTCGCGCGGCTGGCGAATCTATGTCAGATAATGAGGGGACGCATTCGTTCAGCAATGTTCGCCGGGTCGCATCCAACCGCTCCAAACAATGCGTGCTCTCGGATTTGCCGCGTATCGCCAAGTCTCCGAAACGAATCACCTGACCGGGATATTCGAGCCCATGGCGAACCGTCTCGCCAACACCCACACCGCAGGTTCCATGTGCTTCCCCTGCCCGTGCCATTTCGCGCAGGCGTCCCGCTGCCTGGTGAAACGGGGTGGTGACCCGGCAGCGCCTGTCGATCACCATGCGGCTTAGTGCACCCGTCACCCCGGCTTTTCCCAGCACCTCGGCCTCCACCAGCAGCGCGGTGGGATGGACGACCATCGGATCTAACAGCAATGTTCGTGTGCCGGGCACCAAGGTGCCGGCACCAAACTGCGAGAATGTGTGATGTATCTCGCCACCCTGCGGATGGGGCGCCACCACATGGTGTCCGGCCTGGGCACCTCCGCAGAAGCGGACCACCGTGTGTGCACACCAACGTCGTGCCAAAGCGTCCACACAACGACCCTTGCCGCAGTCACCGAAGCCAAGGCCCAACACGGACGCATATCGCGTGGATTTCACCGGGCGCTGCCGTACCAATTAACCGAATAGACGCTTCCACCACGGCGCCGCGGGCTGGACCGGGGCGGATGTCTGCGCCACACCTGAATGTCCGGCAACAGACGGCTTGGGCTTTCCCGTTCCAAGTAGCGCGGCGTAATCGCTCACCGCCCGGACCGTGGAACCCACATGGTCGCGGTGCGTCCCACTGCTAGCTAACACTCCGGCCAATGCGTCCAGATCGGGAACCAACCCTTCGGTGAGTCCGACAATGGAAGCAGCTACCAGGCAGGTATCCCGCGGCGACTCCATTCGGATCACGTGATCGCCGAGCAATTCACGCCAACGCGCCCCGACCTTGAGCGCCCGGCCCGGATCGGGAATCAGAAAGAACAGATGATAGGATTCCGCCGCGGCGGCGATGACCTCTTCTATCGGAATATCCTCGTCCAGCTTCTCACCCAACAACGCATCGACCTGATGTCTGGCAACGGCCGGATAGGGCAATTCGTCGCCAGTCATGAAAAAGTAGCCCTTTTTCTTCCGCTTCGCCCAGTTGTCGGTATCGGTGTGCTGGGCGGCGACGTAGAACGCCAGCTCATAGCTTTCGTGACCGCTGCCGCCGCCACCGCCTTCGAGATAGCTCCAGGTGAGCCATTGATCCATCAGCTCCGCCGTTGTCTCGAACTGCCCCACCTGCAGCGCCGCGCGGTCGGAAGTGGCGTCTCCCACCGCCATGAACAACACCTGGGGATCGGCCACGCCGCAGTCAGTTAGAAGCTTCATGAACTTCGGCAACTCGTCTTTGGCCAGCAGGTGCGGGATATCACCCATGGATCCGGTCACATCCAGCGCGAACATCACCCCCAGCGCGTTCGGATGATCCGAACTGTCGCGCGATTCCCGCACCTTGAGGCCCTTCGGATCCATTAGCGGGTGACAACTGGTTTGCTTGAATACCTCGTTTCGGGATTGATGGGCGCGCGAGGCGGTCAGTGCGGCGTGCGCGGCGAATGAGTAATTTCCGTATCCCATGGCAAATGGTGGTTGGTGTTGGTTCAGATGACGAGAGGAACGAATGCGGGCGGACCAAACGCTTCCCGCGCGGCATCCCGCAGCAGGGCGTCCAGCCCCGAGGCACCGTGGCTTTCACAGAATGAAACATCGTGGCCGGCGTTGGACACCAGCCGTGAGAGCGGCTCCGGCACAGCCGCAGGCATGGCTGGCCCAGCCCCACCTAACAACATCATGACCACCCGTGCGGACCGCGAAAGGTCCTCCGCGCAGGCCTTGGCGCCTTCGCCTTTTACGGCGGAGCCCCAACCTATCAAAAGAACACCATGATCCGCCGGATGAACCAGACCGTGCTCCGGACGAATGTCGCCATGCGCCCAGCCCATGCCGTGAACCAAATGGAGCACCTCAAGCATCCTGCGCCAGATCCACACCGCGTGCCGCGGGTCAATGCCGTTGGGAAATCGTTGGTTGAGTGCCGCGAGGTTACCCCAAAATCCGGCCGGATGGCGCAACACGAGGGCAAAGCGCCCGTCGCCATCCACCACCGGACCATGCGCGACAACATCGGGTAGCAACCGTAGTGCGAGGCCAGAGACGACTCCGGCAGCAAGTTGTCTCAAGACCTCGGCCTCTCGCGTGAAACGTGATGCCGCGCCGGGATCCGATGAGAGGCACACGGTGGCCAGATAGGGATGCGCGCCCGTGCTGCAAGCCAGATAGAGGCTCGTTTCCCCGGTGCAGCCCAAATCCCCGATAATGCGATAGCCTACCCCGGAACACTCAATCGTGGTTCCTTGGGAGACGGCGGCGGCCTTGGCTCGGCTGAGCGCCTGCCGGAAAGTGTCGCGGCGCACCAGGGATTCGGTACGGGTGATCAGTGCCCCACAGAACCCACAGGTCACCGCGCGCCAAATCGCCACCCGCGGCAACGGGGCCGAACACTGCGGACAGTTAAGTGGAACATGAAACATGGTACCTCTGCAATCAGCCGGAATGCCTTGCATTCAGCAGCATTCACGGGTTCACGATGGCGCAACCACCGCCCGTAGCAAGCAGATTCTCCCAAAAACAAAACAGCGCGCGGACCTTGATCCGCGCGCTGTTGGAAAAACCGGTGAACCGGGAATCGGTTAGCGGGAGTAAAGCTCGACGATGAGCTGTTCGTTGACCTGCGGGTCGATTTCGTCGCGCTCGGGCACGCGGGCCACGGTCGCTTCCATCTTGTCGCGGTCCAGGGTGAGCCAATCCTTGACGGACACCGCCTGCGTGAGATCGAGCATGCGCAGGGCGAGCTGCTTGGAGGAGGATTTTCCGCCCACTTTCACCACGTCGCCGGGCTTGCACTGGTAGCTCGGGATGTCCACGCAGCGGCCGTTGACGGTGATGTGGCCGTGGTTGACCAACTGGCGCGCCGAGCGGCGGGAATTGGCGAAACCGAGGCGGTAGCAGACGTTGTCGAGGCGGGTTTCCAGCAATTGGAGCAGGATCACGCCGGTAACGCCGCGGCGGCGGGCGGCTTCCTCATAATACTTGCGGAACTGCCGCTCGAGGATGCCGTATTGGAAACGCAGCTTCTGCTTTTCACCGAGGGCGACGGCGTATTCGCTCTTCTTCTTGCGGCCGGCGCGCACTCCGTGCTGTCCGGGCGGGAAGTTGCGGCGCTCGAGCGCCTTGGAGGAACCGAACAGCGAAACGCCGAACCGGCGGCTGATTTTTGCGAGAGGACCTGTGTAACGAGCCATGATCTGTGTGGGAGAATTGTTGGATTAAACGCGGCGGGCCTTCTTCGGGCGGCAACCGTTGTGGGGGATCGGGGTCACGTCGCGGATCGAGAGGATTTCCAGCCCGAGCCCCTGCACCGCCCGCACGGCGGATTCGCGGCCGGATCCGGGTCCCTTGACGCGGACATCCACTTCCTTGAGCCCGTGGCCCATCGCCTGGCGGCAGGCATCCTGGGAAACCACCTGCGCGGCGTAGGCCGTGCTCTTGCGGGAGCCCTTGAAGCCCATCTTGCCGGCGCTCGACCACCCGATGGCATTGCCATTGGTGTCGGTCACGCTGACGATCGTGTTGTTGAAGGTGGCGGTCACATGCACCACTCCCTTGAGGATGTGCTTGGAGCCTTTGGCCTTGTGGATCTTGATTTCCTCGTCACCGCCACCGAGACCGATCTCGGCGAAAATGTCACGCTTGACTTCTTTCTTGGGGGCTTCGGGAGCGGCGGCCTCGGGGGCGGGAGCCGGCTTGGCTTCCGCGGTGGCGGCTTTGGCGTTGGTTGCTTCTTCGGACATGTTGGGAAATTGCTAGAGGTTACTTCTTGACGCCCACCGTCTTCTTCTTGCCCTTGCGGGTGCGGGCGTTGGTGCGGGTGCGCTGGCCGCGAACCGGCAAGCCGCGCTTGTGGCGGATCCCACGGTAGCAGTTGATGGACGTGAGCCGCTTCAACTGCGCCTGCCGCTCGCGGCGGAGGTCACCTTCCACGAGGATTCCCTCGGTCTGAATCACTTGGGCGATTCGGACGAGTTGGTCCTCCGTGAGCTGACCGGTGCGGATGTCGGGGTCGATACCGGCATGTTCCAGAATCTTCGCGGCGGTCGGCCGGCCGATGCCAAACATATACGGCAGAGAAGCCTCGATGCGCTTCTCGTTGGGGATTTCAATACCTAGGATTCGTGCCATGATGTGCGGGAATTAACGCGTGACCGCGGAGCCTTTCCGGACGCTCCGGACCTTGCCGCGGGGCGGGTGGTTTAGCAGGAATGGAAGGGCTGGCAAGTCGGAAATGGAAAATTTCTCGATTTTCCCGATTTTTTTCCCAACCGCCCGTCCGGCGGCATCGGAGACCGGAAATTTCAGGCGTTTTCCGAGGATCTCCATACAATCCGGCAATCCGAACGTTTTTTTCATTTATCCCGGCTCGACAAAACGAGCCGCCCGATTAGCTTCGCTCTCCTTTGCAACCATCCATGGACCCAAGCACCGCCCCCGTCGCCCAACTGCCGCCCGATGACGTCGCCGCCATCGATCAACTCGGACAAACCTACCGTGCCTTCCGCGAGGAACTCGGCAAGGCCATCATCGGCCAGGAACAGGTCATCGAGCAACTCGCCATCTGCCTTTTTGCCCGCGGCCACGCGCTGCTGATGGGCGTGCCGGGCCTGGCCAAGACCCTGCTCGTTTCCTCCGTCGCCCAAACGTTCGACCTTTCCTTCAACCGGATCCAGTTCACCCCGGACCTGATGCCCGCGGACATCACCGGCACCGACATCATCCAGGAGTCGGGAGTCGGCGGCCGCCGCCAGTTCGAGTTCATCAAGGGCCCGGTGTTCGCCAACATCGTGCTGGCCGACGAAATCAACCGCGCCCCGGCGAAAACGCAGTCCGCGATGTTGGAGGCGATGCAGGAGAACAAAGTCACCGTGCTCGGCCAGACCTACACCCTCCAACCGCCGTTTTTCGTGCTGGCCACCCAGAACCCGATCGAACAGGAAGGCACCTATCCGCTGCCCGAGGCCCAGCTCGACCGTTTCATGTTCCTCATCGAGGTGGACTATCCGAACATGCAGGAGGAACTGCGGATCGCCCGCGAAACCACCGGTTCGGCCCGCGCCGCCCTCAGCCGCCTGCTCAACGGCGAACAGGTGCTCGCCTATCAGCAACTCGTCCGCCGGGTGCCCGTGCCGGAGCATCTCTACGATTACGCGGTCAACATCGTCCGCAAAACCCGCCCCGGTCAGCCCGAGGCACCGCAGTGGGTCAAGGAAACCGTCGGCTGGGGCGCCGGTCCGCGCGCCGTCCAATATCTCGTGCTCGGGGCCAAAGCCCGTGCCGCCCTGCGCGGTTCCTACATGGCCTCGCTCGAGGACATCGAAGCCGTCGCCGCCCCGGTCCTCACCCACCGCGTCATCACCAACTTCTCCGCCGAATCCCAAGGCATGACATCCAAGAAAATCGTCGAACGCCTGGTCGGGGAGATGCGGGAGTAAAGAGCCAAGATGCAAGAGCCAAGAGTCAAGACGGCCGGAATAGGACGCCCAAGACGAGAGGCACGCCACCCAAGCCCCGCCCGGACCTAACGGAATGAATCACAATTTCGAAAACCTTGAGGTGTGGAAACGCGGATGCCGCCTTGCGGTGGATGTCTGCGTCGCAACCCACAAATCGCGCGATTTCGTGCTGAGAGACCAACTCCAGCGCTCCGCAATTTCGATCCCGTCCAACATCGCCGAAGGATCCGAGCGGGCTTCGGAAGCCGATTTCACCCGATTTCTGAGCTACAGCAAAGGTTCCTGCGGCGAGCTTCGCACCCAACTTATGATTCACCGGGAGATCTGTCGCGAACTTGAAATCGAACCCTTTGCCAACACCGATGAAATGATCAGCGAGTCCCGCGAAATCTCGCGAATGCTCAAAGGCTTCATCTCCCGACTCACCCCCCCTGGACCACCCGACTCCCCATGACACCGACTCCGCACCCCCACCCCTCCCTAACCACCGCCCGCCTCTTGATTCTTGCCTCTTGATTCTTGCCTCTTGATTCTTGCCTCTTGATTCTTGCCTCTTGATTCTTGCCTCTTGATTCTTGCCTCTTGATTCTTGCCTCTTGATTCTTGCCTCTGGTCTCTCCCATGTACGACTTCATAGACAACAACCTGCTTTCCCGGCTCGGCTCGCTGCCGATCGAGTCGCGCGTTCCGATGCTCGGAAACGTGGCGGGCAAACACCGCTCGCCACACCGCGGATCTTCGGTCGAGTTCGCCGAATACCGGAAATACGTGGCCGGCGACGACACCCGCCGACTCGATTGGAAGGCGTTCGCGAGATCGGACCGTTTCTACATCAAGGAGTTCGAGGCCGATACCAACCTCCGCGCCTACTTCGTGGTGGACGCCTCGGGGTCGATGAAATTCGCCGGCCAAGGGGAGTCGAAAATCCGCTACGCGCGGAAGATCGCCGCCTCGCTCTCATATCTGTTAGTCAACCAGGGGGATGCCGCCGGGCTTTCGGTCTGCACCGACAAGCTCCACCTTGAAGTGCCGCCCAGCCGCCGCGCCGCCCATCTCGACCGGTTGTTTTCCACCCTCAACAGCCTCCAGCCGTCCGGCCCCACCGGATTGTTGGAAGCCCTCCACACCATCGCCGAGAAAATCTCCCAGCGCGCGTTCGTCGTCATTCTCTCCGACCTCTTCACCGATCCGGATGACCTCGGCGACGCTCTCCAGCACCTCCGCTACCGGAAACACGACATCTCGGTTTTCCATCTGATGGATCCGCAGGAAATCAGCTTCGAGTTCGAGCGCCCCCACCGTTTTGTCGATCTGGAAGACGGCACCGCGCTGGTCGTGGAGCCCACGCTGGTCGCCGAGGAATACCGGACCGCACTCCGGGATTTCCTAACCGCCGTGCGCGCGAAGTGCCACGACGCCAGCGCCGACTATCAACTCGTTTCGACCGACACCGACCTCGAGCCGCTCCTCCGCGAATTTCTAACCGCCCGCCTGCCGAAGTCGAAAGGCTGACAAAGACTCAAGACCGCAAGACACAAGACCCAAGAAAAGAAATCGATTTCCCCACTACGAATGATGATCTCCGCCACGGCCCAATACGACCGGCAGTCAGACGCCACCGCCAATCCCCGTTCCGGGTCTTCTCTTGTCTTGCGTCTTGTGTCTTGCAGTCTTGCGTCTCGGGCGCTCTTCAACCGAACGATTTGCTCTAAACAGTGACCTTTCTCAATCACCTCATGCTCTGGGGGCTGTTGGCAGCCAGCATCCCCATCATCATCCACCTGCTGAACCGCCGGCGCCACAAGACGATCCAGTGGGCGGCGATGCAGTTCCTGCTCAAGGCCACCCGCGAATCGCGTGGCAAGAAAAAGCTGCGCCATTTTCTCATCCTCGCCTGCCGCACGCTTGGCATCGCGGCGCTCGTTCTGGCTGCCGCGCGGCCGATCGTTTCCGGATTGCTCGGTTGGGGCGGCGGATCGATCGATCTGGTGGTCCTCGTGCTCGACCGCTCCGCCTCGATGGAATCCCGCTCCGGCGACGGCCAACCGCCGCGCCGCCAGCTCGTGCTCGATAAGGTTAGGGAGTCCATGAAGTCGCTGGGAACCGCCCGGCTGGTCCTCATTGACAGCGCAAGCGCCAGCCCGCAGGACATCCCCTCCCCGGATGTGCTGGCCGAAATTTCATCCACCGCGGCCACCGATACCGAGGCGGACTTTCCGGTGCTGCTCAACCGGGCCGCCGAATATCTCAAGGCCACTCCCGGCCGGGCCGAGATCTGGCTCGCCTCGGACCTCCAAACCGCCAATTGGCACCCCGACGACGAGCGCTGGGCCGCCGCCCGAGTCAGCCTTGCGGCGCTTCCCCAGAAACCCGCCGTTCGCGTGCTCTCAATCGGCGGTGCCAGCGCGTCCAACACGGCGATCGCCATCCTCGGCTCCCGCCGCTCCGGCGATGATTTGCTGCTCGACGTCGAACTGCTCCGCACCAACGAAACCCGCGGCGCGGTGAACGTGCCCCTAACCGCCAACCTCAACGGCGCACGCACCACCGACTCCCTAACCGCCCCCGGCCAGTCGCTGCGGTTCCAGAAGCGGCTGACCCTTCCCGCCAACAGCGAGAGCGGATACGGATGGCTGTCGATCCCGGCCGACGGCAACGACCGCGACAACGCGGCGTTTTTCGCCTATGGTCCGGCCAGGCCGGTTAGGACGCTGGTGGTTTCCGCCCCCGGCGAGGCCGCGGGCTACCTGATGCTGGCCGCCGCCCCGCCTTCGTTCGGAAAACAGCAGGCGGAAATCGCGGATCCCTCGAAACTCGCCACCCTCAAGTTGAACGACGTTTCCACCATCCTGTGGGCGGCTCCCCTGCCCACCGGTGCCGCGGCGGATACCATCACCCGCTTTGTTTCAACCGGCGGACATGTCATCTTTCTCCCTAACGGAAGCGCGCCCGCCGGCCCGTTCCTCGACTTCAACTGGGAACCGGTCAAACAATCCGACAAAGACAAATACTTCATCAGCAAGGACTGGAACCACACCGACGGTCCCCTGCGCGACGGCCTGAATGGCACTCCCATTCCGGTGGACCGGATCAAGGCGATCCGCCGTCAGGCACCCACCGGCAGCGCCGCGGTGCTCGCCCGTTGGGAAGACGGCGAACCGCTTCTGACGCGCCACATCGTGGACCGTGGCACAATCTGGTTTCTCGGCACCCTGCCCGACTACACCTGGTCCAACCTCGCCGACGGCGACGTGCTGCTGCCGCTGGTCCAACGGATCGTCGCGCTAGGCTCGGAGCGTTTCGATTCCGCCTACGTCGCCGCCGTCGGCTCGGAACCCGCGAAAACCTTGCCCGGCGAGATCCGTGCCCGCCTCGACGACTACGGCAGCCCCTACCCCGCAAACGGCGAGCACCTTGGCGGCGTTTTCAAACTGGGCGAACGCCTGATCGCCCTGAACCGGCCTCCCTCCGAGGACACTCCGGAAACCCTAACACGCGAAAGCCTCAACGCCGCCCTGGCCGGCACCAACTACACCTTCCTCGCCCAAGCCGGCCAAGCCGACGACCCGTCCCTGTCCCGCGACGTCTGGCGCGCCTTCCTCATCGCCATGATCTTCTTCCTCCTATCCGAAGCGATCCTCTGCCTCCCCTCCAAAACCACCGTGAAGGTGCTCGAAGGGCAGGCACTAAGCACTAAGCACTAAGCACCAAATTTCAAATTTCAGATTCCAAATTTCAGATTTCAGCATTTCAGCTTTTCAGCTTTTACCCCATGTCCTCTCCCTATCAGACTCCCGCTGGCGACGCGCTTCCTGCTTTGGATGCGCGTGCGCGCAAGCGGCGTTTTTGGGGGCGAATGATCTGGCTGGCGGCCATCATCATTGTTGTCCTTCCGGTCATCAGCCTCATCGGCACCATCATCGGAATGACGGGCGCATTCGCCACCCTGAGGGACACGGGAAGCGCCGACCCATCCAAACTCGCCGGAAACCTATCCGTCGCCATCCTAACCACATTCTGGGCCATCGTAGCCGCTTGCCCCGTCCTCATTTTCCTCATTACCTCCATCATCCGCTACCGCCGCCTCGGCATAGCCGCACCGGGTTCGCCTCCCAATTAGAATTTCATGCTTAGAATTTAGAATTTCTCCCCATGCTTCACCTCTCACCAACTCCGCTCACGCTCTGGATCGGGATCACGGCCCTGGTTCTAACCGTGGCGCTGTGCGTGGTCTCGTGGCGGCGCAGCGCCCATCGGGGGCGCACCGCATTCCTCGAACTGCTCCGCCTTCTCGCGGTCGCCACCGCCGCCATTCTGCTCTGGCAGCCGGAGTGGCGCACCGTCCTTCATCCGGACACCAAGCCGCGCATCGCCATCCTTTGGGACGATTCCAAGTCGATGTCCACCGCCGACGCCCAACTTCCCCGCGCGCTTTCCGATACCCCGACGGTCGTCTCGCGCTCCGAGTGGGTGAAAAAGGCCCTTGCCGCGGACCTGTGGAAACCGCTCCAGGCAAACGGAGCCAATGATCTCGTCACCCTGCCCTTCGCCACTCCCGCCGAAAAGGACGCCGCCCTATCCGGCACCGACCTCGAAGCGCCGCTTTCCGACGTGCTGGAAAAAGAACGCAACCTCCGCGCCGTCATTCTTTTGAGCGATGGCGATTACAACATCGGCCAACCTCCCGTCGGAGCCGCCCAGAAACTCCGGCTCCGCGGCGTGCCGCTGTTTTCCATCCCCGTCGGCAGCAAGACCCGGCTGCCGGACATCGACCTGCTATCCGTCTCCGCTCCCACCTACGGGATCGTCGGCGAAAACGTCCAGATCCCGTTCTCCATCCGCTCCTCGCTGGACCGGCAGGTCCGCACCGTAGCCCGCCTGCGCGACGACTCGGGCCGCGAGCGCACCAAGGAACTCATCATCCCGCCTAACACGGAAATCTACGACTCCATGCTCTGGCGGCTCGAAAAGGACGGATCCTCCACCATCGAGCTGTCCATCCCCGTGGCCGAGGGCGAGTTGGTTCCCTCCAACAACTCCCAGAAATTCGTCATCGCCGCCAAGCCCGAACGCATCCGCGTGCTGGTGGTGGAAACCCAACCGCGCTGGGAATACCGGTTTCTCCACAACGCGCTGAGCCGCGACCCCGGAGTGGAGCTGACCTGCCTGCTCCTCCATCCGGAACTCAGACCCGCCACCGGGAAAAACTTCATCACCGAGTTTCCAACCAAACTGGAGGAACTCGCCAAGTTCGATGTGATTTTCCTCGGCGATGTCGGCGTCGGCAACGGCCAACTGACCAAGGAAAACTGCGCGCTCATCCGCGGGCTGGTGGAAAACCAGGCGTCCGGCGTGGTTTTCCTCCCCGGCTCGCGCGGCAACCAGGCGACTTTGTCGGACACCGAACTCGCCGACCTGATGCCGGTGATCCTCGATGACGACCACAAGACCGGAAACCCGGAAACCCTGGCGTCGCCCCTCGCCCTAACCACCGAAGGCCGCAAATCCCTCCTAACCATGTTAGGCAACAGCGAGGAGGAGAACCCGGAGATCTGGCGCCGCCTTCCCGGCTTCTTCTGGTATGCTCCGGTCCTCAAGGCCAAGGCCGGCACCGAGGTTCTCGCGGTCCATGGCCTGCGCCGCACCAAGTTCGGGCCGGTGCCGCTGATCGTCACCAAGCCGGCCGGCTCGGGCAAGGTGCTCTACATGGGCATCGACTCCGCCTGGCGCTGGCGCCGCGGCGTGGAAGATCTCTATCACTACCGCTTCTGGGGCCAGGTGGCCCGCTGGATGTCCTATCAGCGCAATATGGCAGCAGGCCAGCGGGTCCGCATTTTCTTCACGCCGGAACGCCCGGTTCCCGGATCCAACATCGCGCTCAATGCCAACGCCTTCGACCCCAACGGGGCGCCGCTGCAGGAAGGCACCGTGGCGGTCGATATCACCGCCCCGGACGGTCGCACCCAACGCCTCGACCTCCAGCGGAACGAATCCGCATGGGGTGCCTACGCCGGACGCTTCAAGGTGGATCTCCCCGGTTCATGGAAGCTCCGCGCCACGGTCACCGGCGCCGAGGACAAACCGGTGGAAACCACCATCATTGCCCAAGGAGTGGATCTGGAAAAAACCGGCCAACCTTCCCGCCCCGAAGTACTTGAGGAAATGGCCAAGGTTTCCAAAGGCCGCGTGATCCAGCCCAACCAACTCGCGGATCTGGTCAAGGAAATCACCGCCCTGCCCGAACCACGCCCGCTCGAAAACCGCATCCCCCTCTGGACCGACTGGCGGGTCATCACGGGCTTCGTCGCCCTGCTCGCCATCTTCTGGGCCGGACGCAAGCTGAACGGGATGTTCTAGCCGATGACGGGCCGGATGCTTCCCCGGCGGTGCCGCGCCACCGGGCTTCCCATTTGGGTGGATCCGCTCGGTGTCCGCCAGTTCCGTGTCCGGACGCCAAAAATCGCCAGGGAGAGCGCAAAAATTTCGGAAATTTATTTTGGAAAGCTTTACTACATCGGCATAATCCATTGATTTTCCGGGAAATCCGCCGCTTTTGCGGGTCGGCAATTTGTTCTTGCATCCCCGGAAATCGGGGATTATGGGTGCGCGCCCCCAAAGGGGCTGCACCACACGATGAACATGACCCGGAACCTAAAATCCGTGGCCCTGGCAATCGCCGGCGTCATTCTGATCCCCAGTTGCGCTTCCACCGGAAGCGCCACCGCTACCACCCATTCTCCCGATTCCTGGCCGGTGAAGTCCGTCCAGAGCGGGAAGGCGTCGTGGTATTCGGTGAAGACCAACTACGGCACCCGCACCGCCAGCGGGCAGCGCCTGTGCAACGAAGGCGCCACCGCCGCGCACAAGACGCTCCCGATGGGCTCCAAAGTCCGCGTGATCAATACCGCCAACGGCAAATCGGAGGTGGTCACCATCACCGACCGCGGTCCCTTCAAGCCCGGCCGTATCATCGATGTGACCATCGGCGTGGCCCAGCGGCTCGGATTCGCCTCGCGCGGCGTGGTCCCCGTGAAGGTGGAAGTGCTCGACACACCCCGCAATTGATCCCGCGCTAACGGGTTTTCTCCGGTTCCGCCATCAGGCGGCGCTCCACGTCGGATATCAGCTTGTTGGAGCTGAGCATCAGCGGGTGGAGAAACACCGGGTACTCGATGTTTTCCGCGCGGCTCCATTCGGAACTCCGCGGCGGCAGGATCACCAGATCCATCGGTGTGCGGTAGGAAACGACCGGGATCTTGCCGAGTCGGCCCTCGGAGGCGTCCAGTTTCGCGAGAAACGGACTGCCGGGACGCATTTCGGCAGCGCCCTGGGTCGGATAGAACCGGGCCAGCTCGGTTCCGTGGTGCGGCGAGGCAATGGTGATGAAGGTGTCGCACCGGTCGGCGCCACCGAGTTCCTGCAGGTAATAGCGGGAAACGATGCCGCCCATGCTGAATCCGATCACCGCGATCCGCGAGTCCTTGCCGAAACGGGTGTCGATGTCGCTCTTGAGCTTCACCGCCAGCTTGGCGAGTCCGCCGCGACCGTCGGCCGGGCGCATCCGCGGCACATAGCATTCCATGCCACGCTGTTCGAGGCGGTGTTTCATCCACGAGTAGGAGCTGCCGCTTTCCGCGAATCCGTGGACCAGCACCACTTGTTTGACCCGCGGCTGTCCGGCGAGCTTCGGGCCGGCACATGAGGCGCACAGCCCCCCTATCAACATCATCATCCAGTGTTTCATGGGATCATTTTCTAACCGGGAGGCCATTCCATCTGGCGGCCCGCCAGCAGGTGGACATGCAGATGGGGAACCGCCTCGCCGCCATCCTTGCCATGGTTGATGACCAACCGGAATCCGCTGTCAGCGACACCTTCCGCCCTGGCGATCCTGCCCGCCGCCAGCAGCAGACGTCCCAATACCGCTTCATCAGCATCGTCGGCCAGCCCCACGCGCGGAATCGGCTTGCGGGGAACCACCAGAATATGCACCGGCGCCTGCGGGGCGATGTCCCGGAACGCGATGCACAGGTCGTCCTCATACACCAGCGTGGCCGGAATCTCCCGGTCGCGGATTTTTTCAAACAACGTCTTGTCGGCCATGCGCGGGAGACTAACCCGCCCTTCCCCGATCCGCAAGGACGGATTCCGGCGGCGATTCGCCTTGCCAGTTGGCGGACCCGCGATGCACCATCGGCCAGCCATGAATGCCACCGACGCGACATCGCAACCCTACGGAACCACCCCCTGCGGCCGGGAGGTCCGGATCTTCACCCTAACCAACCGCCACGGCCTAACCGCCAAAGTCTGCACCTTCGGCGCGCTGCTGGTTTCGATGGAAGTCCCCGACCGTGACGGAAAAACGGCGGACATCGCCCATGGATTCGACACGCTCGACGGCTGGCTGGTCAACGGGCCCTACTTCGGAGCCACCATCGGACGTTTCGGAAACCGGATCGCCGCGGGAAAATTCACGCTGGATGGGAAATCCCACACGCTGGCCACCAACAACGATCCCGGCGGCATCCCCTGCCACCTGCACGGCGGGATCAAGGGGTACAACAAAGCCGTCTGGGAGGTCGTTTCCGCCAGCGGAAACTCGGTCACGCTTTCCCACACCTCGCCGGATGGCGACGAAGGCTACCCGGGCACTCTAACCACCAAAGTGTCCTACACCCTAACCGACGACAACGAACTCGTCTGGCAAGTGGAGGCCGTCACCGATGCGCCGACCCCTGTCAACATCGTCCACCATTCCTACTGGAATCTATCCGGCGATCCAACCACGAGCATCATCGATCACGAATTGGCGATCCACGCCGACCACTACCTGCCCACCAACGCCGGCCTCATTCCCACCGGAGAGATCGCGCCCGTGGCCGGCACGCCGATGGATTTCACCCGGCCGACCGTGATCGGCTCCCGCCTGGGCGAGGACTTCGAGGCACTGCGCCTCGGCAACGGCTACGACCACTGCTGGGTGCTCCGCCCCGGCGATGGCGTCCGGCCCGCCGCACGCGTCCGCGACCCGAAATCCGGCCGCGTGATGGAAGTTCTAACCGACCAACCCGGCATCCAGTTCTACGACGCCAGTTTCCTCGACGGTGTCACCCCCGGCAAGGGCGGCGTCGCCTACGGCAGCCGCAGCGCCCTCTGCCTGGAAACCGAAGGCTTCCCGGACTCCCCGAACCAACCCGCCTTCCCCTCCCCCATTCTCGGCCCCGGCGAAACCTACCGCCACACGCTGGTCCACCGGTTTTCGGTGGAGTCGTAGCCGCGCTATCCCACTTCCCGTAGCCGCGCTCGTGAGAGCGTGGCCTTCCCAAGCGGCCCCAAGTGTAAAGTTCGCCGCCATGGCAACACGTGGCTGGCGCGTCTCGCGCCAGTCCGTCACCGGGGCGTCTCGCCCCGGTGCGCACAGGATTCAATGGACACCCGCCCTAACATCGTTTTCCATTTCCCCGGCGGCGGGGCGTTTCCATCCGGCTTCCGCCGATGCTCCTCATGCCCGACCCACCGAATACCCCCACGCATCCCGGCAGCGGCGAAATCCGACGGTTGGGCGAGGTCGCGCGGGCGTTTCTCAAGCTCGGCCTAACATCGTTTGGCGGTCCGGTGGCGCACATCGGCTATCTGCGGGCGGAGTTCGTGACCAAGCGCCGATGGCTGGACGAACCCGCCTATGCCGACTTGGTTGCGCTATGCCAATTTCTTCCGGGTCCGGCGAGCAGCCAGCTTGTGTTCGCGCTCGGGATGAGCCGGTGCGGTTGGCTTGGCGGGGTGTTGGCGTCGCTGATGTTCACCTTGCCCTCGGCGGTGCTGATGATCGCATTCGGCTGCGGAGTGGCGGCGCTGGGCGATCTCCACGGCGCGCGATGGGTTCACGGTCTCAAACTGGCGGCCGTGGCAGTGGTGGCCCAGGCCGTGTGGGGCATGGCGCGCGCCCTTTGCCCCGATCCGGCGCGGGCGGGCATCGCGGCACTCGCCGCAACCGCACTGCTGGTCTATCCGGGCGGATGGCTGCAGATCGCCGTGATCGGCGCCGGCGCCGCGGCCGGATGGATTCTGTATCGCCGGCGGGTTAGCATATCCGACCGGCGCGCCGAAAGCGACGGACGCAGGCATATCGTGCCCATCTTGCTGTTGGCCGCGTTCGCCGCATTGTTAGCAATTCTTCCGATTCTATCCCGAGCGACCGCCCACCCCGGGATCATATCGTTTGACGGATTCTATCGGGCCGGTTCGATGGTTTTCGGCGGCGGTCATGTGATCCTGCCACTGCTGCGCGCGGAGGTCGTGCCGGACGGCGCGGTGGCCGACGACACCTTTCTGGCGGGATACGGTGCGGCCCAAGCACTCCCCGGTCCGCTGTTCACTTTCGCCGGATACTTGGGAACGGTGATGCACGGAGGGTCCAACCGCTGGCTTGGCGGACTCTGGTGCATTCTCGCGATCTTTCTACCCGGATGGCTGCTCATCGCCGGCACGCTGCCATACTGGCATCAACTCCGCGCCAAATCATGGGTCCAGGCATGCCTGCGCGGCGCAAACGCGGCGGTGGTCGGTGTCCTGCTGGCGGCGCTGGTCAATCCGGTGTGGATGCAAGGCGTCCGGAATGTGGCCGATTTCGTCATCGCGGGCGCCGCATTCGGCCTCCTCCAATGGTTGCGTCTGCCACCATTGCTCGTGGTCGCGATGGTGGTGGGGGCCTGTCTCCTTCCGGTCGGCTGACATGCCTAGGGTGGATGCCTGTAAGGTTTTCAAATTGGCCCTCCTCCGCCGTTCGTCCGACGATTTTCCGGGGGTTTGGCAACCCTGGCGCGGTTCCGGTGTTTCATCGCTCAATGAAATGGCTTTGCGCTCTCATCGCCCCACTACTGTTAGCGAACCTTACCGCCGCCGAGCGGACCTTCCGCAATCCGATCAATCCGTCTGCGGATCCGTGGATGGGGTATTCCAACGGCGAATACCACCTCGCCACCACCCAGGGCAACTGCGTTAGACTGTGGAGCGCCGGAACGATCGCCGGTCTCAAGGACGCCAGGCCGATCATGATCTGGGAACGCGGCAAGGGCGTTTGGGCGCCCGAATTTCACTACCTCCAGGGCCGCAAGGGAAAACGCTGGTATTGCTATTTCACCAAGACCGACGGAGCCGACGAGCGCCACCGGATATTCGTTATGGAAAGCAAATCCACATCCATCAAGGGCCCCTACGGTCCGCCCGTCCAACTGATGACCGACCCCAAGGACGAGTTCTACGCCATCGACGGCCATGCGTTCGAGGCGGGCGGCAAGCAGTATTTCCTCTGGGCCGGCCATCCGGGGCACCGCTTGTTCATCTCCCGCATGCGCGATCCGATGCACCTCGAGGGCGAGCGCGTGATGATCCCGGCGTCCGGATTCGGGTGCGACGAGGTTCGCGAGGGACCGTACGTGATCGCGCATTCGGGGTGGATTTTTCTAACCTACTCGGCCTGCGACACCGGCAAGCCGGACTACAAGGTCGGCTACCTCTGGGCCGATGCCAAAAGCGATCCGATGAAAGTGGCGTCGTGGACCCAGGCGGACGAACCGCTTCTATCGAGAGCCGATGGAAACAAGGTGTATGGTCCCGGCCACCACGCCTTCTTCAAGTCGCCCGACGGTCGGGAGGACTGGATCGTCTATCACGGCAAAACCACCGCCGAGTACACCTACAAGGGCCGCAGCACCCGCGCGCAGAAGCTCGCTTGGGACGAAAAGGGATTCCCGGAGAAAGTCGTTCCCCTGGCCCTTGATGCCGAGATCACCGTACCTTCGGGGGAACGTCGCTGAGCCGCACCTCATCCGCCTGGATGATGCGTTCGATGCCCGCTACGGTGCGGAGCAGCAGCTCGCCTCCGGGGCCGATTCCCTCGGCCCGGCCGCGGGTGCGGCCCTGATAGGTTGTCAGTTCAACATCCCGGCCGGTCAGCACGCAACGCTGGCGGACCGCGTCCAACAACTCGCCGAAGCCCCCGCCGATCTGCCCGGAGCGGAAGGCGAAACGGCGCAGCAGCTCGGATAGAAATTCCCCGCGGTGGACAGCCGCGCCCGCCTCCCGTCCCACCGAGGTGGCGATTTCCGCCAACTCGCCGGGAAAGCCGCCGACGTTGAGATTCACCCCGACCCCGACCACCGCGAAGTCCGCGCCGGCCTCTACCAAAATGCCGGCCACCTTGCGCCCGGATATCCACACGTCGTTAGGCCATTTGATGCCCGCCAGCGGGACGCGGGTCTCCACCGCCTCGGCCACGGCGAGTCCGGCCGCCAGCGCCAGGCGCGGCCACAGCGCCTTGGGCTCGCCCGGGCGGATCACCACCGAAAACGCCAGCGCGCCTTCGGGGTCGGCGAACCAATCCGCACCCCGCCTGCCGCGTCCGGCGGTTTGTTTCTTCGCGATCACCACCGTTCCGCCCGCGGCGCCCCGTTCGGCTAACAAACGAGCGTCGTCATTGGTCGATGGGATCTCCTCGCGGATACAAAGGGCGAACGGCGCGGGCACACTTGTGGGAAAATCATCACTCATCCTGTTGATTCATATGCTAACAAAGCCGGACCATGTCTTTCACGAACTGCCCCCACAGGAACAGCAGCCCGCGTTTCGAATAGCGGAAATGGCCGTCACCGGTGAGCCGGATGATGCCGGCGGCGAGATTGTATTCCACCTGCCGGCGCATTTCGCGTTCGAGGGAGTCCTCCACATCCTCCGGATCGGGGATTCGCAACTGGTCCGCGGTGACCCGGCGGCGCTCCAGAAATTCCCGGTGCTGGCGCAGGATGTAATGGAAACAGCCGCGCTCGCAGGGCACCGGATTCCAATGGATGTCGGGCGAATTCTGGAGAGTCGGGGAAAACGGAAAATTGGTGCTCCTCCAGGTGCCGCCGGATAGATCATACGAGGTGACCGAGATGAACGCGAACGCCACATCGCTCTGCTCGCACAGGCAGATGGCGCTCACGGCACGCTCCTCCGGGTGCCAGTAGAAACGGAAAAACTGCTGCATGCCGGCCCATTTCCAGCCACAATCCGAGACATGCTCGAAGCCCGCCTCCTCCATTGCCGCGGCGGCTTCGGGAGCGTTCGGAAACAATCCCGGATCCGGGGTCCGGCGGTGATTCAGCCGATTGTTGATAGGCAACCGCAAACGCCGGATGTGCGTGAGCAGTTCGATCCACGGCAGGAAAAACCAGAACAGCACCCCGAGCACCCCGCCGAGCTTGCTTCCGGTTAGAAAATAGCCGAGCCAGAACGACGCCGCCAGAAACATCACCGCACCGGTCTTGCGCGCGACCACGCTGCGGGCGCTTCGCAACGCGAATGCCAGCACGAACAAGCCGAGCACGATCAGTGTTTCCTTCATCCGGTGGGTCAGTCAGTCGGATCCCCCGCGACCACCGGACTGAAACCGGAGCGCCGCGAACGGACCATGGCGACTACTGCCACACATTCGTCCAACGCGCAAGCGGTCGAATCAACGAATCCGCGAATCCCGCGTTTGCGCCATGTTCTTTTGAACAAACCGGCGTAGGCGATCACGCGCCTTTCACCTTGTCCCACTCCGCGGTCCACAGCGGCAGCTTGTCGCCGAGATCGAGGATCGGCTCGCACTTGGCGAAAAGTTCGTCGGAAGGGAACAGCAGAGGACTCTTGCGGAACTCTTCCTCAAGCAGCGGGTAGGCCGCCTGATTGGGTGCGCGGTAGCCCAAGGTCTGCATGTTTTCCGCGGCCACCGCCGGATCGCAAAGATGATTGATGAACGCGTGCGCCAGATCGGCGTTCGCGGCGTCTTTGGAAACACACAGATCATCACAGGGAAACGAGGCGCCTTCCCGCGGGATGAAGATCCTGACATCCTTGTTTTCCTCCTGGGCCTGGAGCAGGTCGCCGGCGTAGCCGTGGACCAGGAAGAACTCGCCGGACGCGATTCCGGTCTTGTATTGTTCGTTCTCGAACTTGGCGGCGTTCGCCTTCCAGCGGATCGCCACATCGCGGGCGGCGGCCAGTTGTCCCGGTTCGGTGGAATTGAGCGAAAAGCCCAACAGCTTCAACGCCGCTCCCAACACCTCCCGCATGTCGTCGAGCAAAGTCATCCGCCCCTTGAGATCGCCACGGTCGAGCATCGTCCATGATTCGACCGGGTTGCCCACTTTCGCGCCGAGGTAGGCGAGACAGGTGGGGGCCATCAGATAGGGCACCGAGATTTTCATCGCCGCGTCCGGGGCCTTGGCCAGATAGGCGCGGTCGAGGTGGCTGAGATTCGGCAATTTGGCGTGATCGAGTTCGCGGACCAGTCCCTTGCGTTTCAGCGCCTGCACCGCATAGGACGAGGGCACGAGCACATCGTAGCCGGTCGCGCCGGACTCGAGCTTGGCGAGCATCGCCTCGTTGGAATCGTAGGTGTCGATCACCACGGTACAGCCATGGGCGGCCTCGAAGGAAGCCTTGGCCTTGTCGCTCAGATAGTCGGCCCAGGTGAACACGGTGAGCTTCGGGGTGGCGGGTTTCGACTTGCATCCGGGCAGCGCGGAGGCGGCGAGAACGGCGGAAGATGCGGCGAGAAATCGGCGGCGGTTCATGGCATTTCGGGGTTGGGGAGAAAACGTCGCGACGCGCGACACCCGGAGTCCTACGCGATTTTCGCCGGCATGGGAAGCCGGGATTTCGAGTGGAGCGGACACCCGGAACCCGTGCGGAACACCGCGATGGCGGGGCATTCCCGCCAACGCAAAAACCCCGCCGGTGAGGGCGGGGTTTTCACTTCTGAACGGCATGGCGGAGCGGACGGGGCTCGAACCCGCGACCTCCAACGTGACAGGCTGGCGCTCTAACCAACTGAGCTACCGCTCCATGCCGTTCGGGGTGCGCGGAGGCTAGTGGCCCGCCCCCCGCGACGCAACACATTTTTTCACAAAACCGGATTTTTTTTCCGCGATGCGTCCCGCCTCCCTCGGTTCAGCGTTCCGCAGCGGTCACCTGCGTCTGCGCTTTGCCGCCGCCGAAGCGGACCAAGGTGCTGACCACCTCGATGTTCTTGTTGTTCAGCGCGTTTTCGTAGGTTCCCAGCAACCGTGACGTGCGGCCGCCACCATCCCACTCGGAGGAGGATTTCAGCTTGGCGGTTGTTTCACGGCGGGCGATGACCAACCGGATCTCCACCGCTTCGGGCGGCACGGTGGTGTTTTTCACCCAGTCCAGCCACGCGCCGGATGTGTCGCGCGATTTCGGCCGGGCCTCGAAGGCAAGCACACCGAACGCCACCGGCTCGTCGCGCTCGGCGGGCGCGAAAAGCCCGGCCGCCTCGCCCCGCCCGACGGCCGCGAAGGTGTCCTTGCTTTCCCGGAATCCCCGCATCAGGCAGCGGACCGCCTTGCCGTTGATTGTTAGATCGCGCAGGTAGTACTGGACCGCGCATAAATCACCGAGATGGCCTTGGGTGGACTGGGAATCGCCCGGCTGAAGCACGAACACGCCGAGTCGGTCCACCGGCCAAGCCGCACCGCTCTTTTCAAACACCGAGTCCGGGTGAAACGTCGCCGCGCGCAAGTCTTCGGTGATCTGGGTGATCAACGCGCGGGCCTCGCGCTCGGCACCGACGTTGCCGCCGATCCGGGCGTAGTCATCGCCACCACGTCCTAACATCGCCGCCGCGGTGAGCAGCACCACCGTGCCGATCGACATGGCGACCAGCAGTTCGACGAGGGAGAATCCGAGATGCGCCGGGCGGGATCGGGTCATGGGATGCGGGAGTGGAAATCCAGGGTGCGCCGCTTGTTTGATGGCACGGCGGCCGGGTATTCGAGGGTGAGGCGGAGGTTCAGCATCGGCGGTTCGTCCGGCCGGTCCTTGTTTTCGGCCAATTCCGAGCGGATGGAAACCAGATAGCGCGCGGGTTCGCCGGCGAGGGATTTGACGCCGGTTTCGTAGGATCGCGCGGGGACCTTGCCGAGGGTGCGCCCATCGGCGGAGAACGCCAGCGCGAGGGTTTCGCCGGAGGCCGGATAGACCACACCCGGTTCGCGTTTCGGCAGGAAGCGGGATTTGTTTTCGCGCGCCGCCTCGATTTCCCGCATGCAGGCGGGAATGATCCAATTGCTGCGGGTTTCCGCCTTGGCGGCCGCGGCCGTTTCGCCGGATTTCGCGAAAACCCCGAACAGCAACGGCAAGGTCACCGCCAAAACACCCATGGCGATCACCACCTCGATCAGCGAAGCCCCCAACAGTCCCGATCGTGTGGTGTGGCTCCGCATCATCCGTCCAAATGGTAAGGCCGGGCGGTGATCCGGCCGATTTTCAGGGTGTTTTCCGCCACGCGGTCGGCGCGTTTGGCGTTGGCCGAAGGCTGGCGGCCGCGGTAGGAACCTTCCGCGATCCGCAACGCGACCGGATCGGAACCGGCCGGCGCCAACAGGCCGCCTCGGGAGTTGAACGCCAGAATGTGGCAGCGTGCCTCTATCACCTTCTTGGCGGAAACGTAGCGGATCAGCGCCTCGGCTTCGTCGCGGGGATTGCGCAGGCCGCCCACCCCTCCGGGCAGCAGCACCACCCCGTTCGGCAAGGTCAGCCAGCGCTTCAGCAGCACGCCGTCAAGCGGTGCCGAACCGTCCGGCCAGGATTCCAACCGGAACAGCCCGACCATGCAACGGCCGTCGTCGGTCGGCAGGTCGCCCGGTTCGGCGATCGCCAGAACCACCGGCTTGCGCGTGGTGAGCGCCGTGGTCCGGGCCTCCTCGATCAGGCCGGTGATCGAGTCCGTGGCCGTCCGCCGCGCCTGGGCGCCGGTGTCGCGGAGCAGCCGGATTCCCGCCACCGTTAGAAGCATGATGATCGCAATGACCACAACCAGTTCCACCAGCGAAAACGCGGGCGGCATGCGGCGGGTGCTGTTGTTGGGAAAAACGATCACAACGGGGGAGGCGGCCGCGGATCCGGACGGCGCGCGCCCGCAGCCAACACCAATCACCCCACCCTGCCAAGCGGGAAACGATCCGCCGCGTGACAATTCCGCCATCGCCCCCCCAGAAAGGGCGCGCTCTCGCCGAGAGCGCACGAGAATGAACCGGCGAATGACCGACCGCAAAGCACCCCACGTTCTCCCCCATTCTCCTGCGGCCCCGCGGTGCCGCGCCACCTTTCATCTTCCGCTGGTCTATCACACCCGCCTGCGGTCGATTCCGCCGCCATATTTTCCTCGCCACCAGGCTGATTCCGGAGTATTCCGTTTCCCGTTATGCGACACAGCGGCACGAATGAGAATCCGGATGCTGGGCCCGCGCCTGACGCGACGGGTCGGACGCCGTTGCTCGCACGTCCGGAACTCCGCTTGGCGATGCTTTACGTGCTGCTGGCGAGCACCTGGATCGCCGGATGCGATCTGATCTTCGTCCACATCCTCAACGTTCCGGTGGAGTCAATCCTGATCCACACCTTCAAGGGCGTGAATTTCGCGGCCACCACCGGCGTGCTCTTCTATCTGGTCCTCCGACGCGCCTACGGCGGCTGGCGGCGCGCCGAGGCGGAACGTCTCGCCGTGCTTGCGGCGTCCAACGAGCGTTTCCGCAGCCTTTCCTCACGCATCCAAACCCTGCGGGAATCGGAACGCGCCAGCATCTCCCGCGAGGTCCACGACGAACTCGGCCAGATCCTAACCGGCATCAAGCTCAAGGTCCGCATGATCGAAAGCCGCCTCGACGAACGCGACGACATCTCGCTCAACCCGCAGATCGAGGACCTCGTCGAAGCCGGGGAAATGATCGACGAAACCATCAACGCCGTCCGCCGGATCTCCACCGGACTGCGCCCGTCCACTCTGGACCACCTCGGCCTCGCCACCGCCATCCGCGGCGAGGCGGAGCAGTTCATCCACCGCACCGGCGTCGATTGTCGGGTCGAAATCGCGGAGCCGTTTCCGGAGTTGCCGCCGGTCGTGCAGACCACCGCGTTCCGGGTTTGCCAGGAATGCCTCACCAACGTGGCCCGCCACTCGGGCGCAAGCCGCGTCAGCGTCCATTGCCGGGTGGAAGAGGAAACGTTGGAACTCTCCGTTGCCGACAACGGCGCCGGGTGTCCGCCATCGGTTCTATCAGCCCCTGCGTCGCTCGGACTGATCGGCATGCGGGAGCGCGCCGAGGCCCTGGCGGGCACGCTCGACATCGCCTCCTCACCCGGTTCCGGCACCACCGTTACCCTCCGGGTTCCGGTTCCTTCCAATCCTGAATTCCACACCCATGAGAATCCTGTTAGTTGACGATCACGCCATCGTGCGCCACGGCCTCGCGGCTCTCTTGCGCGAGTCGCTTCCGGACGCCGAGTTCGGCGAGGCCGAGGATGCCGCCGGCGGCCTCCATGCGCTCGCCTATCAAAACTGGGACCTCGCGATTGTCGATATCGCCCTGCCCGGCCGCAACGGGCTCGACCTGCTGGCGGATCTCCGCGCGGCCCGGATCCCGGTGCCGGTCCTGATCGTTAGCGCCCACGCCGAACAGGACTACGCGATCCGCGCGCTCAAACTGGGCGCCGTGGGCTACGTCTGCAAACAAAGCGCGGCCGACACTCTCGTCACGGCGGTACGGCGCGCGCTCGCCGGCGGCCGATACATCAGCCCCGCCCTTGCCGAACGCCTGGCGGGATCCCTCGCCAGCGGTACCACGGAAGCTTCCCACGAATCCCTCTCCAACCGCGAACTCCAGGTCCTCAAGCTCATCGCCAGCGGTCTAACCCTCAAGGAAATCGGCACCAAACTTTCGCTCAGCGAGAAAACCGTGGCCACCTACCGCGCCCGGATCACCGAGAAAATGGGCTTCGCCTCCAACGTGGAACTGACCCGCTACGCCATGCGGCAGGGCTTGGTCGATTGAGGATTGCAAGCACATCTCCCCCAATAACCAATAGCCCCAAGGAGCAACCGCCCCCGTAGCCCCTCTCGTGAGAGCGTGCCCTACTCGTGGCTGGGGCGTCTCGCCCCAGTCCGTTGCCGGTGCGTCTCGCGCCGGCATTTCAACCTCACCCCGGCCGGAAATATTCACCGCCAAGAGGATCGAATATGCGCGTCAATTGGAGTCCATTTGACCGCATCAGTTGGATAGGGTGGCGGTCTATCTCCGCTCCGGTTGCGGTTCCATTTTCCTTTCCAGCTTTATCTTCAATGGAATGGGAACGGATACCGGCCATGCTCAAAGAGGCGGAGACACCCAGTGGTTGATCCCGCCTTTCGCTCCCGTTTCTGAGCTGCCGCTTCGCGCCAGTCTATCCAACATTCGCGTGCTTCAGCGGCAAACCGGGGTTCCAATGCCACCTTGCTCCCCGGATTCCGGGATCAATGATAGATCCTGGATTTTGGCCGATCGTCGGGGGCGGCGCCGAAGGCGGGATTGGGCTTGGGACCCATCTTGAGAACAAAATCGCCGCCGGCCATGATCTCGCGGTAGGTCAGGAAACTCCGGGTGTGCGGCTTGCCGTTGAGTTCGGCGCTCTGGATGTAGATGTTTTCCCGGCTGTTGCCTTCCGCCCGGATCGCGAACCGCTTGTCGCCGGGCAGGCGCAGCACCGCCTCATCGAGCGCCGGGCTTCCCAACACATAACATCCGCTCACCGGATTGACCTGATAGAGACCCATCGCGGAAAGGACATACCAGGCCGACATCTGGCCGCAGTCCTCGTTGCCGCTCAGGCCGTTCGGGTTATCCAGATACATCTCCTTCATCACCTGCCGCGCGCGCCTGGCGGTCTTCCACTGCTGGCCAGCGAAGTTATACAGATAGATCACATGATGGTCCGGCTCGTTGCCGGCGCAATACATGCCCACCAAGCCCGTGATGTCCGCCGAACTGCCGGACGCGATCGTTTCCTTGACGTCGAACAACCCGTCCAGCTTGCGCACGAACGGCTCGTCGCCGCCGAAGAGTCCGATCAGCCCCTCCACATCCTGCGGCACCAGCCAGGTGTATTGCCAGCCGTTGCCCTCGCAATAGTCGTCGTCGCGGTGCTTGGATGAAACGGGGTCGAACGGTTCGCGCCACGATCCGTTCTCGAGTTTCCCGCGCATGAAGCCGGTCTTGGGGTCGAAGTATTGCCTGTAGGCCTCCCCACGTTTTTGATAGATCGCGGCATCGTCCTTTTTGCCCAGCGCCTCGGCGAACCGTGCCGCCGACCAGTCGCTGATGGCGTATTCAAGCGCCTTGGCCACCGATTCGCCCTCCTTGTCGGCCGGGATGTAGCCCTTTTCCCTGACCCATTTCAGCCCGCGGTCGTCGCGGTTGGTGGAGGTTTTGATCGCCTCCCACGCGGCCTCGCGGTCGAACTTGAATCCCTTGAAATGCGCGTCGATGATGACCGGCACGGCGCTGTATCCGACCATGCAATTCGTTTCGCTGCCCCGCAGGTGCCAGATCGGCAGTTTCCCCTGCTCCTTGTGAACGCGGATCATTGAGGTCACCATATCGCCGACGCGTTCGGGCTGGGTGAGCGTGAGCAGCGGATGTTCTGCCCGATAGGTGTCCCACAGCGAAAACAGCGTGTGGTTGTTGAATCCGGGATTCTTATAGACTTTCTTGTCAGAGCCGCGGTAGTCGCCATTCACATCGTTGAACAGCGACGGCGTGATCATCGTGTGATAGAGCGCGGTGTAAAACACCCGCCCGGTGCTCGCGTCCGCCTTGACGGCCACTTTCCCGAGTTCCTTGTTCCACTTGGCGTTGGCTTGGGTGACCACTTTTTCGAAGTCCCAACCGGGAACCTCCGCCTTGAGGTTGGCCATCGCGTTTTCGATGCTCACCGGCGACAGCCCCACCCGCACCTGCACCTTTGCCGGAGCCTTGGCATAGCTGATCACGCCTTTCACGTTGCGCGCCTTGAACGATTGGCGGCCCTTGGCGTCCACGCCGTTGTTTTCCGCGGGCCGTTCGTCGTCAAACAGCTTCAGCGATTCGATGGGCTCCGAGAAACTCGCCACAAACCACTCCCGCTGGTCCGGCGCCCATCCTTTCGAAAACCGATAGCCCGCAACCGTGTGGTCATCGAGTTTTTCCAGATAGGTTTCCGCCGGCGTGTCCTGGCCCACTTTCAGGTCGATGACGACATGCGCCTCCTCGTGTTTCGGAAACGTGTAGCGCATCATGCCGACGCGCTCGGTGGCGGTTAGCTCCACCTTGATGCCGTCGTCCAGCATCACCGCGTAATATCCCGGCCGCGCGACCTCCTTGTCGTGGGAATACCGCGAGGAGAAGCCCCCATCCGGGTTTTCCTTGGTGCCGCGGTTGGTGGAAAGTTTCCCCATGTAGGGCATGAACAGGATCTCGCTCAGATCGCCGCATCCGGTGCCGTTGAGGTGCAGCATCGTGAACCCGGTCATCACCGTGTCCGAATAATGATAGCCCGAGCACCAGTCCCATCCCTGCTCGAAATTCGTCGGCCCCAACTGGATGCCGCCGAATGGCACGCTGGCTCCAACAAAAACATGCCCGTGGCCGCCGGAGCCGATGTACGGATCCACGGAAACGAGCGGCCCGGACTCGGCCACCGGGGAAACAAGCGGCGCGGATAGAGCGGACGCGGCCGGAAAAATCACAACGGCGGTGCAGGCGGCCCAAAAACGGGTGTTGCGGAAGGTGGAAGGTTTCATGGTGATGTGGCCAGCCCGTACGGTCCGGCGGCGATCACTCTTGCACCGGGCCGATCCACATCGCGTCGTTCAGAAACAGGCGGGCGTAGCCGTATGGCATTGCCCCGTCCTTGCCTGCGCCGCCGGAGTTGCGGAAAAGCAGGACCCCGCCTCCAGGTTGCGCGAGGTCGTCACGGAAACCGACCAGAAGCACGCTGTGGCCATCGAATACCTCTTCGGGCTTGCGCATCTGGAGGACGCCTTCCTTCCACTCCTCGTGTTTCGGCCAACGGAATCCGCCGCACACCGGCCACCCGGACGACAGTGTGGATTTGATAGACGCAAGCTGCGCGTCGCCGATCCCGGTCGTCACGTCCCACCGTTTGATCCAACGCGGTTTCAGTCCGAGGCTCCGACGCTCCGCCGCCTCGTCGAGCGTGGCCGCGGTCGGTGCCAGGTCCGGATCGAACCGCCCGGCATAGGGCAGCGACGCCTCGCGGCAAATGCCGAACGCCTCGAATCCGCTCCAAAGGTCCGAGAAAAACCCGCCGTCCTGACGGTTTCCGCACTTTTTGTTGGACGCCCAGTTGAGAAACTCCGGGCTCAGCCGGGTTCCGCGGCCGTCCTTCGCCGCCAGCGCGAATTCCAGCGCGCCGGTCACCGCGAACACCGAACAAGTCCCCCGCCCGCCCTGGCGCCGCTGGCCAAGCTCCCACTTTTCCAGTTTGGGCCGCAGATCGGCCGACACCGGCTCAGCAGCCGACAATTGCCCCCATCCGCCGAAGGACAGCACGGCGGGCATCACACAGACCAAGAATCCGTTTTCAAATTTCATAGCCGGTCCACGTTGCGAAAGATTCCCTGAAAAGTACCGAGGCATTCGCCTCCACCCGTTCCGCCATTTCATTTTCCCCACATCCCAGCGCCACGGCCAACGCCGCCGCCACGTCACCCAACCGCGGGCAGTCCGCGCCGGCAGCCGCTCCATAGTCGGACTCCAACACCACCCGGTCCAACGGGATCGAGCGGAACACCCCCAATTTGCCCATTTTAGCGATTCGGCCGTTTGCCGAAAACCATCCGCCCAACGTGGCAAACCTCGCCGCCATTTCCGCCGACCCCGCATACCCGTGCATCAGAAACCGCCGGGGCGGCGAATCGGTTAGAGCGTCCATCACCCCGCCCCACGCCCGCACGCAGTGGACCGTCACCACCCGATCCATTTCCCGCGCGATCCGCAAGTGATCCTTGAAAATCCGGCGCTGCAATTCCCTATCCACCTTCACCGAACCATCCAACCCGCACTCGCCGACCGTGGCCCGCGGATCCGCGGCCAAGCGTTCCCGCAGCCGTTCCTGCCATCCATCCGACACCGTCCCGGCGTGCCACGGGTGGATCCCATAGGCCGCGGCCACCCGCTCCGGACACGCGGCGGCCATCGCCGCAATCCGGTCCCAGTCGTCCTCCCGCGTCGCGTTCACCACACAACGGACCGAGCCCATGCTCTCCAACAACCCGCCCAACATTTCCGCATCCCCCTGCAAATGCAAGTGGTTGTGGCAATCGCTCCAGCGTGTGGCCACCCGTAGGTCCATGCCCGAGGATGCTCCACCTGCCGGCATCCCGCAATCCCGGAATTTTCAACCCCCGACCACCCCAACGTCTCACTTCGGGTTCCGGAAAGGTTAATCCAAGAGTAAATTAGCGAAATATGCGCAATCTACGCGAATCCATGCACCGCTTTTGTTCTCGACTGCCCTCCCCTGATCCGGCAGCCTATCGCAAATACACCGCGCACCGAACACGTCCTCCCCATACCCGATTTCATCACCTGGCGCACCCCACCAACCCAAATCCAACCACAGACCAATCCGATACGGCAACCAAACTGATCCATCCGATATGAAAACCACCTGGAAAATCGCCAACGCAACCGCCATCGCCAGATGGCTCGTTCAGAAACCCAGCAACCTCCTGTGGGCCGCCGGCGGCGGTGCCTCGGTTGCCGTCGTGCTCATGTCCTGCGCCACCACGTCGCGCACGATGATGGCCCCGCCCAGCATCCCCGGAGCCACCTTCGCGGGATCCGACGCCTGCGCGCAGTGCCATGAGGAAGTCACCCGCGATTTCCGCACCGCGGATCACGCGAAACTCCAGGCCAAAGGCAAAAACGCCGTGGATATGGGTTGCGAATCCTGCCACGGCCCCGGCAGCAAGCACATCGAAGCCGGCGGCGGCGCGGGAACCATCATCAATCCCAAAAAATCCCCGGAAACCTGCTTCCAATGCCATCTCGACAAGAAGGGCGAATTCTCCCTGCCCTATAGCCATCCGGTCCTCGCAGGCAAAATGACTTGCTCCGACTGCCATGACCCGCACAAGGGCAACGCCACCAAAGGCGGCGGCACCCAACTCCACGGCAAAAACGAAACCTGCGCCGAATGCCATCGCGCCCAAACCGCGAACTTCGTGTTCGCCCACGACGCCGTTAAGGAAGGTTGCTCCACCTGCCACAACCCGCACGGGTCCGTGAACCAGAAGATGCTCACCGAGCGCAACGCCACGCTGTGCCTCAAGTGCCACACCGACGTCGGAACCACCGGCGCCGCCTCGTCCAGCATGGGCCCCTCCGGCAACCACCTCACCCGCTACCGTCAGGGCACCTGCTGGAGCGCCGGTTGCCATGAAGCCGTCCACGGCTCCAACACCAACGTCGAACTGCGCTTCTAATCGAAAGAACACCAACCCTAGCAAACCACTTAGATTATGAAACCGATTCGTTTTTCCAACATCTTCGCCTCGGCGCTCGTCCTGAGCATGGCCGCCGCCAACGCCGGCACCCCGGCAGCCCCGGCTCCCGCCGCCGCTCCCGAACCCGCAGCCAACTGGATCAGCCTCACCCTCGGCGGAGCATTCGTCGATGGCGATGACGCCGCCATGATGGCCCGCACCCGGACCAACGGCGACTTCTACGGCGGCATCAGTGACCTTCACTACACCCGCGACCTCGGCAACTCCACCACCCTCACCCTCGACGGCCACGCGCTGCCGGGCCTTGAGGACTACGAGTTCGGCATGCTCATCAACAAGGAAGGCCTCGGCTACCTCAAGGTTGAGTATGACCAATTCCGCACATGGTATGACGCCTCGGGCGGATACACGCCGCTCGCTCCTTCCCAATGGACCGTGCCGTTTGACGACGAACGTTCCATCGACCGCGGCGAACTCACCCTCGAAGCCGGCCTCCGCATGAAAGACCTGCCGGAAGTCACCTTCCGCTACACCCATGGTTTCCGCGAAGGACAAAAGGATTCTTCCGCTTGGGGAGATCCGGTGATTGCCACTGGAACGGCCTACAAGGTGGTGCCTTCGCTATGGGCAATTGACGAAACGGTGGACATCTTCGAACTCGACATCGAGCACACCCTCGGCAAAACCGACCTCGGACTCGGTTTCACTTACGAGCACTCCGAACAAACCAATGTCCGTTACACTCCCCGCGCGCTCAATGGCATCAGCCTCAACGAAGCGAACGAGTCCGACCTGTTCGCGGCCCACCTGACATCGGTCACCCGATTCAGCGACAAGATGTGGCTGTCATTCGCCGCAGCGTATAGCACGCTCGACTCGGATCTCGGTGGCGGTTACCGCACCTTCGCTCCGTATGTCACGCAAGGCCAACGCGACTATAGCTACGATTCCACCACAGGTGGCACGAACTCCAACCAGATCGTGACCAATCTGAACTTCATGTGGGAAGTGCTGCCGGATCTGACCATCACACCGTCTCTGCGCTACGAACACGAAAACGCCGACACGGTCAGCGGGTTCCGCGCGTTCATCCCGAACGCCATTGTCAGCACCGTCACCTGGCGCGGCAATCAGGCGCTCGTTTCCGAAGGCGAAATGGACGAACTGTCCGAAGCGCTCGACATCCGCTACAAAGGGATCGAAAACCTCGTGCTCTACGCAACCGGCAACTGGGCACAGGAAGACGAAACCGTGCGCCGCCTCGATGCCTACATGCCCGGAGAATGGCTGAACACCGACATCGAAGTCATCGAGCAGGAGTACACCGTGGGTGCCAACTGGTACGCAATGAGCAATCTGAGTTTCAGCCTGCAAGGTCTCTATGAACTGCGCGATCAGTCGTTCGACCACACCGCTGGCAACCAGACCAAGGGCGCTCCCTACACACAAGACGGCGGCGCGAACAATTTCCGCCCGATCATGGAAGAGCATAACACCGAGATTACCGATCTCAATCTCCGCATGAACTGGCGGCCGATGAACAATCTCTCGCTCGTCACCCGCTACGACTACTGCAACACCGAGTTTGAGAACAAGGGCGTGGCCTGGAGCCCGCCTGCTGCCCCGAACGTGTTCGGGACCATTGAGAGCGGCACGGTGGAATCCAACATCCTCAGCGAAACCGTCACGTGGAACCCGATGGCCCGGATGTATGTCCAGGGCAGCCTGAGCTGGGTGTGGTCGGAAACCAGCACTCCGATGAGCGCCACGACCCCGAATGTTGACAACGATTACGTGACCTGCGGTCTCACCGTCGGCTACGCGATTGACGACAAGACGGATCTTACCGCCAGCTACAACTACTACGGTGCCGGCAACTACTCGATGGCTCCCGCCTCCATGGGATACGGCCTCGAAACCGAAGAACATGCCTTCAGCCTCACCCTTTCCCGGATGATCACGGAGAACATGCTCTGGAACCTGAGCTACGGCTACATCACCAGCAACACCAGCGGTGTTGACCAATCCGGCGGGCTCAATGACTATGACGCCCATATGATTTCAACCGGTTTGCAAATCCGCTTCTGATGAAGTAGGGTGGCACCGTTGACCCCAACAAACCAACCCCACAATCAAACTATGAACTGGAAAATCAAAGCCATCGCGCTGACCTCCGCCCTGATGATCGCCGCTCCCGCCGCCTATGGTGACACCGCTGCCACCTACGACAGCAAGTGCGCTTCCTGCCACGGCAAGGACGGCAAGGGCAAGAAAGCCATGAAGACCCTCGACTACACCACCGCCGAAGGCCAGAAATGGTCCGACGCGGACGGCGTCAAGGCCATCCTCGAAGGCAAGGAGAAAATGAAGGGCTACAAGGAAAAGGGCATCGACGAAGCAGCCGCCAAGGAACTCGTCGCCTACATTCGGAAGTTCAAGAAATAACGTATTCAGGCAGTAGCTGCGGGTTGTCCACCGCAGGCATTCCAAACGGGGTCCCGGAAACGGGATCCCGTTTTATTTGCGGTTGTGCCGATACCGTGAAATGCCGCTGAAACAAGCAACAAATGCCGCTATTCCGTGTTTGACAAAACCGCCCGAAACCTCACGCTCTTAGCCATTCCAAGCCTATGAGCGATCCCAACAACACCCCCGCCTCGCCCGCCGCCAAACCCAACCGGATGGCCCGTTTCCGCAACTGGCTCTCGCTGGCGGGCGTGGTGCTTGCGATTTCCGCGTTCTTCGCCTTCGTGCTGCTCTTCGCGGTGGACCTGTTCGCCACGCACGCCAATCCCTACATGGGCATCCTGGCCTATGTGGTGGCTCCCATGTTCCTCCTGATGGGCCTCGCCATGGTGATCACCGGCTATGTGCTGGAATCCCGCCGCATCCGCAAGGGCTTGCCCGAACGCGACAAGGGATTCGTCCTCAAAGTGGACCTCTCCCGCAAGCGCGACCGCAAGTTGCTAGTCGGCTTCGTCGGCGGCAGCCTTGGATTCATCTTCCTGACCGCGCTGGGATCCTATCAGACCTATCATCTCACGGAAACCAACTCGTTCTGCGGCGAAACCTGCCATCTGCCGATGGACCCGCAATTCAAGGCCTATCAGCACTCCGCCCATGCCAAAGTGGCCTGCGTGGCCTGCCATGTGGGACCCGGAGCGGGCAACTACATCCGCACCAAGATCAGCGGCGTCCGCCAGCTCTATCATACCATTCTCGGCGATTTCAACCGCCCGATCCGGCTCCACAACGTCAACCAGCGGCCCGCCATGGAGACCTGCCAGTCCTGCCACTGGTCGCAGAAGCACACCGGTGACGTCCAGAGGTCCTACAAGCGGTTCCTGGCGGACGAAACCAACACGCCCTTCACCGTGAACATGGTGATGAAAGTGGGCGGCAGCGATCCCGTCAGAGGCCCCGTGGAAGGCATCCACTCCCACATGAACGTCAACAACAAGGTCGAATTCATCGCCCTGGATCCCGACCGCGTCAAAATCCCTTGGGTGCGCACGACGAACCTTGCCACCGGCCAGGTCACGGAATACCGCACTCCGGAATTCAAGGACGATATTTCCAAACACGATATCCGCGTGATGGACTGCATGGACTGCCACAACCGCCCGTCGCACAAATTCATGACCCCCAACGCCGCCGTGGATCTGGCCATGGGTTACGGCCGCATCAATCCGTCCATCCCCTGGGTGAAAAACAAGGTGGTCAAGGCGCTCACCGGACTGGTCGGCGAGGAAGGCGAAAAGGCGGTCACCTACGCCACCCGTGAGGATGCCGAGAAACAAATCGACCGGTTCCTCCGCAAGGAATACCCGGATCTCAAGGAAATCGACACCCTGGTGGAGCAGGCCAAGATCATCTACAACACCAACTTCTATCCCGAAATGAAGGCCGACTGGCGCGTCCACCCCGACCACATCGGCCACAAGGACGGACCGGGATGTTTCCGCTGCCATGACGGCCAGCACTTGGCCACGGACGGAAAAACCTCCATCAAGGCGAGCGATTGCAATGCCTGCCACATCATCACCTCCCAAGGCAATGGAGCGGACCTCGAAAAGCTGAGTCCGAAGGGCGTCATCTTCAACCACCCGATGGATATGGGTGAAATGGAAACGCCCAACTGCTCCGAGTGCCACACCGGACAGCTTCAGGAGTAAAATCCGTAGCTCAGATCATCCCGAGTTTCATCTTTCCTTCCTCGGAAATCATATCCTGGTTCCACGCCGGGTCCCAGACCAGTTCCACCCGGGCGTCATCGATCCCCTCGATGGTCATGATCCGCGCCTGCGCGTCGGCCGCGATGACCGGTCCCATGCCACATCCCGGAGCGGTTAGCGTCATTTTCACCGAAGCCACGGTTTTGCCGTCCACCTGCTCCAGCGCGCAATCATAGACGAGGCCCAGATTGACGATGTCCACCGGGATTTCCGGGTCATACACCTGCGCGAGCTGATGCCAGATCTGATCCTCCAGCGGCGCATCCTTGATCCGCACCGCGGCCTCCTCCTTGCGCTTTTCCTCCTCCATATCGATCCCCAGCGCGTCGGCGTCGGCCGCGGAAATGCGGGCCAACCCCTGGGAGGTGGCCACGGTGAACGTGCCACCGAGCCGCTGCGTGATGTAAACCGGAGTGCCAACCGGCAACACCACCGAATCCCCGCTGGGAATCTGGATCGCGCCGACTTCGCGGGAGAGAGTGATTTCCTGATGCATGTGCGCTGAGTAAAGCCCCGCTTCTCCCCCTGCGCAAGCGGGAATCACCGCGCGGATTTTCTCAAACCCGCGTGTCTCCGCTTTCCATTCCGCCCCGGATCCTCTATCGATAGCCAACCAAACGACGCACCCATGAATCATCAAGCCACCCTTCTCGGCCTCGCGGTGGGCGACGCCCTCGGCACCACCCTCGAATTCACCCGCCCCGGAGCCTTTGCCCCGATCGATGACATGATCGGGGGCGGTCCGTTCGGCCTCAAGCCCGGCGAATGGACCGACGACACCTCGATGGCGCTCTGCCTCGCGGAAAGCCTGATCGAAAAAGACGGGTTCGATCCCGTGGACCAGTGCGAACGATACCTGATGTGGCGGGATCAGGGACACTTATCGTCCAACGGCCGGTGTTTCGACATCGGCAACACCGTTTCCGCAGCGCTTTCCCGTTTCCGCAAGACTCGGGAACCGTTCTGCGGCTCCACGGACCCGTATTCCGCCGGAAACGGCTCGATAATGCGGCTGGCTCCGGTGGCGATCCGCTGGTGGAATGATCCGGAGCAAGCGATCCACTTCGCCGGCGAAAGCTCGCGAACCACCCACGGCGCGGCCACCTGCGTGGATGCCTGCCGCTACATGGCCGGAATCCTGACGGCATTGCTCGGCGGGGCCGACAAGGAAACCGTACTGAAGCCCGGATTCCATCCCACGCTCGGCACCTGGCCGGAAGGTTCGCTCGCTCCGGAAATCGCGGCGGTCGCCGCGGGATCGTTCAAATCCAAGGAACCGCCGGCCATCAAGGGCACCGGCTACGTGGTGGACGCCCTGGAAGCCGCGCTGTGGGCATTCCACCGCACGGACAATTTAAGGGCCGGCGCTCTGCTCGCCGTCAACCTGGGCCAGGACGCCGACACCACAGGCGCCATCTACGGCCAGTTCGCCGGGGCCTGCCACGGCATGGAATCGATCCCGGAAACATGGAGAAACAAGATCGCCATGCGGGACACCATCCTCGGATTCGCGGAACGGCTCTATCAATCGTCCCTGCCCGCCCCCACAACTCTCCGGGCAATCCAAGCGGATATCACCACCCTCGCCCTCGATGCCATCGTCAATGCCGCCAACACAAGTCTGCTCGGTGGCGGCGGGGTGGATGGCGCGATCCACCGCAAAGCCGGTCCCGAGTTGGTGGCCGAGTGCCGCCTCCTGCATGGATGCGGGACGGGAGAGGCCAAGATCACAAAAGGCTACAAGTTGCCTGCCAAACACGTGATCCATACCGTTGGCCCGGTTTGGAACGGCGGAAACCGGGGAGAACCGGATCTGTTGGCGTCCTGTTACCGCAACTGCCTGCGCATCGCGGGCGAACACCGGCTTCGGTCCATCGCGTTTCCCTGCATCAGCACGGGAATCTACAACTACCCGGCCGATCTGGCGGCCGGCATCGCCGTTCGGGAGTGTGAACGGTTCCTCGCCGAGACACCGTATCCACTTTCCGTCATCTTCTGCTGCTTCTCGCTCCACGACCTGGCCATCTACCAAAAACTCCTCGGATAACAT
Source organism: Verrucomicrobiota bacterium (assembly GCA_017301995.1). Taxonomy (GTDB): domain Bacteria; phylum Verrucomicrobiota; class Verrucomicrobiia; order Verrucomicrobiales; family Akkermansiaceae; genus Luteolibacter. Next base: position 113,948 of record JAFLEH010000004.1, on the reverse strand, counting down.
CCTTACCGCACCGTCATGTACCGAAACCCGCTCATCCTCGCCACCATTTTCGCGACCGTCGCCCCCCTGGCCCGCGCCGACGGGGAGCCAAAACCTAACATCCTTCTCATCGTCGGCGACGACATGGGCTATGGCGACGTCGGATTCCACGGTTGCAAGGACATCCCCACGCCCAACCTCGACGCGCTCGCCTCAGGCGGCGTCCGGTTCACCAACGGCTACGTAAGCGCCCCCTACTGTTCGCCTACCCGCGCCGGTCTTCTAACCGGCCGATGCCAGACCCGCTTCGGCCACGAATTCAACCCGTCAGGCCCGAAATGCGGACTCCCGCTAACCGAACAAACCATTGCCGACCGGCTCAAAGGCGCCGGCTACGCCACGGGGATTGTCGGCAAATGGCATCTCGGTGCCAATCCGGATTTCCATCCGCTCAAACGCGGCTTCGGCGAGTTCTACGGATTCCTCGGCGGCGCCCACGACTATTTCAAATCCAACGGCATCCAGCGCGGCACCACCCCACTCACCGACACCGCCTATACCACCGACGACTTCGCCCGCGAGGCCGCGGCCTTCGTCGAACGCCACCGCGAAAAGCCCTGGTTTCTCTATCTGGCCTTCAATGCCGTCCATACCCCAATGCAGGCCACCAAAGAAAAGTTGGAACGTTTCCCCAACATCCAGGACCGCCAGCGCCGGACCTATGCCGCCATGATGTCGGCCATGGACGATGCCATCGGAACCGTCCGCAAACGCATCGCGGAATCCGGCCAGGAATCCCGCACCCTCGTGATGTTCATCAGCGACAACGGCGGCCCCGTCATGCAGGGAACCACCATCAATGCATCCTGCAACGCCCCCCTCCGCGGCTCCAAACGGACCACCCTCGAAGGCGGCATCCGCGTGCCCTTCGTGATCTCATGGCCCGGCCGGTTGAAACCCGCGATCTATCAGCAGCCCGCGATCCAGCTCGACCTAACCGCCACGGCGCTCGCCGCCGCCGGGGTGCCCGCCAAACCGGAATCGAAACCCGATGGCGTGGACCTCCTCCCCTATCTGAACGGAGAAAAGTCCGGCCCACCCCACGAATCCCTGTGCTGGCGGTTCGGCCCCCAAATGGCCGTCCGGGTCGGCGATTTCAAACTCGTCCGCTACGACCCCAACGCCGACTCCCCCACCACCGGAAAAGCCCGCAAAGCCACTCCACCCCGCCTCTACAATCTCCGCGAGGACCTCGGCGAGTCCAAAGACCTCTCCGCCACCATGCCCGAAAAAGTCAACGAACTCCAAGCCGTCTGGGACGCCTGGAACACCCAAAACACCCCACCCCTCTGGGCCGCCGAAAACAAGGGGTCAGTCCTCGCACGGTAACATTTCCGGACCGAACGGCACCACTGCTCCCCACCCCACCACCCAAAAAATGTTACCGTGCGAGGACTGACCCCATGTTCTACCCCGATTGGGGGGGCAGACTGATGCAAGGGAGGGACACAGGCTCCGGTATCGTTCGCTCCGACCTCAAATCAAACAACACGCCATGAAATACCGCCTCCTCACCGCCAGCGTCGCTTGTGCGACATTCGCCTCCGCGGCACCGCGTCCGCCCGTCGCCGGGGACACGCTTGTGCCGCCATCCACTCCGCTCGTGGCCTGCGACCCCTATTTCAGCATTTGGTCGCCGGGCGACCAGCTCAATGCGGTGGACACCACCCACTGGACCGGCAAACGGCAGAGTCTGGGGGGTATCGTCCGCATCGATGGCAAACCTTGGCGGGTGATCGGCACTCAACCCGCCAGCGTTCCGGCGCTCGCCCAGACCGGACTAACCGTCCTGCACACCCGCACGATCTATCAATTTTCCGGCGGCGGTGTGGCGCTGTCGCTGGTCTTCACGACCCCCGCCCTGCCCGAAAGCGTGGACCTTCTTTCGCGCCCGGTCACCTATCTGACCTGGAATTTCAAGGCCACCGATGGCAAGACGCATGACGTGGCGTTCTACTTCGACGCCAGTTCCGAACTCACGGTCAACGAACCGACCCAGGCGGTGACTTGGTCGGAGGAAACCATCGGCAATCTCGGCGCGTTGAAGGTCGGTTCGCAATCGCAGCGCGTGCTGGCCCGCAAGGGCGACGACCTCCGGATCGACTGGGGATACCTCTATGCCGCCGCCGAGGCGTCGCCCGATCTAACCAAGGTGGTTGCGTCCGCCACTTCAGCGCGCAACACCTTTTCGGCCGAGGGAAAACTCCCGCCCGCCGATACCCGCCAACCCCGTGCGGCGGATGATGAAACGCCGGTGGCGGCGCTGGCAATCAATGTTGGAAAGGTCGGCACCGAGCCGGTTTCCCGCTGGATGATGCTAGCCTATGACGATCTCTACTCGATCCAATACATGAAGCAGAACCTGCGTCCGTATTGGCGGCGCAACGGTTGGGAAGCGGCCGACCTGCTCAAGGCGTCCGCCGCCGAATATCCGGCGCTGGCGAAGCGCTGCGCGGATTTCGATACCGAGTTCATGGCCGATCTGACCCGAGCCGGAGGCGCCAAGTATGCCAAACTCTGCGCGCTGGCCTACCGCCAGTGTTTCGCCGCCGGAAAATTCGTGGCGGATTCAAACGGCCAGCCGATTTCCTTCTGCAAGGAAAACCACTCCAACGGCTGTATCGGTACGTCCGACGTTTTCTATCCGATGGCTCCGCAGTTTCTTCTGCTAGGCCCGACGCTTGCCAAGTCCTTCCTGGTTCCGTTCATGGACTACGCAGCGTCTCCGCGCTGGACCTTCCCCTTCGCGCCGCACGATTTGGGAACCTATCCGCACGCCAACGGCCAGGTCTATGGCGGCGGCGAGCGCACCGAGGACAACCAGATGCCCGTCGAGGAAAGCGGCAACCTGCTGATCCTGATCGCGGCCGTGGCCCAGATGGAAGGCAACGCCGATTTCGCGGCGCGCTACTGGCCGCAGTTGGAAAAATGGGCGGCCTATCTGAAGGACAAGGGTTTCGATCCGGAAAACCAGCTATGCACCGACGACTTCGCCGGCCACATGGCGCACAATGTGAATCTCAGCGTCAAGGCGATCTGCGGCATCGGCGCGTTCGCCAAACTCTGTGACATGCGCGGCGACAAGGCCAAATCCGCCGAGTATCACAAACTGGCTCGCGATTTCGCCGCCAAGTGGGTCAAGGAAGCCGACAATGGCGACCACTATCGCCTCGCCTTCGACAAGCCCGGATCCTGGAGCCAGAAATACAATCTGGTGTGGGACCGCATCCTCGGCTTGAACCTTTTCCCGGATTCGGTCGCCAAGAAGGAAATGGCGTTCTATCGGAAGACCCAAAACAAGTACGGCCTCCCGCTGGACAATCGCCAGGCTTACACCAAACTCGATTGGATCCTCTGGACCGCCACGCTCACCCAAAACCGCCAGGACTTCGAGGCTCTGGTGGACCCGGTGTTCCGTTTCCTCAACGAGACCCCGGACCGTTCGCCAATGACCGACTGGTATCAGACCAAGAGCGGCAAAAAGGTCGGCTTCACCGCCCGGCCGGTGGTTGGCGGCGTGTTTATCCAAACGCTCTACAGCCCCACCTTGTGGAAAAAGTGGGCATCTCGCGACCAAACCAAAGCCAAAGACTGGGCGCCGCTTCCCGTGCCCCCGCAGGTCAAGGTCATCGTCCCCGCCGCCGACACCCAACCGGCCGAGTGGCGCTACACCACCGACCGCCCGTCGGATGATTGGGCCAAGCCGGAATTCGCGGACACCTCCTGGCGCGTTGGGCGCAGCGGATTCGGCACCCGTGGCACACCGGGAGCCGCCGTCGGCACCGAGTGGAACTCCAACGACATCTGGCTGCGCCGCGAAGTGGAGGTGACCGCCGAGCAAATCGCCGGACTCCGTCTCTGGCTGCATCACGACGAGGAAGTGGAAATATATGTCAACGGCACCGAAATCCTTCGCGAACCGGATTTTGTTTCCGGCTACGAATCGATCGCGTTGCCGCCCACCGCGCTCGCCGCGTTCAAGCCCGGCAAAAACCTGATCGCCATCCACTGCCACCAGTCGCGTGGCGGACAATACGTTGACCTCGGGCTGGTCCAGGAAGTACCCGCGGCGAAGCCGTAAATCACGCCCGTCACGTGTTGGACTTCGGGGCGGGAATACCACCGCCCTTCCCCTCCACCGCATGACCCGGTTTGCTTGGCGAAGCAGGATTGCGGATAAGCAGGTCCTTATCGAAGGAGTCAATGTCCCCGGTGATGCTCCACGACCGGAGGTGCGCTTCCTTCGGCCTTCCGAGCAGATCGAAGATCGGGGGATCGATCCAACGGATTCCCTCTCCGGAAATCGCGATAGGTCTCGCTCCGATTTTGATGGATGATCTCGGAATCCCGACACAATCCTCCTTGTTGAAAAGCACGTTGGTGAGGATCGACAGGGCCACGGTGGTCTTGCCCTTCTCCGTCCGCGTGATGCGCATCGGATAGTATAGCTTATCGGTGGAGAAGCGGATCTGAAGCGGAATTTTCTTCAAGTGTTCTTTGGCAAGATCCACCACGTCGAAAATGAACCACCGATAGCCATCCTCCGCATACTGGCCGATCACGTTCAGAAGGGGTGCCGGAACCGTGACCGCGGCACCGTCGCGCGTGATTTCCCGAGTGATCCATCCGGTGAATTCCTTCACGCCAAGTAGTTCGACCACCCGGATGTCATGAGCGCCTATCAGCTTCCGCTCGACGACCCGGCCCGCGGGTTCCGGCGCACCACCGAAAGGATCGGCACCGCCACCAGCCGTATCGTCCGCAGCCACTCGCGGCAGCAGAGTGGCGCATCGCTTGAAGACAGCCTCGTCCCCCGCCACCACCGTTGGACGGTTTGGCAGCGGCATCACTTCGAGAACCTTCACCGGCTCTGACGCACCGAGCGTGGTTTGCAAATACAACAGTTCCTCCTTGCCGTTCCATGCGATGATCGCATCCTGAGCGGGTTCGGAAATCAGCACCCCCTTCTTGAAAGGAATGCTGCCCATATCCGCAAAGACCGCGCCTGACAGGGCCGCAAACAGCAATGTTACCTTCGTTTTCATCGTGGATTCCTTCTACGTCCTAACGTATGGCGAACATGCGCCGGCCGCACTTCTCCAACGGCCCCGACCCGCCGCCAATCGTTGTGGCGGCAGTATCAAACCGAACCTCACGTCCGGCAAGCAATTTCACCCGAGAGGGTCCCGACCTCATGACAGCCCGCAGACAGCGCGCGCGTATGGTTCCCGTCCGCTGCCCATCCGGACGATTCGCCGTGAAAATGTCCATTATCCGCTCCTGCATCGCCACCCTATTTTTGATAGGTCTTCCAACGGAAAATCTCCGTGCGGGGACATCGCCGCGAAATCCGGACACTCGACCCGGGATTTCAACGCTGCGGATATCCGCGGTCCCCGGAGAATCCGCCGCGAGGCAATGGAAAACGCGGTGCCCCGGAAGCGTCCGGCTGGCGGGATGGCTGCGGAAGATTCCGGCCGATGCCGAAGCGCGCGTGGTCATCACGGCGGAGGGAAAAGACGTGTGGAGCCGCGATCTAACAACCAACGACGGCATCCGCCACGGATTCGATGTGGCCTGTCTCGACCTGGCGTCGGGTGCGGAGGTTGGAATGAAAGTGGTGGCGCCGCGCGAAAAGGTCACCGTGGAGACGGAGTTCGAACTGCTGGATGAGCCGTATCTTTCCCGTTGGAACGCCGCCCTTCCCGATGGCTATCCGAAGTGGAGCGAACCGGAAAGACAAGCGCTGCGCGAACGCGGGCGCTCCATGCTGCGGACAATCCGCGAAGCATCGGCCGCCAAGCGTGGCAAAGTGACGGTTCCTCCCGGCGACTATCTGTTTCATGCCGACTGGAGCCGCGAATCCACGCTCGCCGGACTAACGGACATGGAGATTGCCGCCGATGGCGCGACCTTCTGGTTCGAGCCCCCTCTGGTCCACGCCCTGTTGTTTGAGAACTGCCGCAATGTGAAAACCGTCGGCCTAACCATTGACTGCACCATCCCGTGCTGGTTCCAAGCACAGGTGACAGCCGTGGATCGCGAAGCCGGGACACTCACCGCCACCGCAATGCCCGGCTACGAACCGAGATCCGCCGATGGCAAACCGGAGTCCAAGGGCAACCGCGCGCTGATGTTCTATGATCCGGCCGGCGGGTTCATCAATCACCGCCACAGCCCCGGCGAGTGGAGCCTCGGTGCCGATGGAAAGACAATCCGCATCGGAAAGATCGGACGCTCCGGGATCCCGCCGAGACTGAAGTCCGGCGATTATGTGGTGGGAACCTTGCGAACCGGCGCCGCGCTGCGGTCAACCGGCTGCGAGGGCATGCGGTTCGAAAATTGCAACATCTGGTCCAGCCCCGGCATGGCGGTTTACGAGGGGGGCGGCAAAGGAGGAACCATCTATCATACGGTTAGGGCGACCCGCCGGCCGCATACCAATCGGCTCCACGCGTTCGGCGCGGATATTTTCCACCTCGCCGGAACCGATCGCGGACCGGTTCTCGATCGCTGTGAACTCGCTTACGGAGCCGACGACAACCTCAACATCCACGGTCAGTTCGGCCGGGTGGTGGCGCGCGAGGCAGGGAACCGCTATTTTCTGGAAGGAGCTTACGCCACCGGTGATGCGATCGAATTCCGGCACGAGCGCACGCTCGAATTGCTGGGCAAAAGCAAGGTCATTTCGGTTCGCCCGGCACCCGAGGGGCCGTCGCTGGCGCTGGGTGACAAATACCGGGCCAAGGGCGAGAATCTGGTGGAACTCGAGCCCGCTCCCGACTTGCCGCCGCTCACGCTGGTGGTGATGGACGGCAAACGCTCCGCCGCAGGATTCGTGGTTCGGGGATGCTGGTTGCACGACAACTTCCAGCGCACGCTCATCAATGGCTCCCCCGGCGGATTGATCGAAAACAACACCCTGCAAAACACCGGCGAGGGGCTGACCATCCAATTCGAAACCTGGGGACCGTGGATGGAAGGACCCTTCGCGCGCGACCTAACCATCCGGGGCAACCGTTTCCTCTCATCCCCGCCGGACGCCGCAACCATCCGAGTTTCCATGCATCCGCCGGGCGGGGGCAGCGACAGCAAACGGTTCGCCGTAACACCCGTGACCAATCTAACCATCACTGACAATCGCTTCGGCCGCACGACCACCGCACCGCTGCAGATCCACAACGTCGCCGGCCTCCGGATCGCCTCCAACAGCATCGACTATCCGGCAAACGCCCCACCCCACCGCGGCCTGGCCAACGGATCAAATGACAACTGGCTCTATCAGCAGGACTGCAATGACGTCTCGCTGGAAAACAACGAAACGCCGGGCGACCAGGGAAATCCCGCCGTCAGCCAGGGGCAAAAATAAGCGGATGCGCTCTCATCGAACGCATCCGCCGTGTGATCTTCGCTCCGCCGGAGCCCTTACGCCTCGGCCAGGCGGCCTTTGACGGTGTTCGGAGTGTCCTTCTTGCTCAGGGCCTTCCGCATTTTCATGATCGCGGAATTCTGGAGCTGGCGGATGCGTTCGCGGGTGACTCCGAAGAGCGTGCCGACTTCCTCGAGGGTCATCGGTTTCGCTCCGGTGAGACCGAAACGCACGTCGATGATCCGTCGCTCGCGGTCGTCCAGCAAACCGAGCAGGCCGTCCAGTTCACCGTGCAGATTCTTGTCGGCCAGCGCGTCGAGCGGGTTTGCGGCGCGTTCGTCGCCGATCACCTCGCTGTATTCGGTGGCCTCGCCCTCGTTGACCGGGGCGTCCAGCGATGTCGGCCGTTGCGAGGCCAGCTTGATCATCGCCAGCTTGTGGCGCGGAAGCCCCACTTCCTCGGCGAGTTCCTGATCGGTCGGTTCGCGGCCCAGCGCCTCGGTGAGGAGCAGGCTGATCCGGCGGACCTTGGCGATCTTGTCCACCATGTGGACCGGCAGGCGGATGGTTTTCGACTGGTTGGCCAGCGCGCGCTTGATCGACTGCTTGATCCACCAGGCGGCGTATGTGGAGAGTTTGCCCCCGCGTTTCGGGTCAAACCGTTCCACGGCCTTCATCAGGCCGATGTTTCCTTCGGAAATCAAATCGGTCACGGGCAGACCGTAGCTCGCGTAGTCTTGGGCGATTTTGACGACCAACCGCAGGTTGGCGCGAATCATCCGGGAGCGGGCTTCTTCATCGCCCCGCATGATCCGCTCGGCAAGCTCGGTCTCCTCCTCTACCGTCAGGAGAGGTGTCTTCGCAATCTCCCGCAGGTAAACCTTCAGGCTGCTTTCGGCTTCGTGTGGCATGGTTGGTATGTTTGGTTGTTTGGTTTGGTTGCCGTGTAGGCTACGTAGATAAGACGCACGAACTTTAGAATTATTCTTAATTATTTTCGCGACCGATGTCTTTTCAATGGATTTTCCAAGAGTTTACAAAGTATGCTCCAATTTCGCGGATCCGCTCAGGATTTGACATTTTTGTCACAATGCGCATATTTTGCTGAGAAGCTTTCCGTCCTTTCGGTCACCATGACCCATCAAGCAAATCCCATGCCACACGCTCCTGCGGCATGGGGCGGGGGTTTGGTTTGCCCGCCAGCGGAAAGTTTTCGCAAGTCCTTTCTTGCCGTGGACAAAGCCCGCCCGTGCCGCCAGAATCCGCGCGTGATCGACTCGCTTTACCCCTTCGCCCGCGCCGCACTTTTCCGCTTGGATCCGGAAACCGCCCACCATATCAGCATGGCGGGTCTGCGCCTGGCGGAACGATCCGGCTTGCTGGGACTGCTGAGCCCGTCGGACGAGTGCCTGGCCCCGGTCGAGGTGATGGGCCTCCGGTTTCCGAACCGGGTCGGCCTGGCCGCCGGACTGGACAAGGAGGCGGATACCATCGACGCCCTCGGGAGGCTGGGGTTCGGCTGCATTGAGATCGGCACCATCACGCCCCGCCCCCAACCCGGCAATCCGAAGCCGCGCCTGTTCCGGTTGATCGAGCACGAGGCGATCATCAACCGGATGGGATTCAACAACGCCGGAATCGATGCCGGCGTGGCGAACGTCCGGCGGTCGAAAACATTCGGCGGCGTGATCGGTTTCAACATCGGGAAAAACAAGGACACTCCTAACGAAAACGCGGCGGACGACTACCTCGCCTGCCTGCGCAAGGCCTACCCGGTGGCGGACTACATCGCGGTGAATCTGTCGTCGCCGAACACACCCGGACTGCGCGACTTGCAGGGCCCCGAGGCCAGCGCCCGGCTGTTGGAAACCCTGAAACGCGAGCAGCTCAAACTCGCCGCCGAACACGGCAGGCAGGTGCCACTGTTGTTCAAGGTGGCTCCCGATCTCGACGAAAGCCACATCCGCGATCTATCCAAAGTGTTTCTCGATGGAGGACTGGACGGGCTGATCGCCACCAATACCACGCTCGACCGTGACCCTGTGGCGGGACACCCCCGAGCCAACGAGGCCGGCGGGCTTTCCGGACGGCCGGAATTCAGAAAAAGCACCGAGGTCCTGCGGGCGTTCGCGGGCCATTTGGGCGGACGGATTCCGATCATTGGCGTGGGTGGCATTTTCTCCGTGGAAGACGCCCGCGAGAAGCTCGCCGCCGGTGCGACACTGGTACAGGTTTACACCGCGTTCATCTATCAGGGACCGAAGCTCATCAAGAGCCTCGCGCGGGAATTGTGATGGTGGTTAGGCCGCGGATCCCCTGCGGTGAAAGTCCGGAGGAAACCCTCGCGTAGGATGGGGCATGAAACTGCGTCGTTTGCTCTTCATCGTGCTCCCGGCCGCTTCCGGGATTTGCGTGGGCCTGGTCGTTGGCAAGGCGACTTGGGGCCGGCATTTGCCGTCAGCCGCCGCTGAACGCGGCACGTCTGTTAGTCCGGTGGCGGCCGAGGCTTCGCCGGCGCAAAACGGTCCGACCGCAAAGGCGTCGGAACGTCCAAAAGCGGGCAAAGACGAGCGCAGCCCCCGCGAGAAAGAAATCGACGAGGCGGTCGCCAGCGGGGATTTCAAGCGCGCGGTCGAATTGATCGACGGACTGGGATCGTTCCGCGCCCGGTCGGACGCCTACAACAAGGTTTTCCGCAAATGGGCCCGATCCGACCGCCAGGCGGCCTCCGACGCGGCGTTGGCGATCGGCAATGAGGACCTGAAAATTTCCGCTCTGCGGGGAATCGGCGAGGAATGGGCCCGCACCGATCCGCAGGGTGCCTTCGCATGGCTTTCCGAACTGCCGCGCGGCACCATCCAGCGCGGCGTGATGCAGGGCATGATCGCCGAACTCGTGGGCCAGAATGCCGTCGCCGCGGCCCAACTCGTTTCCAATCTGCCAACCGGCACGATGAAAAACGACGCCCTCGGCATGGTGGGATCGTTTTGGGCGCGAACCGATGCCAACGCGGCCGCGCAGTGGGCCATGGCCCTGCCGTCCGGGGCCGGCCAGCGCAACGCGATCCGCGGGGTGGCGAATCAGTTGGTTAGGGCAGATCCCTCGCAGGCCGCCGCCTTCGCGATGGCGCTCCCGATGGGCACCACCCGCAACGAAATGATCGCGCTGGCCGCCGGAGCGTGGGGCGAAACGGATATCTCCGCGGCCATCGGCTGGATCCGCGACATGCCCGAGAGTACCGACCGCATCGCCGCTCTCGGCAAAGTGGGCCTGCAATGGATGCGCGCGGACGCAAGCGGGGCGATGGCCTATCTCAACAGCTTCCAGGAAGGCGTCCGCAATGATTTGTTAGGTAAAATCGCCGGACAATGGGGAGCCACGGATCCCTACTCGGCCTACGATTGGCTCCAATCCCTCCCCGCCGGCCCCGAGCGCGACCGGATGTTCACCGCGATGGCCTCCAACTGGGCCTCCAACTCCCCGGAGGAAGCCGCCACCGCGGTCGCCAAAATGCCGCCGGGCGATGCCCAACAACGCGCCTCAATGGCCGTCCTTTCCCAATGGTCCAACATCGATCCGGTAGCCGCAGCCGCTTGGGCCACGGCGTTTCCCGAAGGCACCATGCGCGACAACGCGGTGTCCCAAATCGCGCGCACCTGGGGCGGCTACGCTCCCGACTCCGCGGCGCAGTGGATCGACTCGCTTCCCGTGGGCACCACCCGCGACCGGGCGGTCGGCAGTTTCGCGGGCACCATCGCCTCGAATTTCCCCGAACAGGCGATCCAGTGGGCGCAAAGCGTCTCCGACCCCACCCAGCGCGTCAACCAAACCGTGGCCGTGGCAAAGACCTGGCTCACCGTGGACAAACCCGCCGCCATCGCGTGGATCAATTCCTCCGACCTGCCGGATACCCGCAAAAACCAATTGTTAGGACTTCCGCCCCCGCCCAAGCCGCCCAACCCGGCACCAACGAAAAACTGACATCCGCCGCCCGGTAATCCGGCCAGCGCCCGCGTGACGCCAACTTTCGCTTCCGGCGCACACCCTGCATTCCGCCCTTCCCGCAAGTCTTCGTTCCAATCGATAGAATTCACGCAGGTGAGTTCGCGTCCGGCCCAAAAGGGTTCCTAACACTGTTACGCAGCCCTCACAATCCCTGCCAGCGCAGTTTCTCGCGGAGCGCGTCGTAGAACGACCGATCTTCCAACACAAGCAGGCGCAGCACCCGATCGGCGCGGCGGATCTCGATGCGGTCGCCCGGTTCCAGGCGGGTGGTGTCACGTCCATCCACCGTGAACAGCATCGGCTCGCTGACGGCACCGTCCGGGGCGATCTCCACCACCGCACCGTCCGATAGAACCAGCGACCGCTGGCTCAGGCTGTGCGGGCAGATCGGCGTGATCACAAACACCCCTGCCGACGGAGCGATCAGCGGGCCGCCGGCGGAAAGCGAGTAGGCGGTGGACCCGGTGGGCGTCGCCACGATCAATCCGTCCGCCCGGTAGTGGTTGAGGAGTTCCCCGTTGACCCTGGCCGTGACCGACACCAGGCGACCGGTTTCGCCGCGGGCCAAAACCACTTCGTTGAGCGCGGTGAACACGTCGTCCGGTCTCCCGGAGCGACGGATCGCGACCTCCAGCAACGAGCGCGGGCTGATGGTGTAGCGCCCGGCCGTGACCGCCAGGGCGAACGCGTCGAGTTCGCCGTCGGTACAGCTCGTTAGAAAACCCAGCCGGCCGATATTGATTCCAGCCACCGGCTTTTCGAAATTTCCCAGCCGCGCGAGCGCGTCGAGCATGGTGCCGTCACCGCCGATCACCGCGGCGATGTCCACATGATCGGATAGATCGCCGGCGGGCACGCCGCCCTCCTCGTCCGCCAATGCGGCCGTCTGGGAGTCCAGCACCACCTTGCACCCGCGAGCGGCGAGCGCCTTCCGGAGCGCATGCGTGGTGGGCAGCGCTCCGGGTTTGTTGGGATTGGCGAGGATTCCGACGCGTGGCATGGCGGCAAGTGAAGGTTTCCCCGACCCGCGTGGCAAGCGCAATGCGGGAGATTACTCGTCACCCGAGTGATGCTCGGCCATCTGCTTCTTGTGCTCGGCGACGATTTTGGCTTCGAGTTCGTGCGGGACTTCCTCGTAGTGATCGAACTGCTCGCGATGGCGGCCGCGACCGGCCGTGAGCGCGCGAAGCTGGCTGGAATACTTGTAGAGTTCCGCCTGCGGAACCTGGGCCACGACCACTTCGAAGCGGCCTTCCGTTTCCATGCCCATCACGCGGCCGCGGCGGCCGGAGAGGTCGGCCATCACGGCACCCACGCAGTCGGAGGGCACCTTGATGCGCAGCAGCATGATCGGCTCCAGAAGGCGCGGGGAAGCGGCGAGGAACGCTTCGTTGAAGGCCGCCTTGCCGGCGATCTGGAACGCGATGTCCTTGGAGTCCACCGGATGCTGTTTGCCATCGTAGAAGTCCACTTTCACGTCGGTCACCGGGAACCCTGCGTAGGGGCCGTGCTGGCAGGCGGTGTTGACGCCTTTCTCCACGGAAGGAACGAAAACGCGGTCCACGTTGCTGCCGACGAGCGAGTTGGTGAAGTGCATGCCGCTTTCCGAAGGCAGGCTTTCCACGCGCATCCAGACTTCGGCGAACTGGCCGGCTCCACCGGTCTGTTTCTTGTGGCGGTATTTCGAGTCGCCCTGTTTCTTGATGGTTTCGCGATAGGAAACACGGGGTTCCACGAGGTCCACCTCCACGTTGAACCGGCGTTTGAGTTCCTCCGCCATGATCTGGAGCTGCAGCTCGCCTTGGCCGGAAACGATGGTCTGGCCGAGCGCGGGGTCGAAGTGGAACTCGAAGGTCGGGTCCTCCTCGCGCAGGATCGAGAGACCCTCGCCGAGCTTGTTGAGGTCGCCGCGGGCCTTGGCCACGAGCGCGCCGCGGGTATTGGCGGCCGGGAAGTCCACTGTCGGCAAGGTGACCTGCCGCGACGACGCGCACAGGGTGTGTCCGGTCAAGGTGGAGCGCAGTTTCACCACCGCGCCGATGTCGCCGGCGTGCAGGGTGCCCACGGGGTCGCGGTGCGCGCCATTGACCCGATAGAGCTGGCCGATGCGTTCGGTTTCGCCCTTGTTCGGGTTGTAGAGTTCGCTGCCAGTGGAAACGTCACCGCTGTAAACGCGGAAGTAGGAAAGCGTGCCCACATGCGCCTCGTGCATCGTCTTGAAAACAAACGCCACCGTCTGGCCGTCGCCAAGGGAAACGGTCACTTCCTTGCCGTTGTTGTCCAGCGCCTTGATCGTGGGATGATCCGCCGGGGAAGCGCCGTATTTGGCGATGAAATCCAACAACCGGGACACGCCGATATTGCGCGCACCGGAAGTGGCGAAAACCGGCACAATCAGGCCCTGTTGGACGGCATCGTGGACATGGGCGCGGAGTTCTTCCTCGCTCAAGGTGCCTTCCTCAAAGAATTTCTCCATCAGGCTGTCTTCGGATTCGGCGACCAGTTCGATCAACTGGCGGTGCAACTCCTGGACGCGCTCGAGGTGCGCACCCTCGGCCGGAACCTCGGTGTATTTTCCGCTGCCGTCATCGGCAAACGTGATCACCTCGGAACGCATCACGTCGAGCACCGAACGGAACCCAGGCCCCGCGTCCACCGGCAACGTGAGCGGAAACACCCGCGTGCCGAAATGATCCCGCGCTTCCTCCAGCGTTTCCTCGAAGCGGGTATGCTCGCGGTCCAGCAGATTGATCGCGATGCACTTCGGAATCTCATACTCGGTGGCCGCCGCCCACACTTCGTCGGCGCCGGTTTCCACGCCATTGACGGCGTTCACCACGATCAGCGCGAAGTCGGCCACGCGCAGGGCGCACAGCGGCTCGCTGATGAAATCCGGCATCCCGGGACAGTCGATGGCGTTCAGTTCGCGGCCCTGCCACTCGAACTCCAGCACCGTGGCGTGGACCGATTGGTGGTGTTCCTTTTCGTCCGCGTGGAAATCGGAAACCGTGTTGCCCTGTTCGATGGTGCCCGCCCGCTGGACCCGGCCGGCGCAAACCAACATCGCTTCGCAAAGGAGGGTTTTACCGGTGGTCGCGTGGCCCACCACGGCGAAGTTGTGGATGTCGGGTGCACGAAAGTCTTTCATAGTCAGTTGGTATTGGTGTTTTTAGGGGATTGGGAAATGGCTCGCTACGACCATCTGCCGCCATTCCAGCAATTCCCCCCCACCCCGTCAACCCCGGTTTCAAAATCGCAAAACCACGCGCACCTTTCGGCAAAAAAAGACCAATCCCGCAATCCGCTCGGATGGCGACGCATTTGCCCTTTCCCTACCCGATGTCCGGGTGTATCCGTAGCTCATGAAACGGGCGTTGTGCGTGATTCTGGACTCGGTGGGCTGCGGCAACGCACCCGATGCGGCGGCTTTCGGCGACGAAGGGGCCAACACTCTCGGGCACCTCTTCGAGAAAACACCCGGTTTTGAACTGCCGAATCTGGCATCGCTCGGGCTCTATGAAGCGCTCGGGCTATCCAACCGCCCCGCGGTCCGCCCCGACGCGGCGTGGACGCGGCTGACGGAAACCTCGGCGGGAAAAGACACCACCACCGGGCATTGGGAACTCATGGGGTTCACCGTCACCGACCCATTCGCCACCTTCGAACGCTTTCCGGCGGATCTGGTGGAGGAGATCGAAACGCGCGGCGGCACCACATTCATCGGCAACGAAGTCGCATCAGGGACCGAGATTCTAACACGTCTGGGGGAGGCGCACGTCACCACCGGCCATCCGATCCTCTATACCAGCGCCGACAGCGTGCTGCAAATCGCCGCACACGAAGAGGTCTTCGGCCTGGAACGGCTTTGGTCGCTCTGCAAAACCGCTCGAGAGGTCCTCGACGAACGTGGCATCCGCGTCGGCCGGGTCATCGCGCGCCCGTTCGTCGGCTCGATTGCCGGGGGCTTCAAACGCACCGGAAACCGCCACGATTATTCCTATCAGCCCGGCGAAACCGTGCTCAACCGTCTCCAACAGGCGGGCGTCCGGGTGATCGGCGTGGGGAAAATCTCGGACATCTTCGCCGGTTGCGGAATCTCCGAGTCCCACCCGACCAAATCCAACGCCGAAGGCATGGCGGCGATCACCCGGCTGTGGGCGGAAAACCGGGCAGAGCCCCATTTCATTTTCGCCAATCTGGTGGACTTCGACGCCCTTTACGGCCATCGCCGCGACGCGCCGGGATATGCCAACGCCCTACGGGAGTTCGACGCATGGTTGGGCGGATTCCTAAAATCGGTTAGGCCGGAGGATCTGGTTATCCTAACCGCTGACCACGGCAACGACCCCTATCACCACGGCACCGACCACACCCGCGAGCAAGTCCCGGCGCTGGCACTCGGACTCCCCCAGCCACCGCCCGGCGGCACCTTCGGCAAAGTCGCGGAGTGGCTGGAGGCGTATTTCAGTTAGGACACCTTCCCGATCTACCGTCCGAACCGCTTGAAAACGCTCTCGGGCACCTGGTTGGAAGCCACCCAGCTTTTCACGGCCGCCGCGTCGCGTTTGGCCCATTCGCCGAGCATCTGGTGATAGAGCCGTGCCTGCCGTTCGGGGTCGGCAACCCCGCGGATCCACGCCGCGGACTGCTCGGGCGCGCGGTAGTCGCAGCTCCACACGAATTCCTCGACAACCCGGTCGTAGTTGGGGATTCCGGATAGGGTATTCACCCACTGCGCCGTGCCGGCTATGTCCTGCGAGGACATCTTCGGGATGATCCCGCGAGCCGCCTCCGCCTGCGCGGCGGGCTGCAGTTTCCGCATCCAATCGGCGGCGGCCTGCGGGTCCCGGCTGGCCAGCGCCTCCCCCACGCGGCGCGCCGCGCGGTTCTGATCGTCCGCGTTGTTCATCGCCGCCAGCCACGTCCCGGCCTGGACCGGATCCTTCTCCGCCATCCGGTTGCCGATCTGATCGACGAATTCCGCCCGCAGTTTGGGATCAGTGATCGAATTCGGATAGTTCGCGGCCACGTCCATGCCCTGCACGAACAGCGCGCGGGAGATCTCCCTAACCGCATTGCGGCGCTCGTCGTTTGCGGGCATCGACTCGGTCAGGCGCATGGCGTGGGCGATGTCATACGCCGCCACACCGCGGATCACGGCGGTGAGATAGGGATTGGGGCCATCGCCGGAATGGTTCGCCAAGGCCCAGGTCTCCGCCCCGGCTGCGTCACGGGCGGCCCAGGCGGATAGAACCACCGATGCCGCGCCCCGGTCTTTCTGGCGGTTCGCGGTGTAATCCAGCGCCGCCAGCGGATCGACTCTCGCCCAACTCCGCAGGATCATCTCGAATTCCCCACCCGACTGCCCGAAATGGTCCAGCGATCTCCACGACTCGGCAACCGCTTCGAAATCCCCCGGTCCGAGCTTGTTCAGCATCTCCAGCAGCGCGGCCTGCCGCGCGAGCGGATCGCCCATGCGAACGATGCCTGCCATGCGGTCCGCCGCCGACTCACCGTTTCTGCCGGAGGCCCTGCCGTCGCCGTCGCGGCGCTCCCGCTGTCCCGGCCGCCCGGTCGTATGCCCCGATCCGGGGATCCCGGAGTGCTCGCCCGCCGAATCGCCGGAGGCCAGCGGATCACCGCCCGCCCGCTCGTCCGGAGTGGACGCCGAATGGAACACCGCCGCGGCCAAACCGACACCCGTTAGAAAAACGAGCGCGTGCGTGAGCATTGGATTGCGCAATTTGGAAACTTTCACGGCAAACCCATACGTGCCGCAAACCTCGGATCTGTCCCGAAACACTCAGCCGGCCTCCAACGCTCCAAGCTTTAGCAAGTAAGGGAACGTGTAAATCCCGTAGCCGTGCCCGTCCGCCCAATGCAATTGGAGGGCATAGCCTCCCACCACCTCGAAGCGGACCAATTCGAATGACCGCGGCCCGTATTCGACCTTCGGCTTTACCACCCGACCCAGCGCATCGGGCTCACCCTGGCACACCGCGCACGGACAGGCCCGCCGCAGCATGGCCAGCGGCAGATAGAGCTCGGTTCCGTCCGCGAACGCGAGCGCCATTTCCTCTCCGATCACGGATGCCTGTTCGAGTCTCGTTTCCATAATTTTGTTAGTCCGTCAGCCCAATTCGCCTTCCACCCGGTAGGCCCGCTTGCCGAAGATCGCGGAACCGACCCGCACGTGCGTGGCTCCTTCGGCGATCGCCACTTCGAAGTCGCCGCTCATCCCCATGCTCAAGCCGGGCAATCCAGCCTGATAAACGCTCTGAAGCCGGTCCCGCAAGCGCCGCAACGCGGCGAACCAAGGCCGGGCGGATTCGGCATCGGGTCCCTCCGGGGGAATGGTCATCAACCCCAGAATCTCCACCCGCCGCAATTCCAACAACGCGGGCAGGTCCCGCTCCAACATTTCCGGAGGGTAGCCGCCTTTGGTTTCCTCACCGGCCAGATTGACCTGGAGGAAAACCCTTGGAAACAAGCCCAACTCGGCGGCCACTTCGTCGATATGAGCCGCAAGCCGGAGCGAATCAACGGCGTGGATCACATCAAACAGCGGCAAAAGCTTCCGGACCTTGTTGCGCTGAACGCTTCCGATGAAATGCCACTTCAGGCCACCTGGCAGCATGGCGATCTTGGGTGCCGCCTCCTGTTGACGGCTTTCCCCAAATACGGTTTGTCCGGCCTGATGGATCTCGCGGATCGCATCGGCGGGAAATGTCTTCGAAACCGCGATGAGTTCCACGTCCTCCGGCCGGCGCCCGCAGGCGGCGCAGGCCTCCCTGATCCGCTTGCGGACCGCCTCCAATCTAGCCGAAGCGTCTTCCATCAATGCTCGGAGGCGTTCTTGCGCAAAAGCCCCGCCATTCTGGCGTTTTCCGTCAGATCCACCAGATCGCGCAGCACCATCAGGGACTCGCGTTTCACCGGATCCATCCCGGACGGCCACTTCGGAGCGTCGTCCAACTCCTCAGTTTCGTCCTTCGCGCGGCGCATGTAATCGCCGTCCTCGGCGGACGGATCGAATTCATGGAAATCCGCGCCCTTCTGCACGTCTTCCAGAGTCAGCTTGAAGAAGCGGAACAAGGCCTTGTCGTCCGCCACCACCTTGCCGAAGCGTTCGCGGCGTTCCTTGTTGCGCTCGACCCGCTGGGCATCCACTTCCGCCAGTTCCTTTTCGCGCTCTTTCTGGTTGAGCGAGATCTTGTTTTCCGCAATCCGCTTTTTGGTCTTCATCACATCCTCGATGATGTAGCCGAAATCCTTGGACGCGTTCACCCGCTCCTGGCTGAGTTCCTTCAGACGCGGGATAAACAGCGCCTTTTCATCGAGCGGACGAAGCCCCGGAGCCGGACCGATCCGGTCGTGCGGCATCACGTTGTCGAGAAACGACTCGCCAATCTCAAGACCGTCCAAAATGCTCGGCAAAACCACCTGCGGCACCACCCCGTCCTTCTGGGTGGAGGATCCCGAGGGGCGATAGAACTTCTGGATTGTCAGTTTCAGATAACCCGCACGCTCCCGCGGCGCGAAAAACGGCATCATCTCCTCGATATTCATCGGTTGCTGGACGGTTCCTTTGCCAAACGTGGAGGACTCGCCGACGAGGACCGCGCGGTTGGTGTCCTGCAATGCCCCGGCGAGAATCTCGCTCGCGGACGCACTGCTCTTGTCCGTCATCACCACCATTGGTCCCTCGTAAATCGGCTTGCGGTTTTCCGACTCCTTGACCTGTACCCGGCCGCGGTTGTCTTTCACCTGAACCACCGGCCCACGCTCGATGAAGAAGCCGGTCATCCGTCGCACTTCGTCGAGCGATCCGCCGCCATTGTTGCGGAGATCCAGAATCAAACCGTCGATTTTCTCCTCGACCATCCGCCCCAGAATGCGTTCCACATCCACCGAGCACCGGACCTTGCCCTCATCAAAGTCGGCGTAAAACGACGGCAGAACGATGATGCCCAAGCGTCGGGTGGGTCCGCCATCCTTGCTTTTCACTTCCACCAGTTGGCCGGAAGCCTGTTCGTCCTTGAGTTCCACTTTTTCGCGCTGGATCACATAAATCCGGGTCTCTCCCGGAGGTGCGCCGGCGGGTTCCACCTTGAGCGCCACCGAGGTGCCAGCCTTGCCGCGGATAAAATCCACCACCTTGTCGATTTTCATGAACATGATGTCCACCATGTCTTCCGGCCGCCCCGAATTGAGGGGATCCACAGCCACCACACGGTCGTTGAGCTTGAGTTGCCCCGCGCGGTCGGCAGGACCGCTCACCACAATGCCCATGATCTTGGTGGCTCCGTCCTCCTCGCCTTGCAGCAAAGCGCCAATGCCGACCAATTCGTTTTTCATGCCGTCCTTGAAACGGTTCATCTCGCGGAAGCTCATGTAGTCGGTGTGCGGATCGTAGGTGGTCGCCACCGCGCTCAGAAAATAATTGGCGATGTCCTCGCTATCGACGTCCTTCACACTGGCAAGGAAACGTTTGTACCGCAGCGCGATCTTTTCGGTCGGCTCCCGATCGTTCTTGCCCACCTCCGGCTTTCCTTGCTCCTTGGCCAGCTTCGCCAGCAGGTTGCGGCGAAGCACCTCGCTCAAAACCGCCTCGCGGATCTGGAGGCTCCACAGGGCGGACGCCTCGGCCTCGTCCTTGGGCCATGCCGCATCCTTCCGGGTTCTGGTCACGGATTGGTCCGTGGTGAAATCGAAGTGATTCTCTTTGAGCAGCTTCTCAGCCTGCGCCACACGCGCTTCCACCCGTTTGACGAAGGTCCCGTAAATGTCCTCCGCCGGGGTCATCGACTTCTTCTCCAACAGCATCGAGTGCAACTGATCACCATATTTCGCGGTGAAAACATCCACATCCTGCTGGGTGAAATACAGGCGCTGAAAGTCGAGATCACGCAAAAATCCGGCCAGAATCCGCTGGCTCAGCTCCTTGTCGAAGGGAATTCTCTGGAAATGGTTGTTCTGAAGGGTAATGGCCATCTGCTTGCCGACCTCGTTGAAGTCGGCCTGCTGGGCGCAGGCGGAGCATGAGGCCGCGACCATGGCGATGGCGGCGGCGGCGCGGCTAAGGCGGTTGGTAATCATGTTCGATTGGGGAGTTGCTCGGGTGCCGCGCCAACGTGGCACGATTTTTCACATTGTCCATGCAGAAAACCTCACCCTGTCGGCAAGATCATTTTCCGGCGGCTTTTTTCCGCGCCAGCCAATTCCGGAAGTAGTCCTCTTTTGCCTGTTTCTCGGCAGCTTCGATCACCGCCTGATTCGGAACCGCCATTCCTCCCAACCCCAGCGCGCCGAACGGCATGAGACGCATGGCGTCCGCGGCGATCGGCCGACGCCCAAGCTCCACGACGAGGTCCAGCGGCTTGCCCGCCCTCGCTATCCTGGCCTTCACCTTTGTTCCCGGTTTGAAACTTTTGATGAAGTCCGTGACCGTCTCAAGAGTGTCATCCTTGGTCCACACCCGGTCGTCAATCGCCAACAGAAAATCCCCCATCACAAGACCACCTTTCTGAGCGGGGGAACCATCCTCCACATGGTCGATCTGAATCGCAAACCGAAACGCGTTTTCCCCCTCGATCTGGATCTGAACAACCGCCAATCCCATCCTGATCCCCATGAATCCCTGACCATCTTTCGAATACTCGTCATCCACAAGCGCCCGCAACACCCCTAGGCACCTCCCTCTGACTTCGGGATCGGATTCCGAACGCGACGCCTGAAATAACAAATCCTTGGCCGCGTCCGACTGCCCTCTGGACCATGTCAGCAGAGCTTTCTCCGCCTCTACCCGATCCGCGAATGCCTCAGATCCAAGTTTGGACAACAACTCGGACGGAATCGTCACCGCCGGCTCCGCGGGAACCGGCTGCATGGGCTCACCACGGAGACACCAACCGGAAGAAAAAACCAGCAGGGCAGCGCAAAGGAGGGGTGACCTGGCTATCCGTTTCGACATTGGGCTTGAAACCGCTCGTACATTTCCCTCCAAACAGCGCACCGCGCACCAAACGAAACCTCAGGTTCCGGGAAGAACTCCCTTTTGCGGCACTTCAATGGTATCGCCGGGCTTCAGAGGAATCGCCATGAACTGGCCTTGAGTAAGGTCGAATTGCCGCATCTTGCCTCCGCTGTACAACTTGACCCGCTTCATTTGGCCGAAGGGCGTAGCCCCCCCGGCCGCCTGAACCGCTTGGTATAACGTAAGCCCTTGCATGTACTTCACCGGACCAGGTCGGCCCACCTGCCCCCCCACATGAACCACTTCTTCAACCAATGTGTCGGCACTGGATTTCAACACCTGAACCGTCGGATTCGTATAGATCTGTCTGCGCTGGTACTCTCCTTGGATACTCCGTGCCAGTTGGTCGGATTTCAGCCCAGCGGCACGCATCAAGCCAATGTAGGGCAGGTTGATCATGCCGCTTTCCGACACGGGATACACCCCGTCGAAACGGGTCTTGTCCTCAACGGGGACGCCATTGATCGTGAGATTGATCGCCCTGCCCGCCTTGATTTCGTCCTGGGCGTGGCCCTTGACGACGAACAGAAAGGAGCAGAGGAACGCGAAAAATAACGTCTTTGGATTCATACGGGCAGAAGTCTATACGATGTTAGAACCCATGTCAATAGAGTTCCGTATCATTACCGCGAAGGGCATCCTGCTTTGCCGGGGCCGTGGGCGAGGCTTTGGCGGTCTTGCCGGATACCGGAGGGCCAACCTGCGACTCGGCCGGCGCGTAATACGTGTAGTAACTCGTGTAGTATTGATATTGGCTGTCGCTCCTGACATCCACATTGTTCAACACCACGCCGATCACATTTCCACCGACATTTTCCACCGCGTGCTTCACACGAAGCAGCATATTGCGGGGAAGTTTGCGGTGTTGGACGACGATCATCGTGAGGTCGACTTCGCTGGCCAGCACGGATGCGTCACTGACCCCTAGGATCGGCGGGCTGTCCACCAGCACGAGGTCGAAACGCTGCTTCACATCCTGAATCAACTCCGACATCCGGCGGGAGTTCAGAATCCCGGCGGCGTCAGCGGGCAGAATGCCGGACGGCATGAAATACAGATTGTCCACCGGAGTCTGCAGGATCACGTCCTCAAGCATCAACTCGGTTGTCAGGTAGTTTGTCAGACCCACCGAATTGTTGATGTCAAAGAACGTGTGCAGTCGCGGACGGCGCAAGTCGGCGTCAATCATCAGCGTCGTATAGCCGCCTTGAGCACAGACATAGGCCAGGTTGACCAGCGTGGTGGACTTGCCCTCGCCCGCACCACCTGAAACGACAGTGATGGAATTGTCTTCCGGGTTCTTCCGGTTGAACTCGATATTGGTTCGCAGAATTCGATAGGCCTCCGCGTCCGGACTCATTCCGCTCTGCTTGTGCAGAACACCCACATCACGCGGAATCACCGCAAGAACGGGAACCTGGAGATAGCGCTCGACATCTTCCAGGGATTTGACGGAAGTATCGATGTACTCAAGGAAGAACGCGATCCCAACTCCAAACACCAAGCCAACTACAGCACCAAGAATCAGATTCAGTGTCACTTTTGGACTGACCGGACGCTGCGAGGCTACGGGATCGTCGTGAACGATAATGGAGTCACTCCGCATCTTGGACGAAATCTCTTCCGCAATCAGTTTGATCTTCATCTGCTGCAACATCTCCTGCTCGGACTCGAACGTCCTCTTTGCCTCGTCATAGTCCTGGCGGTCGATGTTGCCCCTAATCGTCTCCCCCTTCTTTTCGTCAAGAGCGGTCTTGGCGCGTTCAAATCTCGCATTGGCCAAATCCAACTTGGCCTGCAGCGTATCCCGCAAGGCCACAACGCCTTCGTCCAGTTGCTTGCGAATCGCCTCAATCTCCTGTTGTTTCGCCAACATCAAGGGATGCTGGGCACCCCGACCCTCCTGCTTGAACCCCTCGAACTGCGCCTTGATGTCAAGATATTTCGGATAAAGCGTACGAATCACGTTCTCCGGCAGCTCAAGCCCGGCGGCGTATGACATAAGTTGGTCCTGATCGTATTTCAATAGCGTTTTGATCATGCTATCCAACTGCATCTTCTCGGTTTCCAAAGCAATATAAGTGTCCTGTGCGGCACGCGCTCCGTGCTCGTCCTCCATCCCTGCGTTTCGAAACACCGAATCCTGACTATAATACACGATTCCTTTTGTTCGGACAATCTGCGCGAGCAATTTTCGGGCTTGCTCGACTGTATCCTCTTGAACACGAACCTGTTTTTTCAGCTCCTCAAGGCCCTTTTGAACCTCCTTGTCCTCGGATTCGTTCCGATAGTCCTTGTAGGCCCTGGCAACTTCGGCAGCAATGTCCCGGGCTTCTTCGGGACTCTTGTGGCGAACGCTGATAACAATCAGATCGGTACCGCGAATGTTGTCGGTGTCCACGATGTCCTTGAGAATCGTGTAGGTCGTCTCCAGATCGTATCCCCACCGGGTATCAAGCTCCAGATTTTGGATGACCTTCATCAGTGAATTGCGACTCGTAATCTTCTCGAACTCCGTATTGAAGAAGTTCTGGGTCATCTTGCGCTCCCCAATAGTGTCCGCCATTGTTGGGAAGGGATTGACGTTGTTGCCGCGGGGCTTGACCTCGATTTTGGCAAAACTCTCGTATTTCTTCGGCATCACATATGTGATCACCGCAGCCGTCATGAAGACGAGCAAAAGGGTCAGGATAATGACCCCATAGCGGTTCTTGATCACCTGCCAATAATCGATGGCATGGAGGGCGGCTTCGTTCTGTTGGTGCGTGCTGTTTGCTTGCATGGTTCGTTGGGGCGGGAGCTATTTTAGCATGAATACTGATGGAATCAAAGCAAAACTCCCGCAATGGAAAACATTGCGGGAGTTCCGGGTTGGGATGAATGATGTGGGGATCGATCTTGTTGAAATCGTCTTTATCGGAACGCCTCAGAATTCGTAGCGGACTCCAAGGCTGACACGGTTGCGATCATAATCCTGATTCGCGAAGTCCGACGCAGAGTCAGTGTAGCTGTAAGAGAGGGTCCCGTATAGACCATCCATGAACTTCACGGACAGACCAAGATAGACATTGAACAGATCTTGGGAGTACCCGCTGGCGGTAAGCGGCCCAACACCGGCCACCCGGCGGCCATCGTCCATTTCAGCAGTGATGAAATCAATGCCGCTAAACACAGTGAACATCGGCGTGATTGAATACTCACCGGAAACTCCGATCCGGAGAGTGGCGCGCTGGTCGAAGTCGTACACGCTGGTACCGATTGCCTGCACGGTATCGTACGCCTCCAAGCCGTAGCGTGCAAAGGCACGTACCATGAGCTGCTCGGTCAGTTGATTGCGCAGGGTAATCTCCGCATAGGGACTGCTCGAACTGTCACCAGCGTCAACATCGCGGAACTGGGCACCAGCACGGGCGATCATGATACTGTTGGGGCTGAACCGATGTTCGATCCCGAGCAGAATATATTGATCGGACGAATCGGAAGCAACACTGCCACCGTCCGTTTCGGCATAGCGATAGTCAAGGGTCAGAACCGTTTGCTGAGGGGTCAGTTGATAGCGGAACTGATTGTAAACCGACCATGTAAAACGGTCCTGAACGTCGGTATCTTGGTAATCGAGGTCGGTAATCGTAAAGCCCGTGTAGGTGGCCAGACGCTCCGTCCAACGGTAGCCAAGCGCGTTATCGGTCTGCCAATAGAGATATTCACCGACTTGGCGGGTAGTAGCGAATCCGTAGCTGTAATCAGGCTCGAGCTCGTATGCGAGGAAACTCCGGCTGGAGAGGCGAAGACGCTCACTGAAGCGATGGGTCAGGTTGATTCCGACACGAGCCTGGGTGTATAGGTCGTCAGCACCAATGGCGGTCGGCTCGTCGAAGTAATAGATACAACCCAGCCGGGCATAAACATCCCAAGTCGTCTGCGGGGTGAGGTTGACAAACGACACTCCCACATAAGGAGTCACGGCCACCGAATCATTTTCGACAAGCGTTCCGGGTGTTACGTTATCGTCGTAGGTCAAATCGACGCCGACCACCCATTTGAGCGGCATTGACTCCTGAGCTTCACTACCGATGTAGTAAAGACCTTGGTTCGCGTGGGAAATTCCGACGGCTAGCGCCGTGGCAAAGAGTGTGACAAGTTTACTTTTCATAAGGTTAATTCAGCGATACGTTGAAACGGAGAGTGCGGACAACCGGAAGCAATCAGCCATTTGTGATCTTGACCGGCGGGGAAATGGGCGGTGCGGGAGGGGGAAGAATTCCCGTCGGAGGCACATTGCTCGGGGGACCAAACGGAATGAGTGGAATACCGCCGGGCCCACCGGGATTGTTACCCACGCGGACGGGCGGGTCACCGATGCCGGAACCCGGGAAATCGAGGGGATTGGCAGCCACCGGGGGTTTCACCGGAGCACCCTTGGCATCCTTCGCGCTGGATTTGACCGGAGCGGATTCGCCGCTATTGGGGTCGAGCTTGGCCACCACGGCTTGCACGTTGCCCAGTGCGTCGGGAGCCACGGCAACCGCGCACTGGGAGATCAGGCGGAGGTGCTGAGGGGCGGAAGTGATCGCGGTTTCCACAATCGAGGCCACCAGCTTCGCATCGGCGTTCGAACCTTCGATTGCCGCCTTCACGACCTCACAGGCGCATCCCGGATTGGCGGAAACCTGCTTCTCCACAACCTGGAGAACGGCGGCTGGATCAGAATTGATCGCTTGTTTCACGGCTTGGGTGAGCTTGGCGCAGTCGGCTTCGGCGAACGCCGCCGAGGACGACAACACCCCGAGGGTCGCGCTCAGAAGCGCATAACGGACAGTCATTTTCATAATTGGTAGGCTAGGTTTGGGGATTGTGTGTATCAGGAAATCGGGAGATTTGGAGCGGGCAGCGGGAATCGAACCCGCATGGCTAGCTTGGAAGGCTAGGGCTTTACCACTAAGCTATGCCCGCGACATCTCGACGCAAGACAAGCGCTTTTACGTCCCTCCCGCAAGTTTTTTTTTCGGTTTTTTTCGGTTTTCCGAAGAATTCTTCCATTGTTGGAGAAATTTCCCGGTCCCGGACGTTTTTGCTTGTCAGAGCCGATTTCCGACGCAGACTTCCGCCCCCTGACTTCCGGCGGGTGTAGTTTAGTGGTAGAACACGAGCTTCCCAAGCTTGTGGCGAGGGTTCGATTCCCTCCACCCGTATTTGCCGGACTTTCCGGGATCTCCCCCATTTCCGAGGGTTTAGGGCTGTGCCAGTCCCGCGAAGGGAAGTCCGTGCGCATCCGCGACCGGCCCGCAGGTGAGCCCGCCTTTGAACGTGTTGATGCCACCGACGAGTTCCTTCCGAACCGCGCAAGCCCCCGCGAGGCCCCGGTCGGCGATCAGCATCGTCCAGGGATGGGTCACATTGTTGAGCGCCTGGGTGGCGGTTCTGGCATAGGCACCAGGCATATTGGCCACACAATAATGGATGACACCCTCCTCTTCATAAGTGGGTTTCTCGTGGGTGGTCGGCCGGGTGGTTTCCGCGCAGCCTCCCTGGTCCACCGCGATGTCCACGAAAACACTGCCCTGCGGCATCATCCGCAGCATCTCGCGGGTGATCAGTTTCGGGGCTTTGGCACCCGGAACGAGCACCGCCCCGATCACCAGGTCCACCCGCGGCAACAGGTCCGCGAGGTTGGCCTCATTGGAATAAACCGTGTGGGCGCTCCCCATTGTGATATCAAGAAACCGCATGCGTTCGAAATCGACCTCCAGAATGGTGACGTCCGCGCCCACTCCGGTCGCCACGCGGGCGGCGTTGACGCCGGCGGTGCCGCCGCCGAGCACCACTACCCGCCCTGGCGCGACCCCCGGAACACCGCCCAGCAGGCACCCGCGCCCCCCGCAGTGTTTGGCCAGATGGTAAGATCCCACAATCGCGGACATACGGCCGGCGATCTCGCTCATCGGTTCCAACAGCGGAAGCCGCCGATTCACCTCGATCGTCTCGTAGGCGATGCCGGTGCATCCGGTGGCCACCAGCGATTCGGTCAGCTTCTTATCCGCGGCCAAATGCAGATAGGTGAAAAGTATATGTTGTGGTCCGAGCATCGCCACCTCGGACGGTTGCGGCTCCTTGACCTTGACGATCAATTCGGCCTCCCCGAAAACAGCTTCCGGACCATCCACCATTTCCGCGCCGGCCGCCTCGTATAGGGCATCGGCGAAACTCGCGGCAATTCCTGCCCCCCGCTCCACCAGGACCCGGTTGCCCCGCTTCACCAGTTCCGCCACCGACCCCGGGGTCATGCTGACTCTGCTTTCCTGCGCCTTGATTTCTTTCGGGATGCCAATATTCATACGCGGGGACGGTAGCACCGGGACCACCCGCTTTGCAATGCCTGATTCAATCCGAGATTCTCCGGATCAGCGTGCGTGGTGAACCGCGTCGCAGACCGCCGGGAAAAGCTGTTTCTTCCGGCTCACCACACCGGGCGCGTCGAAAAGCGCCCCATCGAGTCGTTCGAACGGCATCCTGGCGAGGATCGCCTCGTTACCGACCGCCAGAACAAGGCTGTGATGCCCGACAATATCCGTCACCGCGAGTACCGCGAGGTCGTAACGGTTGCGCTGCACCAGATCCCTGAGCGCCATTTCCAGTTCCACCCTTCTGGCGGCGAAACCGTGCAATCCCCGCTCTTCCACCTGCGAAATGCTCACCAGGAAACCGTCCTCCGTGAATTCCTTGCGGTCGGCGCCTACGATCGCCTCGGGACTCGCGGCGGCGATCATCGACCCCACCGCGAAAAACTCCTCCGCGAACACCATCGGGTCGATCCCGGCGGCGCTGGCCAGCCAATCGAGCATCTCCCGATCCAGCGGCGTGGTCGTTGGGCCGGTCAGGCACAGGGTGTCCGCGATGATCCCGGCGCACAAGCAGATTGCCACTCCCGACTCCGGACGAATCTGGCGGTAGAAAAACTTCCGCGCCACCAGCGTGGAAGTGGATCCCACCGGTTCGTTGAGATACCGGATCGGCTCGCGCGACACAAGGTCGCCCGCCAAACGATGGTGGTCGATCACTTCGATCACCTCCGCCTCCTCCACTCCGTGAACGGCCTGCGCGTATTCGTTGTGATCCACCAGGACCAGTTTGACCCGAGGCGGATCAACCAGGTCGGATTTCGTCAGAACGCCGACCATCCTGCCGTCCGAGGAGTCCATCACCGGAAACATCGTCTGGTCGATGGATGCCAGCCGTTTTCTCAAACGGGACACCGGTTCGTGGGCCGGAACGGATAGGAAATCCGGACGCATCACGTTTCTAACAGTCCGTGAGCAACGCATCAGGGTGGAGGCGCTTGCGGTGTCGTAGTGGCAAAGCAACACCACCACACCCTTCCGCACCGCATATTCCCGGATCTCCTTGGTGACCGGGTTGTCGCCGGTCACCAGCAGCGCCCGCGCGCCATGGTCGATGGCGGAACGCTGCACGATCGGCCGATCACCGCAGATCACCAGAAAACGCCCGATGGTACCGTCCTTGATTGCCACGTTGAGCCGTTTGTCCACCGCATCCTGAGAGGACGCTCCAACGAGCAGGATCAGGTCCTCCTCTTCCTCCGCGGGCGGCAATGGCGCGCCAAGACTCTGCGCCTCCAGAGTGTCCGCCAGTTTCGATAGGGAGACATGCACCGTCCGCACGCTGATCCCCTCGGTTTGGGCGGGCAACAGCAGACCTAGCAGATCGATATAGTTCAACACGCCGCTGACCGATCCCTCATCATTGATCACGGGCACCGCGCGCACTCCGTGGGTGAGCATCAGCCGGTGGGCGGTTAGAAAGGTGTCAGACTCCAGCACCTGGATGATGTGCCGGTGGCAGATCATTCCCGCGGTGGTCCGCACGTCGGTCACCAGCGGCGGGTCCCCCACCCCGGCCCGCTCGAGCACCCAGTGGGTCCTCTGCGAAATGTCTCCGCAGCGCGCGGCGATAGCTCCGGGAGCTTCTCCCGTCGCCCGCAGCAGGGCCGCGTGACCGATCGCCGAACAAATGGCGTCGGTATCGGGATTCTTGTGGCCGATCACGTAGAAGGGTGGCTGGGTCATGGAAAATGGAGCGGGCTTGTCGCCGGACGCACCCTAGCGTGCGGCCTCCAACTGAGTCCACGCAAAAAAGCGGTTGATCACCAAACACGGGAAAACCGGCATCCTCGCGTTGTGAAACGGGCCCCGGCCACCGCGGTTCTCACATCCTCTCGGGAACGCGGATGCCTAGCAGGTCGAGTCCCTTGCTCAGCACGCGGGAAGTCAATTCGCACAGCGCCAGGCGGCTGCCGCGGGCGGGTTCCTCCGCCTTGAGCACCGGACAGGCCTCGAAAAACGAGTGAAACGCCCGCGCCAGATCCAACAGATAGTTCGCCAGCAGATTGGGCCGGAAATCATCGAGCACGCTCGGCACCACCTCGCCGAACCGGGTGAGCATCCGCACCAGATGGATCTCGGCGTCCTCGCCAAGCGCCACCCTTTGGCCGGACAGATCGCACGGTCCCTCCAGCTTGCGGAAAATCGAGCGGATCCGGACATGCGAATACTGCAAATACGGCGCCGTATCCCCTTGCAGCGCGAGCATCCGGTCCCACGCGAACACGTAATCGGTGAGCCGGTTCTGCGAGAGTTCGGCGAACTTCACCGCGCCGATGCCGATGGTTTCGGCGATCTCGGCGGCTTCGTCCGGCGCGAGGTCCGGGTTCTTTTCCGCGATCACCGCGGCGGCGCGTTCGACCGCTTCCTCCAGCACGTCGGTTAGGCCGACGTTTTCCCCGCTGCGGGTGCGCATCAGCTTGCGGTCCTCGCCGAGGATCGAGCCAAATCCGACGTGGCGGAAATCCCCGCGCTTGCCCCAGCGTTCCGCCGCCTCGAAGACCTGGCGGAAATGCAGTTGCTGCGGCACGCCCACCACATACCACACGTGGTCGGCCTTCCATTCGTCGATGCGGTATTGGATCGTCGCCAGATCGGTGGTGGCGTAGAGAAACCCTCCGTCGGCCTTGCGGATGATCGCCGGATTGTCGGTCCAACCACCCTCCTTGTGGACCATGAACGGGTCGTCCTCGGGCTTTTTCGCGCCGTCTGAGAAAACGCAGACCGCCCCGTCGCTTTCGCGGGCGAGCCCTTTGGCCAGAAACTCATCCACCAACCCCGGCAGGCGATCGTTGTAATAACTCTCTCCCAACCAGTGGTCGAACCGCACATCCAGCCGGTCGTAGATTTTCTGGAGTCCCTGTTTCGAAACGTCGATGCACTGCTGCCAGATTCCGAGGTTCTCCGGATCGCCGGCCTGGAGTTTCACCAACTCGGCCTTGCAAAGGTCCATCACCGCCGGATCGGCCTTGGCGGAGGCGTTGATCTCCCGATAGACCCGGACCAGCTCGGCGATCGGATCCTTGGTTAGAGCATCGCGGTCCAACAGGGTTTTCCAACCGTGGAGGATCATCCCGAACTGCGTGCCCCAGTCGCCGATGTGGTTGTCCGCGATCACATTGAAGCCGAGAAACCGCGCGACCCTGGCGAGCGAATCGCCAATGATCGTGGAACGGATGTGCCCCACGTGCATCGGCTTGGCCACATTGGGCGCGGAAAAATCGACCACCACGGTGCGGCCGGCGCCCGTGGCGGGAACACCGAGCCGCTCATCGCGCAGCAGCGCCTCGGCGCGCGCGGCGAAGGCTTCCGGCAGAACGCGGAAATTGATGAAACCGGGGCCCGCGATCTCGGCGGTGGCCAAGCCGGTTAGATCGAGCCGGCCGATGATATCCCCAGCCAGCGCGCGCGGATTTGTCTTGCGCTGTTTGGCCAGCACCATCGCGGCGTTTGACTGATAGTCGCCGAAGCGCAGGTCCGCAACGGGGACCACGGGGGCTGCGGCGGGTTCTCCCAACACCGCCGCCACCGCCGTGGCGAGGCGGGATTCGAGTTTTTGTTGCAGGGTCATGAGTGTCTTTCAGCGGGTCTGGACAGCCCGTTATTGGATGCGCGGGACGGCTTGGTTTCGAGAATGCCGAGCACCTCCGAGCGTTTTTCCGCGGCGGCGAGCCGCGCTCGGACGTCGCTGTTGGTGAAAAGCTTGGCGATGGCGGAAAGCGTGTGGAGGTGCATCCCGTAATCCCGCCGGGGAACCAGAAATAGAATCACGAAGCGGACCAACCCGCCATCCAGCGACTCGAAATCGATGCCGTGCTTCGAACGGCCGAACACCGCAACCACCCGGTCCAGCTTGTCGGAAAACGCGTGTGGAATGGCCACGCCGTAGCCCACACCGGTGCTCACCAGATCCTCGCGCGCCTTCAGCGACGACAAAACCTCCTCACGCATTTCCGAAGGAAGTTTCCCCCGCTCGACCAGCAAATCCACCAATTCCACAATCGCCGACCAGCGCTCCCCGGCCTTGAGGTCGAGGAGGATCTGACAGGGACTGAGCAGTTCGGTCAAACGCATTGGGAATACATCGTGAATACTACGCCATTTGGCGCGTCGCGCAAGCGGGACGGCGAGTTTGCCCCTCAATTGCGCCTTGGCAAGTCGTTTTCACGCGTTTTTTCCGCGATTTGGCCCGAACTCCGCCGCAGAAACCCGCCATGACATCAATTCCGGAGCCCGGATTCAAAAAAGTTCCCGATGAAGACACGCGATGCCGTCCTCGTGTGGCTGTGATCAATGCGATTCCTTCGACTCCCAGTAAAACGCTCCTCACGAGCGGCCGGACTTCATTCTGGCCAATGCGATCTTCTGGAGGATGACCACGACAAAGCCGAGCGCTACCATTCCGGCGGCCCCCCAAAGACCGGTTTTGCGGGTGCTTTGCCGGGACGCGGTGTAATCCTGCCAAGTGACGATTTCTTTTCCATCGGCGGTATCTGGCCTTTCACCGCCTCGAACTCGTCAGGATCGCCAATCGAAGGGCCGCATCCGCGGACTTTTGCGTAACCTTCATAGGGAATCCGGAACCGAAACCGGAGCGGGGATGGACAGACTCCAGCCAATGGATCCATTCCCGGAATCCGCTTGGCGGGACGCCCGCGATCACTGATAGCCCGGCCGGGTGGAGACGCAGGAGGTATAGGAAAAAAGCCCGGAAGGCGGGCGCTTGGTGGAGCGATCTTACTATCCAAGCCCTCTCGAGTCTTGATTCTTGTATCTTGACTCTTGCATCTTGTATCTTGACTCTTTCATCTACCCAACCCACTCAGCCGCCGGTGCGGGGCGGGCGGCGTTTGGTGTTGTCCGGGGGAGTGGGTTTGCCGTCGGCCTGGCGTTGGCGCTGGGCTTGCTGCTGTTGTCTCTGGAGTTCCTGCATCTGCTGCATTTTCCGCTGCATCCAGCTTTGTTTGCCGCCGCCTTTGCGGGCCACGAGTTCGGGTTCGGGCACCCGGTTCATCAGCCAGGTCTGGCCGATCGAGAACAGGTTCTGGGTGGTCCAGTAAAGCGCCAGCGCGGAAGCGAAGTTATAGCAGAAGAAGAAGAAAATGAACGGCATGAACATGATGATCTTCTGCTGGGTGGGATCACCCGTCTTCGGTGTCATCCTGATCTGGAGGAAACTGGTGATTGCCATCACGACCGGGAGGATGTTGATGGGAATGCCAAAGGCATGGGTCAGCGTATCCGGCATCGAGAGATCATCCACCCACAGGAACCCCTGGTGGCGGAGTTCCACCGCGTATTGCAGCATGGTGTAGAACCCGAAGAAGATCGGAATCTGCACGAACATCGGCAGACAGCCGCCGAGCGGGTTGATTCCGTATTTCCGATAGAGCCCCATCATCTCGGTGTTGAGTTTGTTGGGATCGTCCGGGTATTTCTCCTTGAGCTTGGCGATTTCCGGCTGGAGCTTGCTCATCCGCTTCATGGTGCGGGTGGACTTGGCGTGCAGCGGCCAGATGACGGTGCGGACCACGATGGTCAGCAGGATGATCGCCAGCCCCCAGGCCCATTTCTTGGCCACACCGTCCATCAGTCCGTGCATTCCGTTGAGCACCCAGTTGAGGAAGCGCGCCACAGGGCCAATCAGCATCCAGTCGGCGACCGGGCCGCCGTATTGCATGAGTTCGCCCCAGCCGTGGCCCATTTTGCGGAGCATAGGGTTGTGCTTGGGGCCGATGAAAATCCGATAGCCGAACTCCTTCTTTTCCGCGGGATTGAGGGTTACGTCGGGAAACCGGATGCCGGCGCGGATCGACTTGCCCTCCAGATGCGAGGGCTTGGCCCAAACCGTGGAATCCATCGGCTCGTTAGGGCGCAGGGCCGTGGCGAAAAACTGGTTGGTGACCCCGGCATAGATCACTTTCTCGCCCGCCGGGCTCTCGAGCACCGACTTGGCCGCCCCCCAGATGAATCCGCCCTTGAACTTGGAAGGATCCCTGAAGATCATGGTGTTGTCCTCATACCAGAAAACGCCGGTGTGATTGGCAAACTCCCCTTTGTGGAGCGGCACGGCGTCGCCGGCATAGACGCTCCAGTCCTTGATACCGAACGGTGCCGCGGAACCATTCTCCAGGGTGAGCGCCAGATCCAACAGATAGGGCGATCCCGGTTCTCCGGTTTCCACCAGCGAGAACGCCTTGCGAACCACCAGCCCGTTTTCGAGTTTGCCGGAATAGACCACCTTTTTCCCCGGCACGGAAGCGGCCTCGTCGTAGCTGTAGGCCACGTTTTTCAAGCCGTAATCCGGTGCGGCGATGCCGCCGATCGGTCCGCCGGAGCGTTCGTTGATCCGCACCGGTTGGCTGGGGTCGTCGATCCGCTTTTCGGTTTTGAAATCGGCGAATTTGATCCCGCCGCCGATGTTGGTGAAGGTAAAGGTAACCTTGTCGCTTTCGAGCGTGACGACTTCCTCCTCGGTGGACGGCGGCACGGGCTCAACGGCCAAGGCTGGCGGTTGGGCAGGTGTCTCCACGGGGGGATTCTTGGCCTTTTCCTTGTCCTGCTGCTCCTTGAGCCTCGCTGCCTGCTCCTGCTTCTGGCGGTCGGCCTCGCGCTGGGCGGCGGACTTTTTGCTCTGCTCCATCATGCCTATCGCCAGCAGCGTGCCGCAGAGGGCCAGGACTATCCAAGTTTTACGATCATACATGGTGTGGGAAAATACGGTGGTTAGTGACGGGAACAATGATGGTGCGGCGGCGAGGAATCGCCGGTTTTCTTGCCCTTCCGGGGCGGCGGGACGGGGTCATAACCCCATCCGCCCCACGGATGACAGCGAAAAATCCGGCAAATGCCCAGCCACGACCCGCGGAAGGGGCCATGAGCCTCCACGGCTTGGAGAAAATAGTTCGAACAGGTCGGTGTGAACCGGCACCCAGCCGCCGGACCCGCCGCGAATTTCAGCATCGGATTGAGCACTTTCTGGTAAAAGCGGATCAGCACCCGGATGACGGCGGTGAGGGATTTCGCGATCACGGTTTCGCTTCGGGTCGGTTGAACAGCCCCAATCTCCGGGCTTGGCGGAGCCAATCGGCCTTCAGCTCGTCGAAGGTCGCGGCCGACGCGCCAGGACGGGCGATGGTGACCAAATAGCGGCGCGGGTCGGCGAATTCGGCACCGTGGGTCTGCACCAGAAACCGGAACCGGCGTCGCAGCAGGACGCGCTGGTTGGCCTTGCCGCAGCGTTTGGTGGTGATGAATCCGGTTTGCAGCGACTCGAGCGCAGGGTCCGCCAAGGTGCTCAAGACGACAAACCGGCCAGCTTTCGCTTGGCCGGTGGTCTTGACCCGGGCGAAATCGGCCCGGTTCCTGATGCTGGATTTCCGCGGCAGGCGCATGGCGGGGATGCGTGGGCATCCGGTGGCGGCGCGTGAGCGGTCGCTCAGGAGTGCTGCTGCGTGTGGCGCGCGTATTTGATCTCGACTCCCTTGGGAACGAGGCGCTTGCGGCCTTTCTGGCGGCGGCGGCGGAGAATGTCGCGGCCGGCTTTGGAGGCCATGCGGGCGCGGAACCCGAACTGGTTCTTGCGGGTGCGCTTGGAGGGCTGGAAGGTGCGTTTGCTCATGGCTGTGTGCCTATTGGTGGAATTGAAATGGACCGCCGGACCTGCGGGCGGGCGGGAGTCCTAGCTGTCTCAGCCCCCCTTGTCAACCCGCCAGTGAGGAAATTTGCGGTTTTTTTCACCTCCCTCCCGGAATGGCGGACCGGGTCCCTGATTCTCCCCACCCGATTCCGCCCGCCAGTGCCCATTTCCCGTTGCAAATCCCGGAATCGGTACGAAACTCGCCACCCTTTCCCCTCATGTCCGCCCACCACAAGACCGGAATCTACTGGTACCGCCGGGATCTGCGCATTGCCGACAACCTGCTGCTGCGCGCCGCCGCGGACCAGTGCGACCAGGTTTGCCCGGTTTACGTGACATCCGTCTGGCACGGCGCCCACAATTGGACCGGCCCTGCCCGCCAGCGATTCCTATGCGAATCCCTCGCCTCGCTCGCCTCCAATATCGAATCCCTCGGCGGCCGCATGGTTTTCCGAAAAGGCCCGGCGCCGAAAGCGCTCGAACGCCTGATCCGCGAAACCGGGGCCACCATCCTGTATTTCCAACGCGACCCCGATCCCTTCGGCAAAGAAACCGAACGTGCGGTGGAAACGATGTGCCGCAGCCTGGGAGTGGCCGTCCATGCGGTCTGGGACGTCACCCTGCACGAACCGGAATCGGTCCTGACGGGCGACGGCAAACCCTATCGGGTGTTCACTCCCTATTGGAGAAACTGGTCGGCGCAGCCGAAACCCGCCCCGGTGGCCACTCCGCGGGCAATCCGCTCGCCCATGACAATCCATAGCGACCCGCCGCCCACCCTCGCGACCTGGTCCCTAACCGACAACGGCGCGCAACCCCTGCCGGGCGGCGAGGCGGCGGCCCGGAAACGCCTGCAATCGGCCCTCCGCGAACGCCTCTCGACCTATCAGCAAACGCGCGACCTCCCCGCCGCCGACGGCACTTCGCGGCTCAGCCAGGATCTGCGGTTCGGCCTGCTCTCGGCACGCACGATCCATCACAAAGTGGCAACCGCGATGGAATCCGCCCCAACGGCCGCGCGCGAAAGCCTGTCCGGATTCATCCGTGAACTGGCATGGCGGGAGTTTTACATGGCCATCCTCCACCATTTTCCGGAGGTGTTGGAACTGGAGTTCGCCCCGCAATGGCGCGGTCTGCCGTGGGAGGAACCGGATTGGAAACTCGATGCCTGGCAAACCGGCCGCACCGGTTTTCCCATCGTGGACGCCGGGATGCGCGAGCTGCTGGCCACCGGCCACATGCACAACCGGGTGCGGATGATCGCCGCGATGTTTCTAACCAAAGATCTGCGCTACGACTGGCGGATCGGGGAATCCTGGTTTATGCGCCACCTCGCGGACGGCGAGATCGCCTCCAACAACGGAGGCTGGCAGTGGTCGGCCGGCACCGGAGCGGACGCCGCTCCGTATTTCCGGATCCAGAACCCCTGGTCCCAAACCGCCCGCTACGATCCCGACGGCGCCTACATCAAACGCTGGGTGCCCGAACTCGCCAAGACCTCCCCCGCCCTTCTATCCAAGCCGCCGGAACCCCTCCTCCCTCTGGCCCCGGACTACCCGCTCCCCATCGTGGACCACCACACCGAGCGCAACCGCACCCTCGCGATGTTCAAACGCCATCAGCAGGCGGGACTCTAACATTTCCACGCCGCCGTGTTTTTTCTCGCCAAGCGGAGGATCCGCGCCATGCTTCGCGCGCATGGGTTACCTGTTGGATCTCCTCGTCATTCTCGCCTATTTCGGGATCATCCTCGGGATCGGACTCTCGCAGCGTTCCAAGAGCGGCAGCGTGGAGGGGTTCACACTGGGAGACCGGCAGATCCCGTGGTGGGCGGTGGTGGCGTCGATCATTGCGGCGGAAATCAGCGCGGCCACCTTTCTCGGCGCGCCGGGAGAAGGGTTTGAGAAACGCAACTGGACCTATGTGCAGCTCGCCATCGGCACCATCCTGGCCCGCGTGTTTGTGAGCGCGGTGTTCATCCCGGTTTACTACAAACACGGGGTGATTTCGATCTACGAGTTTCTCCAAACCCGCTTCGGACCGCTCACCCGCAAGGGCGCGTCGATCACCTTCATGATCACCCGCGTGCTGGCGATGGGCACCCGGCTCTACGTGTCCGCCATCATCGTGGTGCTGGCATTCGAACTGTTCGCCGGACGCCCGGTGCTGCCGTTGGAGAAATTCTGGCTGTTCACCGCGGCGCTGGTGATGGTAAGCCTGCTAACCGCGCTTTATACGTCCATCGGCGGCATCCGCGCGGTGATCTGGACGGATTTCATCCAGGTGGGCGTGTTGGTGGCGGCTGTGGGTTTTGCGATCGTCTTTTTGGTAGGAAAAATCCAGGGCGGGTGGAGTTCGGTGGCGGAACACGTCCAGTCGCCGGTGTTCTTCGATTGGGGCTCTCCCAACGGCACACTCGATGCCGTCTATATCCTAACCAACGAATACACCATGTGGGCGGCGTTCATCGCCTCGACGTTTGTCACCATGGCGACCCACGGCATCGACCAGGACACGGTCCAGCGGATGCTCACCGCGAAAAACCGCCGCCAAAGCGCGGTGGCCACGATTCTATCCGGCATCGTCGATGTGCCGATCGTCAGCGCCTTCGTGTTCATCGGCGTGCTGCTTTCGCTCTACTATCAACAGAACCCCAACACCGGCGTGCCGGCAGTCGACTCGCGCGAGGTGTTTCCGTATTTCATCCTCCATGTGATGCCCGCCGGGCTGCGCGGGTTGGTGGCGGCGGGCATCCTCGCCACCGCGATGGGTTCGCTGAGCACCGCGCTCAACGCGCTGTCCACCAGCTTCGCACGGGATTTCATCCTCCCGCGGATGGCGGAGGACGCCGGAGACGGAGAAAAAATGCGGGTGCTGCGCTGGAGTACCGTGGGTTTTGCCGTAGCGATTATCGCGGTGGGCGTGATCACCGCTTGGTATGTGACCTGGCACCCCGGAACCCGGATCATCCCGCTGGTGTTAGGCATTCTCGGCTACACCTTCGGTTCAATCCTCGGGATTTTCCTGGTGGCGATGTTCACCCGCCAACGCGGCAACGACTTCGGAAACCTGCTGGCGATGGCCGCCGGATTCCTCGCGGTGCTGGTTTTCAGCGTTCGGGAAATCCAGTCGTCGCTGGGAATCGCCCAGCCGTTCATCATCGCGTTCCCCTGGCGGATCACGCTCGGCACGCTGGTGACGGCGGGGGTGGCGCTTTGTTTCAGGACGCCGGGAATTCCCAGCGCTCCGCCCAATCGGTAGGCAAGCGCAGCGGCTTGCCCTCGGGCATTTTCACCAACGCCAGCGCCTGCCGCGCCGTTAGCAACAACTTGCCGTCGCCCTCCCTAACCACGTCAAACGCGCACCAGAACCGTGCCCGCGAGATTTCCGCCAGCCGGCCCCGGATCACCAGCCAGTCTCCCAGTTTCGCCGGGCTGCGGTAGTCCGCCTCGGTCCGCACCACCACGGGAAACTCACCGCTGCCCATCATTCCCCGCAGGTCCATCCCCATCAGCGCGGCCAGGCGGGTCCTGCAGGTCTCGATCATCCGCAGATACGCCAGATTGTGAACCACGCCACCGCAATCGGTGTCGAAAAACATCACTTCCTCACGGGTTTCCAGGGCTGGCGGCGCGTCGGGCATGGGGAAACTGTGAACCATCGCTTACAATTCTGCAATCTTGGCTTGAAACCGGGCGTATTTCAACGAGCATGCGCATCATGAGCAAACGCTGGGCGGTGATTGGATTGACGGGGCTTCTGGTTCTATCAGGAGCGGCCCAGACCGTGCCCGAGGCGCCGTATGCGGCTCCCGCCACCGAGGTCGTGCCTTTCCGCCTCGACCGCGTGCCGCTGGATCCGGACAGCATTGGCGAACTCGGCCGGCAACTGCTGGTTCTCGCCAGAAACCAAGGCGGGGCCCAGCCGACCGACCGCCGGAGCGTCGCCCAAATGCTCGCCGTGGCCCAGGTTCTCACCCCGGACGACCCGAAAGTCGCCGCCTTTGGCGAGCGCTACGCCAGTGGCGAACGCACTCCCGCCGGTGATCCGGAAGCCGTAGCCGCCGCCCGCGCCCGAACCTGGCAAACCCTCGGTTGGCTGGAGGCGAAAAACGCCGGCAGCGACGCCCACCTTCTGGCCGGCTGCCTATCCGACATCATGGTTGCGGCCGATCCGAAGCATCCGAAAGCCCAGGAACTCGCCGCCAATGGCGAAAGAGGGCCATGGAAGGATTGGGTTAAACCGCTGGACTCCTTCAAGAAGCAGGATCTCGTGGTCAGGATAGAACCGCCGAAGATCGACCCAGGCGAAACCAAGGACCCGCCAAAGCAGGACGACCCCGATTCGGCGGACGAGCCTATCAAACTCGCCAAGGCCACGATTCAGACGGTTGCCTGGGCCAGTCCGGGACCAAACCTTCCCCGCAAGCTCACGCTCGTGCCCATTTCGATGGAAGCGGTCATGAAGCCGAAAAGGCGCGACTATGACGACGACTCTTCTGAAAAGAACCATCGTGGCAGACGGGACGAGCCGGACTATTTTTCCTGCCACTGGGACAACCCCAAGGCGGCCGATCAAGGCGGCAACGAAGAATCCAACCGCTTCCAATCCCTTGCGGAAACGATGCAGGAGGTGGTCAAAGAGGTCGGCGGACGCCTGCCGGAAGGAGTCCGGATGACCATCCGCCCCGGTTCGCAGGCGATTTATCGGGTTGCCAAGGATCCGGTATCCCTCTCGGCTCCGTTGGCCGTTCTCATGCACTCGATGAGCAGCGGCAACCCACCCCAGGGCACCATCATCGGCGAGATCACCAAGGACGGCAAATTCAAGGCACCCCCGGACTTCTGGCAGCGGCTTCGCCTGCTATCCGGCAAACCCAACGGCCGCCTCGTGGTCCCCGCCGACTCCGAGCCGTATCTGGCCGCCGTCCTGGTCATGGAAGACCCCGGCTTTTTCCTCGACAACGAGGTCGTCGTCGCGTCCAACCTCGAGCAGGTCCTCGAACTTGTCTCGGGCGGAGCCGACTCGAAGCTCGCGGATCCATCCTCAAAATTCGCGGAAATCCGCACCAAACGGGGAAATCAGGCGGTCAGTGGCTACGTTGCCAACCGTTTCATCCGCACCCGCCTGGAGGAAATCGCCCGTGCGACCCCTTGCCACGCCTCGGCACGCCTGTTGGCCGTTCAGGGAGCTGGCCAGCGCCCCACCCGCCTCACCAGCCAGATCCTCGCCACCGAACTGCTCGCCATCGTCGCCCCAGCGGCTCCGTTCGCCGCCGTCAACAACGAATGGGAAAAGCTCGACCTCGACCAGATGCAACGGATCTCAGAAACCGGCAAGACCCAGGCGGAGGCGCTCCTGCGCTACGCGGAAATGCGCGACCGCAGCCTCGTCGACCAAGCCAACGACCTAATGGTCGGACTCCGGACTTTCGCCAGGGCGATGAGGAAGCGAACCGATTCGGAGGGAAGATCCATCAGCCATCAGGGGGACATCCAAACGTTCAAGGAGCTTCACGAGCGCGTCACCACCGCTCTCAAGCTCGCCTCCGGCGCCCAGCCTTGACCGCTCCCCCCACTCCTGCGCCCCCACGGCGGATTTCCGGAAAGCCGTAACCCGTTGATTCACAATAAGAAGTGCCCATTCCGAAAACGGGAGCCGATCGAATTGCGGAGAAGCCAACCGCCGAGGTCGCTGGAAATCTCGGAAAACACCGCGTATTTCAGCCCAGAAACCGCGAATGAACGCGAATGGACACGAATATGAATTGAAAATGAATGCGTTATGACGCCAGGGCCGTTCACCTGATGGGGTGACCATCCGACCTTACCAACTCATTGGATATTCGCGTCAATTGGCGTCCATTCTCGGTTCCATCTTTCCTTCCAAGTTCAGCGGTCAAATCCGCCGGGGCGCCCCGGAGACTGAAATCCGGCGCTTTACATCCTCTCCCGCCTCCCGTAGTTTCCTCCGGCCGTTCACCCAGCGCCCGCATGTTCTCCCCCCCCCCGAGGCCCCCGGACCCAGACCAAGATCTCGTCACCCGCGCACAAGCGGGCGATACGCGGGCCTTTGACGCCTTGATCCTGAAACATGGCGACCGGCTTTTCGGCCTCGTGTACCAAATGACCGGAAACAAGGACGATACCCACGACCTCCTGCAGGAAACCTTCGCCAAAGGCTACCGATCCATCCGTAGCTTCCGCAGTTCGTCCACTTTCTCGACGTGGATCCACCAAATCGCGGTCAATCTCACCCTCAACTTCCTCAAACGCAGGAAACGACGCCCTTCGGTGTCGATCAACGAGATCGATGCCACTGGCGATCAGGACCCGGGCATCGCCGATTCCTCGATCCAATCCGACCCGGAACGCCAGTCCTCACTCGCGGAATTACAAAAAAAATTGAACGAAGCGCTCGCCAAATTGTCCGACTCCCACAGGACGGTGGTGACCATGTTTGACATTCAGGGCATCCCCCACGCCGAAATCGCCCGGATCTTGAAAATCTCGGAAGGCACCGTCCGCTCCCGCCTTCATTACGCCCATCTTCAGCTCCAAAACGCACTTCAGGACCACTGGGACGAGCGATTTTGAAATTTTCGAAAATTTTTCTTGCCCCTTTCCTGAAATTTCGTATTTCTTAACCATCGTTCGCGATGAAACCGACCCCTGAACAACTTGGAGCACTGCTGGCCGCGAGGCGCGTTGAGCGCCCCGGGGAAGAATACTGGCAGAATTTCCTCCTCGAATTCCACCGCCGCCAACGCGAGGAGACTGTGCCGGAATCAGCTCTCGCCGCCTTGTGGAGGCGCGTGACCACCCTCGTTGACGACATGGGCACCGCCCGCTGGGCCTACGGTGCCGGTCTCGCATACGCGGCCATCACGGTGGCATTCCTGCTCTTCCCGGCGAAGGTGAATGTCGAACGCCCGACCGGAATTCCCACGAATCACCAAGTGGTTCCCTCGATCCAACCGGCCACTCCGGCGAATCCCGCTCCTGCGAAACCCGTCGAGCCTCCGCCACCGGGTGATCAGGTGTTTTGAGCAATCGGGCAATTCGCCCTGGCCCTTCCCACCCGGAAGTCCCGTGCCTCCACGCCTCCCGTTAGACCGTGTTTTCTAACATTCTCCGGGCAGGACGGAGAACACCACCTTGTCCACCCTCGCCTTTGCGGCAGCCTTGACGGCGACACGGCTGTGCCGGAAGAGGGCCGCACGATCACCCCGCAAGTGCAGTGCGGGCATCACGCCTTCGGCATCCCACCGGATCTTGGCTTTTCTAACCATCTCCTCCACCGCCGCGCCGTCCGCGAGGCGCACGTTCGGATCTTCGGCGGTGAATGTGCCGTCCGACCGCACGTTCACCACAATCCGCCCGCGGCCGTCGGGTGGTTTCGTTCCCGCCGAGGCATGGCACAAGGCCACCTCCGGGTCCGTTCGCACGACAATCGCGGTGGCGTTGACGATGAAAAATATCAACAGCAGGAAAACCATGTCGATCATCGGAGACATATCAAGCGAGCATTCGTCGCTGTCATCGGCGGGGCGTCGTTTTCTGGTCATGGTGTTTTGATGGATGGGGTGGAAACATGCTCTATTCCGCGCGTTTCCGAACCTTCCAACGTTCGTTGACGTCCGGTCCTTGGGGTGATCTCCGGTCATTTGAAAGATATCCCATAACTTCAGGGTATGTGATGCCGCGCGATTGGAAACATCGCCAGCGCCATCATGTCGTTCCGTCTCACTCTCCCACTCCTCATCGTGCTCTTGCAGCAATCCGCATCCGCCGGAAATCCCGTCGATCAGAGCACCGCGAACCAGATCGCCCTCATCAATCCCGACGGACTTAAGCGCGCCCTCGACGACATCGCGGCATCCGCCCCCGGCCGGTTTCCGGATCCGGACGGACTGCGCCGCAGGATCGCCGCCATCCCGGATCCCAAGGCGCTCGCCCAACGCCTCCAACAGGGCGACCCCGCGGCGATAGAAGAAGCCCGCGCCGTCCTCGCTCTGCAACGGGAAATCCTGCTTGCCAATCCGCTGCTCGATTTCGACCGGATCATCGCGCGCAAAACCGACAAGCCGGGACTTCCGGCGAATTTCCACTCGAACTCGTCGATCCCAAAAACAGGCTTTCAGAATTCCATCATCAGCTTCTCGCTCCATGGCAAGGGACCGGACACGACCGTCTTCACCCCGGAGTCCACCCGTTTCGCCGGCGATTTCTGTCTGCATTTCGACGCCACGCGCCTGATGTTCTCCATGCCTAACGATCACGCGTGGCAGGTGCACGAGGTGAAACTCGACGGCTCCGGCCTGCGGCAGGTTTCTCCGGACATCCGCGAGGGCGTTGACAACTACGACGCCTGCTATCTGCCGAATGGCGAGGTGCTCTTCACATCCACCCTGCCGATGGTGTCCGTGCCATGCGTCGCCGGCAACGCGCACGTCGCCAATCTGGTTAG
The DNA here is from genome assembly GCA_017301995.1 of Verrucomicrobiota bacterium. GTDB lineage: Bacteria > Verrucomicrobiota > Verrucomicrobiia > Verrucomicrobiales > Akkermansiaceae > Luteolibacter. Next base: position 69,993 of record JAFLEH010000004.1, on the reverse strand, counting down.
AATGTCCGCCGACGGAAAGATCCGCCAGTTGTGCTTCGATCAGGAACACAACTGGTGCCCCCGCGTGCTGGCGGACGGCACCATTCTCTATCAACGCTGGGAATACACGGACACACCGCACTCCAACACGCGGCTGCTGATGACGATGAACCCGGACGGAACCAACCAGCGGTCGTTCTACGGCTCCAATTCCTACTGGCCTTCCGCGTTCTTCTATGCCACGCCGGTCCCGGGATCCGCCACCCAGGTCGTCGGCGTTTCGTCGGGCCATCACGGCGACGCGCGCCTGGGAGAACTCTATCTGCTGGACGCCGCCCTCGGTCGCACCGAGGACACGGGAGTGGTCCGGCAGTTTCCCTCGAAACCGACCACCCCCAGCGGCAAAGGCCGGATCTACGATCACATGCGCGGTGTTTGGCCGCGGTTTCTCCATCCGCAGCCGCTGAGCGGGAAATACGTCATCACCGCCTGCCAGCCTTCGCCGAAGCACGGCTGGGGGATCTATCTGGCGGACGCGTTCGACAACCTGCTGCCGCTCAAGGAGCTTCCCGGCCTTTGCGTGTTGGAGCCGATCCCCGTGATCGCCCGCCCGGTGCCGCCGGTGATTCCGGACAAGGTGAACCTCGCGAAAAAGGACGCCACCGTCTATCTGCAGGACATCTACGAGGGTCCCGGACTCAAAGGCATCCCGCGCGGCACCGTCAAGGCGCTGCGGGTGTTTTCCTATACATTCAGTTATCATAACGTCGGCGGGCTCTACGGCGTGCTCGGTTTGGATGGACCATGGGACATCCACCGCCCGCTCGGCACCGTGCCGGTCCATCCGGACGGCTCGGCGAAGTTCAAGGTGCCCGCCAACACGCCCGTTTCGCTCCAACCGTTGGACGAAAACGGCCAGGCGCTCGCACAGATGCGCTCGTGGATGACCGCCATGCCCGGCGAGGTGCTGTCATGCGTCGGCTGCCATGAAAACCACGATTCCGCTCCATCGTCACGGGGCTCCATCGCCTTTGCCGCGCCCGCCGCCGATCTCAAACCTTGGCGCGCGAAACCCGCGGGCTTCGGGTTCGACCGCGAAGTCCAGCCGGTGCTGGACCGGCATTGCTCCGCCTGCCACGACGGAACCAAAGCCCAGCCCGACCTGCGCGGAGGCATTGCGGCGACCGACTGGTCTAGCAAAATATCGGGCAACGGCGGTGCCAACGCCGGACATTTCTCCACCAGCTATATCAATCTGTTTCCCTACACCCGCTCCAATGGCATCGAGGGTGACTACCACCTTCTCTCGCCGATGGAATTCCATTTTTCCACCACGGAACTCGGCCAGCTTCTGCGCAAGGGACACCACGGCGTGAACCTCGACGCCGACGCGATGGACCGGCTCGCCACATGGGTCGATCTCAACCGGCCCTATCATGGCTCGTGGTCGTCGGTGAAATGGGGGAACGCCAAACAACTCGAATCCGACCGCTCGAAGATGCGCGAGACCTACGCCAACGTCTGCGAGAACCACGAGGACCTGCCGCCGGAGCCGTCGCCCGTGGAGCCGATTCTTCCCGCTCCCCTCCCCCCGATTTCCAATCCGAAGATCGCTCCCGCAGGATGGCCGTTCGCCGCCACGAAGGCGCGCGAACTCCAGGGCACCGACGCCGAGTCCGTGCTCGAAGCGGGCGGTGTTAGGATCCCGCTCGTGCGGATTCCAGCGGGCGAGTTCGCCATGGGATCCGCCACCGGGCACCGGGACGAACAACCGGTCAGCCTGGCCCGGATCACGCAACCGTTCCGCATGGCGAAATTCGAGATCACCAACGGCCAGTTCCGGCACTACGATCCCGATCACGACTCACGCGTCGCCGACGCGCTGAACTATCAGTTCGGCCAGCGTCCGTGGTCGCTCAATGGCGACGACCAGCCGGTCTGCCGCGCCTCCTTCCGCGAGGCGATGGCGTTTTGCGAGTGGCTGTCCCGGCAATCCGGCAAGAAGGTCACGCTTCCCACCGAGGCCCAATGGGAATGGGCCGCGCGGGCGGGATCGCCGGGCGATTTCCCGTTCGGCGATCTATCAGCCGATTACTCCACCCAAGCCAACATGGCGGACCTGTCGATCACCCGCTTCGCGGCCTGCACCGCCGACCAAACCTATCACGCCATCCGGATCGTCCCCGATCCCAACAAATTCGACCTGCCCCTGCTTTACGATCCGGCACATAATGATGGCCACCATCTATCCACCAAACCCGGCAGCTACCTGCCGAACCCGTTCGGCCTCCACGACATGCATGGCAATGTCGCGGAGTGGACACGGTCCCATTACCTCCCCTATCCCTACGCCGATGACGCCCGCAACGATCCCTCCGCGCCCGGCGAGCGGGTGGTCCGCGGCGGGTCATGGTGGAACCGCCCCGCCCAATGCACCAGCAGCCACCGGGCCGTATTTCAGGACTATCACCCGGTGATGTGGGTCGGTTTCAGGGTGATCGTGGAGGATTGATGCAAAACAAACCGCCGACCCCGGCAATGACCGGAATCGGCGGCAGTGCAATCTCATGCGGTGGAAAAAGTCCGATCACTGACCACCAGCCGGAGCAGGCGGTGGTGCGGGCGCGGGTGCCGGCTCCGGAGCGGGGGCTGGCGCGGGAGCAGGCGGCGGGGCGGGAACCGGAGCCGGGGCAGGCGGCGGAGTGACGGTTTCCGCTGCCTTTTTGGCGGCTTCCTCAAGTTCCTTCTTCTTTTCCTCGGCAGCTTTGGCGGCGGCGTCAGCCACTTCCTTCGCCTTCGCGGCCGTCTCATCGGCCAACTGCTTCGCCTTGGCCGATGCCTCGTCGGCGGCTTTCTTTCCGCTGTCGATCGCGTCCTTGGCACTGTCGGCGGCCTGTTGGGTCGCCTCCTTGAGCTTGTCGGCGGTTTCGTCCTTCTTGTCGCACGCGGTGATGCACAGGGCTGCGGCTGCTACAGGAATCCAGAGGTGTCTTTTCATGGGAATTTGGTTTGGGGGTTGATGGCCGGAACATATCCAAGCCGTGCCCATCGTCGGCCAGATCGAAGGCCTGTCAACCCGGAACCCGCACAAACCCGCAAAATTTGCGCGATCCCGTCCCGATCATCCCAAAAATTTCCCGATTTTTCCGCGATTTCTGCCTTTTGCCTTGCCAATCCCCGTCCCGCATCCAGAATCGCCGCCCCGTTTTTCTTTTTTCTGGCAGGCGGTTGGAGCCCCGGTGCCTTGCCAGAAGCCATATTCCCGGGGCAAAGTCGGAAGGAAAACGAACCATCAACACAACCCCCAACCAAAACAACATGAGCACCGCCACAGCGGAACCCACCAACCAAGAACTGAACGACCTGATCGATTCCAAATTCCGCGAATTCCGCGAAGGATCGATCGTCAAGGGCACGATCCTCGAAATCCGCCCGCAAGTCGTCCTCGTCGATGTCGGCTACAAGTCCGAGGGAGCCATCCCCTCCAATGAATTCGAGGATGAGGAAATCGAAATCGGCGACGAAATCGAAGTCCTGCTCGAAAAACTCGAGAACGAGGAAGGCATGGTCGTCCTCTCCAAGGAAAAGGCCGCCCACAAACAGAACTGGGAGAAAATCGTCAAGGTCTTCCAGGACGGCGGACTCGTCCGCGGCAAGGTCAAGAGCGTGGTCAAAGGCGGCCTGACGGTGAACGTCGGCGTCGAAGCTTTCCTTCCCGGCTCGCAGGTCGATATCATCCCGCCGAAGGATCTCAACGAATACGTCGGCAACATCTACGAGTTCAAGATCGTCAAGGTCAACGACGACCGCAAGAACATCGTCCTTTCCCGCCGCGAAGTCATCGAAGCCGAGCGCTCCGAACTCCGCCAGCGTTTCCTCCAGACCGTCAAGAACGGCGACAAAGTCACCGGCGCGATCAAGAACATCACCGATTTCGGCGCGTTCGTGGACCTGCAGGGCATGGACGGCCTGCTCCACATCACCGACATGTCGTGGGGCCGGATCAACCATCCCTCCGAACTGCTCCACATCGGCCAGCTTGTGGACGTGGTCATCCTCGATGTGGACCGCGAGAAAGAGCGCGTTTCCCTCGGCCTCAAGCAGATGTCCGACAACCCCTGGGAAGATATCGAGCGCAAATACCCCATCGGCCAGCAGGTCAAGGGCCGCGTGACCAAGCTCCTCCCCTACGGCGCGTTCGTGGAAATCGAGCGCGGCGTGGAAGGCCTCGTCCACGTCTCCGAACTTTCCTGGGTCAAACGCATCACCCGCCCGAGCGACGTGCTCGAAATCGGCCAGGAAATCCAGGCCGTGGTGCTCGGTATCAGCATCGACGAGCAGAAGATCTCGCTCGGCGTCCGCCAGCTCGACACCAACCCGTGGGACGAAATCGAACTCCGCTACCCGGTTGGCGCCACCATCAAGGGCCCCGTCCGCAACCTCACCGCCTACGGTGCGTTTGTGGAGCTGGAAGAAGGCATCGACGGCATGATCCACGTCTCCGACATGTCCTGGACCCGCAAGATCAACCACCCGTCCGAAATGCTCAAGAAGGGCGACGAAGTGGAAGCCGTGGTGCTCGCCATCGACAAGGCGAACCAACGCGTCTCCCTCGGCGTCAAACAGATCGACGAGGACCCGTGGAGCATCATCGACGGCCGCTTCAAGGTCGGCGACCTGGTCAAGGGCACGGTGGCGAAGATCGCCTCGTTCGGCGCCTTTGTCAGCCTCGACGGCGACATCGACGGCCTCATCCACATCTCGCAGCTCAGCGAGGACCACGTGGAAAAGGTCAAGGACGTCATCAAGGTCGGCGAGGAAGTCGAAGCCCGCGTGATCAAGGTGGACAAGGTCGAGCGCCGCATCGGCCTCTCGATCAAGGCCGTCAACTACAGCGACGAGCAGATCAAGAAGGAAAGCGCCACGTTCGAAAGCCTCCGTCCGTCCAGCGAGATGGTGGGCCTGGAACAGGCCTTCAACCTCGCCGCCGCCGCTGCCGAGGAATGGAGCCCGGGCGAATAAGCCCCCGCCACATATCCTAACGAATCCCAACCGGGTCCCGGAGCCATTCCGGGACCCGGTTTTTTTGTCCCGAAATGGAAAATGAAAACGCCGATGGCCCATTCCGGATCAGGATAGTCCCCTGATAGCGCATCCGTGCCATCCGGTTCATTTCCGCCTCCAGGCTCATTTCCGGAAAACGAGCCCGCCGCTTTCCACGTCGCAGGTGACCACGTCGCCATCCGCGAACCGGCCGTCCAGCAGATCGAGGCTGAGCGGGTCGAGTAGCTGGTGCTGGATCGCGCGCTTGAGGGGGCGCGCGCCATAGACCGGGTCGTAGCCCTGGTTGCCGATGAATTCCCTGGCCGCCTCGGTTAGAGCGAGGCCCAGTCCCTGTTTGGCGAGGCGTTTCCGCACGCGTTCCAACTGCAGGTCCACGATCGACGCGATCTCGCCGCGGCTGAGCCGGTCGAAGAAGATGATCTCATCGATCCGGTTGAGGAATTCCGGCCGGAAATGCTGGCGGAGGGCATCGGTGACCTTGGCCTCGCGTTGTTCGGAATTGGAATCGTGCAGGATGTACTGCGAGCCGATGTTGGAAGTCATGATGATCACCGTATTGCGGAAATCCACCGTGCGACCCTGTCCGTCGGTGATGCGGCCGTCATCGAGCACCTGGAGCAGCACGTTGAACACGTCGCCATGGGCCTTTTCCACCTCGTCGAAGAGCACCACCGAATACGGCTTGCGCCGCACCTGTTCGCTCAGTTGGCCGCCCTCGTCATAGCCGACATAACCCGGAGGCGCGCCTATCAGCCGCGAAACGCTGTGTTTCTCCATGTATTCGGACATGTCGATCCGGACCATCGCGCCCTCGTCATCGAACAGAAATTCGGCGAGCGCTTTCGAGAGTTCGGTCTTGCCCACGCCGGTGGGGCCGAGAAACAGGAAGGATCCGATAGGCCGGTTCTCATCCTGCAAGCCGGCCCGCGCGCGGCGCACGGCATTGGCCACCGCCTTGATCGCACGTGTCTGGCCGATCACGCGCGCACCCAACCGCCCTTCCATGCCCACCAGTTTCTGCTTTTCGCTTTCCTGCAGGCGGTTCACCGGAATTCCCGTCCACGAGGAAACCACGCGGGCGATGTCGTCCTCGGTGACCTCCTCCTTGAGCATCGCGCCGTCATGCTGGAGTTCCTCCAGACGGTCTTTCGCGGCATCCAACTCCTTGTTGAGCGATGGCAGGTCGCCGTAGGTGATCTGTGAGGCCCGCGTCAGATCGCCGATCCGCTGGGCGCGCTCGGCCTCCACCTTGAGATTCTCGATCCGTTCCTGGGCCGCCCTAACCTCGTCGATCACCGCCTTTTCATTGCGCCAGCGTGCCATTAGGGCGGCAGATTGCTCGCGGAGATTGGCCTGTTCCTCGCGCACCTTGTCGAGCCGCGCCGCGGATGCCTTGTCGGTTTCCTTTTCCAGCGCCTTCTTCTCCATTTCCAACTGGAGGATCTGCCGCTCCAGCACGTCGATTTCGGTCGGCATCGAATCCAGCTCGATCTTGAGCCGCGACGCCGCCTCGTCCACCAGATCCACCGCCTTGTCCGGAAGAAACCGTCCGGAAATATATCTGTCAGATAGAGTGGCGGCGGCCACCAGCGCGCCATCCTGAATGCGCACGCCATGATGCACTTCGTAGCGCTCCTTGAGCCCGCGCAAAATGGCGATCGCATCTTCCACCGACGGTTCGCCCACCATCACCGGCTGGAACCGCCGTTCGAGCGCGGCGTCCTTTTCAATGTGCTTGCGATATTCATCGAGGGTGGTGGCGCCGATGGTATGCAACTCGCCGCGCGCAAGCTGCGGCTTGAGCAGATTGGACGCGTCCACCGCGCCCTCGCTGGCTCCCGCGCCGACGATGGTGTGCAGCTCGTCGATGAACAGGATGATCTGCCCTTGGGAGTCGGTGACTTCCTTGAGAAACGCCTTGAGCCGGTCCTCGAACTCGCCGCGGTACTTCGCGCCCGCCAGCATGCCGCCGAGGTCCAGCGTGATCACCCGCTTGCTTTTCATCGCGTCCGGCACGTCGCCGGAAACGATCCGCCGCGCGAGGCCTTCGACGATCGCGGTCTTGCCGACGCCCGGTTCGCCGATGAGCACCGGGTTGTTCTTGGTGCGCCGCGAGAGCACCTGCAACACCCGCCGGATCTCATGGTCGCGGCCGATCACCGGGTCGATTTTCCCCTCGCGCGCTCTGGCGGTTAGATCGGTGCCGTATTTCTCGAGCGCCTGGTATTTTCCCTCCGGATTGTCGTCGGTGACCTTCTGGGAACCGCGCACGCTCTTGATCGCCTCGCGGGCCTTGGTTTCGTCCAGGCCGGATTCCTTGAGCACTTTCCCAGCCGGAGAATCGCCCGACAGCGATCCTAACAGAAAATGTTCCACGCTCAGATAGTCGTCGCCCAACTCCTGCCGCGCGGCATCGGCGGCCTCCAAGGTGGCCCGCAGCCCCACGCTCAATTGCGGCTGACTGCCCGCGCCCTGGACCCGCGGCTCGCGTGCCAGCGCCGCCGCCGTGGCCGCCTTGAGGCGCGCGATATCCACCCCGGCCTTCTGCAGCACCGGCACCGCCACCCCGCCCTCCTGTTGGAGCAGGGCGAATAGCACATGCAGGCTTTTCAGCTCGGGATGCGCCGATTTCGCGGCCAGGCTCTGCGCGTTCTGCAGGGCTTCCTGGAGTTTCTGTGTGATCTTTTCGAGTCCCATGGTCGTTAGGGGTTGGTGTCTTGCGGAAAGGTAGTACGGAACCGGCCGCACGCCAGCCAGGCTTCCTGAAGCTTCGTTCCGCCGGTAAGATTGTCCTTGCAATAAGATTATTCAAATTTTTTCACAATTTTTTTGCAAGGACCGGATGGCGCCGGAGCTACTGACGGATTGCGATTGTTCAACCCTTAATTCGAAACGCAGGGTAGGTTGGGCACCCGGCTTGCAACTGACCGCTCCGACCACGCCCGCATCACCTTCCTCGCGGGTCCGTGAAAATTTCCTCCGCATTTTGGTCCGGCGAGGTTGACACCCCCCGCCCCGCCTCCTAGCTTCGCGCCCGAGCAACTCCATCCACCAACCTTATGTCCGAATCCAACTCCGGTCTGCGCGAGATGAAATCCGTGGTCGTCCGATTCGCCGGTGACTCCGGCGACGGCATGCAAATCGTCGGCGAGCGCTTCACCGATATCAGCGTCACCGTTCCCAACGCGGTCGCGACGTTTCCCGATTTCCCGGCGGAAATCCGCGCCCCAGCCGGCACCATCGGCGGCGTTTCCGCGTTCCAGGTCCACTTCGGATCGGACAAAGTGCTGACCCCCGGCGACGAACCGGACGCGCTGGTCGCCATGAACCCCGCCGCGCTGGCCGTGCATTTGTGCGACTTGGCAAAGGGCGGGCTTATCGTCGCCAACACCGCCGCCTTCACCGAGGAAAACCTCAAGATGGCCGGCTTCGCCACCAATCCGCTCGACGATCCGGGGCTCAAGTCGAAATACCAACTCGTCGCGCTCGACATCACCGGCATGGCCCTTGAGGCGCTCAAGGACAGCCCGCTGACCAACCGCGACAAGCTCCGCTGCAAGAATTTCTTCGCCCTCGGCTTCATGTGCTGGGTGTATAGCCGGCCGATCGAGCCGACCATCGACTACATCAACGAAAAGTGGGCCAAAAAGCTGCCCGATGTGGCCGATGCCAACATCCGGGTGCTCAAGGCGGGCTACTACGTGGGCGAGACCACCGAGACGATGCGCAACCGCTACGCCGTGGCCAGCGCGGATGTGGCGCCCGGCATCTATCGGAAGGTTTCCGGCAACGAGGCGACCGCCCTCGGCCTGGTGGCCGCCTCGATGCGCGCCAACCGCCAGTTGTTCTTCGCCGGCTACCCGATCACCCCGGCCACTTCGGTGTTGGAAACGCTGGCCCCGCTCAAGCATTTCGGCGTGAAGACCTTCCAGGCCGAGGATGAGATCGCGGCGATGGGCGTGGCGCTCGGAGCCAGCTACGCGGGCGACCTCGGTGTCACCGCCACCTCCGGCCCCGGCATGTGCCTCAAGAGCGAGTTCTTCGGCCTCGCCATCACCACCGAACTTCCCGTGGTCATCGTCAACGTCCAGCGCGGCGGTCCGTCCACCGGGCTTCCCACCAAGACCGAGCAGTCCGACCTCCTCCAGGCGCTCTACGGCCGCCACGGCGAAAGCCCGATGCCGATCGTCGCGGCCAACTCGCCGTCCGATTGCTTCAGCGCCGCGTTCGAAGCCGCGCGAATCGCGCTGAAATACTCCACCCCGGTGATCCTCCTGACCGACGGCTACCTTGCCAACGGATCCGAACCCTGGCGCGTGATCGACGAAAGCACCCTGCCGGACATTTCCAAACCGTTCGCGCCGGAAGACGAACCCTACGTCGCTTTCAAAAGGAATCCGGAAACCCTGGCCAGAACCCAGGCTATTCCCGGCCAGAAGGGCCTCGAACACCGCATTGGTGGTCTTGAGAAAAACGAACGGGGCGCGATCTCCTACGATCCCGACAACCACGAAGTCATGACCGGCCTCCGCGCCGCGAAAGTGGAAGGCATCGCCAAAGATCTGCCGCCGCAACCCGTCAACGGCGAGCGCGCCGGCAAGGTCCTCGTTCTCGGCTGGGGCGGCACCTACGGCGCCATCACCACCGCCGTCGAGCAACTCCGCGCGGAAGGCCACAGCGTCAGCAGCGCCCACCTGCGCTACCTCAACCCGCTGCCAAAGGACCTCGGCGAAATCATCAAAGGCTTCGATAAAGTCCTCATTCCCGAACTCAACCTCGGACAACTGGCCATGATCATCCGCTCCAAATACCTGGTGGATGCCCAGACCATGTCCAAGGTCAAGGGCCGTCCCTTCAAAGTCAGCGAAATCCGCGAACGCATCCTCGAACTCCTCAACGCCTGATTCACGCCATGGCCACCGAAATCCAGAACGTCCCGCCGCTTCCCACCCTCACCAAGAAGGACTTCACCCCGTCCAACGAAGTCCGCTGGTGTCCCGGCTGCGGCGATTACGCCATCCTCAACTCGCTCCAGCGCACGCTGCCCGAACTCGGCATCAAGCGCGAGGACTTCGTCATGGTGTCCGGCATCGGCTGCTCCAGCCGGTTCCCGTTCTACATGAACACCTACGGGTTCCACTCGATCCACGGCCGCGCCCCCACCGTGGCCACCGGTGTCAAACTCGCCAACCCGGATCTGTCCGTGTGGATCATCACCGGCGACGGCGACGGCCTGTCGATCGGCGGAAACCACCTGCTCCACGTCCTGCGGCGCAACCTGAACGTCAACATCCTGCTGTTCAACAACCGGATCTACGGCCTCACCAAAGGCCAGTTCAGCCCCACCTCGCCGGTCGGAACCAAGACCAAAACCTCGCCCCAAGGATCGCTCGAGCACCCGCTCAACCCGGTGCTCTTCGCGCTCGGTGCCGAGGCCACGTTCGTCGCCCGCACCGCCGATAACAATCCCAAGCACATGGTGGAAACCTTCAAGGCCGCCCAGGCCCACCAAGGCGTGTCGTTCATCGAGGTTTTCCAAAACTGCGTGATCTTCAACGACGCCACCTGGGATTCGATCTACGGCAAGGAAAACCGCGACGACCAGATGCTGGTCCTCGAACCCGGCAAGCCGTTGCTGTTCGGCAAGGACAAGTCCAAGGGAATCCGCCTCAACGGCCTTACCCCGGAAGTCGTCCCAGCCGGCACCGATGGCATCCTCGTCCACGACCCCGATCAGGAAAGCCCGCTCTACTCGCAGCTCCTCGCCACCCTGAGCCCGCCCCATTTCCCGATGCCCATCGGCGTGATCCGCCGCGTCGCCAAGCCGACCTACGAACAGCTCTTCGCCTCCCAAATGGAAACCGCCGCCAAAAAAGGCCCCGGCTCCTGGCACGAACTGCTCCACGGCGACTCGACCTGGTCGGTGGCGTAGATCCATCCCTAACCGGAGGACAGGGTTCCAGCCCGCCCCTAACGCCGGGCATTCCACATGACGGTTTCGGCTACGATTGCCTTCTGCAAGACGGCCTATACTGAACCCGAAATCCGAAGTTTAGGGCAGTTTGGACGCTCGATTTACCACTGAGAGACTGGGATCCACTGAGGAAACTGTTTTTTTGGAGGGAAATGGGGAAGTACCGTTCGATGAATGGGAAGGATTTCCCAAAAATCAAAGATCACTTCAGTGGAACCAGTGATTTTCAGTTTCTCAGTGAAAAAAATGGATGCACGGGTCATGCCAACTTCCGATTTCGGGTTAAAGACGAATAATTTCAGGGCTCCCCTATTGACTCGGATCTGGAATTCTGGGAAAATGGACCTGTGAAGACGACACTTGAGATTGACGACACCCTATATCGCGAGGCGAAGGCCTACGCTTCGCTGACCGGTCGCAAAATGAAGGACCTGGTGACCGAGGGGTTGCGTTTGTCCCTGCAAGCTGCGGCGGCCACCCAGGTTTCCGGCCCGACTACGCCGATCAAGCAACTGGCAGCCTGCTTTGCGGAGGCCGACCGGCTGGTCCATGCGGCCCAACCCGGTCCCGCCGCCCGGCGTCATCTCGGCCAGGCTCGCAACCGGCTTGAAAGACCATGAGTGCGTTAGCTGTGGACGCCAGTGTTTGGGTTGCGGCCCAAGACCCCACCGATCCGTTCTGCACCGCGAGCAGGGCCTTTCTGACGCATGCGCTTGTCCATCGGATCACCCTCCATGTGCCGGCGATCGCACGGGTTGAAGTGGCATGTGCCCTGGCCCGTAGGCTCAGGGATTCCGCAGAAGGTCTCCGTCTGGCCAATCTTCTGCTCTCGACCGCCGGTGCCAAAGAGCACCCGATGAGCGCCGCGCTGCTTGCCAACGCTCTCTCTACCGGAACCACCGGATTTCTCAGGGGTGCCGATGCCATCTATGCCGCAACGGCGGAGATGCTCGGCTGTCAACTCGTTTCGTGGGATAAGGAACACGTCCGCCGTGCCGGCGCGGTGTTGCCGGATCGCTGGCTCACCACCAATTCCTAACCGGATTTTGAACGGACGCGAAGGGGGCGGTCCATCTTCCATCCGGATGGTTGCTTCGGCAGCAAGCCGCGCGCTCTACGCAGATCGCTCTTTGGAGTTTCACGCAAGTCGGTTTTCGAAATCCCCGAAACCGAACTCCCGGACGATCTCCAGCGTTCCGTCCGGATGCTGGAGCGCCACCGGCGGATGCTTCACCCCGTTGAACATCGTGGTTTTCACCATGGTGTAATGGGCCATGTCATCAAACACCAGCACATCCCCGACCAACAGCGGACGCGGAAACGCGAAGTCGCCGACCACATCCCCCGCCAGACAGGTCGGTCCGCCCAACCGATAGATCCATTCGCCGGACTCCGTCGCGGGATGATAGTGCTCGCCTTCCAGCACCACCGCCGGCCGCCCGTCGCCTGGCTCGGAATCCACCAGGAAAACATCCGGCCGATAGGGCATTTCCAACACATCCGGCATGTGCGCCGTGGCGGAAACACTCAGGATCGCCAGCCGGTGGCCCGCGGATTCGAACACGTCCATCACTTCCGCGCGCAGCACGCCGGTATGAATCGCCACCGCCTCGCCGGGCTCCAGCCACACTTCCACACCATAGCGCGAAGCGGTTTCACGGACCAACCTAACCAAACGGTCACGGTCGTAGAACGGCTTGGTGATCCAATGGCCGCCTCCCATGTTCAGATAGCGGATTTGGCCGGACCGCAGCAGGCCGCCGAAGCGCTCGTCCACGGCGGCGAGGGTGGTTTCGAGGTCGTCGGAATTCTGCTCGCAAAGCGTATGAATATGCAGGCCGGAGATGCCGGTTAGATCCGCTCCGGCCAACTGGTCCGCCGTGACGCCCAGCCGCGATCCGGCCACGCAGGGATCGTAGAGGGGCGTGTGGCCGGTGGAATGCTGGGGATTGATCCGCAACCCACAATGCAGTTCGCCGTTGAGGAAACGCGGATGCGCCATCACCGATTCCCGGAACCGGAACCACTGCGAAAGCGAGTTGAAATCGAGATGATGGGTGAACTCACACAGCGCCGCGACATCGGCCGCGTCGTAAGCCGGGGAATAGGTGATGACCTGTTTCCCGAAGTGTTTCCGAGCCAGCATCGCCTCCCACAGCCCCGAGGCACAGCAGCCGTCCAAATCGTCGCGGATTGCCGGAAACGTCCTCCAACAGGAAAATCCCTTCAGCGCCAGCACCAATCGGCAACCGGCGGCCTCCTTCACCTCCCGCAGAACGGAGGTGTTGCGCTTCAACGCTGCTAGGGAAATCACATACATGGGCGGCCCGCAGCCTGCACCGGAATTCCGGAAAACTCGATAAAAATCGGGCGGATTGTGGCAATCTTCGGAGGTGCCCACGAAATTCCCACAACCTCAACCTAACACAACCATCCCGTCACAGCATGTCCTTCGAAACATACGCTCCCGGCTTGGTGGTCCGGGCGATGCCGATTTTCACGCCGGCCTCGATCGAGGTGTTGACGCCGGTTTTCACGCCGTCTCCAAGCACCGCGCCGAATTTCAGGCGCCCGGTGTTGACCGGTTTGCCCTGGACCATCGAGGTGTGGTGGCGGCCGTCGTGACGGTGGTTTTCGGTGCAGGTCCCGGCGCCGAGCGTGACGTGGGTGCCGATGATCGAGTCGCCCACGTAACATTGCCTGGAAATGTAGGAATTGTTATAGACGATCGAGTTCTTGACCTCCGCGCCGTTGCCGACGTAGCAGTTCGCGCCGATGCTGGTGGCGCCGCGGATGTAGGCGTTGGGGCCGATCTGACTGTTAGGACCGATCAGCACCGGACCTTCGATCACCGTGCCGGGGTGGATCACCGAGCCCTTGCCCAGGCGGACGCAGCCGTTGATCGTGGCGAGCGGGCTGACCTCGCCAAGCAGCGAGGTTTCGTCCATCATCGCGAGCACCTCCTCGTGAAGCCGGAGCAGATCCCAGGGATAGACCACGGGGAAACAATCGGCGTCGGTAACGATGCGGTCGATGCATTCCTCGGGATCGCATCCGCCTTTCCAGGCGAGCGTGTGTCCGTCCGGATCGCAGAGGCGTGCGGAATTCGGATTGCGCCCTAGCAGGAGCAGGGCGCCCAACTCGATCCAGTTGTCCACCGGCACCCGGATGGTCCGGGAGCAGGCTTCCGAAGGATCAACCAATTGAAAACCCGCGCGGGAGAGATCGGCGGCCAGGAGATCGCGCATGGGAACGTTGGCAATCAGACAGGAACCGAGTTCGCGGTTCGCGGTAATCGGCATACACAACGCCGGATTTCGCGGTGGCAACAGTGTCGCTTGCATGGCTGAAACAAATACAACATGGATACACCGAAAATGCACGGATTATTTTCCGATTTCGCGAGAAATCCGGAATTTTTCTCCACCGCAGGTTTCCCCGCTGACCTCGACCACGCCCTCGCGTCCGCGCAGTTTGCCCCGGATCAGCCGGGGGGCGGCCTGGGCGCGTTTGAGATCGCCGGGTGCCAGACGCGCCACGATTTCCGCGGTATCGCCATCACGTTCTAGCAGAGTGTATTCATAATGAAGGACTTCCGGCCCCGCAAAGGGGTCGCAGAGGTCGTGTAACGCGCGCCTGGCCGGCCCGAAAAACGGCGCGGCGGCCACCTTGTCGTCCCACGCCACGCCGGGTTCGTCCATACAGGGGATGCGGGCCAGCAGGATGCCCAGCCACCCCAGCGCCCCACCGGCCCGACCGGTGAATGGCGAGGCATAAAGCACGCCCTCGGCGAGAAACGCGGTGAGCCGTTCCATGCGGCGCGGTGACTCGAAGCGGAAACGTCCGGACTCGTCGAAATCCAACACCACCCGCTCCTCGCGACCGTGGTCATCGACGAAGACCATTTCCCCCGGCAGCCACCCCGCGATTCCGGCATGGATTTCCGCCGCCGGCCGGGTGGGACGCAACAGCGCGCCCTGGCCGGGTACGCCGGAGAGGTGGTAGTGCTCACGGCCGGTTTCCGGGTCGGGCGCGATGAAATGTTTGAGCACGAAAGGCAGGGTCGCCGCGCCGCGAAACGCGCTTTCCTGAACGTGCACGTGCAGGTGCGGCACCGGCGAGCGACCGGAATTTCCGCAGCTTCCTAACAGCATTCCCGCGGCCACCCGCTGGTGCGCCGCCACCACGATGCTGCCTTGTTGGAAATGCGCCAGCATCACGTGGTGGCCGAGATCGCTCCGGACGATCACATGGTTTCCCCAGTTTTGCTCCGGGTTGTTGGTGCCCACGGGGTTGTCGGCGACCGTGTTTTCCACAGCAACCACCGTGCCATCCACCGGGGAATAAACCGGTGTCCCGAACACCGCGAACTCCCGGAGGTCTCCGCTGCCCGCGTCCCATGATCCCGCGCCGCCGGGTGCCTCGAAATCCAGCCCGTGCCGCCACGCGCCGCGGTGTGTTAGATCACCGTCGAAACCCTGCGTCACCACCCGCGTGCCGGTCCACGGCAGAAACAGCGCGGGTTTGAGGAAATCCGTAAACCGCAGCGCGTTGATCTGCATCACCCGCGCCGTGGCCTCGGGTTGCAGGGTGGTCCACGGCGACCGCAGAAGACCTCGCGGCTGCGGAAGCCAGCGCAGGCCGGCCATCACGCCAAGCACCACCAGATTGTAGGGCAGCGCGCCGGGCGCCAGCCCCAGCCGCCCCATCCCGACGGATAGACCCACCGCCGCCACCGCCACCAACCCGCCACCGAACGCGGCCAGCACCAGGCTTGTTCTGTTAGGAACCTGATAGCCCGCGCCCAGCGCCACGCCCGCCAGCAGGAAATTGAATCCGCACCAGGCCGTTCCCAGCGCGGTGACCGGCCAACCCAGCACGTGCATCACCGCCGCTCCGGCGGCAAACCCCACCGTGGCGGTTAGAGCGCCCAACGGCGAACTCAACACCAGCGCCGCATAAACCAACAGCCCGACCGTTTCATTCGGTTGGAAAACCATCGCTCCGAATGCGGTGAAAAACGCCCTCAGGCAATCCGGAAGCGCTTCCAGCGAACCGCCTAACAAATACACCTCCGCCACCGGCAGCCCCTGCCCTCCCGAAACTCCGCCGCACCATCCCAACAGGGCCACCACGATCACCGCCGGCACGCTTTGCACCGATAGCCCGATCCGCGACGCCACCCAACCTTGCAGACCGACCGTGAGCGCCAGGGTCAGCAGCGCCGCAGCCGCCCACAGCAGCACGATCACACCGGTGTCCCATCCGGACGCCCGTCCGGTTAGAACCACGGCGCTGCAGGCCAGCAACGGGTTGAACAACGCGAAGCCTCCACGCAGCCAGCCGCGGTCCACGCCGATCCACCAGCCCGCTGCCAAGGCCAGCGCCACGCCAGCCACACCGGCCAGCGCCACCCACGGAAGACACAGGCTCAACGCCAGCATCGCCCAACCGAATCGGGCGTCCGCCGAGTAAAACACGATCGCATAAGTCCGCGGCACAGCCTCGCACAGCACCCGCCAGAAGCCGGGACCGGCCTCGCCCACATGGATTTCCTGGCGCAGCGGGATCATTGCCTATCAACCCGCGCCTCCCCCGCGGTTCCGTTGATTTCCGATAGAAATCCGGGGACCACCTCGGGCCCGCGCACGTCCTCCAGCGTTTCGCGCCGCCGGATCAGGTGCGCATGACCGTCCGTACCCACCATCACCACCGCCGGCCGGTAGGAAATGAACTGCATCGACTGGGTGATGTTGTAGGCGCCCACCGGATGGATCACCACCGCGTCCCCCGGCCGCAGGTCCGGCAGCGCCGCCTCCTCCCGGATCACATCGATGTTCATGCACAGGCAACCATACACCGTGGTCGGCTGCACGCCGGTCCGCGGCTCGGCCGCCGGATAGATCGACGGCTGATACCACGCGGTCGTGTAGAGGATCTGGATCCCGGCGTCCAACACCACCGCGTTGCGGCGGCCGCCGACCGCGGCGACCACGCTCCCGCCCTTGCCGTATGCGGCCAAAGCGCCGCCGGCACCGCCTTTGCCGTAGGCCGCCAGCGCCGCCCCGGCATCCTTGACCGTCCGCTGTTTCACGGCGACCACGCTTGCTAACAAATAGCCCGCCTCGTCCACCAGCGCGCGGCCGGTTTCCAGATAGAGTTTCGGCAGAGTCCGTCCCTGCGGCCAGCAGTCCTTGATCGTCCCGGACAATTCCCTCGCGTAGTCGTCGAACGACGGAGTCGCCTGCTCCGGAGGCAGGTATTGGCCGTGCAGCCGCGCCCGCGACGCGAATCCGCCGCCCAGGTTCAGATACGACACCGGCGGACATCCGGCCTCCTCCGCTTCGAGTGCGAGTTCGGTCACCGCGCGCGCCGCCGTGGCATACGCGCCGGCGTCCAGCATGAAGGTACCCACATGGCAGTGCAGTCCGCACACCCGCAGCCGGGTGTTTTCGGTCATCCAGCGGATCATCCGCAGCGCCTCGCCGCCCTCCACCGAGAAGCCGAACTTGCTCCACACCGCGTGCGTTCCGGTATCGACATGCACCCGCATGCCCACTTTGAGGTCGCGATCCATTTCCGCCGCCAGCCTGGCGAGCGCCACCACCTCATCGCGGTTGTCCACCTGGATCATCGCGCCTTCGTCCACGGCGCGGCGCAGTTCGGCGGTGGTCTTGTAGGGGCCGTTGAAAATGATCCTGGCACCCGGCACGCCGTTGGCACGCGCCTTTTCGTATTCGAAACCAGAAACCACCTCGGCCATCGAGCCTTCCTGGTGGAAAACCCGGCACACGGCGTCGAGGTAGTTCGTCTTGTACGACCACGCGAACGTGACATCCGGATAGACCGCCGCGAACGCGCGTTTGGCATCGCGGATTTTCGCCCGCAGGCCCGCTTCGGAAAACACGAACAGCGGACCGCCGAATCGCGCCAGCAGCCCGGCCACCGGCACGCCGTCGATCACGTCGATCACCGGCGTGCGGCCGAGCCGTTGCGGGTTGGCGGAGGATTGGGAAACTCGCCGGATCGCCGGCACGATGTAAGGTTGTTTGCTCATGGGGTTGTTCTAAAGAAGTTTTCTAACCAACATGCTGCACCAGCAGCCCGGAGATCTGATCCATCCGCCCGCAGACTTCGATCTGGTGGCGGAGGAAAAACGTTCCCGGCTCGGGTAGCGGCAGTTCCCGGCAACGGCCGGAAACCATCCACTCCACCGCCGCCGCGGAGAAATTCGCGCCCGAAAGCGCCGGAAACCCGACCCACGCCGGAAACCGCGGGTTGATTTCTATCAGCCGATAACCGTCGTCGCGCGCGTCTCGGACGAATTCCAGCTCGAACGGCCCCGGCCACCGGGTGTGGGCGATCACCCGCCGCGTGATTTCATCCAACCGCGGATCCTGGACCACCACCGAACCGTTGCCCTTGCCTTTGTCGCTGATGATCAGCTTGCGCACGGCACAATATCCTAACAAACCCCCATCGCCATCGCCGATTCCCATCACGTTGAATTCGGTGCCCACGCTCGGCTCCTGGATGATGAGCGGCGGCCCCCAGTCGGCCAGGATCGCGCCGCCCGCGGCCGCCACCGCCGCCGCGTCGCGCGCCAGCGAGGCGTCGTAGAACGCGCCTTTCACAAATACCGGATAGCCCATCCGCCCGGCGTGCTCCATCGCCTCGGATAGATCGCGCGCCACCGCCGTTTCCGGCACTTCCACGCCACATGATTCCGCCAGCGCGGGCAGCTTGGCCTTGCCACATCGCGCGAGCAGCCCAGCGGATGGCAGTCTCACCTGGATTCCCAGCGCGGCAAGCCGCTCGGTGGCACCCGCCAGCATCGTGATCTCGGCATCCAGCGTCGGGATCAGCCAGTCGAACGGTGTCGCCGCCCGCACCTCCGCCAGCCGCTCCAGATAGATCGGCAGCCCGGCCGTCGGATAGGGCATGGTGTGGCAAACCTGTGGCCCGTCGGCGGCGTAAATCGCGCTTTCGTAGGCGTTGTAAACCAGCCCGACGACCTCCGCGTCCGGCCATTCCCGCCGGATGTCCGCCACGATCGATCCGCCGGGCTGGGGGTTGTCTCCGCGGTGCATGCCGCTTACCGCAATGCGAAGTGGTTTCATAGCCAGCCGAGTTGGTTGAGTTCCCAGAGGAATGCGTCGAGGTCGGCGCGGGCGGTCAAGGCGTCCACCTCGCGCGTTTCCAACAATTCCGCCAGCACGGCGGCGGTGGTGGCGCCGCGCTGCAGCGCCCGCAGGCATTGCAGTCCGGTGGCGCTCAGTTGATAGCTCTCGCCGGTGTTCGGATCGAAGACGAACCCGCGGTCGTTGAGCATCAGATCGTCAAGACGGGTGGATTGGGTGTTCATGGCCGGAATCGGATAGGGTGGTTCCATTCACTTGCAGGCGTCGATCCCCTGCCGCGCGTACGGATAGTCCGGGTTCACGCTCACCAGCCGGCGGAAACCGGAACGGGCCTCCATTTTCTGCCCCTGATAGAACGACGACCACGCCGCGCCGCTCAGCGCGTCCATTTCCTCCGGATAGAATTTCAGGATCTGCCGGTAAACCGATCCGGCCTTGGCGTAACTCTTCGCCTCAAACGCCGCCGATGCCACGGCATACAGCGCACGGTAGTTGGAGGGCTCCAGCGCCAGCACCAGTTCCGCGGCCTTGCTCACCCCCTGAGGGTCCTGCTTGTCCTTCGCCACAGTCAACAGGCCCAGTCTGGGGCTCAGCGCGCCGGGTTGGATCCGCATCGCATTGGCATAGTATCGCGCAGCCTCGTCGTAGTTCTTCTGGCCGTAATTCAGCCATGCCGCACGCATCGTCGCCAGATAGGAATCGCCTCCGTCCTTCAGGTATTGGCTCGCCAGCCGCAAGGCCTCCGCGTGCTCGCCGGAACTCTCCTTGCTAACCGACTCCTGCCACAGAGCGCCAAGCGCCTCTTCCTTGGATTTCCGCTCGTTATCCGCGCCGGTGGCGGCGAGGGCGATGACCGGGACTAACAGTAGTAAGGTTCGTTTCATGGATCGGTTGGGGTTGAGGTTCGGCAAAACCGTGGCACGGCTGTGTAAAACCCGTATGTCGCAAAAGCGGAAAATTGTAAAGATTCGGTAAACGCGGATTCTTCCGGATTGCCGGCGTCCCTCCGGCACTCCCGCCGGTTACCAGAAAGGCGGTCGTGGCGCGGACGCCTCACATTGGCCTCCGTCCGGGGCGCGTCACCGGCCCGCCCCGCCATGCCTTATTCGTATGCCGGTGTTTTCGTGGCGGTCAATCGACTGACAATCCCGGGAACAAAGCCCGGATGGTGGTCCTCATCGTCTCGGCACCGGCTTTCCCTTTCAAGGTGACATGGCAAACCCTGTCCCCTCGCACATGCGCTGTGCATTCGATATCGCCACTCCCCGAACTCAGAACATAGACGTCCGACCTGTCCAATATACCTGTAGAACCTTGAGCCGCTAGCTTCGGGAATCGCATCCGAAGCACCATGGGAAGGGTTTGGGGAGCCTGGGACGTCAGAGAGTGCATCGTAAACGTCGACGGCATCCGTAGCGTATCTTCAAATTGAGCACTTGGAACTGTCGTCAGCCTAGCGAAGGACCAAAGAAACCACGCCGACACTCCGACGAGAACGGCGACTCCAGAAATGATGATCGGTCGAGAGACCATTTACATGCCAGCAGTTGCATTCGCGACATGTCGGGAATTGAAATCCGGACTGCCCCCGGGAGAAAAGATGTGCCGATCCCCTTGGTTTGGCAACGACATTCCCGCCCGTTTTGCGCCTATCAGGAAGATTCAACGGAGCCACCCTCGCTAGGTGGCCGGTTGGGTTCCCCTCCTGACTCTCGTCTCTTGATTCTTGATTCTTGATTCTTGTCTCTCCCTCCAGTTTGACCTTGCCCGCTGCGGAGCAGGGGGGCAGGTTGGCGGTCATGCGCGTTCTGGCGATCGATCCTGCTGTGAGAAACACCGGTTATGCGGTGGTGGAGGGCGACGCACGCAAACCGGTGGTACTCGGCTACGAGGTGATTTCCATCCCCGACCGTCTGCCGCAATCCGCGGCTTTGGCGGCCGTGCGGGGACATCTCGCGCGGGTGATCAGCCAGTTCCAACCCGACGAGGTGGCGGTGGAGGGCATCATCTACGTGCAATCCCACAGAACCGCGATTTCCATGGGCGCCGCCCGTGCCGCCGCGCTGATCGCCGCGGCCGATAGCGGGCTGCCGGTTTACGAGTACGCCCCGCGCAAGGTCAAAATGGCGGTGGTGGGCAAAGGCACGGCGGACAAGTCGCAGGTGGCGTTCATGGTGCGCGCGCTGCTGGGCTTGGCCGAGACTCCGCCGCCCGACGCGGCGGACGCGTTGGCGATCGCGTTGGCCCACTTGCAGGCGTCCGACCCGCTAAAGGCCCGGCTGCTGGACCGCCGGATGGTGTGACCCCGCGACCGTGCTTGCAACCGGCTCCAACCTGCTCCACACTCCGGCTTCCGGCCGCCATGATCCGCTTTTCACCCATGTTTCCAACCGGTCTGCTGGCCGTGATGCTGCTTTGCCACTGCGGCGCGCCCCAGCCACCGCAGTGCGCGCGCGTTCCGGCGGCATCGCGGGTTCCGGCCCCTACCCTGCTCGCGGAAGCGCGCGGTGCCTGGCGGACTCTGGCCGATCCATCCCGGAAAAACGCGTGGCCGGCGGCGACCACCACCTACAATGCGGCGGTGGCGAAATTGTTCGACCAACTCCGCTGCGGCCCCGGCACCTGGCAGGAGCGCGCCTCCGCCCTCGGCTCGGAAATCACCCCGGCCGATCCGAATCACATCGATCCCTCCCAGATCGACAACCTGTTTCCCGCCGTTCTCGTGCCTACCAAAGGTATCGTCGAGAGCAAAACCACCCCCGGCGTGGGCGTCCCGCTGGTGGGTTGGAAAAAGACCGCACCGGTGGGACAGCACCGCGCACCACACACCCTGCCGACCGGCCTGCCCTACCTCGCCACCGCCACGCTGGATTTCGATCAGGCCACGCGCCCGGTCTGGCACATCCACAAGCGGTTCTACCGCGACGATACCCGGATCGGCTCCACCACACACACGCTGGCCGCCGATTGGTCCGCCCCGAACGCGTTTTTCTGGGGCATGAGCAACCTGGACAATCTCGCGATCCAGAACGTCCTTTTGCCCGACCGGTTTTCCGAGGAGACCGGGTTTTATTTTCTCCAACCCTATGACCCGGAAAAGATCCCGGTGATTCTCGTCCACGGGCTGGTATCGAGTCCGGACGCGTTCAAGCATACGATTAATACGCTCGTTCCCGAACCGTGGTTCCGGAAAAACTACCAGATCTGGCTCTACAATTACCCAACCGGAAACCCGTGGACCTACAGCGCCTGCCGGTTCAGGCAACTGACCCGCGAACTCTGCGCCTACGCCCGAACGAAGGGTCATTCGCGCAAGCTTGATCAAATGGTGATCATCGGCCATTCGATGGGAGGCCTAATCACCCACGCGAGCGTCACCGATCCGGGAATGGCCGTTTATGACGAGTATTTTAAGCGACCGATTGACTCTCTTCCCGTTTCCTCAACAACCCGTGAATATCTTCGTGAATCATTCATTTACAAGCCATTGAGTGAACCCAAGCGTGTCGTATTTCTGGCCACCCCCCACCGGGGAAGTCCGATGGCGGAACTTCGTCCGGCACTTTGGATCTCGCGGCTGATCCGGCTTCCGAAGACTCTCACGGTGCAGCTTTTGGACAACACCTTGGCCACGATGGAGGAAATGGCGAAGCCCGGATCCGGCGACAATCCGTTTGGAACATCCATTGGCACTCTCTCCCCCGCGAACCGAGCCACCCTGGCGCTGAACACGCGGCCTCTGCCAAAGGGGATCGTTTTCCACTCGGTCATCGGCGACCGGGGTCGGGGCGACACGCCGCAAAGTTCGGACGGTGTGGTGCCCTACTGGTCGTCCCACATCGGCCCGGTGGCGTCGGAAAAGATCGTTTCGTCCGGCCACAGTGTCCAGAGCCATCCGGCTACCAACGAGGAAATCAAGCGGATCCTGAAACTGCACCTCGCCAATCCGCGGAGCACCCGGTAGCGAGGTTTCCCCGCATCCGTTCTTGCAAAATGTCCCGGCTACGGGCCAAGCTCCATGCATGCGGCATTTGGTCGTCACCGGAGGCACGGGCGGGCTTGGGAAGGCCATCGCCACGGCGTTTTCCGGCCCGGACTGGACGGTCGCGGCTCCGGGCAGCGCGGCTCTGGATGTTACCGACCCCTCCGCGATCAGCCGGTTTTTCGCCGAACGTCCCGTCGATCTGCTCGTATGCGCGGCCGGAATGAGCCGTGACGGCGTTCTCGGTCGCCTTTCCGAAACCGATTGGGACGCGGTGATGGCGGTCAATTTCACCGGATCTGCCGCGTGTGCCAAGGCGGTGATTCCCGGCATGATCGGGCAGGGTAGCGGCCATATTGTGTTCATTTCCAGCCATGCGGCCCTCCATCCACCCGTGGGGATCAGCGCCTACGCCACCGCCAAGGCGGCACTACTCGGCCTGACCCGCGAGCTTGCCGACCGCCATGGCCGCCAAGGTATCCGGGTGAACGCCATTCTCCCCGGATTTCTCGAAACCCGCATGACCCGCGACGTACCGCCCCAACGCCGGGAAGCCGCGCTCGCCGAACACTGCCTCGGTGCCTTCAACACGCCCGCCGCCGTGGCCGATTTCATCCGGTTTCTCCACGAACGCCTGCCGCACACGTCCGGCCAAGTCTTCCAGCTCGATTCCCGGCCCGCCCCCTGACGACTTCAAAAAAGGGATTGCGCGCCGCGGCCCTCGCCGCTATGGTCGCCGTCCACGAACGACGGAGCGGGTTTCAGGTGAAACCGCCCACCGTCCGCACGGAACCCCATCCCATACCAACAAACCCCCTATGAAAATCGCCAAATACACGTTCGCCAACGAAGAAGTCGTGCTGGATTTCCATGAATACGACTCCTGCGAGTTCCGCGACTGCCGCTTCGTCGTGCTCGGTTACGGGCCGTTCGTCCTCAACAAGTGCGAAGTGACCAACTGCACCTTCCACTTCGCCGGACCGGCCGCCAGCACCATCCAGACGATGGCCAATCTCTATCACATCGGCGACCAGGGCAAGGCCCTCGTCGAAGGCACCTTCGAGCAAATCCGCAACGCGGGTTCCCAGCCGCAGGGCTGATCCGCACCGATCAAAACTCCAATCCCACGCCGGGGCCGGTTTGTCCGCGCTCCGGCGTTTCCGTTTACATCCGTCTTCTAACATTTCCGAAAAATCCAGCTTCCCGCGCCGCCGTCCCGGAGCAACTCGAAACCGGGCGACGCGCGCCATGCATCGGAAACCTTGCGGTTGGCGACGATAACCGCGCCGGGTTTCGCGTCCCGCTCGACCTTGAGTTCGAACCGTTCCTGCAGCGCCTCATCCTTGAACGGCCCGTAGTAGAAAATCACGTCGGCCTCGCCATAGGAGCCGTATTCCAACACATCGCCCTCCGCCACGCCCGCCCACGGCAGCAGTTTGCCCGCAAGTTCGACGTAACGCGGGCTGATCTCGATCCCCACCGGCCGAAAGCCCAGCCCGCGCGCCAGCATGCCGATGAAACCCAACCCCGCGCCGCAGTCCACCAACAGAGGCGATCGCATGCCTCCCAAACACCCGAGCGCGAACTCCAACTGCTCCAGCGCCACGGCCGTTTCCATCCCCACAAACGCCCACGACTCCGGACGACCGCGGTGGGCCGCGATTCCACCCTCCAACTCCAGCATGAAATACCGCTGGACGTCATCGACCAGATCCGTTAGTGCGGACAAACCGCGCGTCATTTCCAACTCTGCCATGCCGGATTCAAGCCACACCAGCCTCACGCCGCAAGCCGGAATGGACTATCCCTTCTTCGCCCACGAGTCGCGCAGGGCGACGGTGCGGTTGAAGACCGGGCGGGTTCCCGGCTGGTGATCGACGGCATCGGCGACGAAATACCCGAGACGCTCGAACTGATAGGAAGTCCCGGCGGCCACCATGGTTAGATCCGGCTCCACCATGGCGGTCACGGTTTTGAGCGACTCCGGATTCAGCACGGAGAGGAAGCCTCCCTCGGCTCCATCCGGGTCCTCCACCGTGAACAAGCGGTCGTAAAGCCTCACCTCGGCGGTGCCGGCGGTGGCCACGTCCACCCAGTGGATCGCCGCCTTGCATTCCACGCCTTCGGGAGTCGGTGCGTTCATCGTTCCCGGCAGAAATTCGGCGCGGATCAGCGTGACGCGGCCGTCGGCGTCCTTCTCGTAGCCGGTGCAGCGGATGATGTGGCCGCCACGCAAACGGACATGCCTTCCCGGCCCCAAGCGGAAATATTTCTTCGGCGGATCCTCCATGAAATCGTCCCGCTCGATCCACACTTCCCCGCCCTGCGGCGTGGATCTAACACCCATGTCCGGATTCTGCGGATGGTTGGCCAGTTCGATCGGTTCGACGGTGCCGGCCGGCCAGTTTTCGATCACCACTTTCACCGGATCGAGCACCGCCATGCGCCGGGGCGCGGATTCATTCAGATGGTCGCGCACGTCGAACTCCAACAGCGCCACATCGGTGGTGCCGTTGAACTTGGTGATTCCCACGCGCCTGCAGAAATGCCGCACCGCCGCCGCCGGATAGCCGCGCCTGCGGATTCCGGAAATCGTCGGCAACCGGGGATCGTCCCAGCCGCCCACATGGCCTTCCTGCACCAGTTGGAGCAGCTTGCGCTTGCTCATGATCGTGTAGCTCAGATTGAGCCGCGCGAACTCGATCTGCCGCGGACGGGACGGCACCGGGCAGTTCTCGATGAACCAGTCGTAAAGCGGGCGGTGGTTCTCGAACTCCAGCGTGCAAAGCGAGTGGGTGATGTGCTCCAGCGCATCCTCCAGCGGATGGGCGAAATCATACATCGGATAGATGCACCACGCGCCGCCGGTGTTGTGGTGGTCGGATTTCAGAATCCGATAGATCACCGGGTCGCGCATGTTCATGTTGGACGACGCGAGGTCGATCTTCGCGCGCAACACGCATTCGCCTTCATTGAACTCGCCGGCACGCATCCGCGCGAACAAATCGAGGTTCTCCGCCACCGGGCGGTCGCGATATGGCGACGGCGTGCCGGGCGTGGTCAGGTTGCCGCGGTTGGCGCGCATTTCCTCGGCCGACTGCTGCTCGATATAGGCCAGGCCCTTTTCGATCAGGTGAATCGCACAGTCGTAGTAGAACTGGAAATAATCGCTGGCGTAGTAAAGATGCCCGCCCCAATCGAATCCGAGCCACCGCACATCGGTCTTGATGCTCTCGACGTATTCCACCTCTTCCTTTTCCGGGTTGGTGTCGTCGAACCGGAGGTGACAGCGCGCGCCGGTGCCCGCGTTTTCCTGGGCAATTCCGAAGTTCAGGCAGATCGACTTCGCGTGGCCGACGTGCAGATAACCGTTAGGCTCCGGGGGAAACCGGGTGATGGTCGTCGCGTGCTTGCCGGAGGCCAGATCGGCGGCAATGATATCGCGGATGAAGTCGGATTTGGGGATGGATTCGTCGGACATGGGGAAGACGGAGGAAGTTGGAACGGAAGACGCGATCTAGCGGGAGGAGATGAGGACGGGGGAGGGTATGTCGAATTTCGAATTTCGAATTTCGAATTTCAGATTTCGAATTTCAGATTTCAGATTTCAGATTTCACACTCAGGCACCTCAGCAGCGCCTGGTTGAGCCGGATGCCCGCCTCGAAATTCTCCACCGGGAAATTCTCGTTGGGCGCGTGGACCTGCGCGTCGGAAAGCGCCAGACCTAGCAACAAGGTGTCCGCGCCGAGGATCTCGCGGAACGTTTGGACGATCGGGATGCTGCCGCCCTCGCGGATCAGCACCGGTTCTTTTCCGAAAACCTCGCGAAGCGCGTCCTGCGCCGCTTTGCCGAAGGGCGAATGCGGATCGGTGGCGTAGGGTTTTCCATCGTGTCCATGGACCACTTCCAGCGTGACGCCGGGCGGGCAATGCCGCTCCAGATGGCTGACCACGCAGGCCATGACCTTGGAGGGCTCCTGATCGGGAACCAGACGGAACGAGAGTTTCACGAACGCCTCGGCGGGCAGCACGGTTTTCGAACCTTCCCCCTGGTATCCTCCGCCGATCCCGTTCACCTCCGCGGTCGGCCGTGCCCAAGTGCGCTCGGCCGGCGAATACCCCGGCTCGCCAAACAGACCGGGCGATCCGGTGCCTTTCAGGAAGTCCGCCTCGCTGACACCCGGCACCTTGGCCCACATGTCGCGTTCCCACGATTCGAGCGGGCGGACGTCTTCGTAAAACCCATCCACCGCCACCTTGCCGTTCGCGTCGTGGAGGCTGGCCACCAACCGCGCCACGGCCGTGGCCGGATTGGCCACCGCACCGCCAAACAGACCGGAGTGAAGGTCCCCTTTCGGCCCGCGCACGATCACCTCGCAGCAGGAAATCCCGCGCAGACCGTAGCCCATGGTCGGCATGCCCGGAGCCACCATCCCGGTATCGGAAATGGCGATCACGTCACAGCGCAGCTCATCGCGGTGGGCCAGCAGAAACGGCCCCAGATTCGGACTGCCGATTTCCTCCTCGCCCTCGAACAGGAAGATCAGGTTCAGCGGCAGATCACCCTGCTCGCGGAGCGTCTTCTCCACGCCGAGCACGTGGGCGAGCATCTGACCCTTGTTGTCGGCGGAACCGCGCGCCCAAATCTTTCCGTCCCGGATTTCCGGCTCGAACGGAGCGCTTTTCCACAGCGGAAGCGGATCGACGGGCTGCACATCGTAGTGGCCGTAAATCAGCACCGTCCGGCGGCCGGAAACGTGGGCATTGCGCGCCACCACCACCGGATGGCCGGGCGTCGGGTGCAGTTCCGCGGCCAAGCCCATGCCGGTCAGCTTGTCCACCAGCCATTCGGCGCAGGCGCGCACGTCCCCGGCATGCCGGGAGTCGGTGGAAATGCTGGGAAAACGGAGAAATTCGAAGAGATCAGCTAGCTGGGGAGTCACGCGCCGATGGTGCGTGCGGACAATCCCGCATGGCAAGCGGAATTCGCGGCACGCCAACAGCCCCCCCGCGCAAATCCTCCATTCCCGAAAAACCGGACTTGCCAAGCCCCGATCCCGAAACCATACTCCCGCGCCTCGCCCGCCGGGGCCACTCAGAAAATCCCCAGCCCATTTTTCCCTGCCATGCCCGAGATCGCCGAAAAAGACCTTCCGCAAAACCTCAAAGCCCTATGGCTCAAAGGCCTCAGCGCCATCCAGACCAACAATCTGGCGTACGCCATCAGCCTGCTGCAGGCCGTCGTCAAGGACGCTCCGGGATTCCTCGATGGTCGCAAGGCGCTGCGTTCCTGTGAAATCCAACTCGTCGGCCCGCCGAAGAAAAAGGGCGGGCTTTTCGGCATCCAGACCGGCGGCGTGGGCATGATGAAACTGGCCAGCCAGGCCAAGAAAGATCCCGCGGGTACCCTGCCGCTGATCGAAAAGGAACTGGAAAAGGAGCCCTACAACGAAGCGGCCGCCGAATTGCTTTTCGACATCTTCATGAAATTGGAGTTGCACGATTCCGCCGCGTTCGCCCTCGAAACCATCCGCAAAGGCTGCCCGGAAAACGCCAAGCTGATGCACAAGCTGGCCGAGTTCTATCTGACCCACAACCAGCCCCTCACCGCCTCGGAAGTCTATAACGACATCATCAAGCACCACCCGGCCGACTCCGCCGCCATCAAGGGCTCAAAGGACGCCTCAGCCCGCGCTTCGATGCAGAAGCAGAAATGGGACGAAAACACCGACATGCGCGCCCTGATCCGCAACCAGGCGGAAATGGAGGAACTCGAACGCGCCAGCCGCACCGGCCTCACCAAGGAACAACTCGAGGAACGCCGCGACCGGATCATCGAGAAATACAACGCCGACCCCAACCACCTTCTAACAGTCAAGGACCTTGCCGCCATCTACGAGCAGCTCGAAGATTGGGAAAACGCCCGCACCTTCTACGAATGGGCCCACACCCTTTCCAACGGCGACGTCGCACTCGCCACCAAGGCCGGCCACATGAAGGACCGCGCCGCTGACGCCCACCTCAAACAACTCGAAGCCTCCGCCGCCGCGGACCCCGATAACGAGGAACTCCAGGCCGCACTCGCCGCACACCGCGCGGAACGGATGGCCATCGTCGTCGAGGAAGCGAAAAAACGCGTCGAGGTGAACCCGACCGATCCGCAGCTCCGCTTCGAACTTGGATCCGCCTACTACAATGCCGGCGACTACTCGGCCGCAATCCCGCAGCTCCAGCAAGCCACCCGCAGCCCGCACATCCGCACCAAGGTGCTCTTGCTGCTGGGCCGCACCTTCAAGGCCAAGGGCATGTTCGACCTCTCCATCAAACAGCTCTCCGATGCCATCGCCGACCTCCACGCCATGGACAACACCAAGAAGGAAGTGCTCTACGAAAAGGGCATCATCCACGACGAAATGGGCGACAAGGTGAACGCGCTGGAATGCTTCAAACAGATCTACGAAGTGGACTACGGCTACCGCGATGTCGCCCAGCGCGTGGAATCGTCCTATCATTGAACGAGGCCGGGGTGTTCTCCGGGGATCCACACTTCCCAAGGGGTGCGTGCCATCCCCGGAGGTCGCGCGCTCTCGGCGGGACCGCACGCGATTGAACGGGAGAACAATTGATAGCGAAAATCCATTCATTCTCCCTTCGTTTCCGGCCGCATCGTCGGATTGATCCACCTGTTTTCCATCTCGTTCTTCACACATTCTTAACGCCAGGGGCGGGGGCGTTCACTGGCGGGTATGGTAGGCCTGTGTTTTCCTTGTGGCGGCATGAATGGCGCTCAAGAACGGCACGGCCTGCACAAACTATCCACCACCACCCTGGTCATCGGCGCCCTCGGCGTGGTGTTCGGAGACATCGGGACGAGCCCGATCTACACGCTGAAGGAATGCTTCAGCCCGCACAGCGCGCACCATGTGGCGGCCACGTCGGCCAATCTGCTGGGGGTGGTCTCGCTGATTCTCTGGGCATTGATCGCGCTGATCTGCCTGAAATACCTCGCCTTCATCCTGCGCGCCGACAACCGCGGCGAGGGCGGGGTGCTCTCGCTGATGGCGCTGGCCTCCCAGGGCATGCCCGCGGACGGGCGGATCCGGAAAGCGGTGGTGTTGCTGGGTCTGTTCGGAGCGGCGCTGTTGTTCGGCGACGGTATCATCACCCCGGCCATCTCGGTGCTCAGCGCGGTGGAGGGATTGAAAGAAGGCGGCTTGCTAGGCACCAGGCCCACCGGCACGGAGGCGCTGGCCTCATGGGAACATCACATGCAATGGCTCATCATGGGGATCACCATCGTGATCCTGATCGCGCTGTTTTCCTTCCAGTTCCTCGGCACGGCGAAAGTCGGGCGCTTTTTCGGTCCCATCACCGGCCTATGGTTCGCCGCCATCGGCGTACTGGGTCTCGTCCATCTGGTCCGCGCTCCGGAAATCCTGGCTGCCTTCAATCCCTGGCACGGCTGGCATTTTCTAACCACCGGCGGCCACGCGGGCTTTGTCATTCTGGGCAGCGTGTTTCTGGCGGTGACCGGCGGCGAGGCGCTTTACGCCGATATGGGCCACTTCGGCGCCGGACCGATCCGCCGCGCGTGGTTCGCCCTGGTGTTTCCCGCCCTTGCGCTGAACTACCTGGGCCAAGGCGCTTTGCTTCTGAGACAACCGGACCTCGCCAACGCGCCGTTTTTCCAAATGGCCCCCGGCTGGGCAGCGCTGCCCCTCGTCGTGCTGGCCACGGCGGCCACGGTGATCGCCTCTCAGGCGCTCATCAGCGGCACTTATTCGCTCACGCTGAGCGCTGTTCAGTTAGGTTATCTCCCCCGCATCGCGATCCGGCACACGTCCGAGCACACCCGCGGCCAGATCTACATCCCGTTCGTCAACCGCTGCCTGATGGCGGCGTGCGTGACGCTGGTGCTCGCGTTCCGCACTTCCGGCAATCTGGCGGCGGCTTACGGCGTGGCCGTCACCATGACCATGCTGATCACCACGATCCTGTTCTATTTCGTGGCGCGGCACCTGTGGCGCTGGTCGGTTCTGCGGACGCTGCCGCTGTGCGCGGTCTTCGCGTTCCTCGAAATGGCGTTTCTCGGAGCCAACCTGGCGAAGTTTTTCGATGGCGGATGGTTTCCGCTGGCGGCGGGCGCGCTGGTGTTCACCCTGATGACCACCTGGGCGACCGGACGCCGCCTCGTGCGCGCGTCGCTGGAGAAAAGCGCGCTGTCCCAGGAAGAACTCATCACCAGCCTCGGCCGCGGGCAAACGCTCAGAGTCCCCGGCACCGCGGTCTTTCTGACCAGCATGCCCGGCCGCACGCCGGTGGCGCTGCTCCACAGCCTGAAACACTACCGCGCCATCCACGAACGGGTGGTTTTCATGACACTAACAACCACCGACGAACCGTGGGTCCCGCCTAGCAGAAGACTGGAGGTCACCTGTCTGGCCACCGGTTTCTGGCGGCTCACCGGCCGTTTCGGATTCATGCAGAAACCCGATGTCCGGCGATTGTTGCGGCAAGCCACCGCACACGGGCTTGCGGTGGACATCGAACAGGCTACCTTCTTCCTCGGACGTGAAATCATCATCCCATCCCGCACTCCCGGCATG
This sequence comes from Verrucomicrobiota bacterium, assembly GCA_017301995.1. Classification (GTDB taxonomy): domain Bacteria; phylum Verrucomicrobiota; class Verrucomicrobiia; order Verrucomicrobiales; family Akkermansiaceae; genus Luteolibacter. The sequence goes on along the minus strand of JAFLEH010000004.1, from coordinate 38,246 downwards.
GCTCGCTGGCGCGAACACCTGTTCTCCTGCGCCAGCAAGCTCGCCCAGCAACCCGCTTCGTACTTCCAAATCCCCGCGGGCCGGGTGATCGAACTCGGCCAGCAAGTCGAAATCTAACCAACACCCGCCTGCCGGGCCATCCGGATACCATGAACCCGCCAACCCAACCGAACCACCCCTCCCCCGCCCCGCCGTCGCCCGAGGGCCAGCTTGGTGTGGGAATCGCGGTGCTGTTCGTGCTGGCGTCCGCCTGTTGGGGCGTGCTGCCCTACACCGGGCACATGTTCGCGGCGCTGGTGTTTCTGCTAGCCCTGGTGCTCGCCGGAACCCGCTGGAACCGCGGACCCGTTCTAACCATGGCGGTGATCGGCGCGCTGGTTTGGAATTTCCTGTTCATCCCCCCGCAATTCACCTTCCACATCGAAAAACCGGCGGACGGCGTGATGTTCGCGCTGTTCTTCGTGGTGGCGCTGGGCATGGGACACCTCATCACCCGCCTGCGCGCCCGGGAGGCGGCCCTCGAACAACACCACCTCGAACGCGAACGCCTCCTCGCGGAAAAACACCGCGCCGAACTCTCCGCCGAAGCCGAACGGCTCCACCGCACCCTCCTCGATAGCGTCTCCCACGAGCTGAAAACCCCCATCACCATCATCCGCACCGCCCTCGAAGGCATCGGCACCGGAAATCCCTACGCCGCGGAAATCGATACCGCCTCGCGCCGACTCCAACGGATCGTCGAAAACCTGCTGGAGATCACCCGCGTCGAGGCCGACGCCGTCAAGCCCACCCCGGACTGGTGTGAAGTCAGCGACGTGCTGGAAGCCGCAGTCGCGCCGTTCCAACGCGAACTCGCCCCATTCCACACCGTCATCGCCGGTGCCGACGCCCTGCCGCTCCTCAAGCTCGACGGACGCCTCGTCGCCCAGGCACTCTCTAACATCCTCCACAACGCCACCCTCCACGCCCCCCACGGATCGGTCATCGACATCCGCGCCCGCCTCAACGACCGGGTTCTCGAAATCGACATCCGCGACCACGGACCGGGCATCCCCGAGGACGCCGTGCCCCATCTTTTCGAGAAATTCTATCGGGCCGAAGGCTCGCCGACCGGCGGCACCGGCCTGGGACTGGCAATCTCACGGGGCTTGATGCGGGCGATGCAAGGCGATATCACTGCGGCCAACCACCCGCACGGCGGCGCGATCTTCACTCTAACACTCCCGGTCCGCGTCCATCCCGACTGACACCAACCATGGGCAAAGCACTCATCATCGACGACGAACCGCAAATGCGCCGCCTGCTGCGCATGGTGCTGGAGTCGCGCGGTTATGAGGTCTGCGAGGCGGACGAAGGCTTGCGCGGCCTCCAGGAAGCCGCGTTTCACCGCCCGGACGTCGTGCTGTTGGATCTGGGCCTGCCGGGAATGGGCGGCATCGAAACCCTCGCCCGCCTCCGCGAGTGGAGCGATGTCCCGGTGCTCGTCCTCAGCGTGCGCGACCAGGAAACCGTGAAAGTTCAGGCATTGGAAACCGGGGCCGACGACTACGTCACCAAGCCGTTCGGCTCGGCGGAACTGCTGGCACGGCTGGAGGTGATCCAGCGCCGGCGCGGACCCCGCCACACCCCGGAAATCACCGCAGGCGCACTCAAGCTCGACCTCCTCCGCCACGAGGCGGACCTCGATGGCGAACCGCTCAGGCTCACCCCCACCGAGTTCTCCATTCTATCCATTCTAACCGAGCATGCCGGGCGGATCGTGACCCAGAACCAGATCGTCAAACACGTCTGGCCGGTCCAACAAAGCGACCCCGCCGAGGGCCTGCGCGTCCACATCAGCCACCTGCGCCGGAAACTCGGCGACCGCGGCGTCCGCGTGGTCAACGAACCGGGCATCGGCTACCGCTTGGAAATCCGGCAGGCATCCGCGCCTTGACCGCCGCCCACCGGCAGGTTAGGCTCCCGCCACCATGAACATCCGCGGCATCCTATCCGCCCCGCTGGTTTTTCTAACTTTCGGTGCATACGGTCTCATCCACGCGGCTCCGGAAAACGGTGCCGCTCCGCCCGCGATTCCGGACGAACTGAAACCCGCCGTCACGGCTCCGGCAGGCAGCGAAACGAAACTGCGCCGGTTGAAGGAAGCCCTCGACGAGCCCAACCCGAAACTCACCGCAACGCTACGCGAGGCCCGACTCTCACTCCTTACAGGCAAGCCGGTCACCGACACCGAACTCCTTGGGAAACTTCGGACCTGGCATCAGGCAGCCAACCGCATCCTCCAGCCACCCCTGGCGTTCCCCGAATGGTCGGCCCATGATAGCCAGGTGGTGACGCTCCCATACCTATACGACGGCTGTAAGATCCTCGCCCTTCAGGCCCGCATGGATGGCGACCGCCAAACCGCCGACAAGATCGTTGGCGATCTGCTACGCTGGTCACGCGATCTATCCAACGCCAACCCGATCTTCGTGGAATTCGTGATCGCCAATAACGGACGCAAGCGGGCCTTCGAGTTTCTTTTTTGCGACCTGAAGCGTCATCCGGAACCGGTGGTCCGACTCTCACAAATCGCGAAGTTCGCCAGCGACTATCCCCCGGACACCGCCGCCCGTATCGAATCTCTCAAAAGTGACGCCCGCTGGGCACTGGCCTATCTCCAAAGAGAAGAAACCAAGGAAGAATCCGAGCTGAATCTGAAATTCGCCGCCGCGTCGCTCAAACCGCCCTTCGACAAACTCACCGCGGATGACCTGCGCGGTCTGCCGTCCGACGATGCCGCGGAGTCCAAGAGGATCATCGAGCACACAATTCAGGACATCGCCTGCCTCAAGGCCGGGACTCCCATGATGAAGTGGCCCACCCTCAATCCCAAACCCACCGGACACACCCTCGCGGACTACGCCAACCGCCCCAACGGTTTGGGAGACCTCCTTGCGGAGTACGGCACCTCTCCAACCTACACCATGCTGGCCTCCCTTATCAGCCACGATCTTCTCATTACCGCATGCATCCGCTGGCTGGAACTCGAACGGGACGGAAAACCGATCACACCGGAGGCATTCGCCGACCTAACCGATCCAGCCGACGGCAAACCGCTCGAATTGGACATCCAAGCGCGCGTCATCCGCTGCAGGGGAATCGATGGAAAACACGATACACCGGAACCCGGCGCATCCCCCAAGCCGGATGTCGGCGCGTTCATGCAAGGCAACGACCCCTGCATCGCGGTCCCGCGCTGGGCAAAGTCCTCCGAATAAGTCCGATCCCGCATTCGTCCCAACGGTTTATGCCATTTCGTAATTTTCTCCTTCCCGCGCTCGCCGTTCTAACCATCGGCATGCCTCCACTCGTGCGCGCGGCCGACCGCTCGGCCGATTGGAAAAAAGTCCGCGATGCCGTCGAAAGCAAACAGGCCAAGACCACCGTCGAACTCCTCAAACCCCTCGAAGCCGCCGCCTTCGCCGACCAAGCCTGGGGCGAGGGCGCCAAGGCTGTCCTGATGCGCGTCCGCATCGAAAACGGCCTGGGCTTTCCGGAGGCGGTGTTTGTGGAGGGAGAAACGAGAGTCCCTTCAGCGAGTATCGAACAGGACCCATTCGCCAACCGCTTCGACGATCAGGACCAACTTGATTCCGACCCATCCGAACCGGGCGGCCTACCCGGCGGCGTCCGCCAATTGGAGAAGGAGATTCCACTCGCTCCCGACCCCGTGAAGCCGATCCTCCGCCTATTCCAAGCCCGCTGGCTGATGTCCTACGCCGAAGCGGATGAACGCGAAATCCTCGAAAGGAAGCATATTCCCCAACAGGAACTGGATCGGATCGAGCGCTGGAACGCCCCGCGAATCCACGCCGAGATCGAACGGCATTTCCGCCAAGCGCTGGAGGCTCCATCACTCCGCACCACACCGGTCGCCGCGTTTCGCGAAATCCTCGGCCCGCCCGGCGCCTATGGCGATTTGCCGCGCCCGACGCTCTACGACATCGCCGCGCATGCTCTTGCCGATTTTCTAACATCCGGGTTGTTTGGGTCCCCGTGGAACCATCCTCTATCCGACATTCCCGCCACCGCGCCGATTTTCGGCATCGCCGCCGAATTCCTAGCCTGGAAACCGGCGCCTTCCGACTCCCTCCCTGCGGAAACCCGCGCGCTCGCGATCTATCAGGACCTAATGATGTTCCATCGGGACGACAAAGACCGCACGGCATTTCTGCACTGCGACCTCGAGCGCCTCCGGTGGGCCGGCCGCTTCGCATGCGGGACTGAAAAGCCCAAACGCCAACTCGCCGCGTTCCAGTCCTTCATCCGGGAAAACATCGGGCATCCGCTCAGCGCCGATGCTCGCCACGACGAAGTCCTCCTGCTCCAAATGGGCGGTCGCGCCATCGAAGCCCACGCCAGCGCCAAGGCCGGCGCGGAAGCATTTCCGAAACATCCCGCCGGCAAAGTTTGCATGGGGCTGATGCGTGAAATGGAACAACAGGAACTTAAAGTCGAAACCCCGAGGTCATGGCCCCCCACCGGCGATGAAATCTCCGTCACCCAGCGAAACAGCCCTCATCTCTGGTTCCGGCTCTGCCGTAGAGAATGGAAACCCGATCTGAAAAAACTCGAACGGGATCCCAGGGATTACGAGCGAATCGACATCGCCAAGTGGCTCAACCGGGAACCCACATACCAATGGGATGCGGTTCTGGACTCCCCCACCGACTACTCGCCCCATTTCCACAGGGTGCGCACTCCGGAGAATCTGGCACCAGGATCCTATGTCCTGCTTGTTTCCTGCGCTCCCGGCTTCGAAAAACGAGATCTTGTCAACTATGCGCCCGTTTGGGTTTCAAATCTTCGCATCGAGGATGATTCCTTGGTGATGGACTCCACGACTGGCGCCCCCAAGCCGGACGTGAGGATTGATGTTTGGCAGAAAGCCAAAGGCGAACCGGTCATCCATCAGGTTCTCAAAACCGACAATGACGGCAGGTTCAACTTCAAAACACAACATGGCGAGCGGACCATTCTCATCCAGGCAACGCGCGAAAACGACCGTGCGATCGTGTATTCAACCTTCACAGGTCAGTTAGACTACAACAACACGGATCCCGATCACCATGAGGCGGTCATTTTTCATACCGACCGCTCGATTTACCGGCCGGGACAGCAGATCCAGTTCAAAGGCATCCTCGCTCATGCCGACGACACCAGGAACGAATACCACACCCTAGCCAATCGGGATGTCACGGTGACCCTGACCGGATCCAACGAAAACAAGGTCGCCAGCACGAAATTCAGGACCAATGACATGGGATCGTTCGCTGGATCGTTCACAGCGCCGACAGCCGCCCTGTTGGGCCAGTTCACGCTCGAAGCGGAAGATCTGGGAAAGGAGACGATCAGAGTGGAGGAATACAAGCGTCCCAAGTTCGAGGTTTCGCTGATCCCGCCGGACGAACCGGTGGAGCTTGGAGCCAAAATGACAGTGAAAGGAACCGCGAAAACCTATACCGGCGCTCCCTTGGACGGCGCGGAGGTCGAATGGGCGGTCGATCGTTTCAGCTACTTCGCAGGGATCGGCGACTGGCTCGGATGGAACCAAAACTCGCTGGACACCAAGACCATTGCGTTGGGAAAGACCGTCACTGGAGCCGATGGCTCATTCACCATCACTTTCATCGCCGAACCCGATGCCTGGCTTCCCTCCGACAAAGATCCGGTGTTCGAATACACCATCGGGGCAAAGGTCACCGATGCCACCGGAGAAACCCAGCACGCGGGTGCCAGCGCCAGCGCGGCTTACTCCCGCTTCGCCGCCGAAATGGAAGTGGCGGATTGGCAGGAAGCCGGAAAGCCCGTTTCCGTGAAAATAACGACCGCCACCGTGAATGCCGCGCCATTTCCAGCCACTGGCACCCTGCGGGTCTATCAACTAGTCCAGCCCGAAACCTGCCCGCGCGACGAATTCACCGGCGATGGGTATTTCTCACTCACGGAAACCTCCCGCCCCGGTCCGGCAGGCTGGAAGACCGGCGAAGCCATCCGCAAAACCGCGGTCGCCACCGAGCGCAAGGGCGATGAATCCTTCGCCATCGTTCCGGTGGACCTTCCGGCGGGATGCTACCGTCTGGTGTTCGAAGCCGCCGATGCGGGGCATAACAAGGTAACCGCCATCCGTAATGTCCATGTCTTCGATCTGGAAGCCACCCGGTTTCCAACAAAAACCCCGTTCTTTGTGGCCGTGCCGGATGGCCCCCTGGAACCCGGTCGGCCTGCCAACTTGGTATGGGGAAGCGGATACGAAACGGCCCATGCTCTCGTCGAATGGTATCGGGATGACACCCTGCTGAAACGCGAATGGTCACGCCCGGGCACTACCCAACAGATATTCTCACTCCCCACCGCCGAGTCGCTGCGGGGAGGAGTCGAGGTTCGGGTCCATCAATATTCCAACAACCGCCGGCACTCGTGGGCCGGTGTTGTTGAAATTCCATGGTCCAACAAGGAACTTTCCGTGAAGTGGGAACACAACACCTCCAAGCTGCAACCCGGTGCCAACGAAACCTGGACAGCGGTGATCACGGGACCGGACGGGAAGCCGGCTTCCGCGGAAATGGTGGCAACTCTCTACGATGCGTCGCTGGACGATCTCACAAGCCACGCTTTCGCGGGGGTGCACAGCTTGCTGCGAGATGCCGGTTGGGAGCGAGGCTACGACGAGCGGAACTGGTGGGACTTTGCAAGCGGAGAGAGCAACCAATCGGGACTTGGTTACCGACCCGATGAAATCTGTCACCCGTTTCGCGATTTGTTGGCCGGATTGGATGAATCGTCGGAGGGATCCACCATTTTAGTCTCATCAGATGGACGAAGGGTGATCTCCAGATTCAGGCATGTGACGACTTTGGACACCACGGTTCTCAATTTCTACGAACCTCCGGAACTTCCAAACTCGGTAGGAACCTCGGCCAACTCCCTGGCTGGCAACGGTTTCGGCTTTCCCGTCACCCCTGCCACTCCCTCTGGTCCCACATCGCCCGAGGAAAAGCGTGAAAACCTGCGGCTCGAAGCCCTGCGGCGGGAGCTGGCAAAGGTGGCAAGTCGCAGGAAACTCGATGAGACCGCCTTCTTCTATCCGCAGCTTGCCACCGACAAGGACGGGAAGATCCGCATGACTTTTACCATGCCAGAGGGCCTTGGCCGGTGGAAGTTTCTCGGCTTCGCACACGACAAGGAACTGCGCTCCGGCCATCTGGAAGGCGAAACGGTCACCGCCAAGGATCTGATGGTCCAGCCGAACCCGCCGCGCTTCCTGCGCGAGGGCGACACGCTCGATTTCACCGTGCGCCTCTCCAACCAAAGCGACCGCGAACAATCCGGACTGGCCAAGTTCACTCTATCCGATGTCGCCGGCGCCGCCGATCTCACCGCCGCGCTCGGCGTGGCCTCTCCGGAGCAGGCCTTCGCCATTCCCGCCAAGCAATCCCGCACGCTCGCCTGGCGTCTCACCGTGCCGGACGGCTGCGGCTTTCTCCGTTATCAGGCGCGCGCCGCCTGCGGTGATCTAACCGACGGCGAGGAGGGCTGGCTGCCGGTCCTGCCGCGCCTTGTGCCGGCCACCGACTCGATGGCAATCACCCTCCGCACCGCGGGCGAAACGAAGTGCGACTTCGCCTCGCTCGCCGCCAGCGGAAAATCGGACACCCTGCGCCATGATTCGCTGCAGGTGCAGGTGGTCTCGCGCCCCGCGTGGTATGCGGTGATGGCTCTGCCCTATCTAATGGAGTTCCCGCACGAATGCGCCGAACAAACCTTCTCGCGCCTCTATGCCAACGCCATGGGCCACAAAATCGTCACCTCCGATCCGAAAGTCCGCCGCGTGTTCGAGGTCTGGCGCGCCACCGGCACACCCGATAGTCCGTTGCGGAAAAACCAGGAACTCGCCAATATGATGTTAGAAGAAACCCCGTGGCTGCGCGACGCGGGGGACGACACCGCCCGCCGCCAGCGCGTGGCGCTGCTGTTTGACGACAACCGCATGGCGGACGAAATCGCCAAGGCCCGCGCCAAGCTCAAGGAAATGCAACTATCCAATGGCATGTGGCCGTGGTTTCCCGGCGGACTTGCATCCGAATCCATCACCGCCCACATCGTGGCTGGCTACGGCGAACTGCGCGCCGCGGGTGTCGAAGTGGACACCGAACCGGCAATCAAAGGCGCGACGGCCCTCGACGGCAGCCTAACCGAGGTCCATCGCCAGCTCATCCATGCCGAAAGAAAGGCTCCCGGAACACTGAATGAAAACCACCTTTCTCCGTTCATCGTTCATGCCCTCTACAGCCGATCGTTCTTTCTCAACGACCGCAAGACCGCCGAATGGGACCAGGATTCCCTCGCCTATTTCATCGCCCAAGGCAAACAACATTGGAACAAACTCAACTCACGCCTAACCACCGCCCAACTCGCGCTTGCCCTGTGGCGGCATGGCGAAAAAGACACCGCTCGCCTCATCACCCGCGCGTTCCGAGAAACCGCCGTCAACCACCCGCAAACCGGCATGTCATGGCCCGCGCCTCCCGGCAGCGGCTGGTGGTGGGACGCGCCGGTCGAAACCCAAGCCGCGATGATCGCCGCCTTCGGTGAGATTGACGGCGACGCCAAAGCCGTGGACGACTGCCGCGCCTGGATCATCCACCAGCACCGCGATGGCGATTGGCAAACCACCACCGCCACCGCCGCCGCCATTCACGCTCTGCTCGTCGGCCCGGTCGGCCCCAGCCCGCTGGCCTCGGACGCACTCGTCCGTGTCGCCCTCGGCGGCAGGCCGCTCGATCCCGGCAAACCGGAACCCGGCACCGGCTACTATGAGCATCGGATTCCCGGAACCGAGGTGAAACCGGAAATGGCCTCGCTCACCCTAACCAATCCCGATCCCGGCGTGGCATGGGTGAACCTCCACTGGCGGTATTTCGAGGACCCCGCCAAGCTTGCCAGCCACGAGTCCGGCGGACTGAAAATCGAAAAGCATCTGCTGGTTCGCCGCCAGACGCCGGCCGGTCCCAAGGAGGAACCTGTGGCCGGCCAATTGCATCCCGGCGACGAACTCATCACCCGCCTGGTGGTAACCAGCGCGCGCGAGCTGGAATTCGTCCACCTCAAGGACGACCGCGGCAGCGGCACCGAGCCGGCCAATGTGCTGAGCGGCTACCGCTGGAACAACGGCGTGGGCTACTACGAAAGCACCCGCGACTCCGCCACGCACATCTTCATCGACTCCCTGCCGAAAGGCACGCACGTTTTCGAGCATGTCTCACGAGTCCAACACGCCGGCACCTATCAAACCGGACCCGCCACCATCCGGTGCATGTATGCCCCCGAGTTCATGGCCCGGTCGGCTAGCGTGAAGGTCGAATCCATCCGGAATCCCTGATTTCGGCAAACAAAGGATATTCACCAAACCGCCTCGCGGTCGCGCAGGCTGGGCAGTGCATTCATCCCGCAGGCGCCCACCCGCCATCCGCGATCCCCATGGCAGCATCGCGTCCTTGCGGTGGAGATTTCCGGCCGGTGCGAGCCAAACCCGCCGGAGCGACGATTCACCTGGCATGAATTCTGCTTGTAATAACCCATTTTGGGGTATCCGAGAGGCAAGATTCCTGAAATTTGCACTTGAATCCATGAAATCATCCCCTAATCTCGCCGCGCCCGCGTGAAAATCGCGTTTTCAGCCTCAACTTTAGCACTTCAAGAAACCAATTTGATTCAAAATCCCGGTTCACTCCCATCAAATCAGCGTTCACCCGTCCGGACCCCGGATGGAATCGCAGTTTCGCCCCCCGGTTGCCCGTTATCACCGGCAAACGTCCGTGCTTGCCTTTTCCCCCGATTCGTCCACGTTTTCCTTCCCTGATCCACACACCTCACACTGACCCGTCCATGTCTGACACGTTCAAATCCCCGCTTGGCTGGCCCGAACCCCAGGGCCTTTGGCATCCGTCCCGCGAAAAGGACGGCTGTGGCGTCGGCTTCATCGCCCATCTGAAAGGGAAACGTTCGCACGACATCATCCTGAAAACGCTCACGATGAACGAGCAGATGGATCATCGCGGCGCCAGCGGATCCGACCCGGCCACCGGAGACGGCGCGGGGTTGTTCGTCCAGATGCCCGACAAATTCCTCCGCCGCGAGATGGCGAGGAAGGGCATCGAGCTGCCGCCGGAGGGCGAATACGGCTCCGGTCTGGTGTTTTTCTCGCCGGAAGCGTCCGCCCGCGAGGCGGCGATGCAGGTGTTCGAGCACATCATCCACGATGAGGAGCAGACGTTCCTCGGCTGGCGCTCGGTGCCGGTGCGCAGCGAGATTCTTGGGAAAATGTCGGGCCGTTTCGAGCCGGCCATCCGCCAGGTGTTCATCGGGAAGAATCCGGCAATCACCGACCCGATGGAGTTCGAGCGCAAGCTGTTCATCATCCGCAAACGGGTGCGCGCGTGGATCCGCGACAACGAGATGCCTAACAAATTCAAGAGCGTCCACGGTCTGAAATCCAACACCTTCCCCGGCGCGGAGTACCATTATGTGACCAACCTCTCCGCGCGGACGATGGTTTACAAGGGCATGCTCACGCCTTGCCAGTTAGGGCAGTATTTCCCGGACCTCCACGACCCGGATTTCGAAAGCGCGCTGGCGCTGATGCACACCCGTTTCTCCACCAACACCTTCCCCTCGTGGTCGCGCGCGCATCCCAACCGTTTCATCGCCCACAACGGCGAAATCAACACGGTGATGGGCAACGCCAACCTGATGAAAGCCCGCGAGTCACTCTGCCAGAGCGACAAGTTCGGCGACAACATCCGCGATATTTTCCCGATCGTCGATGAGGACGGTTCGGACTCCGCGCGCTTCGACAACGTGCTGGAATTCATGCACCTGGGCGGCTACGACCTGGTCCACGCGGTGATGATGATGATCCCCGAACCGTGGGAGCGCCACACTCTCATGCCGCCGGACAAGAAGGCGTTCTACGAATACCACGCCTGCCTGATGGAGCCCTGGGACGGCCCGGCATCCATCACCTTCTCCGATGGCAAGCTCATCGGAGCGGTGCTCGACCGCAACGGCCTGCGCCCGAGCCGGTATTATGTCACCAATGACGACCTCGTCATCATGGCCTCCGAAGTGGGCGTCATCCCGGATCTCGATCCGCTCACCGTCGTCGAGAAAGGCCGCCTGCGCCCCGGCCGCATGTTCCTCGTGGACATGAACGAGGGCAGGATCATCCCGGACGACGAAGTCAAGCACCGGGTCTATTCCGCAAAACCCTATCAGAAGTGGCTCGATGAGAACCGCCTGCTGCTCAAGGACCTGCCCGAGCCGAAGAATCCGGCAACCGTGGAGCCGGACCGCATCCAGGAACGCCAGATCGCGTTCGGTTATACCTTCGAAGACCTGCGGATGGTGATCTCGCCCACCGCCACCAGTGGCGTCCAACCGATCGCCTCGATGGGCAACGACACGCCGCTCGCGGTGCTGTCCCAGAAACCGAAGCATCTCTATCAGTATTTCAAACAGATCTTCGCCCAGGTTACCAACCCGGCTCTCGACTGCATTCGCGAGGAACTCGTCACCGCCACCGAGACCTTCATCGGATCGGAGGGCAACCTGCTCGATCCCAAGCCGGAAAGCTGCCGGATGATCCGCCTGGACAGCCCGCTGATCGATAACAAGCAGCTCGCCCGCCTCCGCGAGATCGACCGGCCCGGATTCAAATCCGTGACCCTTGACGCGCTGTTCCCCATCCATCTCGGCGGAAAGGGGCTGGACAACGCGTTCGACGCGCTGTGCGCCCAGGTGGACCAGCAGATCGCCCGCGGCGCGAATATCATTATTCTAACCGACCGGAATCTGTCCGAGTTCCGCGCGGCCATGCCCACCCTGCTGGTGGCCGGCGGCATCCACCACCATCTGGTCCGCTCCGGCACCCGCACCAAGGTGTCGATCGTCCTGGAAACCGGCGAGGCCCGCGAGGTGCATCATTTCTCCACCCTCATCGGGCACGGCGCCGACGCGATCAATCCCTACATGGCTTTCGATTCGATCCACCGCATGATCGAGGAAAACGTGATCGATATCGACTTCGACAAGGCGGTTTACAACTTCCTGAAAGGATCGATCAAGGGTGTGGTCAAGACCATGGCCAAGATGGGCATTTCCACCGTGGCCTCCTACCGCGGCGCGCAGATTTTCGAAACCATCGGCCTGGCGACCTCGCTGGTGAACAAGTATTTCTCCGGAACCTCCAGCCGCTGCGAAGGCTCCGGGCTCGACGAGATTGCCGAGGAGACGCTCATCCGCCACCGCGCCGCGTTTCCCGAGCGCCATCTGCCGACGGCCGAGCAGGCCCTCGAATCGGGCGGCGTCTATCAATGGCGCAAGGATGGCGAGTTCCATCTGTTCAACCCGGAAACGATCCATCTGCTCCAGAAGGCGGTCCGCACCGGTTCCTACGATGTTTACAGGCAATACGCCCGCAAGATCAACGAGCAGAGCGAAAACCTATCCACCCTGCGCAGCCTGATGCGCTTCCGCCACAAGCGCAAGCCGGTGCCACTCGAGGAAGTGGAATCCATCGAGGACATCACCAGGCGATTCAAGACCGGCGCGATGTCCTTCGGATCGATCTCGCAGGAGGCTCACGAAACCCTCGCCATCGCGATGAACCGCGTGGGCGGCAAATCGAACACCGGCGAAGGCGGCGAGGATCCGTCGCGCTTTGTGCCGATGGAAAACGGCGACAGCAAGCGTTCCGCCATCAAGCAGGTGGCGTCCGGCCGCTTCGGCGTGACCTCCGAATACCTCGTCAACTCCGACGAAATCCAAATCAAGATCTCCCAGGGCGCCAAGCCCGGCGAAGGCGGTGAACTCCCCGGTTCCAAGGTCTATCCATGGGTCGCAAAGGTCCGCCACTCGACTCCCGGCGTGGGCCTCGTTTCCCCGCCGCCGCATCATGATATCTATTCGATCGAAGACCTTGCTGAGCTGATTCATGACCTCAAGAACGCCAACCCGAAAGCGCGCATCAACGTGAAGCTCGTGGCCGAAGTCGGTGTGGGCACCATCGCCGCGGGCGTCGCCAAGGCGCACGCCGATGTGATCCTGATTTCCGGTCACGACGGTGGCACGGGCGCCTCGCCCACGTCGTCGATCTACAACGCCGGCGCCCCGTGGGAACTCGGCCTCGCGGAAACCAACCAGATCCTGTTGCTCAACGACCTGCGCTCCCGCGTGGTGTTGGAAACCGACGGCCAGCTCAAGACCGGACGCGACGTGGCGGTCGCCACGCTGTTAGGGGCCGAGGAATACGGTTTCGCGACCGCACCGCTGGTCACCATGGGCTGCCTGATGATGCGCGTCTGCCAGAAAAACACCTGCCCGGTCGGCGTCGCCACCCAGGATCCGGAACTCCGCAAGAACTTCACCGGCAAGCCGGAACACGTGGTCAATTTCATGCGCTTCATCGCCATGGAAATGCGCGAGATCATGGCCGAACTCGGGTTCCGCTCGGTCAACGAGATGGTGGGCCACTCCGAATGTCTCGACATGCAGGAGGCCACCGACCACTGGAAGGCCGCTGGCGTGGATCTCATCTCCGTGTTCCACCGGCCCGATGTGGGCGATGAAGTGGGCACCTATTGCACCAGGATCCAGGATCACGGCCTCGACAAGGCGCTCGACAACACCCACCTGCTGGCCCTGTGCCGGCCCGCGATCAAGCGCGGCGAGAAGGTCCGCATCGAACTGCCGATCACCAACGTCAACCGCGTGGTGGGCACCATCACCGGCAGCGAAGTCACGCGCGCCCACGGCGGCAAGGGCCTGCCGGAGGACACCATCGAGCTGCGCTTCACCGGATCGGCCGGCCAATCGTTCGCGGCATTCACTCCGCCGGGCATGACCTTCATCCTCGAAGGTGATGCGAACGATTATGTCGGAAAAGGAATGTCGGGATCGAAAGTTATCATTTTCCCGCCCGCCGGATCGCTGTTCAAGGCGGAGGAAAACATCCTCATCGGCAATGTGGCTTTCTACGGGGCCACCGCCGGAAACGCCTATATCAACGGCATCGCCGGCGAGCGCTTCTGCGTCCGCAACTCGGGCGTCAGGGCGGTCGTCGAGGGAGTGGGCGACCACGGATGCGAATACATGACCGGCGGCCAGGTGATCGTTCTCGGGGAGACCGGGCGCAATTTCGCGGCCGGCATGTCCGGCGGCACCGCCTACGTGTATGACATCGACGGACTGTTCGAAAAACGCCTCAACAAGGAAATGGTGAACCTTTATCGGCTCATCGAGTGCGCGGACGAGGATATCGCCGCGGTCAAGGCCGAGATCGAACGCCATGTTCTTCTCACCTGCTCGTCCCGCGGACGGTTCATCCTCGACCACTGGGATGCCGAACTGCCGAAGTTCTTCAAAATCCTTCCCCGCGATTACGAACGCATGCTCGCCTGTTTCAAGAAGGTCGAGGAACAGGGCCTCTCCGGCGACGAAGCGGCCATGGCGGCCTTCGAGGAAAACCTCAAGGACCTCTCCCGCGTCGGCGGCAACTGATGGTAAGACAGAAGACATGGAGACAGAAGACTGAAGACAAGAATATGAGCCGCACTAACGCATCGCAGCCAGCAACTGCCACCCGAAGCATCGCATCCGCAGGAATTCATCATCTGTCCTTTATCTATTCCAGTCTTCTGTCTTCTGACTTCAAGCCTTCAGTCTTCTTTCTCTAATCCACGAACACCTGCAAACTTCCACCACCATGGGCAAACCAACCGGCTTCAAAGAGTTCCCCCGCCAGACCGACAGCGAGACCGCACCGCTGGAGCGGCTCAAGCATTGGCGCGAGTTCAAGATTCATGGCGATGACAAGGAACGCCGCACCCAAGGCGCGCGCTGCATGGACTGCGGCACGCCGTTCTGCCACACCGGCCACATCGTTTCCGGCATGGCCAGCGGTTGCCCGATCAACAACCTGATTCCGGAATGGAACGACCTGATCTTCCGCGGACGCTGGCATGAGGCGCTCGACCGCCTCCACAAGACCAACAATTTCCCGGAATTCACCGGCCGCGTCTGCCCCGCTCCCTGCGAAGGCTCGTGCGTGCTCGGCGTGATCAAGCCGCCCGTAACTATCAAAAACAACGAGTGCGCCATCATCGACAAAGGGTGGGAGGAAGGCTGGGTGACCCCGCGCGTCCCCGCCGCGCGCACCGGCAAGAAAGTCGCGGTCGTCGGCTCAGGCCCGGCAGGCTTGGCCGCGGCGGACCAACTCAACCAGGCGGGCCACTTGGTGACCGTCTTCGAACGCGAGGACCGCGTCGGCGGCCTCCTGATGTATGGCATCCCCAACATGAAACTCGACAAGGAACGCGTGGTCCAGCGCCGCGTTGACCTGCTGACCGCGGAAGGCGTGGTCTTCAAGACCGGCGTCGCCATCGGCCGCGACGCCGAATGGACGCCGGCCCGGCTCCGGTCGGATTTCGACGCGGTGATCCTCTGCTGCGGCGCCACGCTCGGCCGCGACCTGCCGATCGAAGGCCGCGATGCCAAAGGCGTCCATCTGGCGATGGAATTCCTAACCGAGAACACCCGCTATCAGTTGGATCACAAATTCGATGGCACCACCCCCGCGCTCAATGCCACCGGCAAGGACGTGGTGGTGATCGGCGGCGGCGACACCGGCACCGACTGTGTGGGCACCAGCCTCCGCCACGGGTGCAAGAGCGTGGTGCAGTTGGAAATCATGCCCATGCCGCCCGAGGAGCGCGCCGCGGACAACCCGTGGCCGGAATGGCCAAAGGTTTACAAGATGGACTACGGCCAGGAAGAGGCCGCCGCCGTCCAGGGCGGCGATCCGCGCCAGTATCTGGTCCAAACCAAGCGCTTCATCAAGGACGCCAACGGCGACCTATCCGGTTTGGAAATCTGTGAGATCGAATGGACCAAGGACGCCCAGGGCCGATTCGCGCCCAAGGAAAAGGCCGGCAGCGCCCGCGTCATCCCCGCGCAGTTGGTTCTGCTTGCCATGGGCTTCCTCGGACCCGAACAGGAAATCATCCGCCAGTTCGACCTCGAGACCGACGCCCGCACCAACGTGAAGGCCGACCACGGAACCTTCACCACCAGCGTGCCCGGCATCTTCGCCGCCGGCGACATGCGCCGCGGACAGTCACTCGTCGTCTGGGCCATCAACGAAGGCCGCGGCGCCGCCCGCGAGTGCGACCGCTTCCTGATGGGCTACACCAACCTGCCGTGATCCGGGCGGTCCGGAGGTGTGCCGCCCCCGGAAATCCGATTCGAGGTCTCAAGCGGAATAACTCCGACTTACCTCTCGGCAGAGGGCTTCGGATCGGGAATCGGCGTTTTTCCAATCATGAACGGTGTGACCACCGCGCGAAGGTCGGGGAGAGAAATCTTTCCGTCCTTGGCGGCGGCGGTCAGTTTGGCGACCTCCGGCACGTATTTTGCAAGGATCCTGAGAACGTCGCAGTCAGCCCGGATGGTGTCGTGCTTGTTGGCGTCGATTGGCATGCCTAGCATTACCAGCAAAGCGGCGAGATCGTTCTGTGACACCGGTTGGTTGAGGTCCGGAATTCGAATGCCCTCGATCCATGCAACGAAGTTCACATCCTCGTCGGCGAGGTCGATTGCGGGAAAAGTCCCTTTCAACATGCCCGTTGCCGAGTTCTCATTCTTCAACTCGCGGGGGGCACCACTCCAAAGGCTGAAGTGCCAGCTCGCAGCCTTGCCGTCACGGAATTCGACCTTGAAGCTCTCCGGAGCCATGGTGCCCGCAGGCTTGTCAGGCCGGCGCTCCGGGGCGATTTCGTATTCCAGATAGAAATCCGTTCGGTCCGGCTTCCGATTGTGGCGGCTCGGCTTTCCGAAAATGGCGATCACTTCGTCGGCGGTCATTCCCTGCCGCAGGGTCTTATCGAGTTCCGCCTGATCGGGAAGTCGGTCGAGTTGATAGATACCCATTCGCTCGCGCTGCTGCTTGATGGCTTTGATTTCTTCCTCGGTATAGGGCACCCGCTTCGGCTCAGCCGGGGGCGGATTCGGCGCGGCCTCCTGCGCTTCCAATGGTGCCTGGCCCATCATTACCCGAATAAGATTGGCTAACTGGCGGTCGTCGTACTCGGTCAGACCCTCGATGATGAACGAAGCCCCGAGCGGAACGCTGCTGATGACGGGGGCGGCATGCAACTTTCCTTCAACGATGATGGCCATGCGGTCGAAACCGGGACGCATCGGGGTGGTCGCGGCGATCATGGCGGCGGTGCCCTTTTCCGTCAGGCTTACGGCGATGGCCTTCTCCCGCCCCACATCGGGGTGGGCGATCTTCACGTCCTTCTCGGTGATGATCGCATTGTTGCTGACCCAGACACTCCTTTCGCCATCCGGGAATTTGCAAGTCATAGGTTTTGCGTCCGGGCTGTCTGGATCGACGACAGCGGAAATCCGCAGCGTTTCCGCGGCGTGGCTTAGGCCTATGGCGGCGAGAAGTATTGTTATGAAGCGCCTCATCGGATCTTGATGGATTTGGGTCCGCGTGCGGGCAAGATTGTGTTTCTGGATCTTTTTATTCGCTGCTCAATTCGCGGCTCGCAATCTTCGTCATCCGTGGAAGTCAAAACATCCCGGAAATCGATACTCGGACTGTGTTCGGAAAGGAAGGTGAATGATCTTACTTGATCTTGCAAGGAGATTCCCGACAGGGGCTTTTCAGATCGGGCGGGAGAATTGCGGGGGGCAACCCAGGGAGTTTCCTCCCGGAAGGGAACGGTGTCAGGCCTTCGGAGCCACCGGAGCGCGAGGTCGAGCTCCGGAACACGCGAGGGCGCGTGTGCTCCCCTTTGCTCCACGGCAAATACAATCTCCGATCCACGATCCACCATCTCCTTGGCGCTCGCGGGAAACCGCTTCCGTTTTGGCGCGGTGACAGCCGGCCTTCTGGAGCGGAGGTCATCTATCGGAAACGGTTTCGGATTGACGTGCCCGGCCCTCCCATCCAGTCTGGCAACCGTGAAACGGATGTTGAAATCCGCGTGGAAAGCCATTTCCTACCTCGTCCTGCTCATCGGCGTGGCAGGAGCGGTCTGGGGAGGGATATTGCTCTGGAAGGTGGCCAATCAGCCGCCGATGGGAGCGATCAGCGGAATCGAGTCGTTCTATCGAACCGACTCCATGTCGCCCGCCCGGTGTGAATACACCGCGCCGGACGGCACCCGTTATGTGGTCGATACCACCGGAGCCGTCTATCAGCTTTCGATGCGCCCGGAGGATTCGCATTCGCGTCTGGTGTTTCGGTCCTACGCGGATGCGGTGCGCTACACCCGCGAGCGCGGGCTCGCCAGCATCCCTTCCACCCCGATGATCCTCGCCACCTGTTCGGCGACCGATACCGAATGCCAGACCGCGCTCGAACTCGCGCTGGACTCCCATCCGGTAACCGGCAGGCGGGCTTTGCTTCGGCAGTGGTTCGAATCGGTCGCGAAAATCCGTACCGCCGCCACGGATTCCGCGCGCCCGGCATGCGACACGGCTCTGACCTATCTCGCCACCGCCCTATGTTTGCAGGGCGAACAACCGACGCTTCCGCCGGGTTTCACGCTACCGGAGCCACCTAACCCCACAAACGATCCACCGCTGGGACCGTGGGCCGCGACACCGGAACTGGCACCCATCTGGCACCGTGACCGGTATCTGGCAAACGGCATCTCCGCCAACGACGACATCCATGCATCGGCGGCGGCCATTCTCGCGCTGACATTTCCTAACGGTTGGAAAACGCACGACGCCATAGCCCGCGTGCTCCACGGAAAACCGATGGAACCCACCTTTGAGTCACTGTCCGCGAAGCTCTCCGGATTTTCCAACAATCCCACCGATCCCGCCGCCGCTGCCGTCGTCCGGCAGGTGCTGACGGTTCCGGATCGGCCTGTTGTTCCCGCAGCCCTCGCGTTCGCCTCCAGCCCAGAGCAGGAAATTCTCGAACCGCTGGGCATGCGCGCGTGGGACGACCCCATGACCGCGCTGATCGCCGCAGTGCGCGATGGCACGGTTTCACTGGCACCCGGTCCCGACGACGGATTCTACCGCCACCGCTGGTTCGCTCTGGAAACTCTCGCCGCTCCGGCCAAAGCCCCGGAATGCCACAAGCTCCAGCTCAGTACCGACTACGAACGCCGCTGGCAAAGGGCATTCGCCGCCGGTTTCACCGAGGGCCGCTCCGGCTTCATCAAACGCCTGCCTATCCTCACCCTTGGCGGTTCGGTAGCAGGCCCCATTCCACTCGACATCGCCCCGCGTTTCACGGCCGAACCGTCGCCCATCGTCTATCTGAGGATGTCCCGCGCCTACCGGATGCTCGCGGAGGGCATCGACCGCGCGCGGGAATCGGATTACCCCGGCCTTTCCCGGATCACCGATTCACTCCGGCTGAAATCCGCCAGATTGCTGGGTTTGGCGTCCATCGTCTATCGCGAAACCGGCCACCCCATCCCACTAACTGAAGCCGAGTCCGCAACCGATCGACCCGCCGCGGAAAAATCCGCCACCGATTGGATCGCGAACATCGAGGCCGATCCGGGAATCATCGGCGATGCCCGGACGGTGGTCCCATTGGCCGATAATGGCCATGGCTCTCTCCGCTGTCCCGCCATTCTCGGTATCAGGCTGGAACCGGTTGAATACGCATGGGCGGAGGAACCCACTGTCGGCGAAAACGTCGATCCCACTTTCGTTTCCACGCGCCTCTGGCTTGCATCGCCGATTTCCGCCACGCTAACCACTCACACGGCTCCCGATCTAACCGATTTCCGCAAGCAATGCGACGCCCAGACCGATGTTGCCGCGCTCTGCCGCTGGTTCGGGCAGGAGCCGCCGCGTTTGGTCACCGCTTCTCACCGGCACTGGCCATGGCTTGTGGCCGGGATTTTTGTGTTAGCCACCGGCTGGGCGGCATGGCGATGGTGGCGGAGCAGGCGCTGGCGCACCCGTTTGCTTGCTGTGGCAGGGATCTCCATCGCACTAGTCGGGCTGGGCGCGTTGGCCATCTTTTCCCCACCGCTTTGGCTGGCAAGGGTTCTCGTCACCTCTACCGCCACCCTGCCGGAAGGATTCCGGATCGCATCCACAATGACACTCGGAAAGTGGACGGAACGCTGGCCCCGACAGACCGTCCGTAGGCTGTTTTTCGACCTTATCCGTGATCCCGATCTTCAGAACCGCTACGCGGGGGCCATGCTGCCGTTGATGTCCGAAAACCGGGACATGCTAACCAACTTCACAGTGGAAGAACTGCGGATACTCCGCGACGCGGTGAACGACCCGGTTCCGGAACTCGGCTATGCGGCTTGGCAAATTCTCGGGAATCTCCCTGAAGAAAAAGCGTTTCTGCTGGATCAGGCCGCCCGCACCTCGAATGCGGCTAATACCTACCTCAGACTGAGGCAACTCTTCGACCAATATCCCTCCGATCCGGAGGTGGTGGCTGTCGCGCTCGTTCTCGTCCGCCACGCCGACCCATCTGTTAGGGAGAGGGCCATTTTTGCATTGTCTCCCCGGGGATCCGACCGGGAGTCCCTGCTGGAAACGATCCGCGCGGCGACCCATGATTCCTCTCCGTTGGTCAGGGCGGCAGCCGCCCGGATGTTGGGCAACCACGGTACCCGAGACGATCTCGACCGGCTTGTCGCTTTGTGGCAGGATCCATCCGCGCGCGTTAGAACACAAGCATTCCATTCCGTGAAAAAGCGCTACGACCGGGAAAAACCCCACCCAATTTCCTGGAAGGAATCCCGAATCCAGAAAGCGCTTGCCCAATACGCCCTGAACCCGGAGGCCTCCCTGCCGGAACGGCTTGCCACGTCGCAATGGCTGACCGTTCCCTCGCAGATCCGTGAGGCGGCCCGCGAACTGCTCCCTATGACCGATCAACTGCCCTGTCTACGGGAGAACCCCAACCTAGCGCCTATCAAATCCAGCGACGGCGCCCGCGCGATTCTCGTGACCAACTGGCTCCTCGCAGATAGCACCTCGTCTGTTGAGCCGCCCGACGCCGCGAAGCGCAATTCCCAGTTGGGACTCCAATTCCAGCGCCACCCCGCCCTTCTCACAAAGCTCGCCCGCACGATCATCGATAACCCCGAGCCCGCTGCCACGCTCGCCGTCCTCCGCGAGAGCGCCGCGCCCCCCGGCAAGGACCAAACGTTCGCACGGGACCTACTGGAGCGGATCGAAACACCGCCCAAGCGGGAACCACCCACGACCGATTGAAACCCGATGTCCGAAACCGGGAGCGGGCGGGTGGTGAGTAGGCCATCTTGCCGAAGCTAACTTGAGACGTTTAATCGTAAATCCAACATCAATCTTGCGGAGGATCCCGATCCGCGCTAGAAACGAGCCGTGAACGCGATAGGCCTGCGAGCAACCCTCAGCCGAACCGGCACCCCCACCGGTCCGCCCGCCATGTTCCGCTCCCGCCCGCCCGTCTACGATGTCTATGCACCTCACGCATCAGACGGAATCGGCGACATTTCCGAATATCCAACCGACTCGGACACCGTAGCCGTTCATTTTGGATACGAGCCGCTGAATGAAAAGGGGACCGTATCTTCTTCGTTCAAACGCGCACACCATTTCGCAGTCTCGGGACTTTTCAGAACCATATCACAAGTGTCCGGTTATAAGTTATTGAACATCAATTGATTAGGATTCGCGTTATGCATGGTTCTGTGCTCGGTTTCCATAAGTAGTTCATTTAGAGTGACTTTTTCGAACGGATGGACGCTCAAAATCTGCAAAGTTCTGTGGAGTGTGCCGGGCAGCTTGATCTGCTTGTGGAGGATCGCAATCATCAGGTAGGTGCAGACCGCAATCAATAGCAGCCGGAGTTCATCGCCGCGGAGTATGGAAAATCTCACTCGAAAGTTCAAATGCGTGACATCGAGAATTTCATGCAAGCTATTCATTTTCTTCGCTTTGGGAATGCAGAACCCTCAGTTAGCCGGACACCCGTGGAACCATATATGAATGATGGAAACCAAAATTTCAAGCGCTTACTGGTTGGCATTGCCATGGTGCTTGGCGTTCTTGCCACAATGGGCCTATTGGTCGAGTGTTGGTGGTATGTGAGTCATCGCCGCACCGCACATGACCACGCCGTAGGAGCAGCACAACACTTGAGCGTATCCATCGGGATCGCGGAACTTACGTTTGATGCGGACAAATCCTCGCTCGGCGGGAACGGCCCGGCGTTTGTCACGGATCGCGACTTGGTGCGAGTTCTGAAATCGCACCAGATAGAAGAATCGTATTATCTGCGAAGCGCCCGCCACGGAGACCGAATTGATCTAAACAAACCCTGTGCGGTCATGTTCAAGACATCTGACGGGCGATATTGGCACGGCTATTACTGCCAATGCCGCCCATTTGCCCGTGAGGGGCAGCCGGTGCCTGGCCCACCAAATCCGGATTTATATGGAAAACTCTAAATTGCGCATGTATTGTGCTTCAGCGGTCAAACAGTGCGCGCTGCCCCCCACCGGAATTGGATTCACAGAAGGTTACGTAGGTCGTTTCGGCAGGCTGGAAGCCCGCCTTCCGTGATGGGTTGGAAGCCCATCCTCCGGTTGTGATCATGTCCGCCTCATGGCGATGCTAATGGAGAGCGATTAATGGGAGAAAGTCCACGCGTTTCGCCATTCGCTTCACCCCGGTCATCTCCGGCCACGAGGCCAGTCACGGCGCGGCGAGGCCGCCACGCCCTACCGTCGCGCCAATGCCCACGCACGAACCGAATCCTCGTGCGGCCGAGCACCTGGCCAAGCAGCCCTGCGTCATCCGTCTCCGTTGCGGTCCGGAAGTTCGCCTCCCTATGGCCGCACATGTTGCGGCGGATGTCGGATTTCCCTTGTCGGCCCGCCGGATCGGGCTAGAACGGCTGCGGACGGGCGAATCCGGCCCGGTTTGTTTCCCATGCGTCTTTCCGTCATCATCGTCGCCGCCGGGTCCAGCGTCCGCATGGGCTTCGACAAGCTCGCCGCACCTTTGGCGGGCAAGCCGGTGTTGCGGCACAGCCTTGAGCTTTTCGCGTCGTTTCCGGAGGTGGCGGAAATCGTGGCGGTGTGTCCGCCCGAGCGATTCGGGATGTTGGAGATTCCCGGCTCTCCCCTTCCTATCCGACGCGCCGACGGTGGGAGCGACCGCCATCATTCGGTGGCCAACGGTCTCGCCACCCTATCCCCCGATGCCACGCATGTGGCCGTCCACGACGGCGCACGGCCGTTGCTGCATGCGGAGGATTTCGCGCGTTGCGTGGAGGCCGCCGCGGCCTGCGGAGCCGCCGCCCTCGCCCGGCGCGTGGCGGAAACCCTGAAACGCTCGGACGATTCCGGCCTCTGTACCGGATCGGTGTCCCGCGAGAATCTCTGGCTGATGGAAACCCCGCAGGTATTCGAGATTCCCCTGCTCCGCGAAGCCTATGCCGGCGTGCTTGCCCGCGGCCTAACCGTAACCGACGAGGTCTCCGCAATCCAGGAAACCGGCCATCCCGTCCGGTTTGTCGAGTCCCTCCACCCGAACCCGAAGATCACCCGTCCCGCGGATTTCATGCTGGCGGAGGCGATCCTTGCCCGCGCATGAAGTCCGCCACCCACAACTGGCGGCAATTGCCCGGCGGTCCGAGGTTGGCGGTGGCCACCCTGCCGGACTCCGAATGCGCGGCGGTATCGATCTATGTGCCCGCCGGTTCCCGCGACGAATCCGGGATACCGTGCGGGTTGGCCCACTTCGTGGAGCACATGGTTTTCAAAGGCACCGCCACCCGCAACGCCCGCGAATTGAGCGTTGCGATCGAGAATGCCGGCTGCCAGCTCAATGCCTGCACCACCGAAGACCACACGGTTTACGAAGGCCGCGGCGATGCGGACATGCTGCCGGTACTGCTGGATGTGATGTCGGATATGGTCTGGCGCGCGGCCTTCCCGGACCCCGAAATCGCCCTCGAACGCGAGGTGATCGGCGAGGAAATCACCATGTATCGCGAGAACCCGGCCGACCACATCGGCGATCTGGTTTCCGCCGCACTGTGGGGCGATCATCCGTTAGGCAGGCCGGTTTCCGGCACACTGGAATCCATCGCGTCAATCGACCGCGCCACCCTAACCAACTTCCGCGACCTCCATCATTTCCGGGATGACTTGGTGATCGCCATATCCGGCCCATTCGGCTTCGGGGAGGCGGAAAAACTCCTCGCGCCGCGCCTTCCGGGAGATTTTCGGATAGGAAGGCCGCCGCTGCCCTTCGATCCGAAGATCGCGCCTCGGCATCTGACCGAGCCGCGCGACACCGACCAACTCCAGCTCGCGCTGGCCTGGCACACGCCCGGCCGGCACCACGCGTCGCGCCACGCGCTGCGGCTGCTGAGCCTGCTGTTGGGCGAGGCGTCCAGCTCGCGGCTCTTTCTGGAACTCCGCGAGGAGCGCGGGCTTTGCTATCAGATTTCCAGCGACGTGACGTTCTTCGGGGAAACCGGAGCGTTTGAGATCAGCGCCGGGCTGGACCCCGCCGCCCGCGACGAGGCTCTGGCCTGCGTCTTCCGGGAAATCGACGACCTAACCACCCGCGGCCCCCGTCCAGACGAACTCGAACGCGCCAAACGCCTCGCCATTTCCCACAGCAAGCAGGCGTTCGAGTCCACCGCGGCCCACGCGGCATGGGTCGGCGAAGGACTGCTGGAATTCGGCGACATCGACACCATTGGCGCTTGGCGGGATCGCGTGAACGCGGTAACGTCCGCCGACGTCACCGCCGCCGCGAAGTCCATATTTTTTGACAAACCCCACGCCCGCGCGGAGATTCCGCCCGCCCTGTGACTGTCACCGAAAACCCGCCCGCACCCATGACATTCCGCATCTTTCGCCAGCTTGTCTGCATCATGCCTCTCCTCGCCGCCGCGCGCCTCTGGGCCGCGCCCTATGGACCGGAAGGTGCGGCCACCGAGTTTACCCAACCCGACGGAACCGTGCTGGCGCTACGGGTTTTCGGCGACGACTTTCACGCCCGTACCGAGACCGCGGATGGCTATACCGTGGCCTTCGATGCTGCAGAGAAGGCTTACTACTACGCCACCGTTTCCGCCGACGGCACCCAACTTCTCCGGACGCCAACCCGCGTGGCTCCCGACGCGCAACCACCCGCCGGCCTCGCCAAGCATCTGGACATCGATCCGGCGGTCGCCAAGGCCCAGGCCATCGCCCGCCGTCAGGAATGGGACGCGGCCACCGGCACCAGCGCCACCTGGAGCGCCATCAAGGCGCAGCGCCAGGCCATCGAACAAGCCGCCGCCGATGGAGGCCCTGCCCTGGCGCCACCCTCGTTCACCACTTTGGGAAACAAGGTGGGGCTCACCCTGCTGATCGACTTCTCCGATGATCCGGCCACCATCCCGCAGGCCAGCATCATCGACTTCTGCAACGGCGACAACTACACCGGCTACGGCAACAACGGATCGGTCAAAAAATACTATCAGGACAACTCCAACAATCTCCTGACCTATACCAATACGGTCACCGCCTACATCCGGATGGCGCAGCCGAAAACCTACTACAATGACACGAGCATCTCCTGCGGCCCCCAGGGACGGCTGCTGCTCAACGATGCCATCGACATTCTCAAGGCCCTCCCCAACTACGCCACCGAGATCCTGCCGACCTTCGACACCCTAACCGTCGATGGCAGCAACCGCGTGGTGGCCTGCAACGTGTTCTACGCCGGCGGCAACGGCGGCGTCTGGTCCTACGGGCTCTGGCCGCATTCCTACTCCCTGGCGTCCGCCAAGGAACTTTCCTCCGGCGGCAAGAAGGTTTACAAATACCAGATCACCAACCTCGGAACATCCCTCTCGCTCGGCACCTTCTGCCACGAAAACGGCCACATGCTCTGCGGCTACCCGGACATCTACGACTACGACTATGACTCGGTGGGCGGCGCGGGCGGCTTCTGCCTGATGAATTCCGGCGGCCACGGCACCAATCCGGTTTTGATCTGCGGCTATCTGAGGCGCGCGTCCGGATGGACCACCACCACCGACCTAACCAGCACCTCCAACCTGACCGGAACCCTCGTCTCCACCGTGGGCCACGCCGACTTCAACAAACTCTACCGCTATCAAAAACCCGGAGTTTCCACCGAGTATTACCTGTTCGAGAACCGCCGGAAAACCGGCCGCGACGCCAACATCGCCGCGTCCGGGATCGCCATCTGGCACATCGACGAACTCGGCAACAAGGACAACCAGAGCCTCGTCCCCAACACCACCCACGCCAATTACGAATGCACGCTCGTCCAAGCCGACAACCTCTGGCATTTCCAAAGCAACACCAACTCCGGCGATTCAAAGGACTTATACTATCTGGGAAACACCGCCGCCGGCTATTCCAACTCTCTCACCGACACCACGGCTCCCAACAGCCACTGGTGGGATGGCACCAACTCCGGACTGAGAGTTTCCGATATCAGCGCCGCAAGCACCTCGATGACCCTGCGTTTCGGTCTCCCGGCGAACACCGTCGCCGTCGCCGGGCCGAACGGAGGCGAGGTTCTCTATCAGGGAAGCACCCAATCGATCACCTGGAGCGCCTCAATCACCGGAAATGTCAACATCGACCTCTACAAGGGCGGCATCCTCCACTCATCCCTCGCCACCAACGAAGCCAACGACGGCGTTTTCTCATGGAGCATTTCCTCCGGCCTTCCGGTCGCCAACGACTACGCCATCCGCATCAGCAGCACGGATAACGCCGCCTATGCGGACACAAGCGACGCCCCGTTCACCATCACCGCCAACGTGGCCCTTGTCCCGATGAGCGCCTCCAATTGGAAATACCTCCACAACAACACCAACCAAGGCACCGCGTGGCGCGACCGGACGTTCAACGACACCACATGGACCAACGCCACCGCCGAGATCGGCTACGGCGACGGCGACGAAGCAACGGCCATCACCCGCCCGACCCCACGCTACGCCACCGCCTATTTCCGCAAGCACTTCACCATCGACAATCCCACCAGGTATTCCGCCCTAACCGTCGTGGCGGAATACGACGACGCCTACGCGGTCTATCTGAACGGAACCCGCGTCGCCGGCAACCTTCCCACCGACCCGGCATACGATTATTTCAGCGGCACCGCGATCGATGACACCGTCACCACGACATCCGACATTCCCGCGTCGTTGCTCGTCGCGGGCGACAACGTGGTCGCCGTGGAAATCCATCAGGCCAATTCCACCAGTTCGGACCTCAGCATGAATCTCTCACTCCACGGAACCACCGCGATCACACCGGAGATCGCCGTCGAACAACCGGTCGGAACGGAACTGGCCGACGGGTCGGCGTCCGTTTCGTGCGGGTCGGCCGCAGTCGGGGCAGCGACCTCCGCCGTCACATTCACCATCCGCAATACGGGCACCTCCGATCTAACCGGTCTCACCGTCACCAAGGACGGCAGTCACGCCGCCGATTTTGCCGTTAGCGCGATCGGATCGACCACCATCGCGCCCGGCGCCAGCACCACTTTCAATGTGGCTTTCACCCCATCCGCCGCTGGCACCCGCTCCGCGGCCATCCACATCGCCAGCAACGACGCCAATGAGAACCCCTTCGATATCGCCCTCTCCGGATCCGGCCTGGTGCCGGAAATCGCCGTCGAGCAGCCAACCGGAACGGATCTCCCGGACGGAACGGCTGTGGTTTCCTGCGGGTCCTCCGATATTTCCGCACCCGCATCCTCCGTCGTTTTCACGGTCCGCAATACCGGCACCGCCAATCTATCCGGACTCGCCGTGACCAAGGACGGCAGCCATGCCGCCGACTTCGCGGTCGGCGCACTCGGATCGACCACTTTGGCTCCCGGGGCCAGCACCACCTTCGGCGTGACCTTCACCCCGTCCGCCTCGGGCACCCGCACCGCGGCCATCCACATTGCCAACAACGACTCCGACGAGAATCCGTTCGACATTTCCGTGACCGGCTACGGCCGCACCCCGCTCGAATCCTGGCGTCAGGCGAATTTCGGTACGGATTCCGGCACCGGTGAGACCGCCAACAGTGCCAACGCCGATTCCGACTCGATGCCCAACCTCTTCGAATACGCGCTGGGCCTCGATCCGGACGAAGACAGCCCATTTCCCATCTCCACCGAGGGATCCGCAGGGACGATCTCACTCATTTACCCGAAAAACCTCGTTGCCACCGATGTCACCATTTCCTACGAAGAGAGCGATGACATGGGACTAACCGACCCATGGGAGCCTGTCACTCTCACCGAGGAACCGGTAGGACCTCCGTCAAACGGAATCCAGACCATCAAAGCAACCCGAAACCTCGGAATCGGAGAATTTCGGAAATTCTTACGAATAAAAGTTGACACGCCGCCCTAATTTGGCCGGAATCCTCCCCGTCAGTTCTGCAAAAACCCACGTTTCGCCCTCGCCATGCGCTTCCTGCCAGTTCTCATCGTCGCGACCACGCTCCCATTGGGTGCCCAAAGCGTCGTTTCCGAACCCATCGGGTTCAACAAAGTCACCTGCCTCGCCAATTCGGACACCATTGTGGGTGTCCCGTTGCGGAAAGAAGGGAGCCGGACAACCAAGCTCTCCGGTGCGCCAACCGGGACGGGAGACGCCATCACCCTCCCCGTCACCGCCACGCTGACCGCAGGGGAACTCACGAAGCACTACGTGAAATTCACCAGCGGCGCGAAAGACGGGGCTTGGTTCGATATCACATCGAATACAGCCGACTCGGTGACGATCGATCTGAATGGCGCCAATGTGATCGGAGCCACAGTTGGAGATACGATGGTCATTACCGAGTACTGGACGCTGGACACCCTTTTCCCTCCGGCGGCAGCCACCACCAATCCCACTACCACAGGACATGCGATTGTCGCTTCGCTTAGCAGTTCCCCTGCGGGCAGACGCACTCAGATCCTGCTTCCAAATAATAGTTATCTGGGCACCAACCGCCCATCGGTGGACTTTTACTACATCGTTTCCGGAGCATGGGTGAAATCCGGAGGCAGCGCCACACCGCCCGGAGCAACGATCCTCTATCCGGATTCGAGTTTCACCATCCGTCACAACGCCAGCGTGACCGCTTCCACGGTGTTCAGGGTTTCTGGCGAGGTTCTGCTCACCTCCCAAACCGTGGTTCTCAATTCCCGACCGCTTACCCAAGGCTACAATGACAACCATGTGTCCTTGCTCCGACCGGTGGACGTCTCTCTGAAAGACCTCAATTTAATCCAGTCAGGTGCCTTCATGAGCAGTACAGGCACTTCGCCAGGCGCAAGGCGCGACCAGATTCTCGTGTTCAACAACGGGGTCGCGCAAACCAACAAACCGGCTGACAAAATCTATTACTACATCAACTACGTGGATCCCGGTCTGACTGACAAATGGGTCTTGGCTGGAGATTCCACCAACGCATCCCAAGACGACACCGTTATTCCCGCCGGTGCCGGAATCATTATTAGGAAATACAATACTAGCGGCGGCGTTTCGTCCTACTGGCAAAACACCCCCAGCTATCCTTCCAACTGACACATGAATCTAACTCCAACCAAACCCAACCGACAATGAAATCCATATCCAACATCATTCTCCTCTCCATCGCATGCGCGTCGCCGGTTGTTGCAGCCACGACTGCCCAGTTGTATGTTGACAAGCTCAACACCGCAGACGGTGTCAACAACCCCGCAACCGGTGCAACCTGGGCGCTGATTTACGATCAAAACAACGATGGAGTTCTACCGGGCGGGGTGGCAGACGGAGCCTCTCTCACCTTGGCTAACTCAGCGGCAATCGTTTCAGCCTTCTCAAATCTCGAACTTACCGATAACAAGATCTTGGCCAATGGTGACCGGATCATGGAGATCGGCACCGTTCCGGTGACTGGAGTTCTGGATTGGATCATCACGTTTGACATCGGGGGAGGTGCCAACCAAGAAGTGACAGGCCGCAAGTTCGCCTTTTATTGGTTCCCCGACCAAGCTCCCGGCAGCACACTCAACACTACCCAGCCGTTTTCCATCGGAGGTTTTTTCGAATCTGCCCCACACGTGCCTTCGGGGTCAGACTACGGGATGACCATTCCCACCGACGGCCAATCGGGGAACTTTCTGGCTTTTGATTCCCAATCTGGTTGGGATGAGGGACGTTTGGTGGCCGTGCAGGTCGTTCCTGAGACCTCCTCCGCCTTGGCGCTCTCCGGTCTCGGTCTGGCGGCGCTGCTGCGCCGTCGCAGAAATTGAAATAAGGATACGCGGCCTGCGCTATCGCCCAATATGACATTGTGCCACCGCGACTCGCGCGGGAGGACTTCCATGAGGCAGACCAAGCGCTTCGATTGTTGGCGGCTTCTTGCCGCGTTTCGTGATGGTTGGTTTCCACAGATGCGCCTTGGCAATTTCAGGCAGGCTGGTCTCATGGAGTTCTGGCAACTCGAAAACCGTACGCAAGGTACCGTTCCGATGGGGCGGTGGAAAATGAAAATGTCACCTCGCAGGTTTCCGCCAGGTCGTTGAACGATCCTCCCCGCAGCGGTTTCGTGGCGAAGTCTCCGCTCCAGCACCATTCGAAAACGTTGCCGCTCATGTCGGTCAGACCGAGTTCGTTCGCCACCTTGCGACCCACCGGCCACGTGCCCGTTCCTTCATCCACAGGACACGGTGCCCCGGAGGCATTGAAATAATACCACGCCACGGCATCCACATCACTGCCGCCGCTAAACGGGGTTCCCATGCTGCCAAGTCCGCCTCGGGCGGCGAATTCCCACTCCTGTTCGGTGGGCAACCGGTAGCCGTTGGCCGCCGCGTCCATCGACGGCTGGGCGGTTCCGCTGCGAAAGACATTCCCTCCGGATAGATAAACGGGCTGCAACCCCTCGGTTTCGCTCCTCAGGTTGCACCATTTGAGCGCGTCAAACCAACTCACCGCCCGGACCGGATGGTCATCACCGCAACCCAACCCCACCGATTGTGACAAATCATAGCCGAATCCGGGCGCGTTCGCCCGCACGGATTTCCATTCTCCCCAGGTCACTTCGTGGCGGCCGATTCTGAACGACCCAACCGTGGTGTTGCCCGTGCTCAAGACCAAACTGCCGCCCGGCACATCCACCAAACCGGAAGGCAGAGCCGCCGGATCCAACGCCAATCGGTAAAAACATCTTGGCTCGCCGGGTGCCACAGGCTGGCTGATCTCCAGCACCCCTCCGTTTCCGGCATATTCCGGCCAAACCGGCACCCAAGGTGCCCCACCTAGCGGAACGGATTTCTCCAACCGATAGCGCCTGCCAACCACCGATGGATCCACCGTGATCCTAACCTGGTTTCCCACCAAGGCAATTCCCGGAGCCGCCAACTCACCGCTTGTGATCGGAGGCGGCACCGCCAGTGCCAACCCGGACAGTCCGGTGACAAATGCGACGATCTTCATGCCTGCATCGGGGCTGGTAGGATAGAGAACGGTCCGGTCACCGACCCATCAGTTTCCTCACCGTATCGGCATCCACGTTGAACATGCCCGTGTCAGAGGATTTCACCGGTTTGCCTTCCTGGACCTGATATTCGAAGGCTTTGACCGGCATCACGCCCTGGACTTCGGAAAACAGATAGACGCGGATCGTGAGCGCTTCCTTGCCGGTGCCGCCGGGGAGTTTGGAGATGGCGTATTGGACCTCGTTGGGGCCGTCCACCGCGCCGCCGATGACGATCTCGGCCTCCTTGGCGTTGGCGAACCGGTGCCTACTGATCTTGTTCACCTGCACCTTCACTTCCCGGCCGGGCGAGAACACATAGACCTTGGCGATGTATTTCGCCGGATTGGCTTGGATCGGCGTGTCGGGGATCTTGCCGGACGGCTGGGCTTCGGGTGTTTCGTGGAGGTACTTGAGATCGCCCCCCGCCAGCTCCTTGCGGACATCCTTGAGGCCCTCCAAACTTACGAAATCCGCCCTGTCGTAGAGCCATTTGCCCCCCTCGGACACAAACGAAAGCACCAGCAGGTTCTCGGTGGGACTGCCGCCCACCCCGAAGTCGATCTTTCCGAAATACGAAGCCTTGGCGGTGGGGCCCTTTTGCGCGGTTTCGAGAAACTTCAGACCGCCCAGCGCCGGCGGAGCCGCCGGAAGCTCGAACACCGCCGCGGGGAACGGCTTTTTCTCGGAAACGATGCGGTTGCGAACCTCGACCCGGCGGTGGGTGGCGGTCACGGCCTGCCACGCCGCGGCGTCCTTGCGCACGATCGCATCGCGCCAGGATTGATAGGTGCGTTCCAAAACCGGGCGCAGGTCATCCTGCGCGCGAACCAGCGTGGCCATCAGGGCCATGACGAGGAAAATATGGCGTTTCACGAGCGAAACCATTGGACAAATACCCCGTTTCCGCAACAAACAAATCGCACCGCCCCGGAACGTCCGCCGTTTCCCCATGAGCCACATCCTGCAAAAGCTGCCCGTTATCGGCGAATCCCGCGACCGCAAGTTGCTGGAGGATGCGTCCGCCTATGTCTATCACCAAACGCCCCAGGGCAATGTCGTCGCCCACGTGTTCCAGCCGAAGGAACCCGCGTTCGCGCCGCGCCCGGTGGTGGTTTTTTTCCATGGAGGGCTTTGGGACGCCTCCATGCTCGCCCAGTTCGTCCCGCAATGCCACCACATGGTCGAACGCGGCGCGGTCGCGGTCGTCGCCGAAACCCGGTTGGCCTCGAAACACAACACCGGCCCGGTCGAGGCGGTGGAAGACGCCCGAGAACTCATCCGGTGGCTGCGCCAGCACGCGGAAACCCTGCAGATCGACCCCGCGCGGGTGATCGCCTGCGGGTCCGCCGGCGGCGCCATGCTCGCCCTCCTCACCGCCATGCCCACGGACAAGGCCTTGCCGCCCGTGAATGGCGTGTCGTGCCGCCCGCAGGCTCTGGTGCTGTTCAGCGCGGTGGTCAACACCCGGCCGGGCACGCCCTTTGCCAGCCGCTTTCCGGACACAAAGACCGCCAAAAAACTCAGCCCGTCATCACTGGTCCGTTCGAAGCTCCCGCCGATGATCTTCTTCCACGGAAAGGCGGACCGCACCGCGCCGTTTTCGGAGGTGAAAAAATTCCGCCGCCGCCTTTGGTGGCGCAGGAACCGCTGTGAATTGGTCGATTTCGAGCGCGCCGATCACAGTTTCTTCAATTTCAACGTCAATCAGGACTATTTCGAGCTGACCATCGCCTCGGCCTGTCGTTTTCTCACCGGTCTGGGCCTGCTGGACCCCGCCACGGCCCCTCCCCTCTCCGGCGAGTTGGCTGAGTGACGCAACTCGGCCATTTTTCCCAACGGAACCATTCGGCTTGCGCTACGGTGCCGGGACTCTACCATTGCCGTTTCCCGCCGCGTCCATCCACTCCATGAACCGCATTTTCGTCGAAAAAAAGGCCGCTTTCCGCAGCGAGGCGCGCCACCTGCTCCATGAACTCCGGGAGTCGCTCGGCCTGCCGGGACTAACCTCCCTGCGGGTCGTCCAACGCTACGACATGGACGGCCTCGATGACTCGGAATTCGCTACCGCCTGCCGGCTGATCCTTTCGGAACCGCAAGTGGACGACATTTCATCCTCGCTCGATCTCACTCCTAACGAAACCGCCTTCGGGGTGGAGTATCTGCCCGGACAGTTCGACCAGCGGGCGGACTCGGCCGCCCAATGCGTCCAAATCCTAACCGGAAAAGACCGGCCATTCGTCGCATCGGCGAAAATCATCATCCTCGGCGGATCCCTGTCCCCGGATGAAATCGCCCGGGTCAAAGCCTGCGTGATCAATGCGGTCGATTCGCACGAGGTTCCGGTCACCGACCCCTACCGCATCCAAGCTCCCCATCCGCCCTCCGACGTGCCGGTGCTCGAAGGCTTCTCGGAGATGGATCCGGCGGCCGTGCGCGCGCGGTTCGGCCTCGCCATGTCCGCGGCCGACGTGGCGTTTTGCCAGGCCTACTTCCGCGATGAGGAACGGCGCGACCCCACTCTAACGGAAATCCGGATGTTGGACACCTATTGGTCCGACCACTGCCGCCACACGACGTTTCTGACAAAAATCGAGTCCGTCACCTTCGAGGATCCAGCGGGACCGGTCGCTCGCGCGTGGCAGACCTATCAGGACATTAGAAAACAGCTCGGTCGCGACGGAAAACCCGTGACCCTGATGGACATCGCCCTTTGCGGCATGCGGGAACTCCGCGCCACCGGCGAACTCGACAATTTGGAAGAGTCGGACGAAGTCAACGCCGCGTGTATCGTCGTCCCGGTCGAAATTTCGAATCTCAAATCTGAAATTTCGAATTCCCGCAGGGAGGACTGGCTGGTGATGTTCAAGAACGAAACGCACAACCACCCGACCGAGATCGAGCCCTTCGGCGGCGCTGCGACCTGCCTCGGCGGCTGCATCCGTGATCCGCTTTCCGGCCGTTCCTACGTCTATCAGGCGATGCGGGTCACCGGCGCGGGCGATCCGCTCACGCCGTACTCCGAAACCCTTCCCGGCAAACTTCCGCAAAAGAAGATCTGTCAGGTGGCCGCGCACGGGTATTCGTCCTATGGCAACCAGATCGGCCTGGCAACCGGGCAGGTCTCGGAAATCTATCACCCCGGCTACGTCGCCAAGCGCATGGAAATCGGCGCGGTGGTGGCGGCCGCGCCGCGTTCCCAGGTTTTCCGCGGCACTCCCGCTCCCGGCGATGCCATCCTCCTCATCGGCGGTCGCACCGGCCGCGACGGCGTTGGCGGCGCCACCGGATCCTCCAAAGAGCACACCGACACCGCGCTCGAAAACTCCGCCGAGGTCCAGAAGGGCGACGCTCCCACAGAACGCAAGATCCAACGCCTTTTCCGCAACCCGGAACTCGCCCGGAAAATCAAGATCTGCAACGACTTCGGTGCCGGAGGAGTCTCCGTGGCCATTGGCGAAATCGCCCCATCCCTCGAAATCAACCTCGATGCGGTTCCCAAGAAATACGACGGTCTCGACGGTACCGAACTCGCCATTTCCGAATCCCAGGAACGCATGGCGGTCTGTGTCGATCCGAACGAAATCCCCTACTTTATCGACGAGGCCGACAAGGAAAACCTCGAATGTGTCCGCGTGGCCACCGTCACCGACAGCGGCCGTCTCGTCATGACCTGGCGCGGCGAAACCATCGTCAATCTCTCCCGCGCCTTCCTCAACACCAACGGCGTCCAGCAATCCGCGACCGTCCATGTGGCACGTCCCGATTCCCCCCCCCACTTGACAGCCAGTGTAGAATGTCACCATGAGCACCGAACGCCCCTACTTGAACGAAGCACACCGGGAATACTGCGCGAAAGCCTCGGCTCAAGCGGCGAACGCACCGAAGATGTCCTACGAGGAGTGCATCGAGCAAACGAAAAAGCTGGCATCCCGGTCCCGCAAACGGCAAGCCAGCGACACGAACTCCACAGAGCCTTACGCTCCGTTGAAGAGCGGCAAATTCGACGCAGCCTGACCGACCTGTTCGTCCAATCGGCCAAATTCAATGACGACTGGACCGCAGCAGGCTGTTTGGGAGGGGCCGAGCAGAAGGTTTTCCCGTCGCCTGACGGCAGCACATTCATCAAGGCCAACAACGGTTCCTACCACGGACATTGGCTCCAGTATTTCCAGCGGTTGCATCTGCACCGTCTCCTTTTCCCGAATACGGCGTACACCTTCTTGGGCTTGCTCGATGACGGAGGCGAATTGGCCATAGTCGTAAGCCAACCTGCGGTCACCGCGCTAAAGGACGCCGAGGGCTATCCTGTCGGAGCCACCCGCGAACAAGTCGAGGCCCTGATGGCGAGGCTTGGCGCATACCGAGTTCGCAACGACGACTACTATCTCCCTGCCGAGGATCTCTTCATCGAAGATCTACACGATGAAAATGTGGTGGTGGACATCGATGGCGAAAGCCTTCACTTCATTGACCCCGTCATCTATCTGCGCCCGCCGGATCTCCCCGTTCCTGCCCCTCTCACAAAGCGCCGGCTTCAGCCGTCCTCCCTCCCCGCCCATCTCGCGTCTCTATCCACCGCATCCCAGCGCGGCCTCGGCGAGATGTTCGACGGATCGGTCGGCGCAGGCACCGTGCTGTGGCCGTTCGGAGGCAAACACCAGATCACCCCTCCCGACGCGATGGTGGCCAAGCTTCCTCTGTTGGACGGCGACACGGATGTCTGCACCTACATGAGCTGGGGTTACGATCCCCGCATCGCCTCGGCGTCGCCGTTCCACGGCGCGGTTTTCGCCGTCGCCGAGTCGGTCTGCAAGGCGGTGGCCGCCGGTGCCCGCCTACCTGACATCCGGCTCACGCTTCAGGAGTACTTCCCGAAGCTCGGCACCGATCCCGCCCGCTGGGGTCTGCCGTTCGCCGCTCTGTTAGGGGCGTTCCATGCCCAGCACGCGCTGCGCCTCGCGGCCATCGGGGGCAAGGACTCGATGTCCGGTTCGTTCAACGACCTCGATGTCCCGCCCACGTTGGTTTCGTTCGCCCTCGCGCCGGGCAAGGCCAGCCTCGCGCTTTCTCCGGAGTTCAAACAACCCGGCTCCACCGTCTCGCTGGTGGAAACCCGCCGCGATACCGACGGCCTGCCCGATTTCGACCACCTCAGGAAGATCGCGGAATCGCTCCACCAACTGAATCAAGCCGGCGCCATCCTCTCCCTGCATCACATCGGCTCGCCCGGCCTCGCCGCCGCCCTCGCCAAGTGCTGCTTCGGCAACACGATCGGCTTCACCCGGAGCGCGGACTTCAGTCCGCCCGACCTCTACTCCGAACGCCACTTCGCCTTCCTCATCGAACACACGGACGAACTCCCCGCCGCCCTCGGCGCGACCATGATCGGCCAAACCACGTCTGATCCCGTCCTAACCATCAACGGCGAAACCCATTCCCTAACCGACCTGCAACAGGCATGGGAATCCACCCTGGAACCGATCTATCCGACTGAGATCGGAGATAGTGGATCCAAGATCGGAGATGGCGGATGCGCCAGCGTTTCCCTCCAACCCTCCACGATCCACCATCCACGATCCAAGGTCTCAAAACCGAAGGTCTTGATCCCCGCCTTCCCCGGCACCAATTCGGAGTACGATTCCGCCAAAGCCTTCCGCGAGGCCGGAGCGGAGGCTGAAATCCTGGTGATCCGGAACCTGACCGTCTCGCACATCGAGGAATCCCTATCCGCCCTTGCCGAACGGATCCGCCGGTCGCAAATCCTGATGTTCCCGGGCGGATTCAGCGCGGGCGACGAACCCGACGGTTCGGCCAAGTTCATCGCCACCATCATCCGCAGCCCGCGGGTGGCGGACGCTATCATGGACTTGCTGAAAAACCGCGACGGCCTTGTGTTGGGCATCTGCAACGGGTTCCAGGCACTCATCAAAACCGGACTGGTCCCCTTCGGCGAAATCCGCGACCCCGCGCCCGACGCGCCCACGCTGGTCCACAACACCATCGGCCGCCACGTCTCGCGCTACGCCACCACGCGGATCGTTTCCAACCAGTCTCCGTGGCTGTCGCTTTGCCAACCTGGCGATCTCCACACGGTTCCGGTCTCGCATGGCGAAGGCCGGTTCTTCGCATCGTCGGAAATGATAGACTCCCTCGCCACAGCCGGACAAGTCGCCACCCAGTACTGCGATGCGGACGGCGTTCCCTCGATGGACCCGCTCATCAATCCGAACGGTTCGCTGGCCGCGATCGAAGGCATCACCTCCCCCTGCGGACGAGTCTTCGGCAAGATGGCCCACTCGGAACGGGCCGGAAGCCTCGTCGCAAAAAACATCCCCGGCAACAAGCACCAGCCGATCTTCAAGGCCGGAACCGACTATTTCGCGTAGTCACGCTTTCCATTCGGCCGGATGCGGCAATCCGCCGATTCGTGACGACTCGGAAAACTCAGGCGAATTCGCCTCAAAGGTTGACGATTTAAGGTAAATAGTTGCTCATTTAAGCATAAATTTGGCTTTTTTGCGCGTATTTACGATTAGGACATCTGTCCTCTCCCGGTTGAGTGCGGGCCGCAGGCCCTGCAACCGGGGGGTGGTGGTGGCGGTGTTGTTGCTGACCCGGCGGACGATCCGGTTCATGGTGTGTTTGCTACAA
>JAFLEH010000039.1 GCA_017301995.1 Verrucomicrobiota bacterium | reverse complement strand
CCCCCCATGACATGATGTAAGCCCCCCCATGACATGATGTAAGCCCCCCTCGACATGATGTAAGCCCCCCCCCGTGACATCACATCGGACGGCTCGGTACCGCTGTCATAGTCGGTTGCCATTGTATCACACCCACTCCGCACATAACAACTCCGCCTGCTGAAGCACGGTCTTCACGGCGTCCTCCTGCAAGTCGGGCGGATAGCCGTATTTGTTGAGGATACGCTTCACCATCACCTTGATCCGAGCGCGGGCGCTTTCGCGGAGAGTCCAGTCGATCGTCACGCTTTTGCGGACTTGGGTAATGAGTTCGGCGGCGATGACTTTCAGCTTGTCGTCGCCCATCGCCCGCTTGGCGCTGTCGTTGGTGGCGAGCGGGGACATGACTCGTTCATACCGCTGCCGACAATGCGTCGTGCAAGGCGGGAGCTTCCATCCGGACATAGCGCGCGAAAAGTTCCTCCGCCACAGTCTGTGGGTTCGGCGTGAGGATGGTGCGGACTTCACCAAAGCGGAAGACCGACTCCCGGATGCGCACCGATTCTTTGAAAGCAAGCTGCACGGCCTTCGGATCAAGGGCTCCGCTTTTCAACCGCTCCATTTCCAGCCTCAGGGCTTCGATGGCGGTCTCAAACACCAACTCGTTCTGCTTTGGGAACAGCGCTTTCGCCCGAGCCGGCATTTTTCGTTCGCCCACGAATTGCAATAGGCACGGCTGTAAGCAGGTGACCAGCACCCCCACATTCACGAAC
The DNA here is from genome assembly GCA_017301995.1 of Verrucomicrobiota bacterium. Taxonomy (GTDB): domain Bacteria; phylum Verrucomicrobiota; class Verrucomicrobiia; order Verrucomicrobiales; family Akkermansiaceae; genus Luteolibacter. The sequence goes on along the minus strand of JAFLEH010000039.1, from coordinate 68,481 downwards.
TCTCCGGTTTCCGGGTAGGGCAGGAAACGGAGCATCGCATAGTTGCATGCGTATTGGGTGGTATTCATGGCAGCTTCCAAAAGAGGTCGGGACTGTTGAATGGCAATTCCAAGACCGACAATACCCGCTCCCCGTTCAATTGCACAGGCAAACTTTCATCGCCATCCACATGGAGCCACTCCGCCGGGAGTTCGGAAAAAATCGCCCTCACCTGCTCCAACGCCTTCCGCATGCGGGGTTCCATCCGCTCCCGGAATCCTTCCGGCCACTGCTTCAACATGCCACCGAAGACATGCGTTCCAAAAAAACGCTCGCGGCAGAAGTCCTCGTCAAAGGCCAGATTGAAGTCATACACCCACAGCATTTCGCGCCGGGGCTGATCCTTCCACAGCGCCCCTTCCGGATCGTCATCCGGCAGCGGCGGAATCCTCTCCACCAACAGGTTCGGATTCCCGCCTTGGGGCGACAGGCTCCGATCTTCGTTCTGGAGCCAAAGATCAATCAGCAATACCATCGCCATTGTCCCATCCGGCCATCCCTGGGCTGCCAACCAGTTCAGTTCCTGCCCACCGTCGATCCGCATCGAGGCAAAAACCCTACCCGCGCCCAAGTCCCGAATGTCCGGCCTCGCGCTGCCCTCCACCAGCTCCCGCGGCACCTCAGCCATCCGGAACCATGGCAACCCAAGCGGCTCCTCATCCACCAACAGGTTCGCCAGCCTGGAGGCCACCCACTCACAGCACAGCGAGTTCATTCCGGCATACGCGCCTTTCACATAATAGGTCATCCAATCGTCCGCATGGCAGATGAACGGTCGCGTCATCCCCTGTTCGGAGCGGCCGATGACTTCGGTGATGGTGATGGGTTCATTCATGTTTCAAAATGGAATCTCGTCTTCCTCTAGAATCACATGCTTCACCAAGAGATCCAGCAACCTCCTGATTGTTTGGGGAAAGGCCAGCGCTGCGGCATCAAAAGCGATAGCCCAAATTGGGCAAATATCGTCTTCGGCGTATCTTGATCCTCTTACACCAACAACGGCAAACTCAAACACCACTTCCTCAAACATGAACTTGTTGTCGACAGGTTTCACCGGAGTATCATGAAGTCTGCCTGTGATCTCCCACATGTCGGCACTTATTTCAGCGCGTTGATCCAGCCTTACAAACACCCTCTCGTTGCCTACGAAAGCCAACTCGGCACACAATTTCAGGAACGGGATATGAAGATTAAAGTGAGCTGGCGATACACTGATTTCGATCGCCTGCCCCTTTTCGGAGACATACTTGCGGACTTCAAGTCCCGACACAGCGAATTTCGAACCATCAGAAAATACGCTGCCGTGCTGTCGGATAACCTCACCCCTCAAACTCTCCCAGGCTTTTTCATCTGCCAATATCTCCATCGTCACGCGTGTGACGTAAGGTGCAGCACTTCCGAAGCTCTCAGTTGCCGCCTTTTCCCGCGCCGGAAACAGTCCGGCATAATCGTCCTCGTTGAATGAAAGCGGATAGCTAGTCGAGAACGTCGCATTGATTACCGACAAAATGTTGTTCATTCCTTCATGCGACTTCAGATTGAAACCTTGAAGCAACGAAAGCGGTGGATTCAACGCATTCAGATCCTTCCCCATGATCGCTACGGGAACCACCTTCACACCGCGAGCGTAGGCGTATCCAGCTTCAAAATTGATCCATGCGCTACCAGTGGAGACAGGAGATAAAAACGAAAACATCAGTGCCGAACTATCCAAAGCCTGCTCCACCGTAGCCACCCAGTTCCTCCCGAATGGAATACTCTGCCCATCGCTGGACAGAAACAGGGAAAGCGTGCCGCTTGTCGCCTTCTCAAGCATTGCTTGCAACCGCTTGAGGCTCTCAGAGTCCCTTGACGAGTGACTTAGGAAAATTGTCGGCTTTTCCATCTTTTTGAATGGTTTGAAGCGTCAGGCAGCACGGGTGTTCCGCACCAGCACCGTACCCGATATAAAGCGTGCCTTCGAGGTCCGCTTCCGCGCTGAGAAGTTGCGCGAGCCGCTTGCTCGCCACAGGCTTATCTGTGCTGCCCCATACTGTGTTAATCATGGCGTTGATCTGATCGATTGTTGATTTGCAGGCTGCCACTCAGGAGTTGCGGCAGCAGCGTGTCGCGCAGGGTGGCGAGGGTGCGGGATTGGGTGCGGTTGGCGATGATTTGGTCGATGAGCGGCGAAATGGTGGTCGTCATGGCGTCGAGCAATGGGCGCGGCGGGATGAGGACTTTGGCGGCGGTGAGGTGGCCGCGCTGAATGTGGCCCATTGTGGTGGCTTTGTTCGCGTCGCGATTGCTGACGATGAAGATCTGGAGGAAGCAGAGCAGCGTGCGGGTATAGCCGTTGCCGGGGTCGTTCTTGTATCCGACGATCTGCTCCATCGCCCGCCGCGGGCTGAATCCGAGGGTCTTCATCTCGATCTGCACGCAGGGCACGCCGTTGCTGGGAAGGAAAACATCCTCCCGCAGCGCCGCAGGCGGGGTGTCGTGGGGAGGTTTGGCGTGGGATTTGGCGGGCATGGCGGCGGGCTTTTCGGGAAAACCGGTCAGACGCAAGACTACGGATTGTCGCGGTGGGGGCAATCAGAATGTTGGGGAAACGGCAGGCGCCGGGGGGGGGAGCAAACAAAGGTCGGCGGCTTGCTTCAGGCAGGGACCTTGCTCCGAAATGTCCGGTTGGCGGCGTGGCAGCTTTGCGGAAGGGGCCGTGATTTCCGGCAGCTTTACCCGCCAGCCGCCGGACCGCTCGGAGAGCGGTCCCTGCCCAATCCATCGCGCCAGAACCGGCTGTTGGGACCTTTGATTTACCACTGAGAGATTGAAATCCCTGAGAAAGCCGGTTTTTCGAAGAACGCATTCAATTTCCATATTCGTGTCCATTCGCGTTCATTCGCGGTTTCCAGGATTATCGATTCAGTGGAATCAGTGGTTTTCAGTCCTTCAGTGGAAACAATGGAAGCACGGGTCAATCGACCTTTCGATTTCGGGATGAGGCCGCTCTGGCGAATTGCGAGGCAGGTAGCGCGGCACCGCCGGGGCCGCAGGAGAATGGGATGCAAGGTAGCGCGGCACCGCCGGGGCTGCATGCGAATGAGATGAGAATGAGATGGAGCTTCGCGGCCGGTTATTCGCCGTTTCATTCTCATGCGCTCTCGGCGAGAGCGCGCCACCTTTGCACCTATCCGCGAATGCGAGCCGGTCAGTTTCCGATCCGGATGACATCCACGCTGATGATGTCCTGGTTTCCGGCCTTGATGGAGGCGACGACTTCGGCGGACGGCTCCTCCATGAGCTGGATGCGGCAACTGGCGGCGGCGGCGCCGTCGAAGATGATGTTCTGGACTTCCTCCACGTTGATGCCGCGCGCGCGGATCTGTTCGAGGACAAAGGCGAGCACGCCCACGCGGTCGTAGTGGCGGACCACAAGCTGGCATTTCGCGGGGGTGCGTTTCGCCAGATTCACGCAGTTGAGGATCTCGCCGGTGTTCACGAACGCGGCCACGACGCGGAACGCCTCCTCGGCGATCGCGTCCTGCGCCTGTTCGGTGGACGCGCCGATGTGATGGGTGCCGCAGAGATTGGGAGCATCGAGGATCGGATCGCTGAATTCCGCGGTGGCGTCCGCGGGTTCGGGATCGAAAACGTCGAGCCCGGCGCGGATTTTCTTCGCCTGGAGCGCCTCCACCAGGGCCGCCTGATCCACCACTTCGCCGCGCGCCGTGTTGATCAGAATGGCGTTCGGTTTCATCAGCGCGATGCGGTCGGCATTGACCAGTTTGCGTGTTTCCGGCTTGAGCGCGGTGTGGATGGAAACAATGTCGGCGCGACGGAACACGTCGTCGATGTCGGGGAAATACTCCACGCCCAGAGCCTCGGCCTTCGATTCGGTTAGGGAGCGCGACCACGCGATCACGTTGAGGCCGAAGGCCTGCGCGCGGGCGATGACCTCGCGGCCGATGGATCCGACGCCGATCACGCCGAGGGTCTTGCCGAAAATGCCGTCGGCCTTGGAGAATTCCTTCTTGTTCCACTGGTGGGCGCGCAGGGCGGCGGTGTTTTCGGCGATGCGGCGGTCCACGCCCAGCAGAAGGGCGAAGACCAGTTCGGCCACCGCGATGGAATTCTTGCCGGGGCAGTTGGTCACGAAAATGCCGAGCGAGCTGGCGGTTTGCACATCGATCGTGTTCACCCCGGCGCCGGCGCGCAGGACCAGCGCGAGTTGGTCGGCGGCCCTGAGGGCCTCGGCGGTGACCTTCTTGCTGCGGACGATGAGAACCTTGTGCCCCGCGATGCGCGAGGGGAGTTCATCGGCCTTGACGGTGGGATCATAGGTGACGGTGCAACCGAGTTGTTTGAAGCGTTCGAGGTGGGCTTCCGGATACTTGTCCGCGATCAGGATGTTCATGGCTTGTTGGATTGGTGGTTTTGCCAGAGTCGGCACAAAAACGATAACGGCCGAGGTTAGCTTCGTGCCCGCGCGCAAACAAGCGGAATCTTGCGGGATTTAGGCTGGCCCTGGAAACAATCCACCACCGCGCGGACGGCGTCCGCCTGATTGGCCTGTTGCTTGAATTTGAGCTTTATGGATGGGGGCTGTTCACGCTCCCGTCCGCAAAAACGGATTGACGACACGGACCCCGTCGTATTCCTGGCCGTGGTTGAGGTCCTCCGAATAGAGCGTGTGGCAGCCGAGTTCCTTGGCTGCGGATAGGATGGCGGCGTCCCAATAGGAGATTTTGTGGCGCGCGGCGGCGCGGGTGGCCCGGAGGACCAAGCCGGGCGTTACCGGCAGCGTGTTGCGGCGTGCCAGCCATTCGAGATTCTCGAGTGCCACCTCAAGCGAGATCCCCAGCCGTGCCTTGGTGTAGGCCACGCTGAAATACTCCTGCATCACTTGGGTCGAAAACCCGAGACCGGGCTTCCGCAGCAGATCTAGGGCGATCATCCGTTTCGCCTGATCGTCCGGATGCTGTGACCCGGCATAAACCAGCACATTAGAGTCGATGAAGTATCGGGCGGTCATAAATCTCGTGGCGATGGACCTTGCCGACGGGTGTTTCCGTGTTGTTGCCACGGGCGAATGCCGCGACAAATGCCTCGGTATCATCGGCGGGATTCTCATCCGCCGATCCATCGCGCAAGACGGTTTCCAGTCCCTCGATAATGAGGTTCTTGACGGATGTACGGCGACGGACGGCCGCAATTTTCGTCCGCTCCAGAATGTGATCAGGCAAATCCACTGTGGTTTTCACGGGGCAATAAATACATGGATATGGGTTTATGTCAAGAGGCGGTTCCTAACGTGGGGACTCACGTCCAGTTAGGGGCAGGACAAAAAATGTTAGCGGCAGGCGGCATCGGTTGCTGGATGATGAACGTCGGCTTGCTTCAGGCAGGGGCCGACCTCCGGGCGGTCCGGTTGGGGATTCGGCGCCTATTCTCCACTTCATTCCCGTGCGCTCTCGGCGAGAGCGCGCTACCTTTGCGCATGCGGGCCACCTTTCAGTGGCTGAATGTCACTTTTTCTTCGCCTGCTGCATGGCTTGGGAGAACCAGTCGTTGGTGGGGGCGGCGGAGGGGCGGCCGCCGCCGGGGCGGGGGCCGCGGGTGTCGCGGTCGCCGGGGGCGGAGCGGCGGTTTTCGAGATCGGGCTTGGCCTTCATCGAGAGCGCGATGCGGTTGCGTTTGAGGTCCACCTCCACCACGGTGACCTGCACCTTCTGGCCGACCTTGACGACTTCCGAGGCGTCGCGGATGAAGTGGTCGGCCAACTGGCTGACGTGGACCAGGCCGTCCTGATGGACGCCGACATCCACGAACGCGCCGAAGGCGGTGACATTGGTGACAATGCCGGGAAGTTTCATGCCAACCTTGAGGTCGTCCGGTTTTTCGACGCCCTCCTGGAACGAGAACACCTCGAACTGCTTGCGCGGGTCGCGGCCGGGCTTGGCGAGTTCGGCGACGATGTCGCGGAGCGTGGGCAGGCCGACGTCGCCGGACACGTATTTCGTGAGGTCGAGTTTCTTGCGCAGGTCCTCCTTGTCCAACAAATCCTGGACGGTGCAGTTGAGATCGGCGGCCATGCGTTCGACGAGCGCGTAGCGTTCCGGATGGACGGCGGAGGCGTCGAGCGGATGTTTCGCACCGCGGACGCGGAGGAAGCCGGCCGCCTGCTCGAACGCCTTTTCGCCGAGGCGCGGGACCTTTTTCAATTCCGCGCGGGAGGAGAACGCGCCGTTTTCGTTCCGCCAGGCGACGATGTTTTCCGCCAGTGTGGCGTTGAGTCCGGAGACGTAGGCGAGGAGTTGTTTGGAAGCGGTGTTGAGTTCCACGCCGACCGCGTTGACGCAGGAGATCACGGTGTCGTCCAACGAATTCTTGAGCGCGCGCTGTTCGACATCGTGCTGGTATTGGCCCACGCCGATGGATTTCGGGTCGATCTTCACGAGTTCCGCCAGCGGGTCCATCAGGCGGCGGCCGATGGAAACGGCGCCACGGACGGTGACGTCCTCGTTAGGGAACTCCTCGCGGGCGACATCCGAGGCCGAGTAAATGGACGCGCCGCTTTCGTTGACCGTCACCACCGGGATGGTGGACGGCAGCTTGAGCTTTTTGACAAACGCCTCGGTCTCGCGGGAGGCGGTGCCGTTGCCGATGGCGATGGCCTCGACTTGGAACTTCTTCACCAGCGTGGTGAGTTCGACCGCCGCCTCGTAGAGTTGGTTGTTGGAGCCGGCGGTGGCGTAGAGCACCGTGTGGTGGAGCAGTTTGCCGGAGCGATCGAGCACCACGGTTTTGCAGCCGGTGCGGAACCCGGGGTCGATGGCCAGCAGGCGTTTCTCGCCGAGCGGGGAGGCTAACAAAAGCTCGCGCAGGTTTTCCGCGAACACGGTGATCGCCGTTTCATCCGCGCGCTTCTTGGCGAACAGGCGGGTTTCCGTTTCCATGGACGGCATCAGCAGGCGCTTGCAACCGTCTTCCACGGCCATGGCCACCTGCTTGCCGGCGGGGCCTTCGGAAGTGACCCAGGCGGGCAGGGCGAGGGGAGTGATCCGCTCTAACGGAACCTCCACCCGCATCAGCAGGAATCCTTCCTTCTCGCCGCGCCGGATGGCCAGCATGCGGTGGGACGGGATCGACTTGAGCGGCTCCGACCACTCGAAGTAGTCGCGGAATTTCTGCGCGTCGGCCTCCTCGTTTTTACCGAACATGATCTTCGACGAAACGGTGGCCTCCTCCTCGTAGGTCTTGCGGACGCGGCCGCGCAGGGTGGCGTCGTCGGCCACGCGTTCGGCGATGATGTCGCGCGCGCCGGCCAGCGCGTCGGCGGCGGTGGGCACTTCCTTTTCCGCGTCGATGAACTTGGCCGCCTCATCGGAAGGGTCCGCGTTCTGGTTGGCAAGGAGCCAATCGGCGAGCGGTGTCAGGCCGCGTTCGATCGCCTTGGTGGCGCGGGTCTGGCGTTTCGGCCGGTAGGGTGCGAAGAGGTCCTCGACGGCGGACAGGGTGGTGGCCGCCTCAATCTTCTTCTTGAGTTCGGGTGTTAGGAGCGAGCGTTCTTCGAGCGACTTGAGGACGGCGGAGCGGCGGGTGTCGAGTTCCGCGAGTTGGAGCATGCGGTCGCGGATGGTGGTGATCTGGACTTCGTCGAGCGAGCCGGTTTGCTCCTTGCGGTAGCGGGAGATGAAAGGGACCGTGCCGCCCTCGGCGAGCAGTTTGGCGGTGGCCGAAACCGAGCCGATGGCGATGCCGGTTTCGCGTGAGATGGTTAGAAGATGCGGGGATGAATCGGTGGACATTGTGGGGTAAATGCTGAAAAACTGAAATGCTGAGATGCTGAAAAATTGAAGTGCTGAAAAACTGAAATGCGGAAAGGGGTGTTTGGTGGCACGCGGGAGCGTGCGGGCGGGAGTGATAGGGGGTGGCGGGGCGCGTGGCAAGCCGGGAGGTGGCGAAATGGTGGGTCGGATGTGGTGGGGAGGGGCAACCACGCCGGTTTGTTGGGCAAACCGGTTTTATGGACTTGTCGGGCGGGGGGCGGGTGTGGCGGACTTTTCGCATGCGAGCGAGCGAAGTGACGATGTCGTGCATGGCGGGTGCCGCCGGAATTGTGGCGGTTCAGGCGGCCGGTGCCGATGCGGTGAATGCCGTGGCGATGCCGGGGCTGCCGGACGCGCACGGGTTTGCGGGGAGTTTCGCCGGGCTTGCGGGCGGGCGGTTGCTGGTGGCCGGGGGTGCGAATTTTCCGGACGGTGTGATGCCTTGGGATGGTGGGAAAAAGGTCTGGCACAAGGCGGTATTCGCGCTCGATCCGGCGTCGCCGGGATCGGGTTGGAAGCGGGTGGGCGAGTTGCCCGGGGAATGCGGTTACGGCGTGTCCGTTTCGGTGACTGAAGGCGTGCTGATGATCGGCGGAGGAAATGCCAACGAGCATTCCGCGGAGGTTTGGCTGGCGAAATGGGAGGACGGAAGGGTCTCATTCACCCGGATGCCCGCGCTGCCGGTGGCGCTGGCCAACATGTGCGGGGCGGAAGTCGGCGGCCGGATCCATGTGGTGGGCGGAACCGCCAAGCCGGATTCCACCACCTGCAGCGCCCGGCATTTCATGTTGGACTGGTCGGCAGGAACCAAACAATGGACCGAACTGCCGCCTTTGCCGGGCGATGGCGTGATGCTCGCGACGGCCGGTGAGGCGGGTGGAAAGCTGCTGGTGGCGGGAGGATGCTCGCTGCATGCGGGGCCGGATGGAAAGCCGGTCCGAACCTATCTGAGATCGTGTTTTGCCTTCGCGGATGGAGCGTGGACCAAGCTGCCCGATCTTCCACGGTGTGCGGTGGGTGCCGCGTCGCCGGCGTGGAACTCGCACGGGAAAATGGTGCTGGTGGGCGGCGATGACGGCGCGCTGGTCGGCACCGATCCGCGGAAACATCCGGGTTTCCGGAAGGATTTGTTAGCATATGATTCCGCGACCGCGGGATGGGAAACGTTGGCGGAACTTGAAACCGGCATCCCGGTGACGCTGCCGGGCGTGCAGTCGGGCGAAGCGTTCATCCTGGTGAGCGGGGAAATCCGGCCTGGCGTGAGGACCCCCGCCGTGACCAAACTCCAACCCGCAAAACCATGAGTGCCATGTCGGAAAAAGCGCTCCCCGGAGCATGGCTGACGGTCATGCTGCTGTGGCCGGTGGCGCTTCTGAACTATCTGGACCGCCAGGTTCTATCCACCCTGCAACCGGCGATTGGCGCGGATATCTCGATGGTGCTGGACAGCCAGAATTTCGGTCGGCTGATGGGGATATTCCTGTGGATCTACGGCGTGATGAGTCCGATGAGCGGCCTGGTGGCGGACCGGATGAACCGCAAGACGCTCATTGTGGGAAGTCTGGCCGTGTGGTCGGCAGTCACGCTGCTGATGGGGCATGCCCAGAACTTCGAGCAGCTATACTGGATGCGGGCGCTGATGGGGGTGAGCGAGGCGTTGTATATTCCGGCGGGGCTCGCGTTGATCGCCGACTATCACCAGGGGCACACGCGGTCGCTGGCGGTGGCGGTTCATATGACCGGGCTCTATTGCGGCCAGGCGCTGGGCGGGTTTGGAGCGCTGGCTGCGGACGAACTATCCTGGCGGGTCACCTTTCAGGGGCTTGGATTGGCGGGAGTGGCATACAGCGTGGTCCTTGCGGTGTTTCTGAAGGAGCGCAAGGCATCCGACGCGGTTGTGGAAACCCTGCCGCGCGCGCTGGCGGGCATGGGAAAGAGTTTGGTGTCGCTGTTTTCGATAGGGGCGTTCTTCATCATCCTGATTTACTTCGCCGCACCGAGCGCGCCGGGGTGGGTGGTGAAAAACTGGCTGCCCACCTTGTTTGGCAAACTCAATCCCGATACGATCCGCAGCCTGCTGCCGATGACCGCCGGATATACCGACGCCGAGATCGCGAGCCGGGTGGCGAAACCGCTTTCCACCATCGTGATCGCGGCCTCCGGATTTGTCGGGGTGATCGGCGGCGGGATGATCGCCGACCGCTGGGCGCGGGTGAATGTCCGCGGCCGGATTCTAACCGGAGTGATCGGGCTCTCTCTAACCATCCCGGCGCTGCTGATGCTGGGCTACGGGCAAAGTCCCTCACTGGCCCTGATGGCGGCGGTGCTTTACGGGATCGGCTTCGGGTTGTTCGATGCCAACAACATGCCGGTGCTCTGCCAGTTTGTGCCGCCGCGGCTGCGGGCCGCCGGATACGGATTCATGAACCTCGTGGGCGTGTCAGCCGGCGCGCTTTCCACCGAGGTGATCGGAAAACTCGACAAGGCCGGCAAACTCGCCCAAGGCATCGGCTGGCTGGCGGTGCCCGTGGTGATCGCGGTGCTGCTGGTGCTCCTGCTGCGCCCCACCACGCTCAACCGATCCGAAGACTAACATTCAACTCATGCAACACACACCGCTCCACGAACTCGTAGTCGCCGCCCACACGCCGTTCCATGCCGATGGCTCGCTCGCACCCGAAGTGGTGCCCGCGCAGGCCGAATTCCTCGCCGCGCGGGGAACCCGCACGGTTTTCATCACCGGATCGACCGGAGAATCCCACTCGGTGACCTGCGGGGAGAAACTCGCCATCTATCAGGCATGGGCCGCCGCCGGTCCCGCCAACGGCCTGCGGGTGATCGCCCATGTGGGTTCCAACTGCATCGGGGACTCGCAAACACTCGCCCGGAGCGCGCGGGAATGCGGGTTTGTGGCGATCAGCGCGCTGGCTCCCTCCTATTTCAAACCGGCCGGGGTCGCCGGGTTGGTCGATGTCTGCGCGGCGATCGCATCCGCCGCTCCGGAGACGCCATTTTATTACTACGACATTCCCGCGCTCACCGGGCTGACGCTGCCGATGGAGCGTTTCCTAACCGAGGCGGCGGGGATTCCGAATCTGGCGGGGATCAAGTTCACCAATCCGGACCTGGTTTCCTATCGGCGTTCCCTCGGCGTTGCGGGCGACCGCTATGATCTGCCGTGGGGCGTGGACGAAATGCTGTTGGCGGCGCTCGCCACCGGCGCGCGGGGCGGGGTGGGGTCCACCTACAATTGGGCGCCGGATCTCTATCGGAAATTGATCGCCGCGTTCGGATCCGGCGACATGGCGGAGGCCCAACGCCTGCAATCCCTATCCATCGCGATGATCGACGCGATCGCCGCTACCGGGTTTCTCGGCACGGCCAAGGCACTGATGGGCCGTCTCGGCGTTCCGGTGGGGCCCGCGCGGCTGCCGCTGGGCAATCCCTCGCCCGCACAAGTGGACACTCTGATCGAAACCCTGAAACGCCTGGAGATTCCCGGCCTCTTCTAACCTGGTTCCCATGTCAAAGCTCGCGTCCTTCTATCACAACCAACTGTTCAACGACTGCGTGCCGTTCTGGTTTCCGCGGGCGGTGGACCGCGAGCATGGCGGCTTCCTGCACTGTTTCGACCGCGACGGTTCCCTGGTGGACGATGACAAGTCGGTGTGGGCGCAGGGGCGGATGAGCTGGATGTTGCTATCGCTCTATCTGGATCACGAGCGGCGCCCGGAATGGTTGGAATGGGCGGAAAGCGGGTTGCGGTTTCTGGAGGAACATTGCGTGGACCCGGCCGATGGCAGGATGTATTTCCATGTCACGCGCGATGGCACGCCGCTGCGGAAACGGAGATATGCCTACAGCGAGAGTTTCGCGGCGATCGCGTTCGCGGCACACGCGCGGGCGGTCGGATCGGAGCGTTCGGAGGAGCGGGCGCTGCATTGGTTCCGCCGGTTTGTGGATTGGAATTTCCTGCCTAACGACGCACCGCCGAAGTTCACCGGCGCGCGGCCGATGATCGGGCTTGGCCCTCGGATGATCACGCTGGTGACCGCACAGGAACTCGAACTTCGGTTGGGCGCAAGCGCGGAGCTGACCGGTTGGATCGACCGCTGCATCGGCGAGATCCGCACGTATTTCGTGAAATCGGATTTGGAAGTGGTGATGGAACAGGTGACGCCGGACGGAGCGATCTCCGATCACTTCGACGGCCGCACGCTCAACCCCGGCCATGCCATTGAGGGTGCCTGGTTCGTTCTGGAGCAGGCCCGCAGACGGGGCGGGGACGCTGAACTGACCGCGCTCGGATGCCAAATGCTCGATTGGATGTGGAAACGCGGGTGGGATGACGAATGCGGCGGCCTATACTATTTCCGCGATGTCTATCACAAGCCGGTGCAGGAATACTGGCAGACGATGAAATTCTGGTGGCCGCACGATGAGGCGCTGATCGCGACGCTGATGGCCTACCGCGCCACCGGGGACGCGAAATACCTCGCGTGGCACGATAGCCTGAAGGACTGGAGTTTCCGGCACTTCGCCGACCCCGAACACGGCGAGTGGTACGGCTACCTGCACCGCGACGGCACGGTTTCGTCCACGTTGAAAGGCTCGCTCTGGAAATCGTTTTTCCATCACCCGCGGGCGATGGATCTGTGCTACCGTATTTCACATGATCTCACCATCTAGCGCCAATTCGCCATGAACTCCACCGATCCGATGCTGCCCCGCCGGAACTCCCTCGTCAACGAGTGCGTCCGGGTGATGAAAGCGCGCATCGCCGCTGGAGAATGGTCCGAATATCTGCCCGGCGAGCGCAGGCTGGCGCAGATTCTCAACGTGGGCCGCGACACGATCCGTCTGACATTATCCGAACTGGCCGCCGGAGGTGTGATCCTGCCTGGTGAAATCGGAAAGCAGCGCAAGATCGCGGAAGGTTGCAAACCGGTGGTCGTCGAACGCTCCAACACGTGGCGCATCGGAATGCTCTCGCCGTTCAACCTCGAACGCCTCTCCCAATCCATGCTCGCGGAGGTGGACCAGATCCGCTCGATTATCGCCCAGCGCGGTGGCGTGCTGGATCTGATCGACCCACCGTGGTATGAAACACCCCAGCCCGAAAGGCGGCTGCTCTCGCTGTTGGAATCCGATCCCCGCGACGCGTGGATTCTCTATCGGTCCAGCAGGGCGATCCAATCGGCGTTCCAGGCATCGCGTACTCCCTGCATGATCCGGGGATATCCGCATCCGGGGATCGATCTGCCGTACATGGACTACGACTGGACCGCCACCGGCCGCCACGCGGTGGGCGAACTGTGGCGGAAGGGTCACCGGCATATCTGCCTGGTGATGCCGCGCGACGGGCTGCGCGGAAACATCGCCGCCTGGCAGGGGGCCGTGTCGTTCGCGGAGGAACGGGTCAAGCTAACCGAAATTTGGGACGACGGCACCACCGCCGGGCTGGTCGCGGCGTTCGAACCATGCATCGCCATGGCCGATCCGCCCACGGCGTTCGTGATGATCCGTCCGCGGCAGACGATCACTTTGCTAACATGGCTCGGTTCCAAGGGCTACCGGGTTCCTCGGGATTTCAGCCTGATCTCGCTGGCGACCGAGCCGATGCTCGCGCACATCGTGCCGACTGTTACCACCTATCACATCGACCCCTCGGTGTTCGCCAAGCGCGTGGCGCGGCACCTTGAGTTGTTGGTCGAGGGCCGGATCGGCTCGCAGGGCAGCCTGCTGCTGATGCCGGATCTGGTGCCCGGCGCCTCGATCGCGGCCCGTTAGTTTTCGGGGTGTCAGCGTTTGCCGTCCTGTTCGCGGTCCTTCTCGCGGGAGGATGATCCGCCTGCCGGTTTCAGGTCGATATCGGCGACACCCTCGGTGGTTTTCTGGAGTTGGACGGCGGCTTCGGTGCGCCATTTGATGGATTGTTCGGCGGCCTTGCGGTGATAGACGCTGAATTTCGAAGGATCGAAGCCCACGGTGTTGCGTTTCGACTGGCTGTCCACGGTGGAGAAAAGGCCGACCACCCGCTTTTTGAGGTCCGCTTCACCGATTCTGCCCTTTTTCGAGGCGAGTTGGTTGTGGAGCGCCATCGCGTCGCCGGCGACCTGGAGATCCTTCATGTCCGCGAGCACGGATTTGATGGTTTCGGAGTTGCCAACCTGGTTTTCCACACCGAGACCTTCTGGGGTCAGGGTCATTGCGGCGAAGGCGTAAACGATCTTGGTGAAGCGGTCGAAATCGCGGATGCGTTTGCCTTCGGCGAGGAAGGTGGCGACGGGAACCGGCTCCCAAGAGATGTCCCGGTTGATCCGTGCGGCGCGGAATTGGACATCGGTCCCCGCTGCGGGATTGGTCCACAAATCCGGTTGCTCGGAGGCGGGCGGTGTTACGATCGCAAGCACCTTGACGGTGGCCGTGTCGATCACCGGGCCGCTGACTTTTCCAACCAACAGGTTCGGATCGAGATCGATCGTATCGGCGCTTTGGCCGAACGGGTTGATGAGTTCTCCGTTGACGATGTTGGTGGTGGTGTTGATGCCGAGGCAGGAAACGCGCCGCTCGGTGGAAACCTGATAGCTGCTGGGAGCGATCTGGAGCGCCGGGGCGTCGTCGGCTTCCAGCAGTTCGAGGCGGACGAAATCGCAGCCCGCGGCGAGTTCGAGGTTGCCGAACTTGGCGAACTTGGTGCCGGCGGCGTTGGTTACCGAGAGGCGGGAGTTGCCGCTGATGGCGGCAGCGGTGGTGTAGATGTAGCGTTTGCCGCCATCCTCGACGATGAAACCGGCCCCGTTGGAGGCGTCACCGGTGATGGTGGCCATGGCGTTGGCGTATTTCGCTTCCTTGGCGGGATTGAACTCGGTATGGCCGGGAGTGGAGGCGTCTTTCGGCGTCTTGTCGTCGATTTCCTTCTTGAGGCGTTCGATCTCGGACTTGGCATGCTCCAGGTCGTTGTTCAGGCGGTCGCGCTCCTGGGTGATTTCATCCACCTTCGATTCGACTTCCTCCTTCGCCTTCTCGAGGGTGTTTTCCTTTTCGCGGAACTCGTCTTCCTGCTTTTCGATTTCGGTCGCGTGATCCTCGATGAGGTTGCTTTTCTCCTCTTCGAGTTGCTTGATTTTGGTGATGTAGCGCTTGTTGCACCCCGGGAGGATGAGCAACGAAATACCACAGACGGCCGTGACGCTGAGCAGACGGGAGGTCTTCATGCCGCCGAAGCTAGCCGGGAGGCCGGGGGCAGGCAAGCACGCAATTTCGGAAATTCCCCGGTCCGGGGTGGAAAGGGGGGCTGCCTTCGTGAGAAGGGGGTATCGGGGGACGCGGGAACCGGGCGGCCTAGCTCTCTCAAGCGCGGCTAATGGACCCGAAATCCGGAGTTCAAGGTGGATAGGGGAGGCGGTTTACCACTGAAGGCACCGAGTGGGACTGAAATCACTGATATTCGAAGATTGGGTGCGGATCATCCGAACATTCTTGAACCTCGGACCTCGGGCTAAAGGGAAAGTCGCGCGACCGGGTCAGACGCTTTGATAGACCTCCGCGCCTTTTTCGACGAATTCCCGGCTTTTCTCCTCCATGCCTTTTTCGAAGGCCTCCTCTTCGCTGATGCCGTGGGTGGCGGCGAACTGGCGGACGTCCTCGGAGATTTTCATCGAGCAGAAATGCGGCCCGCACATCGAGCAGAAGTGGGCGGTCTTGGCACCTTCCTGCGGCAGGGTTTCGTCGTGGAACGAACGGGCCTTGAGCGGGTCGAGCGAGAGATTGAACTGGTCCTCCCAGCGGAACTCGAAACGCGCTTTGGATAGGGCGTTGTCGCGGTATTGCGCGCCGGGATGGCCCTTTGCCAGGTCGGCGGCGTGGGCGGCGAGCTTGTAGGTGATCACGCCCTCGCGGACGTCGTCTTTGTTGGGCAGGCCCAGGTGCTCTTTGGGCGTCACATAACAAAGCATGGCGCAGCCATACCAGCCGATCATGGCCGCGCCGATGCCGGAGGTGATGTGGTCATAGCCGGGCGCGATGTCGGTGGTTAGGGGGCCGAGGGTGTAGAACGGCGCTTCGCCGCACCATTCGAGCTGTTTGGCCATGTTTTCCTCGATCATGTGCATCGGCACATGGCCGGGGCCCTCGTTCATCACCTGCACGCCCTTGGCCCAGGCGCGGCGGGTGAGTTCGCCCTGGACTTCCAACTCGCCGAACTGCGCGCGGTCGTTGGCGTCGGCGATCGAACCGGGGCGCAGGCCGTCGCCGATGGAGAAGGCGACGTCATAGGCGGCCATGATGTCGCAGATGTCGTCCCAATGGGTGTAGAGGAAACTCTCCTTGTGATGGGCCAGGCACCACTTGGCCATGATCGATCCGCCGCGGGAAACGATGCCGGTCATGCGTGCGGCGGTGAGCGGCACGAAGCGCAGCAGCACCCCGGCATGGATGGTGAAATAGTCCACGCCCTGCTCGGCCTGCTCGATCAGCGTGTCGCGGAACAACTCCCAGGTCAGATCCTCGGCCTTGCCGTTGACCTTTTCCAACGCCTGATAGATCGGGACGGTGCCGATGGGCACGGGCGAGTTGCGCAGGATCCACTCGCGGGTGGCGTGGATGTTCTTGCCGGTGGACAGGTCCATCACGGTGTCCGCACCCCACTTGGTGGCCCAGCGCATTTTCTCCACCTCCTCCTCGATGCTGGAGGCCACGGCGCTGTTGCCGATGTTGGCGTTGATTTTCACCAGAAAATTGCGGCCGATGATCATCGGTTCGAGTTCCGGGTGGTTGATGTTCGACGGAATGATCGCGCGTCCGGCCGCAACCTCGCTTCTAACGAATTCGGGAGTGATCTCGGCGGGGATGCGCTGCGGGAACCTCCGGAAAACGGAGGGAACGAACGGGTCGGATTCGGCCGCCTGGGTGCTGCCCGCGTGCTGCTTGTCGAGGTCGTTGCGGCGGATGTCCTGGGCGAGGTCGGCGATCTGCGAGCGGCGCAGGTTTTCGCGGATGGCGATGAATTCCATTTCCGGCGTGATGATGCCGGCGCGGGCGTAGGCGAGTTGGGTCACGCATTTTCCCGGGTTGGCGCGTAGGGGATTGCGGCGGGCGTTGACGGGGGCCTTGAGCGGGCTGAGCAGCCCCTCGCTCTTCGCGGCCGCGTATTCGGCGTGGTTGGCGGTTAGGTAGCCGTTGTCGCGCGGCTCGATGGCGCGGCCCTCGTATTCCTCGGTGTCGCCGCGGGCGAGGATCCACTCCTTGCGCAGCGCGGGGAGGCCTTCCTCCACGGTGCCGGCGAACGCCGGATCGCCCCAGGGGCCGGAGCAATCATACACTCTAACCGGATCGTTGTGCTCCGTGGTTCCGTCGAAGCGCTTGGTCGGGTTGAGCGCGATCTCGCGCATCGGCACGCGGACGGAGGGATGGAGACTGCCCTCCACATAAACACGGGTGGAAGCGGGAAAAGGTTCGCGGGAAATATCGTTGGACATGGTCGGATGGTGTTGGTTTGGAAAAATCAGCGGGTCTGGGAAGGGTCGGCACAGCGCCCGAGAAACACGCAGGCGCCGGTGGGAATGTGCTGGATCATGAACAGGAACGGCCGGTCGGCGCGGACCTTTTGATGGGGAATTTCGTGGGGGACGCCGTTTTTTGCCATGACGACCCCACTTGCCGCAGCCGCCTTGGTGCCGTCCTCGTCGAGTTCGATGAAGGTCTTGTGGATCACATCGCTGATCCCGATTTCAGCCGTGATGGCATCGAATCCGCCCATGGAGAACGCTTTCCGCATGCCCATCCGCTTGAGCGTTTCCGGCAGGTTTTTGGTTTCGCAGGTCAGCTTGATGCGCGGCAGCCAAAGCCGGACTTCGGCGGGTTCGAGCTTGGCACATCCGGTTAGAATGTCGGGGGTCAGTTTGGTTTCGAGATCCTTGAGGCCATCGATGGCATCGGGAACCAAAGCCACGAACTGGAGCGTGCCGCCGGCGTAGGGCAGCGCGGCGATTTGGAAGCCGTCGCGTTTGGCGTAGCGCATCCGGTGCTGCTTGAACATGACCGGCACGGTCTTGGTCTGCGTGGCGGATAGATGGAACGGCAGCGGCTTGGTTAGGCTGGCGGTGAAACGTTCCTCCCAACTCAGGTCGAGGCAGACCGCGTTGGCGAGGACCAGTGCGGTCTCGCGGTCCAGATCCCTAACGAGTTCGGGAATCATTCCGTTGGTTTCCCGTTTGACCCATGAGTTGATGGATTTTTCGGCCGCCTTGGCACGTTTCGCAAAATCGAGCGATTCGGCGTCGGCCGCGTAATGGGTGCGAATCGTTTCCAGCCATGGCTTGCCAAGCGACTCGCCCTGTTGGACGAACAGCCGGTTGGCGGTGCGGATGACCAGCGGCGGCGCGCCGTCGGGCACGGTTAGGAGGGACTTGCGCAGCGCGCCGAACGACTGGTGCAGGTCCGGGGTGGGCGAGGGGAGGCAGAGCGCGGCGGACATTTCATCGGCAACCGGACGATTGGCACCCGCATAGACCATGGCGAGCGCGCTTTGGAGCGACCACGGGGAGGTCAGCGTGTTGCCCTGCGCCGGCAGCTCGCGGTGGAGCTTGGGGGCGAATCCGTTCACCGCGTTGACGGCGGCATCCGGTGTGGCGTCCGCCGCGGCGAGGCGGAGGGCGGATGCGATGCAGAGGATGGCGGAGAGGCGCATGGGGTCAGGGGGGTGGAAACGAAAAAGCCGCACGGATCGCGCGGCCTAGGGGAGGGGGAAACGGGGTTTCGCGACTCCCTACGGCGGCATGGTCCGCGTCAGGTTCGGAGGGTTTGTTTCCCGCGCGGAAATGTCTCAGCCCTTCGGACGAACGGCTCCCCTGTCGGTGTGAGCCGCCAACCTGCCACGGCGGCGGCGGATTGCAAGCGGGATTTGGGCCGGAAACCATGGACGACGGCCACGGAACGACCGCGATTTCTCAAAATCAGCGCAAATTCTCTCACATTCGGGCATCCGGGGCAGACATCGCTTGACAATTCGGCGGGTTTCCGGTCACACCCCGCGCATGGCCAAGCTATCCATTCGCAACATCGACCTCGCCGGCAAGCGGGTGCTCATCCGCGTTGATTTCAACGTCCCGCAGGACAAAACCACCGGTGCCATCACCAACAACCAGCGCATCGTCGCCGCGCTGCCCACCATCAAGACCGCGCTCGACCAAGGGGCTTCGGTCATCCTCATGTCCCATCTGGGCCGCCCGGATGGCAAGAAAATCGAGAAATTCTCGCTCAAACCGGTGGCCGACGAGCTGGCCAAGCTGTTGGAGCGCCCCGTCACCTTCCTGCCGGATTGCGTGGGCCCGGAAATCGAGGCCGCCTGCGCCCCCGGTACGCTCCAGCCCGGCTCGGTCGTGCTGTTGGAAAACCTCCGCTTCCACATCGAGGAAGAAGGCAAGGTGAAAAACGAGGACGGCACCTCCACCAAGGCCGATCCGGAAAAAGTGGCCGCCTTCCGCGCCAGCCTGACGAAACTGGGCGACGTCTATGTGAACGACGCCTTCGGCACCGCCCACCGCGCCCACAGCTCGATGGTCGGGGTGGACCTGCCGCAAAAGGCCGCCGGTTTCCTGATGGAAGCGGAGATCAACGCGTTCTCCACCGTGCTCGAAAACCCCAAGCGCCCGCTCCTCGCGATCCTCGGCGGCGCCAAGATCAACGACAAGATCCCGCTCATCACCAACCTGCTCGACAGGGCCAACGACATCATCATCGGCGGCGGCATGGCCTTCACGTTCAAGAAGGTCCTCGACGGCATGCCCATCGGTGCCAGCCTGTTCGATGAGGAGGGCTCGAAAATCGTCGCCGACCTCGCGGCCAAGGCGAAGGAAAAGGGCGTGAACCTGCATTTCCCGGTGGACTTCGTGTGCGGTGACAAATTCGCGCCGGACGCCACCGTTTCCGCCGCCACCGACAGCATTCCGGACGGCATCATGGGCCTCGATGCCGGTCCGAAGACCCGCGAGCTGTTCTCCAAGGTCATCGCCGCATCCGGCACGATCATCTGGAACGGCCCTCCGGGAGTGTTCGAGTTCGACGCCTTCGCCGAAGGCACCAAGAGCATGGCCGCCGCCATCGCCGCCGCCACCGAGGCCGGCGCGATCACCGTCGTCGGCGGGGGAGACACCGCCACCGCGGCGAAGAAATTCGGCGTGGCGAAAAAAGTCACCCACTGCTCCACCGGCGGCGGCGCCAGCCTCGAGTTCCTCGAAGGCAAGGTGCTCCCCGGCGTGGCCGCGCTGAACGAGGCCTAACCCGGTATTCCGCCGCACGCATTTCATTCGGCCAGGGGTCTCCGGATCCCTGGCCGTTTTGTTGGATCCTGTGTTGCCTGTTCAACCCGATTTCCGAAGTTTGGGGAAGTTTGGCCGTTTGATTTTCCACCGAGGGACTGAGAACCACTGAGAAAACTGATTTTTTGGAGAAAAATGGGGAAGCGGCGATTGATGAATGGGATCGATTTCCTCCCGATCAAAAATCACTTCAGTGGAATCAGTGATTTTCAGTTCCTCAGTGGAAAAAATGGATGCACGGTTCATTTCCACTTCCGATCCCGGGCTCAATACGCCCCGAAATCCTCGCAGGCGCGGACCATCGCGTCCACGCGGTCGGGCGGGGTGTCGCGGCCCAGGCAGCAGCCGCTGCTGAGAATGAAACGCCCGCCCGCCCTGCCTTGGGCGATGACTTCCCGGGTGCGTTGATAGATCGCGTCCGGGGAAAGCCGGATGATGTCGCCGGTGTTGAGGTTGCCCTTCAGGGTGATCTCACGGCCCACACGTTGTTTCGCGTCGGCCACATCGACCTGCCAGTCGATCTCGATGCCATCGGCCCCGGTTTCGACCGTGCTTTCCAGGCTCTCGTTGAGGCGTCCGCAGATGTGGAGCAGCGAGGTCTTGCCGATAGAGTGGATTTTCTCCACAACCTGCCGCTCGTAGGGCATCACGAACCGCCGATAGGTCTCGGCGCTGACCAGACTGTTGGAGGCGAAGCCCTCACCGATCCAGACGCACGCGGGATCGAGGGCGGCGAGTTCCTCCACCCACCGCAACGCGAACGGAACACGTTGCCGGATGGCGGATTCCAGTCCGTCGGGGTCGTCGATCGTGGCGAGCATGAGCTGGTTGACGCCTAGCAAAAACGCCACCTGCGAGTAGGGGCCGGTGACGGTGGTGTTGATCAGATAGTTCCGGCGGATCCGCTCCGGGATCGCCCGCAGGGTGCGGAGGCAGGCCCGCATGAGGTATTCGTCCGTGGCGATCCGCGGGTCGTCCGTCGAGGTGATGTCGCACGCCTCGATGGAGCCGATATCGTTCTCGGGAACCATCCATGTCAGCCCGCCGGTGGTTCTGATCCGATAGGCACCATCCTTTTTCACGCAGTCCTCGATGACCTCGTCGGATAGACCGATGTTGATCGAAAGCCCGTCGATATCGGGGTGGCGGTCGAGCGTGGCGGTCAGGGCGTGCGCGTAGGCTTCCGGATTGATGAAACACTCGGAAACCGGCATCCCCGCCACGGCGGCCGCGTAGGAGGTGTCGATCAGCGGCACGCAGGGAACCCGGTCGGGGATTTTTCCTTCAAGGGCGGCGACGGAGCGTTCTCGGGGTGTCATGGCGGTGGTTCGCGGAGAATTGTCCGGACAATTGGCTGATGGCAAGCCGAATCGTGCGGCCGACCACGGCGGTGCTCTCCTTTGCTTCGCGATACGGCATGGTTGGGGCTTTGGACCGCCGCTTGTTGAATGGGCGGCGGGGATTTCCGGGTCGAGGGGCGGAAAGGTTCGCGCGTATTGGCAAAAACCCCGCATATCTTCGCGGAATCGGAATTTGGTGGCAGTGATCGCTTGACAGCGGGGCGGCCCCTGCCCTTGATCCGCGCGCCGTGGCCGGGGTGGGGTGGTTCCTGTCCGCCGGGTCCGGCATCACACCTCCACACATTCCCCGCCATCATGAGCCGCAAACCTATCTTCGCCGCCAACTGGAAAATGAACCTCGGCCCGGCCGCCACCGAGTCGTTTGTCCGATCCTTCCTCGAAAAGCTCCAGGGCCAGACCTATCCGGCCGAAATCGTGATCGCGCCGCCGTTTGTTTCCCTGCCGAAACTGGCGGAAACCCTGCACGGCAGCGCGGCCGGCAAGGAAGCGGAATCCGTCCAGATCGCGGCCCAGAACTGCTCGGACAAGGATCCCGGCGCCTTCACCGGCGAGGTGAACGTGCTGATGCTCCGCGAACTTTACGTCCGCTACGTCATCATCGGCCACAGCGAGCGTCGGTCGATCTACGGCGAGACCGACGCGATCATCAACGCCAAAATCAAGAAGGCCCGCGAGGCGAACCTGAAGCCGATTTTCTGCATCGGCGAGACGCTGGCCGAACGCGAGGCCGGGCAGCTTGAGACCGTGCTGCGCACCCAGATCACCGGCGGTCTTCAGGACATCGCCGAAAAGGACATGCTGGAAACCGTGATCGCCTACGAGCCGGTTTGGGCGATCGGTACCGGAGTGACCGCGACCTCGGCGCAGGCCCAGGACGCCCACGCGTTCGTCCGCTCCGTGCTGACCGAACTCTACGGTGCGGAAACCGCCGCAAAGATCCGCATCCAATACGGCGGCAGCGTGAAACCGAACAACGCCGCCGAACTGATGGCCTGCCCGGACATCGACGGCGCGCTGATCGGCGGCGCTTCCCTCGAGCCGCAGAGCTTCCTTGACATCATCGTCAATGGCACTAAGGTCCAGGGTTCCTAACCCATCCCACGTTCCATGATCCGACCGCTCCGCCTGTTCGCCCTGATTTGGTTGCTGATAGCCAACATCGGCCTGGCGGAGCATGTCGTGGTCACCGGGGGTCCGGCACTCAGGCGTTGGGAAAATCTCCGGGTGAAGGAGGACCAGCACGACCGCTGGTGGGCGAATTTCGTCAGGGCATCCACCTTGCGGATGGAGGAAATCCGGACCGCCTATGGGGCGGATGCGCCGGTCGTGTGGATCGTCTATCGTCCCGGCTATGAAACCCGCGGCCGCGAGGATGGGAAACCCTATGCGACATGGATCACCCAAGTGGCGGCAAAATACCGGGCCAATCTCATTTGGGTGCGCAACGGCGGCGAGCTGATCCAGGCGATCAACTCCCGCCCGCGCGGGTCGGTGCAGACATTCGACTACTTCGGCCACTCCAACCGCTATTGTTTCATGCTCGACTACGGCAATGAGATCATGGCGGTTTCGATGGCCTGGCTGCACGAGCGGGATCTGGGGCGGATCAAGTCGTCGGTGTTCGGCCGCAACGCGTATTGCAAGAGCTGGGGCTGCCATACCGGCGAAAGCATGAGCGCCGCGTGGAAACGCGCGATCGGCATCCCGCTGGAAGGCGCGAACGGCGCGACCAACTATCAGACCGTTTCCTTCGGCAAACTCCCCTCCGTTTCCGGATCATGGGTGAGGTAGGTTCTTGGTTATTGGATATTTGTTATTGGGCATCGTTATATCCCCGGCGGGATCATTGGCTATTCATTCACTAGTTTCATTATGACATTCGACGAACTTCACACACTCTATCAACTTCCGCTTTTCGAACTGATCAAACGCGCCCGCGAGGTGCATGAAAAGCATTTCCCCGAGGGCAAGATCCAGCTTTGCACCTTGCTTTCGATCAAGACCGGCGGCTGCTCGGAGGACTGCGCGTATTGCTCGCAGGCCGCGCGCTACAAGACCGAGCTTGAGCGGCACGTGCTGATGGAGCGCGAGGAAGTGATGGCCCACGCCAGGGTGGCCAAGGAGTCCGGCTCCACCCGGTTCTGCATGGGCGCGGCCTGGAAGGGCGTGCGCGGCGGCACCGAACAATTCGACCGCGTACTCGATATCGTCCGCGATGTGGCGAGCCTGGGCATGGAAGTCTGCGTGACCCTGGGCGAACTCGGCCCGGAAGAGGCCAAACAACTGCGCGCCGCCGGCGTCGCTTCCTACAACCACAATCTCGACACCTCGCCCGAGCACTATCCGAACATCGTCACCACCCACACCTACGAGGATCGGCTGCGCACCATCCGCAATGTGCAGGACGCCGGGATCTCGGTGTGCTGCGGCGGCATTCTCGGGTTGAGCGAAACCATCGCCGACCGGCTCCGCTTGTTGGAGATCATCTCGGGCTTCAATCCCCATCCGGAAAGCGTGCCGATCAACTCGCTGATGCCGATGCCGGGCACGCCGCTGGCGGATAACCCGCAGGTGGATCCGCTGGACGTGGTCCGGATGATCGCTTGCGCGCGGATCGCGGTGCCCACCGCCAAAGTCCGTCTGTCCGCCGGGCGCTCGCGGTTTTCCGATGAAGCCCAGGCCCTGTGCTTCTACGCGGGCGCGAACTCGATCTTCTACGGCGAAAAGCTGCTCACCACCGACAATCCGACCGCCGCGGCCGACCGCGCGCTGCTGGAGAAGCTCGGCCTCGGCACGCTTGAGCCGGACATGCGCCACACCGCTCCGCAAGCGGATCCCACGATGCCGCTCAACCCGCAGCCGGAAGCCTGCGGCGCGGGCAAGTGCTGCTGACCGCCCACGGATTCCGTGAGGTGGGAAAAGGCGCGCATGGCGTCAGGCACCATGCGGCGCGCGGTGGGGGGCGCGCCCGATTTGGTGGGGATTTCAAGATCAATGGCCGTCCGCAGGCGCGTATTGGATGGTCATGCAACGGAACACGATCACTTGCGGGAGTCCAGAGGTTTGGACGAACAATCACCTCATCCGCGGCGCTTGGATGGGTTGCTGCGCGTTGGCGGCCGCGCTGGCGGGCACGGCGGCCGCCGAACCCGAAGCCGGCTGGTTTCCGTTCGCCATTCCGGTTCTGGCGGACAAGGCGCCGGCATTCGATTTGCGGGGACTCAACGAGAAGGTCGCCGGAGAAAACGGCTGGCTGCGGGTTGACGGCGAGCGGTTCGTGGATGGAAAGGGCAACACGTTCCGAATCTTCGGCACCAACCTCACCGCCGCGGCTTGTTTTCCCGAGGAATCCGAGGCGGGCCCGTTGGCGAGGCATCTGGCAAGATTCGGTTACAACATGGTGCGGCTGCATTTCCTCGACAACCAATGGGGGCCGGGTGTGCCGTCTCTAACACCGGAATCCAACAACGTGGCGCGCGATGGGCTGCGGCAGGATTCGCTGGCCAAACTCGACCGTTTCATCGCGGAACTGCGGGCCGCGGGTGTTAGGATCAATCTCAACCTGCATGTGGGACGGCGCTATCCGGGCTGGAATGAGGAGATGCCGTCGTTCAGCAAGGGGCTGGACTACTTCATGCCGGGCGACATCGCCGAACTCAAGGCGTACAGCCGCGCGCTGCTGACCCATGTGAACCCTCACACCGGCATCGCCTACAAGGACGATCCGGCGGTGTCGGTGCTGGAGATCACCAATGAGGACACGCTGTTGCAGGATCCGGCGTGGCTATCCAAACTGCCGGAGCCGTTCGCCGGGGAGTTCCGGCGGCAATGGATCGGTTGGCTGCGGGAAAAGCACCGGACCACCACCCGCTTGCGTGAGCTTTGGGGCATGGATACCGGGCCGTTCGGCCCCGAAGTGACGGCGGGGATCACGGATTGGTCGATCGAGAATCACGAGGGCGCGGCAAGCACGATGACGCCGCTCGCGGATGGCGCGGGTGTGCGCTGGGAAGCGACCAAGCCGGGCAGCCAAGGGTGGCATCTGCAGTTCCAGTCGCGCCGCACCCGCATGGAATCCGGAAAATGTTATGAAATCCGCTTCCGCGCGAGGTCATCCACCGGAAACGGGGTTGCGTTCTATTGTGCGGAAGCCGGCGGCGACTGGCGGACGCTCGGCTTGAATGAAACCCTGCGCCTGCGGGATGAATGGCAGCCGTTCGTTTTCCGCATCGCTCCCGGCTCCATCCATCCGGATTACGGATCCCGACTGGTCTTCTCGCTGCTCAACCGCACGGGATCGGTGGAGATATCCGGGTTCACCTGCCGCGAAACATCGGGTGGGTTTCTCAAGCCCGACCAGTCATTGGAGGGCGGCACCGTCCCGTTCGCGGCCGTGGGCGCGCCCGAGGCTGTTAGGAAGGACGCGATGGCGTTTCTGGCGGATGTCGAAACGCGGTTTGTCAGTGGAATCCGCGATTATCTGAAGAAGGAAATCGGATGCGGGGCGCTGGTGGCTAACAGCCAGGTTTGCTTCGGCGGATCGCTCGGCGCGCGCCGCGAGGCAAAGGTGTCCGATTTTGTCGATACCCACGGCTACTGGGAGCATCCGGACTGGCCGAACAAACCATGGGACCCGAACGACTGGGTGATCGGCAATACCAGCCAGATTGCCGCAGCGGACGGTGGGACCCTGGCGGGTTTGGCAACCCACCGGCCGGTCGGCAAGCCGTTCACCGTTTCGGAATACGATTTGCCCGCGCCGAGCGACTATGCCGCGGAGATGTGGCCGATGTTCGCCGCAATGGCCGGGTTCCAGGGTTGGGCCGGAATCTATCACTACACCTTCGCGCATGGCGCCAAGGACTATCAAGCCGATCATATCACGGGCTATTTCAACGGCGCGGTCCACCCGGCGAAAGACGGACTGCGGCCCGCGGCGGCGCTCATGTTCCGCCTCGGCATGGTGGCACCGGCTCGTCAGCGGTTCGCACTCCTAACCGGCGGTGACGATCTGTTGGAACTCGGCGCGCGGTCCGAGGGCAACATGTGGACCGCCGATCGGGTCCTGTGGAAGGACATGGCGGGAACCGGCAAAGGAATCGCCCTGTGTCATGGCGTCGGCATGGACATCAGGGAACAGCGACACGCACCCGGTTGGTCCGGCAAGGCTCCTGAAATGCCGGACGGAAAGGTGATCCGTTCCGATACCGGCGAGTGGATGTGGGATACCGGGAGCGGCTTCTGGACGCTCAACGCCCCGGCGGCGCGCGCGTGGACAGGGCTGATAGGCGGACGGACCCTTGAAGCGGGAGACGTGGCTCTAACCGTGCCCGATCTGACCGGAAATGTTCCTCATGCCACCGTCGTGCTGGTGGCGGCCGACGGCAAACCCATTGCCGAATCCCGGCGTCTTCTTCTAACCGCAATGCGCCGCGCCGAGAACCCCGGTATGGTATGGAAGGACGGACGGAAATCGGTCGGCAGCCAATGGGGCGGCGGACCGGTTAGGGTCTTGGGCGTTGATGCCAGGCTGAAACTCCCCGCTGGCCCGGCGTGGCGCGTCACCCCGCTCGATCCGGCTGGCCAAAGGCGGGAATCCGCCGCCGCCGCGTCCGGAACCCTTGAGATCCACCCCGCCGCAGGGACCATCTGGTGGTTGTTGGAGAGGTGAGCGATCAGCGTGGCGCGTCGGCTTCGAAGGAGGAAAAGACGATCGACTCCGCGATGTTTGATGTTCCCGCTTCATAGAGGCAGGCGACGGAACCGTTGGACAGAACCGCGAGATCCGAGTAGCCGGAGGGTCCGGACCAGAGGACTTTGGAGACAGGCCATGTGCGGGCGTCGTCGAAACTGGCGCGGACGGTTAGGTTGACCCGCCCGGAGGTGCTGGCGGGATTGCTGAACAGGACAACTCCCGGCTTGTCGCCCTGCGGCCAGCGGAGGCGTTCGACGGCGGCTTGGCAAATCGGTTCGATGAGCGCGGGATCGTGTTTCTGGTCCCGCCAGGTCAGGCCGCCGTCGTCGCTGACGGAGGTCTGGCGGTTGTGTTGGGAACGGTCGTAGTTGCGCATGTTGAGCATCAGCCGTCCGCCGGCAAGTTCGACCACCTCGCACTCGTTGACTTTGTCTTGTGGCGTGCGGCCGCCGAGTTGCCAATTCTTCCCATGATCGTCTGAGAAAATGATATGAGAATAATAGCGCTTCGTCTCCGCCTCGATGTGGTCGCAGGGGATGACAAGCCTGCCCTTGTGCGGGCCGTTTTCGATCCGGATGCCGCTGCCCGGTCCGGTGGCATACCAGGTCCAATCGGGCTTCTTGGCGGTTGCGGTGATTTCGCGTGGCTTGCTCCAGGTGAGGCCGTCGTCGGTGGATTGCAACACGAAGACCCGCCGTGTGTCCTTGCTCTTGCAGGCGATGATCGCGCCTTCGTGATCGTCGCCGCGGTTCCACGTGCTGAGGAGGAAAACGGTCCCGCTTTCTCTATCAACGACAACGCAGGGATTGCCGCAGCAGTTGGGACCATCATCCCAGACGACCTGTTGTTTGCTCCAGGTCTTGCCGGCATCGGTGGAACGTTTGAGAACCAGGTCGATGTCGCCGCTGTCGCCCCAAGAGGTTTTGCGCCCCTCACAAAAGGCCAGCACCGTGCCTTTGGCCGTCACCGCCAGCGAGGGAATCCGATAGGTATGGTAGCCGTCCTTGCCGCCGGCAAAGCCGCTGAGGAACAAAGGTTTGGGCGGCATGGGGGGCACAATCAGATTGCCCTCCACCGTGAAATTTGAAACCGTCATCTGATTGCGCCACGGGCGAAAGCCGATGCGATCGGTCGGGCCGTCCCAATCTCCGATGCGAAGGACCTCGCGTCCGTCGATGAGAAAGCGGGTTGTGCCCTTCTTGCGGATGACCTCGAAGTCAAAGGGCTTTCCGGCACTCATATACTCCGCGGCCTTTCCGGTGGGCTTGGCGGATTGGGCGAATGGGCCGCCTTCGGCAAACAGGGTTCCGCCTTTTCCGTCGAAACCGAACCGGCCGTCGGCGATCTCGAACGACGCCGCGCTGCCATCGAGCCTGGCGAGGGAGATCCGCGCCAGGATATGGAAATCACCGGAGCCGATGGTGTGTTTCGAATAGAGAAAGCGGCCTGGACCCTCCGCAACAAGCCCATTGGCGGTCTCCTGCCATCTCTGCCCCCCGAAACTGGCGGCTACGGGTTTGCCCGCGGAGACAACGCCAACGGTTTCCGCAGTTGATATTGATCCCGCAAGCGCGAGAACGGCCGCGCCGACGGCAAACAAAGGGAATCGGCTCAGGAGATTTTCCGTTTGTGAACCGGAGGTGGTTTGAGCGCCCGTGGGGGAGGGGAGGGGCGCTCCGGAGTGATGTTGGATATATCGTTTGGATAGCATAACAATTCGGTTTGACAATCAGGGATGAGTTGGAGAACTGGCGCCATTCGAAGTTGGCCGGATCAGCGCCCGGACGGTTTGATTGGATCGGAGGCTCAGTTCCACGCCTGTTTCCGGTCGGGCAATCCGCACGGGCTGTCCTCCGTCCATTTCCATTTCGAGGGGCTCACCCGGGCCAACCGTGAACCATTCCGGAAACTGGTTGATCCGCGGATAGTCGAAAGGCAGTCGCATGTGGGTGCGGTGGCGCGGTTGGTCAAACACGAGTTTCCCTTGCCACGGTTGGTCGGCAGAGATACTCAGGCAGACTTCGGCCCCGTCACGGAACGCCCCGATGCGGAGATCGGGTCGCCATGGCTCCAGGCGGCAACCTTGGGTCTTCAGCAGCGCATACATCAGCGAGGTGCGCGCGAAATTGCCATCCCCGTGCCAACCTTCGATCACGCCATCCGCCTTTTGCTTCGCCCACATTACCCGGATCTCCGAATCCACCCAATCGAACGCGGATCCGACGGGTTCGCGGTTGAGCAGATTGATCGCTCCTTCGATTGAATCGGCATAGCCATCGGCAGAGTTGTTCTGGCAGAGACCGGCACGCCCGGAATAGTGGGTTTTCAGATTCCCGAGCGCTTTGAGCACCGCATCGCGATAGGCTGTGACACCATCAGTCTGATAGATGGTGTGGATTCCGTCGTAATTGTAGCCCCAATTGTCGGTGAGTTCGGAGCCATGGGTTCCGGCCACCGGATTGATCGTCAGATAGATCATGCCGTGCTCGTTCCTCCCTACTTCGAGGATCCGGTCGTAAAGCCGGCGGAGCGGGATCCGATAGGCCTCGCGCTTCAGCGGCGCGGCGCTTGCGCAGGCCACGTAGAGTTCGGACAAACCGTTGATGACTTCGCACGAGTGATCGCCGAGATTGAGTTCGCCGGGATTGAGGGTGGGATGGCGGTCACCCAACAGATAGTAATCTCCCAGCCGGATGGCCCAATCGAGGTATTTGCGGTCTCCGGTGAACCAGAACAGCCGCGAGCATGCTTGGAGCAGGTCGCCGTTGACCTCGAAGTTTCGTGTTGGGATCCTGCCGGACGGTGTTTCGATGGACGCATGCTTCCAGATATCATCCACGATTCCGACCGCGCGTTCGCTCCATGGGGATTTTCCAAGCCACTCGGTAATCGGAATCAGTCCGTCCTTCACATACTCGGCTGCGTCGAAGATGACAGCGTCCGGATCAATTGTTTCCCGCCGCCATGTTTGCTTCGGAAACGACCAATCGTCGGGCAGGCGGTCGATTCGGCATGTGAGCCGTATTTCGGCGCGCAACATAGCGGTTAGGCGGCCGTCCAGCAGGGGTTTGTCGGTCATGGCGGCGGTGAGCACCATGAACGGATAGTTGTCGGCGGCGCTGTCGCGGCCGTTCCAGTAGGGAGAGTCGCGCAGGTTGCGTGGGATCAGGCCGGTCTTGGGGTCGGCGTGGGCCAGCCAGCCGTCAATGAATTTCCGGCAGCGGTAGAAGGCCTCGGCGGCGAGTCGCCCGTTCTTCTCGGCGGCTTTGAAACGCGCGTCCGCGATGGGTTCGGGCGGTTCCCGATCCCATATCGGTCGCATATCGGAGAATGCGGGTTCGACGATGGTGAGCTTGGGCATTTCCGCCGCTTCATCCGCGGCAAGCGAGCGAATTCCAGCGAGAAACGCGGGCTTTCCGATCGGTCCGTTATCGATCCTGATTTCATACAATGGGCCGCTGACGTTGGAGGGGACCGGGATGGTGAGCCAACGGAATCCATCGTAACCGCCGGCCGACAGGTGAAGGACCGCGCCATTGATATGGACCGAGGCGGAACGGAGATCGTTTTTCGATCCCCAAAGGAATGCGAGGAATCCTCCGGGTGTCTCCGCTCGAATTCTGACTTCAATCGGGCCATCACCCGCGAACCGATAGGCGTGACCGCCGTACGACTGCCGGGAGTCGGCGAATGCGATCGCGGATTGAGGAGTGAGCGTGTCATTCGGCGCCGCAAGCCCGGTTGACGCGAATGCCAGACCCAGGGCCGCAATCATAGGACTGACGTTTCCCGCACCGGGAATAGCCCGGCACACTGACAGAATGGGATGGTTGTGGATCGGTCGTTTCATGTCGGGTTACGGGACTGGCATCGGCGGCGAGTTATGGATTTCGGCCTATTTTGGGAAAACCATGACTTCGACCAGATGGCGGCCGGTGTTGGCGGAGTTCGAGGTGACGATCACCCGCAGATAGCGTATGGACTGGGCGGCGAAAGGACAGGTGTACCCCTCCTTCGTCGATAGATCGGCAAGCTGCGATTTGTCGGCGAGTTCCTTCCAAAAGAACCCGTCCAGGGAACCCTGGATCTTGAATCCATAACTTCGGCGGTCGCCGAAATAGCCCACGACAACGATCCGGCCAACCTCCGTCGGTGTTTGAAGATCAACTTGCCACCATGCGGCCGGGTCTTTCGAGATGTCGGTCCCCCAAAAGCTTCCGGTATCGATGATTCCGTCGTTGGCCAACTGCGGCGACATGCCCGGCAGGGCGAACGAGCAGGAAACCGGCTTGCCGAGAGCAAGGTGTCGGATCGGCCGCGGAGCGTATTTGTGATAGAGCCGGCGCGCCACCGCGAGGCTGTCGCCCCTCGCCTGTGATGGATAGGATTCGCGTGCGGACGACCATTCGTTCTCGAATTGTAGAATCTCATTCTGGCAGGCCGCTTCATCGAACGGTTTCCCGGCAGCGAGCGACTTTTCCAATCGCCCGAAGAAGATTTGCCAACGCTTCGCATAGAATCCGCCGACGAGTCCCGACCACTCTTTCCAGGCGTAGTCGCGGAGGCTGGTTCCGTTTCCCCACAGTGTTAGGACCCGGCGGGCGTTCCATTCCAGCTTCGCGCGCTCCATGTCGTTGGCACCCCAGCGTTTCGCATCTTCGAGCCACCGGCCTAGCAGGAAGTGTTCGTTGGTGCCCAACAGTTCGTCCATGTCGCGAAGGACTGCCATGAATCCGCCGATGGCGCCGCCCAGCGCGTCGCGGTCGCCAGCCCGATAGGCGGTCATGACCTCGGTATGAAGCCGATTGGCTTGGACTGATAGATATTGCCGCGCCACATTGACCAGATCATGGCGGAACGTATCGCTCACCATGGCCGGTGAACTGGCATCAAGAAGCCGGCGCCACGCCATGGCCAACGACGCCACTGGGTATCCCGCTCCGCGGACCTGGGTGGATGGAAAGGCGGTGACCGCGGTGCGGCAATCCTGGCCGCGCGGAGTGGAATACACGTCGGTGCCGAGGATTTTCCAGGCTTCGACGGTGGCCGGGTCATCGCTCCCGTAGCGGTAGCGCGCGAAGGCGGGCCACCACTGTGTTAGGTCGGTGTCGGGTTGCCAGGCCCGGTCGAACATCAGATCATAGAGTGCCGGATTGTGGCCCAATCCCTCCATCATCAGGCCGACACCCCGCAGATTGCCGCCCACAGGGTCGCGGCGGATTGCCGGGAGGTCGGAGACGCGGTCGAGGGGCCCGGAACCGCCGAGCATGGTGTTGTCGCCGAAGTTGTAAACGAAGTTCCAGATCCAGGGTTTTCCGTAGAATCCCTCGGTTTGATTCCATACCGGATGGTTCTCGCAAAACAGATCGAGTACCAGCAGTCCATTGTCCGGCACCGCGTTGAGGAATGCCTTGATGCGGTCGGGATTCCAGAAGTGCGCCTGATTGAAGAAGGTCCAGCCCTGAAGAAGCCACACGGCGTCTGGATCGGTCTTCGACATCCCGTCGTAGATCGCGCGGCCAAGCTGCCCCAGATAGATCGGATCGCCGCTGGGCGGTGTCATTTCGATAAAGGAGTCCGCCGCGTAATGGTGATCGGTTCCGAACAGCCGGGTCTGCTCTTCCAGAAATGCGGCGGCGACCTTCTGGAACAATGGATCGGTCGGTTCCAACATCCACGTGTCCCATTCGATCCAGCGGATCTTCCGCGCCTTCGCTTCGGGGAGTTTTTTCAACATCGCCTCCGGAACATGTCCGGTGAATCCCTGGAGGACGGGGCGCATGCCGAGTTCGCGCTCACGGGCCAGGATCTTCTTTCCAAGCTCCACGTGCCGTGGAATCCAATCCGCCGGAAGCGGGCCGCCGTGGCCGTCGAGACATCCCATCCACTGGAAGGGCAAATACGGAGGACCGGCCAGAAAATCGGCGACTTCTCCGTCAGTCATGCCGAAGCGCCGTCCCACCGCCTGCCACACGGCCTCCTGCCCGGTTACGGCCAGAGGCATGTTGATGCCTTCCAGCGCCATCCAATCGATGCAGGCCTCCCACTGCGGCCAGTCCCACCAAGGCATGGAGTAACCGAAGGTGCAGTAGTTGAAGAAATAGCGGGAATTGGCCCAGGCGGTCTGGCGGATCTTGGAGGAGACCGCCGGAAGGTTGGCGGGAAGCGCGGTTGAGCCGTTAGGCGACACCGAGGCCCGCGCTTGGAACCGCAGGTAGTGGTTCAATCCCCGGGCCATCGATAGGGCCGTGTTGCCCCGGACGACCACGTGTTCGCCGATGCTTTCGATCTCGAAGGCATCCTGGCCCGCATCGTTCGCGATCGTTTCGAAACGAAAGTTGGTGGCGGAGTTTCCCAGCACGCGCCGGGCCAGCGCCGCCGCGGTCTCCGTGGGGTTGGTCGCGGCGGTTGCCGCCATGGCGCCCGCCAGCAGGATCGCGCCCGCCGTCAACCCGGAGATATAATGCCGGCGGTTCATTTGATATTCCGCAGGGAAACCTGGCCGTTCGATTCGATGTTGAGTGGCAGCAGGCAGGGGCGTTCGTTGATCGGTCCGTTGAAGATGGTGGACCACCATTTGTTCTCTTTGTCTTTGAAGAACATGTTATGTCCGCCGAAGGGAATCGCGGGATATCGGGCGCTGAAGGGACCGTAGATCGACTTTGAGGTGGCGATCCAGCAGGTGTATTTGCCTTCGAACTGATCGGATCCCGATAGCATATAGGTATCTCCGATTTTGAAAGGAAACACGCCCTCGTAGCCGATGTGGTCGAAGGAATCGCGACCGTGGACCATCGAGCAGAGGCCGGTGTGATGGCCGGGATCGGGGTCGGGCACGCTGAGGGTCAGTTTCCGCATCGGCTCGGCAGGGCCTGATAGATCGGGTTTCATCCTGCGGATCATCCCGCGGTGCCAGAGGAAATAGACCGTGCCGTCGGTGTCCTCGAAGAGCGATGCGTCGATCTCGTCGCCCAGGCGTTCGTTGGGTGAGACATCGGCATAGGGGCCTTCCGGTTTGCCGGTCGTGCTCTTCAGGAGACCGCTGCCGCAGTTCTCGAAGTGGTCGCCCTTCTGCCAGCCGGGCATGCTGTAGGTGAGCCAGAAGGTGCCCTTCATGTAGTGGATCTCCGGCGCCCAGAGAGGCTTTTTGGCTTCCAGATAGGGTTTGTGCCACGGACTTTCGCCGTATCGCCAGACGGTTCCCAGCGGTTCCCATTTTGCCAGATCCTTTGATTTCCAAACCCGGATTCCCTTCTCGTTGTTGAAGCCCCAGAACGGCTCGCTCGTCCCGGTTAGATAATAGGTGCCGTCGGGTCCGAGGCATACGGACGGATCGCGGACCGGCTCGTCGAACAGCTTGATGACCTTGCCGTTCAGATCCTTGAGGGAATCGCAGAGTCCGGGCTTCGTGTCAGTGGGGTCGGCGATGACTGCCGCCGTCGTGTGGAGGATTGCCAGGATGATCGTTGCAAGGGATTTCATGGTTTCGTTGCTTTGTCTTTCTTCGGCTTCTTACCGTTGTTTTCCTTTTCTTTACGGATGACGACTTGGACGTCGTTCGAGCGATCCGGTCCGGGAGTGCTCCGTCCTTTCGCAACGAGCGCTTCGACCTTCTCAGTCAGGCGGGCCACGATTTCCGGATGCTTGTCCGCCAGATTGTTGGCTTCCCCGGGGTCATCGGATAGGTTATAGAGTTGGACCGGGGGGATTTTGCCGGACGCGGGTGCCTGCGGCGCCTTGCTCCATCCGCCGGACCCCGGGCAAAGAGCGAGTTTCCAGTGTCCTTCCCGAATGGCAAAGCGACCGGTGATGGAGTGATTCACGAGGGTTTCGCGCACCGGCTTGTCACTGCCTTTCAGGATCGGCAACAGGCTGAAACTGTCTTCCGCGGCGTCCGCAGGGACCTTGGCGCCTATCAGATCGGCACAGGTCGCGAAAAGATCAACCTGGCAGGCCATCCGCGCGGACCGCGATCCCGCCGCGACTTTTCCCGGCCAGCGGACGATGAACGGCACGCGGTGGCCGCCTTCCCAAAGATCGCTCTTGTAGCCTCTCAGATGCGCGCTGGGAAAATGGCCCTTCGCTTCAAGGGTCTTTATGTCGGTCAGCGCATGGGGCATCGGATCGACCTCGGTGGAGGCGCCCGCATAGGGAGCACAGCCGTTGTCGCTGGTCATCACGACGAGGGTGTTTTCCGAGATCCCGGCATCGTCGATGGCACCCAACACGCGGCCGACCGTCGAATCGGTCTGCATCACGAAATCGGCATAACTGCCCAAGCCGCTCTTGCCGCGCCATTCGGGGGTCGGATTCAATGGCGTGTGGGGCGCTGTAAGTGGCAGATAGAGAAAGAACGGCCGGTCTTTGTTCGCGCGTATCCACTCGATCGCCTTGTCGCCCAAAGTCGGCAGTACGGCTTCCGCTGTGAAATCGGGTGCGGCCGGGCCTTTTCTTCCCTGATAGAGTTCCTTGGTGTCGGTGGGCGGAACGGTGAAACGGTCATTGTCGATCCAGGCGTAGGGCGGCATGTCCAGCGACGCGCTGATGCCGAAGAAGCGGTCGAATCCGCGGGTGACAGGAGAGTCCGCGATCCGCCCATTGGCGAGAGGCTCGGGCATGGTCATGCCGAGGTGCCATTTGCCGACGCATGCGGTGGTGTATCCGTTCCGCCGGAGCATTTCCGCGACGGTGAGCCGATCGGGTGCGATCAGCGGAGGACTCATGCCTCCGAGCACGCCCGATTGCAGGGTGCTGCGCCAGTTGTAGCGGCCTGTTAGGATGGAATAGCGGGTTGGAGTGCAAACCGCCGAGGTGGAGTGGGCGTCGGTGAAAAGCATGCCTTGGGCTGCCATTCGGTCGATGTTCGGCGTTGCGATCTTCCCCTTGTCCGGGTTCATGCAGCGGACGTCGCCGTAGCCGAGGTCGTCGGCGAGAATCACGACGATGTTCGGCTTCTCCGCGCCGTGTGAAAGCGAAGCGAGTGGGAAAAGGGCTGCGAGTGCGAGGAAGAGTTTCATGGTGTGCAGCACATTACGTTGGCAATCGGGCCGTTTTGACAATTGTTCCCACGGTCAGCTTGGAGAAGGTGTGGCCGGGTGGTGTGAATCCAGACCGGGTCACGCGGGAGGGCCGAACCACGGGCAACCATCGAGTTTCCGCCACAGATCGTCCAACTGGGCGGGTGTCGGGTTATCGAGCGGGCAGCGGGCGGGGCCCACCGGCACCCCGAGGCGCGTCATCAGGGCTTTGGCTCCGCCGAAATAGCCGACGGCGTAGAGGGCCTCGATCAGTTCGACCGATTGGTGCTGCAGGTCGCGCGCGCGCCCGGCGTCGCCCGCGCGGAAGGCGGCGATGAGTGTCTGATAGAGCGGAGCGGCGAAGTTGTAGGAGGATCCGACGGCGCCGAGGGCACCGGCGGCGAGAGAGTCCACCAGTTTCTCGTCGATGCCCCATGGAATGTCGAACCGTCCGTCGTCGTGTGTCAGGCAGGCCGAGAACGCATCGAGGTTGTCGTTGGTGAACTTGATGCCCGCGAGGTTGGGGATGCGCGCGCCTGCTAGGGTTAGAAAATCAAGCATATCGAAGCGCACCTGGGTCATTGAGGGAATGTCATAGTAATAGAACGGCAGCGAGGGTGCGGCGGACGCGATGCGCGCGCAGACATCGACGAGAACTTCCAGCCGGGCGGGTTTGAAATAGGACGGGGAAAGCGCGGCGATCGCTTCGAAACCGCAGTCAGCGGCGGCGGCCGCGAAATGGCGCGCGTCTTCCAGGCAGTTGCCGCCGACGTGGGCGACCACCCGCAAGCCGCAGGCCGGTCCCGCGGCGGCCCACGCATGGAAGATGGCGAGACGTTCGTCGCGGGTCAGCGAGTGCGACTCACCGGTGGATCCGGTGATGAACACGATGCCGACACCCCGGCTGGCAAGGTAAGCGGCCTGGACGGGAACCACCTCGGGTGCGAGCGAGCCATCGGGGTGGAAGGGAGTGTGAGTGGCGGCCACAAGACCGTGGAGTCGGGTATTCATGGTGTGCGGGAGGCGCGAATGATTCGCGCGGAGTTTGTTCCCGTGCCGGAGCTTGAAGCAAGGCGCTTCAATTGGTCTGTTTAAAAAACCAATACCGATCGCTTGGAACCATCCTGAATGGGGTTATATTTCCGCCGTCAACCCGCTTTTCCTATTATGAAACCCCATCCGACCAACCGCTTCTTCCGCTCGCTTTCCATCTTGTGCGTTCTAGCCATGTCACATGGTGCGGCCCACGCGGCGGCGGTGGTCAAGGCCTCCACCGGCACGAGCGTGACGGATGCCGCGTCGTGGGATGGGGGTGTCCTTCCCACCGCGGATGATGTCGCCACTTGGACCACGGGTTCGCTAGGCGGGACTTTGACCTTCGGCAGCACGAGTAGCCCGGTATGGAAGGGGATTGAGATTGAGTC
The DNA here is from genome assembly GCA_017301995.1 of Verrucomicrobiota bacterium. Classification (GTDB taxonomy): domain Bacteria; phylum Verrucomicrobiota; class Verrucomicrobiia; order Verrucomicrobiales; family Akkermansiaceae; genus Luteolibacter. The sequence continues at coordinate 30,814 of JAFLEH010000039.1, read as the reverse complement.
GGCCACCACCGCGATCACGCTCGGCACGGGCGGCACGAATCCGCTCACCCTGGGATCGTCCGGGATAAAACTGGCATCCGGCGGCGTGAATCTGACTCTTTCCAGCCCACGGACCTTCGGGACGACCTCGCCGGTTGTCGTGGAGTCGGGCCGCACGCTTTCGCTCAGCGGCAGCACCACCACCTTTGGAGCCGGAACGACCACCACGATCTCGGGAGGCGGCGTTTTCGAGGTTGCCGGTTCGAACCATGCGATCAGCGGTTCGGGGAACCTGGTAGTCAACGGCGCATCGCTTTACAACAACCTGCAGTCGGGCGGAAGCAGCACCGGGTATTCCGGGGCCACCACGCTGGACTCGGGAATTATCCGGATTTCCACCTCGATCAACATGTTCGGCACCGGGGCGATCAATCTCAACGGCGGCGCGATCGGCTCGTTCAATACGACCGGGCGTGATCTGGGAACCGCGAACGCCGTCAATATCGGCGGGAACATCCAGATTGGCGGCAGCGGGGTCCTGTCCACCGGCTACGTCCGGTTCGGTGGTGCGACCGATCTCGGTAATTCCGTTAGAGAGATTAATGCCGTTGCCACCTCGGTTTTCAGCGACGTCGGCGCGGGGGCCATCTTCACCGGTATTGTTTCCAACGGCGGCATCACCAAAACCGGCGGCGGGATCCTCACTCTAACCGGGTTCAACACCTATGCGGGAGCCACCACCGTCAACGCCGGCAGCCTCGCGATTTCCCAGAACGCGCTGGCCAGCAGCGCTTCGCTCACCTTGGCGAACAGCGGAACCGCCCTTTACCTTGGGCAGAACGGAGCCGGGACGCACACTATCAACAACCTGAGCGGCGTCTCAGGCACCTCGATCCGATCGGATTTCACGATCTCCGGCACCAATACCACCCGGTCTCTAACCATCAACCAAACGGCCGACGGCGAGTTCGCCGGGACCTTCGTGATGGGGAGTTCCCGAGCCTTCGAAATCGTCAAGACTGGAGCGGCCACCCTCACGTTGAGCGGCGCGGGCGGCCACACGCTCGGCACCACCATCAGCGGCGGCACACTCAGGATCGGCGGGGCCGGGCTGCTCGGCGGCGCAACCTACGCGGGGGCCATCGCGAACAGCGCCACGCTGCATTTCGACAGCTCCGCCAGCCAATCGCTCACAGGCACGTTGACCGGCAGTGGTACGTTGCTCAAGTCCGGAACCGGCGCGCTAACAATCAGCGGCACCGCCACGGGTTTCGGAGGAAACACCACCGTCAGCGACGGCATCCTGACTCTCAACAGCGCGATCGGCGGCAACCTGAGCGCCACTGGCGGCAGGCTGCTTCTCAACAGCGCGATTACCGGCAATGTCACCGCCGGGGCGGGGAGCACCTTCGGCGGTACCGGAGGCAGCACCGGCGATCTCGACATGACGGACGGCTCGACTCTGCTGCTGGCGGGCGGGGCGACGGTCACCGGCATGTTGTTCGATGGCGTGTCCTTCGGTGGCACGGTTTATCTGGAGTTCGCCTCCTCGCCGATAGAAGCCACGGTTTACGATGTGGTCGGCTATGGTTCGGGCGGTAGATCGGGGTTCGCAAGTCTAACGCCTCTGGCCCGCGGCACGCTGACGGACGATACCGCCAATGGCAAGATCACCTTCACCGCTGGCGCTCCCGCCACCCGCACCTGGAACATCGGAAGCGGAACGTGGAATCGCTTCGGAATTCTCCAGAATTGGGCGGAGGGCGACAAGATATTCTATCAGGGAGACGATGTCGTCTTTGGCAACATCACCGAGGATGCAACCGTCACGCTCGACGGCCTCTTGGCGCCATCCATCGTGAAAGTGCAGAATGCCGCCAACACCTACACCTTCGCCGGGACCGGCGGACTCTCGGGCAACGGCGACTTCGAAAAACCGGGAGCCGGCACCCTCGTCATCGGGAATCCGAACTCGAATTTCACGGGGCTGACACTCATCGATGCCGGAGTCTTCCGCATCATTGACGGCGGCACATGGGGAACCGGAAACATCGTCACCGATGGCACCGTCCAGATTGACCAGAGTTCCAACCTGACCCTTCCCGGTGCGATCTCCGGCACCGGGAACTTGGCCAAGAGCGGCTCCGGCACGCTCAGGCTAACCGTAACCAACTCCTACGGCGGAGCGACCACCTTGAATGCCGGTATCCTGCAAGCGGGTGCCAACAACGCATTCGGCGCGGGCACGCTGACCATCAACGGCGGTATCGTGAGTTCGGATTCAGGCACCACCCGGACCCTGGCGAATTCTCTGGCGCTCAACACCAACCCGACCTTCGGCGACGGCGCCAATGGCGGCCAATTGGTATTCGATGGCGCGGTCGATCTGCTGGGGGCCGTTCGCACGATCACCTCGGTGCTGGGCACGCAGGGCGTCAGGTTCAATGGCGTGATCTCCAACGGCGGCATCACCAAGGCGGGCACCGGCCGGATCACACTCGCCAACGACACCAATACCTTCACCGGAGCCACCACCATCAATGAAGGGATTCTCGCCACCAGCACCGGAGCCCTCGCCAACAGCGCCTCGGTCACCATCGCCAGCGGAGCCGAACTCGCAATCGGCAGCAACGGCACCACCGTCATCAACAATCTCAACGGCGTAGACGGCTCGCTCATCGTCTCCAATTTCAATATCGCCACCGACGGCGCACGCACCCTCGAGATCAACCAGACGGTTGACGGCGAATTCGCAGGCGGAAACACCCAGGGCGCCAACCGCGTGATCTCCCTCATCAAATCCGGAGCCGCCACCCTCAGGCTCTCCGGTTCCCCCACCTACACCGGAACCACCACGGTCAAAGGTGGCATTCTCGCCGTCAGCGGTTCGCTGGGAAACACCGCCGTGACCGTGGAAACCGGAGCCACCTTGGCCGGTAACGGCAACATCGGCGGCAGCGTGACCATCCAGGCCGATGCCATCCATTCTCTCGCGGTGGCCGCCACCCCAGGGGCGCAAACCACCCGCGTCATCACCGGCCCGCTCACCCTGGACTCCGGCAACATCCTTGCTCTAACGGCCGCGGCCGCGCCCGCCGACGGCACCTACATCCTCGCCACCGCCGCCGGTGGCATCACCGGAACGCCCACCGTGGTGAACTTGCCCTCAGGCGTCACCGGCACGGTCGCGGTCAACGGCAACAACCTTGAACTCACCGTCGGCAGTGCCGACTACGCCACCTGGGCGGCCACCTATCCGGGATTCTCCGATACCGATCCCGCCCACGATCCCGACGGCGACGGTCTGACGAACTTTGAGGAATACGCCTTCGGCCTCGATCCGACCAAGGGATCCGGTGTTTCGGCGGTCACAGCGCCCGACAAGACCGCGGGTACCTTTACCTATACCCGCCGCAAGCTGGCGCTCACGGGCCTCGGGTACTCCTATTGGTCGTCCACCTCGCTCGGCGGATGGGACCCAATTACCCCGGTTTCCGAGAGCACCAACAACGGCGATCCCGTGGAAACCATCACCGTCACGTTACCGTCCGCGCTTTTGGCCGAACCCAACCTTTTCCTCCGGGTAAAGGCCGCCAATCCCTGATCCGATCCGGTTTGGGAACAAAACCATGAGAAATCTCTTTCCGACATTGGATCTCAACCGAAAACTCATCATTCGCACTCCGATACCGATACCGCAAATCGCCATGAAAACCACCTTTTCCAATCCCTTCTTGTCGGCGCTGCTCGCGCTGCCGATTGTTGTCGCCTTGGGCGGAAGCGCTATGGCGCAGACCATCAACAAGGGGACCACCGGCACCGACCTCACGGCTGGAGCAAGCTGGGTCGGTGGCTCCGCTCCCGGTTCCGGCAATGTCGCCACCTGGGTCACCGGCTCCCTCGGCGGCGCGCTGACCATCGGCTCCGCCCAGTCATGGCAGGGCATCGACATCCAAGCCGCCACGGCCGCGATCGCCACCAGCGGTGCTGGCACGCTGACTCTGGGCTCCTCCGGCATTACTATCGCATCTGGCGGCGTGGATCTGACCCTTGGCAACGGCGTGACCTTCAATGCCTCTTCGAACGTGAACGTCGCTTCGGGCAAGACACTGAAGCTTGGCACAGGAGGCAAAACGCTGACCTTCGGAGCCGGCACCACGACCACGCTCACCGGCGTGGGCAACTTCATCGTTGGCGGCTCCGGCGCAACCACCGTCTCCGGCTCCGGCAATGTGACCATCAACAGCGGCGCCTATTACCGGAATTACATGCAGATTGGCTCTGGCAGCAGCGCTTATACGGGCACCACGACGCTCAAATCCGGCGGTTACCTTTACACCCAGACCTCCCTTGACTCCCTGGGCGGCTCCTCGGCGAAATTCAGCATCGAAGGCGGCACCATTGGCTCCGACGGCGGCAGCGGCACCCGCCTCATCGCGGGCAGTGCGGCTACCACCATTATTGGCGACTTCACCATCGCCAACTCCGGCAGCACTTCGGCCCTCACCTTTGGTAGCACGGGCAGCTTGATGGACCTCGGTAACGGCACCCGCACCATCACTGTTTCTGCCGCCACCACCTTCGCCGGCAACATCTCCAACGGCGCCGGTGCCGGAGCGGGCGTCCTCACCAAGGCGGGCACCGGCACGCTGACGCTCTCCGGAACCAACGCCTACACGGGAGGCTCCATCGTCAATAATGGCTACCTCGCATTCTCAAATGTTGGCGCGATTCCCGGCACTGGTTCGATTACCGCCTCCGGTTCCGGTTCGCTTGTCGCCTCAGGCGCGCAGACCACGGTCATGGGGTGGATCAACTCCGGCAATGTTAGCGCATCCTCCACCGGTTCCATCGCCATCACCGGCAACTCATCGGAGAATATTGATTTCTCAGCGAACGGCGGCTTCAACTCCCTCGGTCTCTCCTCCACCGGCACGGCCACCTACAGCGGCACGATCACGACGGGAACCAGCGGCTACATCTTCGGCGGCTCCGCTGCCAACCTCACGGTCTCCTCAAACCTTTCCGGCTCCAACGCTCTCACCAAGAAGGATGCTGGAATCCTGATTCTTACCGGCACGAACACCTTCAACGGCCCGATTGACATGCAAAACGGTGACCTCGTGCTGAACGGCACGGGAAGCGAAAACGGCGCGCCAAGCCTCAACATGTCTGGCGGCCGATTCATCCTTGCCAATCCCTTTGTTGGCCAAACCGCCACCATTGGCAATCTCACCGGCACGGCAGGGATCATCAATTGCATGTACGGCAGCAATGCCGGCACCCGCACGTTGCAGGTCAACCAGACCACAGATGGAAGTTTCGCCGGCAAGCTGATGGACCAAGATACGCTCCCTAGCAGCCGCAACCTCGCCCTGATCAAGGCCGGACCCGCCACTCTCACCCTTTCCGGCGGCAGCAACTATACCGGCGGTACCACCATCAGTCAAGGCACCTTGGTGGCTGCCAACAGCAGCGCGCTGGGCTCGGGCGGCACGGTAACCATCAACGACACCAACACCGGCGCCAACAACACCGCGCTGCTGCTCGGCGACATCACCATGGCCCGGCCCATCACCGTCGCCAATCAAGGCAGCGGGACCACCACCCTCGGAGCCAACAGTGGCGCGTCCCTGCCCGAGTTTTCCGGCGCGATCACCTTGGCCAAGGCTGTCACCCTCGACGGCGCCGGCAATACCGACCGACTGACCTTCACCGGCGGTATTGGCGGAACCGGCAATGTCACCATCGCCGGCGGCGCGGATCGCGTGGTATTCGCAGGAACCGCGGCCAATACCTACAACGGCACGACCACCATCAGCACCGACTCGATTTTGCAGTTGGGCTTTGGTTCATCCCTTGCAACGAATTTGATCCCCGACGCGAGTGTGCTCACCGTGAACTCGGGTGGCTTCCTCAAGCTGGCCAAGGGTGCCAACAGCGAGACCATCGGCGGCCTTTCGGGCAGCGGCACCGTGCGTGGCCACGAGGGAGTCACGGGTGCCGCCTCGACACTTGTCATCGACAGCGGCACTTCCCAGAATTTCAGCGGCGTGCTGGAGGACGGAGGTGCCTCCGGTTCCACCCTCTCGCTCACCAAGCAGGGCGCGGGCGCGCTCACGCTCTCCGGCAACAACACTTACACCGGCACCACCCTCGTTTCCGGCGGCACCCTGCTTGTCATCGGCGCCCTTGGCGACTCGGCTGTCACCGTGGGGGCCAGCGGCACGATTGGCGGCAGCGGCACCCTCGACGGCAGCCTCACGCTCGACGACGGCGCAAGACTGGATCTAACCGGAGCGTCCGTGGCTTTCTCCAGCACCGGCGTTCTAACCGTCGCCTCCGGCAAGAGCATCACGCTCTCCGACTTTGCCTTCGCCGACATCCTCGGCTGGGACGCGGCGGCGGCCGAACCCGGCATCTACACGCTCATCAACGGCGGCGGTACCGTCACCCTCGGCGGCACCACACCCACCGAAAGCAACCCCTTCGATTTCGGCAACGGCAAAACCGGCTACTTCAAGCAGGGCAGCCTGCAGGCAGTCGTGATCCCCGAGCCGTCCGCCATTTTGTTGGGCGGTCTGGGCTTGCTGGGGCTGCTGAGGCGGCGGCGCGCTTGATATCTCCCGCTTTGTTTTTTGGTGCGATCCGAAAGGGCGGTGCCTGCCATTGCGTAGCGGATGCCTTAACCTTGATTTTGCCATGAAACCCAGCCTCCTGACCCTCCCCGCACTGTTTGTATTAACCCACTCCCTGCTTGGCGCCGATGCCGCGTGGAACGTAAACGCCGCCGGAAATTGGGCGGATGACGCGAATTGGAACCCCGCCTCCGCACCGGGCGCCACCACCGGCACAACGAGCCCGGACAGCGCCACCTTCGGAACCGTCATCAGCGCCGCCCGAATTGTCACGGTGGATGAGGGACGAAATGTGGCTGGCATCGATTTTGCCGGAAACTCCTCGGCCTACACGCTTTCCGGCGGATCGCTGGTCCTTTCCAGCGGCGGGACCATCCAGACCTCCGGTGCGGGCAGCGCCCATACCGACACCATCTCCACCCCCATCACCCTGGCCAACGCCGACGCGGATACCAAGGGCGCCTACAGCATCATCAGCGGCTCGTCCACCGCCGCCCGCCCGCTTGTCATCAGCGGCAACATCGCCGGATCCGCTACCAGCGGGACTACCGTGCTGACCCTCGGCGGCGCGAACACGGGCGGCAACAGGATGACCGGCGTGATCTCCGACGGTAGCGCCGGGGGCACCCTCGCCGTGGTCAAAGCCGGCGCAGGCGGTTGGACACTCGAAGGCGCCAACACTTTTTCAGGTGGGCTTACCGTCAAAGCGGGAACCTTGACCCTCACCCAACCCGGAAGCGCCAATGCGCCGGGTGCGGGACCTATCACACTTGGCGACACCAGCGGCAGCGACACCGCCCGCCTCGTGATCAGCAATTCTTTCACGGTGAGCCGTGATCTAACCGTGGTATCGGGATCCACCGGCGTCAAAACGCTCACCACCGGAAATGTCGGCGGCCCGGGCTACAGCGGTGCGATCACGCTTGATGACAAACTGACCGTTCTGCTCTCCAACACCGGGACGGCCAATACCAATTTCACGCTCTCGGGCACGGCCCAGCTCAATCTGAACGCCAACACGCTGACTCTCAGCCTGGCCCACGGCACCACCGGCAACACCAACACGGCCGCGGTCACGATCAGCAAACCCATTGTAGGCACGGGAAATCTCATCGTCGCGGGCTCGGGCATTTCCACAGGAACCCGCACGGTCACGCTCTCCGGCACCAACACCTACACCGGCGGCACCACCGTTGGCGGCACCGGAACTAGCAAAAATCTCATCGTCAATGTCTCCGGCGACCAAAGCGGAGCCACCGGCGGGTGGAATATCGACGTCAACAACGAGGCCACCACCGCCACCTCCACCGTCTCCTTCAACAGCGGATCCGCCGTTTCCGTCGCCACCGGAAAAACCATCACCCTCGGCGGCACATCCGGACACTTCGGAGCGCGGACGCTGAACGCCAACGGCACTCTAACCAACGATGGCAGCCTGCTGGTCAGGCGGTCCAGCACGGTCAACGTCGGCGGTTCATGGACGCAGAATGGCACCGCCACGGTGGCCACCCAGGGGGGGGGGCAGGCGGCGCTGACCATCAACACCGGCGGTTCGTTCACCTACGCCAGTGCCACCCCGTTCGCCCTCAACACCAGCACCTCCGAAAACACCGTCACCAACCTAACGGTCAATGGCGGCGCCTTCACCACCGGCACCGCGATCCGCAACAACACCGGAGCCCTCACTCCCGGCAATACGGCCTATTCGCAAGTCGTGCTAACCGACGGCGGAACCCTCAGGCTGTCCGCTTCCGTGGCGCAACTCCTAACCAACAATGTCGGCAACATCCGCATGTTGGTCGGCGAGACCGGCGCCGGCGGCGTCATCGACACCAACGGCTTCGACACCGCGATCGACAAACCGGTCATCAACGTCGCCGGTCAGGCCGGTAAACTCACCAAACTGGGAACCGGAACCCTAACCCTCAGCGGCGCGAACAGCTACACCGGCGCCACCCAGGTCAATGGCGGCAAGCTCGAAACCACCACACCCACCCAGTTGTCCGACGAGGCGGCGCTGGTACTCGCCACCGGGGCCACTCTCGCGCTCAACCACACCGGCACCGACACGGTCGGAATGTTCACCATCGACGGCGAAGCCCAGGCCACCGGAAAATGGGGACGCGTGGGATCGGTCGCCGCACTTGGCGCGGACCATGAATCCGCCCTGATCACCGGCGACGGCCTGATCGACAACACCAATAACGCGGCGCCGTTTTATTGGGATGGCACCGGTACCGGTTGGGCGGCCACCGGCGCGTGGTCGATTTCCCCGCTCGCCACCACCCCGGATCCGGTCGCAACACCCGTTTCAACCAGCACCGTATATTTCGGAACCGATGATTTGGCGGACGATCAGACGGTGTTGCTGAACGGCGACCAGTCGGCCAAATCCCTGACCTTCCGCAGCCCGGTGGTGTTCACGCTGACCGGTGGCGACGCGGATCACGAACTGGCCCTGGGCGGTCTAACCATAGAGTCGGGCGCGCTCGGCCCGGTGATCGGTTCGGACACGTCCGGACAGGCGGTGGACCTGCTGCTTTCCGCATCGCAAACGTGGAACAATCTGGCCGCCGGCACCTATCTAACCACCCGAAACGGATTGTCGCTGGGCGGCTTCACCCTCACGCTGGCCGGGCCGGGCCAGTTCGATCTGGCAGGTCCGCTGTCCGGCACCGGCTCGATCCTCAAACGCGGCACCGGCACGCTCCTGCTGGGCGGTGCCAACACCCACACCGGTTCCACAACCCTCGACGAAGGCGCGATCTCCGCCGCAGGCAACCAAAACGCCGCCACCGGATCGTGGTTGCTCCGCGGATACGGCCCCAGCGGGACCACCTTCAACACCGTGGCCACCACCGCCACTTGGGAAGCCGGTTCCACCCGCACCCTGGCCACCGGAAACACCATCCAACTCGGCAACACCGCCGCCGTCGGTGGCACTGCCCTGCAGACTCTCAACTGCGCGGGCACCGTCACCGCCAACGGCAGCACCTACGTCGGCCGCGGCGGCCGCCTCAATCTAACGACAGGCGCCGATTGGACGCAGAACGGCGCGCTTTCCGTCATCACCCAGGGGGGCGGCAGCGCCGCGCTAACCATCGCGGCCGGCGCCAAGCTGACCTATGCCGGAACCAATCCGATCCAACTCGACGCCGCCACCGGAAGCAACAGCGTGCTTACCGATCTATCCGTGGATGGCGGCTCGCTTGCCACCGGCAAGGCGGTCCACAACTCGGTGACCACGGTGAATCCCGGCACCTCGTCGCGGATCACGCTTTCCAACGGCGGCACGCTCAAACTCACCGCATCGGTGGCGGATATTTTCACCACCGCCGGAGCCACCCGCACCTTCGTGCTCGGAGCCGGCGGCGGCACCATCGATACCCAGGCGTTCAGCACCACCCTCACCGTGCCCGTCACCGGAACCGGCTCGCTGGAGAAGGCGGGCACCGGTGTTCTAACCACCACCGGGACCAACACCTACACCGGCGAAACGATCATCAGCGCGGGAACCCTCGAAGTGGCGGGCGCGAACTTCGCCGATGAGGCCGCGGTCACCGTCGCCGCCGGAGCCACGCTCACGCTGAACTTCACCGGCGTGCCGGATGTCGTCGGCTCGCTCACCCTCGGCGGCACCGTCCTCGGCCCCGGCACCTATGACGCGGCCACCCATCCGGGATTGCTGGCCGGAACCGGCTCGCTCAAGATCGTCGCGCCCGATCCGTTCATCGCCTGGATCGAAGGCTTCGGCCTCGCCCCCGCCGATCAGGACCGCACCGACGACCCCGACGGCGATGGCATGGCCAACGTGATCGAGTATCTGACCGGCGGCAACCCGGCCGACGCCTCCGATCGCGGACGCGTGTGGGTGGGCACCGCCGGAAACAAACTCGTGCTCAGCCTGGCCATCCGCGGGGAGGGGACCACCTTCGCCGGTTCTCCCTCGCCCGAAGCCACCGTGGACGGAGCCACCGCCCGGATCCAGGGATCCACCGACCTCGGGGCGTTCACCGCCCCGGTTTCCGAAACATCTTTCGTCCTGCCCGCCGGTTGGCCCGCGACAGCACCCACCGGTTTCAGCTACCACACTTTCCAGCTTGACGCCTCGGCGGGTTTGCCCAATAGGGGATTCCTGCGCGTGCGCGCCGAATGATGCTAAATATCCAATCCGGCTTCAACCCGCCATTTTCCACCATGAAATCCAAGCCAATTGCCTCCGCGGCCGCCGCCTTTGTTCTAGCAAGCGGCGTTTGCCAAGCCACCACCATCGCCAGCGCGAATTTCACCGGCATGACCGTCACCAATGCCACGGCGGTCAGCCCGGTCACGGGCTCCAACGACTTCACGTGGTCGCTGATCAATGCCACGGGAACGAACTACGATGTGGTGACCGACGACGGCTCGCCGGGAATCGGGACCGGCAACGCATTGCGCATTGACCAGGCCGGTACCGGCACTTTCCGGGGTATGCTTGGAACCCTGGGATCCACAGTCACCATCAACATTGGAGACACCCTGACACTCGCGTTTTCCGGCAGATATTATGAAGCTCCCGGAGACAACTCCGGAGGATTCCGCTTCGGGTTTATCAGCCCCGGAGACTTGGATAACAACCTTTACGCCCAGCTCGGCTCGGGCGGGAACACGGGTAATGGTTTGTACCGGGACCTCGGGGGGGATGACTCTCCCGGAGCCGGAACAACGACGGGAATCAGCTCAACCGCTTCCGGAACGACGTATGCCACTCTGGGCACGTCCGCCATTGCGGCGCAGTTCTCGATCACCCGGACCGGTGCCTCGGCTTATACTCTATCCAGCAATGTGAACGGAGCCATCCGGACCGCCACGACGACATCGGGATGGAACGACTACAACGCCATTTTCATCCGCAACGGTGGCATCAGCTCCGATTTTCTCGTGGACAACGTCTCCGTAACCCTGGTTCCCGAACCCGCCACCGCGCTGCTCGGCGGGCTTGGCTTGCTGGGGCTGCTGAGGCGGCGGAGGTGAGTGTGGCGGAATGCCGCAACGGAGGGAGATTTCGGGATCCTGCCGGTCAGACAATCAGGACAACGGTCCGGATACGATCCGTGCCGCGATTCCGCTCAATGGCCGCCCGCGCCTGTTCGCGCGCGTCCGGGTGACCCGGTGAGTCCCCCCGTTTCACCGGGCCGGGGCCATTCATCCATCCGACTTCCCGTTTGACAGAAACCGGGCGTTCTGGCAAAGTCCCGCCGTCGGGGCGGTTAGATCGCGCGCTCCCAAACCTGTCCCTACCCATGAACACCACCCGCGTCGCCCTCATTTTCGGACTCGGAATCGCTGGTTTGCTTTGCGGCTACGCCGGGAACCGGCTGCTCGGCGAAAGGACGCTGCCCGCGTCGTCTAACCCAGACGCCGCCGAAACGGCTCGAACCAGCCGTGAGACGGCGGCATCTCCCGGCGGGCGCCCGACGAAGGGGACGTTGCCTCCGCCGGCGAGGATCCGTTCCAACGATACCCTGGAGTCCCTGATAGAGGCGGGCCCCGTTCCATCCTACGGGCGGCTCGCCTCGTGGCTGATGGATGCCACCGAACCGGAAATTGCGGCGTATTGGGAGGGCGTCAAGGACAAGCCGCGGACCAACGATATCACCGACCTCATTTTCATCCACTGGACCCGGCTCGACCCACAGGCGGCCATCGCCGCGGTGGCGGGCACCGGCACCGAGCACTACGCGTGGTGGGCCTGGTCCTGCCATGATCCGGAGGGCGCGCTCAAGGCGGCCATCGCCGCCAATCCGGACCGCGTGAACAACGTGGCATGGGGCATCGGCGAGTTTCATCCGCAGTGGCTTCTGGATCACTTCGACGAGATCCCCGAAAGCGGCCGCGGCAACGCCATTTCCGGCCTAACCAAATGGGATGACACCGACCGGCCGCTGGAGATCCTCAAATTCCTCAAGGAACACGGGGCCGGATTTTCCCCGAGGATTTTCTCGGCTCTCGTGCGCAAGGATCCCTGGCAGGCTCTCGATTGGATGAAGGAAAACGGGGATGCCATCCGCCGCAACTACGGCAGTGAGGAAAACGCCATGAAAACCCTGGTGGACACGCTGGCCGACTCCCGGCCCGACGCGCTCGAGCGCTTGGCCTCCCAGACCCCGTCGGGCGAACTCAAGCGGCGGATGGAAGCCGCGCTGTTTGAGAAACTGTTGGAGACGGATCCCGGCGCCGCCCTGGAGCAGGCGAATAACACCAAGGCGCCGATCATCGCCGCGCAGCGCTTGGCCGCCGTGGGGCTCAGCCGCCTGAAAGACGATCCGGATCAGGCGTTGGAAATCGCCCGGAAGATTCTTGCCAATGGCCTGGACGACCTGAGTCCGAGGACGGTCGTGCTGAGTCCCAATGGAAGTTATATGTCAGGCGGGTCCGTGGACCCCGCCGTCAGCGGGTTAGTGGATGCCCTCATGGACAAGGATCCCGCACAGGTCATGGACATGCTCCCGAATCCATCCGGCAAGTCGCCCTCGGATTTCGTCACACTGGGCTTGAAATGGGCGGACCGGGATTTGGCGGGTTACTCGGACTGGGTGAATCGGCAGACTGATCCGGCCGTCCGGGAGGTCGCGACTCTGCCGGTGGTCCACGAACTGGCCCAAACGGAGCGGTTCGCCGAGGCCGCCACGTGGGCGATGTCCTCAGCCATCGCGAAGAGCCAGTTGTCCGGACTGCTCTATCAATGGCAGCGCAGCGCTCCCGACGAAGCCCGCGAGTGGCTGGAGTCCGCCGATCTCCCCGCCGAAGAAAAGGATCGCTACCTTCGAAACCTGAAAGCCACGCCATGAACCCGTTTCCCACCCGCACCCTTCAGGCCGGAGCTATGCTGGGTTTTCTAACCACGGCTGCGATCGGTTGGAAACTCGCGGATCGTCCGGAGCGTCCGACGGAGGACCAGCCCGGAATATCCAACCGCTCCGCCGGGCATTCCAGCCGTCCGGTCCGGCCAAACCGTCGCGGTGGTCCGTCGGATTCGGTCCGCCAGCGGATGGCGGCCATCCGGGCAATCTCATCGCCTGGCGACCGTTTGCGGGCGACCATGGCACTCGCGGAATCGCTGCCGGCATCCGAGATCGCCGCGTGGCTGGATGGCCGCTGGTTTCCCACCGGAGAAGGCTTTGATATGATTCTTTTCAACAAATTGCTGAAGGAGCGCTGGCAACAGGAGGATCCCGAGGGCTTGTTGGCGTGGGGGTTGAAAAGCAGTCCCGGCTTGGTCGGCGAGACCCTCAAATCATGGGCCAATACCGATCCGCAACGGGCGCTCGGTTTCTTCAGGAATCATCCCAACGCCGAATTGGAAGCGCAGGTGCTCACGGAGATCGCCAAGCGGAATCCGTCGCTGGCGCTGCAAGCATTGGCGGAATCGCCCGCGTCGGGTGGTTTCCGATCCGGCATGGGGGATTACTATCTCCGGCAATTGTTCCAACAGCTCGCCAAGGCCTCGCCCGCCGCATTGGAATCCGCGATGGAATCCCTGCCGCCCGCGCTGCGGAAACGGGCGGAAACGGAGCTGATAGGTTGTCGGCTCGCCGCTTCGTTCGGCACCGAAATCCGCAAGCTCTGGGAACGACCGGACGGGTGGAGGATCTTCGATGATCTAGCCGACTATGGCACCGATTTCCGGAAGCAGCTATTCGGGGAATTGGGCAATCTGCCGCCAAGCTGGCGCGCCCGGTTGATCGAGGACTCATACCGGTTGATCGACTCCGGGAACGCGGAAAAGTGGATCCACGCCGATTTGGAGGGGTTCGGGTTCACGGATTCCCAGGCGCAGAGCCTCCGCTCCCGGGCGGTGGGCTCGCTGGCGTCCAAGGATCCCGAAGCCGCGCTCAGGATGATGAACGATCTGGATTTCGATTCCAAGCACCGGAATTCCATCATCAACAATCTGTTTCTCAATCTCCGTGGCAATACCAACACCGAGGCTCTGCTGGCGTTGTTGAACTCGGATGAGGAACGCAAATTGGCCCTGAGCGAAATGCCGCGAATCGTGAAAGCCATGCCCAGAATCGAGCAACCCGCCGATTGGCTGGCCCAAGTCGCCGGGATGGATCCGCAGGCCGGCTATTCCGCGACATATCAGTATCTCTCGATGCTCCGCTCCTGGGATGCGGAAAAGCTGACATCACTGGGCGATGGATTCAGGAGCCTGGATGACGGGCAGAAGCGGCAGGTTGCGAATCTGATCGCCAACAATGGCAGCCACCTTGACAACATCCGTCCGCTTCAGGCCGAGGCGCTGCGCTATCTGATCGCCAATCCGGAATCCGGGACGAACGATTCAGGGCCGGACCCTGGCCGGATCCAACATCTGCCGGACGGAACCCCGATTTCTCCGGCGGAACCACCCGCCTCACACGATGCGAACATCGTGAAAGCCTCCCAGTTCGCCGTCGACTGGGGGAAGCAGGACCCGAACGCCGCCGGCGAGTGGGTCCGGAGCCTGCCCGCCGGGGATGCCCGGCTGTGGGCGCAGAAGAACCTTGCCGCCAACTGGGCGCAGGTGGACCCCGAAGCTGCGGACCAGTGGCTGAACACGCTTCCGACCGCCGAACGCGCGCAGGTGAGGGAGTTCATGGCCCCGCCCAAGGATAAACGGGAGTGATCCGTGGTCCGTGGAGGCTGTCGGATATGGATCCACCGGGCCGGGGCTTGGGATTTCGGGTTAGATTCACTCTCCGTGGCGCATTTTGAAATTGTTCACTTGAACAATTATCGGAAGCACCTAGAATTCTCCCGTGACGGAGAACCAGGCAGGCAAACGGGGGAAAGGCGCGCGCGGGGCGGGCGGGGAAGCCGTGCCGCGGCGGCATGGTTTCGCGGCGCTGCACATTCCGGATTTCGCGGTGTCCGCGGCCTTGCTGGGAAGACCGGTGCTTCAGGGGCGGCCTTGCGCGGTGCTGGCGGCGGGGAGCGGGGCCACCGGGAAGGAAAAACTGCCGGTGGAAGCGCTGAACCGCGCCGCACGGGAAACCGGGATCTCCTGCGGCTGGCCGCTGGGAAAGGCATTGGTACGCTGCCCGGATTTGCGGGTGCTGGACCGGGACCCAGCCGGCGAGGAGGCGCTCACCGGATTGTTGCTCGAGTGCGCCACGGGAATCGCCGCCGAGGTGGAGCTAAACCGCCCCGACACGGTGATTGTGGACTTGGCGGCGAAGCGGGAAGTTTCGGAACGGTTGTTTGAATTCGATGTTCCGGAGGGGGTGGAGATCCGCTGGGTGATGGCCGCGACACCGGATCTTGCCAGCCTGGCGGTGGGGGTGGAGGATCTGTGGGGACGGTCGGTGGTGGCCGATCAGGTGGCCGAATTGCCGGTGGAGGCGCTGCGGTTGCTCGGCGCGGGAGGGCGTGAATTGTCGGTGCTGGAACTCTGGGGGATCGGAACGCTGGGGGCATTTTTGCGGTTGCCGCGGCAGGCGCTTTCGGACCGGCTGGGGCCTGTCGCGGGGGAGTGGCAGGCCATTCTCAAAGGAGAAAAGCACCGACTCATCTCGGTTTTAAAAAATCCGGAAATAATTTCGGAAAACATTGATTTGGAATATTTTGAGTCGAATAATGAAGCGCTCGTTTTCATCTGCAAATCATTGCTTCAAACAATCGAGTCAAACTTAACTTCGAAACGCGTTGCCGTGGCGGGTTTGAAACTGGTGTTGGAGCTGGAGTCCGGCGGGGAATTGGTGCGCGAACTGAGGTTTGCGGAGCCCCAGGCGAGGGCGGACGGGATGCTGCCGGTGGTGCGGACGTATCTGGAAAGCGTGGGGCTGGAGTCGGCGGTGAGGCGGGTGGAATTGCAGGCGCGGACGACTTTCGGGGCGGCGGTGCAACGCGAGTGGTTTGGTCGGCGCGAGCTGCCGCAGCCGCAGCGATGGGCGGAAACAGTATCGCGGCTGGAAGCGCTGCTGGGGAGCGACCGGGTGGGGATTCCGGTGCCTCCGGGGTCGTTCCGACCGGACGGGTTTTCCCTGTTTCCGGCCCAGGATGGGGCGTGCAAGGTGGCGGAGGAGGAATACCGGCCGGAACTGCCGGTGCCGCTGAGGCGGTACCGCCCGGCGATGCGGGTGGCGGTGGCGGGCGAGGGTCGGGGCGGTTGGGATCGGCCGCTGGCGGTGCTGACCGGGCCGCACAGCGGTCGGATCACGGACTGGCGGGGGCCGTTTCCGGCATCCGGGAACTGGTGGGAAGCGGCGGAGTCGTGGCAACGGCTGGAATGGGACGTGGCAACCGAATCCGGCGACCTGCTCCGCCTGGCCTGGCTGCCGCCCGGAGAATGGAACGTGGAGGGGGTGTATGAGTAGAGACAGAAGACAGAAGACGATGAGACAGAAGACAGAAGACAAGAGGCGAAGGCGCGAATTATGAAAGGAGATGGGGGGAGGCGCTGGTGCGGGTTTCGAGGGCAGTCGGCATGGCGAATGAAATGGCGACATCCGGTCTTCTGTCTTCTGTCTCCTGATCTTCTGTCTTCACCATGACCGAACTCCATGCCATCAGCGGATTTTCTTTTCTGGAGGGCGCGAGCCAGCCGGAGGCGCTGGTGCGTGAGGCGGCGCGGCTGGGGTATAGGGGGATCGTGATCGCCGACCGGGGCGGGTTTTATGGCTCGGCGCGGGCACATCAGGCCGCCCAGGAGGCGGGAATCCGGGCGCTGGTGGGCGGGACGGTGGATTGGGAGGACGGGGCGGGGCTGCCGGTGCTTTGCGCGACGCGGGCCGGCTATCGGATGCTTTCACGGCATTTCAGCGACCGGCATTTGCTGGGGGTGAGGGATTTTCCGGAGGGGTGGGATGGCGGGGACTTGCTGGCGCTCACGGGCGACCGCAATGGTCCGGTGGGGCGGGCGCTGCTGCGCAACGACCGGGGCGGCGCGGTGCGGGTGATGCGGCGGCTGCTGGAGGTGTTCGGGCGAGAGAACGTGTATGTGGAGGTGGTCCGGCATGGGCTGAGGGACGAGGGACGGCTGAACCGCTGGCTGGCCGAGTTGGCGGCGCATTTCCGGCTGCCGCTGGTGGCCTGCAACGCGCCGCTGCACGCCACGCGCGGCGACCGCCGGCTGGCGGACGCTTTCGCCTGCCTGCGGAACCATGTGACGCTGGACCGCGCCGGGCGGATGCTGGCTCCGAATGGCGAGCGGCATCTGAAATCTCCGGCGGAAATGGCGGAACGGTTCGCCGACATCCCGGAAGCGGTGGCGAACATCCGGAGGGTGGAGGAAAGGATCGGGTTCACGCTGGAAAACCTGGGCTACCGGTTTCCGGATTTTCCGGATGGTCGGGGAAATCCGCTCTCTCTGGCGGAGCAGTCCACGGTGCTGCGGCGGGCGGTGTATGCGGGGGCGGCGCGGCGTTATGGGGCGCTCGCCAAGCCGGTGAAGGTTCAGTTGGAGCACGAGTTGGCGATGATCCAACGGCTCGGGTTTCCGGGGTATTTTCTGATTGTGAACGAGCTGGTGGAATTCGCGCGCGGGCGGGGGATTTTGTGCCAGGGCCGGGGATCGGCGGCGAATTCGGCGGTTTGTTACGCGCTGGGGATCACGGCGGTGGATCCGGTGGGCAGCGGGCTGCTTTTCGAGCGGTTTCTGAGCGAAAACCGGAAAAGCTGGCCGGACATCGACATCGACTTTCCCTCGGGCGAGCGTCGCGAGGAGGTGATCCAGCATGTGTTCCGGAAATACGGCGCCCGCAACGCGGCGATGACCGCCAACGTGATCTGCTACCGTCCGCGGTCGGCCTTCCGGGAGATGAGCAAGGTGCTGGGCTTTCCTCCGGAAACGGCGGACCGTTTTTCCCGCCGGTCCGGGCGTTTTCGTGGCGACGAAGGCGAGGAAACGCCGGAGGACGAGGAGGGTCCCGGCGGGGATTTCGCCGAGCGGATGGCTGGGCTGGTGCCGCCCTCGCACCCGCGGCTGGCGGCGCTGGAGCATCTTTATCATGCGGTGCTGGGTATGCCGCGCCATTTGGGACAGCATTCCGGCGGAATGATCGTGTGCGACCACGGGCTGGACGCGGTGGTACCGCTGCAACCGGCCACCATGCCCGGCCGGCAGGTGGTGCAGTGGGACAAGGACGATTGCGAGGACATGGGGATCGTGAAGATCGATTTGCTCGGCCTGGGGATGCTGGCGGCGATGGAGCAGGCGCTGGAGATTTCCGCCCGGCGGGGAAAACCGGTGGATCTGGCGGCGATTCCGAAGGACGACCCGGAGGTGTTCGCGCTGCTGTGCCGGGCGGACACGGTGGGCACGTTCCAAGTGGAAAGCCGGGCGCAGATGGCCACCCTGCCGGTGATGCGGCCGCGGACGTTTTACGATCTGGCGGTGGAAGTGGCGATCATCCGGCCGGGGCCGATCGTGGGGGATCTGGTGCATCCCTATCTGAACCGCCGCAACGGGCGGGAGGCGGTGGATTTCATCCATCCGGCATGTGAGGAAATCCTCGCCCGCACGCTGGGGGTGCCGATTTTCCAGGAACAGGTGCTGCGGATGGCCATGGTGATGGCCGGATTCAACGGAGCGGAAGCCGACGAACTGCGGCGCGCGATGGCCTGCAAACGCAGCGACGAACGGATGGAACGGGTGACCGCCAAACTCCGCGCGCGGATGGACGAACGGGGCGTGCCCGCGGCGGCGCGGGAGAAACTGGTGGCCGCGATCGGATCGTTCGCGCTGTATGGTTTCCCGGAGAGCCACGCGATTTCCTTCGCGCTGATCGCCTACGCGAGCTGCTGGCTCAAGGTCCACCGTCCGGCGGAGTTTTTCACCGGGCTGATCAACTGCCAGCCGATGGGATTTTACTCGGTGAACACCCTGCTGCAGGACGCGCGGCGGCACGGAGTCCGGGCGAAACCGGTGTGCTGCGCGCATAGCGGCGAATGGACCGAAGTCCTGGACGATCACACGCTGCGGCTGGGGCTGCACCGCATCCGCGGGCTGGCGTCCGCCACCCGAGCCAACATTCTATCCGAGAGAAACCGCGCGGCGTTTTCCTCCGTGGCGGACTTTCTGCGGCGGGTGGCGCCCACCGAGACCGAGCGCCGCGCGCTGGCCCGGGCGGGGGCGCTCAATGCGTTGCCCAAGGCGGAACACCGGCGGCAGGCGCTGTGGCAGGTCGAACTGCCGGGCTTCGCCGATTTGTTGGACACCGGGGAAACCGACGCGGAGTCCGGCGTGCTGGCGCCGATGTCGGTGGCGGAGCGGGTGGAGGCGGATTTTCTAACCCAGGGCGCGACCTCCGGGCCGCATCCGATGAAACTCTGGCGCGATCTAACCGGAGGTGGCGGCGTGCTGCGCGCCGCGGACCTGCGGAATCTGCCGGGCGGCCTGCCGGTGCGGATCGGAGGCATGGCGATCTGTCGCCAACGGCCCGGCACGGCCAAGGGCCACTGCTTCATTTCCCTGGAGGACGAGACCGGCATCGCGAATCTGTTCGTGCCGCGCGATACCTTCCACCGCTTGCGGTTGCTGATCTGCAACGAGCGTTACTTGTTAGCCAACGGCCGGCTCCAGCGCTCGGAGGGCGATCAACCGGTGGTCTATGTGATGGAAATCGAACCCCTGCCCGGCGCCGCCGCCGTCGCCGCGCAATCGAGGGATTTTCACTGACGGCGCTGCCACGCGGTCGTTTCAAGCGGCATGGGCGCTTGGACGGTTCAGCATGCCTGACCGTCCGCTGTGGCATCTTCCGCTGGATTTCGACCGAATTGCGGCTAGCTTCCGCGCGTGCCGCAGAAGAAATCCCCGAAACCCGCCGCCAAGTCCCGCTCCGCGCCCCCGGTCATCTCGATCCGCGGGTGCCGCCAGCACAATCTGCGGGGGCTGGATCTCGATATTCCGCTGGGCAAACTCACCGTGGTCACCGGGCCGTCGGGATCGGGAAAATCGTCGCTCGCGTTTCACACGCTCTACGCGGAGGGCCAGCGGCGCTACGTGGAGACGTTTTCACCGTACGTCCGCCAGTTTTTCGATAGAATGGACAAGCCGGACGTCGATCATCTGGACGGCATCCCACCCGCGATCGCCATCGAACAGAAAAACAACGTCCGCACGACGCGGTCCACGGTCGGGACTCTAACTGAAATCAACGACTATCTGAAGCTGCTGTTCGCCCGCATGGCCACCGGGCATGATCCGGCCACCGGCGACGAGATCCGGCCGGATACGCCGGAATCCGCCTGCGATTGGGCGCACGCCAATCTAACCGGCAAGACGGCCTTGGTGGTGTTTCCGGTTTCGTTTCCGCCCGGCACGCCGGTGGCAGAGGCCTGCGCGCTGCTGAACGCGCAGGGCTATCTGCGGATTTTGCTAGGAAATGAAGTGATCCGTACCGATGAGCCACCCGCCTCGCCGAAACCCGCCACCGTGGCCGAGGTCGATGTGGTGCAGGACCGCGTGACGGTCGGTCCGCGCGTCCGGACGCGGCTGTCGGAGGCGCTGGAAGCGGCGTTCCGCTTGGGAAAAGGCCGTGCCGCTCTGGTGCCGGACGGCGGAGCGCCGCGGCGTTTCACCTCCACCTGGACCCATCCGGACACCGGTTTCACGCTGCGCCCGCCAACCCCGGCGCTGTTTTCGTTCAACAATCCGTTAGGCGCGTGCCCGGTGTGCCGCGGGTTCGGCCGGGTGATCGGGATCGACCTCGAAAAGGCGGTGCCGGATCCCACGCTCAGCATCTCGGGTGGCGCGGTGAAACCGTTTGTCACCGAGCGCGGCGATGAGTGCCAGCGCGACCTCTTGCGGAATTGCAAGGAACGCCGCATCGACATCCGCGCGCCGTGGGAAGACCTCGATCCGGAAGTGCGCGAATGGGTGCTCTACGGCGATCCGAAATCGCCCGCTCTATCTGATTTGGAAAACTCCGAGGCGCTCTGGCAGGAGGGCAAATGGTATGGCGTGAAGGGTTTCTTCGACTGGATGGAATCGAAGGCCTACAAGATGCACGTGCGGGTGTTCCTATCTCGCTACCGGTCCTACACCACCTGCGCCACCTGTCGCGGCAGGCGGCTGCAACCGGAGGCGCTGTGCTTCCGGGTGAACGGCAAAACGCTGCCGGACCTGTGGGCGATGAGCGTGGCGGAACTGCGCGGGTGGTTCACCGCGTTGGTGAAAAATCGGCCGGCATCCGCTTCCGATTCGGCACTGGCCACGGTCCTAACGGAAATCACCTCCCGCGTCGGCTATCTGGACGAGGTGGGGCTGGGATACCTGACGCTCGACCGTCCCACCCGCACGCTTTCCGGCGGGGAAATCGAGCGCGTGAATCTAACCACCTGCCTTGGCGCGTCCCTAACCGGCACGCTGTTCGTCCTGGACGAGCCGACCGTGGGTCTCCATCAGCGCGATATCCGGCGCTTGGTCGGCGTGATGCACGGGTTGCGCGACAAGGGCAACACGCTGGTGGTGGTGGAGCACGAGGAGCGGATCATGCGCGCCGCCGATCACCTGATCGATCTCGGTCCGGGCGCGGGCGCGTTCGGCGGGCAACTCTTGCATGCCGGGCCGCCAACTGCGGGTCCGGGAGCGAAGAAGGCCGAGGGCACACTGCCGTGGTTGTCCGGCGCCAGGTCGATTCCGGTCCCATCCGTCCGCCGCAAGCCGGACACACGGGTGTTAGGGGTTCGCGGCGCGACCCGACACAACCTGCGGAAACTCGACGCCGATATTCCGCTGGGCGTGTTCGTTTGCCTCACCGGGGTTTCCGGATCGGGGAAATCCACCTTTGCCCGCGATGTGATCTATCACAATCTGGCGCGCAAGTTCGGCATGGAGACCGAGGGCGATCCCGCGCCGGTTAGGCAGTTGGCCGGCACGGAGCACCTCGGTGGGGTGGAATTGGTGGACCAGACGCCGGTGGCGCGGACGCCGCGCTCGACGCCCGCGGTGTTTCTCGGTGCGTTCGAACCGATCCGCCAGTTGTTTTGCGAGACCGAGGCGGCCCGCGCCGCCGGACTCAAGCCGGGATTTTTCTCGTTCAACTCGGGCGACGGCCGTTGCGACCGCTGTGGCGGCAATGGCTTCGAGCGGGTGGAAATGCAGTTTCTATCCGACATCTACGTGACCTGCCCGGACTGCGACGGCCGCCGCTACAAGGCGTCCACGCTCGACCACACGTGGGGCGGGAAGTCGATCGCCGGGGTTCTCGATCTAACCGTCAGCGAGGCGGTCGTGTTTCTGCAAGCCGGCGCGCGAGGTGCGTCGGTGAAACAGGAAAAGCTGGCCAAGCAGGCGCTCGCCGCGCTGCAGCCGCTGTTGGATGTGGGGCTTGGCTATCTGAAGCTCGGTCAGCCGCTCAACACGCTGTCCGGCGGCGAGGCGCAACGGCTCAAGCTGTGCGTGCTGCTGTCCGGCGCCGCCGCGGAGAAAGGGAAAACCAAGCTGCTGATTCTGGACGAGCCCACCACCGGGCTGCATTTCGCCGACATTGCGAATCTGCTGGGTGTATTCGACCGCCTGGTGACGGCCGGCCACAGTCTGCTCGTGATCGAGCACAATCTGGACGTGATCAAGTGCGCGGATTGGATCCTCGATCTCGGTCCCGAGGCGGGCGAGGGTGGGGGACGTCTGGTTGCCGCCGGTCCGCCCGAGGCGGTGGCGAAGCTGGACACTCCAACAGCCGGATTCCTGCGGCAGGCGTTGGGCGGATCGGGAAAAGCCGGACGCGCGGAGAAGGAAAAACGCCGGCCCGTGGCGGAGGATCGCGGCATGATCTCGCTCAAGGGCGCGCGCCATCATAATCTCAAGAACGTTTCGCTGGAAATTCCCCGCGATCAATTGGTGGTGGTCTCCGGTCTATCCGGATCGGGAAAATCCACGCTCGCGTTCGACATTCTGTTTGCCGAGGGGCAGCGGCGGTTTTTGGACTCGATGTCGGCCTACGCCCGCCAGTTCGCGGAGCAGTTGGAAAAGCCGGAGATCGACCAACTCGCCGGGCTGCCGCCGACCGTGGCCATCGAGCAGCGGGTCTCGCAGGGCGGAGGAAAATCCACCGTGGCCACGGTCACGGAGTTATGGAATTTCATCCGATTGTTATATTCCAAGCTCGGCACGCCGCACTGCCCCGACTGCCGGATTCCGGTGGCGCGGCAATCGGTTGCGGCGATCGAGAAACTGCTGTTGGAACGCCTCGCGGAGGGCGGGGTCGCGGTTTTCGCGCCGCTGATCCGTGGGCGCAAGGGCTACCACACCGATATCGGCGAGTGGGCGGCGCGGCATGGCTTCGGGAGATTGTTGGTGGATGGCGAAATCCGCGATTCCGCGGAGCGGCTGCGGTTGGAGCGGTTCCGGGAACACGATATCGACGTCGAGGTCGCGGCTTTCGCGCGGCTGGGCCGCGATTCCAGCAGCGGATCCCGGGCGGAGGCGATCAACAAGGCGCTGGGCATTGGCAAGGGAATCCTCAAACTGCGGAACGCTGGCGGAAAAATCGAGTTGCTGTCCACCAAATCGAGCTGCCCGGGATGCAACCGCTCGTTCGATGATCTGGATCCGCGGCTGTTTTCCTTCAACTCTCCCCACGGCTGGTGCCCGTCCTGCCGCGGCCATGGCAGGGTGCCGCGCAAGCGCTATCAGATTGATATGTCGCGCTTCGACTCCGTGCTCGCGGCGGAGCTGGATGCCGACCGCGCGATCGAGCGGATGGAGGACACCGAACTCGTGGAGTGCCCGGCGTGCCATGGCCACCGGCTCAATCCGGTGGCGGCGGCGGTCACGTTGGAGCGTACCCGGATCGCCGATCTCGCCAATCTATCCATCGATCGCGCGGCGGAGCATTTCGCCGGGCTCGCGTTCGACGGCGGGCGCGACTCGCAGATTGCCCGTGATATTTTGCCGGAGATCCGGCAGCGGCTGGAGTTTCTCCGCGAGGTCGGGCTTGGCTATCTCCAGCTCGACCGCTCGGCCAACACGCTCTCCGGCGGCGAGTCCCAGCGGATCCGTTTGGCGGCCCAACTCGGCTCGAATTTGCGCGGAGTTTTATATGTGCTGGATGAGCCTACCATCGGCCTCCATCCGCGCGACAACGTTTCGCTGCTGCGCACGCTAACCAACCTGCGTGACCACGGGAACTCGCTGATCGTGGTGGAGCACGACGAAGACACCATCGCGGCGGCCGACCATCTCGTTGACCTCGGACCCGGTGCCGGACGCCTGGGGGGCGAGGTGGTCTATCAGGGATCGCCGCCCAAGCCCGGCGCCTCCGCCGCCGTGGTGCGCCGCCACCCGGATTCGCCCACGTGGAGGGCGCTCACCATGGAGATCCGCCACCCGATGCGGGGCAAACGCAGGACGGTTTCCAAGGATCATCCGGCGCTCGGATTGTCGGGCTGCGTTGCAAACAACCTCAAAAGCGCCGATGTCCGGATTCCGCTGGGCCGGCTCACGGTTCTAACGGGCATTTCCGGTTCGGGAAAATCCTCGCTGATGCACGGATGCGTGGCGGTGGCGGCCTCGGGCGCCCGCAAGGCCAAGGACCAACTCCCGTTCGCGAAGGCCACCGGGTTCGAGCAAATCAAATCCTGTTATGAAGTGGATCAGTCGCCGATCGGCAAGACGTCGCGTTCCTGTCCGGCGACCTATGTGAAGGTGTTCGACGACATCCGCGCGCTGTTCGCCCAATTGCCCGAGGCCCGCGTCCGCGGCTATGAGGCATCCCGGTTTTCCTTCAACACCGAAGGCGGACGCTGCCCGGATTGCAATGGCAACGGCCGGGTAAAACTGGAAATGGACTTCCTGCCGCCAACCTGGGTGCCGTGCGAGACCTGCCGGAGCGAGCGCTACAATCCGGCCACATTGGAAGTGACATTCCGCGGGCGCAACATCGGACAGGTGCTGGACATGACCATCGACGAGGCCGCCGTGTTTTTCGAATCCCAACCGCGCATCGCCGCTCCGCTGCGGCTGCTGGCCGATACCGGCTTGGGCTACCTCCAGTTGGGCCAGCCCAGCCCGACACTTTCAGGCGGTGAGGCGCAGCGGATCAAGCTGGTCTCCGAACTCACCAAGGGCCGGTCGATCAAACAACGCCTCAACGACGCCGCGCGCGCGGGCCGCAATCTCTATCTGATCGAGGAACCCACCGTGGGCCTCCATCGCGAGGACGTGCAGCGCCTCATCGAGGTGCTTCACCGCCTGGTGGACGAGGGACACACGGTCGTGGTGATCGAACATCATATGGCGGTGGCGGCCGAGGCCGATTGGATCATCGACCTCGGCCCGGAAGCCGGCGAGGGCGGCGGCAGGGTGGTCGCCCAGGGACCACCGGAAAAGATCGTGGCTCACAAGTCCTCCCGCACCGCGCCGTTTCTCAAGCCGTTTCTAGCCAATTGCCCCCGGAAATAGGGCGATCTTCCGGAACGGAATGAAGCCGGCGGCGAGGCGCACCGGATCGGGAAGTCCGAAGTCCAGACATCCTGATCCGGTCGGAAAATGATTTGGCACAATTCGCGGCGACAGCCACGTCGATGAATGGTGCTTTCTTTCTGGTTTCCGGTTTCTGGTCTCTGGCTTCTTGGCCCGATTGTGCCAAACCATTTTCCGACCGGCAAACGCAGTGGAGCGGAAAACAAGGCCCCGGATCAGGATCTCTGAAGTCAGACCTCCACCTGCGCGCCGAGTTCGATGACGCGGTTGGGCGGGAGTTTGAAGAACTCCATGGCGCTTTGGGATCCGCGGGAGAGCAGGGCGAAGTATTTCGCCTGCCAGAGCGGGATGTTGGTGCTGGTGGGCACGATGGTTTCGCGGCCGAGGAAGAACGAGACCTTCTCGATGGGGCAGTTGAGTCCGCGCTTGGAGCAGGTGCGGAGAATCTCCGGCACGTCCGGCTGTTCCATGAACCCGTAGCGGGCGACCACCCGCCAGAGCCCGCTGCCGACCTCCTCGACCTCGATGCGCTCGTCATCTCCAACGCGGGGCGACCGGATCGATTGGATGGTTAGAATGACCGTCGTTTCGTGGAGCACCTGGTTGTGCTTGAGATTGTGGAGCAGGGCCGGCGGAGCGGTGCCGCAGGAGGCGGATAGAAACACGGCGGTGCCGCGCACGCGGGTGGCCCCGCCGCGGTTGAGCGAGGAAATCAGGTCCTTGAGGGGCAGGCAGATGTCGGCGAACTTGCCCGCGAGCACGGCGCGGCCGCGTTTCCAGGTGAGCATGGTGACCAGCAGGCAGGCGCCGATGATCAGCGGCACGTAGCCGCCATTCACCACCTTGAGAAGATTGGACACGACGAAGCAGAGCTCGATGGTGATGAACACGCCGCAAATCGCGATGACCTTCCACCACGGCCAGCCCCAGCGGTAATGGGCGAGTTGGGAGAGCAGCACGGTGGTGATCGACATGGTCAGGCAGACCGCGATCCCGTAGGCGGCGGCCAGGTTGCTGGAGGTTTGGAAAACCAGTACCAAGGCGATGCTGCCGATCATGATCGCCCGGTTGACGAGCGGGATGTAGATCTGGCCGTGCTCGCTTTCCGAGGTGTGGCGGATGGCGATGCGGGGCAGGTAACCCATTTGCACCGCCTGCATGGTGAGTGAAAACGCGCCGGAAATCAGCGCCTGGGAGGCGATGACCGCAGCCATCGTGCCAAGGACTACCAGTGGCATGCGGAACCACTCCGGAGCCAACTGGTGAAGCGGCGAGATCAATGCCTGATCGGAGTGCTCGTGAAGGACATACGCTCCCTGGCCGAGGTAGTTCAGAAGCAACGCAGGCAGGACGACCGCCCACCATGCCATCCGGATCGGGCCCTTTCCGAAGTGGCCCATGTCCGCGTATAGGGCCTCGCCCCCGGTGATCACAAGACAGACGCTGCCGAGGGTAATCGCGCTCTCCCAACCGTGGCTGAGTAGGAAACAGAGACCATACCAGGGATTGAACGCCTTGAGGACTTCGGGATTCATCAGAATGCCGCGCACCCCGCATGCGGCGATGCTGACAAACCAGAGCAGGGTGATCGGACCGAATAGAGCGCCTACTTTTCCGGTTCCGCGGGATTGAATGGCGAAAAGCCCGGCCAGAATCACCGCGGTGATCGCCACGATCAGCTTGTCGTCGAGCCCGTGGATGTTGACTTTCAGACCCTCCACCGCGGAAAGCACCGAGATCGCCGGGGTGATGATCCCTTCCCCAAACAGAAACGCGGTGCCGAGCAACCCCATGACCACCAGCAGGGTGGCGCGGCGGTTCGCCGGTTTGCCGGCGCCGGGCACCGTGAGGGCCAGCAGCGACATCATGCCGCCTTCCCCCTCGTTGTCCGCGCGCATGACCACCGAGATGTACTTGATCGAAATAAGCACCAGCAGCGACCAAATGAGCAACGAGAGGATGCCGATGACGTTTTCCGGGATAGGGGCCATTACGCCGTGCCCGGCGTGGCCGGCGAGCGATTCCTTGAGGGCGTAAAGCGGGCTGGTGCCGATGTCGCCATAAACCACGCCCAGCGCTCCCAAGGCCAGCAAGGCCTTGCGCCGGGGGGACATCTCTGAAGGTGTGCTCATTTCGGATGAAACGTTGCGGCGCGGCCCGGCTGAGGCAGCCCGGCGGGCGGCGATTCAAGCCCCCGGACCACCCCATTGCAAGGCAAATCCCCGGCAAATCCCCGCCGACGGCAAATCGGCGGCCGGACCGAAAAAATCAGGACTCGAGAGCGTGGCCTCCAATCGTGGCTGGGGCGTCCCCGCCCCAGTCCGTTGCCGGCGCTCCCCGTAGCCGCGCTCGTGAGAGCGTGGCCTCCCAGGCTCCCGCTTGCCGAAAAGATTCACCGCCAAGCCGCCAAGTTCGCCAAAGGGATAGAGGTGCTTGTAGCGGCGCTCTATGAGCGTCGATGCCAGAGTATCGCCAAGGAGATCGAAGATCGGAGATCGTGGATCGAAGATGGAAGGCGCACTCCCCGTAGCCGCGCTCGTGAGAGCGTGGCCTCCCCAGGCTCCGCTTGCCGAATAGATTCACCGCCAAGACGCCAAGTTCGCGAAGGGGACGGAAGGATCGGAGAAGAAAGGCGCTGTGGCGCGGTCGCCGAGCATCTCTCCCCGCTGGAAAAAATCAAGTCCCGACGCATCGGGACCGAATTACCGGCACCCGTGACACGTGTTCCGGCCGGTGGAAATTCGATCCGGACGCGCCGGGACCGAATTCCGGGGACTTTGACATCACTCCCGACCGCTCATAATTCGGTCCCGCTCCACACGGACCGAATTATTTCCTGTCGGAAGACGCTTCCGGGCCGAAATAATTCGGTCCCGACGCATCCGGATCGAATACTTTCCGGCCGGACGACTCTTCCGAGGCATGATAATTCGATCCCATCGCGAGCGGCTCGAATTATTTCCCGTTTGGAAACGTGTAGATCGGCTCGGAAAAGACGAAAACCAGGCCGGAAGGCTCTTCCATCCGGCCAGATCATGCACCGAACTCCTTTTTCCCCATGGAACCCTACCCCGGACAGTGCCAAAACACTCCCGTAGTCCGGAAACGGATCCTCGTCCCAACCAACTACCCGCCGGATGCGCCGACTTCTACGCCGGAAAATTTCACCGCCAAGACGCCAACGAGATCGAAGACGAAAAAGCGCCCCGCTCCCCTAATAACCAATAACACGGGTGTCCGGCTAACTGAGGGTTCTGCATTCCCAAAGCGAAGAAAATGAATAGCTTGCATGAAATTCTCGATGTCACGCATTTGAACTTTCGAGTGAGATTTTCCATACTCCGCGGCGATGAACTCCGGCTGCTATTGATTGCGGTCTGCACCTACCTGATGATTGCGATCCTCCACAAGCAGATCAAGCTGCCCGGCACACTCCACAGAACTTTGCAGATTTTGAGCGTCCATCCGTTCGAAAAAGTCACTCTAAATGAACTACTTATGGAAACCGAGCACAGAACCATGCATAACGCGAATCCTAATCAATTGATGTTCAATAACTTATAACCGGACACTTGTGAACCAATAACAAATAACCAATAACCCAATTCCCCCTTGACACCCGCTCCGGGTTTGCTAGGAAACCTTCATCCATGAGCAACCCACCGATGGTTTTCCGTCCGTCCGACCGGAATCGACCAAGGGCGGCAGCTTGCCCGCCACCGTAGCCGCTTCGCCGCCACTCCCCGTAGCCGCGCTCGTGAGAGCGTGGACTCCCAGGCTCCCCCCAACCGAAAAGATTCACCGCCAAGCCGCAAAGGACGCGAAGGAGGTTTCTTCTCTTGTCTCTTGATTCTTGATTCTGGTCTCTCTTCCCGTATGAGCGTCGATGCCAGAGTATCGCGAAGGGGATGGAAGATCGTGGATCGTGGATCGAAGATCGCGGATGCCAACCCATGGAGCGCGGACTTCAGTCCGCCAGCCAGCCAGATCAACCTCCCCCCAGCCGAAAAGATTCACCGCCAGGACGCCAAGTCCGCCAAGGAGATCGAAGATCGTGGATTGTGGATTGTGGATGAAAAAGCGCCCCCCAATAACCAATAACCAATAACCTCCCCTCATCTCCCAATTCAAAAATCAACAATCGTCAATCAAACCCCGGCTTCCGCCCAGCGCTCCCGCTGCCAGTCCTTGCGCGGCTTGACCATAACCTGCTCCTTCCAAAACACCACCGCCGTGGGCCGCTCCGCCCGCAGCCCCTTGCGCAGCCTCCAACTCTCGAACCAGCCCAGCACGAACCCATAGCTCTGCTTGTCGAGATCGCCCAGATCCCGCGACGCATCCAAATCCGCTCTCCAGTCGGCATAGCGCGAAGTGCTCATGCGACCACTGTTCGCAAAAACACCCTCAACGCAAGAACAAAATCATTGGGGCGACAAAAATCCCATGTCCCTAATCAATTCTGAAATTAAACCATCAGTGACTATCACCGATGGTTCACGGTACGAACCCAACAATTCCAGACCGGGAAAATCGTCCGGAATCCTAAACCGACCCGTAAATTTCATAATCTGTAATCATCCGCTCAAACCGCTGATTATGAGGCATTTGTGAAACTCTCCAACATTTTCATTGCCGAAACCACCCGATTTTGGCACCCTAACGTCCGGAACTAATTCCACTGTTCGGCAGAAGAGACATGCCAATCCAATACGAACATAGCCGTGCGATAAGCCGAGATGAATTCACGGGTTTGCTTGGGCGGTCGACACTCGCGGAGAGACGACCGGTCGACGATGCACCGTGCATC
>JAFLEH010000038.1 GCA_017301995.1 Verrucomicrobiota bacterium | reverse complement strand
TGGGGTGGGGTGGGGGTGGTTGGGTCCGCTTGCACGGCATTGGAGAGGAGGAGAACCAATCCGGCCGCGCACGGCACAAGGGAGGCGAGGGGGTGCTTTGGAGGGGTCATGCGGCGGGAAGGCTGCGACCGGAAATGCGGCTTGTCAACCCCGGAGTGGCATTCCGATCCTTGGTCAGTGATGTCCGTTGCGCCGGTGATGGCGGTCACGGACCTCCATCGCGGTGGGCTCGTTGCAATAGGGACATCGGAAATAGCCTTTGAGGAAAATGTTGTGGGCCACCCGCAGGCGGTGGCTTCCGAGCAGCCGCTGGGCGTTGCGGTTCTTCACGGTGGCCGTACGGCACAGGGGCAGACCAATGCACAGCGGGCAGCGGCAGCGGGCGGATACCAGCCACTGGAGAATGGCCACTACCACGGTGAGGCCGATCACTCCGAGTGACACGAGAATGAGCTCGCGATGGTCCAACAGAATCGTGTAGAGCAGAGATGCCAGCGACGCGGGAACCAGCAGCCATTTTACCAACAGAAGGGCCGCCGCAACACGGAAGCGGAGGACGGATCCTTCATTGGAAAGTCGGTGCATGAATGGCTAGGATTTGGGAGATCGTTGCGGCCTGGCGAGTGTCGCGCGGCCAATCTAACGCCAATACGGACGGTGTCAAACGGAAATTTCAACATGCTAACATCGATGTCGCGGGTGCGGACGTTATACCGATGGATACCATGGAGTGGAAACGCCGCGGCGATTTGGAACCCCGGCGCGCTTGACATGACCGCCGCGGAGGGCTCGAATCCGCGCATGAAAAAGCGTGGCTTTGCGACACTGATCCGGCAGGGCGGGATCCTTCATGTTTCCACCGTGGGCATTCTGGCCGGCGGTGCGCTGGGGCTTGCCGGCTGCGACTCGAAATACGTGGCGAGCGCCAAAGACGAACAAATGGCAAAGCTGCAATCGCGGCTGGACGAAATCGACGCGCAGAAGGCGCGGCTGATGTCCGGCGAGGTGGCTAACAATTTCGAGATTCCCGGAGTCGGTTTCTATCACGCCGAGGCGCGCGACTTTTTCCCGCATCCCTACGGTTTCCAACAGGATGGCAGATGGTATGCCAACGGAGTCTGGCAGGACACTCCGGTGGCCGAGGCCAGAGTCGCCGCCAGCCGTCCCACGCCCGAGGCGTTGAAGAAGGTGGAATCGGCGCTCGAACGCGAGCGGCAGGTGCTGGCGGAGGCGGATCGGGCCGGGGCTTCCGGAACCACCACCCACCACCATCATTCCGGCTTCGGAAACGCGCTGATGATGTATTGGCTTCTATCCGGAAACCGCGGATCGTTCGTTCCAGGAGCGGGATTCCAACAGGCGGCCTCCCAGACCGGGCGCTGGCAGCAGGGGGTGGAGCAGGCACGCCAGAGCGTGGCGAGCCATGCGGCGGCCAATCCGGGCTACCGCCGGTTGGTGGACCAAAGCCGGGCGAACGGCCGACCGGTGACCGCAGGTCAGTCGGTGCGCGGCGGATTCGGATCCGGATCCGGCCGCATCTCATCGGGCAGTTGAAATGGAGACCACGATGACGCACGGGAGTATCCGGTTGGAAAGGGGCCTGCCACGCCGCGATTGGCGCCGGAAGGTGGAGGAAGCCGGCTTGATCTGGCATGGCGCGGGCGGGGATTCCTATTGGAACGAGGAAGAGCATCTCGTCCTGACACTGCAAGCCGCCGAGACGCTTGAGAATGCGGCGCTTGAGCTTCACGCGCTCTGTTTGGATGCCTGCGAGCGGATTTCCCGGCACGACTGGTGGTCCAGGCTGGCGATTCCGGAAGCGGCGGCGGGGATGGTCCAGGCATCGTGGCTCAGCGGGGATTATTCGTTATACGGGCGCTTCGATCTGGCGTGGGACGGCAGCGGACCGCCCAAGCTGTTGGAGTACAACGCCGACACCCCGACTTCGTTGTTGGAAACGGCGGTGATCCAGTGGCAATGGCTGGAGGAGTGCCATCCGGAAAACGACCAACTCAATTCCCTGCATGAGGCGCTGGTGGCACGGTGGGCGGAGGTGCCGGAACCCACCATCCATTTTGCGGCGGTTTGGGAAATGTTGGAGGATCGCCAGACGCTGGCCTATCTGGCGGAAACCGCGGAACAGGCGGGCAAAACCGTGGTGCTCATGGATGTCGGCGAAATCGGCTATTCCCCCGACGGAAGATTCACCGACGCGGGGGAACAGCCGATCGACCGTCTGTTCAAGCTCTATCCGTGGGAATGGATGGCGGGCGAGCCGTTTTTCGCGGAGATCGGCCAGGAGCGCCACCGGTTTACCGAGCCGGCTTGGAAGATGATGCTGTCCAACAAAGGTCTGTTGCCGATTCTCTGGGAACTCAATCCCGGTCATCCGTTGCTGTTGCCCGCCACGACAAGCCGTGAGGCACTGCGCGGCATGGGCGTCACGCGGTGGGTCGAAAAGCCGTTCTTCGGCCGCGAGGGCGGCGGTGTCGCGGTGATGGAACACGGGGTTCGTGTGGCGAACGGGCCACCGCCGGAAAGCGAAAGCCCGCTGGTCTATCAACAGCGGGCCGCGTTGTTCGAGGCCGGTGGCCGCCACTTCGTGTGGGGGCTCTGGATGGTGGGCGACGAATGCCGGGGACTTTCCGCAAGGGGCGACCGGTCGCCGGTGACCGGCAACCTCAGCCGGTTTTATCCCCACCGCATCGAAGGGTGACGCGGCCCGTCCGCCGGATTGTTCGGTTAGGTCGGGGGTGGGCCGCCTTCGGCTCGCTGCCGTTCCCAGCGCCGGATGGCCGCCGTCAGGCGTTTTTCCACACGCGGATCGGCTTTCGCCCCCTGATACCGGACGGCATAGTGATAGGCTAACAACTCGGTGGCGAACGGCACCGGATGACGGGGCGATTCCAAATGCCTGCGCAAGGTGAAGCCGCCGGGCATCGGCATGCCCCGGCGGGCCGCCGCCCGTCTCCAGGCGGTGAAATAGTGGGGTGTTCCGGTTTCCGGCGACGGAGCGTCGGGCGCGCCTTCGGCTTCCCTGCGGCGGCGGAAGCCGCGCCAGAGGAGCAGGGCCAGTGCGGGAAGCGCAAGGCCCAGGGTGATCCAGCGGGCGATGTCAGCCGTCGTGGCACCGACGGCGGTTTCCTCCGGAGATTCGAACGTCGTCGGATCAGCCGTGGGCGGCGGTTCGTTCGGAGGGGCAACGGTGGCGCCGGACCCGCGGTCGGCCGGCGTGGGATCGAAAACCACCCACCCGCGGCCCGCGATCCAGACTTCGGTCCAGGCGTGGGCCTCGCGTGCGCGGAAAACGAACATGTTGCCGCTTTCATAGTAGGTGCCGCCCGCCCATCCGTAGGCGACCCTGGCCGGGATGCCGATCGCCCTCGCGAGCAGCGCTCCTGCGGTGGCGAAATACTCGCAGTGGCCGCGCTGTTCGTCGAACAGGAAGTTGTCGATCGGATCGAGGTCCCGCGGGTTGTCGCAGGTTAGGGAATATTTCAGCGTCGTCCGGAGGTGGTTGCGCAGGTTGAGCAACCGTTGTTGGGTGGTGCCGGTTCCCGAGGCGATCACCGCGAGGTTGCGGACGCGCGCGGCGAAGGCGGCCGACTCGGGACCCTGAAGCAGCTCGGTCGGCGCGTTTGGGGCTGGCGGAAGATCCGGTGCCTCCGGCAGGTCCTCAAGGCGCAACGGCGCCGATGAGGCGATGTATTCGTAGCCGGACGGCTTGAGCGGCGGAGGGAGCAGATAGAGACCGTCGTCGAGGCGGGTCAGCTCGGGAATCTGGACGGCGGCGACGCCCTGCAACGCCGTCAGAACATTCTGCCCTTGGGGATCATAGGTGTGATAGATCTCATGGAGGATCGGTGGTCGCGCGGGTGTGGAAAGCTGGACCAGTCCGGCGGCATCGGCCACCAGCCGCTCGGGCGGGCCGGGCGTGATGCTCCAGGACGCGTGGTCGTAGCGCCCCAGCGCGAACGCCCGCACGTAGGCCTGCCCTTGCAACAACTCCGCCGCATCCGCACGGTCGCGCAACCGGAGGAAAATCTCGGGCCGGTTTCCCGGTTTGAAATCCGTGCGTTTGGGCAACGGCCGCCGGCTCTGGTTGTTCCACAGCCAGTTTCCCTGTTGGGGCCGGGCATGATTCTGTTGGGCTTCCCGGCGGGCGCCCGCGGCCTGCGGGCGGAGCTGTTCCTCCAACAGCAGCGACACGGATTCCAACGGATCCGGCGCCGCGCCGAGCAGCCAGACAAATGCCGAAGCGATCACCGCGGCGACGGCTCCGATCGAAAGGCGGTCGAGCCATCCCGCGGAGTGTCTTCCACGCGCCACCGCGATTCCGGCGGGCCGCGGCCACAGCCAGTAGCCGAGCACCGGCATCAGCGCGCACAACGCGAGCGTGGCTCTGACCGGTATGGGCCAGCCGCGCGGCGCTCCGGCCAGCAGCAGATAGGCCGCCGCCGCTCCGTGGGCCAGCAGAATCGCGCGGAAGATCATCGTTTCGGATGGGGTTTGCGTTTTGGCCGGTCGGCCGGCAGATCCGGGGTGACCGGCGGCAGGCGCAGCCGCGGCAGGGCTCCGCGCCATACCGAGGGAGGCATGTCGGAAATGGCCACCAGCACTTCGTCGTCCCACACTTTGGCGGCGGCCGCGTGAAGGTCGTGCGCCTCGGTCCCCTTGGCACGATGCGCCCTTGCCAGCAACTCCTGGCAGGCGGTGAGCTGCGCGCGGGTGGCGGCGGGATGTTCGTTCCATCCGTCGAAGTCCGCGATCAATCTAACCGGGATGCCGAGCCCGTGCAGGTGCCGGATGGTGCCGGATGCCAGCGACAGCGCGTGCTCGAAACGCTCCGGACGGATCAGGCTGCCATCGAATCCGAACGAATGGAACAGCACCATGCACCGGCGCGGATGGAAACCCGGCGGATCGGTTTCCCTAACCACAAGGCCGCTGCCATGCGACCACGCGCGCACCGAGGACGGCCAGTCGATCCGGCGCATCGAGTCGCCCGGCCTCCACGGCCGTAGTCCGCGCGGTTCGCCCGCGGCCTCGCCCGCAGAGGCGCCGTCCTGCGGGGCCGCATCCATCAGCACGCCCATCGCGCGCAGCCCGCGCGGCTGGATGGGACGCGGAAACACCAGCAGCTCGTGATCCGCCACCAGCGTGCGCCGCATTTCAAACAGTCCCATTGGAAACGACGAACCCACCCTAACCACATGCGCGCTGGCATGCGCCCTCGTGGGCACCGCGATCCGCAGGTCGATATCGGCGGCGGTGCGGGCGGAAACCCACCGGACATGGCCCGTGGCACGCGCTTTCCCCGGAAGTTCGAGTTCCACCCGCAGATCGAACGAATCCCAGAATCCCCGCCGGTTGTGGATCGTCAGAAGCGCGGGAAACATCACGCCCGCGGGCACGCTCGACGGGGCGTCCAGCGTGGCGGAGAGGTTCGCCAGATTGAGCCGTCCCAACAGCCAGGCGAGCGCCTGCAGCGCCAGCGTCCCCAGCCCCAAGGCCGCGAGCGCGCCGTCCACCCGCCACATCCCCGCGACCAACAGGCTCACGCCTACCCCGCCCAGCACCGCTCCGCGGACGCTCGGCTGGCTGGAAACCGGAATCGGCGCGGCCATGCTCACCACGCGTGTTCTAGCACCGCGGGGAGACCCTGTCACGCGGGGAAAAAATTTCCGCTGAGTTATCCGTTGCGCGTTATCCCGGTCCGGTCCATCATCGGCGCATGGAAAGCCACGAATGGCGCGAGCGCACTGAAGAAGGGACCCGGTATTACCGGGCGTCCCATCACGGGGACCGATGGACGGTTCTAACCACCCTGAAGACCGATCCCGACTGGGAAACGCTGGCTCCTGAGGCGATCACGGAGGACATCTGGCGGGCGCTGCGCGACATCGTCTGGCGGAAATACCAGCGCCGCCGCTGCCCTTGGGACCGCGTGGTGGAAATCGACCGCATGCTGGGGGACGAACCGTCGCCGGAAACGCGGTAGGCCGCGCCAACATTGTTTGGTTGGCCAAGCGCGGAGTTGCATCCGGGGTTTGGTGCTGGTATGCGTTGGTCCACCCGCCGCGCCTTCCTGATGCAGAGCCTTGCCGAAACCGCCATTGCCCGCCGTGCCGGTCTCCTCAACCCGGAGACCGACGCGGTGCGTTTGATAGATGGCGAGGGTGATGGCTTGCCCGGCGTGTTTCTGGAGACCTATGCCGGACGCTGGCTGCTTTCGACACCCTCCGCGTCCATCCCGGCATCGTTCGACGGTTGGGTCCGCGCGCGGCCCGCGTCGTGTTATTGGAAAAAGCTCGACCAGCACCAGAAGGAGTCGCCCGTCCATCTGGGCGGACCGGAAACGGAGGAGCCGTTCCTCATCCGCGAAAACGGACTGGGGTTCGAGATTTCGTTCCAATCCGGCTACTCGCAGGGGATTTTCCTCGACCAGCGCGACAACCGCGCGGAAGTCCGCCGCCGGATGGGGGCCGGCGGCACTCTGCTCAACACCTTCGCCTATACCGGAGCCTTCTCCGTGGCGGCGGCCGCCGCGGGCGCGGAAATCACCACCCTTGATCTATCAAACACTTATCTCGATTGGGCGAAACGCAACTTCCAACACAACCGGATCGACCCCGCCGGGCACCATTTCTGCAAGGGCGATACCTTCCATTGGCTCCGGCGCTTCGCCAAGAGCGGCCGCACCTTCGACGCGGTTATCCTTGATCCGCCCACCTTTTCCCGCGACGAAACCGGCCGGGTGTTCCGCGCCGAACGTGACTTCGGCGAACTCGCCGCCCTGGCGCTCGCGGTTCTCGCTCCCGGCGGCTGGCTGCTTTGCTGCACCAATTGCCGGAATCTATCCGCTTCCGATTTCAAACGCCATATTCTATCCGCATCCGCCAAACCCCTCGGGCTCCGGTCCTCACCGATGCCGCCGGACTTCACCGGCGAGCCCTATCTGAAATCCGTGTGGGCCACCCGCTAACCCCGCCATGATCCCCCAACACCCGATACTTATGCGAACGATCCTACTTCTATCCGTGCTGGCGGCCTGCGGCATCGTTTCCGCCGCCGAGCGCCCGAATATCGTGTTCTTCCTGGCCGATGATCTTGGCGTGATGGACGTGGCCTGCAACAACCGGGAGACATTCTACGAGACCCCCAACATCAGCCGGTTGGCCGCGAGCGGCGTGAATTTCACCGCGGGCTACGCCGCCTGCAACGTCTGCTCACCCACGCGCGCCAGCATCATGACCGGCAAATACCCGGCACGCACCGGAATCGACAACTTCATCGGCGGCAAGAACACCGGACGCCTGCTCCCGCCTCCCAATGCCGACCACCTCGCGCTGGAGGAAACCACCCTCGCCGAGGCGCTGGCCGAGGGCGGATACACCAATTTCTTCGCCGGGAAATGGCATCTGGGCAACGCGGGCTTCTCCCCGCGCGAGCAGGGATTTTCCCGCGATCTGATAGGCGCCAGCCAGTTCTTCTATCCGCCTGGACCGGGGACTGACCCCGCCACCGACCCCAAGACCACCGACCGCATCGCGGACGCGGCGGTCCGCTTCATCGGGGCTAACAAAGACAAGCCGTTTTTCGCCTATCTGCCGTTCCAGGCGGTCCATATCCCGATCGGCGCCCGTCCCGATCTCATCGCGAAATACCGAACCAAGGCGGGGCGGGACAACCCGGTGAAGTGGGGCCGCGAACAGGCCAACAAGGTCCGCCAGACGCAGAACCATCCGGCCTACGCCGCGATGATCGAACAGATGGACCTCGCCATCGGCAGGGTGCTGGACGCGCTCGAAACGAACGGCCTAACCGGCAAGACCATCGTCATTTTCACATCGGACAACGGCGGTCTGGCCACCGCGGAGGGGCACCCGACTTCCAACATGCCCTATCGGGCGGGAAAGGGATGGAACTACGAAGGCGGCATCCGGGTTCCCTGGATCATCCGGGCGCCCGGCGTGGCCAAGGCGGGCGGCAGTTGCGCCACCCCGGTGGTGAGCGCCGATTTCTATCCGACCCTGCTGGACCTCGCCGGGTTGCCGGCGCGTCCGGAGCAGCACAAGGACGGCAAGAGCCTTGTGCCCCTGCTGAAAGGCGAATCAACGGAGCGCGGACCCTTGTTCTGGCACTATCCCCACTACAGCAACCAGGGCGGATCGCCGTGCGGCGCCATGCGTGACGGTGACTGGAAACTGATTGAGAACTTCGGGGACAACTCGCTGGAGTTATACAATCTTTCAAACGATCCATCAGAACATAACAATCTGGCCGAGAAGGATCCCGGGCGGGCGAAAGCCATGCTGGCTTCCCTGCGGAAATGGAGGGAATCCGTCCACGCCCGGATGCCTGTCCCGAATCCGGACTTCAAGCCCGCCACGGGCAAACCATGACCCTGGCGAGCCTCTGGCTCAGACGGAAGACTGCGAGACAGAAGACCTGAAGCTTGACCTAGCGACACCGGATCCGCGGTTCTCGATCAGCCCGGGTGCGCCCACGGTTTCCGATAGGCGCGCGCGAGCTTGCGGGTGGCTTCTTCGTCGCCTGTCACCTGGTGGGTGGAGGGGTCCCAGGCGAGGGTGCGGTGGAGGTCGGCGGATAGATTGGCGAGGATGCAACTGGCGCTGGAAATGTGGCCCTGCTCGATATCGGCCACCGGCTTGCCGCGGGTGGCGACGCATTCCAGCCAGTCCTTCATGTGGCGGCGGATCGCCGGGGCGACGTGCTTCTCCAGGCTCTTCTCGTTGGCATCCTCGGGGTATTGGTCGAGCTCCATCACCACCTCCTTGCGCTCCGGGGAACCGTCGCCCTGCGGGACGAATTCATAGCGCTGCACGCTCAGTTTGAGGGTGCCCTTTTCCCCGTAAAGCACCGCCGCCCACGGGAAGTCGCGGTCCGGTGTGGTGCCCCAGGTGCGGTGGGTCCACACCGCGTTGAGGGTTCCGAAGTCGAACATCGCGACCTGGGTGTCCGGCACGGTGGCCACCGATCCGGGGTCGATCCACGCGCCGCCCGACGAGGTGACTCGCAGGGGCCAGCCGAGCCCTAACATCCATCGGGCGGTGTCGAGCATGTGGATGCACATGTCGCCGAGGATGCCGTTGGAGAACTCGCCGAACGACCGCCAGCCGCGCGGATGGATAGCGGGATTGAACGGCCGCAGCGGCGCGGGGCCGCACCATAGGTCCCAATCGAGCCCGGCCGGCGGCGCGGCGTCCGCGGGATTGCCGCGGGCGCGCATCTGATAGTAGCTGAACACCTCGATGTGCCCCACTTTTCCCAGCTTGCCGGAGTCCACGAAACGCTCCTTCGCCTCGATCAAATGGGGGGTGCTGCGCCGCTGGGTGCCCACCTGGACCACGCGGCCGAGCTTGCGGGCGGTGTCGAGAATCGCCTTGCCTTCCACCACGTCCACGCTGATCGGCTTCTGCAGATAGACATCCGCGCCCGCCTCCATCGCGCCGATGGCGGTTAGAGCGTGCCAGTGGTCGGGCGTGCCGACAATCGCCAGATCGATGTCCTTTTCCCGGAGCATCTCCCGGAAATCGGCGTGCAGGCGCGGCTTTTTCTTCGACGCCTGCCGTCCGGCCACGATTTCCCCGGCATCCTCCAGCATCCGGCGGTCCGGATCGCAGAGGGCCACCACATTGACTGGAGCGACCTGCAACAGCCGCAGCAGATCGGTTTTGCCATACCAGCCGCAGCCGATCAGGCCCACGCGTTTCCCCGCGCCGGTCTCCGCGGCCATCGCGCCGCGCGGCGAAAGCCAGGCGGCCATCGCCCCGGCGCTGGTGGTTAGAAAGGTCCGTCGGTTCAGATTCATCGGCGGCGGATACGGCCGGGAAAGATGGATTCTTGCCACCCGATCGGGGTGTCGGGCCCAATGCGTGCCGGAGGAAAGGACTTTTCCGGGCGAACGTATTGGTGAGACCCATGAACCGCGCGTTTCTTACCATTCTGATTGCCGCATCCGGGGCGCTGGCAAACTCGTCCGGCCATGCCGCCGAACCGGACTTCGCCACCGTCGAGAGGAACTTCCGGGAACTTCCGCCCGCGGCACGGGAGCTGACCGGGCCGCTCTTCTGGCTTCATGGCGACGAAACCAAGGAACGTCTCGAGATGTACGTCGGCAAGGTGGCGGAAGGCGGCAACGGCTCACTAACCGCCGAGTCGCGGCCCCACAATGATTGGCTGGGACCGAACTGGTATCGCGATGTGGACATCTGCCTGCAGGCGGCCAAGAAACACGGGCTGAAACTTTGGATCTTCGACGAGAAATGGTGGCCCAGCCAGGGCGTCGGCGGCCGGGTCCCCCCGCGGTATGCCGCGAAACGCCTCGTGGCATCGGCGGTCAAGGCGGATGGGTCGGGCGGATTCGAGCAGGATGGTTTTTCGGGCGAATGTTATATAGGCGCGGTTGCCGGGCGTCTGGCGGATGATGATTCGATCGACGGCGCAAGCCTGTTGGACCTGGCTCCCTTTGTTCACGACGGCA
Source organism: Verrucomicrobiota bacterium (assembly GCA_017301995.1). Lineage (GTDB taxonomy): Bacteria > Verrucomicrobiota > Verrucomicrobiia > Verrucomicrobiales > Akkermansiaceae > Luteolibacter. The sequence goes on along the minus strand of JAFLEH010000038.1, from coordinate 58,988 downwards.
AACTCATCTGGAAGGCGCCTCCCGGCCGCTGGCAGGTGATGAAGTTCACCCACGAACAAGCCCCCGGATTGGGACAAGGCGGCGGCAGACAATTGAGCGTGGACGGCATGAGTCAGGACTGCGTCCAGTGGTTCCTGCAAACCGTCTATCAGCCGCACTACGATCGCTACAGGGAGGATTTCGGCAAGACCATCGTCGGGTTCTTCTATGACGAACCGGAAACCCGAGGCGATTGGGGCACCGGGCTGAACACGGTCCTCGCAGAGCATGGAGTCGATTGGAAAACGGCATACGTCGGCTACAAGTTCCGGTTGTCCGGCGACGGCGGGCAGGCGGCGCGCTTCGCCTATCTCGACGCGCGCGCCGAGACCTGGGGCCGCACGATGTACGGTATGACGACGAAATGGTGCGAAGCCCGCGGCGTGAAATCCATCGGCCATTTCATGGAGCACGGAACTCTCTATCGGCATCAGGATTTCTGCGCGGGAGATCTCATGCGGGTGCAGAAATACAGCAGCATGGGCGGGATCGACGCGGTTTTCAGCCAATTCAAAATGGGCGAGCGTGCCGCGAATGACGCGCCATGCTGGCAAACGCCCAAGCTGGGCAGTTCGGTGACCCACGCCTACGGCAAAACCGAGGATGTGACCATGTGCGAGATCTTCGGCGCGCGCGGCCAGGATCTGACCTATCCGGAAATGAAATGGTGGGCGGACGCCATGCACGTGGCGGGTGTCAATTTCCTCATTCCGCATTCGTTCAATCCCCGCGCGCCCTACGACACCGACTGTCCGCCGTATTTCTACAACGGCGGCTTCGAACCGCGATTCCCGCTCTATCGGGTTTTCGCCGACTACACCAGCAGGCTCAGCGTGATGCTGACCGGCGGCCGCCATGTCGCGCCCGTGGCGCTTGTCACGCCGGGACAAAGCGCGCACGTCGGCAAGTTCATTCCACCCGAGCGAATTAGCGAGAACCTTCAGGACGCGCTCTACGATTGCGACTGGATTCCTTACGAGGTCTTGGAAAAAGAGATGAAAACCGGCGGCTCGGAACTCCATCTGAGAGCGGAGTCGTATAAGATTCTCTTCCTGCCGGCGGTGGAGGTGATGCCCTATCAGACGCTTGCCAGGGCCAGGGAATTCTTCGACAGCGGCGGCGTGGTGGTGACCCATGGATTTCTGCCGACGAAATCCGCCACGGTTGGCAAGTCCGCGGCGGACATCGCGGCCTTGCGGGACGCCATCTGGGGGGCGGCGCAGCCGGGTCTAACCGCCTGTGGGCGCAATGACCGGGGCGGACGTTCCTACCTGTTGCCGGAAACGCCGACCCCGGCGGAACTCCGGCGGGTGCTCGCCGAAGACGCCACCCGGCCGCCCACGCTCGAGGTGATCGAGGGTGACACCGGAAATTGGCTCCATGTGCTCCACCGGATCAAAGCGGACCGGGATGTGTTCTTCGTAACCAATCAGAATCACAAGGGCCCGCCGCGCAAGTTCCGCTTCCGGATCACCGCCACCGGCGTGCCGGAATGCTGGGACGCGATGCGCAATGAAATCCGCTCGATTTCCTCCCGCCGCGAGGGCGGCCGGGTGGAACTCGAACTCATCATGGAGCCTAACGAATCCGCGCTGTTGGTGTTCCAGCCCGAAGATCGCCGCCTTCCGTCGCGGCCGGGATCCGCAAGCGCGGTTGGTGCCGCGGTCATCCCCTTGACCCGCATCCCGAATCCGCCGCACGACGAGCCCGCGCCCGATCCGGAAGCCGGACCGGTTCGCATGTTGGAAGGATGTCCGTGGATCTGGTCCCCCGAAGCGGATTCGAGCCGGAGCGCTGCGGCCGAAACGCGGTATTTCCGCAAACGGATCACACTGCCCGACGGCGCGGTGGTTAGGACGGCGGTGTTCACCCTCACGGCGGACAACAGCGCCACCGTTTCCATCAATGGCGGAGACGCCGGCCACACCGACGGCAGCACCGAAGGCTGGCGCAATCCCGTGGCGCTCGATGTTGCAAAGCTGCTGCGCCCGGGGGCCAACACGATCGCCATAACCGCCTCGAACGCGCCATCGCAAAACGACGTGAATCCCGCCGGGTTGATCGGCTCGCTGCGGGTCGAGTTCGAGCGGGGAGAGCCGCTGTTGCTCCGGATGGATAGAACCTGGAAAGTCTCCAGGGACGCGCCACCCGACTGGACCGGATCCGGCTTCGATGACAGCACGTGGACGGACGCGAAGGAAGTCGCCCGCTTTGGCGGCGGTCCGTGGGGGCGCTTCGGCGGCAAGCCGCTCACGCTCAGCCCGGTGAAGGCCGATCCCTTCGTCGGCCACTGCGATCTTCCGGCCGGGATCGATCCGGTTCACTCGCGGGTCTATCTCGAATGCGACGTCCTAACGCCGGAGGAGGCCGCCAGGATCACCGTCAACGATGCCTACGCGGGCGGATTTCTCGGACGACCGCTTCGCCTGGATATCACCAAACATCTCAAACCCGGACCCAATACGATCCGCATCGAACCGTTCGCGCCAAAAGCGGCGAGGTTGGTGGTCGTGGATAGGTAAACTCAACTTCAAACTCCACTGAAACGGGTGGTTTGGCAGCGGGAGGACAAAGCGACAACTGGAACAAGGTGTGCCGGCCATGAACGCCCCGGCCGCGTTAGCGGCCCTGGAAAACCCGCGAAGCCATCCCTAGTGGACGCAGCGCGGCGGAGTCAAAGCCGTACGCAGGGTGGTGTGGGACCCGGGAGCTAATCACTCCCGGGGACCCGATTCGGCTTAAATGTTTGCAATTCTAAACTTCGGTAAAAAGCTTGAATCGGCCCATGGAAATTCACCGTCTAAACTGTCACATAGGCATGTTATTCCCATTTGCGTTGTATATGAGTAAGTTGGATCACTGAACGTATATTGCGACCAATTTGCCATCCAGAATTCCAAACTGTGAGCTATATATGTAGAATTGGTATTTCCTGGATTTCTTATGTCATGGTATCGAATGGAACCAGAATCTGTATTACAGTCAATATTGATCGTGCGGCCGCCACCTCCAATTCCTGAAATGGGAAACCAACGCCTTCTTCGTCTGCACTCATTGAGATATTCCTCTCCATTCCACTTCAAATACTCTTTAATGCTTTCTTCTGATAATTCCTTTTGGGTACATTCCCACTCGCTTATTGTGTCTGCGATAGAGTCAAGACGCCAACGATTACGATGCCCATTCTTAACAGATTTAAGAGCTTCATGTTGCTTAGATGAATCGGAATGTAGCACCGCTAGAATCCTCTCTTCCAAATACTTCATAGGAGTTTCATAGCTCAGGCTGAATCCGTCACCTATCTCAAATAGATACTCCCTATATTCCCTTGGAAGTGAAAACCCGATCGTCTCCTCACAATCCCTAATCTGCTCAATCGAGACCATTTCGCCCTGAAGGATCTCATATTCAATACCATTCCGATTCAAATGGTCTATTGCTAAGTTTATGTAACGTGTATACTTCATATTATTGGCTAAGGTTGATGCCGTTCAAACGCTGGCACTGCTGGGGCGGGAGTGAGCGTCGAAACGGGATGGTGGGTTAAAGTTACGGAATGCATGGCCGACACAGCAGCCCCAGCGGTTGTCCAGCCGCGCCTCGCCCTGGTTCGGTGGTAGTAGTTGGTCATGTCTGTGTTGGGTAAACGGACAAACCAAGTAACCATAGTCTGAGTCGGCTGTCCATAGCGGGAACGATGCCTCCAAGCTCTTCAGAAGTCACGGTGAAATACTCAGGGCCTGTCTGCGAATACACATCGATCAACACATGATCGGAACCAATCTCAAGATGATGGTGAATTCGACCATCAGCGAGAACCACAGCCGGGTCATCTGTCGGAAATAATCCTGACTGACTATCATCTGGAGGTAAATCAGCCTCAAATCTGACAATCGCAGTGTGATCAAGCTCGGCTGTGAACCTGGGCGGCAGCCGAAGCGCCTCTGCATGGCTGCATCTAAGAGTGACCGTAAGCTGGCGTTCTCCATGCTGAAGCACTGCCTGACACAGATCAGGCTCTATCTCATGCACCTCTATCAGGGAAAACGCCATCGGATTTGGGCGAACAGTGTCTATTCGTAGCATGTCGGGAAGTGATATCCGGACGGGTGCTCGGGAGGGAATGTGGGCGGAAGGCGTTGATATTGCAAGGTTTTTCCGTCCCGGCCTGCGACTATCAGGGGGGGTAGCCGGACGGCTTCCGTGTGGGCTGCCCTGGCGAATTTTCTCACTCGCGCGGGTGCTTCCGGAGGAATTGGCGGGGCGGCTGTGCCGCGGTTTTGGGTTATTGGTTATTGGTTATTGGGGAGCGATGCGCTTTTTCATCGTCGATCCACCATCTTCGATCTCCTTGGCGAACTTGGCGTCCTGGCGGTGAATACTTCCGGATGGGGCGGGGCTGGTCCGCGGTGATGTGGGCAGGATGCCCACGCTCCTTGAGGGGTTCTCGTTGGCGGTGAATATCATCGGCAGGGGTGAGCCTGGAAGGTCACGCTCTCACGAGCGCGGCTACGGGGAACGCTCTTGCTCATCCACGATCCACGATCTTCTATCACCGATCCCCGATCATCTTCTCGTCTTTGTGGCGAGATCCACCGCGCTGGACCGGCGCGCTAACGTTTTGCGGTTTCCAGCCAGCCCATGGCTTTGAGGAATTCGCCCGCGCGGATGTGCCAGTCGGCGGTGGGCAGGCCACTGTCTTTCATGCCGAAGCCGTGGCCGCCTTTGGCGTAGATGTGGAGTTCGGCGGGGAGATTGAGTTTTTTGTATTCCAGATAGAGCAGCGCGCTGGCGCTGGAGCTGGTGGCACCCTTGTCGTCGTGGGCATGGATCAGGCAGACGGGAGGCGATTTCGGTGTGACCTTGATCTCGGGGCGAAGTTGGAAGGTGTCGGTCTTGTCGGTCAGGTAGGCCGGATAGACCGGGATGGCGAAGTCCGGGGTGGCGTCGGGCACGTCGAGCGCGGGGTCCTGCGGATAGGTGCGGTCGTTGGGATGGAGGCTGGCCATGACGGTGAGGTGGCCACCGGCGGAAAACCCGAGAATGCCGATGCGGTCCGGGCGGATGCCGAACTCCGCGGCGCGGTGGCGGAGGATGCCGATGGCGCGCTGTGCGTCCTGCAGCGGCTCGCGGGAGGGATCCGCCGGATCGCGGGCGGGGACCCGGTATTTCAGCAGCACGGCGGTGACGCCGAGGGTGTTGAGATACTCGCAAACCTTGGTGCCCTCGTGCTCGATGGCGAGGATGCTGTAACCGCCGCCGGGGCAGACGATCACGGTGGTGCCGTTGGGTTTTGCGGGTTGATAGACGGTTAGGGTGGGATCGGTCACGTTGGTCAGCCGTCTGATGCCGTCGCCCTTTTCGATTTCCTGTTCCGGTCCGATTTTGGTGCCGGGTTTCTCCGGAGCGCCGGAGGGCCACAGGCGGATGACGGCGGGTTCGGCGGCGGAAAGCGTCTGGGCGACGCCGAGGGCGAGGATGAGCGGTTTCATGGCGGGTTGTGAGGTTGGCTGACCGAACGGACCATGCCAAGCCGGGAAGGATTACGCAACCGAAATCACGGGTTGGGCGGCAGGCCATCTCCGGTTTCGCCTCCGGTTGCGGTTCCGTTTTTGTTGCTGGGTTGAAGCTCCGCAGTGTGACTTGCCGCCGCCGTCCGGAAAGCGGCAAGGACAGGGAGCGAAATCATCAACCAGGAGATCGAAAGATCAGCCAACAACCCCGATAACCAATAACAGATAACCTGGAACCCCCAAAAATCCGCTGTGACAACCGCGGATTTTGGGATGAAAGGCGCGCCCGGTTTGGCGGGTATCAGGGTTCGATGAAAAACCGAGCGATGATGTTGCCGATTGGGTTGCTGGTGCTGGTGGCGGCGCTGGCGGAGGAGCCGCTGCGCCAGGGGTGGAGGAAACGGGTGATTACCAAGGATTTTCTAACCGAAGGGCTGTCCGCGGGGGACATCGACGGCGACGGCGCGAAGGATCTGGTGGCCGGCGCGTTTTGGTTCAAGGGTCCGGATTTCAAGGAAGGAAAGGCCTACCGCCCTGGCAAGGCGATGCCGGTGGTCGGCTATCAGGAAGACTCGTTCCTGAGCTGGGTGGACGATGTGAACGGCGACGGCCGTAACGACATCCTGATGGCCAGCCATCCCGGCAAGGACCTGACGCTCTATCTGAATCCCGGCGGCGACGGCGCGTGGCCCGCGCACCGCGTGATGACAGAGGCCGCGACCGAAAGCCCGCTGTGGACCGATTTGGACGGCGACGGGAAAAAGGAACTCATCTGCATGCAGCGCGGCCGTTTCGGCTATGCGGAGGTCGATTGGTCCGATGTGACCAAACCGTGGACCTTCATCGCGGTGTCCGGCGACCGGGCGACCACGCCCTACATCCACGGTCTCGGCGTGGGCGATCTGAGCGGCGACGGCAAGCCGGACATCATCGAGAAGGACGGCTGGTTCGAGCAACCCGCCGCGAAGGATGGCACATGGACCTGGCACAAGGAGAACTTCGCCGGTCCCGGTGGCGCGCAGATGCTGGTGTTCGATGCCGACGGCGATGGCGACAACGACATGATCACCGCGATCAACGGACACGGCTACGGCCTCGCGTGGTTTGAAAACCGCAAAACCGATGGAAAAACCGAGTTGGTCCGCCACGAGATCCTCCCCGACGATCCGGCGAAGCAAGGTGCCGGCGGCTTGCAGTTTTCCCAACTCCATTCACTCGAACAGGGCGACTTCGACGGCGACGGCCGGATGGATTTCGCCACCGGCAAACGGTATTACGCGCACAACGGCAAGGATCCCGGAGCCAACGATCCCGCGCTGGCCGTGGTGTTTTTCAATCGCAAGGACGGCCCGACCGTGCGCTGGGAGCCGGAAGTGATCGACAACGACTCGGGCGTCGGCTGCCAGGTGCTCGCGGTGGATCTGAACGGCGATGGCAAACCGGAATTCGCCGCCGCCAGCAAGAAGGGCGTGCATGTGATCGGGCGTTAGATGGACGGCCGGGGCGCGATGCCGGGGCGTTCTAACGTTTCGCCGCGACGTCCAGCACCCGGATTCTCGCGCCGCGGATTTCCACTTGGCCGCCATCGCGGCTGAGGTTCTGGAACCCGATCCGTCCCCGGCGGGGCCGGTCCTTGAGCGGCGGAGCCATAGTGCCGTCGTGCCGCGCGACCGGTTCGGTTTGGGTGGATAGATCGACATCCTGGATCACGGTGCCATTGAGTTCGACCTTCAGTTTCGGCCCGACCAGCGAGAGCCGCACGCGGTTCCATTGTTCCGGCTGATAGACCGGTTCCTTTGGGGCGATGGCGCGGTAGATGCCGCCGGTGAGTTCGCTCGGTTTGGCCTGCGGATTGTAGCGGATGTCCGCCATCTGCATTTCCATGCCGTCGAACGCGGGGTCGCCCTTTGCCGGGCTGCGGAGGGCAAGGCCGCTGTTGCCGCGCAGACCGATGCGGAACTCGTATTCCAGCTCGAAATCGCCGTATTCCTTTTCGCTCAGAAACCAGCACCCGCGGTCGCCCGCGCTGGTGAGCACGCCGTCACTAACCGACCAGGCCGGGTTTCCCCGCGCGGGCTGCGCCACATCCGCCCAATCCCGCGTGATCCAGCCCTCGGGCGGACCGTCCTTCGGAAACAGCGGGGTGAACTCCGGTTCGGCCGCGGAGGAATTCCCCGCGGATCCCGACAGCAAGATGGCGAACAGGATCGTTTTCATGTCCCAGCGAGCTTAGCGATGCGGCTGCGGTCGCCCAGAAAAATCGCCCGGCCATGCGGTGGGCGTGTTTCTCCTTTCCAACCGGCCGGGGTCGGCTAAGGTCCCGCAATGCTTGCCGAGATTCCCCGATTGATTCCGTTCCGCGTGGCGCTTGCCGCGTGGACATGCACCGCCGCGGCCGCGGTTTCCGCTCCGGTGCCGCCCAATCTAACCGCCGATGGTGTGCCGGAGGTCCCGGCGGCGCTCAAGGAGGATGTGGGGCGCTATCTCGAATTCCGGGCCGCGGCGTTCCAAGGGTGGCATCCGCAGCGGCGCGAGATGCTCATCACCACCCGCTTCGGCAATACCAACCAACTCCATCTCGTCACCACGCCGGGCGGGGCGCGCCGCCAACTGACATTCCTGCCCGAACCGGTCAATGGCGGCGGATTCCGCCCGAAAACCGGCGAATGCATGATCTTTTCGCAGGATTCCGGCGGCGCCGAAAACTTCCAGTATTTCCGCTTCGATCCCGGGACCGGACGCACCACCCTCCTAACCGACGGCAAGTCGCGCAACACCGGCGCGTCGTGGTCCGAGGACGGACGCCTGCTAGCCTTCGCCTCCAACGCCCGCAACGGCACCGACGCCGATATCTGGATGCTCGATCCGGATCATCCGGAGCAGCGAAAGATGGTGTGCGAGGTGAAGGGCGGGGAGTGGGCGGTGATGGATTGGTCGCCGGACGGGAAGTCGCTGTTGTTGGGAGAGTTTCTATCAGCCAATGACAGCCATCTCTGGCTGGCGGATCTATCCACCGGCCGTCGCGAGCGCCTGACGGTCCCCGGCGCGGACCCGGTTTCCCGCGGGCGGGCGGTCTTCAGCCGCGACGGAAAGGAGATTTTCCTAACGAGCGACGAAAGCGCCGAGTTCAAGCGTCTCGGCCGGATGTCGCTGAAAGATCGGAAGTTCGTGCCGATGACCACGGACGTTTCATGGGATGTCGAGGGGTTCGACCTCTCGCCGGATGGTAAAACCATCGTCTATACCACCAACGAGGACGGTTCCAGTCGCTTGCGGTTTCTGGCGACCGGAGACGGTGCCGCGCCGAAGGCTCCGGATCTTCCGCCGGGCGTCATCGGCGGTGCGAAATGGTCGGACGATGGCGCGTGCGTTGGCTTCAATATGACCGGAGCGCGCTCGCCGGCGGACGCCTGGTCGTGCGATCCGGCGACCGGCGCGGTCACCCGCTGGACCTTCAGCGAGGCGGGCGGCTTGGATCCTTCGGCGTTTGCGGAGCCCGAGACGGTTAGGGTGAAAAGCTTCGACGGTCTCACGGTTTCCGGGTTTCTCTATCAACCCGATCCGGCGAAGTTTCCCGGCCCGCGTCCGGTGCTGATCGTGATACACGGCGGACCAGAGGGCCAGTCGCGCCCGATCTTCCAATCCCGCAACAATTATTATATCAACGAGATGGGCGTGGCTTTGTTGTATCCGAATGTCCGCGGGTCCACCGGGTATGGCAAGACCTTCCTCACGCTCGACAATGGTTTCAAACGCGAGGATTCGGTCAAGGACATCGGCGCGTTTCTCGATTTCATTGCCACCCGCCCTGCGCTCGATGCGTCGAAGGTCGGCGTCATGGGCGGCAGCTACGGCGGCTACATGACGCTCGCAAGCCTTATCCATCACGGCAAACGCCTGCGCTGCGGGTGCGATATCGTCGGGATCTCGAACTTTCTGACATTCCTGGCGAACACCTCGGACTACCGCCGCGACGTCCGCCGTCCGGAGTACGGCGACGAGCGTGACCCGAAAATGGCCGGGTTTCTCCGCGGGATCAGCCCCACCAACCACGCGGAAAAGATCACCATGCCGCTGTTCGTGGTGCAGGGGAAAAACGACCCGCGCGTTCCGGTCACCGAGGCCGAGCAGATGGTCAAGGCGGTGCGAGCCAGCGGCACCACCGTGTGGTACCTTGTGGCCGCCGACGAAGGCCACGGATTCAAAAAGAAGTCCAACGCGGACTTCCAATTCCTCTCCACGGTGCTGTTTTTCAAGACCCACCTGTAGAAAACGACCCTGCTCCGAAATTTCGGATTTCGTGCTTGGCATTGGCGTCGGCCATGCTGGGATAGTGCCAGCCATGCCTTACCCCGACGAAAATTTCCTGCTTCATTCCGCGACCGCCCGACGGCTGTTCCACGAGGTGGCGGCTCCGCAGCCGATCATCGACTATCATTGCCATCTTTCTCCGCGCGAGATATCCACTAACAAACGCTGGACGGATCTGGCCGAGATATGGCTTGGCGGCGACCACTACAAATGGCGGCTGATGCGGGCCAACGGAATATCCGAGGATCTCATCACCGGCGACGCCAGCCCGCGCGAGAAGTTCCAGGCGTGGGCGGAAACGGTTCCTTACACCCTTCGCAATCCGATCCACCACTGGACCCACCTCGAACTCCAGCGGTATTTCGATATCGATCTCCTCCTTTCCCCCGCCACGGCGGATGAAATCTGGGAGCGCGCCAACGCGAAGCTCGCCGAGGCCGACTTCTGCGCCCACGGCATTCTCCGCAAGTTCGATGTGAAAATGGTCGGCACAACCGATGATCCGGCGGATCCTCTAACCGACCATCAGGCGATTCTGGCTTCCGGTCTGCCAACCAAGGTGTGGCCCACGTTTCGTCCGGACAAGGCGTTTCTCGTGGACCAGCCCGCGCAGCTCCAGGCGTGGCTCGACAAGCTGGAAGAAGTCACCGACACCGCGATCGTTCATCTGTCCGACCTGTTGAACGGTCTGCAGCAGCGCCACGACGATTTCCACGCGGCGGGCGCCCGCCTATCCGACCACGGTTTGGTCCGTTGTCCGGCACTGGAGTGTTCGGATGCGGACGCCTCGCTGATCTTCGACGAAGCCCGGGCCGGCAAGGCGGTTAGCCAAGAGGACAAGGAGCGGTTCTCGTTCTATCTGATGGTGTTTTTCGGGCAGCTCGACGCGGCCCGCGGCTGGACCAAGCAACTCCACCTCGGCGCCTTCCGCAACACCAACCGCCGGATGTTCGAGCAACTCGGTCCGGATACCGGGTACGACACCATCGGCGACGTGTCGCAGGGCGAGGCGCTGGTCACCTACCTCGACGCGCTCAGCCGCGAGAACGCGCTGCCCAAGATGGTGCTCTACAACCTCAATCCCGCCGACAACTATCTGTTCTCCACCCTAACCGGCGCGTTCCAGGACGGCACCGTCGCGGGCAAGATCCAGTTCGGTTCCGGATGGTGGTTCCTCGACCAGAAGCACGGCATGGAAATGCAGCTCGACGCGCTGTCCGCCACCGGATTGCTCTCGCGGTTTGTCGGCATGCTCACCGATTCGCGGTCGTTCCTTTCCTATCCGCGCCACGAGTATTTCCGCCGGATCCTGTGCAATCTGATAGGCGGCGAGGCCGAGCGCGGCGAGCTACCATCGGATTTCGACACTCTGGCGAATCTGATCCGCGCCATTTCCTATGGAAACGCGCGGGATTTCTTCGGGGTGGATTGATGGGGCGCGTGGCTTTGGGATTGACCGGTTGGCAGGGTACGCCATGCTGGCCGCATGTCCGACTTCGCCGCGTTTGAAACGAAAATGTCCGCCGCCGGCATGGGGGATGCCCCCATCCGCGCCTTCCGCCGCAACTACGAGGCGCTGCTGCGCAACGAATCCGGATTGATCCCGGAGTCGGCGATTTCCCCGGTTCCCGATTTAACCACCTACACCGCTCTAACGGACTCGCCGCCGGCCGGGCCGGAATTGTTGGCAAAAGCGGTGGTCATCAAACTCAATGGAGGGCTCGGAACCGGGATGGGACTTCAAGGGCCGAAAAGCCTGCTGCCCGTGCGCGATGGAGTCACTTTCCTCGATCTCATTGTGCGGCAAGTACTCGCCCTGCGCGAGGCATCAGCGACTCCCGTCCGCATGCTGCTGATGAACAGCTTCAGCACCAGCGCGGACACCCTGGGGCACCTCGCGCGCTACGCCGCGAACGGGCTCGCCGATCCCCGCGAGGTCGAGTTGATGCAAAACCAGATCCCGAAGATCGACGCGGAGACATTGCAACCCGTGGAATGGCCCTCCGATCCCGATCTCGAATGGTGCCCGCCGGGCCATGGGGACCTGTTTCCGGCGCTCGTCGGATCCGGTTGGTTGGATCGCTTGTTGGCGGAGGGGGTGGTTTACGCGTTTGTCTCCAACTCCGACAATCTCGGTGCGGTGCTCGATCCGGTGTTGCTCGGGCACTTCGCCGATTCCGGGGCGCCGTTTCTGATGGAGGTCACGCGCCGCACCGCGGCCGACCGCAAGGGCGGCCACCTCGCGGTGCGGACCAGCGATGGCCGCCTACTGCTGCGCGAGGTCGCCCAATGCCCGGACGAGGACGCCGGGGCGTTCCAGGACATCGACCGACACCGCTATTTCAATACCAACAGCCTGTGGCTGCGGCTTGATCTGCTCAAGGAACAACTCGCCGCCGATTCCGGAGTGCTGCCTCTGCCGATGATCCGCAACCGGAAAACCGTGGACCCGCGAGATAAGAAATCACCCGCGGTGATCCAGTTGGAAACCGCCATGGGCGCGGCGATCGAGTGCTTTGCCGGCGCCGCCGCCATCGAGGTGCCGCGCAGCCGGTTCGCGCCGGTGAAAAGCACCGCCGATTTGTTAGCCTTGCGCTCGGATGCCTACGAGGTGCTGCCGGACGGCCGGGTGCGGCTCCATCCGGACCGCGCCGGCCAACCGCCCGTCGTCACCCTGTCCGACGACTACAAGCTGGTGGACCAGCTCACCCCGCTGGGCGTTCCCGGCCTGCTCAAGTGCCGGTCGCTGACCGTATCAGGCCCGCTGCGTTTTCTCCCCGGTGTCATTATCGAGGGCGACGCCGCGTTTTCCAACAGCGGCACCGATCCCCGCGACGTGGCGCCCGGTGTCTATCGGGACACGACGGTGGGGTGGTGATCGTCCCGGACATCGGAATTTTTGGCATTTCGCGTGGTGTGTATCAAATGAGGCGAGCGGTTTTTGCTCGTCAGGCAAGGCTCGCCGGGCCATGTTTTTCCATGCGCAAGCGAGTGAGCGAATATGCGATCGGCAATCCGGCGATTCTGGCATGGGTCTCCGGGTTGCTGGTGCATCTGCTGTTCGCCGGAGGCCTGTGGGCGGCGTTTTCGGTCGAGACCTGGCGTTCGGACGCCGGTCTTCCTAGCCAAACGGTCACCTCGATCACCCAGACCACGGACGGTTATCTCTGGGTTGGCACGATGAACGGCCTGGCTCGCTTCGACGGTGTGTCGTTCGTGGTTTTCAGCTCGGGCAACACGCCGGAGTTGACCAATCCCTCCATCTCGCAGGTCGAGCGGCGCCGCGCCGGAGGTTTGTGGATTTCCACCATGGACGGACATTTGTTCCGGATGGAGAACGGTAGGTTTTTCCCCGAGCCTGACGCGACTCTATCAGGAAGCGCGCCTGGTGCGGAGATTCTGGCGGAAGCTCCTGACGGGTCACTTTGGATCACCACGAGGGATAGACGGCTCGCCCAATGGAAGGATGGTGTTTTAACCTTGATGAACGGCCGGTGGGGTCGCGGACCGGAGAGTCCGATACAAGCGCGTGTTTCGCCAAGCGGTGACCTGATCCTCAACGGTGACCTCAGGCAGCAATGCGGCGCATGTCGCCTGGTGGACGGAGAGCCGGTTCCTGTCGGTCACGGGTTCGATTCCAGTTGGAACTACCATGCGCCAGGCAGGGACCGGTCACTTTGGATCAGCGATGGCAAATCGGTCCGTCTGTGGCGGGATGGCGTGTGGCTTTCGCCGGAGGCCGCGGTGAAATGGCGGAACCGGCCCCTGAGTTTCGGGATTGAAACCCGTGATAGAAGCTTGTGGCTGTCCACCATGGGCGGAGGAGTTTTCCGGTACGGGATTGATGGTTCGGTGGTGCAGGTCGGGCGCAAGGATGGCATGGGTTGTGAGGCGGTCACCCGGTTGTTTGAAGACCGCTCGGGAAGCGTGTGGGCCGCTACCGATGGAGGGGGGCTGAGCCGAATCCGCCCCGCCTTCTTTTCCCGAGTCATCACCACCGCGCCGGCTCCGTCCGTTAGAATCACCGCGTTGGCGGCGGCCGCCGATGGCAACGGGGTGTGGGCGGGCACGGACGGTGACGGGTTGCTGCGCCTGCTTGGGGACGGGTCCGAAGGATCCGATGCGGGCACGAAGGAAATCGACCGCACCGAGGTGGTGTCGGCGCTTGAGAGGGAACCGGGTGAAGTGTTAGCGGGAACGCTGCGCAACGGATTTAGAAAATCCCATGGAGACCGAATGGGAGTGCTTTCCGGGTTTCCGGGATCCGAGATCCCGGTTAGGGCGCTGTTCCGGGATTCGAAGGGCCGGATCTGGGTCGGGCAACGGAGCGGCAACCGGGTGCTCCGCATTCTATCCGATGCCTCTTTCTCATCGGGCAAGATCGCGGCGGACTATCTGACATTGCCGAATCCCGGGCCGGATACCGACATCCGGTGTTTTGCCGAAGACTCCGCCGGCGGCATCTGGGCGGGCTGCGACGCGGGCGGAGTCTATCAAATCAAGCCCGGCGGGTCCGTATCCCGCTTCACCCATGCGGATGGGCTGGCAGGCGATAACGTCTGGTCGATGTTGGCCATGCCCGACGGTGCGGTATGGATAGGCCACGCCGGAGGAGGACTTACCCGGTGGAAAGGCGGCACTTTTTCGGTTTGCGGCGCGGCGCGTGGATTTCCCGAGGAAGTTGTTTGCGGCATGGCGGATGGCGGCGACGGCGGATTGTGGATTGCCGGCGGCAAGGGTATCTGGCGCATTGCTCTTGATGAGTTGAACCGCTGCTGTGACGGACTCGCGGAGTCGGTGCGGGCGGTACGTTTCGGCCCGGGTGACGGACTGCCACCCGACGGAATCGCATCCACTCAGGGAGGAGTCATCCGCACCGGCGACGGGCGACTCTGGTTCGGAACCGATCACGGGGTATGGATCGCCCATCCGCTTTCCTATCAGCCCGATCCGGTGCCGCCGCTGGTGGCCATTGAGGGAATCTCGGTGGATGGAAAGCGACGGGTCGCCGGGGAAGGCCCAGATCGTATCGGACACGAGGCGAGATATTTCGAGTTCAGATACTCGGGCCTGAGTCTGAGCCACCCGTCACTGGTCGTGTTCCGTTACAAGCTTGAAGGGGCTGACACCGATTGGCGGGATGCGGATACCGCCCGCTCCGTTTTCTATTCGGGACTGGCACCTGGAAGTTATGTTTTTCGTGTCAAAGCGCGCAGCCGCGACCATGTTTGGTCGGAAACGGACGCCAGCTATCCAATCATCATTGAACCTCCGTGGTGGCGTCGGGCATCGACGGTGATCGCCGCGGTGCTGTTGGCGGTCGCGACGGCGGTGGGCGTCACCCGATTCATCGTCGGGCGTAGGGCTGCCCGGCAAGCGGAGGAGTGGCGCCGCCGTCACGCCATCGAGGCGGAGCGTGGCCGCATCGCGAGGGACATTCATGACCGGATGGGAGCAGGTTTGAACGAGATTGCTTTGTTGGGTGACTGGCTGTGCACGCGGGAGTCCGCGGTGCCCGAGTCCGCGGAAATATCGGCGCGGGCGCGGGAGCTTGCCCGCGCCATGGATGAGACGGTCTGGGCGGTGAATCCCGCGAAGGACACGGTTGACGGACTGGTTTCGTATCTGGCCCATGCCATCGGTGTTTGGCTCAAACACAGTGGGATTCGCTCCCGCCTTGATCTTCCCGCCGAACGGAACGAGCGTGTCTTGTCCGGCGAGATTCGCAATCATTTTTACCTGGCGTGTAAGGAGTCGGTTCTCAACGCCGTCAAGCATTCCGGTGCCAAAGAGATCCGTTTTTCCATTCGCGCGACTCCCGGTCAGCTGGAGGCGGCGGTCTCGGACGATGGCGTGGGCTTCGATCCCAGCCTGGTTCGGACGGGAGGAAACGGCCTCGCCAACATCCGCCTCCGACTTGCCCAGGTCGGCGGCACTGCCTCCATATCATCCTCGCCGGGAGCGGGAACCCGCGTCACGCTCAGCATGCCCATTCCAACCGGAGATTTCCCATGAAGACCAGCGTTGCCATTGTTGAAGACGATTCCCGTTTCAGGGTCAGCCTTTGCCGTCTTATCGGCACGTTTTCCGACTGCGAATGCGTGGCGTCTTTCGCCAATACCGGAGACGCCCTTGCGGGTCTCCCGGAGGTGGCGCCCGCCGTCGTTCTGATGGATATTCACCTTCCCGACTTCAGCGGGATCGAGTGCGTGGCCCGCCTCAAACCGCTGATGCCCGCCACGGAATTCGTGATGCTTACCGCCTACGAGGATTCGGATAACGTGTTCAAAGCCCTCAGCGCGGGAGCCAGCGGTTACCTTCTCAAACAGGCAGGCCTCGAGGAAATCCACGCGGCCGTTCTGCAAGTGGCGTCGGGCGGCGCTCCGATGTCGGCCCACATCGCCCGCAAAGTCGTCCAGGCGTTCCGGCCCTCGGTGGCTCAGTCGCCCCCGCCTCCGGCCAGCCTGACCGCCCGCGAAGCCGAGATTCTCGGTCTTTTGGCCCAGGGCCTGCTTTACAAGGAGATTGCCGACCGTGTCTCAATCAGTTATGCGACGGTCAACAACCACGTCCGGCACATCTATGAGAAACTTCATGTGAATTCCCGCTCCCAGGCGGTTGCGAAATGGCTGGGCTCGGGCGGCGCCGCGCCAGACTAAAGACGAACACGGTCTCCCGGTTCGCCGGAAGACCGTGTCGGAGGCCCGGAGATTCCGGTGTTAGTGAATACGTTTGCGGCGAAGCAGTCCCAGTGCGCCCAGAGCCCCCAGGAGGACCCCCGCAGGCTCAGGAACGGTTGTCACAGCGACGTTGTCGAGTATGACATCCCCGGTACCGTTGCTCGGACGGCCGATCCGCAACCAGACGGAAGTGCCGACAGGCAGTCCGGTCAGGTTGATTGGCGAGGTGTTCACCGCCACGCCAACCGCCCGGCTGCTGTTGCCGCTTGCGGCGGTGAGCCCCTGATCGGTTGCGGTGAGCGTGCGGGAGAACAGCGTGGTGAGGCCGCCCCCGGCGATATCGGTACCATGGGCACCGGTGAAGTTTCCGGCAAACACGGTGAACGTGCAGTTCACCGTCGTGTCGTCGGCCTTCTCGGCAAAGTCGGCCGAGATACTCATTGAGCCTCCCAGAATGGACAGGTCGATGGTGCCCAGGCTCTGATAGATGTAGGCGTTGGTCGTCGCGCCGTCAAACAGGCAGGCCATGCCGCTGCCGCTCGGGAAGGTGGCGGCATACGAGCCCGGGTTTGCCCAACTGCCCTCGACCCAGTTGGTGGAGGTGGTGCTTTCGAACCAGCCGCCGCCATCCACATACTGGGCGTTGCGGTTGGTGGTTCCGAAAGTGCCGTTGGTGACGGTGAGGGCGGCATGGCCGATGTCCGGCGCAAGCAGTGCGCCAACCACCGCGATCACGGCGGATCCGATTGTGTGTCTTTTCATTGTGTGTCTTTTCATTGTATTTCTAGTTTGTTGGTTCGAACCGATCCTTCCGCAAGGCAGGATCAACATTGACGCTATACTGCTCCCCCCCCCCGACCGGCTATGACTAGTTCTAGTCATGGCGAATCCGCCGAAGACGTGGTAGCAAAACCTGTCCGCTCGACCGCCGAGCCGAAACAACCAACAAAGCCGAACCAACGAATCGACCAACCTTCCGTATGAAACTCAGATTCCGTAATTTAATCGTCACCGCAACCGTCATGGGAGCATCCCCGATTTGGGCATCGGTTGCCGTCACCAATGGAGCCATGGGCACCACCAGCACCAACGCCGCAACCGTCAACGGCGGAGGCTGGTTTGAGAGTTCCACCGCCAACTGGGTCGAGGGCAGTTGGGCGAATTCGGGCACCTACCCGGCCACTTTCCCCAGCGCCCAAGGCATGGCCTGCCTGTTTGACGGCGCGGCGGCCAACGGTTATATCTATCAAAAAATCGGCACGCTCGACGCGACGGATATCGCCCAAGGAGCCATTCGGATCACCAGCGACTTCGCGGAGAAAAGCGACGACACCACCGTCAACGGCAAGTTTGACGTTTACGCGGGCCCATTCACCGGCGCCAATGGTACGGATATCGCGTCGGGAGGACTCACCAACATTTTCTCCCTGACGATGGACGCCACAGCCCAGGGGCTGACCGCAGCCAGCGGCAACAACTCCCGCCAGACCGCCCGCCTTGTGGGCGATGTCAATATCAGCGGGCTAGCCGCGGGCACGGACATTTGGCTGCGTATCGGACGCCCCAGTAGCGGCGCAGGCGATTTCATCATCGACAATGTCGCGGCCACAGTCACCACGGTTGTTTGGCCCAAGCTATGGGACACCAACGGTTCGGTTGCGGGCGCTGGCGGAGCCACGCCAGCGGGGACTTGGGATAGCGGCACCCCCAATTGGACGGCTAACACCGCCGGATCAGGCGCGACCGCCGGCTGGACCGCTGGCGATGGCGCCGTGTTTGCGGCCGGCTCCGATGCGACCGGGGCGTACACGGTTACGGTCACCGGTACCCAACAAGCGCGGTCACTCGCCACCGAGGAAGGAACGGTCACTCTAACTGGCGGCCGGATCGATCTCGTTTCTCCCGCGACGGTTAGCGCCGCCGCAGGCAGCCAGCTTCGCATCGAGTCGATCCTTGGCGGGACCGAAGGCGTCAGCACCTCGGACGCTGGAACCACCACCCTTGCCGGAACCAACATCTACACCGGTGCCACCAGTCTCGGCGGCAAGGTGAATTTGGACGGCGGTTCCGCCATCCCGGACACCGGTGCTGTCACCGGCGTGAGTGGCGCCACCGTCACCCTGCTGGCGAATGAAACCATCGGCGATCTATCCGGATCCGGCACTTTCGCGCTGGGAGGGAAAACCCTGACCCTTGGCACCGCGACCGCCACTACCACCTTTTCGGGCACGCTCAGCGGCACCGGCACCCTCATCAAGCAGGGTTCGGGCATTCTCTCTCTCAACAGCACCTCCTCCGCCTACACCGGTGCGGTCACCATCAACAACGGCACTCTCCGCGCCGGTATGGGCAACTCCGCCAGCGGAACCCTGCCGAAGGCCTCGTCGATCACCATCAACAACGGCGGCGTTCTGACAACGGCGGATTCCAACAGCCTCTTCGGCTGGGACGCCAACGCCGTTCCCATCACGGTCAACACCGGTGGCACGCTTGCCCTCGCCGTGGGAGGCACCAATGTCTATGGAACGATCACCCTGGCCGGCGGCACCGTTGGTGAAAGCAATATCCACGGCACCTACGGTTCCTACAATTACGGTGCCGCATCGCTGATCGCCACCGGCTCCGCCGACTCCACGCTCAGCGCCCGCGATTTCCAACTGCGCAACTCCGCCACCACCGTGCAAGTGGACGCCGGTTCCACCCTCAATGTCACTGGCTATTTCACCGGCCTCACCCACTCCGGCGGCAAAACCCTCAATAAGACCGGCGACGGCAAGCTCATCCTCGCCTCCGCCACCGCCAGCAGCCACGGAGCCACCAATGTGAACGCCGGCGAGCTCGAACTCACCGGCGTCCACGGCACGGGCACACTGATCGTCGCCTCGGGTGCCACTCTGTCCGGGAACGGCACCGCCAACGGAGCGGTCAATGTCGGCACCGGTGCCACCCTCACCATGGCCAACAATGCCATCGGCGAGCTCAATCTGAAGAGTTCCGCGAGCCTTCTTGGCACCACCGTTCTTGAAATCTCGAAGGATGCCACCGGTGCCCAATTCGCGGACTTGGTCTTCGGCATGACCGCCGCCACCTTTGGCGGCAAGCTCACGGTCACAAACATCACAACCGACACCGACCCGGCCGCCCAATTGGCCGTCGGGGACACCTTCACGCTCTTTGATGCCGCGTCCTTCAGTGGTGGCTTTGCCAGTTTCGAGCTTCCCGCACTGCCTGACGGCATGAGCTGGGACAAGTCGAGACTCACCATTGACGGCACCATCACCATCATCAACAAAGTCGCGCCGGTGGTCTTCACTCCGCCCGGCGGCGGTTATGCCGGAGCGCAAACCATCACCCTCTCCTCCGATCCGGGCTCCACGATTTATTATACCATCGATGGCACCCCGGCCAACTATGGTTCGCCGAGCGCCGCAAGCCCGGTCACGGGCATTGTCGTGCCCGCCGATTCGTCGATGTCGATCAGCGCCTTCGCCGTCAAGAACGGCATGGGTGATAGCGACCTCGGCTCCGCCTCCTATGTGACTGTCACCACTCCGACCTGGACCGAAGTGCTCGGCGGCACTTGGGATGGCGCGGAAACCTTCAACTGGCTCTCCGGCGTGGTGGGCAACGGTCCCAACGTTACCGCGGACTTCGGCACGCTTACCCTCGAGGGCGACACGACGGTGACCAACACCACCGCCCGCTCGATCGGTCACATGCGTTTCGGCGACCTCGGCGATACCTATAACTGGATGCTTTCCGGCAGTGAAATCACACTGGCCGGCACCACGCCGTCCATCACCGTGGACGACAGCACGACCACCATCACCGCGCCGCTGGCCGGTCTATCCGGGTTGCGGAAATTGGGTGACGGTACGCTGCGCCTCCAAAACAACGAGTCCTATGCCGGAAACACCACGGTTGATGCCGGCACGCTCGTGCCGGCCGCCGGATCGGCCGCCTACGGCATTTCGACCCTCCAGGGCACGCTCACCGTCAATAGCGGAGCCACCTGCGCGCCAGCGACGGCCAACGCGTTCGGCTGGGGTGGAGGACTCACGGATATCTATCTAAACGGCGGCACGCTTGCCGGTTTCTCGCCGGTTGCATACGGGATCTCCTACCATCTCCAGGGGGGGATGATCGCCTCCAGCGGCAATATCCGCATGGGAGTCATGACCGGATCCCCGAATCCGGTGATCACCTCGGCAGCCAGCGCCATCACCTCCGAGATCAGCGCGGGCATCACCCAGGACGGCACTTTCGGTGCCAGCCCCACCCAAGTCACCGTTGCCCAGGGCACGACCCCGGATGGCGTGGATCTCCGGATTAGTGGTGCCATCGCCGGCGTTTACGGGATGACGAAAACCGGGGCCGGCAACTTGGTTCTCACCGCCAACAACACCTACAGTGGTGCCACCACCGTGAATGAAGGAACGCTGACCGTGGACGGAGCCACCGGCTCCGGGAGCGCCATCAATGTCAACGCCAACTCCACTTTGGCAGGCGCGGGCAATGCGGCAGGCGCCGTCGCCGTCGCAAGCACCGCGTTCGTAGCGCCAGGTGGCGCGGCCATCGGTACGCTCCGCGCCGGCCCTGCGAACATCGAAGGAACCTACTCCTGCCAGATCAACGGAGTCACCGCGGACAGTCTAACTGTCACCGGATCACTGACCTTTGGCGCGGGTGCCACCCTCGCCATCACCACTCTCGGCGACGGAGCGACGGAACCCTTCTACACCATCGCGTCCTACACCGGCACGCTCACCGGCACTCCGCTGGTCACCGGAATGCCCGCAGGCTATTCGCTGAGCCTCGCCGCTCCTAACGAAATTCGGATCCTCAAGTCCTCGTCCTATGCCGGTTGGTCGGCGGACAATGCCGGCGGCCAGGCCATCAATCTCGACTTCGATGGAGACGGCGTGTCCAACGGCATCGAATACTTCATGGGCGAAACGGGCTTCGGTGCCACTGCCTTGCCCGTGCCTGACTCTGGCCGAGTCATCACTTGGACGAAGGATCCGAGCTACACCGGTGATTATGGCACTGACTATCGGATCGAAATCTCCGCGGATCTCGGACGGAGCGATCCCTGGACAGCCGTGCCGCTGGGCAACGTGACTATCGGCAGCGGCAGTATCAGCTATGATCTGGATACCGCCCCGGCCGGTCCTCGCAAGTTCGCCCGTCTCGTCGTCACCGGCCCGTGATCCGTTCACCCGCTCGGCGTCGGGTGATTGCTCCGATCCCCAACCTCCAGTGGACCCGCCTTCACCGATCCGATGGGGGCGGGCCCGCGGTTGCCGCTTAATCCTCACCCCATCGTTCCGTCCCATGCGCTTTCTTGTCCTCTCGCTGATCTTCACCCTGACATCAATGGCCGCCACCACCATTGATGTCACGACCTACGGCGCGTCCCCGGATTCCGGCCTGGACGCGACGGTTCCTTTCCAGCAGGCCATTGTCGCGGCTTCGTCCGCATCCAAACCTGTGACGATCTTCGTGCCGCCGGGCCGCTACGATTTCTTCACCACCAACGCCCACCAGCGCGCCTGCTACGCGAGCAACTGCACGGAAAGCGGCTCCGGAGGGATGCGCACCATCGCGCTCGACATCACGGACACCGACGACCTGACCATTTCTGCCGCCGGTGCCACTTTCATGATGCGCGGCAAGTGTACCCTGCTCGTGGCAGAACGCTGCCGACGCTTCAGAATCACCGGTGCCACCTTCGACTTTGCCAATCCTCCCGTCCGCGAAATCAAGGCCGTTGAGAAAACCTCCACCTACTGGGTCGGCGAAGTACATCCGGATTCGGCCTATCAAATCAACGGATCCTCGATCCTGTGGACCGGCACCGGATGGTCATTCTCCCACAACATGTGCCAGCCCTATGATCCAGGGAACCATACCACCTGGCGTGGCAGCGACCCCACCTCCGGTGTCACGGCCATCGAGGATCTCGGCAACCGCCAGATCAAGTTCAGCGCCGGGTCGGGCACGCTTGCCAATGTTACCGTGGGCCGCACCTATCAGTTTCGCAACACCTATCGAGAACAGCTCGGCATGTGGTTCAACCGGTGCGCGGATGTGACCCTTGAGGATGTCGCCGTGCGAGCCATGAGCGGCTTCGGGATTCTCGGCCAGTTCACGGAGAACATCACCTACACCCGTCTCAGCGCGGCACCGGATCCCGCGTCGGGCCGTACCGCCGCCTCCGCGGCCGACATCCTCCATTTTTCCGGATGCAAGGGATTGATCCGGGTGCAGGACTCGGAACTCAGCGCCGCACACGATGATGCCATGAATGTCCACGGCACGCATCTCCAGATTGTGGCCACCCCGGCCTCCGATCAGATCAAAGTCCGGTTCAAGCACGCCCAAACCTGGGGGTTCCAAGCTTTCCTGCCAGGCGATGTCATCAACTTCGTAAATGCCAGCACCCTGCTGTCCTACGCCAGCCGGACGGTGACGGACGTCTCCGCCACTCCCGGTTCCACCGACCAGACCCTGACTCTGGACTCGGATAATCCGGCGGGCATCACGCTCAACAGTGATGTGGTGGACAATGTCACTTGGTATCCTTCCGTCGAGGTCGTCAACTGTGATATTTCGCTCATTCCCACCCGCGGATTCCTTCTGACTTCTCGCCAACCCGTCCGAATCGAGGGATGCCGCTTCTTCCGCACCCAAATGCACCCAATCCTCTGCGAAAACGATGCCAAAGGATGGTTTGAATCCGGACCTCTGGGCGATTTGCTCATCCGCCGCAACTCGTTCTTCGAGTGCGCCGAACCAACCCTCAACCTCAATCCGGAAAACACCACCCACGCCGGAGCCGTGCACAGCAACATCCGGCTTGAGGAAAACGATTTCACACTAACCGGAGCGAGCGCCGTCCGTGCCAAATCGGTCAGCGGCCTCACCCTGACCGGCAACCGCTTCCGCATGCGCAACAATACCACCCCCACCGTCGCGTCCATGGTGAGCACCACCAACACCACCGGACTCTCGATCGGTGCCAACACCGTGGAACCCGCCACCACGCCGGCACTCGCCACGACCAATGGCGGCTTTGAAACGCCGGATGTGGCCGCCAACGCCACCGGCACGCCCGCCAGTTGGCACACCTCCGGCACTGCCGGGATTCTCGGCGAGGACCTCGTCGCCGGTGCCCCGGCCAGCCAAATTCTCTCGCTCGCCCCCGGTTCTGGCGCGTGGCAATTGTTAGGCGTCTGTGATCCGGTCCAGGGCGCGTGGCTCAATTGGTCGCTCCGCCAGCGCCAGCGCGTCTCACCCGCGTTATCCAGCGGCCAGCTTGAGGTCGGATTTTTCGCGTGGGACGGCATTTACGATCCGGCAACCGGCATGCCCTCGGCCTCCGGCATGGAGCGCATCGGAAATCCGGTCGCCGTCACCGCGCTCGGTTTCCGCAACCAGCGCACCGCAAGAGGCGCGGTCGATCTAACCCATTGTCCCGCCGGCACCCGCGTCTGGATGGAAATCCGCGCCATCGGTGGCGAGGCGGCCCTGATCGACGATGTCGCCCTCAGTTCCAGCGCCGCCGCCGGTGCCATTTCCTACGCCACCTGGGCCGCCAGTGAAGGCTTGTCCGGTGCGGATGCCGATGCCACCGCGGATCCGGAGAACGATGGCCTGCAGAACCTTGTGGAATATGCGATGGCCTCATGCGACCCCTATGCGGCGGACACCAACCCGCTCGTCCCCGCGGTGCCGGCCGGCAATGGCCTCGCGTGGAGCTATACCCCGCGGTCTGGCGCCACCGCCACCATCTATCCGCAGTTCCGGTCCGATGGTCTGGCCTCCGGCGGCTGGCAGGATATTGTTAGCGGCCAAAACGGCCTCATGCTTTCCGAAGCCGGCGGCGTTTGGTTCATCGAAGTGGACACCGCCCAACACAATCGCTGCTTCTTCCGCCTGCGGGTGGATCTGCCGGAGGCACCGCCCACCCCCCTTCAGGTGACCGGAGGCGATTTCGGCACGGGCAACAGCAACGGCGCCACCACGCCGTCATGGTATGAAAGCGGCTCCACCGCGTGGGTCGAGGGGACTTGGCAGAACGCCGGTGCCTATCCGGCGGCTTTCCCCGCCGGTTCCGGCTCCGCCTTGCTCATGGACAATCTCGGCGACGGCAGTTATGTCTATCAAAAAATAGGCGTGCTCGAAGCCGGCCACATCAGCCAGGGCTATTTGCGTATCACCGCCGACTTCCTGGAGAAATCCGATGCCTCAAACAACACCGCGCGCTTCGATGTCTATCTCGGAGAATTTCCCGGTGCGGCAAACGGCAATGACATCTTCACCGCCGGCTTGCAGAACATCGGCACCTTCGCCCTCGACCCCGCCGCTCAGGGGCTTACGGCCGCCAGCGGCAACACCGCACGCGCCAATGGTGTGCCGGTGGGCACAGTCCCCCTCGCCGGTCTCACGCCGGGCCAAAGCGTGTGGTTGCGCATCTGCGACGCCGCCGATGGCACCGACAATTCAGGCTCCGGAGGCGATCTGATGTTGGATAACGTCTCGGTTGAGGTGCGCTCGACCCCGTAACCCGGATGGTGACATTCCAGGCAACACTGGTCGCGGCGCCTACGCCCCGCGGGTGGCGATGTGGTCGAACTTGTCGTCGATGAAGCGTTCGACGAGCCGTTCGGTCGCTTCGTGGCCGAGGCGGCTGACGACTTCCGAGGAAAACCCATGGGCGATGAGTTGGCGGGCGGACACCGGATCGATGCCGCGGGCTCGCAGATAGAATATTTCCTCGTCGTGGATGGGCGAAGAGGTGCTGCCGTGGGAACATTTGACCTGGTCGGCGTTGATTTCGAGGCCGGGCATGGAATTCGCCTCGCAGGTGTCGCTCATCAGCAGGTTGCGGCAGGTCTGATAGGCATCGGTCATGTGCGCTCCCTCATCGACGAAGATCAGCCCGGAGAAAATCGTGCTGGAGAAGTCGTAGAGCGAGTTTTTATACAACAAATCCGAGTAGGCTCCGGGCGCGACGTGGTGCTGGAAGGTGCGCTGGTCGTATTCCTGGGTGCGGGCCGGGATGGAGACCGAGAGCATGTCCGATCGCGCGCCTTCGCCTTCCAAGCGGGATAGGGATTCGTTGCGGGCCCACGCGGCACCGGTGTTGAGGATGAAACCGGTGGTGGAGGCGTCCCTGCCGACGCCGGTTTCGTTGATCTGGATCACCCGCGTGCTTTCGTTAAACGCCTGGATGGCGAGGTAGTCGAGCTTGGATCCCGGTCCGGCGGATAGATCGTTGAACGCCACGGCCAATCCGGGAGAGGTGTCGTCGGCGGAGCGGAAGATGTCGATCACGCGCACCTTGGCGCCGGTGCCGGTGACCACCAGCGTGTGGGGAAACACCACGGTGCTTTCTCCGGCGATCCAGTGGTGGATTTCGATAGGGTGCTCGATCTCGATGTTGTCTCCGATGTGGACGAAGATGCCGTTGGAGACGTTCGCCTCATGCCAAGCGGCGAACTTCGCCGAGCCGAGCCGGGTTTCCTGTTTCATGAAATGCTTGGCCACAAGATCGGCGTGGGTGACGATCGCTTCGGCGAGCGGAAGAACCACCGCGTCCGCGGGAAGATCGGACTCCGAGTGGACCAGCGAATCGTTCACGAACACGAACTTGGCGGAGGTGGTTTCGAGGCCGGCGGATTTGAGGATGATGTCGGCGGGCGAACCAAGGTCCGCGTTCCGCCGGAAGACCGCAAAATCGAGTTGTTTGATGTTGGAAAACCGCCAGGTCTCGTCCCCGCGGGCGGGAGCGGGAGTTGCGTCATAGCGGGCCTGCGCGGCCTCCTGTCGGGCGGTGAACCAAGCGGGTAATGTGGTGGTCATGTGTGAGATTGTTGGATTGTCTAAGGTTGGGTGGTTTCAGAATCGCTGAGATAGCTGAGATCGAGGATATCCTTGTTTCGACCGGTTGCCCGTTTGTTAGCGATAAGGTCTGGAAGGGAAATGAAAGGGATGTCCAATCCGGCATGGTGAATCATCACCCGGTTATTCCAGGCTGAATCAAAGTCAACGCCTTTGATTCGGACGAGAAAGTCAATGCGAAGCGGTTCGAGGCCGAGTTGGCTCATGCGATCTTCTTCAAGAAAGTTCTCCTCCCTGATCTCCGGCAGAGGGCCGAAGAATTCATGGAGAGCGGCCACTATCCGGCGGGCGTTCTCGGGCGACTTGCGGATGAAGAAATCAATGTCTCCCGTGTAACGGGGACGTCCGTGGGCGGCAACCGCGTATCCGCCAATCACAAGAAACTCAACTCCATGGGATAGCAACAACTCGATGCACTCTTTGAAGTCGCGGTGGATTGCCAGTTTCGCACTCATACATTGGGGATCTGAGGACTTCGAGCGCCGAAAGACGCTCGTCGGGAGTTTTGGAAAGCCAAAATTCGAGGCTTCGGCGGTCATCCTCTTCAACGGGGACAACCCGAACCACCGGTTGGATCATTCTGGTTTTCGTTTCCATAAAATCAGCCGACGGAGCCCTCCATTTCGAGGTCGATGAGGCGTTTGAGTTCCACGGAGTATTCCATGGGGAACTCGCGGACGAGATCGTTGATGAAACCGTTGACGGCGAGGGACATCGCCTGGCCTTCGCTGAGGCCGCGCTGCTGCATGTAGAAGAGCATGTCTTCGGACACCTGTGAGACGGACGCCTCGTGCTGGGTGGAATGCTGGTTGCCGCGGACGGTGATGGCCGGATAGGTATCGGTGCGGGAGTTGGTGTTGATCAGCAGCGCGTCGCACTCGGTATTGTTTTTGCAACCCTTGAGGTGCTTCGGGATGTGGATTTGGCCGCGATAGGTGGCGCGCCCCTGGCCCACCGAGATCGACTTGGAAACAATGTTGGACGAGGTCTCGTCGGCCGCGTGGATCATCTTGGCGCCGGTGTCCTGATGCTGTCCGGTGTTTGCCAGAGCGATGGAAATCACCTCGCCGCGGGCGCGCCGGCCTTTCATCACCACACCGGGATATTTCATGGTGAGGCGCGAACCGATATTGCAGTCGATCCAGCGGACCTCGGCGTTTTCCATCGCCAGGCCGCGCTTGGTGACCAGGTTGAAGACATTGTTGGACCAGTTCTGGACGGTGACGTATTGGATTTTCGCGTCCTTGAGCGCGACCAATTCGACCACCGCCGAGTGCAGCGTGGAGGTTTCGAACTTCGGCGCGGTGCAGCCTTCCATATACATCAGCTCCGCGCCTTCGTCGGCGATGATGAGCGTGCGCTCGAACTGGCCGAAGCTCTCCGAGTTGATGCGGAAATACGCCTGCAACGGCTGCTTGAGCTTGAGGCCCTTGGGAACATAAATGAACGATCCGCCGGAAAACACCGCGGAGTTGAGCGCGGAGAATTTGTTGTCCGAGGTGGGGATCACCTTGCCGAACCACGGACGGAAGGTCTCCTCGTGGGCTTTCAGACCCTCGGTGGAGTTGACGAAAATGACGCCCTGCTTGGTCAATTCCTCCTTCATGTTGGAGTAGGCGGCCTCGGAGTCGTATTGCGCTTCCACGCCGGCCAGGAAAGCGCGCTCCTGCTCCGGAATTCCGAGCCGCTCGAAGGTCTTGAGCACGTCATCCGGCACCTCGTCCCACGAACGTTTCGGCTTTTCGCCGTCGGATAGATAGTAGCGGATTTCGTCGAAGTTGATGCTTTCCAGATCCTTGGTGGCCCAGTGGGTGGGCATCGGCTTGGAACGGAACACCTGCAGCGCCTTGTGGCGGAATTCGCGAACCCACTGGGGGTCGTTCTTCACATCGCAGATGTAGTCGATCGTCCGCTCGGTCAATCCGCGGCCGGCATCGAACTTGTGACGCTCGGGAAACGTGAAGTCCCCCTTGGAACGATCGATGTTGATCGCCTCGTGGGTCTCGGTGTCGAGCGGAGTGGTTGGTTCGTAGGACATTTTGGGGTAAAAGCTGAAAAGCGGAAATGCTGAAAAGCTGAAGTGGGGTCAAACGGGTCTGTTGTTAGGCTGATTCGGGGGATTTCAGGAACTCGTAGCCTTCTTTTTCCAGTTCGAGTGCCAGTTCGGGGCCGCCGGAGCGCACGATGCGGCCCTCTGCCATGACGTGGACGTAATCGGGCGCGATATGGTCGAGGAGACGCTGATAGTGGGTGATCAGCAGGAACCCGCGATCCGGCGAACGCATCGCGTTGACTCCCTTGGCGACGATCTTGAGCGCGTCGATGTCGAGCCCGGAGTCGGTTTCGTCGAGGATGGCGAACGTCGGCTCCAGCATCATCAGTTGGAGGATTTCGTTGCGCTTCTTTTCGCCGCCGGAGAATCCCTCGTTCACCGCGCGGGCGGTGAATTTGCGGTCGATCTCGAGGATGTCCATCTTCGAGTAGAGGTTCTTGTAGTAGGCTACGGCATCGATTTCCTGGCCTTGCGGCAGCCGGGCTTGGAGGGCGGCGCGGATGAAGTTGGCGTTGGACACGCCGGGCACTTCGGACGGGTATTGGAAGGCGAGGAAAATGCCCGCGCGGGAACGTTCGTCGATGGACCAACCGAACACGTCCTCGCCGTCAAGAGTGACCGATCCGCCGGTGACCACATAGCCTTCGTGCCCGGCGATGACTTTCGAGAGCGTGCTTTTTCCTGATCCGTTAGGGCCCATGATGGCGTGGACTTCGCCCTTTGGGATTTCGAGGCTGACGCCCTTGAGGATTTCGGTTCCGTCTTCGAGGGTGGCGTGGAGGTCTTGGATCAGGAGGCTCATGGTGTGGTGTGGGGATCTTGGGATTGGTGAGGGTGTCGGTGAAACGCGGGGTTGATTATTGCGGGGATGTTTGTCAAGTGGTGCGGAGCAGTCCGCGTAGATTGATCTCAATGTCCTGGACCACCGCGCCGGGCGGAAGGTCGAGGACGTCTGAGAGTTTCACGCCCTTTTTGAACTTCACATCGAGGATCGTGCCGGTGCCACGGTCGTGGAAATGGCCGTGCTGCTCCAAATTCGGGCAAAATCGCGATGGCTCGCGCTCGAAATTCACCTGGCGGACCAACTGGTGCTCCACCAGCACTTCCAGACAGTTGTAAACCGTGGCCAGCGAGATGTTAGGAAGCCGGTCCTTCACACGCAGGAACACGTCGGTGGCCGTCGGGTGGTCGCGATGGGCCAGCAGTGTCTCGTAAACCTCCTGGCGCTGGCGCGTCATGCGCAGCCCGCCCTGCTCGTCGGCGGGGGCGGCTTTTCGGCGTTTGGTGGGAGTCGCGGGAAGCATGGCGGCGGGAACCTAGCCCCGAAGGTTCCGATAGCAAGAATTATTCTAAATTTTTTCACGTGGTCCGGCTGTCTTGATTGACGGGTGCCGATTTCCGCGAGAATTACGGCGCAGGCGGGATCGGGGAGTGGCGCCAATGATCTCAGAGCGGGCTGGCGGGGGGAAAACAAATCAGGATCGCCCGGGGGGAAGCGATCCTGAATGGGTGGTTCCACGCCGGAGGCGGGAACCCGGGGGGATGGTTGGGGAGACGATTTCTCAGGCGCGCCGCGAACGACGCAACCCGAGGGCGAGCACTCCGAGTCCGAGCAATCCGGCGGTCGCGGGTTCGGGAACCAGCGTGGTGGGCGTTCCGGTGACCGAAGTGACCTTGAAGTAGTCAATGTCGCTTCCGGTTGGCTCGCCGACCTTGGCACCGAACAGCAGTTTGTTAAAACCGGTGGCGCTGGTGATGCTGACAGTCCGTGAATTGCTGCTTACCGTGCCCGAGCTATCGACTTTGGAACCGAATCCGAGGCCGGACAGACTGGCGTAGGATAGGCCGTTCAGGTTCAGCGGGCTCGAATTGAAGGCGGTCATGAACGAAACATCGCGATCATAGGTCCCGGACGGGGTAATCGTCACCGAAACGTTGGTAACGGCCTTGCTGAATTCAAACAGCACCCAGTCATCGGCACCGGAGTTGTCCACCTGGTGCTGCGGCGCGCCAGCGCTGGCACCTTCGTTGCGGTTGGCAACACCAAGGCCTAAGGACCATTGGCCGAGGGCGGCGGTTTCAAGCGCGTTGTCGCTGGAACCATAGGTATAGCCCCAAGCGGTCGCCTTGACGGTGACTCCACTCTGGGCGAATGTTAGGGAATTTCCGTAAGCGCCACTGCCCGCGGAACCTGTCAAGTTCCAGGTAAGGCTCTGGCCGGATGCGGACACGACAAGCCACGACGCAAGCGACGCGGCTACCACAAGGGTAGTTTTCATGTGTTAGGGGGGATTTGGGGTGAAGCGCCGACCGTCAATCGGGGGGAAACCGGCCGGACCCCACAACGTTAGCCAATCATTACGGTTCCGCAAGAAAAAAATCCACGCAAATCATATTATTTCATTTATAAATATATGACAAATTTGATAACATGACATTAGCCATTGGTGAGTTATCAGGATTGCTTGACAATCGACCGCTTTTCACTCTTGTGCTGTCGGTATCCCGCGAAAAGAAAGCGCCCGGAGGCACATTCGGCCTCCGGGCGTTTCTTATATTCAGGAGTTGTGAATAATCGGCTTTTCCGATGTGATTACCGTGGGCGGGCGAATTCCTCCAACAAGCGGTTGATCGCTTCGCCGTTTTTGAGGAGTTCGGCGGGATTGATGACCTGTTCGGTGCCGTCCGGTTGGATCAGGAGCAGCTTGCCGGCGAGTACCGCCGCCGGGTCCAGCTTGCTCAGGTCGATTTTGGAGAGAACATCCGCGGGGCTGCCGCCGGGTTTCAGCGCGTCGGCGAGCGGGATCTCGGTGCGGGTGCCGTCGGGAGCGATGATCACAACCTTCGCGGGCACGGCGGGTTTGGGTTGAGGGGCGTTCTGCGGTGGCGTCAGGGCCTTGGCGATCGCGTCCAGATCGATGCCCTTGAGCAGTTGGTTCACCGCTTCCGGATCGATCTTGTCCAGGTTGAGGTCTTTGACGGCATCGCCGAGGGCTTTCGGATCAATGCCGGATTCGCCGAGCATGCGGGCGGCCTGACCGAGCATTTCCGGGGACACCATGGGCAAACCGGCGGGAGGAGCCTGGCCGATGCCCTTGGCCGGATGGAACGCGTGGGCGGGGCGGCTGGCCAGTTGGACTTTGCTCTCGGCGACCACGCCCTGGTGCAGATAGGTTAGGCTAACCGTGTCGCCGGGTTTGGCGCTGTCCACGAGGACGCGCAATTGCTCCGGGTGGACGAGGAGTTGGTCGTTCCATTGGAGGAGGATGTCGAGTTTCCCGATGTGCGCGCCATCGGCGGGGCTGGAGGGCATTGTCTGGCGCACGATCAGCCCGGCTCCGGGCTTGATCTGGGGCAGTTGATGCCGGATTTCGTCGGAAATGCGCTCGGTCACGACGCCGAGAAAGGGTGCGGCGGGAGGTGTGGCCGGTTGTTGGGCCGTGGCGGGAAGCGCGGAGGCGAATCCCATGAGAATCGTTGAGGTCAGCAGGCGGGTGGTCGTTTTCATGATGGTGGGATGTGGGACGTTACCCAAAAGAAGCGAGCGTCTTCCGGCAAGTTGTCTTTCGTTTTTCAACCCTCGTAGATTTCGTAGATTTCGCTTGGCCCGGCCAAGCCGATATGCGAGGGTAAGCCCATGAGAAGGACCCTGTTGCTCGGATTGCTGATGATGCTTCCCTGTTCCGCCGAACGTGAGAAGTTCGCCAAGGACAAATACAGCATCGATGTTCCCGCGTCGTGGAAGAAGCCCGAGGCCGATACCGGCAAGGCCCTGCTGGTCCGGCAGAACAAGGAGGGGACCGGCATTTTCGCCATTTCGAAAATGGAGGTGAAGGAAGGGGCCAAGGCGGATCTGGACGCCACCACCAAGAGTCTAACCGCCAATTACAAGAAAGATCTGGGGCTCGAAAACGACCCGAAGGCCGAGTCCGGCGAGGTGGATGGCCTTGATGCCCGTTTCGTTGTGGTGGCCCCGCCCAAGGAAAAACAGAAAGCCGATGCGGAAACGCCGCCGACCATGGTCTATCTGGTGGTGATCGATGCAAAAACCGAGGTCATCGTCATGCAGGCCACGCTTGCGATGCCGGTAGCCAAGGAAACCGGCGAAGCCTGCCTCTCGATGATCCAGTCGTTCAAACGCGAGTGACCGTGGCGGTCCGCGGTGTTTTGGCCCCCTACCCGCGTCAGAGATCGATAGGGAGGATGGGTTGCCCGCGGGTGGCACAGGACGAAACCGGAAACCCTGGGGTTTTGGATTCAGTGCGGGTGATCCAATCAACCCTGATTTGATCTATCGGCCATTGCGCCGTATTCGCTCCGGACCTTCCGCTATCAGCGGATGATCAAAACGACCGGATTGCGGAATCAACGGCGTGGTGCGTTTTTGATGTGGCGTTCAAGCAGCTTGGTCAGTTCGGCGAGCCGTCCGGTGTCGGCGTGAGGCGGCGGTACCGGGTCGAATCGCAGGCGCTGGTGGATTTCCAGGGCCTCGTCCAATGGGGCCGGATCCCCGAGCAGCGGAGTTAGGCCGTGCAGCCAGCGGGCGAACGGTTCGCCATCGCCCCTTGGGCCGAGGCGTTTTTCCGCCAGCGACTCGAGGCGGCGCAAGGGTGTTAGATTCGCTCGGGGATCGTTTTCCTTGGTCCGGCGCCGACCGTTTACGATCCGCTTCGAACGCCACAGGCGGCGCATGATGAAAACCAGTCCGAGTCCTCCGAGGCCGAGCAGCGATGCGGCCACGATCGCGGTGTTGCCCGGCTTGGCGCGCCACAGGTTGAAATCCTCGCTGGTCCGGCGGAAGAAGTCGGATATCGGTTGGAAAAGTCCTCCGCTTCCGGCTTCCAAATCCATCCAGGCCGACGGGGTGGGATCGAAATCCAGCCATGTTCCGGATTGCGAGTCCCACACCCGGGTCCAGGCGTGCGCGTGCTTGCCGCGGATCACCCACTCGCCGCGGCGCGCGTCCCTTTCCGCCACCGTGTACCCGACCGCGTAGCGGGTGGGAATTCCGGCCTCGCGCAGCAACAGGCAGGCGGCGGTGGCGAAATACTCGCAGTGGCCGCGGCGTGTGGTGGTTAGAAACTTGGTGATCGCGGTATTGTCCTTTGGGTCACCCACCCGCGGCGCCTGGATCGTGTTGTAGAGCGAGTACTCGAACCCGTCGAAAAACCGTTTCACAATGGCGAGTTTGGACCGTAGGTCGGATTTCTCCGCCAACCGTAGGTCCGTTAGAACCTTCGCAAGCGCGGGGCGTTCGTTGTCGTCGATCCACAGGTCCGTTTCCTCCCACGGCGGGCTTTCGCGGCTGCCTCCGGCATTCCATCTCACCTCGCCCTCCACCACCGGCGCTTTGGGGAAAATCACCACGGTCCCGACCGGATTGGCCTCGAACGAATAGACGTCGAAGCCGTGGAGTTCGGCCGCGCTTCCCGGCAAGGGCACGGGCGATTCGTTCTCGACCCTGCCGCGAATCGAAAACACCGGGCCATCGGGCATCGGTGCTTCCGCCGGCGGACGCCGCAACTTGTAATAGCGGGAGGCGTTCGCGTTTTCGACATATTCCACCGGCCCGAAGTCGTCGGTTAGGGTGAGCCGGTATTCGTTGGACAGGCGGGGCGCGGTCGGGATCCGGTCGTCCTGGGTCTGCAGATTGCTCCAGAAGCCCCCGCGGTAGCGGTTGTAGGCGAACAATCTGAGATGGGTGGGCACCGGTGATCCCGCTCCGGTCCGCAAGCGCCACACGATGTCGCCGGATTGTTTGATCTCACCGAGCTTGCCGATCATCGTTCTGAAATGCGACGGATGCTGGTTGAGTCCGCGGTTCCGATACCAGCCGCTGTTGACCCATTGATAGGCGCGGTCGAGACCGAACTGGCCGACCCATCCGATCCCAAGCGCCAGCACCGCGAGCGCGGCGACATGGTGCCAGCGGCAGCGCCGCGAACCGATCAGCGCCCACGCCGCCAATACCGCCAGGCAAGGCACCTGGAGGGGAAAGTCCGGCATTTTCCAGATGGGTGTGGCGGCCACCAGAACCGCGACCAGATAGACATGGCCGAAGTTGAATTTTCCCCGCGCCGGGTCCGGGACGTAACCGTGTTTGGACGCGCGTTGTTTCCGGGTGAAAAACGAAAAAACCCGGATCGACATATCATGCCGCAGACCGTAGGACTGCACGAACTGAAGGGGTAGCAACAACGCCGGAAACCAACCTAACAGCCTTGGCGCGGCCATCAGCGGAGCGTCGTCGATCCAGAGCATCACCAGTGCGAGACCTGCCGTGACCGCGCTGATCTGCCAGGCGCGGATGTGGGCGGCATCGTCGAAATCCCATCGCAGCCGCGTCCAGTGGGCGGCTTCCACCACCATCGCCAGGATCAGCCCCACCACCGGACGCCCGGTGGCCGCGCCCCAGTATAGCAGCGCCGCTCCTAACAACAATCTCGGTGGCGGACGCGGATTCATATCGGCATGAGTCGGGTTGGCAACCGCCGCAGATCGCGCGCCAGTTCGCCGCTTTCCAGCCAATATCCCATGACGCCGGGAGGCGGTTCGCCCCGGCCCACGATCAGGGGGATGCCGCGGATGCCGCTTTCCGCAAGCTTGCGGAGAAATCCGCGCCGCAGATCGTCCCATCCGGCCAAAACGACCAGGCAGGACGTCAGTTCGTCGCGGTAGCGCAGCACCAGCCGATGCAACCTATCAAAATCAGCGCCCGGTTCGGGTTCCACCGCGGCCAGCGCCTCGAGCAGGCGATCCGCGCGGGCCAGTCCCCGGCCGGCGGTGATCACATGGGCGCGATCCTTGATGAACATGACATCCAGCAACGACTCGTGGGTGTCGATCGTCGCCGCGAACGAAGCCGCCACCGAAACCACGTCCTCAAACACCTCCGCGCCCTCGCCGGCGGCGAAGGTGTCCACCACCAGCCCGTAGCGCGGATAGTGGGTGTCTTCCAGCTCCTTGACGATCGGCCGGCCGGTGCGCGCCCAACTCCGCCAGTGGATCTGCCGCGGCGGGTCGCCGCGGCGGTAGTCCCGGAGGCCCACGAATTCGCCGTCATTGCCGATCGAGTTTCCGGTGCTTTCGCCGCCGATCTGAAACCTGGCGGTGCCCGGCATTTCGAGCGGCGGCAGCGGATAGCGGCGCGGCAGCACGGTTAGGGTGGCCGCCGGCGCGGGGACTTTGCGGCAACGTTGGAACAACCCTAACGGATCCGGCAGGAGAATCCGGAGGTCATGCAGCCGGATGACACCGCGCCTGAGCGGGGTGAGCGTCACGGTCACATCCGTTTCCGCGCCATTCGGGAGTCGGATTTCGGAGGTGCCGTCGCCTCCCGAGAACCAACTCCGGCGCGCCATCAGCCACTGCCACCGATAGTAGATGAATGTTCTATCAAACCGGTTTCTCCGCCGCTCGCCGGGTTCGGGGCGGGAAACGAACTCCCACAGCGGCGGGCGGGGATCCTCCTGCAATTCCCGCAGCCAGGCGCGCGCGAGCCTCCCGCGCCCGGCATTGTGGACCCTAACCGTATATGCGACCGGAGTTCCGACGGTGCCGTGCCGCGGCACCTCCCGCTCGGCGGACACCGTGGCTCGGCGCGCCGCCATTCCCAGCCAGGCGATCAGAAACAACGTGCCGGCCAGCGAGCACAGGCCGAACACCGACTCGCGCGGCTGTCCCATCGCCAGCGTGCCGGCCACCACCAGGACCGCTCCCAGCGCCAGGCCCGCCGGGCATACCCGCTGGACCAGATAGTGATTCGCCCCGGCGCCCGCGCGATAGGATCGGTGCAGCCAGCGCACGAAACGCGAACCCCGCGGTGCGGCGGGATCGTCGGTTCGGTCTGACGCGGCGGCTGCCATCGGCGGATCGGGAAACGGGTGATAGCCGATTGCCGGTTAGACCGGCACGGGCGTTTGGGCGATGATGTCGCGGACGATCTTGCGGGGGTCCGCTCCGGCGAATCTCGCTTCCGGTTCCAGCACCAGCCGATGGGCGATGACCTCCACCGCCACCCGCTGGATCAGGTCCGGAGTGACAAACTCCGCGCCATCCAACAACGCCAGCGCCTGCGAGATTTTCATCAGGGCCAGCGACGCCCGCGGACTCGCGGCCAACTGGATTTCCCGCCGTCCGCGGGTGGCCGCCACCAGCGCGACCACGTAATCCCTCAACTCGGCGCTGAACCTAACACGCCGTGCCGCCGCCATCAGCGCGAGCACCTCGTCGCGCGTCACCACCGGCTCCAACATATCCACCGGATGCCGTTCCGTCTGGGCCTCCAGGATTTCCGCTTCCTCGGCGGCGCTCACGTAGCCGAGCGCGCACTGGATCATAAAGCGGTCCATCTGCGCCTCGGGCAGCGGATAGGTGCCGCGGAACTCCACGGGGTTCTGCGTGGCGATCACGAAAAACAGACCGTCCAACGGGTGGCAATCGCCGTCGATGGTCGCCTGCCGTTCGCCCATCGACTCCAGCAACGCGCTCTGCGTCCGGGGCGACGCGCGGTTGATCTCGTCCGCGAGCAGGATGTCCGTGAAAACCGGGCCCGGATGGAAACGGAACTCCTGCCCGCGCGGGTCAAACACGGAGACCCCGAGAATGTCCGACGGCAGAAGATCCGGGGTAAACTGCACCCGTTTGAACTCCGCGCCGCTGATCGACCTGGCAAGCGCCTTGGCCAGTGTGGTCTTGCCGGTGCCCGGATAGTCCTCCAACAGAACATGTCCGCCCGCCAGCATTGCGGCGAGCACCTTGCGGACCACCTCCGTCTGGCCCCGGACCACCGAGCACACCGATTTCTCCAACCTTGCGGCAATAGCTGATTCCGACATCATGCGGCCGCCAATCAACCCGCCAGGGCGCTCCGCGTCCAGCAAGAACCCAAACGACAACCGGCATTCACCGAAATTTCACGATCCGTCCGGGACCGCGAACGTCGGGCGGGGAAAACCCAAACGGGCCTGTCGGATCAGCAAGCGCCAGAGCGACGACTCGCGAAATGCGCCGTGCCGAAATCAGGACGCGGAGGCATCCGGAAAATCAATACACGGGAGCGCCCGAGGTATCGCCGCCGCCACCGCCGTTCGCCTTGTTGGCGGAGTTTTCCATGCCGTCGCCGAGGATCTTCATGTCGCGGCCCATCCCGATGAAGGTATTGCAGGAGCCGAGGAGGGAGGCGACAACCAGTGCTGCGATGAGTTTCAGAGATTTCATGTGCGTGTGCGGAGGTTGTTTACCACGAAATGCGGGATTTGCAACAGTTAAGTCGGAAATTTCTCAAGTTTTCCGTAAATTACGGCGAAGTTCGACAATTCCGTCCCGCAGTTCGAAGATTTCCTCCAGGAGCTTCCGGAATGGCGGGCGGAGGTGGGCGTCGGTGGCGGCGTCGTGGAGCTGCTGGCAGGCGCGGAGGGCTTCGTTGAGCCAGTTGAGGCAGCGTTTGAGCACGGCGAGGACGAATCCGGTTTCCGGATGGTAGCCGCTCCGCTGGCCGTTGAGGGCGCCGGCGAGCTTGCCGCTCACTTGAAGGAGATTGGAAACCAATTCATAACTCGGCGTGCCGGGTCCTTCCTCGGACTCGACCAAATCCATCGCTCTAACCGCCATTTCGCGCGCCCGGAGCTGGAGCGGGTGGTTGTCATCGTCGTCAAACGGCACGCCATCGCCGTGGAATCCGGTGTCGTCGCCATCGTCCTCGAAATCCGCTGCAAAACCGCCGTTTCCGAACTCATCGGAATCCTCATCATCGTCCCCGAAATCGGGAACATCGCCGTCGTTTCCGTTTTCGGCCTCCTCGCGTTCGGCGAGCGCCTCCAACAAGCCGTCCCAGCCCATCACGAACGCCTCTTTGCTTTCGCTGTCCTCGTCGTCCAGGTATTTTTCGAGCACTTCCTGATAGGCGTCGGTCAGGCGGTCGGACTCCTTCAGCCGTTCCTCCCATGCGAACTCGTCCATTTCATCCGGCGATTCGGCGCCCGGCGGTTCTTCCTCGCGGCGTTGGATCACCAGCGCCATGAAATCCCGCATCGCATTGAGATTGGCGAGCTTCTGCGCCTGCTCGGCATCCTCATCCAACTGCCAGAGGTGGTCGGAAATCGTCAGCGTGTAATCGGCGGACTCGATCACCACCCTGCCGTTGAACTCGCTGAACCATTCGAGGTAGAGGGTGTTGTGCCATTCGCAGGGGATGGGTTTGTGGGCGTAGTGGAGCTTCGACATTTCGTCGCCGTCCACCAGCGGCACCCGGCATTTGCGGGAGGCGGTCATGTCGCCCACCACACCGGTTTGGTTCACCGCCAGTCCGCAGGTTTCGGCACAGGGTTCGGGGTTGGGATTCTCAAACTCCAGCCGGGTTCCGGCCAGATCGCGCCAGCAATCGCCCTCGAGCCGCAGCTCGAGCGGCGCTTCGCAGCCGGCCAGCCAGATCCGGCCCGTGGTCAGCCCCTCGACGGTATTGTCGATTTCCCCGCGGACGACCGCCTGCTCGATGCGCCATGCCATGCCGCGAGGTTTTCCGACAAACCGCCGACCCGTCAAGCGCGAAGCCGAGGGGGTGCCTCGCGGCGTTCACCCGGAAGGGAAGATGGAACCGCGAATGGCCGCGAATGGCCGCGAATTTCCAATGAGTTCGAAACATCGGATGGCCAATCAATACGTCCGATGCGGTAGAGTGGCGTATTCGCGTGCCAGTACAAGGGCTTCCGGGCGTCCGACCTCGACCTCCGGAACCCGCCGCGCGGCGGACGGCAGCGCGATTTGTTGGAAAAACTCGCGGTCGTCAAAGCCGATTTCCGCCGCGTCTTCGATCCGGAAACCGTAGTGGATTTTCCGCAACCGCGCCCAGTAGATCGCGCCGAGGCACATCGGGCAGGGCTGTCCGGTGGTGAAAATCTCGCAATCGTCCAGCACATGGGTGCCCAGCCTCGCGCACGCGTCGCGGATGGCCACCACCTCGCCGTGCGCGGTGGGATCGGCGCTCGCGAGTACCCGGTTCCATCCTTCGCCGACGATTTCCCCGGCCCGCACCACCACCGCGCCGAATGGCCCACCTTCGCCACGGAGCATGCCCGCCCGCGCCAGCCCGATCGCATGCCGCATGAAATCCTCTTCAGTCTTCATCACCCCGCGAGCCTGTCTCCCCCCGGGTCGGATTGCGAGCGAAATCTCCCCATGAACGGGCGAGTCTCGGGAAAATCGGGAACCGGGAATCGTCGGTTTTCCCGATCCGGGCGGATCGTGCCTTTCCACGGAACACACCGATCAAACAATGGCGGTGTCGCGATTTCTTGCTTCGCGCTTGCGGGGTCGGGCGTGGGACGCTAGTCTCACCGCCATGAATTTCCGGCTGGCATGTTTCCTTTTCGGGCTGGGTGTGCTGCCATTGGCGGCCGCACCGACGGCGGCGGACGAGATTCTCGCCGCGTTCCAAAGCCGCATGGAGGAAGGCGGCGAATTTTCCGATCTGTTGGAATCGGTGGCGGACCTGCCCGGAGCCGAGCAGAAGAAGCTCCTCGCGGAGATCGAGAAAATCTGGCCGCGGATGCGCGACACCTATCTGACGGAACTGGGCCGCGCCGCGACCGGACAGGTCGGGAAAAAAGGCGGACAGCAGAAGGAAATCTCAAGCCTCCGCGCGGATTTCATGCGGGTTTACGCCTTGGACGAAGCCGCGATGAAACCCCAGCTCAAGGAAGTGAGCTGGCCGGCGGTGGAGGCGCTGAGGAAATTGTTAGCTCCGGATTCGGCGCAGTTGATAGAAGCCGGCGGGCCAAAGATCCAGGCCCAGCGCAAGGTGGTAAAGGCGCTCGCCGAACTCCGCGACGGAGCGATCAAGGCGGCCATCGCGACCACGCCGATGGACTCCGTTTCCTCGCTCGAAGCCGGTGAAAAGGCCGCCGCGGAAGCCTGCTGCGGATTTTCCAGAGCCGATCTGCGGATTCTCGCCCAGAACCGCAAGATCGCGAAGGACAAGGAGGTCCCCGAAGCCGAGGCGAAGGGGATCGAGGAATGCAACGAGTGGCGGATGCTGGTCGGATTGAACGCGCTGGTTCTGGATCCGAAACTGTGCGAGGCGGCGCGCGATCACTCCAAGGACATGCAGGAGCAGGGGTTCTTCGCCCACGAGTCGCCGGTGCCGGGCAAGAAGACCCCATGGGACCGCGCCAAGAACTTCGGCACCTCGGCATCCGGCGAAAACATTTTCATGGGCAGTGGCGATCCGCACTCGGCCAACATGGGATGGTTCTACTCCCCAGGCCACCACAAGAACATGTTCAGCCCCGGACAACTCCGCATCGGCCTTGGCAATACCGGCAGCCACTGGACCCAGATGTTCGGACGGTGAGATTGTTCCGGGCGGCATGGCGTTTTCTAACGGACCACCCATTGGACACAACCAAGCGGGCGCGGCACTCCGCGGCCCGGAACCGGAATTCGGGTTGCCAAGCCGTACGGCATGGCTAGGGTGGCAGGCGTATGCGATGCGGCTCGGGAGATGATCGGTTGCGGACACCGTGGTGGAAACGGTGGTCGCGCCATCTTGTGGCGGGGTGGCTTCTGGCTTCGGTCAGCGCCGTTTCCGCGGATGGCTGGCAGATCCGCGGGTGGCATCTGGAGGAGGGCCTGCCGGATGGAACGATCACCACAATGGCTCTAGGGCCGGACGGGTGTCTTTGGTTAGGCACGCCGTCCGGTGTGGTCCGGTTCGATGGCGCGCGGTTCAAGCGGATGGATGGCATTCCGGAGCGGGAGATCGCGGGGTTGGCTTTTGATCGCGACGGAGCACTCTGGATTGCCGGTAAATCGGGACGCGCATTTGTTTACCGGAACGGCAAAGCCGGCGAGGTCGGCGGAAGTGTCAAGGCAGGTGGTAATCCGCTGTCGTTTCCGGCGTGGACGGGGCACTCGTTGCTGGCGCCCTGCGCAAGTGGCGGGATGTGGGTTTGGGCGGAACGCGGCGATCCGGTCGCGTTCAGGGCGGATAGGCCGATGGATCGCGATGACTGGCGGGGCGTTGCCGAAGGCTCGGTGGTGGCGGAGGCGTCCGGTTCGGTTTGGGCGCTCCGGGGAAACGATCTCCGGCGTTACGATGGAGAGCGATGGTTTTCGCATGCCATTCCGGGCGGAGCGCTGTATGAGCCCGCCTGCGCCGATCCGGAGAATGGGATTTGGGCCATCGCGTCAGGAGAAGGCGGCCGATGGCTGTGCCATCTATCAAGCGAGGGAGCCGTTGTCCGGAGGCTGTCTTTGCCGGAGGGGGTGGGCTCCGAGGCAAAGCCGGTGTCCTCCGTGTTGCGGGACCGTATCGGCGGATTCTGGCTGAGCGATTGGTGGGGTGGCATTTGGCACAATTCACCGGACGGCGGTTGGGAGCAGATCGTCCATGAGGGACCGTTGCGGCGCTGTGTGGTCACATCGTTGTTGGAAGACCGGCAGGGAGCGGTCTGGGTTGGCACGCTTGGCGAGGGGCTGCACCGGATTTCACCGCATGTTGCGGAAATGATAACTCCACCCGGAATGGACGACCGCGCCGTGGTGATCGGGGTTTCGGGTGATCCTGCCGGTCGGCTGTGGATCGGTGTGACCGACGATGGGATCTATTGTCACGATTCGGATGGATTGCGTCGCTATGGCGAGGCCGAAGGTTTGGCCTGCAGGGCGGTGCATGCGGTTTTTGCCGATCGTGGAGGGAGGATTTGGACCGGAACTTCGGAAGGTGCGTTTCTGTTGGAAAGCGGAAGATTCGAACGCGTGGACGTTGCTGCGGGCGAGGTGGTCACGTTTTACGAGGATCGTGAGGGGGAGATGTGGATGGGTGGGCAGGGAGGCACTGGCGCGCTCTGGCACCGCGATGGAGGGGGCGTATGGCGAATGCTCCGCCCATCGGAGGAAACCGTGGTTCTCGATATCCGCGGCATCACGCGGGACAGCGCGGGAACCGTTTGGGTGGCGGCGTTCGGAACCGGTGTCTGGAGAGTCGAAGGCGACAGTCTGGTGGCGGCGAATTCATTGTTAGGCATGGCGCGCTCCGATCTGAGGTCGGTCCATGCCGACGCACAGGGTGGCCTGTGGCTGGGCACGCTTTATGGTGGGTTGTGGCACTGGCATGGCGGATTGCTTTCCCGCCTCTCCCGTGCCGACGGGTTGCCCGACGATTCGATTCTGGGGATTGCCGACGACGGACGGGGCAGCTTGTGGTTCAGTTCCAGCAACGGTGTGTTCGGCTGTGCGCGCGACTCATTGGCGGGATATCTCCCGGGCGGTCCGCCGTTGTTATGTTGGAGGGTGATGCCGGACGACGGCCTGGGAAACCGCGGCTGTTCCGGTGGCGGGCAACCGGTGATCTCCCGGTTGGGAAACGATGCGCTATGCGTTGCCAACATGATCGGCGCCGCGATTGTCCGGCCCGGAGGGGTGGTCCGCCGGGGAACGGGCGCCGAGGTGAGAGTCGAATCGGTGCTGGCCGATGGGATCCCGTTGGAAACCGGCACGCCGGTTCTAACCGCTCCGGCGTCCGTCCGGCGTTTTGAGTTTGAGTTCACCGCGCCGGATCTTGGCGGCGCAAGGAACCAGCGGTTCCGTCACCGGTTGGAGCCGTTGGATCGGGAGTGGCTGGATGCGGGGGCCGAACGCTCGGTCTCCTACAGCCGCCTGGCTCCGGGAGTCTATCAATTCCGGGTGATGGTTGGCGGGGCGGACGGCGTCTGGCGGGAGTCGGCTGGCCCGGTGGTTTTGCGTGTGACGCCTCGGTTCTGGCAGACTCGCTGGTTCGCGCCGGCGGTCGTGGCCACGGCGGTTTCTTTGATAGGACTCTGGGGTGTCTGGTGGACCCGATCCCGGATGCGGCGACGCGTGGAACGGCTTGAAATGGGCCATGCGATCGAACGCGAGCGCGCTCGGATCGCCCGCGACATCCATGACGATCTCGGCACGAGCCTAACCGAAATCCTGATGGTCAGCGAGACCGAGTCGTGCGATCCCGAGGCCGACAGAATGCGACTGCGTAGGATCGGCGGCAGGGCACGCACCATGATCCAGACCTTGGATGAAATCGTATGGGCGGTGGGCCCCGCCAACGACAACCTGCCGAAACTGGTGGATTATCTTTGTACGGTGAGCGAGGAATTGTGCGAATCCGCGGGCGTCCGGTGCTGGCATGAGGTCCCGGTGGATCTTCCGATGGTGCCGCTTGCGGTGGACTACCGCCACCAGGTGTTTCTGGCCGTGAAAGAGGCGATCAACAATGCGCTGAAACATGCCATTGCCAGTGAGATCTGGCTCAAACTGGAGGTTTCCGGCGATCATTTGCACATCGCCGTCGAAGACGACGGAATCGGGTTTTCCCGGGATGGAGTCGCGGCTTCCGGCAACGGACTAACAAACATGCGGGCCAGGGCGTCGGCGGTTGGCGGGCGGGTGGAGATCGGGCCGGCATCCGGTGGTGGCGTCATCGTGGCATTCGATCTGCCGTTGCCTTCGCCGCCGTGAGTTCCGCGTTTTGGCGGTTGCCATTCCCTCCGGGAGTGGTATGCATCCACCGATGCCGCTGCTCACTTCCATTGCGATTGTCGAAGATGACGAGGGCCTCCGGCGGGAGTTGGAGGCGCTGGTCGGCGGCACTCCGGGGTTTAGCCATTCGCGCAGCTATCCGGATGCGGAGAGCGCGCTCGCCGGGTTGGCGGCAGATCCTCCCGACCTCGTGTTGATGGACATCAACCTGCCGGGCAATTCCGGGATCGATTGCGTCCGCCAGATCAAGGCTCGGCTGCCGGATTTGCCGGTGGTCATGCTAACCGTTTATGAAGACGGCGACGCCCTGTTCAGGTCGCTTATGGCCGGCGCCAACGGCTATCTGGTGAAACGCACGCCCCGGCCGAAGCTGATCGAGGCGCTCAAGGAGATCTGCGCCGGTGGCGCGCCGATGTCGCGCAGCATCGCCCGCAAGGTGGTCGAGTTTTTCCATCAGGTCAACCGGTTGCCAGCCCCGGCCAAGCAATCGGCGGAGCTTCAAAACCTCACGCCTCGCGAACAGGAAATCCTCGCCAGTCTGGCCAAGGGTCATTCCTACAAGGAGATCGCCACCGATTGCGGTATCTCAGGCGACACCGTGCGCAAACACATGGCACGCATCTACGAAAAGCTGCATGTCCATTCGAGAACCGAGGCGATTCTCAAGTTTCTGGGGAAGTGAGCCCCCCCAATATGTGCCATAGGCGGGGTGGAAATTCGGGGCTACCGTTAGCCCGATTCCGAACTCCAACCGCATCAGGCGGGCGGGAGCGGGATGATAATCC
Source organism: Verrucomicrobiota bacterium (assembly GCA_017301995.1). GTDB lineage: Bacteria > Verrucomicrobiota > Verrucomicrobiia > Verrucomicrobiales > Akkermansiaceae > Luteolibacter. The sequence goes on along the minus strand of JAFLEH010000038.1, from coordinate 14,188 downwards.
CTGTTTTCCAACAAGCCATGAAATCCACCAAAACCCTGTTGTTTTTTACCATCATCGCCGTCGTTTCCGGCCGCGCAGCGGACCATGCGTCCTGGCGACTTGGCGAGGATGACGCGGGTGCCGCAGACGGCGGCGCGGCCGCAACCGCCACAGTCGATGCCGTGGCCGCGAAGAACCTGACCCTGTCCGGCAGCGGAACCTATCGGTCCGATGTGCCGTCCGGAGGCAGCGCTCTATCAGTCGAGTTTGGAGGGGCCGGCAATTACACCGGAGCAGGCGGCGGATTCTATTCGGGTGTGGATCTGAACGACTTCCAGCTTTCCTTCGATGCCAAACCCACTTCGGCGCCGAGCTTTCACATCGCCGTCTGCCTGGGCCGCTACGGGGCCAACCAATGCGCGTCCATCTACTACACGGCGGGCGTGTGGCACTATCACATCAATGGTTCCGGCGACAAGATCACCGGAGCGGGCACCACCGGTGCTTGGCAGAACATAACCCTGACACGGCAGGCCGGCACGGTGAAGTTCTACATCAACGGCGCGCTGGCCGGCTCCAGCACCAGCTTTGTCAACCCGACTGACGATTTCACCATTGCCGCCGGAAAGAAGGGCGACGGCAGCGTGGAAGGACGCTTCGTGGGGTTCATCGACAACGTGAAATTGAGCACGGTGCCGGTGCCGGACACCGACAACGACGGCCTGCCGGACTCGTGGGAGGACGCCAACGGCCTCGACAAGACCATCGCCACCGGCGATGACGGTCCCGACGGTGATCCGGACGGTGACACCTTCACCAATCTTGCCGAATTCACCGCCGGCTCACATCCCAACAACATTCTGTCAACTCCCGATGACAAGGACGCGGACGGGCTCGCCGACGCGTGGGAGACTTCCAACTTCGGCAACCTCAACCAGACCGGAAGCGGAGACCCCGACGGCGATCTGGCGGACAACGAACGCGAGGAAACGGCGGATACCGATCCGCAGAACCGTTTCATCTATCCGGACACGGACGCCGACTCGCTGTGCGATGGCTGGGAGATCCACTACTTCCGTGCGACTCCCGAGGAAAGCGAAACGGCGATTCTCGCCAAATGGGATGGCGACGGCGATCCAGACAACGATACTTTCTCCAACTTCGTCGAACACGAGGCGGGTACCGATCCCACTTCCGCCGCATCCACCCCGGACAGCGACGGCGATGGTCTAACGGACGCATGGGAGGTGCAGTATTTCCGTGACAGCCCTTCGGAAACGGTTCCGGAAATCATCGCCAAATACGATGAACTGGACGACCCCGACAGCGACGGTTCCGACAACGGCCGCGAATTTGCCTGGGGCACCGATCCCTCCAGCGCGGCCAGCAGCCCGCCTGCGAAGATCGCCAACCAACACTTGTGGAAACTCGGCGAGCACGATCCCGGCGCCACCGCCGCCGGCGCGCTCAACGCGGTGACGAGGGATGTCTCCGACGCGCACCTCGACCGCACGGGCACCAACGGCACCTACAGCTCGGAAGTTCCGTCCGGTGGCAGCACGCTTTCCGGCAGCTTTACCGGCACGGAAGTCTATGGCGCGAAGGGCAAGGGCTTCTTCACCGGGTTCGATCCGGACAACTATTCATTCGGTTTCGACGCCCGTCCCACCGCCAGCACCAGTTTCCACATCGCCGTGACCATCGGCAGCAACCGCGACTCCGATGGCGCCGGCCAGAATCTCTTCGTCTATCATGCCGGCGGCACCTGGCAGGTTCACTGCAATGGCCGCGGCAACTTCAACAGCGGGCTGCCCGCCACGCTCAACACCTGGCAGAACGTGCGGTTCGAACGGGTCAACGGCGTGAATACCCTGTATGTGGACAATGTCGCGTCGCCCACTTTCACAGTCCTGACCGGTGGCGATACCGGAGGATTCCCGACATCCTTCCGCGACGCCGTTTCCATCGGCGGCAACCGCAACAACTCAGGTCCCGGCTTCGAAGGCGGCTTCATCGGCCAGATCGACAATGTGAACCTCATCACCCCGCCGCTGCCGCCCGCGGATGCGGACGCCGATGGCTTGTTGGACAAATGGGAAACCGCCCACGGGCTGAGCATCGCCAGCGGCACCGGCAACGACGGACCGGACGGCGATCCCGACGGTGACGGCGCGTCAAACTTCCAGGAGTTCGCCTTCGGCGGAGATCCCAACCTTCCTGCGGATAGAGGGCCTTCCCTCAACACGGTGGCGGACTTTTCCGGCCAGCGGTACTTCGTGCTCACCTTCGCTGCGCGCAGTGGCATTTCCCTGGGAGGCACCGGTCCCCTAACTGCCTCGCGAGACGGCGTCGATTACGAGATCGCTGGATCTGGCAATCTGACCACCTTCGACCGCGGACTGGAGGAAATCCTTCCCGCCGTCACCAACGGACTGCCTGTGGCCCCCGCGGGCTATACCTATCATTCGGTTCGTCTAACCGATCCGGTTGCCGCCGCCGCCGCCGGATTCATCCGTGCGAAGGCTTCCCCAACACCGCCACCGGCACCCTGATCCATCACCCACCAAGAACAATAACCAACCAACCAGAAAACCATGAAACGAAACCAACACACGAGATGGGCCACCCTGGCCGTCTGTGCCGCCATGGCGCAGGCGTCACAGGCGGCGTTGACCGCCCTGAGCTACAAGCTCGGCGAGGATGATCCCGGAGCCACCGGCGGGAGCGCGTTGCAGGCCACAACCGACGACTCCGGCGCAGGCGACAAAGACCTGACCCGCCAGGGATCCGGCGGAACCTACAGCACGACCGTACCGCTTGGCGGAAGCACCCTGTCGGGATTGTTCGATGGCAGTCAGAGCTTCAGCGCGTCCGGGTCCGGATTCTACTCGGGGATCGACTATGGAGACTTCTCGTTCTCCTGCGATGCCCGCCCGACCGGAAATGCCAGCGGTTTCTCCATTGCGATGACACTGGGCAAAGGCGGATCCGGACAACTGTTCTTCTACCATACCGGGCAGGGATCAACCTGGAGGCTACACTCAAACGGCATCGGTGACCTGGTTTCCGGGAGTTCCGTCAACCTGGGCCAATGGTATCATCTCGAAGCCAAGCGCTCCGGCACCCAGATGTCGTTCTACATCGACGGAAACCTGATAGGAACCACAGGCAGCTTCACCAACACGGGAGTTCTGGGGGACAGTCTTTCCATTGGATCCGGATTGACGGGAGGAGGCGTTTTCGAAGGCCGGTTCCAGGGCCAGGTTGACAACGTTTCGGTGATCCCCGAAACATCCGCTGTCATGTTAGGTCTGGCGGGATTCGGATTGGCATTGCGCCGCCGCCGCTAAATGACGGATTGACAATGCGAACGCGCCGGAGTCCGATGGCCCGGACTCCGGCGTCGTTGTGCGCTTCCGCCTCCCTGTCAGGGGCATCGCAGGGCGGCACTTACCCATACCCTCCAACGCACCCGTGACCTTCCATTCTTCTCATCCATCATCCTTTCGCGCCTGCGTCGCCTCAATTGCGGCGATCTGGTTGTCAGGTGCCTGTCCGGCCTCCGCCCAGGGAACCGTTACTTTCGAAAGCCTTCTGGCCGAAATGGCCGACCTTGGAGCTGTCGCCAGATTCCCGTCACCCCAATACGAGGCCAAACAGGCGAGCACCTACAACCGTCTATCCACCGCAAGAGACCAGGCCGACCAAGGAACCGGCGGTTGGTTCGCCGATAGCGACGGGCTCGGCTATATCCGCACCGAACAGCGCAACGGCCAAACCGAGTGGGTGATCATGGAGCACAACGGTCCGGGTGCCCTCACCCGCATTTGGACCCCGTTTTTCTACAAGGATTTCGGCAACCGCACGGGGCCTAGTGTCCGGATCTATCTGGATGGAGCCACCACGCCGGTGATCGACCAGAATCTGATCGAGCTGCTGAGCAACCTGAATTGGTCCGCCGCCGAGTATGGCTCGAAGCCATCGCCCCAGAATTCGGTGTCGCTGCCCGCGCCATTCTCGAACTTTACCGCGCGCGCGGGCGTGCTGCATTTTCCGATTCCGTTCGCCCAGTCGTGCAAGGTCACGCTTAGCGGCAGCCCGTTCTACGACATCGTCTCCTACCGCGCCTATCCGCCGGGCACCGCCGTGGAGACCTTCACCGCCGCCAGGTTCCAGTCGCCGCTGTTGGCGACGGTGGGCGCCGCTCTAACCAATCCGCCTCCGTCCGCGGATCCGCAACTCCAGCAATCGGGCGTGGTGCCGCCCAACCAAGGCGAGTTGGCGCTCGACCTGCCGGCCGGAGCGCGTGCCGTGACCGAGCTTGAGATCGACCTCGACGAGGCCGCGATCGCCGCGAATCCGGCGCTGCTGCGCAATCTGGTGCTTAGCGCCACCTTCGATGGCACCGAAACCGTCTGGTGTCCGGCGGGCGATTTCTTCAACAGCGCGGACCGCGCCAACAATGTGGCCACGCTGGCCCGGACATCCACGGCCGCGGACGGCAGGTTCGTCTGCCGCTGGCGGATGCCCTATCAGAACAGCGGCCGCGTGCGCCTGCTCAACTGCGGAACGGCATCGGCCACCGCCGTTCTCAAGGTCCGCACGGCATCGTGGCAGTGGGACGCGCGGTCGATGCATTTCCACGCCCGCTGGCGGCCGGATTTCATCTCCCCCGGCACCCCGTTTCATGATTGGAACTTCGTGGATGTCGCCGGCAAGGGCGTGCTGGTGGGCGATGTCTGGACGGTGCTCAATCTAACCAACGGATGGTGGGGCGAGGGCGATGAGAAAATTTATGTGGACGACGAATACGCGGTCGGGAAATTTCCCGGGAATTTCGGCACCGGCACCGAGGACTACTACGGCTGGGCCGGCGGGGTGGTGCCCACCCGCACCGACGAATTCGCCACCCCGTTCGAAGCCAACGCCCAGGTGGGATCGACGGCGGCCAATTCGCCCAAGGGCTTCAACATCTGCACCCGCACGCGGATGCTCGATGCGATGCCGTTCAACTCCCGGCTTGTGTTCGACATGGAAGCGTCGCCGGGCACCGACCAGCGCAACGCCTGGGATCTGCTGATGTACAGCGCGGCGACCTTCTACTACGCGATTCCCGGTTCCACCCACAACCGTCCGGCGCTGCCTGCCCGGGCGGCCCAGGCGGTCACTTCTTTGGAATCGCTCCAGGCCGAGTCCGACCGGATCCGCACCGGCGGCGGTTCCGTCAATCTGCCCAACGCCGTCGAGGCCGAGGCGGCCACACCCAGCGCGGCCTCGCCGGGTATCGTGCCATCCGTCGTGACACCGACCCTGAGTGAAGATCCCGACCATCTTGTCAGTGCCGGATCCTACCGCGTGCTGCCGTTCACCGCCGCCGGGCAGTTCGTGGAGTTCCGGCTGACCGAACAGTTCAATCCGCGGATGCTCAAGCTCTATCTAACCACCCTGCCGGAGGGCGGCACGGTGGAGGTGTGGGTGAACGGCGCCAAAGTGCTCGCCGGAGTGGATGCCGGTTCCGCCACGCTCGGACGCAAGGAGTTGAAACTCGGCTACGTGAAACCGGTGGATGCGGCGATCACCGTGCGTCTCGTCGCGGCGGCGGGCCATCCCGGAATGCCGGTTGGGGTGGACGCCTTCGTGCCATCCGATCCCAAACCGGTAACTTTCAGCGAGAAGCGGTGGCGTCTGGGTGAGGATGATCCGGGCGCGGCGGCCGACACCCCTGCCGGCGGCACCAGGGAACAGGCGGGCGCACCGGCCTTGGCGGCCTCGGGCACGGTGACCTACCGGAGCGACTCCGCGGCGGCCGGTGACACGCTGAGCGTCGGATTCGGCGGGGCCGGACACCTGACCGGCCAGGGCGCCGAACTGCTGGCCGGGATCGATCTAGCCGATTTTGAGATGGGATTCGACGTCAAACCCACCGGTGGTTCGTCGTTTCACATTCCGGTGGCGCTCGGGCGCTATGGTTCGGGCTCGTGTTTCATCTATCATGCCGGCGGCTCGTGGCGGTTTCACATCAACGGCACCGGAGATGTCATCACGGGCCCGGCCGGTTCGGTGAAGCTCAACCAGTGGCAGAACCTGCGCCTCATCCGGCGCGCCGGTCTGAGCAGACTGTCGTTGGACGGTGTGGAGCTTGGCAGCAGCGCGGCCTTTCCCTCCCCCTCGGCCGATCTGACCTTCGGCGCGGCCAAAAACGGCAGCGGCGGACCCGACGGGCGCTTCATCGGATTGTTGGACAATGTGGTCTTCTCTTCAGGCAGCCCCGGTTTTGCCACCTTTGTGAGGAACCGCCTGCCACAGGCAAGCACCGCCAACGCCCAACCGGCGGCCGATCCGGACGGCGACGGAGCGCCCAACGTGCTGGAATATGTGTTAGGAACGGACCCCGCATCCGGCGCCAGCGTGCCGGTGACCCGGATCTCGGTCGATGCCGCATCCGTGCCCGCGGTGTTCCGGTTTCCGCTGGGTGCCGACGCTCGGTCCGCCGTTTACTGGGAGATCGAGATTTCCGGCGATCTGGCGAACTGGGAGGTCGCCGCGCGTCAACCGGCCTACGCCGGCCCCATCGGCGAACCGGTGACCGCGGTCGCGGAACCCGGGATGGAACAACGGGGCTTCGCCCGCCTCGTGCTGCCAGAGAACGGCATCGCCGCGCAATGAAGGTGTTGAAACCAAGCGAACCTGTAAGATATCGAACAAGGATGAGAAGTTTATTTGAGTTGTGCCGCTTGCTCGTGGTTTCGGTATCCATGGTATGCCTGCCATGTTGGGGCGGAGACGAACCGCCACGCCCTGAACATCCGCGCCCTCAGTTCGAGCGGAAGGACTGGGTCAACCTGAACGGTGAATGGACCTACTCGTTCGACCCCGCCGGGTCTGGTCTGGAGAAGGGCTGGCAGAAATCGCAGGGCTTCACGAACAAGATCATCGTACCGTTTGCGCCGGAGTCGAAGTTGTCCGGCGTTGAGTTCCAGGATTTTATCGAACATCTCTGGTATCAGCGCAACATCACCGTGCCGAAGGACTGGGAGGGGCGGCGCGTGATGCTGAACTTTGGCGCGGTGTATTATCAGGCGGAGGTCTATCTCGACGGAAAGTTCATGACGCGCCATTTCGGCGGCACGTCGTCGTTCGGGCTGGACATCACGAAGTTCGTCAAGCCAGGCGGCACGCACAGCCTGGTGGTGTATGCGCGGAGCCATCTGCGCGATCAAATGCAGCCGGCGGGTAAACAGAGCACGCGCCTGCTTTCGCATGGTTGCAATTACACCCGCACCACGGGTATCTGGCAGACGGTCTGGTTGGAGGCGGTCGCGGACGAGGGTTTGCGGAACGTGCAGGTCATTACCGACATTGATCAGGGACAAGTTGTTATCAATCCGAGATTTGTCAGTCTCAAGGGCGGAAAGTTCCGCGTGACGGTCAAGGACGGCGACAAGACAGCCGGCAGTGTGACTGCGTCCGCCAGCGAGGCCACACCGGTTGTAGTGCCGATGAATGACGCGAAACTCTGGAGTCCGGAAAGTCCGTTTCTTTACGACGTGGTTTACGAGGTATTGAACGCCAAGGGTGAAGTCGTGGACACGGTGAACTCCTATCTCGGAATGAGGAAGGTTCACACCGAGGGCAACCGGATTTTTCTCAACAACAAACCCATCTATCTGCGGTTGGTGCTGGATCAGGGCTACTATCCCGAGAGCCAGTGGACCGCTCCCAACGACGCGGCACTCAAGCGCGACATTGAACTCTCCATGTCGGTCGGCTTCAACGGCGCGCGGCTGCACCAGAAGGTGTTTGAGGAACGCTTTCACTACTGGGCGGACAAGCTCGGCTATCTGACCTGGGGCGAGGCCTCGAACTGGGGCCTGGACTACAACCGGCCCGAGGCAGCCCGCATCTTCACGCCCGAATGGATTGAGATTCTCGAGCGCGACCGCAATCACCCGTCGATCATCGCGTGGACGCCGAACAACGAGCAGAACAACATCGACCGCATCAATTATCCGCGTTTCATGCAGGAGCTATATCGCGTGACGAAGCTGGTTGATCCGACGCGCATCTTCGTGGGAAACTCCGGCGGCACGCACTTCGCGGCGGAGATTTATACCGTCCACAACTACGAACAGAACCCGGAGGCGCTGCGGAAGATTCTGTGGAACGACGGCAAGCTGATGCGCGCGCACCAGTTCGACATCGAGCCGCGCACGCAATTCAACACCGGTTCGAATTTTCCCGAATACAACGCCGCGTTCGCGCCCATCGAATACGACGGCACGATTCCGTATATTTTCGATGAGTTCGGCGGCGTGGCGTTTTCCGGTGATCGCAAGGCCTCCGGTTGGGGCTACGGAGGCACGAAATCTCAGAACGAATATTACCAGCGCGTGGGCGGCATGGTGGATGTGATTCTCGGACTGTCGCCCCACATCGGTGGCTATTGTTTCACCCAGTTGACCGATGTTGAGCAGGAACAGAAGGGACTTTTCTTCTACGACCGCCAACCCAAGTTCGACACCGCGCGACTTAAGGAAATCTTCGGAAAATTGCCAGCCGTACCACCCGGGCCCGCGGGGAACTGACTTCAAAGGGAGATCCGTCAAGAGGCTTGATCTTCCCGCCATTGGAATGCAAGATCGACTCACCGCCTGTGAAGCAATCGATTCAACCTGCTCCGACCCATGAAAATAACCGAAATGAAACTGGTCGCAATCACCCTCGGCTTGCTTGCCGCGAATGTGGCAGCGGAGCCGCTCTATCAGGCTCCGGCCGATGGCACCCACACCCGTTGGATCAGTCCGGAAAATCCGACCGGAGCGAAAGGCCAGGGCGGGAAATCCAACCGTGGCGCCAAGGGCGACGCGTTCATCGTCATCGCGCCCGGCGCCACCGCCACGCTCGCCGACATCAAGGGCGCCGGAATCATCCGAAGGATGTGGCTCAGCGGCACCATTCCGATGAACCGCGAGCAACGGCGGCTTGTGCGGATTGATATGTTTTGGGATGGCGCGCCAACGCCCGCCGTGTCCGCGCCGGTGGGCGATTTCTTCTGTTCCGGTCTCGGTTTGCTGGTGCCGTTTGAAAACGCCCTGTTCTCCAGTCCCGAGGGGCGGTCCTACAATTTCACCGTGCCCATGCCCTATCGGAAAGGCGCGAGGATCCAACTGGTCAACGAGTCCACCGCCCATGCGCTGGTGTGGTATGACATCAATTACACCGAGGTGGCCAAACAAGCCGACGATGCCCTGTATTTCCACACGCATTGGCGGCGCGAGGCCAAAACCGAACTTGGCAAGGATTTCACCATTCTCCCGAAAGTCACGGGGAAAGGCCGCTATCTCGGGACCAATATCGGCGTGATCGGTGATGCCGCCTACCGCGGGACCTGGTTCGGCGAGGGCGAGGTGAAGATCTATCTGGACGGCGACACCGACTATCCCACGCTGGCAGGCACCGGCACGGAGGATTACATCGGCACCGGTTGGGGCCAGGGAGAATTCCGCGGGCGCATCCACGGCTCGTTGGTGTCCGACAAGAACCGCGATCTTTACGCGTTCTACCGCTTCCACATCGATGATCCGGTGTTTTTCCATCAGGACTGCCGGGTCACGATCCAACAAATCGGCAACGCCTCGACCGAACAGGTCCGCAAGATCATCGCCAGTGGCGCAACTACCAAACCGCTGTGGGTGTTGGACACGCACGGCGGCGATGTGAACAATCTCACCGGACGCGCGCCGGAGATCCACCGGATGCTGGATCGCAAGGACGCGCCGTCGCCCGATGATCCGAAGCACCCCGAGGGCAGCACGCATTTTTACCGCAGCGATGACGTCTCCGCCACCGCGTATTTCTATCTGGACCGCCCGGAAAACGGCTTGCCCGCCATCCAGGGCGCCGCCTCCCGCGTGGAAGGCCTTGCGGACAAGGTGTGGAAATGAAGACCGGCGGATTTGCATGGGGCCCCACCGTCCGCCATCACCAAATCACCTGTAATTTACAATGACAGGCAAAAAGGCGTTTGCAGGGCGTGGGGGCGGTTGCATTGTGTGGCGGGATCCCGCGCCGTGCGGACGGAAATCCGGGAAACGAATCACTTTCTAACACATACATCCATGGTACACAACCAACCGGGCGCGGCATCGGGCGCCACCAATGACAGGCGTGTACAGCGCAGGGATTTCCTCAAGCTGGCGGCCGGGGCCGGGGCATGGGCAGGGGGCGGATTCTCCTTCGGCGCCGCGGGCGAACGGGAGGACTGGGGGCGTTTCATCCCGCTGGAGAAACACCTGCGCAAGGAATGGGTGGATTCGTTGGCCGCTCGTGGAACACCGGCCACCTACGCGAAGTCGCGCGGGGAATTGCGCTACATCGGCATGCCGGTGGGCGGGATTTGCTGCGGCACGCTCTATCTGGGTGGCGACGGCCGCCTCTGGAACTGGGACATTTTCAACAAGAACGGCGAGGGTGTGCTGCCGGTGACCTTTCCGTTCAGCGAGATCGGCGCGGACTTCGAGGGAGCGGGCGGAATGGTGACTTGCAGGCACGGCGCGCGTTATGTGAAACCCGCCACGCTGGCTGACTCCCAGAAGATCGCGCAGGGCTTCGCGGTGCGGATCAGGCAGGGCGCCGCATCGCACGTGCGCACACTGGATTCGGACGGATGGAAGGAAGTCGAATTCACCGGACAGTATCCGATCGGAACGGTTCGATACAGTGACCCCGATTCTCCCGTAGCCGTGGTGATGGAGGCGTTCTCCCCGTTTGTTCCCCATCAGGCCGACGATTCGGCGCTGCCGGCCACCGTTTTTGCCATCCGGGTGGAAAACCGGGGTGCGGAGGCGGTGGAGGTCGATCTAGCGGGTTGGTTGCAGAATGCGGTTTGCTTCCACTCCGGAATCCCCGGCGGGTATGTTAGGAAGAACCGCGTGGCAAAGGATGGCGGTTTCACCATGGTGGTGATGGAGATGGTTAGACAAGGCCGGGTTTCCGAACCGCGGCCGGATTTGTTAGTAGCTGATTTCGAAAGCGGCTATGGCGCGTGGCGGACCGAGGGCGATGCCTTCGGCAGGGAGCCGGTGAAACGGTCGGAGGTGCCCGCCTATCAGGGCGACCTCGGCGGCGAGGGTGACCGCACGGTCAATTCCCACGCGACCGCCCCTGGTGGATCGGTTGGCGGCAAGGATGATCAAAAGGGCAAGCTGACAAGCCCGCCGATCCGGATCGAGCGCAGGTACCTCGCGTTTCACATCGGCGGTGGCCAGCGGGATGATGTCGGCTTGAGGGTGTTGTTGGATGGCAAGGAAGTCCGTCGCGCCACCGGACACAACCACAACCGGATGCGAAGGGCGGCGCTCGATCTATCCGAGTTCGATGGCCGTGAGGTGGTGATCGAGATTTTCGACAATGCGGCAGGTCCGTGGGCGAACATCGGGGTGGATCACATCATCCAGACCGATATTGCGCCGGAGGATCTTCCTTTGGAGCAGCGGCCGGATTTTGGCACGATGGTCCTCGCTGCGGTGGGCGACGCACGCGCCGATCTATCAATGACGCCGGGCGGCCTGCCGGATGCGGCGTTCGCGGATGGCTCGGCGGCACAGGCGAAAAGCGAGGCTCCGCCAGGTTGTGTTGTTAAAACGGCGATGGTAAAGCCCGGAGAATCCGCCGATTTCCGCTTTGTGCTCGCCTGGCATTTTCCGCGGACCAAACTCCCGTGCCCGGACGCCGCCACGGGAAACCATTACGCCAAGCGGTTCGCCGACGCGGCGGCGGTGGCGGGTCATGTGGTTAGGGAACTGCCGCGTTTGGAAAAACTCACCCGGCTTTGGCGGGACACCTGGTATGATTCCACGCTGCCCCATTGGTTTCTTGATAGAACGTTCGCCAACACGTCCACCTTGGCGACCACCACCGCCCATCGTTTCGGCAGCGGACGCTTCTGGGCGTGGGAGGGCGTGGGCTGCTGCGAGGGGACCTGCACGCATGTCTGGCACTACGCGCAGGCCGTCGCGCGGATCTTTCCGGAGATCGAGCGCGATATCCGGGAGCGGGTGGATTTCGGAGTGGGATTCGTCGCGGACTCCGGAATCATCCGCCATCGCGCCGAGGGCACCGGGCCGGCGATCGACGGGCATTGCGGCCGCATCCTCGGAGTCTGGCGCGAGCACCAGATGAGCGCCGATGCGGAGTTTCTCAAACGAGTATGGCCCAAGGTGGAACTGGCCGCGGAATATATCATCCGGCATGATGCCGATGGCGACGGCATCCTCGATGGACCGCAGGAAAACACACTGGACGCCGCATGGTTCGGCCAGATCGCTTGGATCACCTCGCTCGCGATCGCCGCGCTGCGGGCGGTGGAGGAAATGGCCCGGGAAATGGGAGATGGCCGGTTCGCGGACGCATGCCGGGCACACGCGGCGAAGGCCAAGGCATCCGTGGAAGCGAAGCTCTACAACGGCGAATATTTCATCCAATTGCCCGATCCGCAAAAGCCGAAGCACCTCGGCACCTACGAAGCCTGCCACATTGATCAGGTGCACGGCCAGAGTTGGGCGTGGCAGGTCGATCTCGGCCGGGTACTGGACCGGGAGAAATCCCTGAGCGCGTTGCGCGCGTTGTGGAAATATAACTTTACGATGGATGTCGGCCCGTTCCGCAAACACTTCACCGTGGGGCGCCCCTACGCCATGCCCGGTGAAGGCGGCATGGTGATGGCGTCCAACCCGCGCGGCGTGAAGGACGTGTTCGGCATCGTCAGTTGGCAGACCGGATACTTCAACGAATGCATGAGCGGCTTCGAGCATCAGGTGGCCTCCCACATGATCGCGGAGGGCATGGTCACCGAGGGACTTGCTGTGACCCGCGCGATCCACGACCGCTACCATGCGTCGCGCCGCAATCCCTACAACGAAGTCGAATGCAGCGACCACTACGCCCGCGCGATGGCGAGCTATGGCACGTTCATTTCCGCCTGCGGGTTCACCAGCCATGGTCCTTCGGGCCGCATCGGCTTCGCTCCGCGCCTCACGCCGGACGATTTCCGCGCCCCGTTCACCGCCGCGGGCGGGTGGGGGACCTATGCGCAGAAGCGCCGACAAGGAAACCAGTCGCACCTGCTCGAAGTGAAACACGGGCAAATCAAAGTGAAGACCCTCGGCGTGGAACTCGCCGCCGGTGCCAAAGCCCGCACGGTGGCGGTCACCGTGGGCCAGACACCCCTCAAGGCATCGTTTGTCCAGAATGGCACCAGCGTCCTGGTCACCCTGGCCGCGGATATGAAACTCGCGCCCGGTGCCACCATGAGATATGAAGTCACCACCTGATATGACCTTCCCGCGTCAGGTCCCAACCGTCTGTGCCGTCACCCGATCACGGGAAGTCGGTGTCGGGCCCGGGACCGGTTCTATCAACCACGGCGCGGTTCCCATTGTTCGTTCCGGTTTCTCCTGAATCCTGTAGTCAGCTTCCCCGAATCATGCCCAAACCCGTCACCGCCCGCCCTCGCTCTCTTGTCAGCCAGGTAGCCGACCTCATCCGGGAGGAAGTCGAAGCCGGCCGATTGGGGCCGTCATTGCCGGGAGAGGAAGAGGTCGGACGCTTGTTTGATGTGTCGCGGCCGACGGTTAGGGCGGCGTTGGCCTCGTTGGAAGCGGCTGGGGTCATGGAAAAATCGCGCAAGGGCCTTGCCCGCAAGGTGTGTCCCGGGTGGTTCGTGCGCAACAAGCCGACGATCACCGCCCGGTTTCTGATTTCACAGCCCCTCCATGAGATGACCGCTGGCACTCAGGCGGGCATCCGCCAGACCCGGCTGCGCTTGCTAAGCCACGGAATCCAGGTGGCGTTCCAGGTTTCCGGCGCGTTCCGGTCAACGAGTCCGGGCAGGGTGCTGGCGAAGGACATGTCCGGCTCGGATCCGGATGTCTGGCTGGTGGTCGATGCCACTCCGCAGATCGAGGCTTGGTTCGAAAAGCAGCGGATTCCTGCGGTGTTCGTTGGCGGTACCTACCGACACAATATGCCGCGGACCGGCGGCGATGGCAATCAGGCAATCCGTTCCGCGGCTACAAGGTTGCTGGATCTAGTGCAACGTTCCATTAGTTCGTGTGCATTTGTTTTTGATATGATTGAGTCAACTGGACGATGCGCCGCAGTTTCTCTGGACCTTTCGTCCAGACAAACGGGCCGCACGTCTTATTGTATT